>NZ_CP028137.1:0-1453252 GCF_004011135.1 Rathayibacter festucae DSM 15932 | reverse complement strand
CGATGAGCACCTCCCTCTACGGTCCGTCCGCGATCCTCGACGGCGTGGAGCAGGCCTCCCGTGCCGCCGGCTACTCCCTCAGCGTCGTGCGCACAACGCAGAACAGCGGCGCGGAGCTGCAGGAAGCGGTCGACGCCCTCGTCGACCAGGGCGTCGACGGCATCATCCTCTCGGAGCCGGTCGATCTCGGGCATCCGCGCCTCGCCATCCCCGCCGACGTCACGGTGCTCAGCTTCGACCACCCGAGCGAGGCGCACCGCCCGGAGGAGCTCGTGGTCGGCACCGACGAGGCCGGGGCCGCCCGCAGCGCCACCGAGCACCTCCTCGCCCTCGGCCATGAGACGGTCTGGCACATCGCCGGCGCCGGCACCTGGTCGGCCACCCGCCGTCGCATCGACGGCTGGCGGACCG
Organism: Rathayibacter festucae DSM 15932; assembly: GCF_004011135.1. NCBI lineage: Bacteria > Bacillati > Actinomycetota > Actinomycetes > Micrococcales > Microbacteriaceae > Rathayibacter > Rathayibacter festucae. The sequence goes on along the minus strand of NZ_CP028137.1, from coordinate 1,452,841 downwards.
CCCTCGCCGACGCCGACGCCGCCGAGCCGCCCGTGCTGAGCGGCGACTGGAGCCCGCGCTCGGGGGCGGAGGCGATGGCGTCGATCCTGCACCGCCGCGATGTCACCGCCGTCTTCGCCGCCAACGACCAGATGGCCGTCGGGGCGATCCACGCCGCCGAGGCCGCCGGCCTGCGCATCCCCGAGGACCTCAGCGTCGTCGGCTTCGACGACGACCCGATCTCGGAGTTCCTGCACCGGCCGCTCACCACGGTCAAGCAGGACTTCGCCGAGGTCACGCGCATCGCGATGCACCGGATGATCCGCACCCTCGACGGCCATGCGCCGACCGAGCGGCACCGCTCGGTCCCCGCCCAGCTGATCGTCCGCGCATCCAGCGGGCCGGCGAACCCCGAGCGCGCGGCGCTGGCGCCCGCGTCGCCCGTCCCTGTCCCGTAGCTCCCCGACCGCGCCCTCGGCTCCCTTCCAGCTTTCTCCCCGTCCCTTCCCACCGCCGTCCGTGCGGTCAGCACGAGCCGCCTCCGCGCGGTCCCTCCGGCGCGCCCGTCGGCCCGTCCCTCCCCCTTCTCCGAAGGAGCTCCTCCATGCACCCACTGTCCCCCGCGCTCTCGCGCCGCGGGCTGCTCCGTCTCGGCGCCGCCGCCGGCGGCTCGGCGGCCCTCGCCTCCCTGCTCGCCTCGTGCGCCGCGACCGGCCCGCAGGCGGCCGTCGAGTCCGGAGCCGTCGACCTCTCGTTCTGGACGCACGACGACGGCTACGTGACGTTCTTCACGGAGGCGCTCGCCCTCGCCGATGCGCGCACCGACTTCTCCTACTCGCTCGATGTCACCAAGATCGGCGCGACCGACATCGTCACCAAGCTGATCGCGCAGGCCGTCGCCGGCTCCGGCACGCCGGACCTCGTCGGCATCGAGGTCGCGAACTTCGCCCGCACGCTCCGCGGCTCGATCGCCCCCGAGCTGCTGGTGGACCTCACCGAGGCGACCGCCCCCTACCGCGACGACCTGATCGCCGCCCGCGTCGACGCGTTCAGCAAGGACGGCGCCCTCTACGCGCTCGACTCCGACACTCCGCTCGCCGTCTACTACTACCGGGAGGACGAGTTCGCGCGCCTCGGCGTGCCGACCGACCTCGAGACCTGGGAGGAGTTCGCCCGCGTCGGCGGCGAGATCAGCGCGCGGGAGGGCGTGTCCTTCGGCGCGCTCTCCGTCGGAAGCGATCTGCCGCAGGTCGTGCAGGGCTACCAGCTGCTGCTGATGCAGCGCGGCGGACAGCTCTTCGACCGCGACGGGAACCTCGACCTCGCCACTCCGGAGGCCGAGGAGGCCCTGCAGTTCGCGGTCGACGGACTCGCCTCCGGCTTCTTCACGACCGTCGCCGACTACTACGGCCCGAGCATGCAGAGCGGCCTGAAGCAGGGCTCGATCCTCGGCGTCGACATGCCCACCTGGTACTCGAGCTACGGCATCAAGCCGAACGTGCCCGAGCAGGCCGGCCTCTGGCGGGTGAAGACGCTCCCCCGCTTCGCGAACGGCGGCAGCCGCACGGCCGTGGGCGGCGGCACCGGCTTCGCGGCGGTCACCGGCAAGGCCAACAGCGACGCCGCGGTCGAGCTCGTCCTCGCCGCCTACCTCGATCCGGCCCAGCAGGTGAAGCGCTACCGCGACCTCGGCTATCTGCCGACGCTGCGCTCGGTCTACGACGACCCCGAGCTCGCGACGATCACCGACGACTACTTCGGCGGCCAGGCGCTCTTCGACGTCTACGGCGAGATCATCGACGAGGTCCCGTCGCTCTTCCAGAGCCAGGACCAGCAGATCCTCACGACCGTGCTGTCGGGCTACCTCCTCCAGGCCTACAAGGGCACCCTCTCCCCGGCGCAGGCGCTCCGCGCCACGGCCGAGGACTTCCGCGGCCAGGCCCGCAGCTAAGGATCGATGATGTCGACTCTCACCACGGCCGGGGCGCCCGCCTCCGCTCAGGACGGCCGCGGCGGCTCACCGCTCGAGGCCCGGCGCGCCGCGAAGCGGAAGCGCCTGAACACCTCCGGCGGGCGGGCCCCGTACCTCTTCATCGCGCCGTTCTACCTGCTCTACGCGCTGTTCATGATCGTCCCGGTCGGGGCGGCGATCTACCTGAGCCTCACCGAGTGGGTCGGCCTCGGCTCGCCCGAGTTCGTCGGGCTGGCCAACTACGGGAACCTGCTCGGCGACACGAGCTTCGGCGTCGCGCTGGTGAACACGCTGATCTACACGCTGATCGCGGTGTTCGTGATCGTGCCGTGCTCGCTGCTGATCGCACAGGGCCTGAACGCCCGCGGGCTCAAGGCGCGCGACCTCTTCCGGCTCACCTTCTTCATCCCGATGGTGCTCTCGCCGATCGTCATCGCGCTGATCTACAGCCTGATCTTCGACCGCAGCTACGGACTCCTGAACTCGCTGATCCGCGCGGTCTTCGGGTTCGGCGACATCGACTGGCTCGGCGACCCGACACTCGCCAAGGTCGCGATCGGCTTCGTCCTGCTCTGGCGCACGGTCGGCTATCTGACGATCTTCTTCCTCGCCGCACTGCAGGCCGTGCCGAAGGAGCTGTACGAGGCGGCCGAGCTCGACGGCGCCGGTGTGCTCGCGAAGTTCCGCACCGTGACGCTCCCCGCGATCCGCCCGGTGACCGCGTTCGTCGTCGTCACCTCCTTCATCAGCGCCGCCCAGCTCTTCGACGAGCCGTACCTGCTCACGCGGGGCGGACCGGGCGAGGCGACCCTCTCCGTCTCGATGTTCATCTACCGCGCCGCGTTCGAACGCCAGCAGTTCGGCTACGCCGCCGCGGCCGGAGTCGTGCTCTTCGTGCTCGTCTTCGCCGTCAGCCAGATCCTCAACCGCGCCCTCGCCATCGGGAGAACCTCATGACCGCCACCACGGGAATCGTCACCGCCGACGCTCCGGAGCGCCGCCTTCCGCGGAGGCAGCGCCGGGCGAGCGGCGGCGAGCGCGCCCGCCGAGGACTGCTCTACGTCACCCTCTCGGCCCTGCTGCTCGTCTTCGTGTTCCCGCTGCTGTGGGCGCTGAGCGGCTCGTTCAAGAACCGCGGCGACATCTTCTCCACTCCCCCGTCGCTCGTCCCGAACCCCGCGACCACCGACAACTACGTCAACCTGCTGACCACGCAGCCCTTCTGGGCCTGGTTCGGCATGAGCGTCGGCACCTCGCTGCTGGCGACCGCGGTCTCGGTCTTCGTCTGCGCCATGGCGGGCTACGGCTTCGCGAAGTTCGCCTTCCGCGGCAAGAAGGTGCTCTTCACGATCATGTTCTCGTCGCTGTCGGTGCCGTTCGTCGTGATCCTGGTGCCGCTGTTCATCCTGATCGTGAAGGCGGGGCTCTCGAACCCGTGGTTCGCGCTGATCGTGCCGTGGGTCGCTCCCGCGTTCGGGATCTTCATGATGCAGCAGTTCATCGTCCAGTCGATCCCGGACGAGATCATCGAGGCGGCCCGGATCGACGGCAACAGCGAGTTCGGCACCTTCTGGCGCGTGGTGCTGCCGCTGCTGCGCCCCTCCCTCGGAGCGCTGGGCGTCTGGGGCTTCCTGCAGAGCTACAACAGCTTCCTCTGGCCGCTCGTGCTGCTCTCGGACTCGTCGCAGTACACGATCCCCCTGGGCCTGAACATCCTGTTCGCGTCGGAGAACCGCTCCTACGACCTCGTCCTGGCGGGCGCGGTCCTCGCCTCGGTGCCGACGATCCTGGTGTTCTTCCTGCTGCGCAAGCAGCTGCTCGACGGGCTGACCGCGGGCGCCGTCAAGGGCTGACACCCCCACCGCCCTCCTCCGCCACTCCTCTCCCGAACGTCCGAAAGGCCCTCCCATGCAGCACCTCACCGACCGCATCCTGTTCGGCGCGGCCTACTACCACGAGTACCAGCCGACCTCGCGGCTGGGCCGCCGCGACCTCGCCGAGGACTTCCGGCTGATGAAGGCCGCGGGCTTCACGGTCGTCCGCGTCGGCGAGTCGGTCTGGTCGACCTGGGAGCCCGAGAACGGGGTCTTCGAGCTCGACTGGCTGCAGCCGGTGCTCGATGCGGCCCACGAGCACGGCATCGCGGTCGTGCTGGGCACGCCGACCTACGCGGCGCCGATGTGGCTCGCGCGGCTGTACCCCGAGATCAACGTCGAGCGCTCGAGCGGTCGGCCGATGGGCTGGGGAGCCCGGCAGGAGATCGACTACTCGCACCCGGCCTTCCTCTTCCACGCCGAGCGGCTCATCCGGAGGATCGTCGAGCGCTACGCCGCGCATCCGGCGGTGATCGGCTTCCAGGTCGACAACGAGCCCGGCAACGAGATCTTCCACAACCGGCAGGTCTTCCAGCGCTTCGTCGACCACCTGCGCGCGCGCTACGGCACCGTCGAGACGCTGAACGACGAGTGGGGGCTGACCTACTGGTCGCACCGCCTGTCGACCTGGGCCGACCTGTGGACCCCGGACGCCAATCAGCAGCCGCAGTACGACCTGGCCTGGCGCCGCTTCCAGGCCTCGCTGACCACGGACTTCATCGGCTGGCAGGCCGACATGGTCCGGGAGATCACCGCGCGGGCCGGCCGCGACGACCAGTTCGTCACCACCTGCATCTCCTACGAGCGCAGGACGGTGCAGGACGAGGAGCTCGTGCGCTCCCTCGACATCGCCGCCGGCAATCCCTACTACCGGATGCAGGACGGGCTCGAGCTGCCGGACGCGCGGGTGTTCGATCAGCACTGGACGACCTCGGGCACCTGGGCGCTCTACGCCACCGCGGACCGCATGTACGGATCGAAGCAGGCGCCGTTCCTGGTGACCGAGACCGATGCGCAGGCGATCGGCATGCCGTGGTCGAACGAGCCCGGCTACGACGGTCAGTGGCGCCAGGCCGCCTGGGCTCTGGTCTCGCGGGGCGCGACGATGATCGAGTACTGGCACTGGCACACGCTGCACCACGGCGCCGAGACCTACTGGGGCGGGATCCTGCCGCACTCGCAGGAGCCGGGCCGGGTCTACGAGCAGATCGCCGCGCTGGGAGCCGACTTCGCCGCCGCCGGCGACCGGGTGACCGAGCTGACCCCCGACTCCGATGTGGCGATCCTGTTCTCGAACGAGAGCAAGTGGGCGCTCGAGGAGTACCCCTCGTTCAGTGATTCGGCGCACGGCACCGGGGCCGCCCGCGGCGTGCCCGTCGCGTCGACGCGCACCTTCCAGACCATCTTCGACTCCTTCGCGCGCGGCGCCTTCGAGGCGGGGCTGCAGTCGAACACGGTGCACCCCTCGCAGCTGACCGAGACGACGCCCGCCGCCTACGCGGCCGCGCATCCCGTGCTGGTCGCCGCGGCGTTCACCATCGCCGACGACGCGCAGCTGCAGTGGCTGGAGGCGTACGCGGCCGCGGGCGGGCACCTGGTCGTGGGCGTGCGCACCGGCTACGAGGACGAGGAGGCGCGGGCCCGGCTGCAGCGCAAGCCCGCCTTCCTCGACCGGGCCGCGGGCGTGCACTACGACGAGTTCGCGAACCTCGCAGTCCCGCTGCCGGTCGTCGCGGAGTCGGGCTTCCCGCTGCCGGTGGGCGCCACGGCGACCCTGTGGGCGGACGGCCTGCAGCCCGACGACGCCGACGTGCTGGTGCGCTACGTCCACCCGCACCACGGCCGGTTCGCCGCCGTGACGACGCGCGCGCACGGCGCGGGCCGGGTCACGACCGTCGGCACCGTGCCGGACCTCGAGCTGGCGCGTGCCCTGATGTCCTGGGCCGTCGGCGACCCCGCTTCGGGTTGGCGCCGCGCGACCGCGTCGCAGACGGTCACCAGCGCGACCAACCGCCACGGCGAGCGGATCCGCTTCGTGCACAACTGGTCCTGGGAGCCCTCGGTGTACCCGCTGCCGGCTGCCGCCACCGACGTGCTGACCGGAGCCGAGCTGCCCGCAGGCACCGAGCTCGAGCTCGGCCCGTGGGACGTGCGGGTCCTCGCCGCGAAGGACTGAGCGACCGGCCCGGAGACCCACCGTGCCTGCAGACCCGGCTCCTGACGCGGTGGATCTCGATACGCCCTTCGGGCTACTCGATCAGCATGCACACGCACCCGCGGATGCGCGTGCCCCTTCATGCTGGTCGAGTAGCCCCGCAGGGGCGTATCGAGACCCACCGCCCTCAGCAGCGCGGCCTGCAGCCCCGCCTCCTGGTGCGGGCGGGGCTCCACGTCTGTGCCAAGGTGGTCACGCGCCGGGTCTCCGGGCGGGCGACGCGGTGTGAAGGGGGTGGCCGACGCATGAGCGATGCGGCTGCAGGATTCTCGACGGCGCGAGCCGAGGATCCGCCGGCCTCACCCGAGGTGCTCTCAGGCCGTGGCGCCCCGCGCTCGGTGCGCGCGCTCCGGCTCGGCGTCGGCGGCGCGGGCCTCCTCCTGACGCTGGTGCTGCTCGTCCCGCACGCACCGGCGCTCCCCGGGCTGTGGCTGGCGTTCCTGGTGCTGCTCGCCGCGATGTGGATCACGGCCTCGTTCCGGCTCGAACTCGCCTCCGGCATCGGCACGGTCACCTTCGGGGTCGGCGTCTCGGTGCTCGCCTTCCTGGCCCAGGACGTGCCGCGCGTCCAGGCGCTGCTGCTCTGGGTGCTCGCGATCGCGCTCTTCCAGGTGATCTCGCGGCGCCCCTGGGCCGCCGTCGTCTACTGGACCGGACTCGCCGCGCTCTCGGGCGGGGCGTTCCTGCTCGTCCTCTCCCTCTTCCCGCAGTCGGGCTGGTGGCCGGTCCTCGCGGCGGTGCCGGCGGTGCTCGCCTACGGACTGCTCTCGATCGGGGCCGAGTACCTGCAGGCCTGGCTGACCCTGGCCGACGTCAGCGACGTGCCGCGGCCGGCGCTCCGGCCCGACCGCGTGCTGCTCGCCCTCGGCCTCAACATCGTGCTGGTGGCCCTCGCCTACGGCGCGCACCTCTCCGCCGGAGTCGAGCGCATCGATCTCGGCGCCGGCCTCGAGATCCGCTCGGCGAACACGCTCCTGATCGTCGCGCTGGCGGTCGCCGTGGTCAGCCAGTACCTCCGTCGCGCCCGGATCGAGCGCAAGCTGAACGGCCTGATCGAGGCGGCGCTGGCTCTGCCGTGGGGCGACCAGGAGGCGATCTTCGAGACGCTCGAGCGGGCGGCCCGCACGGCGATCCCGTCAGCGAGCACGCGGATCTCCGCCACTCCCGGGCGCGCGTTCGAGCTGTCGGCGCCGATCGCCACGCCCGGTCTGGGCCTGCGGCACGTGGTCCTGACGCGGCGCCCCGACTCCGGCGGCTTCACCACCCTCGAGCACCGCACCCTCCTCGCCCTCGCGCACATCGCGACCCAGGCCCTCTACGATCGCCGCAGCACCCGCGTGCTGCGCGATCAGGCCACGACCGACTCGGTCACCGGTCTCAGCAACCTCCGCGGCCTGTACGAGGAGTTCGCGGCGATCAGCGACCAGGAGGAGCGGGCGGTGCTGTTCATGGATCTCGACGACTTCAAGGCCGTCAACGACACCCACGGCCACTCGACGGGCAACACCGTCCTGCAGGAGGTCGCCCGTCGCATCCGCGAGAGCGTGCGCGGGGACGACGTCGTCGCGCGCATCGGCGGCGACGAGTTCGCCGTCCTCCTGGACTCGGTCACCGCCGGAGCCGTCGCGCTCCGGATCGCGCGCGCGGTCGAGCGGCCCCTGGTCGTCGGCGACGCCGAGCTCCACCCCCGCATCAGCATCGGCGCCCCGGTCGCTGTCGACGGCGGCTCATTCGACCGGGTGATGCAGGAGGCGGACGAGCGGATGTACGAGACGAAGAAGGAGCGCAAGGGCGAGGAGGCGCAGGCGGCGGCGGTGCTGGAGGCCGAGACGAAGGAGCTGGATCTCGTCGCCGAGGTCCGCGCCGCCGTCGCCGACGGGACGGTGCGGGTCGCCTTCCAGCCGGTGATCGACGTCGCCGAGCGGCGCATCGTCGGCTTCGAGGCGCTGGCCCGCTACACCCGGACCGACGGCACCGCGCTGAGCCCGATCACCCTCGTCGACATCGCGCGCTCGCTGGGCCTGCTGGACGAGCTGACGGTGCAGATCGTCGACCAGGCGGTGGCCTGCATGATCGAGTTCCGCGCGATCGATCCGTCGGTCACGTTCCTGAGCGTCAACATCGAGGCGGAGCAGCTGATGCACGACGGCGTCACCGACGTGATCTGCGCACATCGCACCGCCGACCAGGGCATCCAGCTCTGCCTGGAGCTGACGGAGGGCTCCATCGGGCACGTCGACGAGGCCGTCATCGAGCGGGTCCGCGCCCTCACCGCGGACGGCATCGCGATCGCGCTCGACGACTACGGCCAGGAGCACGCGGCCGCCGCGGCGCTGCTGACGGTGCCGCTGAGCATCGTCAAGATCGACCGCGTCTTCCTCGCCGACGAGGAGAACCCCCGGCACGCGACGATCCTCCGCTCGATCATCAACCTGGTCTCGGACCTCGACATGCACACGATCGTCGAGGGCGTCGAGACGCCGTCCGCGCACGAGCTGCTGACGAGCCTGCACGCCGACCGCGCCCAGGGCTACTTCTACGGCCGCCCCCTCTTCCCGGAGCTGGTCAAGGAGCGCCTGCGCGCCACGGGCACGGCGGCGATGCCGGAGCAGCCGTCGGCGTAGCCCGCGGGGCGGCGGCCGCCTGCTGATCGCGCAGCCCGCGGAGCGGGCCCTGCAAGCTGATCGAGCAGCCCGCGGAGTGGGCCCTGCATGCTGATCGAGTAGCCCGCGGAGCGGGCGTATCGAGATCCACCGTCCGCCGGAGCCGGGTCTCGATACGCGCTGCGCGCTGCTCGACCGGCATGTCTGCGGCGTCTCTTCCCCGTAGATCCACCGTGCGGCGGAACCCGGCTCCTGGTGCGCGCCGCTCGAGAGTCACGCGGCGGCGTGCTCGTCCGCTCTTGACAGCCGCGTCTAACGCGCGTTAGTTTGCTTCTGGAGCGCGACAGGGAGGTTGCCGGATGACACGCAGAGCAGTCACGATGAGCGACGTGGCGCGCCACATCGGCGTCTCCCGCTCGGCGGTCTCGTTCGCCTTCAACGACGAGAAGCAGGTCTCGAGCGAGACGAAGGCCCGGGTCCTCGCCGCGGCGGCCGAGCTCGGCTACCGGCCGAACGCCGGCGCCCGCGCCCTCGCCGGCCGCACCACCGACCTGTTCGGACTGGTCACGGACATCGTCTCGACCCCCTTCGCCGGCGAGCTGATCGCCGGCGCCCAGGAATGGTTCTGGGAGCACGGCAAGTCGCTGATCATCGTCGGCACCCCGACGCCCGACCGCCCGGACAGCAAGTCGGTCGAGATGATGCTCGAGCACCGGGTGGGCGGCGTGATGATCGCCACGACCTACAACCGCGCCATCGAGATCCCGCGTGAGCTCGACGACATCGACGTCGCCCTCGTGCACTGCTACGACGAGGCCGGCACGCACCCCTCGATCGTCCCCGACGAGCAGGACGGCGGCTACACGGCCACCCGGCTGATGCTCGAGCGCGGACGCCGCCGCATCGCGCTCGTCGGGATCGACGAGCACCTCGACGCGGCCCGCGGCCGCCTCGCCGGCTACCGGCAGGCGCTCGAGGAGGCCGGTGTCCCGGTCGACCCCGCGCTGATCGTGGCCGGCGGCGCGGATGCGACATCGGGCTACGACGCCACGAGGGCCCTGCTCGCCCGCGCGCGACCCGACGGCCTGTTCTGCGGCAACGACCGCATCGCCATGGGCGCCTACGACGCGGCTCGCGAGTCCGGCCTGGGCATCCCGACCGACCTCTCCATCGTCGGCTTCGACAATCACGAGGTCATCGCCGCGTATCTCCGTCCCTCGCTCACCACCATCGCCCTGCCGTTCCGCGAGATGGGCCGGCTCGGCGCCGAGCTCCTCGTGCGCGGCCCCGGCGATCACGACGTGCCGCGGCTCACCGTCCGCTGCCCCCCGATCCTGCGCGACTCGGTCTGACCCCGACCCCGTCTGACCGCGACCCCGCCCGACCCCGGCCCCGCCTGACCCCGACCCCTCCACCGAGACGGCTCCCTCCCCCACCCCTGACTCCCTCCGCCCCGGCGGAGGCGCACCCCGCGGCGACGATCCCGGCCCCCGGCGCTCGCCCGTTCCATTCACAGTCGAAAGGAAAAACCATGTCCCGACCTTCTGCGCGACGCTTCTGGCGCGCGTTAGTAGTCCCCACGGTCCTCGCCACCGCGGTCGCCCTCGGCGCCGCCGGCTGCACCACCGCTCCGAGCACGAGCACCGGCGACACCCTGCGGATCGCCTCGATCGGCAACGCCTCCTTCACCCGCAACTTCAACCCGTTCTCGCCGTCTGCGCTCAAGATCACCAACCGCGCGATCTACGAGTCGCCGATGGTGACGAACCTCGCGAAGGGCGAGATCGAGCCCTGGCTGGCCAGCGGCTACCAGTGGAGCGACGACGGCCTGCAGCTCACCTTCACGCTGAACGACGGCCTGACCTGGTCGGACGGCGAGGCGCTCACCGCCGCGGACGTGGCCTACACCTTCGGTCTGGTGCGGAAGGTCCTCGGCGACGCCACCTACGACTACGTCGACTCCGTCGCGGCTCCCGACGAGAAGACCGTCGTCTACACCTTCAACCGCCCGTACACCCCGGGCCTCTACGAGCTCGGCGTCCAGGTCGTCGTGCCCGAGCACGTCTGGAAGGACGTCGACGACCCGGCCACCTTCCAGAACCCCGACCCGGTCGGCTCCGGCCCCTTCACCCAGGTGCAGAGCTTCTCGGCGCAGTCCTTCGACCTGCTGCGGAACCCGGACTACTGGCAGAAGGACAAGGCCGACTACTCGGGGATCCGCGTCATCGCCTACGGTGCCAACGACGCCGCCAACATCGCGGCGATCAACGGCGACATCGACTTCGGCCTCGGCTTCATCCAGGACATCCAGAAGACCTACGTGGACCCCGATCCCGAGCACCGCGGCTACTGGTTCCCCGCCGTCGGCAACACGGTCTCGCTCACGCTCAACACCACGCAGGCGCCGTTCGACGACGTGCAGCTGCGCAAGGCGATCAGCATGGGCATCGACCGCGACAAGGTCGCCGCGACCGGCATGAGCGGCTACACCCACCCCGCCGACTGCACCGGGCTGAGCGACGCCTACGACTCCTGGCGCGATGAGACCGTCGTCGCACAGTGCGACTGGACGACCTACGACGTCGACGCCGCGAACGCGATGCTCGACGCGGCGGGCTACGCGAAGGGCTCCGACGGCATGCGCGTCGCGCCCGACGGCACCCCCGTCTCGTTCTCGATCGGCGTCGGCTCGGCGTCGACCGACTGGATCGCGGTAGCGCAGGTGATCTCCGACGACATGAAGGCCATCGGCGTCGACGCCCCGCTCAAGGTGCAGGACTGGTCGCAGATCAACCAGGCGCTGTTCGGCGGCACCTTCCAGGGCAACATCGCCTGGAGCCAGACCGGCGTCACCCCCTACGAGTTCTACCGGGGCATGCTCTCCTGCCGCACGGTCCAGCCCGAGGGCGAGCAGGCCACGCAGAACTTCCAGCGCTTCTGCGACCCTCAGGCCGACGTCCTGCTCGATCAGTTCGCCGCGGCGACGAGCGAGGACGAGCAGCGCTCGGTGATGAACCAGCTGCAGGCCCTCTACTCCGAGCAGGCGCCGACCGTCCCGCTGTTCCCCGGCCCGGAGTGGGGCGCGTACAACAGCACCACCTTCGTCGGCTGGCCCAGCGAGGAGGACCCCTACGCGACCCTCTCCCCCGAGGCGTCCAGCACGGTCAAGGTCCTGACCACGATCCACCCGCGCTGATCGCGCCCGTCGGCGGCGGAGCCTCCGGGCTCCGCCGCCCCCTCCTCCTGTGAAAGGGACTCCCGTGACCCTGTTCTACAAGCCCGAGCGCGCGCGCCTCGGCGACACCATCCCCTACTTCGCGGACGGCGTCTTCCACGTCTTCTACCTCAAGCGCTACGCCGACGACACCCACGACCGCATCGAGACGGACTGGTGGCACGTCTCGACGACCGACTTCGTCGAGTTCGAGGAGCACGGCCCGGCCGTCCGCCGCGGCGGCCTCCGCGACGCCGACGCCTCGGCGGCGACCGGCAGCGTGATCCGCATCGGCGACCGCTGGTACGCCTACTACACCGGCTTCGGCGAGTGGCAGAAGGAGCAGGGCGGCCGTCACCAGACCGTCCTCCGCGCCACCAGCACCGACCTCGTCACCTGGGAGAAGGACGCCGGCTTCGCACTCGTCGCCGACGCCGAGCGCTACGACGCCCATGAGTGGCGCGACCCCTTCGTCCTCGAGCAGGAGGACGGCACGTACCTGATGCTGATCGCCGGCCAGAGCCTCGAGGGTCCTGCGCTGCGTCGCGGAGTGACGGCCACCGCCACCTCGCCCGACGGCCTGACCTGGACCGTCGGCGAGCCGCTCTGGGCGCCCGGCCTGTTCTCCATGCACGAGTGCCCCGACCTGTTCCGGATGGGCGACCGCTGGTACCTCGTCTACTCCACCCTCACCGACCGCACCGTCACCCGGTACCGCACCGCGACCTCACTCGAGGGCCCGTGGACCGCGCCGGACGACGACGAGCTCGACGGCCTCGGCCTCTACGCCGCGAAGACCGTCTCCGACGGCGAGCGCCGCTACCTGGTCGGCTGGTGCCCGAACTACGCCGTCGGCAAAGACGGCGCGCCGTGGCTCTGGGGCGGGAACCTCGTCGTGCACGAGCTGCTGCAGAACGAGGACGGCACGCTCCGCGTCGTGGAGGCGGCCCTCACCCGCAGGACGCTGGAGCGGGATCGTGCGGCCGCTCCGGTCGCCCTCGCGCCGGCGAGCCTCGGCTCCGAGCACGGCTTCGAGCGGCGGATCCTCACCCGGATGCCGCACACGGGACTCGTCGACCTCGTGCTCATGCCGCAGCCCGGCACGAAGGCGTTCGGCGTGGAGCTGCGGACCGACGAGACCGGCCGCTCCGGCTACTCCGTGACGATCGAGCCCGGGAAGCACCGCGTGCGGATCGACCGCCTCGACCGGTTCGGCTCGGACGCGCCGTTCGACGTGCGCCCGTTCGAGGTGCCGGAGGGCGAGCTGGCGATGACCGTCGTGTTCGACGGCGAGGTCTCCGTCGTCTACGTCGGCGGCACGTCCGCCTTCACCTTCCGTGGCTACGACCAGCGGGGCGGCTCCCTCGCGGTCTTCGCGCAGGAAGGGCGCATCGAGGTCTCCGGGGAGCTCCGGAGCATCCAGGACGAGAAGGAGGACGACCGATGAGCAGTGAGTTCCTGACCCGCTCGAACGCCGCACTGACCGCTGGGGACCGCTCGCGGTCCGTCACGGCGGAGAACCCGACCGGTGCGCCGGGCGAGGGCGGGCGCGCCGCCTCGATCCTCGGCCCGGGCCGGAAGGGCGCCCCGTGCATCACCCTCCCCGCCGGCGAGACGACCGTGCTGGCCGATCTCTCCGGCGCCGGCGAGATCCGGCACGTCTGGTTCACGGTCGGCACGCACACCGAGGCTGTCGGCTTCGTGCTGCGCGACCTGGTGCTGCGGATGTACTGGGACGGCTCCGAGACGCCCGCCGTCGAGGCGCCGCTGGGCGACTTCTTCTGCAACGGCAACGGCCAGCGGAGCCTGGTCACCTCGAGCCTCGTGCTCGTCGCGCCGACCGGCGGGATGAACGCCTACTTCGCGATGCCGTTCGCCGAGGGCGCGCGGGTCACCATCGAGAACCAGCACCCGGTCGACGTCGGCGGGCTGTTCTATCAGATCGACTACGTCGAGAAGCAGGACGCGTCGGCGATCGGCCCGCTGCGCTTCCACGCGGAGTACCGGCGCGAGAACCCGACGGTGCGCGGCGTGGACTACACGGTCCTCGACGGTGTCGAGGGCTCGGGCGTCCTCGTCGGCACCTCGCTGACGATCGTCCAGCTGGAGCGCTACTGGTGGGGCGAGGGTGAGATGAAGTTCTTCCTCGACGGCGACACCGAGCACCCGACGATCTGCGGCACCGGCACCGAGGACTACTACGGCGGGGCCTGGGCGTTCCAGGACCGGCTGTCGAAGGAGTTCGAGCCGCAGGTCCTCACCTACAGCGCCCCGTACGTCGGCTACCCGACCTACGCCACCCGGGACGAGTCGCAGCAGGCGGTCTACGCGACCGCGATGGCGCCCGTCCACGGCATGTACCGCTGGCACGAGCCCGATCCGATCTACTTCCACTCGAGCCTGCGGGTGACCCTGCAGCAGATCGGGCAGGTCGGCCCGGACCTCGTCGAGCGCTCGGACGACGTGTCCTCGGTCGCCTACTGGTACCAGGACGCGCCGAGCCGCCCCGCTCGCCCCTTCCCGGCTCGCGCGGACCGTGTCCCCCGCTGAGTCCGTCCCGTCCGGCGCGCGCCGGGCGGGACGCCCCTCCCCCTCCCTTCGATCCTCCGGAGGACCGCAGTCATGACCTTCGTGCTCCGCCGCCTCGGCTTCTACCTCATCGCCTTCTGGGCGTCGCTGACGATCAACTTCCTGCTTCCGCGCCTCATCCCCGGCGACCCCGTCGGCCGGATGATCGGCACGATGCAGGGCACGCTCACCGACGAGCAGATCGATCAGTTCCGCCACCTCTTCGGCCTCGACGACCGCCCGCTGCCGCTGCAGTACGTGCAGTACCTCGGCGACGTGCTCACCGGGCACCTGGGCATGTCGATCTCGCAGTTCCCCACCCCGGTCACCGAGGTGATCGGGACGCAGCTCGGCTGGACCCTGCTCCTGGGCGGCTCCGCCCTGATCGTCGCCGTGGTCCTCGGCAACCTGCTCGGCGTCGTCGTCGCCTGGCGGCGGAACGGCGTGCTCGACCGGATCCTCCCGCCGCTGCTCGTCTTCGTCGGCTCGTTCCCCTACTTCTTCATCGCGATGGGCGCGCTGTTCCTGTTCGCGGTGTCGCTGAAGTGGTTCCCGATCGGGCAGGCCTTCACCCTCGGATCGCAGCCGTCGTTCTCGCCGCAGTTCCTCGGCGACGTGCTCACGCACCTCTTCCTGCCGGCGGTGACCATCGTCGCCGTCTCGATCGGCGGCTGGATGCTCGGCATGCGCAACACGATGATCGCCACCTCGGCCGAGGACTACATCACGATGGCCCGCGCCAAGGGCCTGCGGGAGGGCCGGATCATGTTCCGCTACGCCGCCCGCAACGCGATGCTGCCCTCGATCACCTCGTTCGGCATGTCCATCGGCTTCGTCGTCGGCGGCGCCCTGCTGACCGAGGTCGTCTTCGCCTACCCGGGCATCGGCTACCAGCTGCTGCGCGCCGTCCAGGCCCTGGACTACCCGCTGATGCAGGGGATCTTCCTCACCCTGACCGCGGCGGTCCTGATCGCCAACTTCCTGATCGACATCGTCTACGTGCGGCTCGACCCGCGCGTGCGAGTGAGGTAGTCATGTCCCTGCAGAACCCGATCCCCGCCACCGCCGTCGACGACCCGCTGAGCGCGAAGCCCGCGCCGCCCCGAGTGGTCCGCAGCCACTTCCTCGCGCGGATCCTCCGGGACCGCCGGGCGCTCGTCGGCGTCGTGATCCTCGCCCTCTTCGTGCTGCTCTCGCTGGCGGCTCCGCTCCTCTCGCCCGGCGATCCGAACACCGCCGTCGTCGCCGGCTCCGAGCCGCCCTCGCTCGCGCACCTGCTCGGCACGACGGCCAAGGGCGAGGACGTGCTCGCCCTGCTGATCTGGGGCTCGCGCAGCTCGCTCTCGATCGGCTTCGCGGTCGGCATCGCCGCCACCGTCGTCGGCCTGATCGTCGGCCTGGCCTCCGCCTACTTCGGCCGCGTCGTCGACGACGTGCTCTCGGTCGTCACCAACGTCTTCCTGCTCATCCCCGGGCTGCCGCTGCTGATCATCCTCGCCGCGTTCCTGCCGCCGGGGCCGGCCACGATCGTCCTGGTCCTCGTCGCCACCGGCTGGGCGGGCTCGGCCCGCGTCATCCGCTCGCAGGCGCTCTCGCTGCGCGGCAAGGACTTCATCGACGCCTCCGTGGTCACCGGCGAGCGCTCGCCGCACATCATGCTGCGCGAGATGCTCCCCAACATGGCGTCCGTCGTGATGAGCACCTTCCTCGCCTGCGTCATCTTCGGCATCGGCGCCCAGGCCGGCCTCGAGTTCCTCGGCCTCGGCGACGTCTCCTCGGTCAGCTGGGGCACGAACCTCTACTGGTCCAGCATCGAGGGCTCCCTCATCCGCGCGACCTGGTGGACCTTCGTCCCCTCGGGCGTCGCGATCGCTCTCGTCGCCTTCTCGCTCGCCCTCATCAACTACGCGGTCGACGAGATCACCAACCCGCGTCTCATCCGCGCCACGAAGAAGGGCCCCCGGAAATGAGCACCCTCCGCACCGAGGACGACGTCGTCCTCGACGTCCGCAACCTGACCATCGAGTACGAGACCGCCGCCGGCACCGTGCGCGCGGTCGACGACGTCTCCTTCACCATCCGCCGCGGGGAGACCTTCGGACTCGCGGGCGAGTCCGGCAGCGGCAAGTCCACGATCGCCACCGCGATCCTGCGGCTGCTCGGCGCCAACGGCCGTGTCGTCTCCGGCTCGATCCACTGCGACGGCGTCGACGTCACCTCGCTCGGCGCCGAGGAGCTGCGCCGTTTCCGCTGGAGCCGCGTCTCGATGGTGTTCCAGAGTGCGATGAACGCGCTCAACCCGGTGATGACCGTCGGCGACCAGATCGTCGACGTCCTCACCACGCACCGGGGCGACAGCCGGCGGGCGGCCAGGGCTCGCGCGGCCGAGCTGCTCGAGCTGGTCGGGATCGACCCCGCCCGCATCGACGCCTTCCCGCACCAGCTCTCCGGCGGGATGCGCCAGCGCGCCGTCATCGCGATCGCCCTCGCGCTCGAGCCGCCGATGCTGATCATGGACGAGCCGACCACCGCGCTCGACGCGGTCGTGCAGCAGGAGATCATCCACGAGATCAAGGAGCTCCAGCGCCGGCTGGGCTTCGCGATCCTCTTCATCACCCACGACCTCTCGCTCATGGTCGAGATCTCGCAGCGACTCGGCGTGATGCGCCACGGCCGGCTGCTCGAGAGCGGGGTCTCCCGCGAGGTCTACGCGAACCCGCAGAGCGACTACACCCGCACGCTGATCGCGGCGTTCCCGCCGATCCAGAAGGGCGGACCGGGAGCCGCCGCGGTCGCACCCGTTCCGCAGGAGACCGACGTGGTCGTCTCCCTCGGCGGGCTGACCAAGGAGTTCCGCACCGGCGGTCTCCTCTCGAAGAAGTCGACCGTCGCGGTGGACCACGCCGACCTCGAGCTGCACCGCGGCGAGATCATGGCCCTGGTCGGCGAGTCGGGCAGCGGGAAGAGCACCATCGCCCGGATGCTCGCGCGGCTGGTCGAGCCGACCTCCGGCCGCATGGTGGTCGGCGGCGTCGACGTGCTGGCGAAGGAGCCGCGGCGGGCGTCTCGCGCCTACCGCCGCACCGTGCAGATGGTCTTCCAGGACCCGTTCGGCTCGCTGAACCCGACCAAGAAGGTCCGCCACTTCCTCGAGCGGCCCCTGGTGCTGCACGCCCCCGAGCTGAGCGCCCGCGAGCGCGCGGTCCGGGCGGAGGAGCTCATGCGGTCGGTCGAGCTGGATCCCGGATTCCTGGACCGCTACCCGCACGAGCTCTCCGGCGGCCAGCGCCAGCGCGTCGCCGTCGCTCGGGCCCTCGCCGCCGACCCGACGGTCATCCTCGCCGACGAGCCGACCTCGATGCTCGACGTCTCGGTGCGGATGGGCGTCCTCCAGCTGCTGCGCCGCCTGCGCGACGAGCGCGGGATCTCGATCCTCTACATCACCCACGACCTCGCCTCGGCCCGCTTCCTCGCCGACACCACCAGCGTGATGCTCCAGGGCGTGATCGTCGAGGGCGGCAGCAGCGCCGAGGTGATGGACACGCCCAGCCACCCCTACACGCGCCTGCTGATCTCTGCCGCACCCGACCCGCACCGCACCACGGCCTTCGACCGCGCCGACCGCGCCCGGGCCCGCGCCGAGATCGCGGGCATCACCGCCCGCCGCAGCGCGGGCGCCGACCGCGGGGCCGTGCACTGGGTGACCGCCACGCACTGGGTGAACCGCGACGGCATCGAGGACGCCGACCGGCCCGTCGTCGGCGCCCTCGGCGGCAGCCCGTCCCTGGGCAGCCCGCCGCCGGGCACCCCGTCGCCGGGCACGCCGTCCCTGGGCACTGCCGATCCGACCCTGCTCCCGAACTCCGGAAGGACCCCTCGATGACCACCACCGCTCTCTCCGTGCGCCCGGCCGTGCACTTCGCACCGGCCCGCCACTGGATGAACGACCCCAACGGCCTGATCCACCACGACGGCCGCTACCACCTCTACTTCCAGCACAATCCGAGCGGCGACGACTGGGGCAACATGAGCTGGGGCCACGCCTCCAGCGCCGACCTCCTCGAGTGGACCGAGCACCCCGTCGCCCTGCTGCACGACGAGCACGAGGGCGTCTTCTCGGGCTCGATCGTGTCCGACCGCACGAACTCCTCCGGGCTGGGCACCGCCGAGCGGCCGCCGCTCGTCGCGCTGTACACCTCCGCGCGCGAGGGCAGCCAGGCGCAGGCCCTCGCGTCGAGCCTGAACGGCGGCGAGACCTGGACCAAGCACGGCGTGGTCCTGGACCGCGGCACGGCCGACTTCCGCGACCCGAAGGTCTTCCGCCATGGGGACCACTGGATCATGGCGACCGTGGAGGCGCTCGACCGGCAGGTGCACCTCTTCCGCTCGGAGGATCTGCGCGACTGGGAGCCGCTCTCGGTCTTCGGCCCGGCCGGCTCCACCGAGGGGATGTGGGAGTGCCCCGACCTCTTCCCGCTCGACGACCGCTGGGTCCTCGTGATCTCGACCAACCCGGGCAACCCGGCCGGCGGCTCGGGCATGCAGTACTTCGTCGGCGACTTCGACGGCACGACCTTCACGGCGACGTCCTGGGACTGGCTCGACCGTGGCCGCGACTTCTACGCGGGCGTGACCGTGTCCGACGCTCCGGAGCCGACGATGATCGGCTGGATGAGCAACTGGGACTACGCGCACACGGTGCCGACCTCCCCCTGGCGCGGATCCGCCGCTCTGCCCCGCCTGCTCTCGCTCGAGGGCGAGCGGCTGGTCCAGCGTCCGGCGCTCCCGTCGACCGGGGAGCCCGACTTCTCCTCCGACGACGCCTCCCCGGAAGCGGGGCTCTTCACGGTCCCGGAGAGCGCGCACGGTCGGGCTCTGCGGATCCGCCTCGTGGGCCGGCCCGCCGAGGCTCCCCTCGAGCTCGTCGTGCGCGCCTCGGCCGACGGCCTGCGCGGCACGATCGTGCGCCTCGAGGAGGGTCGCCTGAGCATCGACCGCCGCGACTCCGGCGACAGCGCCTTCTCGGACATCTTCGCGAGCGTCTCGGAGACCGCGCTCCCGCACCGCCCCGACGGGACCGTCGAGCTCGACGTGTGGGTCGACGCGTCCTCGATCGAGGTGTTCGCCGACGACGGCCGGATCGTCCTCACGGACCAGATCTTCCCCGCCGACGACGACATCGCCGTGCTGCTGCGCTCCGAGTCCGCGGTCCTCGCGGGCGTCTCCCTCGATGTCACCGTGCTCGATGGCCGGTGAGCGGGGCGGAGGTGAGCGGGGCGGCGCCGACCGTCCCGCGGTCCTCGTCCTCGGCGACGTGCTGATCGACGAGCTGCGCACGCCGGACGGGTCGACCGACGTCGCGGGAGGCTCCGCGCTGAACGTCGCGGTGGGGTTCGCGGTCCTGGGGGTTCCGGCCGTGCTCGCCGGCATGGTCGGCGACGATCCGGCCGGCGCGCTGCTCCGCGCCCACCTCGAGGAGCACGGTGTGCCGCTGCTGGCGACCGCGGCTCCGCTCGGAACCGGTCGCGCCGTCTCGGACCGCACCGCGGGCGAGCCGCGGTACTCGTTCTCGGAGGCGTCGCGGCGGCGGACGATCATGGCGACTCCGGCGCTGCGGCGGGCGGCCGCGCGGGCCGACCTGATCGTCGTCAGCGGGTTCCCCTTCGACGACCCCGACGAGGTGCAGACCCTGACGGCGCTCGTGCCCCCCACGGCCCGGCTGGCGATCGACGCGAACCCGCGGACCGGCCTGCTGCGCGACCGGGCCGCCTTCGCCGAGGGCCTGCTGCGACTCGCGGCCCGCGCCGATCTGGTGAAGCTGGGCGCCGAGGACGCCGAGCTCGTCTTCGGCGCCGCTCTGGCCCACGGCACCAGGCGGCTGCTCGCCTCCGGTGCGCGGGCCGTGCTCGAGACGGCGGGCTCCGCCGGAGCCGCGCTGGTGCGCGGTTCGGAGCGCACCGACGCGCCCGTCACGACGGCCCCGGGCGCGATCGTCGACACCATGGGTGCCGGTGACGCCACGTTCACCACGGTCGTCGCCGCCCTCACCTCCGACGAGAGCGACTCCGCCGTCCTCGGCAGAGCCATGGCGATCGCCGCAGCGACGATCCGCTCCCCCGGTGGGCTGCTCCGGCCGGCCGTCTGACGCGACGCCCCCCTCGGCCCCGAATGCGCTCCCCGCGCACCGGGGCCTCGATCGTGCCCACGGACGACTCGCGCCGGCGTCCGGTGGACGTCACTCTGATTAAACGGTTGATCAATCGCCCTCCGAGCCGGTAGGGTCTGCGTAACCGATTAACCACACGACGGAGTGACATGAGTCAACGCGGCTTCTTCCGCCCCGAGAACGCCTGGGTCGGGGATCTCATCCCCTGGCAGGCCGACGGGGAGTTCCACCTCTTCCACCTGCACGAGACCCGGGCGACCCCGAAGGAGGGCATGCCCTGGCGCCGCGTGATCACGCGGAACCTGATCGACTTCGAGGACGCGGGAGTCGCACTCGCCTCCGGCGGTCCGCTCGCCGACGACTTCAACGTCTACACGGGCAGCGTCGTGCAGGACTCCGACGGCGTCCACCACGTGTTCTACACCGGGCAGAACCCGGAGCGCCGGGGCACCGACGGCCTCCCGCTGCAGCTGGTCCTGCACGCGACCAGCCGCGACGGCATGCGCTCCTGGCAGCGCCGCCCCGCGGACACCTTCGGCGCGACACCCGGGTACGAGACGGCCGACTGGCGCGATCCCTTCGTGCTCCGCGACGAGGAGGCCGGAGTCTGGCGCATGCTGATCACCGCGCGGCACGCCGACGGCCCGTCTCGACGGCGCGGCGTGATCGCCCAGTGCACCTCGACCGACCTCGTCACCTGGGACGCGGCCGAGCCGTTCTGGGACCCGCGCCGCTACCTCGCCCACGAGTGCCCGGAGGTCTTCCAGTGGGGCGGATGGTGGTACCTCGTCTGGTCCGAGTTCAGCGACTCCTTCACCACCCGCTACCGGATGTCGCGCGATCTGCACGGGCCCTGGCTCGTGCCGGAGCACGATACCGTCGACGGCCGGGCCTTCTACGCCGCGAAGTCGGCCGAGCGCGACGGACGCCGCTTCTTCTTCGGCTGGATCGCCTCCCGCGAGGGCTCGAGCGATGACGGCGCCTGGCAGTGGGCCGGCACCCTCTCGGTGCTCGAGGCCGAGCAGCGCGGCGACGGCACTCTCGCCTTCCACCTGACGGAGGAGCTGCGCGAGAGCTTCGAGGAGCCCCGGCCCCTGGCACCGGAGGGGAGCGTCCTCGACGCGCCCGACGGCTACGCGCAGCTGCTGAGCGGGGAGGAGGCGCCCAGCGCGTTCCGACTGGTCGCCACCCTCGACATCGGCGCCGGCATGACCGAGTGCGGCGTGCTCCTCCGGGCGAGCGCCGACGGCGACGAGAGCTACGTCCTGCGTCTCGAGCCGCGTCGCCACCGTCTCGTCCTCGACCGCTGGCCCCGCCGCGCGACCGGGACGGAGCAGTGGCAGATCTCCGGAGACGTCCCCTTCGCCGTCGAGCTCGAGCGGCCGGTCCGGCTCGAGCCCGGGCGCCACGAGCTCGAGGTCGTCGTCGACGGCGACCTCTGCATCGCGACGGTCGACGACGCCGTCGTGCTCAGCACGCGCCTCTACGACCGCCCCGCCGGCGACGTCGGCGTCTTCGTCGGCGAGGGCCGGATCGACGTCCTCGGCTTCGCGCTCGCCGCCCGCCGCCGCTCGAGCGGCACCGACCGGACGCGCCGGCTCGTCTCCGCCGGCGCCTGACCAACCGCCGCCCGACCACCCCAGCCCGACCACCCCGGCCCGACCACCACCGCCCCCACCTCACCGCACACCGATCAATGGAGATTCCGACCATGCCCGCCATCACGCGCAGAGGCTCGTTCCTCGCCGCAGCCTCGACCGCCCTCGTCCTCCTGCTCTCCGGCTGCGCCGGGGGCTCGGCGGGCGTCGCTCCCACCGACGTGCACCCCGAGGGCGAGATCGTCCCCCGCCCGATCTCGTGGCTGCTCTCGAGACCCGCCGACGGAGGCGTCATCACCGCGATGCAGCAGATCGCGGACGAGTACGCGGCCGATCACCCCGGCTTCGAGCTCGACCTGATCACGACTCCCGACCGTCCCTCCTACGTGCAGAAGTACGAGACGCTCGCTGCGGCGAACAAGCTGCCCGAGCTCTTCGACACCGACGCCACCCCGTTCGCGCAGAAGCTCGCCTCGCAGGGCCGCATGATGGACGTCGACGCGCTGCTCGAGGACCTCGGACTCGCGGACGACTACCGCACGGCCGCCCTCGACTACCAGCGCTTCGACGACGGCTCCCTCCACATGGTGCCGTTCGAGTTCCAGCTCGAGTTCTTCTGGTACAACTCGGCGCTCCTCGAGAAGGCCGGCGTCCCGGTCCCGGCGACCCTCGACGACTTCCCGGCGATGTGCGAGGCGCTGCGCGCCCAGGGCGTCACTCCGATCGCCCTCGACGGCCAGGACCAGTGGCCGCTCGAGCGCTACATGGCCTACTACCCGTTCCGCACGGCCGGCCCGCAGTACGTGCAGGACCTCAAGAGCGGCAAGGCCTCCTTCTCGGACGCGCCCGGTCGCGCCGCGGCCGAGTGGCTCTCGTCCCTCGGTGAGGCGGGCTGCTTCCAGGAGGGCTTCTCCTCGACCGGCTACGCCGATGCGCAGGCGCTCTTCACCTCGGGGAAGGCCGCGGTCTACAACATCGGCACCTGGGAGCTGGGCAACCTCGCGACCGAGTCCCTCGATCCGGCCGTGCGCGACTCCGTCGACTACTTCACCCTGCCGAGCGTCGAGGGAGCGGTGACGGCCGACGACGAGTACGTCACGCCGTCCGGCATCGGCATGGCCGTCAACGCCCGGACCTACGACCCGCTGGTGCGCGACTTCCTCGCCTTCGCCCTGAAGCGCTACCCCGAGGTCTACGCCGCCACCGGCGCCCTCTCGCCCACCACCACGGCCACCACGGCGGTCCCCGGCGACGCGACCCCGCTGTACTCCCGCGCGGTCGAGCAGGCCGACAGCGTCGGCTCCGCCATCGCGATGCCCTGGGACACCCAGCTCGACCCCGCGACCAACACCCGCCTGCAGCAGGAGCTGACCCTGCTCGTCCAGGGGGACACCACGCCGGACCAGTTCGTCGAGACCATGGACGCGGCCCTCGCGGAGAACAGCGATGACTGAGCTCGCCCACACCCCGACGCGGCGACGCGCGCGTCCGGCCGTCACCTCGATGCTCCCCCGCCGCTCCCGCCTCTCCGTCCTCGTCTTCCTGCTGCCACCGCTCGTGGTCTACGGCCTGGCGGTGCTGCTGCCGATCGTGCAGTCGCTCGTCCTGAGCTTCTTCCGCTGGGACGGCATCACCGACATGGCCTTCGTCGGGCTCGACAACTACATCAAGATGCTGACCCGCGACGACGTCTTCTGGACCTCGTTCGGCAACGCCCTCGGCTATCTGGCGATCTGCCTCGTCCTGCAGCTCGGCGGCGCTCTGATCGTGGCGAGCCTGCTCACCGCCCTCCCGCGGTTCCGCGAGCTGGTCAAGACGCTCTACCTGCTGCCCGCGGTCATCTCGACGGTCGCGATCGCGATCCTGTTCCAGCGGATCTACTCGCTGGAGCCGCTGGGCCTGGTCAACCAGGCACTCAGCTGGATCGGGCTCGACGGCCTGCAGACCGCCTGGCTCTCGAACGTCTCGACCGTGCTCGCCGCCGTCTCGATCCCCGAGGGCTGGCGCTTCACCGGCCTCTACATGCTGATCATCTACGCCGCCCTGCTCGCGGTGCCGCGAGAGCTCGAGGAGGCGGCGCGGCTGGACGGCGCCACCTGGTGGCAGCTCTTCCGGCGGGTGCGCTTCCCCTACATCCGCCCGGTCTGGATCACGACGACGATCATGGCCACCACCTTCGCCCTGCGCGGGTTCGACATCCCGTACCTGCTCACCAACGGCGGACCGGGCCAGTCGTCCGAGCTGCTGACCACCTACATGTACAAGACGGCCTTCGTGCACACCGACTACGGCTACGCCAGCGCGATCTCGGTGTTCATCGTGATCGAGTGCCTGATCGCGGTCGGCGTCATCCTCCTGCTCCTGCGTCGAAGGGACGACTCATGACCACGCCCGTGCTCACCCGCCCGGCGGCGACGCCGTCCGCCTCCGCGCCCGGACCCCGCCCTCGCCGACCGCGCCGGTCCCCGCGGCTCCGGGTGCAGCGCACGCTGCTCACGGTGACGATCGTCGCGATCGTCCTCGTGCAGGTGTACCCGCTCGCCTGGCTGTTCCTGACCAGCTTCCGCACGGCGGCCGACTTCGCCGGCGGCGACCCCTTCGCGCTGCCCGCGGCGGTCACGCTCGAGAACTACTCCCGGGCCTTCGCCACCGGGAACCTGGGTCTGAACATCGTGAACAGCCTCATCGTCACCCTCGGCGCCAGCGCCGTCATCGTCGTGGCCGGCATGATGGCGGCGTTCGCCCTGCAGGTGCTCGGATTCCGGTTCAGCAGGCTCGTGCGATCGCTGTTCCTGCTCGGGATCATCGTCCCCGTGCAGATCGCGCTCGTCCCGCTGTTCATCGACTACTCGCAGGTCGGGCTCCTCGACACGCACCTGTCGATGATCATCCCGCTCGCCGCCTTCGCGCTGCCGATGGCGGTGTACCTCTTCTCGTCGTTCTACGAGTACATCCCCGCCGAGATGTACGAGGCGGCCTCGCTGGACGGAGCCGGGCCGTACCGGATCTTCCTCCGGATCACCTCGCCGCTCTCGGTCAACACCATCATCACGGTGGTGCTCGTCAACAGCATCTTCATCTGGAACGACTTCATCTTCGCCAACACCTTCGTCCTCTCGGACGGATTGAAGACCATTCCGCTCGGCCTGCAGAACTACATCGGTGCGATGGGGAACACTGACTGGACGGCCACCTTCGCGGCGGTCTGCGTGACGGTGACGCCACTGCTGCTGGTCTTCCTCGTCCTGAACAAGGCCATGATCCAAGGCCTGGAGAGCGGAGCGACCAAGGGATGAGCACGACGGACCACGGACGCAACGGACCGGTCGTCACCATGCGGGATGTGGCGAAGGCCGCCGGCGTGTCCGTGGCGACCGTCTCGCACGTCATCAACGACAAGCCGGGGGCCCGCATCGGCGAGGGTGCGCGCCTGCGGGTGCAGGAGGCGGTGGCCGCTCTCGGCTACCGCCCGAACGCCCTGGCGAAGACGCTCCGGCACGGGAGCTCTCGCTTCATCGGCCTCGTGGCCGACGCGATCGCGACCACTCCCTTCGCCGGCCAGATCATCCACGGCGCCCAGGACGAGGCCTGGAAGCACGGCTACGTCCTGCTGATCGCGAACACCGAGGGCGACCGCGCCGCCGAGGACGAGGCGATCGCGATGATGCTCGAGCACCAGGTGCACGGCATCCTCTACTCGACATGGGTCCACCGCGAGATCGTCGTCCCCGAGATGCTCCAGCAGGCCGGCACCGTTCTCGTCAACTGCTTCGCCCCCGGCAGTGGGCTGCCGGCGGTCGTGCCGGACGAGGAGCAGGGCGGGAGGACAGCAGCCGAGGAGCTGCTCGCCGCGGGCCACCGGCGCATCGCCTTCCTGAACACGACCACCGACTCCCCCGCGCGCAACGGCCGGCTGGCCGGCTACCGCGCCGCTCTCGCCGCGGCCGGGATCTCCTTCGACGTCGAGCTGGTCGTCGACACCTCCCCCGAGCAGGAGGGCGGCTACCTCGCGACGGAGCGCGTCCTCGCCTCCCGCGCCACCGCGGTCTTCTGCCACAACGACCGCGTGGCGATGGGTCTCTACGACGGACTCCGCGAGCGCGGACTGCGGATCCCCGAGGACGTCGCGGTGATCGGCTTCGACAACCAGGACGTCATCGCGGCGCACCTCCGCCCCCCGCTCAGCACTGTCGCGCTGCCGCACTACGAGCTCGGCGCCGCCGGTGTGCGCGCTCTTCTCGGCACTGAGCGCGGAGCCGCCGACCGCCCGCAGCTGATCCCCTGCCCACCCGTGCGACGCCGGTCGATCTGACCCGGAGGACCGTCCGTCGCGAGCGAGACCGGAGGGCACCGGCTCGCCCACCTCGGGCCTGCCCGAGAACCACGGCCTCGGCGCTCGCTCGGTCGAGCAGGCGTCTCTCGAATCCGGCCCGTCTTCGCAGATCGGACTTCAGCGGCTTTCGAAAGAATAGCGCGGACTTTCGCAAGAACGGCTTCTCGGACTTTCGAAAGAATAGCGTTCCCCGGCTTCGCGGGAACTCGCTCGAGAAGTACACGAAACGTTTCGTTTTCTTATTGACACGGGTGTTATCGGCTGCTTAGTCTCGTCCTCGTTCCGAATCACCGGCGATTGGATGCTCTCGACATGACGACCCGACCAGGGGCACGCGACGCCTGCACGGCGACCCGTCCGCCCCTCCTCCCGACACCGGTCGGCACGGCATGGTGATGCCGCTGACCGGCGCGCCCGGGACCACCGTCCCCGGCTCGACCGTGCCCGGCGCCCCCGGCCCGGAGGCGCCCGTCCCCGGCGGCCCGGCGTCGATCCGGGGCCGCTCGAACGCCCGCGGCTTCCGCGCCGCCCGGCGCAGCTTCCGGCGGCACTGGCAGCTCTACCTGCTGATCCTGCCGCCGCTGCTCTACTTCATCGTCTTCAAGTACGTGCCGATGTCGAACGCGATCATCGCGTTCAAGGACTACAACGTCATCGACGGCGTCTGGGGCAGCCCGTGGGTGGGCTTCAAGCACTTCGAGCGGTTCTTCTCGAACCCGATCTTCTGGACGCTGCTGAAGAACACCTTCCTGCTCTCCGCCTACGTGGTGCTGGCCGGCTTCCCGTTCCCGATCCTGCTCGCGCTCGCGCTGAACGAGGTGCGGCTGCGGTTCTTCCAGCGGACCGTGCAGATGGTCACCTACGCGCCGTACTTCATCTCCACGGTCGTCGTGATCTCGATGACGATCCTCTTCCTCTCGCCCAAGCTCGGCCCGGTCAGCGACGTCACGTCGTTCTTCGGACTCGGGGCGATCGACTTCCTCGGCGACCCGGACTTCTTCCGGCACATCTACGTCTTCAGCGACGTCTGGCAGACGACCGGCTATTCCGCCGTCCTCTATCTCGCGGCCCTCTCCTCCATCGACACCTCGCTCTACGAGGCCGCCCGGATGGACGGCGCGAGCCGGCTGCAGAAGATCTGGCACGTCGACATCCCGGGCATCATGCCCACGGCGATCACCATCCTGATCCTCGGCGTCGGCAATGTGATGGCGATCGGATTCGAGAAGGCCTTCCTCCTGCAGAACTCCCTCAATCTCTCGCAGTCCGAGATCATCCCCACCTACGTCTACAAAGTGGGTCTGCTCAACGCCGACTTCAGTCAGGCCGCAGCCATCGGGCTCTTCAACGGAATGATCAATCTGGTCCTGCTCCTGGGCGTCAACTCGCTCGCGAAGCGGATCACGGGACAGGGGCTCTGGTGACCGCACTCGACACGCCATCGACGACCGCTCACGAGGACGGCGAGGCCGCCCGGCCGCCGCGCCGCCGGCAGCGTGCGACCCGGATCAAGGACCCGATGGTCGACCGCGTCTTCATGATCGCCGTCTACGTCCTGCTCACGACGTTCCTGCTCGCAGTCCTCCTGCCGCTGCTCTACATCCTGGCCAGCTCGTTCAGCTCGCCGCTGGCCGTCTCGTCCGGCCGGGTGAGCTTCTGGCCGATCGACTTCACCCTCGAGGGCTACGAGCGCGCCCTCGGCGACTCGACGATCGTCACCGGCTTCGCCAACTCGCTCTTCTACACGGCCGCCGGCACCTTCGTCAGCCTCGCGCTGACCGTCGCGATCGCCTATCCGCTCTCGCGGAAGGACTTCTGGGGCCGCGGCGGGATCACCCTCGGCGTCATCTTCACGATGCTCTTCGCCGGCGGCATCATCCCCACCTATCTGGTGGTGCAGCAGCTCGGCCTGCTCGACACCCGCTGGGCGCTGATCCTCCCCCAGGCCGTCGGCGTCTGGCAGGTGATCATCGCCGTCGTCTTCTTCCGCTCCTCCATCCCGGACGAGCTGTACGAGGCGGCGCAGCTGGACGGCGCGAGCGATCTGCGCTTCCTCTGGACGATCGTGCTCCCGCTCTCGAAGCCGCTGCTCGCGGTGATCGCGCTGATGTACGCGATCTACCAGTGGAACTCCTACTTCGACGCACTGCTCTATCTCCGCGATCCAAGCCTCTATCCGCTGCAGCTCGTGCTGCGGAACGTCCTGATCCTCAATCAGGCGACACCGGGCATGGACGCGGCCGCGCAGATCGAGCGCCAGCAGCTCGCGGATCTCCTCAAGTACTCGCTGATCGTCATCTCGACGGTCCCGGTGATGATCCTCTACCCCTTCGTCGCCCGGTACTTCAACAAGGGCATCATGCTCGGCGCCGTCAAGGGCTGAGCACCCCGAGCACGGCCCGCACAGGGCCGACTCCCCCCGGTCGCGCGGAACTCCCCCGCGGCTCTCTCACCCATGGAAGGAAACACCTTGTTCTCTCGCACACAGCACGGCAGAGTCGCCGCGCGGAGGAAGCACCTCCTCCTCGGCGCCGTCCTCACCACCGCGATCATCGGGCTCACCGGCTGCACCGGCGAGAGCCCGGAGGCGGACCGCAAGGTCATCCGGATCTTCGGCGAGCAGGGCGCGCAGATCGACCTGAACACCAACTCGTTCACCAAGGTCCTCGAGGACGAGTTCGACGTCGACATCCAGTTCGAGACCACCTCGTACGGCGCGTCCGAGGCGGCCGAGGCGCGGCAGATCTCGCTCGCCGGCGGCGACCTGCCCGAGGCGTACATGCTCGTCCCGTGGGCCTCGCAGTTCAGCCGCGCCGAGCTCCAGCGCTACGGCGACCAGGGCCTGCTCGTGCAGCTCAACGACCTCATCGACGAGAACGGCCCGAACATCAAGGCGGCCCTCGACGCGGAGCCGGGCTTCAAGGAGCTCACCGAAACGCCGGACGGGAAGATCTGGGGCCTGCCGCAGTGGAACGACTGCTACCACTGCTCCTACCCGTACAAGTTCTGGATCAACACCGACTGGCTCGACACCCTCGGCCTCGCCGCTCCCACCACGCCCGACGAGTTCTTCGCGGTGATGCAGGCCTTCAAGACCCAGGACCCGAACGGCAACGGCCAGGCCGACGAGATCCCGCTGACCGGCAGCACCCAGCAGTCGCTTGTGCCGTACATCATGAACGCCTTCATCTACAACGCGTTCAACACCGGCTCCGGCGCGAACGGGCAGCCCGTCTCGCTCGGACTCGACGGCGACACCGTGCAGCTGCAGACCATGCAGGACGGCTGGCGCGACGGCCTGAAGTTCCTCCGCAAGCTGTGGGACGCCGGCCTGATCGACCCCGCCACCTTCTCGCAGGGCGGCGACCAGATGACCGCGACCGGCAACGCGGCGCAGGGCGTGCTCATCGGCGGCTTCACCGCCATCCACCCCGGCTTCGCCGTGACCATCGGCCAGGAGGACGGGCGCGACACGCAGTACGACCTGCTCCCGCCGCTGACGGGCCCCGGCGGCCAGAACGCCACCTTCCTGCTCCCGAGCGTCCCCGGCGCGACCTTCGTCGTGACCAAGGCGGCCGACGAGGTGGAGCAGAAGGTCATCGTCGAGATGATGGACTACCTGTTCTCGCCCGAGGGCCACGTCCGCGGCGAGTTCGGCGAGGAGGGCATCGGCTGGCGCGCCCCCGAGGAGGGCGAGATCGCGCTCGACCAGAGCCTCGAGCCGTCCCTCGTCGACACCAAGATGGACGAGTCGAACGAGGCCGACTACAACGGCAACTGGGGCCCGATGGCCCAGGTGTTCGACACGGCCGAGTTCCGCGCCAGCCAGGTCCAGCCGCTCGACATCTACACCGAGGCGGGCTTCGAGCGCCGCCTGTTCGAGGCGACCGACCAGTACGCCGGCAAGGAGTCCGACGCGATGTTCCCCTACTGGAACATCTGGGTCCCCTCCGAGGACGCGAGCGAGCTCTCCACCCTCACCGCCAACGTCGAGAGCAGCGTCGCCACGGCGACCGCCGAGTTCGTCACCGGCGTCCGCGACCCCGAGAGCGACGCCGACTGGCAGTCCTACCTCGACGCCCTGACCAGCCTCGGCGCCGACCGCTACGCCGAGATCTGGCAGAGCGCCTACGACCAGTAGCGGCTCACCCGTCCCCTCCCCTCGCCCGCGACCCGGGCGGAGGGAGGGGACTCCGTTGTCACCGCGCACCGCTGCACGCCCGACGCACCAAGCCCGACGCCCCACGCACGACGCACCCCAAGGAGCACCGCATGACCCTCGCCCAGGAGTGGAACGACCCCGACGTGTTCGAGTGGGGCACGGAGCCGGCGCACGCCGTGCTCACCCCCTTCGCCACGCTCGACGCCGCACTGGAGGGCGACCGCGCGAGCACGCCGCTCGCGCACAGCCTCGACGGCGACTGGCGCTTCCACTGGGCGCCGAACCCGGCCGGCCGCCTGGACGGCTTCGCGGCCGAGGACTGGGACGACTCGGCGTGGCCGACCGTCCCGGTCCCCGCCAGCTGGCAGCTGCACGGCTACGACTTCCCGATCGGCACCAATCTCGTGCTGCCCTGGACCGGCGCGAACGGGCGGCACGAGCAGCCGGACCCGCGCGGCGACTACCCGAACGCGCCGACCCTCTACAACCCGGTCGGCCAGTACCGCACCGCCTTCGAGCTGCCGGACGGCTGGGAGCAGCGCCGCACCTTCCTCCAGTTCGACGGCGTGGAGTCGGCCTGCTCGGTCTGGCTCAACGGGCACCGCCTCGGCTACCGGGAGGACAGCTACACGACCGGCGAGTTCGAGGTCACGGAGCACGTGCGGGCCGGCTCGAACGTCCTCGCCGTCGAGGTGCACCGCTGGTGCACGGGCTCCTACCTCGAGAACCAGGACAACGTCCGCCTCTCCGGGATCTTCCGGAGCGTGCGGCTGCTCTCGCGCGCGGCGGCGATGATCCGCGACGTCACGGTGCGCACCCCGCTCGATGACACGTTCACCGCCGGGTCGGTCGAGGTCTCGGTCGCGATCGACGCGCACGCCGGGGCGTCCGCGGCCGGTCTCGAGCTCCGCACGCGGCTGTTCGACGGCACCGCGCCGGGTGCGGCGGAGGTCGGCGGACAGAGTCGGACGGTCGCTCTCGACGCCGACGGACGCGCGGCGAGCCAGGCGAGCATCCCCGTCTCGTCCCCGCGACTCTGGTCCGCGGAGACGCCGGAGCTCTCCACGCTCCTCGTCGAGCTGAGCGACGCGACCGGCGCCGTCCTCGAGCGCGTCGCCGTGAGGGTCGGCTTCCGCCGCGTCGAGATCGTGGACGGCGTGCTGCTCGTGAACGGCCGGGCGGTCTCGCTCCGCGGCGTCAACCGGCACGAGTGGAGCCCGCGCACCGGCCGCACGCTGAGCCGCGACGACATGATCGCGGACATCCGGCTGATGAAGCAGAGCAACATCACCGCCGTCCGCACCTCGCACTACCCGAACGACCCGCGCTGGTACGACCTGGCCGACGAGTACGGGCTCTACCTCGTCGACGAGGCGAACAACGAGACGCACATCAACCGCATCGACGACGACGGGGCGCCCTTCCTGCCCGGCGACCGCCCCGAGCTGCGCGCGCCCCTGCTCCAGCGGATGCGGAGCATGGTCGAGCACGACAAGAACCACCCCAGCGTGATCGCCTGGTCGATCGGCAACGAGTCCGGAGTCGGCGCGAACCTGCAGGCGATGTACGAGTGGGCGAAGGAGCACGACCCGACCCGCCCCGTCAGCTACCAGGACCCCGTCGGCTCCGGCACCTGGGTCGTCCCGGCCGGTCTCTCGGACTTCGACGGCGACTTCTACCCGCCGGTCGCGCAGTTCGCCGAGCGCTCGCGCCGGGATCCGCGGCCCTACCTGCTGGTCGAGTACGCCTTCAGCCAGGGCAACACCTCCGGCTACCTCGAGGAGTACTGGGCGGCCGCGCGCGAGGACCCGCGCGCGATGCCCGGCGGCTTCCTCTGGGACTGGGCCGACAAGGGCCTGTACTGGCCGCGCCCCGACCGGCCCGAGGAGGAGTTCCTCGCCTACGGCGGCGACTGGGGCGACGAGCCGAACCAGGAGAGCGCCCACATGAGCGGCCTCGTCCTCGCCGACCGCACCCCGACCCCGAAGCTGGCCGAGGCGGCGCTCGCCTACCAGCCGGTCTCCGTCACCGCGGTCGATCTGCGCGCCGGCGAGCTCCTCGTCGCGAACGAGCACCTGTTCACCGGGCTCGACGGCTACGTCGTGCACTGGACCGTGTCGGCGGACGGCGAGCCGGTGCAGCAGGGCTCGCTGCCCGGCGCGGAGTGGGCGATCGGCCCGCAGGAGGAGGGGCGGGTCACGCTGCCCTACCTGCTGCCGGAGCCAGCTGCGCAGGACGCGGCGCGCGAGTGCCGCCTCGACGTGCAGCTGGCCCTCGCCGCGCCCACCGCCTGGGCGGAGGCGGGTCACGTCATCGCGCGCGCCCAGTTCGAGCTGCCCGTCGACGCCTCTGCGGCCCGCCGCCGGGCGTCGCGGGATCTGCCGCCGGTGACCGCGACCGAGGAGGGCACGGCGATCGTCGTGCGCGGGCCCGCGTTCTCGGCGACCGTCGACCGCTCCACCGGGCGCCTGACCTCGCTCCGCTACGGCGGTCGCGAGCGGCTCGCCGCGCCGCTGCTGCCGAACTTCTGGCGCACCCCGAACGACCCCGAGCTCTCCATCCCGGACATCCGGCTCGAGCGCCCGGAGCCGTCGCTGCCCTGGCGCGGCGTCGGCGAGGAGTGGGCGATCGATCGGGTCGACGTCGAGGAGACGCCGGGCGCCGTCCGCATCACGGTCGACGGGTCGGTGACCACGGCGGTGCCGTTCCGGCCGAGCGGCCGGGTGACGACCTCTCCGCAGTCGATCGTCTACACGATCCACGGCACGGGTCAGGTCGACGTGCTCTCCACCTTCTCGCCGGTCGAGGGCACGCCGAACCCGCAGGTCGTCGGCACCACGTTCGGGCTCGCGCCGGAGCTCTCGACCCTGCACTGGTACGGCCGCGGCCCGCACGAGTCGTCCGCCGACCGCCGGGCGTCGGCGTTCTTCGGCCGCTGGAGCGGTGCCGTCGACGACCAGCCGACCCGCTACAGCCGGCCGCAGGACAGTGCGAACAAGGCCGACACCCGCTGGGCCGCCCTCGTCGACGGCAGCGGCGCGGGCGTGCTCGTCCTGGCCGGCGACGGCACCTCCGGCGGCAGTGCGTCCGGCGGCAGTGCGTCCGGCGGCAGTGCGTCCGGCGGCAGCACGTCGGCCGGGAGCATGTTCTTCAACGCTCAGCCGAACAGCCCGGACGAGCTGGCCGACCGCAGGCACTGGCACGAGGTCCCCTCGTCGACGAGGACGGTCGTCCGGGTCGACGCCGCCCAGGAGGGCCTCCAGGGCGGCAACTGGGACGTGCAGACCCGCCCGGAGAAGTACAGCAACACCCCGGAGAAGGGCCCCTACCGCCAGCACTTCCGCCTCCTCCCCCTGCGCAGCGGCGAGGACCCGGCGTCGGTCGCCGCCGCCGCCGTGCCGACCGAGTCCCCTGTGTCGCAGCCTCGGCGGGTGCCCGCCTGACGGCGGCGGGTTTCGATGCGCCCTTCGGGCTACTCGACCAGCATGTGCGGACTCACACCGACGTCCTGCGCGCGATTCATGCTGATCGAGTAGTCCGCGGAGCGGGCGTATCGAGCGGAGGGGGCGACTCCGGCGCCAGCGCAGAGCGGGGAAGAGACCGACGTCCTCGGGTAGGAGGGTCTCGATACGCCCCTGCGGGGCTACTCGACCAGCATGTCTGCGGGCGTCTCTTCCAAGTAGATCCACCGCCCGGCACGACATCGGTCGCGAGGCGCGCTGCTCGACCAGCATGTGCGGACGTTCGCCGACATGCCTGCGGGCGATTCATGCTGATCGAGTAGCCCGCGCAGCGGGCGTA
This sequence comes from Rathayibacter festucae DSM 15932, assembly GCF_004011135.1. Classification (NCBI taxonomy): domain Bacteria; kingdom Bacillati; phylum Actinomycetota; class Actinomycetes; order Micrococcales; family Microbacteriaceae; genus Rathayibacter; species Rathayibacter festucae. The sequence goes on along the minus strand of NZ_CP028137.1, from coordinate 1,418,356 downwards.
TCGAGATCGACCGCTCTGCACGTCGTGGGTCTCGATACGCGCTGCGCGCTGCTCGACCGCATGTGCGGGCGCACGCCGGCGCACCCGACGCGCGGTTCAGGCAGCACGTGCGGGCTCACACCGACGCGTCCTGCGGGCGATTCATGCTGATCGAGTAGCCCGCGCAGCGGGCGTATCGAGATCCACCGTCGTCAGAACGGTGCGGGTACGTCCTCGAAGCGGGGCTTCGGTGGCGGGTCGGGCGGACGCCCGGGGAGTGCCGGTGGCCGGTTGCTGATCCGCCGGCCCGTCGGGCTCGTCCAGACGATCATTCCGTCGTCGCTTGTGACGTAGGTCCACTGGTCCCCGTGCCGGATGTGGTGGTGGGACGTGCAGAGCGAGACGAGGTTCTCCAAAGACGTCTCGCCGCCGTTGCGCCACTCGAGGGTGTGGTCGGCCTCGCTGGTCGCGGCGGGCCGGGTGCAGCCGGCGAAGCGGCAGGTCTGGTCCCGCAGCTGGAGGTGCAGGCGCATCTGCGGCGGCGGGACCCGGTGGGTGCGTCCCACGGAGACGACCGCGCCCGTCTCCGGATCGGTGAGGACCCGGGTGAACGAAGGAGCCGTGCGGATCAGCTCGCGGGCGATCTCGGCGGGGACCGGGCCGTATCCGTCGAGATCCGCGGGAGCGTCGTCGAGACCCACGGCGGTGGAGGCGGCGAGGGTCAGCCGGACCTCGGCGCGGATGCCGGGGACGAAGGTCGGGTCGGGCCGGTGCTCGGCGTTCGGCGTGGTTCCGGCGATGTCACCGTCGCAGAGCAGATCGACCGCCGCGTCCGCGCTCAACTGCTGAAGGGTGCGGGGGTCGCCGTCGTCGCGGAGGGTGCGCGCGATGCGGCGGAGGCGGTCGTAAGCGCCCGTCACCGCCGGCGCGGGAGCGTGGACGCAGAGGGTCGCCATGCCGTCGATGTCCGGGGTGACCCAGACGGCGCGGTCCTCCTTCGCGCGGGCGTGGCGTTCGGCGAGGGGCTGCTCGTGCAGCTCCTCGCGCCAGCGGCTGAGTGCGCGGCGCAGCTGCGTGGTCGTCATCGTGAGCGCGGCGACGGCTGCGCGTTCGTCGAGTGCGGAGCGGGAGGCCTCCGGGAGGCTGCTCGCGGTCCTGCAGACGGCCTCGCCGACCTCCCAGAGGATCCGACCGTCGCGGAGCAGGGCGCGGGTGAGGGGAAGGTGCTCCATCAGCATCTGCGCGGTCTCGAGCCGACGTGAGACCTCCCGCTCGGAGACGCCGATCGTGACCGCGAGCTCGGCGCGGATGGAGCGCTCGACCAGGTCCCGGGTCTCGCTCCGGGTCGCACCGCGGGCGAACGATTCCGGGACGGTGAGCGCGACGCGGTAGCCGCGGTGGATGCGTTCTGCGGCTCTCAGGCGCGTCGGGGATGCGGCGCGCTCGGCGGTCGCGGCGTCGGTGAAGCAGTCGCGCACCTCCGCGAGTGTTGCTGCGTTCTCATCTTCTGACATACGCGTATTGAAGCAGGAGCCACCGACACCGGAGGCGGAACCATCGGCTGATCGGGGACAACGCCGTCGGATCGCGAGTGTGGAGGAGACTCGCTCCCGGATGTCTCGGTGATGGTGGGTCTCGATACGCCGCCGGAGGCGGCTACTCGACCAGCATGCAAGGGCTGCCGGACGCGGCTACTCGACGAGCATGCAGGGGCCGCCGGAGGCGGCTACTCGACCAGCACGGGTGGGTCTACTTGGAAGAGAGGTCCGCAGACATGCTGGTCGAGTAGCCCCGAAGGGGCGTATCGAGACCCACCCACCGTGAGGACGGCCGTCTCTTACCCGCCATGCGCCGGCGCCGAAGCGCCCCCTCCGCTCGACACACCGTTGGAGGCAGTTGCTCGACCAGCACGACGGGCTGCCTCGGTGGCTCTTCGGGACAGCAGGAGTGGCCGTGTCGGTGGCTGCTCGACCGGCAGGAGCGGCCACCCTGCGGGCTGACCGGCGACCGCGCGGGGCCCCGGCACCGCCTCGTGGCGACCACGGTCCCCGTCCCGACCGCGGTGCGCGCGTGGGTCCGGGTGGCGTCGCCGTCAGCGCCGGGTGAGGAGCGCGACGTGGATCTCCTCCGCGAGGAGGTCCAGCGCTCGCGCGTGAGCGGCGAGGGAGTCCCGGCCGGCACGGGTGATCGAGAACTGCGCGATGCGCAGCAGCATCGTCCGGCGGTGTCCTTCGAGCAGCACCAGTCCTCGGTTCGCGAGCTCGCGGAGTCGTGACCGCAACTGCACGAGGCCGATCCGGTGATCCACTCGGACCGCCAGAGCCGACAGCAGGCGCGACTCATCGCAGTTCACGCCTCGCGCGAGCTCGATGAGGATCAGGGCGTCGAGGGACCGGCCGGCGGCGCAGGAGCGGCAGGTGCTGGGAACCGCGTCAGGGCGGAAGGCTGCCATCAGGAACGGAGGCCGAGTGATCGGGGGTGCGGTGAGCGCAAGGTCATCCCTGGGGGAAAGGGGCGGGCGGTGGCGGGCGGGGACGTCGGCGTGCTGATCGAGGAGGCCGCGGAGCGGGTGGGTCGAGATCCACCGTGGTCGGCGAGGTGGGTCTCGATACGCCGCCTGCGGCGGCTACTCGACCAGCATGAAGCGCACGCGCCGCCGGGGCGCCCACTCGACCAGCAGGGAAGGGGCACGACGGCGGCTGCTCGGCCGGCGTGCGCCGGGTCACTCGAAGAGGGAGAGGGTGAGGGTGGAGCTGTAGTCGCCCGCCTCGACGGTGGTGGGGGTCTTGAGGGTCAGGGCCGCGTTCGCGGTCCAGGAGCCCTCGGCGGCGACGCCGGCGCTGTCGTTGGTGATGGCGAGGAGTTCCTGGTCGACGAGGCCGACGCCGTCGGGGCCGCCGTCGAGGGCGGTGTCGACGACGTCGCCCTCCGCGACGAGACCGGAGTCGCCGCCGTCGATCAGGTTCGGCGCCCAGCCCAGGTTCTCCGCGCCGATGGTGTCGCCGGTCGACGAGACGAAGTCGCTCGCCGTGCCGAGCACGTACCAGCCGGCGCCGGCGGGGATGTCGGCCGCGTCGCGGGTGTCGGTGACGGTGACCGTGGGCAGCGTGCCGGTGAACTGGCGGGCCACGCTGTTCGAGCCGTTCTCGGTCAGCGCGGTGGAGTCGCTCGCGACGGTCATCGAGAGGGCGCCGCCGCCGGTGAGCGGCGCGATCTGCACGTTGACGTCGACGTCGTCGGCGCCCTGCTGCTCGTCGGCGAAGGCGGTGCCGGCGACGCCGAGCAGGAGCAGGCCTCCGGCGAGACCGGCGGTTCCGCGGAGGAGGAAGGAGCGAGCCGTGGAGGTGTGGTTCTGCATGCGGGTGTTCTCCGTTCTCGAGACGGCAGCTTCGCCGTCCGGTTCAGTGGTGTCGGGTGGTCGGTCGGGTCGTGGAAGGAACAGGGTTCAGCCGCAGCTCGCCGCCGCGTACGGCGCGGTGGCCGTCGCGGCGGCGGGCTTGCCCGCGACGAACGCGGTCGCCGTGGCGGTCGCGGAGCCGGCGGGCAGCGCAGCGGTGCGGGTCGTGAACGAGTGGGTGACGCTCTTGCCGGCGGCCACCTCCGCGAACGTCTTCGAGCCCGAGGTCGAGGTGACGACCATCTTCACCGGGAAGGCGTTCGGGTTCGTCGCGACGACCGAGAGGACGACCTTGCCCTGCACGCAGCGGGTCGACGCCGTGGCCGTCGCCGCGATCGCGGGGGCCGCCGGGGGCGCCGTAGCCGTGATCGTCGCCACGGCGAGGGTCGCCGACGAGTTCTGCAGCCGTCCCGTCACCTGGACGCTGTCGCCGGCCTTCTTCAGCCCTGAGAGGTCGGCCGTGCGCCAGGTCACGCCGACGGTCTCGCTGTGACCGTCCCGGAAGCCGGCCGAGACGGTGGCGGGCAGTGCCACCGTCGTGGCGCCGACCGGGGCGGTGGCGGCGACGGGCTTCACCGAGGTGACCAGGAGGGCCGGGTTCCACTTCGCCGCGAGCGCGTCGCGCTCCTTCGCCGTGATCGACACCACGGAGCCGTGCCGGGGCGAGCTCGGCAGCGAGAACGCGGCGGGGTACGTCCACTGGATGTCGCCCTCGAGCGAGTTCGTCGCGAGCGGGATGTACCCCACTCCCCCGTAGTTGTCGACCCAGAGGAAGTACCGGTAGCCGCTGGTGTCGCCGGGGTTCGCGCGGAAGATCTCGGGACCCTCCACCTCGGGGGTGCCGGCGGTGCGGCCGATGCAGGTGTCGATGAGGCTCCAGGCGCCGGAGGCGGTGGTGGCGCGGAGGTCGCTGGAGCGCTGGCCGATGATGTCCGGTGACGGGCACCCGGAGGACTGGGTGGCCTTGGTGAAGCGGTAGTACTGATCGCCCTCCCTGAGCACGGTCGCGTCGATCAGGCCGTTGCCCTTGTTCAGCCCGGCGACGTCGGCGGAGGCGAACCACGGCTCGGGCTCGGTGAAGGTGCGGAAGTCGCGGGTGATCGAGGTGACGATCTGCGGCCCGTTGCCGTCGGGCCGGGTGCGCGCGTCGTCGAGGTACATCGAGGAGGTCCAGTAGACGACGTAGGCGTCGATGGCCGGGTCGTAGGTCGCCTCGGGCGCCCAGGTCATCCCGGCGTTCGGGACGCTGACCTCGATGTGGCGCTGCTCGCCCCAGTTCACGAGATCGGTGGACTCCCAGACCTCCAGGTGGCGGCTGCCGTTGCTGGTCGCCTCTCCCCAGCCCGAGCGGCCGACGGAGAGGTCGGTCGCGATGAGGAAGAAGCGATCGCCCTCGGCCGAGCGCAGGATGTACGGGTCTCGGAGCCCCTGGGTCCCCTTGGTCGAGGTGAGGACCGGCTGGGCGTCGTTGAGGGTCTTCCACTGCAGGGCGTTGTCGCCGTCGGACGTCGCGAAGCGCAGCTTCTCGCCCTCGACGCTGTCGCCGGTGAAGTAGACGAACAGGTAGGCGTCCAGGTCGGCCGGGTCCAGAGGCGAGGCGGCGAGCACCGTGACCGGCAGCGACACCGTGACCGGGGTCGTCCCGGTGACGCGCACGGTGGCGGTCAGGGTGACGGCGGTGTCGGTGCTCCCGCGGGTGACCGAGCCCTTCCGGACGACGTCCGGCTCCGCGCCCTCATCGACGGCGCTGACGACGGTCGGAACGGAGGAGGACCACTCGATCACCGCGTCCGCGGCTCCCGCTCGGGAGGCGACCGCGTCGAGCTCGGCTCCCGAGTCGGGCAGCGAGAGACTGCCGCGGACCGGCCCCTGCAGCGCCGGGTCGCTGCGCACGGCGTCGGCGACGGCGCGAGCGAGCTCGGCCTGCGCGCTGTCACCGGCGGCGAACGCCTTCACGGTGACGGTGGTCGGTGAGCCGATGACGGTCGCCGCCCCGTGGGTGGCGGTCGGGGTCAGCTGCACGACGGCATCGGAGCTGCCGGCGGCCGGCCGGGTGACCGCTCCGGTGCTGGAGACCGTGCGGGGAGCGCTGGAAGACCAGGTGAGAGTCGAGCCGTTCGCGCCGCCGGCGGGGAGGGAGAGATCCGCGGTGACAGCGGACGTGCCGCCGAGCGACACCGCCGCGTCCTTGGTCGCGAGCGCCGAGTGGACATCCGCGGCGCTCTGCTGGACCTGCTCGGCGGACAGCGCGGAGGACCACACTCGGACGTCGTCGAGTGCACCGGCCCAGAAGGCGTCGGCGCCGTAGAACGACTTGCCGAGGTAGCCCGAGAAGGTGCTGGAGCCGATCGCGGCCACCGCGGTGGAGGTCGTCACCCCACGCCCGACGAGGCTGCCGTCGAGGTAGGTCGAGACGGAGTCGCCGCCGTCGACGACGACGGCCATGTGGACCCAGCGGGCGGCGGGGACCGGAGCCGGAGCGGACGCGCGCACCTCGGTGCCGTTCGTGAGGGCCCCGTAGGCGGACGCGCCGCACTGCGTGGTCGCGAGCAGGTGCGCGGAGACGCCCGACCCCAGGGTGAAGGGCCAGGTGCACTCCGGCGAGCCGCTCCAGAGCAGCCACGCGGACATCGTGACGTCCACCGTGCCGGCCGGGATCAGCCCCGGGGCGATCCGGAGGGAGGCGGCGGTCGATCCGCTCGCGCCTCCGGGGAGGGAGAGCGCGCGATCGGAGGCGGAACCGGAGGGCCCGGCGACCGAGCGGGCTCCGGACCCGACGACGGTTCCGGGGTGCGGACTCGAGGCTCCGTCCGCGACGATCGCCCCGTCAGGGATCGCTGACCCGACGGCAGACGAGGTCCCGCTCTCGTCGAAGCTGTAGCGCAGGATCGGCTCCGGCACGGTGGTCGCCGCGCCGGCTGCTCCGAGCGGGGTCATCGCCCCGCTCAGCAGCAGTGCGGCGATCGCCAGGGTCGACCAGCCGGCCCTGCGTCGTCGGCCGCGGGCCGACTCGGCGGAGGGGCGTCCGGGACGCGGAAGTCGTGACGTCATCAGTGACGCATCCTCTCGGGCTCTGCTTCGAACCATCGGCCGGCCGCGGACGGAGGAGTGTCGTCCCGGTGGCGGCGGCTTCACCGTAGCAAGAGATTGTTCACGGTAACAAGTTGAATATCCATTCCGCGAATAACGGACACTTGTCGGCATTCGGAACGCGTATCGGACGCTCATCGGCCACAAAGCCGAATGGCGCTCGGAATGGAGACTTGTCCCCCAGTCGGGGCGTCATTCCGGCTTGACAGCAGTCGTCCGGCACGCACAAGATCGGACCAGGAGGAGTGTTCACGATAACAATCTGCTCGTCCTCGAAAGATCCGGAGGCCGGCCTCTCCATCGCGTCGAGTCGCGTCTTTCGACCTTCTGAAGAGTGCGCCGAAAAGCCGGATCAATGATCTTCTCACCGTATCCGCGGTGGACCGGATCAGTACGTCGACCACCCGCTAGGGCGGCCGAAGAACCTGAAAGGCATTGCATGTCCAGGACAGTGAAGTCCACCATCAAGACACGCCTACTCGGAACGATGACGGCCGCGCTGATCGCGAGCCTGACCACCCTCGGCGTCGCCGCTCCTGCCGAGGCCGCGACCGCGCCCGTCGGGGTCGGCGCTGCCCAGGAGATCCGCAATCAGCACAGCAGCATGTGTCTGGACGATTTCGACTTCGTCACTCAGCCGGGTGCCGAAGTCCGCCAGTGGAGCTGCTCGGAATCGAGCAATCAGCGCTGGCAGATCCGTGATCTGGGAACCGGGTATGCCGAGATCAAGAACGTCTTCAGCAACCTCTGCTTGGACGACTACAACTTCGGATCCACTCCCGGCGCCGAGGTGCGGCAGTGGACCTGCACGGGAGCCACCAACCAGCAGTGGCAGATCACGGACGTCGGCGGCGGATCCAGCCAGATCCTCAACCGGCACAGCAACCTCTGCCTCGACGACAGGGACTTCGCTCAGACCGACGGCGCCGCGATCCAGCAGTGGACCTGCACCGGTTCGAAGGTGCAGCGGTGGAGCATCACCGACCCGACCGTGCAGAAGATGACCTACGCCCTCGTCCGCTCGGCGAACCCCTCCGCCGACGAGCTCGACGCCTACGCCCGGATCACCGACGCGATGGATCGGGCGGTCGCGCGCTACAACCGCCTCTCGAACATCGACCGGTTCTACACCGTCTACTACGTGCCCGGCGTGCCCACCGCCGACGCGAACCCGAACGGCACCATCCGCTTCGGCGCCGACCGCGGCTACATGCAGGAGGGCACCGCCCTGCACGAGCTCTCGCACACCGTCGGAGTCGGCTACGACGCCTTCGTCGACCGCTGCCAGAACAACGGCTGGACCTCGGCCCTTCCGCTGCTGCGCACCTGGGACGGCCCCACCGCGACCATCAACTGCGGCGGCGGCCACATGTGGCCTTACGGCCTGAACTACAACCCCGAGTACAACGAGCTCGGCTTCGAGCGCCATGTGAAGCTCGTGCAGGCCATGCTCTCCGACGGAATGTAGTCCGAGACATCGACCTGCGGGCCCCGGCCCGGCGAGCGACCTCAGCGCGAGGTCGCTTCGCCGGGCCGGGGCCTTCCGTCTTCTCCTGCCACGTCACGATTCCGGAAGAGTCGAGGCCGCGCCCGCAGCGCATTCCGGAATCACTCGGATGCTCGACATCCTTCACCGCCATTGCCATTTGCCTTGCTATTGCTATTGCTATTGCTACTGCTCTTGCCATTGCGTCCCGTCCGAGAATCCACGCGAGATCACGCTCGTCCTCCGATTCTCGGTGTCTCTCCTGCCCTCTCTCGAGAGTGCCTCGCCGACCGACTAGGACACGAGAGCGGAGAATCACCACACTTGTCGCTCCAGCTGCGGTCCGAGTCGTCATTCGCTGCGCGGTGCCACCGGCGCGCGCGGTGTCCGGGAACGCCGAGAGGGGGCCCGCCCACTCGACGTGGACGGACCCCCTCTCGGTCGTCTCAGCTGCAGCGTGCTGCGGGGTAGGTCGCCGTGACCGGAGTGGCGACCCCGTTCACCGTGGCGGTTCCCTCGAGCGTCCCGGCGGACAGGGAGGCGGCCCGGGTGGTGATCGCCAGCGTGCCCGTCTTCTGTGCACCGATCTGCTGGCTGCGCGCGCCCCAGGGGGTGACCCAGGCGACGTCCGCGGTGCCGGCGCCGGCGTTGCGGGTGGTGATCGTGACGACGGCCCTGCCGGAGATGCAGCGCGTCGTGGCGGTCGCGGTCACGGTGACGGCCGACGCCTGGACGGTGATGGTGGCGCGGACCGTGCGATTCGAGGTGAGCACCTCTTCCGCGGCGCTCATGTCGAGGACCGGTCCCCCGTCGGCGGCCCAGTGGATCCGGCGGAGGTAGGTGTCGCGGTTGCTGCTTCCGTTCGAGCGGGCGTGGAACACCAGGACCTCGTTGCCGTCCTCGTCGACCGTGAAGCTGTTGTGTCCGGGGCCCCACAGGTTCGCGGCCGGGTCGCTCTTCAGGAGCGGAGCGTCGGACTTCGCCCAGACCGTCTGATCGGTGAGATCGGCGCCGGACGGGGCGGTCAGGAGGCCGACGGCGTACGTGCGGTCGGTTCCCGATCCTGAGTAGGTCAGGTAGACCTTCCCGTTGTGGGTGATGGCCGTCGCTCCTTCCGCGACGTTCGTGAGGTTGGTCTCCCAGCCGTAGGAGGCGGTGACGAGCTTGCGCGGCTCGCTGGTGAGGCGCCACGGGTTCGCGGGATCGATGGTGGCGATCCAGAGCTCGGCGTCGCCGACGACACCGCCGGTGACGTAGCGCTGCGACCAGGACACGTAGGTGCGGCCGCCGTCCTGGAAGACCGTCATGTCGAGGCTGATGCCGGGGTGCTGAGCGTCGCGCTGCAGCGCCGTGCCGTCCTGCTTGAGGACGGGGCGAGGCGTCTCCCAGTCGGCGAGACGTGTCGGGTCGCCGCCGGTCTTCAGCTTCTGCACGTAGGACGTCACTCGCTGCCAGTCGATCGCGCCGATGCAGGGCGAGTAGTAGATGTAGAGCTCGCCGGCGAGATCGTGCAGCTCGGGCGCCCAGTAGCAGCCGGCGATTCCGGCCGTGCCCTGCGCGACGACCATGCTGTCGGCGGCGGTGCGGAGGCCGTCGATGGTCGGTGAGCTCCGCAGGAACATGCCGGGCTGGTCGTCGCCGCGGTCGTCCGTGGAGATGAAGAGGTAGCGGTCCTTCCAGCGGAGGATGTCCGGGTCGGCCTCGGCACGCAGGAACGGCGCCGCGTAGTCGCGCTGTCGCACGGTTCCGCTGACCTGGTAGGTCCCCGGCGTGGTCGTGTCCACGGCGGCCAGATCGGCGGCCGACCAGTCGACCGGCAGCTTCTTCGTGGAGCCGTCCGAGTAGCCGAGCGTCGCTGCACCGAGCGCGGGCACCGCCGCCCCCTGCGGGACGGTCGCGGCGTCGACGGCCACGGTGGTGTTCCGGATCCGGCCCAGTCGCTTCTCGAGAGAGGAGGCGGTGTCGGCGGGGACGACCAGCAGGTTGGAGGGCACGGCTCCGGTGATCGAGGTGGAGACGGCGGCATCGGGCAGCGAGATCGCGCCTCGGCGCAGGTCGCCGCGGGTTCCCGCGTCGGCGAGGTCGGTGAAGGACCGCGAGAAGTCCGCTCCCGCCGCGTCCTTCCAGGTCACTCTGTACTGCTTCGCCGCCGAGTCCCAGACGGCGCGCGGCTCGGAGGCCGCGGTCACGCCCAGGTCGACGAAGCCGCGCGGCTCGTAGGAGACGAGGTCCTGGGTGGTGAAGAAGAGCGGCGTTCCGCGGCGCTCGGGGTCGACGTCGCCGTTGGTGAGCGTGCGGGTGGCGAGGACGCCGTAGCCGCCGGTCGCGAGCTGGAAGACGTAGGGGTCGCGGAGCGTCCGGGTCTGCACGACATCGAGCACGCCGGTGGGCTGAGCGTCGGCGAACAGGACACCCGTGTTGTCGTTGAGCGCTTCGGTGCTGGTGCGGGTCGTACCGAGGCCGAGGTGCATGCTGTAGGCGACGTTGCCGCCGTACTCCTGCGATCCCAGCGCCGTGCGCTCGTAGGCGAGGAGGTAGCGGGCCTGGCCCGCCGGGAGGACGCGGACGGAGAAGGTCTTCGTCGTGGTGGCCGTTCCGGAGCGGAGCTCCCCCGTGACGGTCGCGGAGACGGCCGCCGTGCCGCTCGTGCGCACCGCGCCCGCTGCGATGCTCACGCCGGCGGTCGTGGTGCGCCAGGTGAGGGTCGCGCCGGCGGGAGCGGTGGGGAGCAGCTCGCCGTCGGCGAGCGTCGGGCGGAGGACGATGCTCTCGGCGAGAGCGTCGAGGTCGGCCTGGGCGTTCTGCGCGGCGACGGTGAGCGGGACGTCGCGGGTGGTCGAGGCGCCCCCGAGGGTGAGGGTCGCGGTCAGTGTGACGGCGGCGTCGGTGCTGCCGGAGGGCCGGGTGACCGCTCCCGTGCTGCTGATGCGCGCCGGGTCGGAGCTCGTCCACCGGATGCTCGAGCCCTGCGCGCCGGTGGTGGGGAGTGCGAGGTCGGAGCTCACGCGGGAGGGTCCGAGGTCGATGGCCGCCGCGTCGGAGGCGAGGGCCGCGGTGCGGACACCGGCGTCGACGCCGCTCCAGTAGCTGTCCGCCACCTGCTGGGCGGAGAGAGCGCTGGTGCGGATCTGGAAGTCCCGCACGCGGCCCTTGTAGAAGGGGTCGGCGTAGGACGAGCGGCCGATGTAGCCGACGAGATCGGTGCCCAGATCGCTGACCGATCGGTTCGTCACGGTCTCGGCGATGAGGCGGCCGTTGTAGTAGCCGGTCAGCTTCCCGGGCTGCAGGACGGTGGTGTAGAGGCCCCAGGAGGCATCGGTGCCGGGTCCGGTCGGTCCGCTCGCGGGGATGCCCGCTTCGGTCGTCCACGGCGCCTGCGCGTTGCGGCTCGCGGTGATGACCGATTTGAAGTGCCCGCCGGGGTCGCGGGGGTTGAGCAGCCAGTACTGGGACGGCGGGCTCTCGGCTGTCCCGAAGAACACGGCGGCGTAGTTGCCCGCTCCGGTGTCGTTGCGCAGCCAGGTCTGGATGGTGAGGGTGTCGCGACCGTCGATGAGGCCGCGCGGCAGTTCGAGGTAGGCGGCGGCGCTGCCGCTCGCGCCTCCCGGAAGGACGAGCTCGCTCCCCGAGACCTGTGCTCCGGAGCCGCGGAGGATCGCGGTGCGCCCGCCGCCGGAGGCATCGGGGACCGTCGTTCCGGAGAGCTGGGAGAAGTCGTAGCGGACGAGGAGATCGTCGGCGGCGGTCGCCGGGACGGCCGGCAGTGCCACGCCGGCTGCGACGACCACCGAGGCGAGCGCACCGACCAGGGCGGCGCGCCATCGTGTGGTGGGTTTCATGGGAACTCCTTCATGTCGGGGCGAGGCAGCGCTGCCTGCCCTGATCCGGTGCGGATCGAAGTCAGAGGGTGGAGGGTCGCGGAAGTGGGGCCGGCCCGCGGACCGGCCCCACTCCCCGGCGCCCTATCCGCAGCGAGCGGCGGGATAGGCCGCGGTGACGGGCGTGCTCGCGCCTCCTGCGACGGACGTCCCGGTGAGGGTCCCCGCCGTGATGGCGGCGGCCCGGGTCGTGATCGCGAGAGAGGCGGTCTTCTGCGCGCCGATGCTCTGGGTGCGCTCACCCCAGGGCGTCGCCCAGGTGACCACCGCGGCGGCGGTCCCGGCGTTCCTGGTGACGACCGTGACGACGGCCTTCCCCGCGACGCACCGCGACGTGGCGGTGGCGGTCACGGTCGGGGTCGTTCCCCGGACGACGACGGTGGCGGTGACGGTCCGGTTCCCCGGTGCCACCTCCTGGTTCTTCGTCAGCGACAGGTCGAGGGTGCCGTTGGCGCGGACGTTGACGCCCTTGAACCAGGTGTTGCGGTCCGAGTCGAACAGGCCCCCGGCGTTCACCGGGTCCGTCGCCAGGTGCGGGTCCTGGTACGGGCGGGCGTGGTACGCCAGGACGAGGTTGCCCGACTCGTCCTTCGCGAACGAGTTGTGTCCCGTTCCGGCCTGCTGCTTCGTGTAGTAGCTCGTCTCGTCCGCTCCCAGACGACCGGTGAAGGTGTCGTTGGTGTCCAGGACCGGGAACGCGGTCTGCTTCCAGCTCGCGGGGTCCTGCAGGTCCGCCGTCGCGGTCGTGCTCAGGAGCCCGAGGCTGTAGTACTTGTCGACGGTGCCTCCCGAGTAGGTGATCGAGATGGTGTCGCCCTGCTGCACCATGAAGGGCGCCTCGACGACTCCCTGGTCGCGTCCTTCGATGGTGTCGCTGGGAGTGGGGGCGAGCTTGCCGATCTCCCACGGCTGGCTCTCGCCGTACACGCGCGTGAGCTGCCCGTCGACGAGGGGCACTGTCCCCTTCGGGCCGGAGACGGCCTTTCCGATCAGGATCTGGCCGCCGGAGGGCATGATCCAGTAGCCCTGCTGCTTGCCGGCCTCGGTGCGCTCGAAGTAGCTGACGTCGAACGCGGCGCCGTCGAGGACGACGGGCTCGCCCCACTTGGTCTGGTCGAAGAAGCCGCCCGCGGCGATCGACGCGTCGGTGCCGGTGTAGGGGATGAGGACGGTGTTGTCGCAGAAGCCGCCGACGGGGGCGTAGCCCTTGTTCATCCCGGCGACGATCCACCAGGTGCCGTTGATCTTGTGGAACTCCTGCGCCCAGATGAAGCCGCCCCAGCCGTAGAACGTGTTCGGGTACTGGCCCTCCTTGCCGGGGGTGCCCTTGTCCGGGTCGATGACGATCTGCTCCGGAGCGTCCTGCAGCCCCGCGAGCGTCGTGGCCCGCTTGAGGCCGATCTTGCGGTAGCTCGAGCTCTCCTCGATCGGTCCGAGGGAGGACTGGCCGTAGTGCGATCCGGTGAGGTAGTAGTAGCCGTCGTCGGGGTTGAAGAAGACGTGCGGATCGGCGCGGGCGTCGCTGACCATCTCCTCGGGGTCCTGCTGGACGGTCCCGGAGACCTGGTAGCTGCCCGGCTTGGTGGTGTCCACTCCGGAGAGGTCGTCCTGCCAGTCGACGTCGAGGCTCTTCTTCGATCCGTCGTTGTAGGTCAGCGTGGCCTGCTTCGGAAGCGCAGCAGCGACTCCGCCGGCGCCGGCTCCCTGGGCGACCGTGGCGTCGATCCTCTCGACGCCCGTGTTCTGGAGGTCGACGTAGTTCTTGTAGAAGACGTCGAACTCGGCGGTCGTCAGCGCGAGGTCGCTCGCCTGGCTCTGCGCGGCCCAGGACGGGAGTCCTGCGCCCTGGACGCCGAGGACCCGGGTGTCCGCCTTCGAGGTGACGCCGAGAGGAGTGGCCGCGGTGAGATCCGCGAGGACCGTCACCCGGCCCTCACCGGTGAGCAGGTCCGTCCAGAACACCTTGTACGTCTGCGCCGTGGCGTCGAACACGATCCGCGGGTCGGTCACGACCGAGCCGGGAGCGATCCGAACGGCACGCTGCTGCGAGAACGTGCTCCCCTCGGGGGAGGTCCACACGTAGACGGAGTCGGTCGCGTTGTTCTGCGACGACACGGCGCCGAGTCCGCCGTTCGAGAAGCGGAAGAGGCTCGGCGATCCCACCTGCGCGTTCGGCTTCGAGGCCTGGTCACCGTCGTTCGCGACGTACAGGATCGCCTGGGAGCGGTTCAGCGGCTCCCAGCTGCTGCCGCCGGCGGGCAGTGCCGCGGCGAACAGCGCGTCGGCGCGGCGGTCGTCGTTGTAGGCCAGCGGGTCGTCCTTCGTCCCGGCGGTGGTCGTCACCGTCTTGACGTAGGTCGCGATCCGTCCGCCGGGGGCGGCGATGCGGCTGTCCCAGCGGAACGTCTGGCTGCTGCCCTCGACGGTGGCGGTGAGCGTCACGGCGGCGGTCCCGGTGCCGAGGCCCGAGGTGTCGATCGCACCGTTCGACTGCACGCGGCCCGCTCCGGCGCCGGTGGCGCTCCAGGTGACCTGCTTGCCGAGGACGCGGGACGGCAGGTCGCCGAGCACGGTGGCCGGCACGGCCAGTGCGGCGCCCGCGTCGGAGGTGACCGCCGGGTTCTCCGCGCCCAGCTCCGTGCCGGAGAGCGCCCGGTCGTAGATGCGCAGGTTGTCGATCAGGCCGGAGAAGTACTCTCCCCCGCCCCAGTTCGCCTTGCCCACCTGGAGGACTCCGCCGGACGAGCCGAGGATCCGGCTCAGCGGGATCCCGGAGCCGTTGACGGCGACCGGCTTCCTGTCGACGAAGAGACGCGTCGTCGTCTCCGTGACGACCAGATCGACGTGCTTCCACTCGGCGTTCGTCGCCGTCGTGGCCAGGTTGCCGGCCGTGTTCCGGCCGTTCGTGTTGTCGTACCGCTCGACCGTGATCCCCGAGGTCCGGTCGAGGACGCCGAGGTAGTGCTCCTGGGCGTACTCCTGACGCGTCGCCGAGCGGGCGGCGAAGACCGCCCAGCCGGTGTTCGCCGAGGCGTCGGGCTTGCTGTCGTACGAGATCGTCACGTTCTGCCGGCCCGCCAGCAGCGCCGTGCCGTCCGTGGCGGTGAGGTCGAGCCACGAGGCCGACGAGAGCCGCGCGGCTGTGCCCTGGCCGGTGTTCCCGGGGACCAGGTTCGCCGCTCCCTGCACGGACGCACGGGTGCTGCGATCGACGAACGCGCCGTTGCTCGGGGCGGCATCGAAGGTGAAGTCCGCGAGCAGGCTCTGCTCGGGAGACGGGACCGCATCGGCTGCCGCAGCGGCGGTCACCGGGACCGCGCAGGACGCGAGCAGCGCGACCGACGCCGCCGCGGCGGTGACGAGTGCGCGCATCGCCTTCGGATCGGGTCGTCTCGAATCCGGTCGTCTCGAATCCGGTCTTCTCGCATCCGGACTCTTCAGGTGGGGGGACGTCGACATTGACGGTTCCTCTCCGGATTCGCCTCTGAATCCGATGTGGGGAAGGCGGAAAGCGCGAGTTGCGCAACACCTGTCGAGCTACTGGGAGGACGGGGAATCCTCGTCGACACGCTGAACCTAATGCAGATTGTTCACGGTAACAAGACGACCGACTCCGCAGGATCGCGCTCCTCCTGCGCAGGATCACGACACCGCGGCGGCCGCGTCCGACCGAGAGTGGAGCCGACCCGTTCTCCTCCACGAAAGGACCACCATGTCGAGAGTCGTGATCGTCTCAGGCGCCTCGAGCGGCTTCGGGGCGATGACCGTCCGCGAGCTCGCCCTCGCCGGCCACCGCGTCTACGCGGGCATGCGGGCGATGGACGGCCGCAACGCCCCCGCCGCCGAGGACGCCCGCGCCTTCGCCCGCGAGCAGGGCGTCGACCTCCGCCCGGTCGAGCTCGACGTCTCCGACCAGGCGTCGGTCGACGCCGCCGTCGCCCGGATCGCCGAGGAGAGCGAGCGGATCGACGTGGTCGTGCACAACGCCGGCCACATGGTCCTCGGGCCGACCGAGGCGTTCACCGTCGAGCAGCTCGCCGAGGTCTACGACGTCAACGTGCTCTCGACCCAGCGGCTCAACCACGCGGTGCTGCCGATCCTCCGCTCGCAGGAGGACGGCCTGCTCGTCTGGGTCGGCTCGTCCAGCTCCCGCGGCGGCACGCCCCCGTACCTCGGGCCGTACTTCGCGGCGAAGGCGGCGGAGGACGCGCTGGCCGTCGGCTACGCGGTCGAGGTCGCGCGCTTCGGGATCGACACGGTCATCGTCGTCCCCGGCTCGTACACGACGGGCACCAACCACTTCGCGCACGCCGGCCGGGCCGCGCGCGCGGAGATCGCCGCCGCCTACGAGGACCGCTACCCGGGCCTGATGGACGACGTCTCGGCGCGCCTCGCCGAGCTCGCACCGGCCGACGCGGACCCGCGCGAGATCGCCGTCGAGATCACCCGCGTCGTCGGGCTGCCCCGCGGTGAGCGCCCCTTCCGCGTCGTCATCGACCCCGCCGACGACGGCGCCACCCGCGTCTTCGCGCTCGGCGACGCGGTCCGCCGCGAGTTCTACGAACGGATCCGGATGCAGGACCTGCTGGACCCCGCCGACACCGGCGCCGACACCGCCGACGATTCCGCCGCGCATGCCACCACCGCCGACCAGGGAGAGACCCGATGACCGCACAGGACCAGCCCCGCACCGTCCTCGTGACCGGCGGCTCCGGCGGGATCGGCCGCGCCGTCGTCGAGCGGCTCGCCCGCGACGGGCTCTCGGTGGCCGTGCACTGCTCCGGCAACCGCGAGCGGGCGGAGGACGTCGCCGCGGCGGCCCGCGCTCACGGCGTCGAGGCCGTGGTCGTCGTCGGAGACGTCGCCGACGAGGCCGCGATGGCCGCGGCCTTCACCGAGGCCGAGGGCGCGCTCGGCGGCCTGGATGTCGTGGTGAACACTGCCGGGATCATGATCCTCGGCCCTGTGGCGACCTTCGATCTCGCGGACCTCGACCGGATGCACCGCACCAACATCCGCGGCCCGTTCGTGATCGCGCAGCTCGCCGCGACCCGCCTGCGGCCGGGCGGCGCACTGATCAACTTCTCCACCAGTGTCACTCGCACCTCGTTCCCCACCTACGGCCCGTACGTCGCGTCAAAGGCCGCGGTCGAGGCGCTCACGCTCGTCCTCGCCCGTGAGCTGCGCGGCAAGGACATCACCGTCAACGCCGTCGCGCCCGGCCCGACCGCCACGCCCCTCTTCCTCGACGGCAAGTCGGAGGAGGAGGTCGCCCGCCTCGCCGGCGCGGTGCCGCTCGAGCGGCTCGGGCAGCCCGAGGACGTCGCCGAGACCGTCGCCTTCCTCGCCGGCCCCGGCCGCTGGATCAACGGCCAGGTCCTCTTCGTGAACGGCGGCCTCGCCTAGCTCGAGCAGGGACGCCGGGTCTCGACACGCCGCTGCGCGGCTCCTCGACCAGCACGAGGTCGGCCCGCCCCTTCATGCTGCTCGACCAGCATCCGCAGTGCGCCCCCTCATGCTGATCGAGTAGCGCCCGCAGAGCGCGTATCGAGATCCACCGCACCCCCACGCGCCGCCGGCTCCGCGCCGTCGTACCGCGCCCGCGCCGCCTGCACCGCCGGCAGCTGCCGGTCGGTCCAGCGCAGCAGCGCGTCGACCAGCTCGTTGAGCGTGTCCCCGATCGGCGAGATGCGGTACTCGACCGCGATCGGCCGGCTCTCGAGGACGACGCGGGTGATCATCCCGTTGCGCTCGAGCCGGCGCAGTGTCGCGGTCAGCGACTTCTGCCCCACCGCCGGGACGGCCCGCCGCAGCTCGTTGAAGCGCAGCGGCCGCTCGCAGAGCTGATCGAGCACCTGCAGCGACCACTTGTCGAGCAGCTCGTCCAGCAGCTCGCGGTGCGGAGCGTCGACCTGCAGCAGCTCGGTCACGGTGGGGGCGGCGGTCGGGGCGGCGGGCTCGGTGTCGTCCATGCCACCTAGTCTCGTTGAAGTGCCCTTCGTGCACCAGGTAGACAGAGGGAACCGCATCTCCGAGAGAAGGACACCATGACCGTCAGCACCAGCTCCCCCGAGGGGATGCTCCAGCCCGTGAACTACGACCACGTCGCGGTCGCCACCGGCAGCCGTCATGTGCACGTCGCCGGTCAGATCGCGCGCGACGGCGCAGGGAACCGCCTCGCCCCCGACGACCTCGCGGGCCAGGTCGCTCAGGTCCTCCGCAACACCGCCCGGGGGCTCGCCGGAGCCGGCGCCAGCTTCGACGACGTCGTCCGGCTCCGCTTCTTCCTCACCCGCTCCACCCCGGAGATGTTCGCCGAGTGGGTCGCGGGGATCGAGCAGGTGCGGGAGGAGCTCGGCCTGCCGGACCCGCTGCCGCCGCTCTCCGCCATCGGCGTCGACTTCCTCTTCGAGCCCGACGTGCTGGTCGAGCTCGAGGCCTACGCCGTCCTCGACTGAACCGCGGCGCGCTCGGGAGGATCTCCGCCGCATCCCGATCAGGGTCATCCCCGATGCCGCGCCGCCCACGACCTCCGAGAATCGACTCATGCCTCCAGCCCCGTCCCGCCCGCGCCTCGTGCGCGCCCTCCTCGTCGCCCTGGTCGGCGGCCTGCTCCTGGGCGGGCTCACCAGCCTCCTGCAGGGCTCCCTGCCCGGGCCGGTGAACTCCTTCGCCAACTCCTCGGGCGGCTGGTCGATGCTGGTCTTCGCGCTGGTGCGGCTCGGCGGCGCGCGGCCCGTGGCGGCGGCGGCGCTCGGCCTCCTGACCTTCTGGGCCCTGCTCGAGGGCTACGACCTGGTGACCGCCGCGCGCGGCTTCGGCTACTCCCCGCCCTTCACCGACGTGTTCTGGCTGATGGCCGTGCCGGCCGGGCCGATCCTCGGCGCCGCCGCCGCACTGACGCTGCACGGCACGACGCCCTGGCGCGTGCTCGCGGTCGCCCCGCTGTCCGGCGTCCTGATCGGCGAGGGCGCCTGGGCCCTGCAGAACGTCGCCGACACCACCAGCCCGGTCTACTGGTGGCTCGAGATCGTCCTCGGCGCGGCGTTCCTCGCTCTCGCGGTGGTCCGGAGGCGACCGCGGTGGCCGATCGCCCTCGCGGCCCTCGCGGTCACGGCGGCGGCCGCGCTCGCCTTCGTCGTCGTCTACTCGGTCCTGTGAGCCGCCGCCGTCCCGGATCGCCCGCACGATCCCTCCCCGTCCTCGCCGCCGGCCTCGCACTCGTGCTCTCCGGCTGCTCGTCACCGAGCGCGCCCGCCGCCTCGCGTCCGCCGACGCCGCTCCCGTCGATCTCCGCCGCATCGTCTCCGGAGCCCGCCCCCGTCGACGTCTCCGCCGAGCTCGCCGCCCTCGAGGCCGAGTTCGACGCGCGGATCGGCGTCAGCGCCGTCGACACCGGCAGCGGCCGGCAGGTCCTGTACCGGCAGGACGAGCGCTTCGGCTACGCGTCGAGCATCAAGGCCCTGGCCGCCGCGGAGTTCCTGCGCAGCGTCCCCGCGGACGAGCGCGACGAGATCGTCACCTGGACCGCGGCGGACGTCGAGGCCGCCGGCTACTCCCCCGTCACGTCCGAGAGCATCGACGGCGGGCTGTCGCTGGCGCAGCTGGCCGAGGCCGCGGTCCGCCGCAGCGACAACACGGCGCTGAATCTGGTGCTCGACCGCCTCGGCGGACCGGCCGCCCTCGACCGGGCCCTCGAGCAGCTCGGCGACACGACGACCGACGTGGTCGACGAGGAGCCCGCCCTCAACTCGATCGCCCTGGGCAGCACCGCGAACACCACGACTCCGGCGGCGTTCACCGCCGATCTCGCCGCCGTCGCACTCGGCGAGGCCCTTCCGAGCGCGGATCGCGCGCTGCTCCTGGACTGGATGAGCGGCAACGCGACCGGCGACGCGCTGATCCGCGCGGGCGCTCCCCAGGGCTGGACGGTCGCGGACAAGTCGGGCGGAGCGGGCGGCCTCCGCAACGACGTCGCCGTCGTCACGCCTCCCGGACGCGACCCGATCGTGCTGTCCGTCCTGACCTCCAGCAACGACCCGGAGGCGGACTACGACGACGCCCTCGTCGCGCGGGCGGCGGCGGTCGTGCTGGGAGCTCTGCAGTAGCCGGACGAAGGTGAGCGGCTGTCTGCCGCTCCGACCCCCCTCGGGGTGGTGTGTCGCTCGTCGGGGAGTCCCTATCCTGACGAAGCTGGGAGGCTCCCTGAATCCTTCCACAGGCTCGGCACCCGCTCCGGAGGTTCGCCCCCGGAGGTCCGCGAGCACGCGGTTCGCCCTCCCTCGGGAGGGTCGAGAAGCGCCTACCCGACAACCCGATGCACGGCCGCTCCGGCGTCCGCGCCGCGGCGGCGTCACCGCGGCAGTGCCGCACTCCATCAGCCCGGACCGCAGCGACGCGTCCTTCGGCACCGCTCCCCGGCGCGGCACCGATCCGCCGCCCGCTTCGAGGCTCCCTCGTCGACGCGCTCCGGGCGACCTCCGCACCGCACCAGTCCCCTCCCCGCACAGCACGAGTCGATCGGACGACACCACATGCCCCCGACCACCCGCTCCAGAACCGCCCTCCCCCTCCTCCGCCGCCCCAAGGACGCCCTGCGCGTCCTGGCGATCGCCGCCGCCGTGGCGATCGGCGTCACCGGAGTGTCGATCCCGGCCGCGTCGGCCGCGGAGGGCAGCGCCTCCCACGGGCCGGACGGCACGCACTACCCCTCCGACACCCCCGACATCCGCTCCGGTGTCGCGGACTACACCGTCGTCGACGCCGCCGCGTCCGGCTCGGCGATCCGCAAGGCCCTCGACTCGCTCACCCGCACCCAGATCGCGGAGGGAGCCGTCGTCCGGGTCGCCCCCGGTCACATCTCCGACCTGTCCGCGCTCAACGGCTACCGCAACGCCGGCAGCGAGAAGGTCCTGGTCACCGCCCGCGACGGCTTCCAGTCGGTCACCGGCGGCAACTGGGCGCTGCGCTCGGTCACCGGCATCACGCTGATGCGCTTCGACATCGACTCGCTCGATGTGAAGGGCGCCACGAACGCCTCGTTCGCCTGGCTGCGGATCAACAAGAACTGGCTCGGACTCGCCGCGTCGGCGGGCGTGCCGGTGCGCGACGTCGAGCTGATCGAGGTCGTGGTGCCGGACTCGACGGTCAAGAGCGCCGACTCGGCGCAGATCAAGGCGTTCTCGCCCGACGTGATGGGCGACGTCCTGGTCGAGGGCAGCTACCTGGCGCCGTCCTACTACGTCGACGCCGTCTACGGCGGGTCGAACCCGGCGCGACCGCACACGGACACCCTCCAGATCGAGGGCAGCGGCGTCACCGGCCAGATCACCCTCCGCGACACGGTCGTGTTCACCTCCAACAACAGCGCCGTCATCGTCGGCGGCGTCCGGAACGTGGCGTTCGAGGACTCGTTCATCGTCGGCGGCCCGCTCGCGATGAAGCGCTACCCCTTCCTGCGCGGCGGTGCCGGCTACGCCGGTGCGATCAACGGCGCGGGCAGCGTCAGCGCGATCCAGGGCACCGGAGGCGGCAACATCGACGCCTCCGACTCGATGCTCGCCGGCTCGCTCCAGCCGAAGTGGGACACCGTTACGAACACCGTCACGAACATCGCGGGCAAGACCGCGACCCGCGGCGGCTTCACGCTCGACAGCACGCTGAGCTCGATGAGCGTCGACGAGCTCGACTCGAGGACGCCCCGCCCGACCACGTCCCGCCTGGTCGGCATCTGGGACGACGTCGACACCTCGACGCCCACGCCGACGCCCACTCCGACCGTGACGCCGACGGCGACTCCCACGGCGACGCCGGAGCCGACCGCGACGCCGACGTCGACCCCGACCGCGACCCCCACCGCGACGCCCGAGCCGACCGCGACTCCGGAGCCGACGTCGACCCCGACGCCGACCAAGACCCCGGAACTCCCCGCGGAGACGCCCGACGGTGAGGACGGCGGAAGCGGACCCGTCGCCGACACCACCGCACCGAAGGTCGCGATCACCTCGCCGTCGGCCGGCGCCGTGATCAGCGGCTCGACCACCGCCACCGTCACCGCGACCGACGACACCGCCGTCACCGGCGTGGCGTTCTACCTCGGCAACCTCAAGGTCGGCGACGGCACGAAGACCGGCGGCAGCACCTGGTCGCTGACCACCAGCACCGCCGGAATGCGCGGCACCTTCCCGCTCACCGCCCGGGCGACGGACGCGGCGGGCAACGTCGCCGCGAGCGCTCCCGTGACGGTGACGCTGCGCTAGCTCCCCCGCTCAGCCCTGAAGGGCCGGCCCCTCGGCGACGAGGCTCCGGCCCCTCGCCGTCCCCACCGATCGCGCCGGGCCCACAGCGGCCCGCCGCATGCTGGTCGAGCAGCCGCGCAGCGGCCTCCCGCATGCTGGTCGAGCAGCCGCGCAGCGGCCTCCCGCATGCTGGTCGAGCAGCCGCGCAGCGCCCCCCTCATGCTGGTCGAGTAGCCGCGCAGCGGCGTATCGAGACCCGCCGTCCCCACACCCCCGCCGGCCGCGGCATAGTAGAGCCCGAATCAGCGTCAGCGCCAGTGCCCCACTGACGGGGCACGTCCCGTACATTGGCCGTGGAAGCACGCCACCCCTCCCCTTTTCCTGCCGCGCTGCCTCCACCTCCCCCGTCGACTCCGACGCACCGCCGTCCCCGACCCTCCTCCGCGCACCACCCGCCCTGCTCTCCCCGCACCGACCGCCCGGACCGCACCGCCGCGGGACTCCGAGGCCCCTTCAGGAGCCCCGGACCGTTCAGCGCCTCGAGGCTCCGGCCGCGCCGTGCTCCGGGCACCCCTTCCCCCGCTGCCCGACCCGATCGGAAGACACCCCATGGCACGAGCCACTCCCCCCAGGTCGTCCCCCTCCCGTCCCCTCCGCCCCGCCGCGCGCCACGCGCGCCCGCGAGCGAGGCTCGCCCTCGTCCGCATCCTCGCGATCACCGCCGCCGTCGGGATCGCCGTCGGCGCGATGGTGCTCCAGGAGGCACCGGCCGCCTCCGCCGCCGTCTCCGCCACGACCTCCGGGCCCGACGGCACGCACTACCCCTCGGACACCCCCGACATCCGCTCCGGGCTCCCCCGCGGCACCACCGTCGTGGACGTCGCGGCGTCGGGCCCGGCGATCCGCACGGCGCTCGACCGGCTCACCGCGAACCAGATCGCGAACGGCGCCGTCGTCCGCGTCGCCCCCGGCCGCGTCGCCGACCTCTCGGCCCTCAACGGATACACCAACAGCGGGGCATCCAAGGTCCTGATCACCGCGCGCGACGGCTTCCGCTCGGTGACCGGCGGCGACTGGTCGCTGCGCGGAGTCACGGGCATCACGCTGATGCGCTTCGACATCGACTCGCTCGACGTCAAGGGCGCGAAGCACGCCTCCTTCGCCTGGCTCCGCATCGCCGACAACTGGGTCGGCCTCGCCGCGTCGGCCGGCCTGCCCGTCC
Organism: Rathayibacter festucae DSM 15932; assembly: GCF_004011135.1. NCBI lineage: Bacteria > Bacillati > Actinomycetota > Actinomycetes > Micrococcales > Microbacteriaceae > Rathayibacter > Rathayibacter festucae. The sequence goes on along the minus strand of NZ_CP028137.1, from coordinate 1,395,066 downwards.
GGGACGTCGAGCTGATCGAGGTCGTCGAGCCCGACTCGACGGTCAAGAACGCCGACTCGGCGCAGATCAAGGCCTACGCGCCCGACCAGCTGAGCGACGTCCTGGTCGAGGGCGGCTACTTCGCGCCCTCCTACTACGTCGACGCGAGGTACGGCGGCAACCGCGAGCCGCGCCCGCACACCGACACCCTGCAGATCGAGGGCTCCGGGATCACCGGCCAGGTCACGCTCCGCGACACCGTCGTGTTCGCCTCCAACAACAGCGCCGTGATCATCGGCGGCGTCCGGAACGTCGCGTTCGACGAGGCCTTCATCGTCGGCGGAAGCACCGCGGCGCAGCGCTACCCGTTCCTCAAGGGCGGCGCCGGTTCCGCCGGAGCGCAGAACGGCCCCGGCAGCCTGAGCGCGATCCAGGGCTCGGGCGGCGGCAACGTCGACGCGACCGGCTCGACCTTCATCGGCTCGCTGCAGCCCAGCTGGGACTCGGTCTCGAACACGCGGACGAACCTGCCGGGCAAGACGGCGCGATCGGGCGGCTTCACGGTCGACCAGAGCCTCGGCTCGCTGACCGCCGCCGACCTCGACGCGCGCAGCCCCCGGCCGACCACGGCCTACCTCACCGGCATCTGGGACGACGTCGACCTCCGCGGCAGCGGCAGCACCCCGGCGGCGACCGCGTCTCCGAGCGCCGCGCCGACGTCGACGCCCACGACAGCCCCGGCGACCCCCGCTCCGGCACCGACGGCGACGCCGTCCGCGCCCGAGGAGCCCGAGTCGCCCGCGGAGCCCGAGGCCCCCGTGGAGGACAGCACCGCCCCCGAGGTCGAGATCACCGCGCCGGAGCCCGGTGACGTGCTCGGCGGCCCGGCGACCGCCACGGTCACGGCGACCGACGACGTCGCCGTGACCGGAGTCGTGTTCCTCGTCGAGGGCGTCGAGATCGGCGACGGCGTCCGGACCGACGAGGACAGCTGGTCGCTGGCCTCCGACACCGCGGGGGTGCAGGGCACGTTCGCGCTCACCGCCCGGGCGACGGACGCGGCGGGCAACACGACCGAGAGCGCCCCGGTCTCCGTGACGCTGCAGTAGCGTCCGCAGACCGACGAAGGGCCGCCGTGCTGAGCGCACGGCGGCCCTTCGTCCTGCGCCCGCGCGACGCGACGGCCCGCGCCAGTCGCGCCGGCGACACTGCGTGGCTGAGAAAAGGGTGTGACACTTCCTCAGGTCACCCGCTTGCTCCGCCGAGCCCCCTACAGGAGTCGCAGATGCACACACGCCCACCGCAATCCCACGGACAGCGCCGACCGAGCAGCAGGCCGCTCGACGTCGCGGCGTCCCTCGTCCTCACCGTCGGTCTGCTCGGAGCAGCCGCCCCCGTCGCCCAGGCGGAGACGATGCCGACCACCGCGGCAGCCGCGACGCCGGCCGCCGACAGCGCCGGGTCACCGGCCGCCACCCCGTCTCCAGCCCCGCTGGTGAACGGCGGGCTGAAGACGTCGATCACGGCGACCTTCGGCGGTTCCCCCGACAAGATCCTGAACGTCAACTCGAGGGTCTACTACGAGCTCACCGCCACGAACATCACCGACGCACCGCTCCACGTGGAACTCGTCGAGTTCCCCGGCCTCGACAACAACGTTCTTCTCGGCCCGGGCCAGTCGAAGGTCTTCTCCGCGAGCACGCCCCTCGGCGGTGAAGCGCTGCACAACGGCAGGTGGTCGGCTCCGATCAAGCTCGACACGTGGACCACGTCGCCCTCCGAGAGGACGACGGTGACGGTCGTCTCCGACATCCCCCTTCCGAGCGCGCAGGTGGAGAAGCGCGTCCCCTGGTTCTGGGAGCCGTCCGCGCTGCCGACCCCGACGCCCACGCCGGCGCCGACCACCAGCACGCCGGAGCCGGCCCCCCTCCCGGTGCCGACCGTCGCCACCCAGGAGGTGACGGTGACCGTCACGGGGAAGTTCCTCACGGAGCCGGGTGAGCTCGTGAAGGAGGGTACTCGCGTCGAGTTCTCGCAGGACGTGAAGAACACGGGACCGGTCGACATCACGAACGTCCTCGGGCGCGAGAAGCTCGCGGTCGGCGAGTCGTTCGACCTGACCACGACCGAGGCCGTCGTCACCGCGCAGAACCTCACGGACGGGTTCGTGACGCCGGAGTCGGAGTCCTCGAACGAGATCCTTCCGGGCGGCACCCGGGTCATCGTGTCGGCGCCGAAGCTGCCCATCCCCGCCAAGGCTCCGGTGTCCACGGAGAAGCCGGATCTCGAGGTGAAGGTCTCCGGCACGTTCCAGGTGAAGGAGGGCGAGCCCGTCGTCGCCGGCACGAAGGTGGAGTGGGTCGCCGCGCTCACGAACACCGGGGACACCGCTCTCCGCGACGTCCAGGTCGCCGACAGCGAGAAGCTCGCCGAGCTGCCCGTCGGCAAGACCGGCGTGGTCTCCTTCGAGAGCACCGTCAGCGAGCGCGACGTGCTCGATCACTCGGTCTCCGTCGCCGCCGCGGCCACGGCGATCACGCGGGACGGCTACGACTACTCGAAGCAGATCCTCGGCACCCTCGCCATCCCCGCGACGACTCCTGACCCGGCCGGTCCGGACGCCACCGCGCCGGCGGGACCCGCGTCCCCCGCCGCAGCCGGAGCCGACGTCCAGCCCGCCGCGACGCCCTCCAGCGCCACGGCAGCCCGGTCGGCCACCGAGGTCGCCACCTCCTCGAGCCGCGGTGAGGTCGCCACCTCGGTCGCCGCGGGGTCGACCCGGTCGACGGCCGGTCACCTCGCCTCCACCGGTTCCGACGCCGCCGCCGTGCTGCCCGCAGCGGGGGTCCTCGCCCTGCTCGGCGCCGTCGGCGTCTTCCTGGGCCGCCGCCGCAGGAGCCGCACCGTCACCGAGTGACGATCGCGCCGAGACGGCGGGTCGACACCCCCCTCCGCCGGCTCGGCTCCCGCGCTCCGGGAAGGGCCGCCGTGCATCCTGCACGACGGCCCTTCTGCGCGCCCAGCGACCCGACGTGCCGCGCCAGTCGAGGCGGAGAACGGACGCGACCACGAGAGCGGTGTGAGACTTTCTCGCGTCCACGTTGCTCCGCCGAGCCCCGACAGGAATCGAAGATGCTCACACTCTCACCACGCCCGCACGGCCCGCGCCGATCGAGCAGCAGACCGCTCGACGTCGCGGCCTCTCTCGTCCTCACGGTCGGTCTGCTCGGCTCCGCCGCGCCCGCCGCCCTCGCGGCCGACGCGGCGCCGACCGCACAGCCCCAGGTGTCACCGTCCTCGGCGGCGACGGCCGCCGAGAGCCCCGCCCTCGAGCGATCGGTCACCGCCGCGTTCGAGCCGTTCGACACCGGGAACCCCGGTCAGAAGGGCGTCCGGGTGAAGTACACGGTGCGCCTCAAGAACACCGGCGACGTCCCGCTGAACGTCTTCCTCGCGGAGATCCCCCAGCCCGGCAACGCACCGATCAAGGTCGCCGTCGGCGAGACCAAGGACGTCACCCGGCCCTCCCTCCTCACCGACGACGAGCTGCGCAGCGGCGTCTGGTCCTTCTCCTCTGCCGGAGAGGCGTACACCCCCAACGGCGTCCGCATCGACGCGAGCGTGAGCGCCACGATCCCCGTCCCCGGTGCGCAGCCGGCCACGCCTGCCCCGGCACCGACAAAGCCCGCGACGCCGTCTCCGACGCAGCCCGCCACCCCTGCGCCGACGTCGGCGGCGACCGTTGAGCACCCCGCCCTCGAGCGGACGGTCACCGCCACGTTCAGCCTCGGCGAACCCACCACGGGTGGTGAGGAGCGCGCCATCCGAATCGATTACACAACTCACCTCAAGAACACTGGCGACGTTGCGCTCAACGTGTTCCTCGACGCCTACCCACAGCCGAACAAAGCGCCGATCACACTCGCTGTGGGCGAATCCAAGGACCTCGACCCTGACTTCGACCTCGAAGTGCCGAGCAGGCTGGAGAGCGGTTCGTGGCGCTTCACCACAGCGGGTACGGCGTACACCCCGACGGGAGCTCGCGTCGACGCAGGCATCGACACCCTGATCCCTGTCCCCAAGAGTTTGTTGCCCGTACCGACCCCTGCGCCGTCGCGGCCCGCGACACCGTCTCCGTCGCAGCCGGCCACGCCGACGCCGGGGCCTTCGACGGCGCCGGCGAGCACTGATCCTGCGGTGACGGTGACGATAACGGGGAAGTTCCTGACGGAGCCGGGTGAGCTGGTGAAGGAGGGCACTCGTGTCCAGTTCACGTACGACGTGAAGAACACCGGCGGAGTCGATCTGAAGGACGTCCTCGGGCGCAAGACGTTCAAGGTCGGGGAGTCCTTCCTGCTGAACACGACGGAGGCCGTGGTCAGTGCCCAGAACCTCAAGGACGGCTTCGTCCCGGCCGAGGCGAAGCTGGTCCGGGGAACCCTCCCGGACGGAACGCGCGTCACGGTGTCGGCGCCGTTCGTGTACAAGCTCCCCATTCCCGAGAAGCCCCCGATCCCCGTGCCCGCGCCGGATCTGGACGTGAAGATCGCCGGAACGTTCCAGGTGAAGGAGGGCGAGCCGGTCGTCGCGGGCACGAAGGTGAGGTGGGTCGCTGAGCTCACCAACACCGGCAACGTCGCGCTGCGCGACCTGCAGGTCGCGGACAGCGAGAAGCTCGCCGAGCTGCCCGCCGGTGAGACCGGCGTGGTCTCCTTCGAGACCGAGGTGACCGAGCGCGACGTCTTCAACCACTCGATCTGGGTCGCCTCCCTCGCCACCGCCACCACGCCCGAGGGCACCACGTTCACCAAGTCGACCCTCGGCACCCTGGGCATCCCCACGGTCATCCCCTTCACCCCGCTGACGCCCGCTTCGACGGTGGCCCCCACTCCGATCGGCCCGGACGCGAAGCCGACCGCCACCCCGCTCTCGGGCGGCGCGACCCGGCCGGCCGCGGAGGTGACTGTCCCGACCGCCCCCGCGGCTGCCGCGGCGTCGTCGAAGCAGTCGACCTCCGGTCACCTCGCCTCCACCGGATCCGACGCCGCGGCGCTGCTGCCCGCCGCCGGAGTCCTCGGCCTCCTCGGCGCACTGGGCGTGTTCCTCGGCCGTCGACGCCGGGGGCGCACGGCCACCGACTAGAGCTCGAACCGTCCCGGTGAGCGAGGCGAGTCAGTCGCCGAGACGGAACCGCTGTCGACGAGGGGCCGCCGTGCATCGCGCACGGCGGCCCTTCTCGTGCGTCCGCGCTGAGCGACGTGCCGCGACATCCCGGTGTGAGACGTGAGGGGGCGCTCCGAAAGCTGTGACACTTCCTCAGTCACCCTTCGTGCTCCGCCGAGTCTCCCAGGAGTTGCAGTTGCTCTCACGTACGCCCCCGACGCCACTATCGCGCCGATCGAGCGGTCGCCCGCTCGACGTCGCAGCGTCCCTCGCCCTGACCGTCGGTCTCCTCGGCTGCGCCGCGCCCATCGCCCAGGCGGCCGATGCGACCCCGACCACCGTCGGTGCCGACCCGGCGCCGACCGCCCTCGGTCAGTCCGCGCCGCCCGCGAGCACCACGGGAAAGCCCCCGTGGAAGGGGACGTTCGACGTGTTCTTCCCGTCGGCACCCGTCGCCGTGGGCACGAAGATCACGGTCAAGGCGCACCTCGTCAACACCGGCACCGTCCCGCTGAAGGTGACCATCGACCCGCTTCCCCAGCCCGGCGGCGCTCCCGTCGACATCGCTCCCGGCGAGAGGAAGACCTTCGTCGGCGAGTCGACCGTCACGGCGGAGGAGCTCCGCACGGGCACCTGGGCCCTCGACATCTCGGTCCGATCCGTCAGCCCCGACGGCTCCGTCGACGTCACGACCTCGAATCTCCGGAAGCCGTTCCCTGCGGTCGTGCCGACCACGCCGCCCTCGCAGCCCGCCACGCCGGCTCCGGCACCGACGCAGCCCGCCACGCCCGTACCCACGTCGGCGCCGTCCGTCGAGCACCCCGCCCTCGAGCGCACGGTCACTGCCACGTTCAAGCCCGGCGAACCCTACGCCGATGGAAGCGAGAGCCCCTTCGTCATCGACTTCACGATCCACCTCAAGAACACCGGCGACGTCCCGCTCAACGTGTTCCTCGACAACTGGCAGCGTGGTACTCCGATAACACTCGCAGCAGGCGAATCCAAGGACGTCGGCCCTGCTCGCACTTATGTCACCCCGAGCGACGTGGCGGACGATTCGTGGCGCTACACCACGACAGGTTCGGCCTACACCCCGAAGGGAGCGCGCATCGATGCAGACGTCGACACCGTGATCCCTGTCCCCAAGAGTCTGTTGCCTGTACCGACGCCCGCGCCGTCGCAGCCCGCCACGCCGTCTCCGTCGCAGCCGGCCACGCCGACGCCGGGGCCTTCGCCCGCGCCGGCGAGCACTGATCCTGCGGTGACGGTGACGATAACGGGGAAGTTCCTGACGGAGCCGGGTGAGCTGGTGAAGGAGGGCACTCGCGTCCAGTTCACGTACGACGTGAAAAACACCGGCGGAGTCGATCTGAAGGACGTCCTCGGGCGCAAGACGTTCAAGGTCGGCGAGTCGTTCCTGCTCAACACGACGGAGGCCGTGGTCAGTGCGCAGAACCTCAAGGACGGATTCGTCCCGGCCGAGGCGAAGCTGGTCCGGGGAACCCTTCCGGATGGTTCGCGGGTGACGGTGTCGGCGCCGTTCGTGTACAAGCTCCCCATTCCCGAGAAGCCGCCGATCCCCGTGCCGGCGCCGGATCTGGACGTGAAGATCGCCGGAACGTTCCAGGTGAAGGAGGGCGAGCCGGTCGTCGCGGGAACGAAGGTGAAGTGGGTCGCCGAGCTCACCAACACCGGCAACGTCGCGCTGCGCGACCTGCAGGTCGCCGACAGCGACAAGCTCGCCGAGCTGCCCGTCGGTGAGACCGGCGTGGTCTCCTTCGAGACCGAGGTGACCGAGCGCGACGTCTTCAACCACTCGATCTGGGTCGCCTCCCTCGCCACCGCCACCACGCCCGAGGGCACCACGTTCACCAAGTCGACCCTCGGCACCCTCGGCATCCCCACGGTGACCCCGACCCCCGCGCCGACCCCGCCCCCGACCCCGACGCCCGGTCCGACGACCGGTCCGACCGCGACCCCCACGGCGGGCCCCACTCCGGTCGGCCCCGACGTCCCGCCGAGCGGCGGCGCGGTCGCGCCTGCCGCCGGAGCAGCGAGCAGGGCGGGTAAGGAGATCGCGGTCCCGACCGCCCCCGCTGCAGCATCGTCGTCGTCAGCGAAGCAGTCGACCGCGGGTCATCTCGCCTCGACCGGTTCCGACGCCGCCGCCGTGCTGCCCGCCGCCGGAGTCCTCGGCCTCCTCGGTGCGATCGGCGTGCTCCTCGGACGCCGCCGCCGGCGCAACGGCACCGCCACCGAGTAGTCACCACGACGAGCCGGCGGGTGATGGCGGTCACCCGCCGGCTCCTCTCGTCCCACCCGGATCGGGGTGGTCCTCCCCCGAACCCACCCCGCGGAGCGGGGGCAGCGAGGACTCGGGAACACAGCCATCTCGGCCAAACAGCACATTCCGTGCCATTTTCTTCCGGCCCTCGAAACTGTCGACATACGTTTCCCCTGTTGCTCAGCGCACCGCTCGGTTCGACCGAGTGCCGCCGCCCCGCCGATGCTCATCGAGTTCGGACGGGAGCGGCCCGGCCGCTGCTGAGCCGCCCGGAACGCACCGCTGCGTGTCTCCGGGGCTCCTCCCCCGTGCGAGGTCCCCGGTCCGTCGCGCCTCGGAGTCCTCGACCCCTGCGTCGGCGATCCGTCACTCCGCCCTCCGATCGAAAGACACCGCCATGTCACGCATCACCTCCGCCACTCCGTCCACCCGCCGCACCCGCGCGCTCCTCCGCTCCCTCGCGGTCACCGCCGCCGTCGGGATCGCCGTCACCGGCGCCTCGTTCCAGATCGCGCCGACCGCCTCCGCCGCTCCGGCCGCGGCCGCCTCGACCTTCGGGCCCGACGGCACGCACTACCCCTCCGACACCCCCGACATCCGCTCCGCGCTCCCCGCCGGCACGACCGTCGTCGACGTCGCCGCCTCGGGCCCCGCGATCCGCGCCGCGCTCGACGCCCTCACGCCCGGCCAGATCGCCGCCGGCGCCGTGGTCCGTGTGGCCCCGGGACGCATCGACGACCTCTCCGCGCTCGACGGCTACACGAACTCCGGCCCGCTCAAGGTGCTGATCACGGCCCGCGACGGCTTCCAGTCCGTCACCGGCGGCAGCTGGATGCTGAAGGGCGTCACCGGCATCACCCTGATGCGCTTCGACATCGGCTCGATCGATGTGAAGGGCGCGACGCACTCCTCGTTCGCCTGGCTGCGGATCGCGAACAACTGGATCGGCCTCGCCGCCTTGTCCGGGATTCCCGTGCGCGACGTCGAGCTGCTCGAGATCGTCGAGCCGGAGTCGAAGCTCAAGAGCGGCGACTCGGCGCAGATCAAGGCGTACGCACCGAACACGGTGAGCGACGTGCTGGTCGCGGGTGACTACATCGCCCCCTCCTACTACCTCGACAAGCAGTACGGCGGCGGCGCGAACCCTGCGCGCCCGCACACGGACAGCCTCCAGATCGAGGGCGCCGGCATCGTCGGCCAGGTCACCGTCCGCGACACCGCCGTCTTCAGCTCGAACAACAGCGCCGTCATCGTCGGCGGCGTGAAGAACGTCCTCTTCGACCACGCGCTGATCGTCGGCGGCGACGTCGCTGCCCGGCGCTACCCGTTCCTGCAGGGCGGCGCCGGCTACCCCGGGGCCGTCAACGGCAAGGGCAGCGTCAGCGCGATCCAGGGCAAGGGCGGCGGCAACGTCGACGCCACCGACTCGATCTTCACCGGCTCGCTGCAGCCCACCTGGAACGCCGTCTCCGGCTCCCGGACCACCCTCACCGGCAAGGTCGCCCGGAGCGGCGGCTTCTCCGTCGACACCGCGCTCAGCGCGCTGACCGCCGACGGCCTCGACGCGCTGGCTCCGCGGCCGACGACGGCGTACCTCGCCGGCGCCTGGGACCACGTCACCGTCTCGGGCGGCACGACGTCCTCGTCCGCGAAGGCCGCCACCCGCTCGGTCGCTCCGGCGCCGGCCGCGTCCGCCGCCCCGAAGACCACCCCGGCCCCGAAGACCACCGCGGCTCCGAAGGCGGCCACACCGGCTCCGGCGGTGCCCACTGCGAAGGCCAGCACCGCTCCGAAGGCGACCGCGGCTCCCGCACCCGCCGCCACCCGGGCGCCCGCGGCCGCGAAGCCGGCTCCGAAGAAGGCCGCCGTCGACCGGACCGCCCCGACAGTCACGATCACCTCGCCGCGCTCCGGCTCGGTGCTGGGCGGCACGACGACCGCCACCGTCACCGCGACGGACGACACCGCCGTCACCCGCGTCACGTTCCTCCTCGGCGGCACCGAGGTCGGCGACGCCGCGCAGAACGCGGACGGCACCTGGTCGCTGACCACCAGCACCGCGGGCAAGCACGGGACCTTCCCGCTCACCGCGCGGGCCACCGACGCCGCCGGCAACAGCACCGTCAGCGCGCCGGTCACCGTCACCCTGAAGTAGCGCCCGGCGGGTGGATCTCGATACGCCCGCTGCGCGGGCTACTCGATCAGCATGGAAGGGGCCCCTCCCTTCCCATGCTGGTCGAGTAGCCCCGCAGGGGCGTATCGAGACCCGGCGCCGCCGGAAGGTGCGGGCCTGCAGGCAGGTGCTCGGAGGCGGGTGGATCTCGATGCGCCCGCTGCGCGGGCTACTCGATCAGCATGGAAGGGGCCTTTCCCTTGTCTTGGTGGTCGAGTAGACCCGCAGCGGGCGTATCGAGACCCGGCGTCGCCATGAGGGCGGGCCTGCAGGCTCGTGCTCGGGCGCGGGTAGAGGGCCGTGATCAGAGGCGGCCGAGCACGGCGATGTCCTCGAGGAACGCGGCGTTCACCTCGGCGGAGACCGTCGCCCGGGTCGCGGTGATCGCGGTGACGTAGTCGTCGAGACCCGGGCCGCGGGCGGCGTCCGCGCCGGCGTAGACGGCGTGCTCGAGGGCGGACTGCGACGCCTTGCGGGCGGCGTACTCGATGTCGGCCGGGGAGAAGCCGTCGGTGAGCTCGACCAGTCGGCCGGTGTCCACGCCGACCGAGCCGGCCGGGAGGTAGCGGGCCCAGATCGCGGCACGCGCCTCCTCGTCCGGCAGGCCGATCGGGATCACGTAGTCGAAGCGGCCGTGGCGGAGGAAGGCCGAGTCGAGCGAGCGGATGAAGTTCGTGGCGCAGATCAGCAGGCGGTCGCTCTGCTCGCGGAAGGCCGGGATGATCTTCAGCAGCTCGTTGGTCACGCCCTGCGTCGGCGACGGCGGCTCGCCCTGGCGGTGCGAGGCGATCTCCTCCACCTCGTCGATGAAGACGACGGCGCGCTCGAGCTCGGAGACCATCAGGAAGGTCTCGCGCAGCGCTCCGGCCAGCCCCTTCGGATCGGCGGCGAGCCGGGAGGGGAACACCTCGACGAACGACCACTCGAGCCTCGACGCGATCGCCTTCGCGAAGGTCGTCTTGCCCGTGCCGGGCGGGCCGAACAGCACGACGGCACTCGGCGGCGCCACTCCGAAGCGCTCGGCGAGCTCGGGCTGCGCGAGCGGCATGACGAGACGGCGCTCCAGGAGGGCCTTCTCGGCGCTCATGCCGCCCACCTGCTCCCAGAGCCCGCGCGGGAGCACGCGCCCGCCCAGCTCGGCCAGCAGCTTCAGCTCCTCGCGCTGCACCGGGATCCGGCGCTCGAAGTAGTGCAGGTTCTGCTTCTGCTCGAAGCCCTGCCGGAGGAAGGCGCCGGTGCGGGTCTCGGCCGCGGGCATCAGCGCCGACAGCTTCGAGACGCCGGTCGGCGCCATGCGCGCCTCGAGGGCGGCCAGGAGGGAGGAGCCGATCCCCCGCCCCCGCGCCTCCGGTGCGGTCGCGAGGAAGACGACCCAGCCCTGCGCGTGCGCCGCGCGGCCGACCGCGGCGCCGACGATGTGGTCGCCCTCGATCGCGACGACGGCGTGGTCCTTCGCGCAGGAGGCGAGCACCTCCGCGAGGTTGTAGACGGGCTCGGCATCGGCGGCCGTCACGTGCTCCCAGAGCCGGAGGATGCCGTCGACGTCCTCGGCGTGGTAGTCGCGGACGCGCCAGCCGGTCATGCGGCTCCCTCCCCCGCCTGCCCGGGCAGCCGGTCGCGGTCGTACGTGATCGTGCTGTAGCCGTGCGGCACGGGCGCTCCGCTCTCATCGAGGCTGACGAAGACGATCCGGTCGATGGCGAGGATGCTGCGCCGCGTCACCATGTTGCGCACCTCCGCGCGCATGGTGAGCGAGGTGCGGCCGAAGCCGGTCGCCCGCAGTCCCATCTCGATCAGATCGCCCTGGACCGCGGAGGACACGAAGTCGATCTCGGAGATGAACTTGGTGACGGCCCGCGGGTTGCCGAGCTGGAGGATCGCGTAGATCGCGGCCTCCTCGTCGATCCAGCGGAGCAGGCTGCCGCCGAAGAGGCTGCCGTTGGCGTTCAGGTCCTCCGGTCGCACCCAGCGGCGGGAGCGGAAGGTGATGTCCTGCTCGGCGGCTGCGGCGGCGGCTGCGGCGGTGGCGGCTGCGGCGTCGCGGTTCACGGGGCGGGCGGGATCAGATCGCGGGCAGGAGGACGTCGCGCACGAGCGCATCGAGCTTCGCGTCGGCGTCGAGGAACTGGCGGAGGGTCCGGCGCACGGCGCCGAAGTCGTCGAACTCCTCGATCGTCATGCCGTCCTCGAAGTACGCGCGGTGGAACTCGGGCACGCGCTCGAGGAGGGTCTCGAGGATCTCGGGCGCGACCGGCACGTCGATGCGGTGCAGATCCACCGGCAGCTCGTTCTCGTTGATGAGGACCTGCCACTCGAAGGGCGGGGAGACGACGAGGTCGCCGCCGACGAGCTCGGACCACTGCAGGTGGTTGCGGAAGGCGGCCGAGAGCACGCGCGAGCGGTAGCCGCGCTCCTGGAAGATCCGGTACGCCTCCTTGAGCGCGGCGACGCCGGCCCACTCGAGCACACCCGGGTCGACGAGGATGCGATTCGCGGCGACGCTGGCCTTCATCCAGTCGTCGAGGCGCCCGCCCATGATGGTGACGACCGAGCCGAACTCGCGCTCCGGCTCCCCGTCCGCGGCGCGGCGGTCGAGGCCGCGCTCGATAGCCTCGGCGACGGCCACGGCCTGGGCGACGGTGAAGGAGACCGTCGCGTTGATGCTGACGCCGCGGTAGGTCGCCTCCTCGATCGCCTGGATGCCCTTCGCGGTCGCCGGGATCTTCACGATGATGTTCTCGGCCAGGCCGGAGAAGCGGACGGCCTGCTCGACCAGGGCGTCGACGTCGCGGTGCAGACGAGGGTCCGTCTGCACGGAGAGGCGGCCGTTGCGCCCGCCGCTCGCGCGGAAGGCGGGCAGCAGGAGCGAGGCGGCCTGCACCGAGAGCTCCTCGATCGCGAGCCAGCCCAGCTCGCTCTCGCCCGCGGTCGGGTGCTCGAGGGCGAGCTCGGCGAGGCGCGGGCCCCAGACGTCGAGGTTGCGCTGGATCGTCGTGAAGGCGATGACCGGGTTGCAGGTCGCGCCCACGGCGCCGAAGCTGAGCGATCGGGCGAGCTCGATGGGATCGGCCGAGTCGTTCCAGAGGCTGGTGGGGCTCCCCTCCGCCGCGGTCCGCAGCGGGAGGGTGGTCGTCGTCGCGGTCTCGCTCAAGGTCTTCTCCGATGAAGGTTCGGCGCGCTGCGCCTGCGTGTGCTGAACGCCTCCACCTTACCTCAGGACGTCAGATTGTCCGAACAAACTGTCTAGACCGGCCCTGACATAGCCCATTCATGTAAGCGCTACTATTGACAGGACAAGTTGTCCACGAGGGGATCCGGTATGGCTCAGGCCGAGCAGACACTGCCCATGGAGCTGTTCCTGCGGCTCGACCGATCGAGCCCGATGCCGCTGTACCACCAGATCGCGACGCTGCTCGAGAGCGCGATCCTCGATGAGACCCTCCCCGCCGGTGCGCGCCTCGAGAACGAGGTCGCTCTCGGGGCGCGCCTGGGCATCTCCCGGCCGACGATCCGCCGGGCGATCCAGGACCTCGTCGACAAGGGCCTCCTCGTCCGCCGGCGCGGCGTCGGCACGCAGGTCGTGCACGGCAGGGTGACGCGCAACGTCGAGCTCACCAGCCTCTACGAGGACCTGGAGCGGACCGGGCAGAAGCCGGCGACGACGGTGCTCGACTCCTCGATCGGGGTCGCGGACGACACCGCCGCGGAGGCGCTGGGCGTCGAGGTCGGCAGTCCCGTCGTCCACCTCCGACGCCTGCGCACCGCCGACGGCGTGCCGATCGCGATCCTGGACAACGTGCTCCCGGCCGACTTCACCGACCTCGACCTCGCCGCCCTCGAGAGCCACGGCCTCTACCAGCTGCTGCGGGCCCGCGGCGTGACGATGCGCGTCGCGAAGCAGCGCATCGGCGCTCGCGGGGCGACCTCGGCCGAGGCGCAGCTGCTCGATCTGCGGAAGGGCGCCGCGGTCCTGACCATGTCGCGGACCGCCTTCGACGTCTCCGGTCGCGCCGTCGAGTTCGGGCAGCACTGCTACCGGCCCGACCTCTACTCGTTCGAGGTGACGCTCGTGGACCGGTAGCGATCGCCGCGAAACACGGAAGGAGGGGCTCGATCCGCGGATCGGGCCCCTCCTTCGTGCGATCAACGCGGGTCAGCGCCCCGCGGGCTGCACGACCTGGATCGCCTGGGTGCGGAAGTCCGTCTCGATGTCCTCGAGCGAGCGGCCCTTGGTCTCGGGGACGGCCTTGAACACGAAGAACAGCGAGACCAGGTTCACCGCGACGAACAGGGCGAAGGTGCCGGTCGAGCCGAGAGCGGCGTTCACGATCGGGAACGCGAACGAGATGGCGGCGTTCACGGTCCAGAGCACGAAGACGGCGATGCCCATCGCGAAGCCGCGGATCGCGAGCGGGAAGATCTCCGAGAGCAGCAGCCAGACGCAGGTGCCGATGAAGCACTGGACGAAGGCGACGAAGAGCATCATCGCGGCGAGGATCAGGTAGCTCACCGCGTCGGACTGCGGGAGCGTGAAGATCACGGCCAGCAGCGCCTGTGCACCGACGACGCCCGAGAAGCCGATGATCAGCATCTTCCGGCGGCCCACGTAGCCGAGCAGCACGATGCCGAGGATCGTCGTGAGCACCGAGGTCACGCCGACGCCGATGGTCGCGACCAGCGACGCGCTCACGCCCAGACCGCTGTTCTCGAGGATCGTCGGCGCGTAGTAGTTGACGGTGTTGATGCCCGTCGCCTGCTGCACCGTCGCGAGTCCGCAGCCCACGTAGAGCAGCCGGCGCATCCAGCGGTTGTCGCGGAGGTCGCGGACGGCGCGGCCCTTCTCGGTGCTCGCGGTGCGCGTCGACTCGGCGATCTCGTCGTACTCCTTGGCCGACTCCGCCGGCTCGCGGCTGAGATTGAGGATCCGCTTGGCATCGCCGAGCCGCCCCTGGATCGCGAACCAGCGCGGCGACTCCGGGAGCACGAGCATGCCGATCAGCAGCGCGATCGCGGGGACCGAGGCGACGGCGAGCATGATGCGCCAGACGTTGTCGTCCTGGATGAGCGCGTCGAGCGCGGCGTTGATGGCGAAGGCCGCCATCTGGCCGGTCACGATCATCAGCTCGTTGATGGTCACCATCCGGCCGCGGCGGTTCGCCGGTGCCATCTCCGCCAGGTAGAGCGGCACCGTGACGGCGGCCGCGCCGACGCCCAGGCCCAGGATCACGCGGGCCAGGATCATCAGCGGCACGTCGGGGGCGAGCGCGCAGCTGACGGCGCCGATCAGGAACAGCAGGCTGCAGACGAGGAGCGTGCCCCGGCGGCCGAGCTTGTCGGCCAGTCGGCCGCCGATCAGAGCGCCGCCGGCGGCGCCCGGGAACAGGAGCGAGGAGACGACGAGCGCCTCCTCGACCGAGGTCATCTCGAGCGCGTCCTTCATGTAGAGCAGGGCGCCGGAGATGACCCCCGTGTCGTAGCCGAAGAGGAGGCCGCCGAGGGTCGAGATGATGGTCAACCGCGTCAGGAAGCCGCGGGACGCCCCCTTGCCCGGGGAGGTGGGTGCTGATGACAACGACATTGTTCGTCCTTTGCTGAGAAGTCGGACCGAAGGCGGGTCGGTGGCGTCGGGGCCGGGGGTTGCGCAGCCGATCACGGACCTCGCCTCGAGCGAGTGTCGCCAGTGTAGGCAGGCAATCGACGTAATGTCCAGACATTATGCGTCGAGGGGCGGGGCGGGCGGGGCGGACTGCTCTGCAGTGCTGGGCGCGGAGCCGGCGGTGCGGGGGCCGAGGGCGTCCTGGTGGGTGGGTCTCGATACGCCGCCTGCGGCGGCTACTCGACCAGCATGCAATCGCGACGCGGTCTGGCTGCGGGCAGGGCGGGGCGGTGTGGAGCGGGTCTCGATGCGCCGCCTGCGGTGGCTGCTCGACCAGCATGCAG
This sequence comes from Rathayibacter festucae DSM 15932, assembly GCF_004011135.1. NCBI lineage: Bacteria > Bacillati > Actinomycetota > Actinomycetes > Micrococcales > Microbacteriaceae > Rathayibacter > Rathayibacter festucae. Next base: position 1,379,527 of record NZ_CP028137.1, on the reverse strand, counting down.
TGGGGGCGCCGGCGGACATGCTGGTCGAGTGGCCCCGCAGGGGCGTATCGAGACCCTCCCACCGCGAGGACGTCGGCCACTCCCCCGCAGCGCTCCCTCCGGAGGGCGCGTCGACGCGACGCGTGACAGTCGCGAGCGCATGTAGTAACGTCGTGCATATGTCAGCACATTGCTGAAGCAGACACCGTCACCAGGACGGCGACGACGACGAGACGCCCGGGGTTCCCGGGCAGGAAGTTGTACAGCGGAGTATGACCGAGCACAGCGCAGCGCCCTCGACGAGCGCTCCCTTCGACCTGATCACCATCGGGCGCTCCGGCGTCGACATCTATCCGCTGCAGGACGGCGTCGGCCTCGAGGACGTCGAGACCTTCGGCAAGTACCTCGGCGGCAGCGCCGCCAACGTGACGGTGGCCGCCGCGAAGCACGGCCTGAAGGCCGCGATCATCACCCGCACCGGCGAGGACCCCTTCGGCCGCTTCGTCAGCCGCGAGCTGGAGCGCCTCGGCGCCTCGGCCCGCTTCGTCCGGACGGTCCCGGGGCTGAACACGCCCGTGACGTTCTGCGAGATCTTCCCGCCGGACGACTTCCCGCTCTACTTCTACCGCGCGCCGAAGGCCCCCGACCTGATGGTCTCGGTCAACCAGCTCGACCTCGACTCGATCGCCCGGGCGCGCATCTACTGGTCGACGGTCACCGGCCTCTCCGAGGACCCGAGCCGCACCGCCCACCACACGGCCTGGGAGGCGCGCGAGCGCCGCCCGCTGACGATCCTCGACCTCGACTACCGGCCGATGTTCTGGAAGTCGCCCGAGGTCGCGCGCCGCGAGGTGTCCCGCGCGCTCGAGCGCGTGACGATCGCCGTCGGCAACCGCGAGGAGTGCGAGATCGCCGTCGGCGAGACCGACCCGCACCGCGCCGCCGACGCGCTGCTCGACCGCGGTCTCGACCTCGCGATCGTGAAGCAGGGCCCGCGCGGCGTGCTCGCCAAGACGAGGGACGAGACCGTCGAGGTCCCGCCCTACCCGGTCGACGTCGTGAACGGGCTCGGCGCAGGCGACAGCTTCGGCGGCGCCCTCTGCTACGGGCTGCTGCAGGACTGGTCGCTGGAGGAGGTGCTCCGCTTCGCCAACGTCGCCGGAGCGATCGTCGCCGGCCGCCGCGAGTGCTCGACCGCCATGCCCTCGACCACCGAGGTCGCCGACATCGTGAGGACGATCCAGAATGCCGCTGTCTGACACCCTCGCCGCGCTCGACTTCGAGGCGCTGCGCGAGATCCGCACCACCGCTCCCGAGACCGTCCTGACCCGGGTCCGCGACCGGGCCCGCCGCCCGCTGCTCGCGGAGGACGGCCGCCTCTTCATCGTCGCCGCCGACCACCCCGCCAGGGGCGCGCTCGGCGTCCGCGACGATCCGACCGCGATGGCCGACCGCTACGAGCTGCTCGCCCGCCTCGTCACCGCTCTCGAGCGGCCGGGCGTGGACGGCGTGCTCGGCACGCCCGACATCATCGAGGACCTCGCCCTGCTCGGCGCGCTCGAGGGGAAGATCGTCGTCGGCTCGATGAACCGCGGAGGCCTCAAGGGCGCCCGCTTCGAGATGGACGACCGCTTCACCGGCTACGACGTGCCCGGCATCGTCGCCTCGGGGATCGACTTCGCGAAGCTGCTGATCCGCGTGAACCTCGCGGACTACGCGACCGCGTCGACCATCGAGGCCACCGCCCGCGCCGTCGACGCGGCGGCGGCGGCGCGCGTGCCGATCATGCTCGAGCCCTTCCTCAGCCGCTGGGAGAGCGGAGCGATCCGGAACGACCTCTCCCCCGAGGCGGTCATCACCTCGATCGCCATCGCCGCGGGCCTCGGGAACACCTCCGCGTACTCCTGGCTCAAGCTGCCCGTCGTCCCCGAGATGGAGCGGGTGATGGCCGCCACGACGCTGCCGACCCTGCTCCTCGGCGGCGATCCCACCGGGCGCCCCGACGAGACCTACGCGTCGTGGGGTGCGGCTCTCGCGCTCCCCGGCGTCCGCGGCCTCGTCGTCGGGCGCACCCTCCTCTACCCGGCCGACGGCGACGTCGCGGCAGCGGTCGACACCGCCGCCGCGCTCGTGCACGGCTGACTCCACCCCTCCCCTTCGAGAAGAGAACAGGAACCATGTCCGAGACCATCGGAACCACTCCCCTCCACCAGCTCGCCGTCGTCCCGCACTGGATCGACGGACGCGAGTCGCCGTCCTCCTCGGGCCGCACCGCCCCGGTCTTCGACCCCGCGCTGGGTGTCGCGACCAAGGAGGTCGCCCTGGCCGATGCGGACGAGATCGCCGCGGCGATCGCCTCCGCCAAGGCCGCGTTCCCCGCCTGGCGCGACCTCTCGCTCGCCAAGCGCCAGCAGATCCTCTTCCGGTTCCGCGAGCTGCTCGAGGCGAAGAAGGGCGAGCTGGCCGAGATCATCACCTCCGAGCACGGCAAGGTCGTCTCGGACGCGCTCGGCGAGATCACCCGCGGCCAGGAGGTCGTCGAGTTCGCGACCGGGCTCGCGCACCACCTCAAGGGCGAGTACTCGGAGCAGGTCTCCACCGGCGTCGACGTGTACTCGACGAAGCAGCCGCTCGGCGTGGTGGGGATCATCTCGCCGTTCAACTTCCCGGCGATGGTGCCGATGTGGTTCTTCCCGATCGCGATCGCGGCCGGCAACACCGTGATCCTCAAGCCCAGCGAGAAGGACCCGACCGCGGCGATCTGGCTCGCGAAGCTGTGGAAGGAGGCCGGCCTGCCCGACGGCGTCTTCACGGTGCTGAACGGCGACAAGCAGGCCGTCGACGGACTGCTGACCTCGCCCGACGTCCGCTCGATCTCGTTCGTCGGCTCGACCCCGATCGCGCAGTACGTCTACGAGACCGGGACGAAGCACGGCAAGCGCGTGCAGGCCCTCGGCGGCGCGAAGAACCACATGCTGGTGCTGCCCGACGCGGACCTCGACCTGGTGGCCGACTCGGCGATCAACGCGGGCTTCGGCTCGGCCGGTGAGCGCTGCATGGCGATCTCGGTCGTCGTCGCGGTCGAGCCGGTCGCGGACGAGCTGATCACCAAGATCCAGGAGCGGGCGTCGAAGCTGCGCATCGGCGACGGGCGCCGCGGCTGCGACATGGGACCGCTCGTGACCGAGGCGCATCGCGACAAGGTCGCCTCCTACATCGGCATCGCCGAGCAGGACGGCGCCGAGGTCGTCATCGACGGCCGCGGGATCGAGGTCGACGGCGACGAGAACGGCTTCTGGCTCGGCCCGACGCTGCTCGACAAGGTGCCGACGACGTCGCGCGCCTACACGGAGGAGATCTTCGGACCGGTGCTCTCGATCGTCCGCGTCGCCTCCTACGAGGAGGGCGTCGAGCTGATCAACACCGGTGCCTTCGGCAACGGCACGGCGATCTTCACCAACGACGGCGGGGCCGCGCGGCGGTTCCAGAACGAGGTCGAGGTCGGGATGATCGGCATCAACGTGCCGATCCCGGTGCCGGTGGCGACGTTCTCGTTCGGCGGCTGGAAGTCGTCTCTCTTCGGCGACACCAAGGCCCACGGCGCGGAGGGCGTGCGCTTCTTCACGCAGCAGAAGGCGATCACCTCGCGCTGGCTCGACCCCTCCCACGGCGGAATCAACCTGGGCTTCCCCCAGAACTGACGTCCGCCACCAGGAGGGGTGGATCTCGATACGGACGCTCCGCGTCCTACTCGATCAGCATGGGGCGCCCACCCGCCGCAGGCCGCGCAGCGGTCCACCCGCCGGCCGAGCGGCCGCCCGCCCATGCTGGTCGAGTAGCCGCCGCAGGCGGCGTATCGAGACCCGCCCCATCAGCACAGATCACCACGACGACGGAAGGTCGCAGATGACCACGCAGAACGAGTGGGTGTTCCCGAAGGGGACCCTGCCGCGCGACGGCTGGGAGTCCGTCGTCGACGGCGGCGTCCCCGGCTGGCAGCACACCGGCCTCCGGGTCGCCGACCTCGCGCCCGGCGACGAGCTCGCGCTGCCCGCCGAGGGCGTCGAGCGCCTCGTCGTCCCCCTGTCCGGATCGTTCACGGTCCGGCACCAGAGCTCGGGCCCGTCGGAGACCACCCTGCTGGAGGGTCGGGCCTCGGTCTTCGACGGCCCGAGCGATGTCCTCTACCTCTCGAGCCTCGCCTCCGCGACGCTCGAGGGGCAGGGGCGCGTCGCCGTGGCCGAGGCCCCGGCCGACGACGTGCACCCGAGCCGCCACATCCTGCGGTCCGAGGTGCCGGTCGAGCTCCGGGGCGCGGGCCGCTCCAGCCGGCAGGTGCACAACTTCGGCACGCCGCAGGCTCTCGCGGCCGGCCGGTTCATCGTCTGCGAGGTGATCACCCCGGCCGAGAACTGGTCGAGCTACCCGCCGCACAAGCACGACGAGCTGATCCCCGGGCAGGAGTCGCGGCTCGAGGAGATCTACTACTTCGAGACGGCGGTCTCGAAGGGACTCGACGCCCCCGCCCAGGCGGACCCGTTCGGCTTCCTCCGCACCTACTCGTCGCCGGCCGGCGAGATCGACGTCCTGGCCGAGGTGCGGACCGGCGACATCGCCCTGCTGCCCTACGGCTGGCACGGCCCGTGCGTCGCCGCACCCGGCTACGACCTCTACTACCTGAACGTGATGGCCGGACCCGATCCCGACCGCGTCTGGAACATCTCCGACGATCCGGCGCACGGCTGGATCCGCGCGACCTGGGACGGCCAGGACATCGATCCCCGGCTCCCCTACGGCCCCGACACCTCCCGCTGACGCGGACCTCCGACGAAGAAGGACAGCACCGACATGAGCACCACCAGGCGGATGACCGTCAGCCAGGCCCTGATCGAGTTCCTCGCGAACCAGTGGACCGTCGACGGCGAGCACCGCGAGCGCACGATCGCCGGCACCTTCGGCATCTTCGGCCACGGCAACGTCGCCGGGATCGGCCAGGCGCTGAAGCAGTTCGAGGTCGAGCAGCCCGGCGCGATGCCCTACCACCAGGCCCGCAACGAGCAGGCGATGGTGCACCAGTCCGTCGGCTGGGCGCGGATGCGCCGCCGGCGCTCCACCTTCGCCAGCGCGGCGTCCGTCGGACCCGGCGCCGCCAACATGCTGACCGGAGCCGCGCTCGCCACCACGAACCGCCTCCCCGCGCTGCTGCTGCCCAGCGACACCTTCGCCACCCGGGTCGCGGACCCGGTGCTGCAGCAGATCGAGCTGCCGCACGACACGAGCGTCCAGGTCACCGACGCGTTCCGCCCGCTCTCGCGCTTCTTCGACCGGGTCGACCGCCCCGAGAAGCTGTTCTCGATCGCCCTCGCCGCGATGCGCGTGCTGACCGACCCCGCCGAGACCGGAGCGGTGACCATCGCGCTGCCCGAGGACGTCCAGGCCGAGACGCTCGACGTGCCGGAGGAGTTCCTCGCGCCGCGCGAGTGGCACGTCCGCCGGCCGCTGCCCGAGAAGGGACCGCTGGCGCGTGCCGTCGCGGCGATCCGCTCCGCCCGGAACCCGATCGTCGTCGCGGGCGGCGGGGTGCTCTACTCCGGCGCCGAGGACGCCCTCCGCGCGCTCGTCGAGGCCACCGGGATCCCGGTCGGCACCTCGCAGGCCGGCGGCGGCTCGCTGCACTGGGACCACCCGCAGTACCTCGGCGGCATCGGCGCGACCGGCACCACCGCCGCCAACCGCCTCGCGGCCGAGGCGGACGTCGTCATCGGGATCGGCACCCGCTACTCCGACTTCACCACCGCGAGCCGCACCGCGTTCCAGAACCCCGACGTGACGTTCGTGAACATCAACGTCGCCTCGTTCGACGCCTACAAGCACGGCTCGCAGCTGCCCGTCATCGCCGACGCCCGCGAGGCGCTCGAGGCGCTGCTCCCGGCGCTCGAGGGCTGGCGGGTCGGCGACGGCTGGTCGCAGAAGGCGGCGGAGGAGAAGGGCGCCTGGGACGCCGCGGTCGACCGCGCCTTCGAGCCGTCCGGCCTCGACCTGCCCGGCCAGACCGAGATCATCCACGCCGTGCAGTCGGCCTCCGACCCCCGCGACGTCGTCATCCAGGCGGCCGGCTCGCTGCCCGGCGACCTGCACAAGCTGTGGCGGGTGCGCGACAGCCTCGGCTACCACGTCGAGTACGCCTTCTCCTGCATGGGCTACGAGATCGCCGGCGGACTCGGCGTGCGCCGCGCCGCTCCCGACCGCGACGCCATCGTGATGGTCGGCGACGGCTCCTACCTGATGCTGCACACCGAGCTGGTCACCGCGGTGGCCGAGGGGTTGAAGATCATCGTGGTGCTGATCCAGAACCACGGCTACGCCTCGATCGGGCACCTCTCCGAGACCGTCGGCTCCGAGCGCTTCGGCACCTGGTACCGGTACCAGGACGAGCGCGGGCTGTTCCAGGGGAACGATGTCCTGCCGGTCGACCTCGCCGCCAACGCGCGCAGCTACGGGGTGAACACGATCGAGGTCCAGCCCGGGCCGGACGCGATCGCCGACCTGCGCGCGGCGGTCACGGCCGCGAAGGCGTCCGACACCACCACGCTGATCCACATCCACAGCGACCCGCTGCTCTACGCGCCCGACGGCGAGGGCTGGTGGGACGTCCCCGTCTCGGAGGTCGCCACGCTCGACTCGACGATCAGCGCCCGCGAGGCCTACGTCGAGCAGCGCCGCCTCCAGCGCCCCCTGCTCGGCTGACGCCGACTCCCTCCACCCCATCAGCATCGACCAGAAGGACACCGTCGTTCCATGAGCACCGACTCGACCACCCCCGGCTCCGCGCAGGGCCTGCGCATCGGCACCGCCCCCGACTCCTGGGGCGTGTGGTTCCCCGACGACCCGGGCCAGATCCCGTGGCGCCGCTTCCTCGACGAGGTCGTCGCGGCGGGCTACGAGTGGATCGAGCTCGGGCCCTACGGCTACCTGCCGACCGACCCGCACGAGCTGGAGGACGAGCTCGGGTCCCGCGGGCTCAAGCTCTCGGCGGGGACCGTCTTCACCGGCTTCCACAAGGGCGAGGACCAGTGGAAGCGCGCCTGGGACCAGGCGCTCGACATCGCCGGACTCGCCTCGAAGCTCGGCGCCGAGCACCTCGTCGTGATCCCGGACCTCTGGCGGTCCGACGCGACGACCGAGATCCTCGAGTCGCGCACCCTCGACGACGAGCAGTGGGCGGAACTGGCGAAGGGCCACGACCAGCTCGGCAAGGCGCTGCTCGACGAGTTCGGGATGAAGCAGCAGTTCCACTCGCACGCGGACAGCCACGTCGGCACCTACCGCGAGGTCGAGCGCTTCCTCACCGAGACCGACGCGGCGTACACGAACCTCTGCCTCGACACCGGGCACTTCGCCTACTACCTCGGCGACAACGTCAAGCTGATCGAGGCGTTCCCCGAACGGATCGGCTACTTGCACCTCAAGCAGGTCGAGCCGGACGTCCTCGCCGCCGCGCTCAAGAACGACACCCCGTTCGCCACCGCCGTCGCCCAGGGCGTCATGACGGAGCCGCCGCACGGCGTGCCCGCCTTCGCGCCGATCATCGAGGCGGTCGCGAAGATCGACCCCGAGATCTTCGCCATCGTCGAGCAGGACATGTACGGCGTGGACATCGACCTGCCCGGCCCGATCGCCGAGCGCACCTTCCGCCACATCTTCGGCTGCACCGCGATGGCCCGCGTCCGCTGACGCCGGCACCCCGTTCCCAAGGAGAACCAGACCATGACCCTCACCGACACCTCCGCCACCGCGGCACCCGCGATCACCGGCGACCTCCGCGTCGCCGTCGTCGGCGCCGGCATGATGGGCGCGGACCACGTCCGCCGCATCACGCAGAAGATCTCGAACGCGACCGTCACCGCGATCGTCGAGCCGTTCGAGGAGCGGGCGCAGGCCGCGGCCGCCCTCGCTCCCGGCTCGGTCGGCGTCGGCACGATCGAGGAGGCGATCGACCGCGACCTCATCGACGCCGTCGTGATCGCCACCCCCGGTCCGTACCACGTGCCGGTGCTGCTGCCGGCGCTCGAGGCGAAGCTCGCGATCCTCTGCGAGAAGCCGCTGACCGAGGACTCCGAGGACGCCCTGCGCATCCTCGAGGCCGAGCAGAAGCTCGACCGCCCGTACATCCAGGTCGGCTTCATGCGCCGCTTCGACGACGAGCACATCCAGCTGCAGGAGCTGATCCGCGGCGGCGAGCTCGGCGCGCTGCTCGGCACGCACCACCGCCACCGCAACGCGGCCGTCCCGGACAGCTACCGGAACACGATGCTGATCAGCGACTCGGTCGTCCACGAGATCGACATCGTCAACTTCCTGACCGGCGAGAAGATCGTCGGGATCGAGGTGAAGAATCTCAAGCGCAACTCGCTGAACGCCGAGGGCTTCAACGACCCGATCCTCGCGCTGCTCTACACGGAGTCCGGGATCCTCGCGGACGTCGAGATGAACGTGAACGTGCGCTTCGGCTACGAGGTGACCACCGAGGCGGTCTTCGAGCAGGGCATCGCGAACATCGGCGCCACCCGCGGACTGGTGCGCCGCTTCGGCGGCACGATCTCGCAGGCCGAGAACCCGTCGTTCAAGGAGCGCTTCAGCGCCGCCTACGACGCCGAGTTCCAGGCCTGGGTCGACGCCGCGCGCGAGGGCCGCATCGGCGGTCCCTCCGCCTGGGAGGGCTACCTCGCGACGGTCGCCGCCGAGGCCGGCGTCCGCGCGATCACGGACGGGACGCTCGAGTCCGTCGAGTACATCGCCCAGCCCGCCTTCTACGCGTGAGGATCGGACCATCGTGAAGATCGCCCTCGACCCCACCCCGTTCCACAGCACGCACGAGCTGCTCGAGTTCCCGCGGCTCGTCGCCGACCTCGGCTACGAGTGGCTGCAGCTGACCCCGCACCCCGACTTCATCCCGTTCCACCGGCGCGCTCGTGCCGACGACGAGCTGGTCGGCGCCCTGAAGAAGGCGGTATCGGACGCCGGCATCGGCATCTGCGCGCTGCAGCCGGTGCTGCGCTGGTCCTCCCCCGACGAGTCGCTGCGCCGGCACGCGGTGAGTCACGCCAAGCGCGTGATCGAGATCGCGGTCGAGCTGGGGGTGCCGGTGATCAACACCGAGTTCAGCGGCCGGCCCGAGGCGCAGGAGGACTCCGAGAACTCGTTCCACCGCTCGATGGAGGAGCTCGTACCGATCCTCGAGCGCGAGGGCGTGCGGATGAACTTCGACCCGCACCCGGACGACTTCGTCGAGGAGGGCCGGGAGGCGCTGCGGGTGCTGCGCGGGGTGAACTCCCCCGCGATCGGCTTCGTCTATGTCGGCGCGCACAGCTTCCACCTGGGCGGCCCGGGCGGCGACGCCGAGGGGATCGTGGCGGCGGCGGGCGACCGGCTGGGCGCGGTCTTCGCGGCCGACACCTTCGACCACCACCGCTCGCACGGCCTGCGCTACATCTCGAACCCGCCCGGCAACGCGGCGCGCATCCACCAGCACCTCGCGATCGGCGACGGCGACGTCGACTGGCCGCAGCTCTTCTCTGCGCTGGCCGCGAACGGCTTCCTCGACCGCGAGGAGTCGATCCTGGTCTCCAACGTCTTCGCCGAGGACGAGACCGCCGAGGAGACGTCCCGCGCCCAGCTCGCCCGGATCACCGCGCTGATCGCCGCTGCGCGGGGCTGACGCGCCGGGGCCGGGCACGGCGGAGGGGCCGCTGCACAGCGCGGGTACGAGGGTCGCTCCTCGTGCCCGCGCTGTTCTTCATCCACCGGCATCGGCTAGAATGTAAGGACATTCTTACTCAAAGGAGTCCCCATGCCTCTCGTGCGCATCGACCTCACTCGCGGCCGCACCCCCGAGGGCGTCCGCGCCCTCGCCGACGCGATCCACACCGCGATCGTCGAGGTCTACGGCATCCCGCCGCGCGACCGGTTCCAGATCGTCACCCAGCACGACGCGGGCGAGATCATCGCCGAGGACGCCGGGCTCGGCTTCGAGCGCGAGGCGGACGACGTCGTCGTCGTGCACGTCTTCACCCAGCGCGGGCGCACCGACGAGATCAAGCAGGCCCTCTACGCGCGGATCGCCGAGCGGCTCGGCGAGGTCGGCGTCGCCGGCAGCAGCGTCTTCATCGGCTACGTCGAGAACGGTCCGCAGGACTGGTCCTTCGGCTTCGGCGCCGCGCAGTACCTCACCGGGGAGCTGGCGGTGCCCCGCGCCGTCCCCACCACCGCATGACCGGCCGCCATCGCTCGACCGGCCGCTGCCGCTCGACCGGCCGCTGCCGCGCGACCGCCCCGCGGCGCCGCTGACGTGCCGGCGCATCCGGTCGAGCGCGGCTCGGCGCTGACGGCCTGGGGGCAGGTGCTGCGGGACCTGCGCCGGCGCCTCGACTCCGGCGAGTTCCCGGCCGGGGCGCGCCTCCCGGCGGAGTCCGCGCTCGTGCTGGAGTACCGCGCCAGTCGCGCCACGGTGCGGCGGGCCGTGGCCGAGCTCGCGGTCCAGGGGCGCGTGCGGACGCGGGCCGGCTCGGGCACCTACGCGAGCACGAGGAGGGACGCCCGGGTGCGGCTCGATCTCTCCCTGCCCTGGCGGGAGCAGGTGCTCGGCGCCGGTCGCGAGGCGCGCTCCGAGGACCTGGCCGACCCGCCCGCGGGCGAGGCGGTGCCCGAAGCGGTCGCCGCGCTGGTCGGCGGCTCGGCGGTCGAGGCGTTCCGCGACGCCGTCCGGCGCCGGCACCTCGTCGACGGCGTCCCGATCGGACTCGTCGAGGGGTGGTCCGCGCTCTCCGGCGGGACGGGCGCCGTCGACGACGCGACGCGCCTCGTCGAGCACAGCGTCCTCGAGCTCGACAACGCCTCGCGCGAGCAGGCCGTGGCGCTGGGCGTCCCCGTCCTCGCGCCGCTCGTCGTCGTGACCGCGCGCCTCAGTCTCGCGACGACCGGAGAGGCGGTCGGCGTCACGCGGACCAGCTGGGCGACGTCCCGCGTGCGCCTCGTGCAGTCGCGGACGCTGACCGCCGGATCGAGCGACCTCCGCCGCCCCTGAGCGCTCGCTCCTGAGCCCCGCTCCGAGCCCCCAGCTCCTGAGCCCCCAGCTCCCGAGCCCTCCCCCGGCGGTCCGCCGGAGCGGACCGTCCGGGGCAGACCGGTCCGGTCGAGCGGACGGATCGAGCCCTTCCGGGCCGTCGGCGTCCAAATGTCTAGACATTCTATTGACGCCCCTCCAGCGCGCTCCTATCGTGAGGCCCGGCGATGACGCCACCACCGGGCGGACGCGATCCGCACGGCGAACCCGAAGGGACACGACGAAGTGAAGCTCTCGAAAACGACGCGGATCACCGGCGCACTCGCGCTCACCGCCTCCGCCGCCCTCCTCCTCACGGCCTGCACCGGTGGCGGAGCGGCCACCACGGATTCCGCGGGTGGGCTCTCGGACGGACTCGGCAGCCGGGCGGAGAACCGCAACGCCTACTTCTTCACCTACTACAACCCCGCGAGCGACGTCTTCTGGGCTCAGATCGAGAAGGGCGCGACCGACGCGGCGCAGCTCGGCGGACTCGACCTCACCTCGCAGACGGCCGACGGCGACCCGGACAAGATGGTCGACCTGGTCAACACCGCGATCGCGACCAAACCCTCCCTGATCCTCATGCCCTTCAACGAGGGCGAGAAGTGGGTCCAGGTCGCCTGCGACGCCCACGAGGCCGGCATCACGGTCATCGCCTACAACGTCCCCGCCCCCGAGTCCGCGAGCGACTGCGTGACCGGCTTCGTCGGCCAGGACTTCCGCGAGGTCGGCACGATCGTCGGGAACGCCCTGATCGACCAGGTCGATCTGAAGGCCGGCGACGAGGTGCTCTTCGCCGCGGAGGAGCCCGACCAGAACTACGCGATCCAGCGCGGCGGCGGCGTCCAGGACGCCCTCGACGAGGCGGGGATCGACGTGCAGGGCGAGTACCTGCGCACCACCGGCACCGACGCCGACGCCCTCGACGCGATGACCTCCTGGCTCACCGCGCACCCGAACGCGAAGGCCGTCGTCCCGCTGGGCGGCACCCCGCACCGCAACGCCGTCGCCGCCGAGGACGCCGCCGGCGTCACGATCCCGATCATCGGCTTCGACACCTCGACCCAGGTCGTGGACGGCATCAAGTCCGGCCGCATCCTCGCGACCGCCGACCAGCAGGGCTACGTGCAGGGCTACCAGTCGGCGATGCAGGGCGTCCTGAACCTGGACTTCGGCCTCTCCCCGGCGAACATCAACTCCGGCGGACTCGGTCTGATCACGAAGGACAACGTCGACCTGCTCGAGGCGAAGGACCTCCAGGGCATCCGCTACTGATGCCGGTGCCGCCGCGGACCCCTCCCGCGGCGGCGCCCCCTCCCCGTTCTCCATCCGCGCCCGCAGAGAGCCGAATCACGTGACCTCCTCCGTCAGACCGCCGTCCACCCCCGAACCCGTCCTCGTCGCGCCGCTCGCGACGCAGGGCATCCATCAGCCGCAGCCCGGCCGCCGTCTCGCCGACAACGTCGCCGTCACCCGCGGCGACCGGTTCCGCGAGAACCTCCGCTACACCCGCGGTCGCGGGGCGCTGGAGATCGGCATCATCACCGCCGTCGTCTTCGTCGCCTTCTCGATCACGAGCCTCCTCGCCCCGACCGCCTTCCCGTTCCTCTCCGAGAGCAACCTCTCGGGGGTGATCTCGCAGTCGATCCCCGTCTACGCGATCCTCTCGATCGGCGCCGGCATCCTGATGATCACCGACGAGTTCGACCTCTCGCTCGGCGCGAACATCGGCTTCTCCGCCATCGTCTTCATCCGCGTCACCGAGTCGGCCGGCTGGCCGATCGGCGCCCTGGTCGGCATCGCCGCCGCGGTGAGCATCGCGCTGATCAACGGCGTGGTCGTCATCGCGACGAAGATCCCCTCCTTCATCGCCACGCTCGGGCTCGGCTTCTTCTGGCTCGGCGCCAGCTACTTCGTCAACGGCACCGCCCCGGCGGTGCTGGCCTCCGACGACGGCCTGAAGACCCTGTTCGCCGGCGACTTCGGCTTCTTCCGCTCGCAGCTGATCTGGATGATCCTCATCGGGGTCGTCGCCTGGGTGTTCCTGCACCGCCACAAGGTCGGCAACCACCTCTTCGCGGTCGGCGGCAACGCCGCGGCGGCCAAGGCGATCTCGATCAACCCGGTCAGGGTGAAGCTGCTCGCGTTCGCGCTGCTCGGTCTCATGGTCGGCGTCGCCGCGATCCTGATCTCCGTCCGCACCAGCGCGATGCAGCCCGGCACGACCCAGGACTACACGCTGCTGGCCATCGCCGGCGCCGTCGTCGGCGGCTGCTCGCTCAACGGCGGCCGCGGCTCGATCACCGGCATGATCGTCGGCGCCGCGCTCATCCAGCTCATCCAGAACGGCCTCATCCTCGCCAAGGCGCCCGGCTTCTACGTGCAGCTCTTCGTGGGCCTGCTCATCGTCGTCGCCGCCGTCTTCAACAAGCTCATGGAAGGGAAGGCGTCATGACCGAGGCCTCCACCGCCGGGATCCTCACCGAGGCGGCGAACGCCGGGCACATCGACGACTACCTCCTGCGCGTCGAGGGCATCACCAAGAAGTACGGGCAGAACACCGTCCTGAACGACGTCTCGTTCGACATCGGCAAGAGCGAGGTGGTGGGCCTGCTCGGCGACAACGGCGCCGGCAAGTCCACGCTGGTGAAGATCCTCTCCGGAGTCGTCCCGATGACCTCGGGCGACTACTCCTGGGACGGGAAGCTGCAGCCCAAGGTGGACCGCTCGGTCACCGAGGAGCTCGGCGTGGAGACGATCTTCCAGGACTCGGCCCTCGTGCCGACGATGTCGATCAGCCGCAACATCTTCATGGGGCGCGAGATCACCAACCGCCTCGGCTTCATGAGGATGAAGGAGATGGATGCGATCGCGACCGAGATCCTCGACACGGTCGTCACGATCGAGGGCATCAAGAGCTCGCGTCAGCTCGTCGCCTCACTCTCCGGCGGGCAGGCGCAGGCCGTGGCCATCGCTCGGGCCGTGCACTTCAAGCGGAGCCTGCTGATCCTCGACGAGCCGACCTCGGCCCTCGCGGTCCGGGCGACGGAGGCGCTGCTGAACTACCTGCGCCAGCTGAAGACGGAGGGCGTGAGCTCCATCCTCGTCACCCACAACCTGCACCACGCCTACCAGGTCTGCGACCGGCACATCGTGATGAACCACGGCCGCAAGATCCTCGACGTCCGCAAGGAGGACACCTCGGTGGAGGAGCTCACCGCCGCCGTCGTCGAGGGAGCCGAGGGCGTGCGCCGGTTCCGCGAGGGCGCCTCGCTCACCCAGGTGGTCTGACCGCCGCGCGGCAGCGCCTCGCCCGCCTCTCGGCGGTCGGGGCGCTGCCGCGCGGGTCGGGTCCTCGCGCCGGCCTGCGACCGCTCAGGGCCGCTTCGGCGCAGCGGCTCCCGTCGAACCCCGGACGACCAAGGTGGTCGTCAGCGACGGCCGGCCCTCGCTCATGGCCTCGCCGGCGAGGCCCGCGAGCAGGTCGGCCACGGCGCGCCGACCCGCTTCGACCAGCTGCGCGCGCACGGTCGTCAGCGGCGGCGAGATCAGCTCGCTGCCGAAGATGTCGTCGAAACCGGCGACGCTGAGCTCCTCCGGCACGCGGATCCCCTGTCCCGCCGCCGCCTGCATCAGTCCGAGGGCGAGGAGGTCGTTGAAGGCGATGACCGCCGTCGGCCGAGCGGCGAGGACCCGCCTCAAGGCGTCCTTCCCGCCGTCGATCGTCGGCGCGTTCGGCCCGATCTCGACCAGGGCGAAGCCGAGACGGTCCGCGTCCTCGAGCATGCGCTCGAACCGCCGGTCGCTGATCCACGAGGTGTCCGGGCCCGAGAGGTAGACGATCGATCGGTGCTCGAGCGCGGCCAGGTGCTCGAGGAGCTCCCCGACTCCGCTCTCGACGTCGGGAAGGATGCTCGGCACCCCCGGGACGGCGCGGTTGATCAGGATGACCGGCTTGCGCTCGGCGATGCTGACGATCCGCTCGTCGGAGAGGCGGGTCGTGGCCAGCACGATGCCGTCGACGGTCGGGATCAGCCGCTCGATGGCCTCGGCCTCCGCCTCGCCGGACTCCTGCGATTCGGCGATGACGAGCGTGTAGCCCGCCGCACTGGCGGCGTGCTCGGCGCCGCGGACGATGCCGAAGACGACGGGGTTGGTGATGTCGGCGACGACCAGGGCGAGCGTGTGGCTCCGCCCGGACAGCAGGGCGCGAGCCATCGGGTTGAAGCGGAAGTTGAGCTGATCCGCCGCCGCGCGGACGCGCGCCTCGGTCTTCGCGCTGATCCGCCCCGGCTTCGACAGAGCGCGCGAGACGGTGGAGGGGGCGACGCCGGCCAGCTCCGCGATGTCGTAGATCGTCGCCGCGCCCCCGCGCCGGTGCAGGCGGGCCGCCAGCTCGGCGGGGATCTCGGACGCGATCCCGTCAGGCATCGGTGGACCGGCGGAGGGGTGCGGCGAGGGGCATGGAGCGATCATCCCTGCTGACCGTGCGCGACGCCAACCCGCCGCGCATGGCGGCGGCGGCACCACACCCCGTGACGCTCATCGGGTCGCCTCCGCGAAGACCTGTCCGCGGATCTCGTCGAGCACCCGCGCGACGGAGAGGGTCGCCGCGGCGTCGTGCTCGGGATGCTCGAGGAGACCCGCCGAGACCGTCGCCGCCACCGATCGGATCATCGGCACGTAGCCGTTGCCCTCTCTGGGTCGCCGGAGCGGGATCGGCTCGCCGAAGAGCGCTCCCTGCGAGCCCGCGTGCACGCGGGCGACGTCGCCCGCCCAGAACATGGCCGGTATCTCGATCCAGCCGGCGGTGCCGCTGATCGAGGCGGACGGGTCGAGGAACTCGAGGACGGAGCAGGCCAGCTGGGAGGAGCCGCCGTCGCGGTGTCGCAGCGCGATCTGCGCTGCGACGTCGACGCCGTCGCGCACGTCCCCGGTCGCCGCGACCGAGACGACCGGGCCGAGCAGCCACTCGGCGAGGGTCACCGGGTAGATGCCCTGGTCGAGGACGGTGCTGCCGCCGAGATCGGCCTGCCAGCGGCTGCCGCCGGCGGGGAACGGCATGCCGAAGGCGCCGCGGACGTAGCCGGGCGTTCCGAGGACGCCGTCGCGCACCTGGCGCACGACCTCGAGGTGGAGGGGATTGAACTTCATCCACATCGCCTCCATGACGAAGCGGTCGTTCTCCGAGGCGATCTCGAAGAGCCGGGCGGAGTCGGCGGCGCTGGTCGTCATCGGCTTCTCGACGAGGACGTGCTTGCCCGCCTCGAGTGCGCGGGTGGCGAGCTCGAGGTGGGTGGCCGGCGGCGTGGCGACGGAGACGATGTCGATCGCGGGATCGCCGAGCAGGGCGTCCAGTTCCGTTGTGGAGTGCGGGACGCCGTGCGCGGCGGCGAAGGCCTCGACCGTCTCGGTGCGCCTCCCCCACACCGCGCCGACGACTCCGCCGGCCGCGCGGATGTCGGGGACGAAGGACTCCGAGATGCGACCGGTGCCGAGAACGCCCCACCGCAGCGGCGGTGCGTCCGTGCTCGCCTCGCTACTCATCGCTGGACGGCTTCGCGCCGTCGAGTCCGCGCCAGCGCTTGCGCAGCGCCCAGGCGGCGGCCTTGGGCTTGCGGTCGCGGGAGAAGACGCCCTTCTTGTTGCCGTCGACCCGGTGCAGGCCGTTGTCGGTGGCGAAGTCGGCGAAGTTCCAGACCTGCTCGCCGACGAACTGCGGGAAGCGGTCGAAGACGCGGTGGTTGGCGTCGAGGTAGGCGATCTGGTACTCCTCGGTCCAGACGCGGTCCTCCCAGACGGAGTGCAGGCCCGGCTCGGTGTCGGCGCCGTACTCGCTCATCATGATCGGCTTGTCGATGCGGTCGATCCAGCCCTGGATGTCGCCGTGCAGGTAGGCCTGGGCGACGTCGAGCTCGCCGCCGGCGATGTACCAGCCGTAGTAGCGGTTGAGGCTGATCACGTCGAAGAGGTCGATGATCCGGTCGTTCTGGAAGGTCGCGAACATCACCAGGGAGTAGGTGAGCGGGCGGGTCGGATCGAGCTCGCGGGCGAGCTTCACGAGCGGCTCGAAGTACTCGCGGGCGCCCTCCTCGTTCGAGGCCGGCTCGTTGGCGATGCTCCACATCACCACGGAGGGGTGGTTGCGGTCGCGGACGAACAGCTCGCGGAGGTGCTGCGCGTGCGCCGCCTGCGTGTTGTCGTTGGCGAACTGCTCCGAGAAGGTCGGGAACGGCGGCGTGCCGCTCATCCCGCCGACGACGCCCATGTTCAGGCCGACGGCGGCGGTCTCGTCGATCACGACGATGCCGTGGCGGTCGGCGAACTCGAGGACCTCCTCGGCGTAGGGGTAGTGCGAGGTGCGGAACGAGTTGGCGCCGATCCACTCGAGCAGCTGGAAGTCGTGCACGAGGTAGGCGTCGTCGTGGCCCTTGCCGCGGATCGGGGTGTCCTCGTGCTTGCCGAAGCCGGTGAAGTAGAAGGGCTCGCCGTTGAGGAGGAACTCGTGTCCGCGCACCTCGACGGTGCGCACGCCGACGGCGAGCGGGTAGCTGTCGACGACCTCGTCGCCGTCGAGCAGCTCGACGGTCAGCTGGTAGAGGTAGGCGGCACCGGGCTTCCAGAGCACGACGTCGGCGATCTCGAGGACGCCCTGCGCGCCCTCCCCCTTGGCGACGACGGTGCCGTCGGCGTCCTCGAGGCGCACCCGGACATCGGCAGTGCCGGTCGACTCGACGCGGTAGTCGACGGAGCCGGTCGTGCCCTCGAAGTCGGTGACCACGACCACGTCGTCGATGCGGTGCTTCGGCCGGCTGTGCAGCCAGACCGAGCGCGCGAGTCCCGCGTAGTTGAAGAAGTCGTGGAAGTAGGTCTGCTTGCGCTTGCCGGTCGCGGTCACGTCGATCCGGCCGGGCGGGATGGTCTCGTTGGTGAGGTCGCCGCTCACCGCGACGGTGAGGCGGAACTCCCCGCCGGCGGTGACACGGTCGGTGATGTCGACGTCGAAGGGCGTGTAGCCGCCGACGTGCTCGCCGGCGAGCTCGTCGTCGACGTAGACCTTCGCGGCGTGGGTCGCCGCGTCGAAGCGGAGCAGGATGTCGTCCTCGCCCCAGCCGCGCGGAACCCGCACGGTGCGCTGGTAGTAGACCCAGCCGACGTGCTTGCGGATCTCGGGGTCGGTGAAGAGGTCGTTGTAGGAGGCGGGGACGGCCGCCTCAAGCGGGGTGCGCAGCGTCGAGGTCCACGGCGACTCGTCGACGCGGGAGTCGAGCGCGAAGCGCCAGACGCCGTCGAGGGTGACGAGCTCTCGGGTGGGAGTGGGACGGGGCTTGAGCATGCTTGCCTCTCTTCGGGTCGGCACGGAGCCGACGCGGTTCAGTGTGGTCGAGGTGTCGGAGGGATAGCGGAGCGATCCGGACGTGTCAGGGGGTCGGACGGCGGACGGTCACTCCGATGAGAGCCCCGCCGAGCAGCGCGAGTGCTGCCGCCGTGAGGTAGAGGGCGGTGAAGTTCTCGCCACCGCCACCGCCACCGAGGGCGAGCACGAGCGGCGCGGCCAGCGGGGAGATCACTCCCGGGATCTTCTGCGCGAAGAGGGTGATCGCGGTGTAGCGACCCGCCTGCGTCTCCCGGTGCGGGAGGACGTCGAGCGAGAGCGCCTGCCCGACAGCGGAGAACAGCGCGATGCCGAGGGAGGAGAGCAGCGAGCCGATCAGGAGCGCCGGGAGGGCGCCGGCCGTGGCGGAGACGATCGAGCCGGCGGCGAACAGGACGGCGCCGGCCGCGACGAACGGCCGCCGGACTCCGATGCGGTCGCTGAGCCAGCCGCCGCCGAGGGAGCCGGCCAGGGCCGTGCCGATGCTCAGCGCCGAGGTGAGCGCGAGCACCCCCGCGACGTCCGGCACCGCGAGGTTGAGACGCTGGGCGAAGAAGAAGACAGTGAAGCTGGTGGTGAGGCTCAGCCCGAGGAAGAAGACGAAGCGGCCGATCCAGTTCCCGGTGAAGTCGGGGAACGCCCGTGGGTCGAAGGCGTAGCTGCCGAGGATCCGGCGGAAGGTCATCCGGTCGGCGGGCGCCGGTCCCCGGCTGTCGGGGTCGGCGGCGAGCAGTGCGAACGCGCCGGCGAGCAGCAGGCCGACGGCGGCCGGGATGGCGAAGACCAGCAGTGTCTCGGAGCGGACGGTCCCGACGAGCAGGATGCCGAGGACCGGCGAGATCTGCATGGTGAGGCCGGTGAGTCCGGAGACGGTGCCCCGCTGCTGCGGCGGCAGCCGGTCGGCCTGCCAGTTGCCGATCGAGGCGCCCGCCGTGTTCCAGCCGACCGTCGACAGGATCCACCCCAGCGCGAGGACCGGGACGGTCGGCGCCGTCACGAGCACCGGGACCGCCGCGACGCCGAGGGCGAGGCCGGCGACGGTGAACGGCCGGCGCCGCCCCCAGCGCGACCGGGTGCGATCGCTGAGCACGCCGGTGAGCGGCGCGACGACCAGCGTCGCCGCGGAGCCGACGCCGAGGAGCACCCCGAGCAGGTCGGGGCGGCCGGGGGCGAGCTCCTCGAGCCGCACCGCGAGCGAGTAGGCCATCGGCACGATCATCGCCATGCCGGAGCCGAACGTCGCCGCGACCAGTAGCGCGATCGAGAGCCGCCCGAGTGGCCGCTGCTCGGCGCCGACGCCGGTCTGCGACACCGGCGTCGCGGTGCTCCCCCTCATACGGCCCGGCCCTTCACGCGGCCGAGAGCGTGAACCGGGTCACCAGCGCATCGGCGCCCAGCGCCTCGACGCCGATCACCCGACCGGTGAAGCCGCCGGCGACCTCGGTCGAGAGGTACCGGCCGTCGAAGGACGCGAGCTCGACGAACCCCTCCGGGCCCTCGGCGCCGAGCACGATCCGGTCCGGACCCTGCCGCTGGCCGGGCTGCCCGCCGAAGGGATCCGCGCGGGCGACCAGGCGCGCCTGCGCACCGAGGTCCTCGCGCTCCTCCAGGACCTGGTCGAGCGGCCCGACGACGAGACGCGCGCGGACGACGCCGCCGACGCGCTCCACCATCGCCTGGTGCTCGTCGTCGATCCGGACCGTGAGGGAGAGGTCGCCCTCGCCCTCGACGGTGGCGGTCCAGGTCTGCTCGGTCGCGCGCACCGCGAGCAGCCGCTCGGCGGCCGGGGACTGCGGTGCACGGCCGGCCAGGAGCCGGAGGCCCTCGGCCGACGTCGACGCGAACGATGCGGGCACCGCGCCCGGCGCGATCCAGCGCGGATGCAGCGATGGACCGTTGAAGCGCTCGTCGAGGTCGGGGGTGGCGGCGGCCGGGGCGAACCGGTCCTCGACGACAACGGGCCAGTCGTCGACCCAGTCGATGCCGGAGAGGAAGGTCTCGCGGCCGTTGGTGTGCCACTTCGGGAAGGACCCGCGCGGGCGGGTGCCGAGGTGCACGATCGCCCAGCCGCCGTCGGCGAGCTCGACGAGGTCGGCGTGACCGGTCGACTGCACCGGATCGGTCGTGCTGCGGTGGCTGAGGATCGGATTCGCCGGGTTCGACTCGTACGGACCGTCGGGAGCGTCCGCCCGCGCGATCGTCACCATGTGGCCGTGCGCCGTTCCGCCCTCGGCGACCACGAGGTACCAGCGGCCGCCGCGGGAGAAGACGTGCGGCCCCTCGGCGTGCGCGCCGCCGGTGCCGCGCCAGATCTCCGTCGGCTCGGAGAGCACCTCCCCGGTGAAGGGATCGACGACCGCCTGGGAGATGCCGCCGTTCACGACGTCGGACCAGGTCAGCCGGCAGACGCCGTCCTCGCCCCAGGAGAGGTCGGGATCGATGCCGAGCAGTCCGGTCGTGCGGACGGGCTCGCTCCACGGGCCGGCCGGGTCCTCGGCGTGCACGATCAGGTGCCCGTCGCGGATCTCGTGCAGGTTCGTGGTGACCATCCAGAAGCGGCCGTCGTGGTGGCGCAGGGTGGGGGCGTAGATCCCGCCGCTCGCGTTCTCGATGCCGGTGCGCACGTCGAGCTGCGAGGGCCGGTCCAGGACGCTGCCGAGCTGCTTCCAACTCGCGAGGTCGGTGCTCGTGAAGATCGGGACGCCGGGGAAGTACTCGAAGCTCGAGGTGATCAGGAAATACTGCTCCCCCATCCGGCAGATCGACGGGTCCGGGTGGAAGCCGGGCAGGGCGAGCGCGGTCATGAGGCCTCCTTCAGTGTGATGCGGCGCTGCTCGCGGCGCGCGCTCTGGCGGCGCGGGTCGGCGACCGGGGCTGCCAACAGGAGCCGCCGGGTGTACGGGTGCGACGGGGTCAGCGTGACCGTGGGCGCGTCGCCGGTCTCGACCAGGTCGCCGCGGTAGAGGACCGCGACCCGATGGCTGATGTGCCGGATGACCGAGAGATCGTGCGAGACGAAGAGGTAGGCGACGCCGGTCGCGCGCTGGATCTCGACGAACAGCTCCATCACCCGCGCCTGCGTGGAGAGGTCGAGCGCCGAGACGGGCTCGTCGCAGACGATCAGGCGCGGACCGGGGGCCAGCGCGCGGGCGATGGCGACGCGCTGGCGCTGCCCGCCGGAGAACTCGCGCGGCAGGCGCTCGAGGGCGTCGGACGGCAGCTGGACCTGGTCGAGCAGCGTGCGCACCCGGGCCCGGGCGTCCTTGGGGCTCGAGCCCTGGACCACGAGCGGCTCGGCGAGGATCTCGCCGATCGTCATCGACGGGTTCAGCGAGGTGTACGGGTCCTGGAAGACGACCTGGATCTGGTCGGCGATCGCGCGACGGGCGGCGCCGCGCAGACCGCCGATCTCCTGGCCGTCGAAGCGGATGGTTCCGGCGGAGGGCCGGACGAGACCGAGGACGGCGCGGCCGATCGTGGTCTTGCCCGAGCCGGACTCGCCGACGAGGCCGACGGTCTCGCCCGCTGCGACGTCGAGGTCGATGCCGTGCAGCACCTCGACGGGCTTCGCGCGGAAGCCGCGGCCGGGGAAGGCGACGCGCAGGTCGCGGATCTCGAGCAGGCTCACGCCGCACCTCCGGTGGTCGTCGCCGTCACCGGCGGGTCGGTTCTGACCGTCTCCTCGTCGAGGATCGAGTCGAGCAGCATCGCGGTGTAGGGATGCTCGGGAGCGTCGAAGACGGCCTCGACCTCGCCCTGCTCGACGATCTCGCCCCGGCGCATCACGGCGATGCGGTTGCAGACGTCGGCGACGACGCCGAAGTTGTGGGTCACCAGCAGCACGGCCATGTCGAGCTCGTCCTGCAGATCGCGCAGCAGGTCGAGGATCTCGGCCTGCACCGTCACGTCGAGCGCGGTCGTGGGCTCGTCGGCGATCAGCAGCTTCGGGCGGCTGACCACGGCGCCGGCGATGAGGACGCGCTGCGCCATCCCGCCGGAGATCTGGTGCGGGTAGGAGCGGAAGGTGCTCTCCGGGTCGGCGATGCCCACCCGGGCGAGCAGCGCGAGGATGCGCGACCGGGCCTCCTTCTTCGAGATCCCGAGCGCGGCGCGCGCGCCCTCGACGAGCTGCGCGCCGACGGTGAAGGAGGGGTCGAGGTTCGACATCGGCTCCTGCGGGATGTAGGAGATCGCCTTGCCGCGGAAGGGGCGCATCTGCGCGTCGGAGAGCCCGATCAGCTCGGTGCCGTCGAAGAGGATGGAGCCGCGGACGACCACCGCCTCGTTCGGCAGGACGCCGAGCGTCGCGAACGCGGTCTGCGACTTGCCGGAGCCGGACTCGCCGACGAGCCCCATCACCTCGCCGCGGGCGACGGTGAGCGAGACGCCGTGGACCACCTCGTTGAGGGTGCCGTCGGGGCTCGGGTAGGCGATCACCAGGTCGCGGATGTCGAGCAGGGAGCGGGCGGCCCGCTCGCGGTCCACGGCCTCGTCGGCGACGACCCGCTGCCCTCCGCCGATCTTCGCGGGCGTGGGCTTCGAGCCCTCGAGCGCGTCGCGGAGCGAGTTGCCGAGCAGGACGAGCGACGCGGTGATGATCCCGAGGCCGATGCTGGGCCAGAGGAACTGCGTCGGCGCGATGTAGAGGTTGCGGAAGCCCGACGCGATCATGGCGCCGTAGCTGGGGACCTCGAGGGAGCCGACGCCGAGGAAGGCCAGGCCGGACTGCACGGCGATGGCCGAGCCGAAGAGGAAGGCGGCGGCGATGATGATCGGCCCGCGGACGACGGAGAGCACGTGCCGGCCGAGGATGCGGAGGTTCCCGAGCCCCGAGACGCGCGCGGCGTCGACGTAGAGCTCGTTCTTCACCCCGAGGACCAGATTCCGCACGATGCGGTAGATGCCCGGGGAGAGCAGGACGCCGAAGATGAGCATGGTGGCGCGGTAGTCGCCGCCGGTCACCGGCATCAGGATGATCAGCAGCAGCAGGCCGGGGAAGGTCATGATCAGGCTGAAGACCCACTCGGTGGTCGCCTGCGTCACGCGGCCGAAGTAGCCGCCGATCAAGCCGGCCACGACGCCGATCACGAGGGCGACCCCGGCGCCGATCAGTCCGGCGATGACCGCGGTCTGGGTCGAGAGGATCATCCGGCTCAGGATGTCGCGGCCGGACTCGTCGGCACCGAACGGGTAGCCCGGGGTCCCGGCGGGCGAGTTGATCGCGGAGAGGCTCGAGTCGTTCGCGCCCATCGGCGCGAGCAGCGGCGCGAGGACGCCGACGAGGAGGACGAGGAGCAGGAGCACGGAGGTGATCAGCGCCTGCGGGTCCTTCAGCAGACGCCGCCAGAGCGGCGTCCGCGCGGCGCGGACCTCGGCCGCGATGGTCTGCAGCCCCTCGGTGCTCGGGATCGCGATCCCGCGGGTGAGCGGAGCCGCGTCGGCGTGGCCGGCACCCGCGGCCTGCGAGGTGGGGGTGGACTGCACCGGAGGGGCGGTCTGCTCGTCGGCCCGGCCGTTCGTGCGGGCGCTGTCGTCGGACGGGGTCATCGGACTCTCGCTTTCGGGTTGAGCCAGCCGTTGGCCAGGTCGGTGACGAGGTTGACCACGATGACCAGGGCGACGCCGAACGCCGCGATGCCCAGGACGACCGGGATGTCGCCCTGCAGGGACGCGTTGAACGCATAGCTGCCGTAGCCGGGGAGGGCGAAGACGTTCTCGATGATCAGGGCGGCGCCGAACATCTGGATGAACTCGAGGGACAGCACGGTCAGGGCCGGGCTGCCCGCGTTGCGCAGGGCGTGCTTGAGGACGATCGCGCGGGTCGGCACACCGCGGGTGCGCAGGGTGCGGACGTAGTCGCGGCGGAGCTCGTCGATCATCCGGCCGCGGACCTGAGCGGCGAGACCGGCGATGCCGCCGATCATCAGCACGATGACGGGGATGACGATGCTGCGCGCCCAGCCGGCCGGGCTCTCCGCGAACGGAGTGAAGCCGGTGGCGGGAAGCCACTTCAGCTGCACGGCGAAGACCACGACCAGACCGATCGCGAGCAGGAGACCGGGAACGAGGTAGCCGACGAGCGAGACGCCCTGCGCGATCTTGTCGACGACGCCGCCGCGGGAGGCGGCCCAGACGCCGAGCGCGGTGGCGATGACCGCGGTGAGGATCAGCGCCGGGACGATGATCGACAGCGTCACGGCCAGCCGCTGCAGAACGGACGGACCGACCGGCAGCGAGGTGTAGACCGAGATGCCGAGGTCGCCGCGCAGCAGGTGCAGCAGCCAGTCGACGTACTGGACGAGGACCGGACGGTCCCAGCCCTTCGAGGCCATCAGCCCGGCGACGTTCTCGGGCGTCGCGGATGAGCCGAGGATCGTGCTCGCGACGTCGCGGAAGGACGTGCTGAGCAGGAGGAAGGTGATGAAGGTGACCAGGAGGGCGAGGACGACGCCCGCCCCGAGGCGCTTCGCGATGTAGAGGATCATCTGATTCCCATCCGGCGGGGGCGGCCGTCACCGGCCGCCCCCGCGTGGCGGTCAGCCTTCGTAGGCGAAGGTGCGGACA
Source organism: Rathayibacter festucae DSM 15932 (assembly GCF_004011135.1). NCBI lineage: Bacteria > Bacillati > Actinomycetota > Actinomycetes > Micrococcales > Microbacteriaceae > Rathayibacter > Rathayibacter festucae. The sequence continues at coordinate 1,354,505 of NZ_CP028137.1, read as the reverse complement.
GTGGCGGGCGCGCCGCCGTAGTTGACGATGCTGATGCCGTCCGCGGTGGCCCACTTGCCGCCGATGAACAGGATCGGCGCCTCCCAGGCCTGCTCGACCGCGTAGGCGTTGAGCTCCTGGTAGGTGGGAACGGCGGCCTCGAAGTCGACGGTGGAGTTCAGGGTGGCGAACAGGCCGTCGAGGGTCGGGTCGGTGAAGTGCTGCGGGTTGCGGTCGCCGTCGACGCCGTAGTGCGTGAAGGCGTCGGCGGGGTCGGAGTTGAAGCCGGTGATCTGGAAGTTCAGCCCGAACTCGCCGGACTGCAGCGCCGACTGCGCCTGCTGCGGCGGGACGGCGACCCACTCCAGACCCAGCCCGATGTCGGTGAACGCCTGCGAGAGCGTCGACTCGATCGTGGTGGTGAGGAAGGTGCTCGGGATCTTGAAGGTGGTGCCGGTGTAGCCGGCCTCCTCGACGAGCGCCTTGCCCTTCTCGGGGTCGTAGGCGTAGGTGTCGTCCAGCGACTCGTCGTAGACCTCGCCGGCCGGGTTGAAGATCTGCTCGGTCGGCTGGCCGACTCCGCTGTAGATGCCCTTGACGATGCCCTCGCGGTCGAGCGCGTAGTTGATGGCCTGGCGCACGCGGACGTCGCCGAGGGCCGGGTTCGTGGTGCCGGCGCGGTCGAGGATGCCGATGTAGCCGACCGCCTGGACGTTCGTGTCGGTGACGGTGAAACGGCTGGCGTCGAGCTGCGAGGAGACCTGCGACTGCACGGTCCCCGCGTTGATCTCGCCGGCCTGGAGGGCGTTGAACGCGGCGGTCGGGTCCTGGAGCACGCGGACCGTCACCGAGGGGAACGGGTAGGCGTCGGCGTTCCAGTAGTCGTCGCGCTTCTTGAGGACGTAGGAGGTGCCGGGCACCGACGCCGCGGTGTCGAGCGTGTAGGGCCCCGAGCCGACCGGGTCGGTGGCGGTCGAGGGGTCGTCGAGGGTCTCGGCGTCCCCGACGGCGCCGGCGCCGAGGGCGAGGAGCCAGACGAACTGCGGATCGTACGCGGTGAAGGAGACCTTCACGGTGAGGTCGTCCTCGGCGGCGATGTCGGAGACGAGGCCGTATCGCGGCTGCACGATGCCGGGGGTGTTCTTGCTGCGGAGCATGGTCGAGGCGACGGACTCGGCGGTCACGGGGTCGCCGTTGCTGAAGGTCATTCCCTCGCGGAGCTTCAGGGTGAGCTCCGTGCCGTCCTCGTTGTACTCCCAGCTCTCCGCCGCGTTGGGGACGAGCTCGCCGGTCGCGCTGTCGCGGGCGAGGAGCGTGTCGAGAACCGAGCCCCAAACCAGCATCTGCTGACCGTCGACCAGCTGAGCCGGGTCGAGGGAGTTCGGCGCCGAGACGGCGGCGACCTTGAGGTCGGGGGCGGCGACGGCCCCTCCCCCGGTGGCGGGCTCGGCGGCGTCGCTCGTGCAGCCGGTGAGGACCAGGGTGCTCGCGGCCAGAAGCGCGAGGGCGGCGGCGCCTCGGCGGCGGGGCAGGGGGATCGGCATGGTGTTCATACTCCTTTGGATGAGCGGGGCGGAGACCGATTGCGCGGGAAGCGAGTTCGGCGGCCGTGCGGCTAGTAAAGCAGGGGTGATCCGATTTGACAATCGATTGCCAGATCGGGCGGGAAGTGTGGTCGATTCGTTACTCGGCGAGGGCCGAGGCGGCGCGCTCGACGCGCTCGAGGACCTCGCCGTCGAGGAGCGCGGGCGAGGAGCCGCGGACGAGGTCGTGTGCGGTGAGGTCCGCCGGGCTCGCGCCGACGAGACCGCGGCGCAGGGCGGCCAGGCACGCTCCGAGCGCGGCGGTGCTCCCCTCGGCCCGGCCACCGGCGGCGAGCACGAGCTCGGCGACCGGCACGATCCGCAGCCGGAGCTTGGTCTCGGTGTCCTGCCCGATCTGCTGCAGCCGGTGCTCGATGCGGGGGTTCGCGAAGCGCTCGAGGAGTGCCTCGCGGTACTCCGGGATCCCGAGGCCGGCGGGGAGCACGGTGGCCGCGTCGTCCCAGAGGGCATCGACCGCGGCGCGGCAGACCGGGTCGGCGACGGCAGTGGCGACTGTCTCGTGACCGCGCAGTCGTCCGAGCGCGGCGAGCAGGGTGTGCGCGCCGTTCAGGAGCCGGAGCTTGCGCGACTCCCACGGGTCGAGGTCGTCGACGAAGCGCGCGCCGGCGCTCTCCCAGGCCGGCCGGCCGGCCGGGAAGCGGCCGCTCAGCACCCAGTCGCGGAACGGCTCGGCGACCACCGGGGCCTCGTCCCCGTAGCGGGCGCGGAGCGCGGCGTCCTCCTCGGCGGAGATCCGGGGGGTGATGCGGTCGATCGAGGTGGAGACGAAGGAGGCGTTCTCGTCGAGCCAGCCGCCGAGCTCCGGAGCGATCCCCTCGATCCAGGCTGCGACGCCGCGGGCGAGGCGGCCGCCGTTGTCGGGGAGATTGTCGCAGGAGACGATCGCGATCGGCCCGCTCTCCGCTCGGCGGCGGGACTCGAGCCCCAGCAGCAGGCGACCGAGGGCGGTCTCCGGTGCCGCGTCCTGCGGGCTGAGCCGGCCGGCGGCGACGGCGGTGAGCTCCTCGCGATCGCGGCGGACGAGCGGATCCTCGAGATCCGGCCCGCCGTCCGCGCCGAGCCGGTAGCCGATCTCGGTGATGGTCAGCGTGACGACGGCGGTGCTCTCGGCGGAGAGATCGCGCAGCAGGCTCGGCAGGTCGTCGCCGGCGTGCGCGCGGGCGACGCTGCCGATCACCTCGGCCCGGTCGCCGTCCTCCGCGCGCTCGACGAGCGTGTAGAGCCCGTCCTGCCGGGTGAGCCGGTCGGCGAGATCGCGGCTGCGACCGGTGTAGGCGGCGATCCCCCAGTCGGCGCCGTCCGCGCAGGCCTCGGTGTACCAGGCGGTGTGCGAGCGGCTGAAGGCGCCGAGGCCGAGGTGGACGATGCGAACGGGAGGCGCGGGAACGGCGCGGGCGAGGCGAGTGACAGGGGTGGTCGTGGTGCTCACAGCTTGAAGACCCTTCTGGGCTGGTCCCCGACGCCGTCGAGGAGGACGCGCTCGGCGGCGCGGGTGGTCAGGCGGCCCTCAGCGACCAGCCGCGCGAGGAAGGCGGCGTCGGCGCGTCGCGCGGTGTCGTGCCGGGCGGGGATGGAGAGGAAGGCGCGGGTGTCGTCGATGAAGCCCGATCCGCGCGAGAAGCCGGCGGTCTCGGTCACCGCCGACCGGAACCGGCCGATCGCGTCGGGCGCGTCGAGGAACCACCACGGGGCGCCGATGTAGACCGACGGGTAGAAGCCCGCCAGCGGAGCGATCTCGCGCGAGTAGACGGTCTCGTCGACCGCGAAGAGCACGAGGTGGAAGTCGCGCTCGAGGCCGAAGCGCTCGAGCAACGGCCGCAGGCCGCGCACGTAGTCGGTCGCGACGGGGAGGTCGTGCCCGGTGTCCGGGCCGAAACGGCGCCGGGTCGCGCTGCTGTGATTGCGCAGCACCCCGGCGTGCACGGTCATCACGAGCCCGTCCTCGACGCTCATCCGGGCCATCTGCAGCAGCATGTGGGCGCGGAAGAGCGCTCGCTCCTCCCCCGAGGCGGTGCCGGCCACGACGGAGGCGAACAGCGACTGCGCCTCGACCGCGTCGAGGTCGACGGTGAGCGGCTGCTCGACGCCGTGGTCGGCCGAGACGGCGCCGTGGGCGAGGAAGTGGGCGCGCCGCTCCTCGAGGGCGCCGAGGTAGCCGGCGAAGGTCGTCGGCCTGCCGGTGCTGCCGAGCAGCGCCTCGACGTCCTCGCGGAAGCACTCGGCGTCGGGGTCGAGGTAGCGGTCGGGCCGGAAGGTCGGCAGCACCCGCCCCGGGAGGGTGCCGGCGAGGGCGGCGTGCGCGGCGAGATCGTCGAGCGGATCGTCCGTGGTCGCGAGGACCTCGATGCCGAAGCGCTCGAAGAGCGCGCGGGGCCGGAAGTCCGGGGCGGCCAGGCGCTCGGTGATCGCGTCGTAGAGGCGGTCGGCCGACCCGGCGTCGAGCTCGGCGTCCACGCCGAGCACCTGCGACAGCTCCTCCTCGAGCCAGTAGCCGGAGGCGGTGCCGGCGAAGAGGTGCCAGTGCGCCCCGAGGATCCGCCAGACCTCTCGGGGATCCACCCGGTGCCCGCCGAGGCCGAGCGCCGCGTAGTCGACGCCGGCCGCGTGCAGGAGGCGGGTCACGTAGTGGTCCTTGGCGACCAGCAGGGCCACCGGGTCCTCGAAGGCGAGGTCGTCGCGGAGCAGCTCCACGGGGACGTGTCCGTGCGGAGAGAGGATCGGCGCCTGCGCGACCGCCTCGTAGAGACCGCGGGCGATCTCGCGGGTCCGCGGATCGGCCGGAAGCAGCCGGTCGGGGTCACGACGATGGGGGGAGAGCATGTCGACAGTCTGAGCAGATGGCAATCGCTTGTCAACCTTGCACAGCCAGTTAGCGTGAGTGATCTGCCTCTCTGCGCTTCGGAGGCGTGGAACCGCTTGCCAAATCACCGACGCGTCTGTTTCACTGGCCGTGCCCGCGCCGTCGCCGCACCGCCTGCGACGCGCTCCCCGCGGGCCCGACCGGAGAGACCGCCGCATGCGCATCGACAGAGCCGACGTCATCGTCACCAGTCCCGACCGCAACTTCGTCACCCTGAAGCTGACCACCGACGACGGCCTGACCGGCCTCGGCGATGCCACGCTCAACGGACGCGAGCTCGCCGTCGTCGCCTATCTGCGCGAGCACGTGGTGCCGCTGCTGATCGGCCGCGACGCGTCGACCATCGAGGACACCTGGCAGTTCCTCTACCGCTCCGCCTACTGGCGCCGCGGCCCGGTGACGATGGCCGCGATCGCCGCCGTGGACATGGCCCTCTGGGACATCAAGGGCAAGGCCGCCGGCATGCCGGTCTACCAGCTCCTCGGCGGCGCCTCCCGCACCGGGCTGATGGCCTACGGGCACGCCTCGGGCAAGACGAACAGCGAGCTGTTCGACAGCATCCGCTCGCACCAGGAGCAGGGCTACCGCTCGATCCGCGTGCAGACGGCCGTCCCGGGGCTGAAGTCGATCTACGGCATCGCCTCGAACATCACCGCCGAGGCGAACAAGGGCGTCCGCTACGACCACGAGCCCGCCCAGCGCGGCGGCCTGCCGGCCGAGGAGGACTGGGACACCCGCTCCTACCTGCGCCACCTGCCCACCGTGTTCGAGGCGGTGCGCAACGAGTTCGGCCCCGAGCTGCCGCTGCTGCATGACGGCCACCACCGGATGACGCCGATCCAGGCCGCGAAGCTCGGCAAGTCGCTCGAGCCGTACGACCTGTTCTGGCTCGAGGACTGCACGCCGGCCGAGAACCAGGAGGCGCTGCGCCTGGTCCGCCAGCACACCACCACGCCGCTCGCGATCGGCGAGATCTTCAACACCGTCTGGGACTTCAAGGACCTCATCCGCGAGCAGCTCATCGACTACGTCCGCGGAGCCGTCACGCACATGGGCGGCATCACCGCGCTGAAGAAGACCCTCGAGTACGCGGCGCAGTACCAGATCAAGTCCGGCATGCACGGCCCGACCGACATCTCGCCGGTCGGCATGGCCGCCGCGATGCACCTGGGCCTGGCGATCCACAACTTCGGCATCCAGGAGTACATGCAGCACGGCGCGAAGACGAACGCCACGTTCCGGCAGTCCTTCACCTGGACGGACGGCTTCCTGCACCCGGGCGACGAGCCCGGCCTCGGCGTCGAGCTCGACGTCGACGAGGCGGGCAAGTACCCCTACGTGCAGGCCTACCTCCCCTACAACCGCCTCGCCGACGGCACCGTCCACGACTGGTGACCGTCGTCCCCTCGACCGTCTTCCCCTCGATCAGAGAAGAGCACACCGTGAGCACGACAGCCCCCGTCACCGCCGGCAGCACGATCGGCGAATGGCTCGACCACCCGAAGGGCGGGCCGCTCGTGCGCGCCCTGCTCGAGCAGAGCGGCACGCAGGAGGAGATGCTCGCGCCGCTGCGCGGCCTCCCCCTCCAGCAGCTCGTCGCCGTCAGCAACGGGCGCATGCCGCAGTCGGTGATCGACGAGCTGGTGCTCGCCGCGAACGACGGAGTCCTCCCCGCCGACGCCGAGCCCTCCGGCTGGGCCGAGCAGGTGACGCCCGGACGCTTCGCCGGCCGCACGGTCGTCGTGACCGGCGCCGCCTCCGGCATCGGCCGCGCCACCGCCTCCCGGATCGCCCGCGAGGGCGGCCGCGTCATCGCCGTCGACGTCTCGGCGGAGCGCCTGGACGAGCTGGTGGCGAGCCACTCCGGTCTCGGGGTGGTCGCGGTGCGCGCCGACATCACGGCGCAGGCGGACGTCAACGCCATCGTCGCCGCGGCGGACGGCCGGATCGACGCCCTCGCGAACGTCGCGGGCATCAACGACGACTTCTCCCCCGCGCACGAGACCAGCGACGCCGTCTGGGACCGCGTCATCGGGATCAACCTGACCGGACCGTTCAAGGTGCTCCGCGCGGTGCTGCCGACGATGCTCGCCGCCGGCCGGGGCTCGGTGGTCAACGTCGCCAGCGAGGCGGCGCTCCGCGGGAACAGCTCCGGCAACGCCTACACGGTCTCCAAGCACGGCGTCCTCGGCCTGACCCGCTCGGCGGCCTTCATGTACGGCCCGCAGGGGATCCGGGTGAACGCGGTCGCTCCCGGCGGAGTCGCCACCGGCATCCCGATGCCCCCGACGATGTCCGAGCAGGGCTCGGCCCGCCTGCAGCCGTTCCAGGCGATGATCCCGACGATCGCGACCGCGGAGCAGCTCGCCGCCTCGATCTGCTTCCTGCTCTCGGACGACGGCGTGAACATCAACGGCGCCGTCCTCGCCTCCGACGGCGGCTGGTCCGTCCAATGAGCGCCGATCGTCCCTTCCCCAGGATCGAGCGCCGCGGCTCCGGCTCGCGGCTGATCGTCGACGGCGAGCCGTTCCTCGCGCTCGGCGGCGAGCTGCACAACTCGAGCCCGTCCAGCCCCGCGTATCTCGCTCCGGTCTGGGACCGCCTCGATGCCGCCGGTGTGCGCTCCGTCATCGGCGCGGCGAGCTGGCAGCTCGTCGAGCCGGAGGAGGGGGCCTACGACTTCATCGCCGTCGATGATCAGATCGCCCAGGCGCGGAAGCGCGGCATCCGGCTGATCCTGATCTGGTTCGGCTCCTACAAGAACGCCGAATCGTCCTACGCGCCCAGCTGGGTGCGCCGCGACGAGGAGCGCTTCCCGCGGGCCGAGCGCGACGAGGACAACCTGCTGACCGGCCGCTTCAGCCTCGACGGGCCGATCCTCAGCGTCTTCGGCGAGGAGCTGCTCCGCGCCGACGCCCGGGCCTTCGCGGCGCTGATGGCGCACCTGCGCGAGGTCGATCGCGACCACACCGTCATCGCTGTGCAGGTGCAGAACGAAGTCGGCCTCCTCGGCGACAGCCGGGATCGCAGTCCTCTCGCCGAGGCGGCCTGGTCCGCTCCGGTGCCCCGGGCACTTCTCGACGGACTCGCCGAGCGAGGCGACATGCTGCAGCCCTGGCTTCGCGAGCTGTGGCGGTCGCACGGGGCGCGCTCCGTCGGCAGCTGGGCGGAGGTCTTCGGCAGCGGCCGGGAGGCCGACGAGGTCTTCATGGCCTGGGCCTTCAGCCGGTTCGTGAACCACGTGGCGGCGGCCGGCGAGCGCGAGTACCCGCTGCCGCTGTTCACCAATGCCTGGCTCGGGCCGCAGCCGAACGCGGCACTGCCCGGGCAGTACCCCAGCGGCGGACCGGTGGCCCGGATGATCGATGTCTGGCAGATCGGTGCACCGGCCCTCGCGCTGCTCGCGCCGGACATCTACATCGAGGACTTCGGAGGCGCGGTCGCCTCGTTCGACGTCGTCGGCAACGCGATCCTCGTGCCGGAGGCGCGCCCTGAGCCGGGACTGGCGAGCGTGGCTGTCGGCGCCCACGGGGCGCTCGGCTTCCACGTCTTCGGGATCGAGGACGTGCTCGACCGCGAGGAGCTCTTCCGGGAGTTCGAGGTCCTGCAGTCGCTGTCGTCCGTGATCACCGACGCCCAGATCGACGGTCGGATCCACGGCTTCCGGCTCGCCACCGGTGCGAGCGGGACGGTCGAGCTGGGCGGCTACTCCGTCACCGCCTCCGGCCCGCTCGACACCCGCGGCATGTTCGGCGAGGGCACGGGCGACACCGCCGCGGTCGTCACCGGCTACGGCGTCGTGATCCACCTCGGCGGGGACGCGTTCCTCGTCGCCGCTCGCGGTGCCTCCGTCCGCTTCGCCCGCTCCGGCGAGCTCGTCGAGTGGGACACGCTGACCGAGGGGACCGTCGTCGACGGGCAGTGGCGGCCCGGCCGCACGCTGAACGGGGACGAGCGCTACTTCATGTTCCCGGCCCACGACCTCCGGGTCGTGCGGATCGAGCTCCTCCGTCGTCCGATCAGGGTGAGGCGATGAGCCGCAGGAACACGTCGAGCAGCGGCAGCGCGCGGCGATCGGGGTCGAGCAGCGACTGGATGCGCAGCCCGTCGATCATCGCCAGGACGAGCGTGATCTTCTCGTCGGCGGTGACCTCCTCGCCGTCCTGCGCCGCCGCGAGCCGGGTGGTGGAGAAGTAGCCGCGCACCCGGTCGCGCCGCTGCACGAAGAAGTCGTGCGCGGGGTGACCGGGGTCGGTCGCGGCGATGGTGATCGCGAGCCAGTTGCGCTGCTGCTCGGGGTGGGCGAACTCCTCGGCGAAGACGCTCGAGAGCACCTGCTCCGGCGAGTGCTCGGAGGCGAGGATCCGCTCGGCGAGCGCGATATCGTCGGCGTCGCGCTGCCGGAGGGCCTCGAGCAGCAGCTCGTCCTTGGTGGCGAAGTGGCGGAGCAGAGCGGCGTGGGTGAGATTCGCGCGGGAGGCGATGTCGCGCAGCGAGGCCCGCTCGAAGCCGTGCTCGGCGAAGCTCGCGGACGCGGCGCGGACGATCTCCGCCCTCCGCGCCGGGGTGGACGCATAGGGCCCTCGACGGCCGCGGGTCGGCGCGTCCGTCTGCTCGGTCTCGGTCGTCACGGGCTCCTCCTCCGTCGCGGGGAGTTCACTCCCGCTGTCGCTTGTCAAAGCTAACCACACTGGTTACAGTTCGAAAGGTGACCACGGTGGTCACCATTCACCGGAGCATCGACGCTCCGGTCCCCGCGACGCCGCGGGCGCACGCCACCTGATGAAGGAGTCTCGGTGACCACGCACGATCCCGAAGTCCACGTCCCCGCCGGCGCCGGGACCTCTCCCGCCGCTCCGGCCGCCGAGCCCGGGGCGGTGCCGCCGATCGACGCGGCGAGCCCCGGCGCGGCCGAGGCGCAGAAGCCGGTCAGCCGCAGCTACATCCTCTGGCTGATGCTCGCCAGCTTCGGCGGCTCGATGGCGATGATGGTGCCGCTCTCCTACGGCATCGCGCTGCGGATCTCGGAGCTCGCGCCCGGGCAGGAGCAGCTGCTCGGCGTCATCACCGGCATCGCCCAGGTCGTCTACCTGCTGATCAGCCCGCTCGTCGGGCTGTGGAGCGACCGGACCCGCTCGCGCTGGGGCCGCCGCACGCCGTTCCTCTTCCTCGGCGCGGGCATCGGACTCACGGGCCTCCTGCTGATGGGCTTCGCGCCGAACCTGCTCCTGGTCGGCTGCGGCTGGGTCCTCGGCATGGCCGGCTGGTCGATCTCCGGGGCCGCCGTGCAGACGCTGCAGGCGGACAAGCTGCCCGACTCGCAGCGCGGCAAGGTCTCGGCGCTGACCAATCTGATGAACCAGGTCGCCCCCATCCTCGGCATCGGCATCGCCTACGCCGTGTCCTCGAGCACGCTCCTCGTCTTCGCGATCCCCGGCCTGATCGGCGCGATCCTGATCGCGGTGTTCCCCTTCGTCAAGCCGGAGGGCAGCTCGAAGTCCCTTCCCGCCGGTGCGACCGTCACCCTCGGCTCCGTGGTGCGCAGCTACGGCTTCGACGTCCGCCGCTACCCCGACTTCTCCTGGAACTGGCTCGGCCGCTTCGTCTTCTTCATCGGCCTCTACTTCAACACCACGTTCGGCACCTTCTTCTACGCGCAGCGGCTCGACCTGCCCGTCCGCGAGGTCGCCGGAGTCGTGGCCAGCATCGGCATGCTCGGCGTCGTCGCCGCGACCGGCGGGGCGCTGCTCGGCGGCTTCCTCTCCGACCGGCTGAAGCGCCGCCGGCTCTTCGTCGCGATCTCGGCCGTCGTCTTCGTCGGCGGCGCCGTGACGGAGGCGTTCGCCTGGTCACTGCCGCAGCTCATCATCGGCGCGGTGCTCATGCAGCTGGCGATCGCCATCTTCGCGACCGTCGACCAGGCGATCATCTTCGCGATCCTCCCCGATCGGAGCGAGGCCGGCCGCTACATGGCTGTCGTCGCCTTCGCGCAGAAGATCCCGAGCGCGGTCGCTCCGCTGATCGCCGCGGCGATCATCAGCATCGGCGCGATCGGCGCCGAGAAGAACTACACCCTGCTCTACCTGGTCGGCGCATCCTTCGCGCTGATCGGCGGTCTGATGATCGCGGCCAAGGTCAAGGCGGTTCGATGAGCGCCCACGACGAGCAGGTCCCACCCGCTCCCTTCGCCCTGACGGTCGACAGCGGCGGAGACCGCGTGCCCACCACGACCGACTCGCCCCGACTCTCCTGGAAGCTGCCCGTCGGCGGCGCCGCCCAGCGCTACGAGATCGACGCTGTCGTCGACGACCGGCTGCTGCCCGTCGCCCACGCCACCTCGTCGACCTTCGTCGAGTGGCCCTGGGCCGCCCTCCCCAGCCGCAGCCGGGTCGAGTGGCGGGTCCGCGCGGAGCGGCCGGGTGCGGCGTGGTCGCGCTGGGCCGCCTTCGAGGTGGGCCTGCTCGCGGAGGACTGGACCGCGCCGTGGATCTCCCCCGCCACGCCCGCCGCCGACGACGAGGACGCGGACGGCCCCGCCGGCCGGCGGCCCGCGCACCTGCTCTCGGTCGACGTCGAGCTCGAGCAGGAGGTCCGCAGTGCGCGCCTCTACTCGACCGCGCTGGGCCTGTACACCGCGACGATCAACGGCAGCCGGGTCGGCGCCGTGGAGCTCTCCCCCGGCTCCACCTCCTACGACCGCACCCTGCACGCCCAGGCGACCGATGTGACCGACGCTCTGCGCACCGGCGCGAACCGCATCGAGGTCGAGCTCTCGGACGGCTGGTACCGCGGCGAGGTCGGTGCCTTCCGGGTGCCCGCCGAATGGGGCACGACCCTCGGCTTCCGCGCCGAGCTGCACCTCGAGCTCGCCGACGGCAGCCACCGCGTCATCGGCACCGACGACTCCTGGGTCAGCGCACCCTCCCGGATCACCGGCGCCGGCCTCATGGACGGGCAGACCCTCGACCTCACGGCGGCCGAGGCGCCGGCGCAGCCCGTCCTCGCCGACGTCGTCGACGCCCCGGCGATCGAGTGGTCGCCCGCCCCGCCGGTCCGCGTGATCGAGGCCCGCGGGCCGGTCGGCGCCCGGGAGGTCCGCCCGGGAGTCTGGGTGCTCGACTTCGGGCAGAACGCCTCCGGCCGGCTCCGGCTCGAGGAGCTCGGCCCCGAGGGCACCCGGACCGTCCTCGAGTTCGGCGAGCACTGCGGCCCCGACGGCGACCTGTCGACCGCCCATCTCGACTCCCACCGCCCCGGCGAGCCGGCGACGCTCTTCGTCCAGCGCGACGAGGTCGTCGCCGGGGCGACCCCCGACGTCTTCGAGCCGCGGCACACCGTGCACGGCTTCCAGTACGCCCGGATCACCCGGCACGGCGCTCCCTTCGACCCGTCGACCGCCTCGATGCGGATCATGCACACCGACCTCGAGAGCGCCGGCACCTTCGCGTGCAGCGACCCCGACCTCGTCCGCCTGCACGAGATCGCCGAGTGGAGCTTCCGCGGCAACGCCGTGGACGTGCCGACAGACTGCCCGACCCGCGAGCGGCTCGCCTGGTCCGGCGACTACCAGGTGTTCGTCTCCACGGCGACGCGTCTCTTCGACGTGCACGGCTTCACCCGCAAGTGGCTGCGCTCCGTCCGCGACGACCAGCTCGACGACGGCCGGATCACGAACTTCTCCCCCGACGGCCGCCGCATCAAGCACCACGTCGACCAGCAGTTCGCGCAGATGACCGGCTCCGCCGGCTGGGGCGACGCGATCGTCGCCGTGCCGTGGGAGCTCTATCGCGAGTCCGGCGACCGGCTGGTCCTCGAGGAGAACGTCGCGGCGATGATCCGCTGGGTGGAGTGGGCGCTGGAGCAGGCGCGCACGAAGCGCCACCACGTCCGGGTGCAGCGCTCCCCCGAGCCTGAGTGGTTCGAGGAGTTCCTCTGGGACGGCACCTTCCACTGGGGCGAGTGGATCGAGCCGCGCGAGCACGACGCCGACGGCCGGCCGATCGACCCGGTGCAGGCCGACCCGATGGCCTGGTTCACCGCCGACAAGGGCGAGGTGGGCACCGCCTACCTGCACCGCTCGACCGCGACCCTCTCGCAGGTCATGCGGCTGCTCGGCCGCAGCGCCGACGCCGACCGCTACGCCGCGCTCGCCGAGCGGATCCGGGAGGCGTGGCAGGCGGCCTACCTCCGCGAGGACGGGATCACCTCCGTCGACTCGCAGGCCTCCTACGTCCGCGCACTGTCCTTCGGACTCGTCCCCGAGCACCTCCGGGCCGCGGCCGCAGACCGGCTCGTCGAGCTCATTCACGCCGCCGACGACCACCTCGGCACCGGCTTCCTCTCCACCGGTGACCTGCTGCCGGTGCTGACCGAGGCGGGACGCGCCGACGTCGCCTACTCCCTGCTGCGCCGGCGCACCGCACCGTCCTGGCTGCACATGCTCGACCGCGGCGCCACCACGGTCTGGGAGGACTGGGAGGGGATCGACGACGCGGGCCACGCCCACGAGTCGCTCAACCACTACAGCAAGGGCGCGGTCGTCCGCTTCCTGCACAGCCACCTGCTCGGGCTGCGCCAGGACGAGGACTCGACCGGCTGGCGCTCCGTCGTCGTCGCGCCCGTCCCCGGTCCCGACCTCGACTGGGCCCGCGGAACCCACGAGTCGCCGCAGGGCACCCTCCGCGTCGAGTGGCGCCGCGAGGGCGACGACCTCGTCGTCGACGTCGACCTGCCGGAGGGCACCTCCGGACGGCTGCTCTTCCCCGACGGGTACGAGCTCCCGCTGGCCCCGGGTGCGACCCGCGCCGCCCGGCCGCTGCCCGCCGCCTACGCCGCACCCGACCACGACGCGCCCCACCACGCCGCGCCCGACCACGACGCACCCGACCACGCCGCCGTCCTCGCGACGGCGCAGACCGAAGGACGATCATGACCGCTTTCCCGACCGGCTTCCTCTGGGGCTCCGCCACCGCCGGCCACCAGATCGAGGGCAACAACACGAACAGCGACTGGTGGGCCCGCGAGCAGATGATGCCCGGCATGGAGCTCTCCGGCGACGCCTGCGACAGCTACCACCGCTACCGCGAGGACATCGCGCTGCTCGCGGACGCCGGCCTCACCGCCTACCGCTTCAGCCTCGAGTGGTCGCGGATCGAGCCCGTGCGCGGGCACTTCTCCCGGGCCGAGCTCGCCCACTACCGCCGGATGATCGAGTTCTGCTTCGAGCGCGGCGTCACCCCCGTCGTCACGCTGCAGCACTTCACCACCCCGCAGTGGTTCGCCGAGAACGGCGGCTGGACCGCCGAGGACGCCTCGACGCTGTTCGAGCGGTTCGTCACGGAGGCGACGACGATCCTCGACGGCGTCGAGTGGGTCGTGACCATGAACGAGCCGAACATGCAGGCCGCCATCATGACCGCGATGCGCCGGCTCAGCGAGGCCGGCAGCGGCGAGTGGCAGAGCCCGACCGTCGAGGCCGCCGACGACGGAGGCGGAGAGAAGGCGTCCCACGGCGACTTCCTCACCTACGCCGACCCCGAGCTCGGCCGGATGTTCACCCGCATCCACCACGCCGCCCGCGCGATCGTGCGCGAGCGCACCTCGGCCAAGGTCGGCTGGACCATCGCCGCCGGCGCACTGACCGCCGCCCCCGGTGGCGAGGAGAAGCTGCTCGAGATCCGCCTCGGCAAGGAGGACGTCTACTGGGAGGGCAGCCGCGGCGACGACTTCGTCGGCGTGCAGGCCTACTCCAGCCAGGAGGTGGACGCACGCGGTCTCGTCCCGCACCCGCCGCACCCGGACAACACGCTCGTCGGCACCGCCTACCGCCCCGACGCGCTCGCCATGGCGGTGCGCCACGCCTGGGAGGTGACGCAGGGCGTCCCCGTCCTCGTCACCGAGAACGGCATCGCGACCGCCGACGACACTCAGCGCATCCGCTACACGGATGAGGCGCTGCAGGGTCTCGCCGACACGATCGACGAGGGCGTCGACGTGCGCGGCTACCTGCACTGGTCGCTCCTCGACAACTTCGAGTGGGGCCACTGGGAGCCCACCTTCGGCCTGATCGCTGTCGACCGCGAGACCTTCGTCCGCTCGCCCAAGCCCAGCCTCGCCTGGCTCGGCCGCGTCGCCGCGGAGAACGCGCTCGGCGCGGAGGTCGCCCGATGAGCGCCGCGTTCGTCGACGCGACCGCCGTCCCCGTCGCGCAGCTGCTCGATCTGTCCGGCCGCCGCGCGGTCGTCACCGGTGGCGCGCAGGGGCTCGGCCGGGCGATCGCCGCCCGGCTCGCCGAGGCCGGAGCCGCCGTCGCGGTCGCCGACCTCGACCTGGGCCGGGCCGAGGCCGCGGCCGCGGGGCTGCCCGGCTCGCGCGCCCTCGGGGTGCGGATGGACGTGACCGACTCCGCCTCCGTCGCCGAGGCGGCCGCCCGCGTCGAGGAGGAGCTCGGCGGCATCGACATCTGGGTCAACAACGCCGGGATCTTCCCCGCCGTCCCGGTCACGCAGATGTCCGACGAGACCTGGGAGCAGGTCTTCGCGGTGAACACCCGCGGCGTCTTCAACGGCTCCCGCGAGGCCGCCCGCCGGATGACCGATGGCGGCGTGATCGTCAACATCGTCTCGACCGCCGGCTTCCGCGGCACCGCGCCGGGACTCGCTGCCTACGTCGGGTCCAAGCACGCCGTCCGAGGCATGACCAAGCAGATGGCGCTCGAGTTCGCCCCGCTGGGGATCCGCGTGCTCGGTGTCGCGCCCACCTTCGTCCCCACCGAGGGCAACCTCGCGGCCGCGGCGGCGGGAGCTGCGGCGCTCGGCGACGGACCCGCTCCGGACATGCCGGTGATGACGAGCAGCCTGATCGGCCGGATCGGCACTCCGGACGACATCGCGCGCGTCGTCCTCTTCGCCGCGAGTGATCTCGCCTCGATCATGACCGGCAGCACCCTGCTCGCCGACGCCGGCCAGACGATCTGAGAAGCGGCGGCAGCGACCGCGCCCCGGGCTCCACGTCCGGGGCGCGGTCGCGTGCTCACTGCGGGACGCCCGCCGCCAGTGCCGGGAACTCGTAGACGAAGCCGCCGTCGGCGCCGCTGATCGTCGCGTAGGCCCGCGTCGTGCCGGGCTCGATCGCGATGTTCGTCGCAGAGCTCAGCCCGGTCGACTCGTCCGCCGGAACCGAGACGGTCTGCAGGAGCGCGCCTGAGGTGTCGTAGACGAGGATCTCCGGGCGGCCATGCACGCCGACGTAGAGGTTGCCGTCGGCGTCGACCGCGATCGAGTCGACCTGGCCGATGCCGGGTGAGGGGTGGATCGCCGGGAACGCGGTCGCGATCTCGGCGCCGCCCTCGGCGAGGGTCATCCGGTCGATCCGGTTGCCGGTGTTGAGGCTCACCCACAGCTCGCCGTGGCCGGGCGAGAAGGCGATGCCGTTCGGGGAGGGCAGCTCGCTCGCCAGCACGGTCGCCGCACCGGTCGCCGGGTCGACGCGGACGACGCGGCCGGACGCCTCCCAGTACGGGTCCTGCGCGCCGGCGGCGTCGGTGACGTAGAGGGCGCCGTCCTCGCCGAACGCGATGTCGTCCGGCTGCATCGGGACGCCGTCGATCGGGCCGGTGACGACGTCCCGGACGTCCTCGCCCTCGGCGGTCATGCTCCGCACGGAACCGCTGAGGAAGTCGGTGACGTAGAGCCGCCCGTCCCCGGGGTGGAACTGCGCGGAGGTGAGCGCGGAGGCGTCGTCGGTCCAGACCGGCTCGACGGTCTCCTCGTCGAGGTCGATCCGGAGCACCTTGCCGGCGCCGGGCGGGGCGGTGACGTCGACGACGTACAGGCCGCCGTCGGGGCCGAAGGTCGGGCCCTCGAGCAGGGTCATGCCGGTCGTCTCGTGCACCTCCGTCACCTGCAGCACCCGCTCGGCGGTGACGACCGACGGAGTCGCCGGCGCGGGTGCGGCTGCGGGGTCGCCCGCGTCGGTGCAGCCCGCCAGGGCACCGGCGAGCAGGACCGGGACGGCGATCGCCGGCCGCCTCATCGCGAGGCTCCGACGCCGGCGCCGACGAGCACGTCGCCCATCCCGTCCTCCCGCCAGGCGCGCAGCAGGCGGTGGAACGCGATCGGGCCGGGGCTGTAGGAAGCGCCGCCGATGGAGCGGGTGCCCTCGCCGTTGTAGTAGCCGGGCGTGCACTGGGTCTGGAACGCGCGGGTGTCGGCCGCGGTCTCCTGGATCGTGCGGACCCACGCCTCCTCCGCCTCGGCCGTGGGCTCGAGGTACCTGGCGCCGACCTCGCGGCCGCGGGCGATGACGGCGGCGATGTGCTCGGCCTGCTCGAGCAGGATGTGGGCGAAGTTGACGGAGTTGGCGTTCTGGATGCCGCTGAGGTGGAAGAGATTCGGGAAGCCGTGCGTCGAGAAGCCGTGCAGGGTGCGCGGGCCGCGGGCCCACGCCTCCAGGAGGCTGCGGCCGTCGCGGCCGACGACGGGCAGCGTGCCGGACATGACGCCGGAGATGCCGACCTCGAAGCCGGTGGCGAAGATCACGCAGTCGACCTCGTAGGCGGTGTCGCCGACGACGACCTCGGTCTCGGTCATCCGGGTGATGCCGCCGGTGTCGGCGGTGTCGACGAGGCGGACGTTCGGGCGGTTGAAGGTGGGCAGGTAGGTGTCGCTGAAGCCGGGGCGCTTGCACATGTAGCGGTACCAGGGCTTGAGCGCCGCCGCGGTCGCGGGATCCTCGACGACCTGGTCGACGCGGGCGCGGAGCCGGTCCATGGTGTCGAGGTCGGCGAGCTCGTCGCGCCGCTCGCGCTCCTCGGCCGGGATCGACGTGTCGACGGCGCCGGAGAGGATCTGACGCTGCAGCTCGACGGTCCTCGTCCAGCCGTCCTGCACGAGCGACTCGTCGACCGGCTCGCCCGCGAGCACGGCGAGGAAGTTCTCCATCCGCTCGCGCTGCCAACCCGGACGCAGCGACGCGACCCACTCCGGATCCGTCGGCCGGTTGTCGCGGACGTCGACCGTGGACGGCGTGCGCTGGAAGACGATCAGCTCCTGGGCGTCCGCGCCGACGTGCGGGATCACCTGGAGTCCGGTCGCGCCGGTGCCGACGACGGCGACGCGCTTGTCGGCGAGGCCGGTCAGTCCGCCGTCCGGGGTGCCGCCGGTGTAGCCGTAGTCCCAGCGCGACGTGTGGAAGGTGTGGCCGCGGAAGGTCTCGATGCCGGGGATGCCGGGCAGCTTGGGCTGGGTGAGGGTGCCGGAGGAGGTGACGACGAAGCGGGCGCGGAAGGCGTCGCCGCGGTCGGTCTCGACGAGCCATTCGTCGGCGTCCTCGTCCCAGGTCAGTGCGGTCGCGCGGGTCTGGAAGAGGGTGTCGCGGTAGAGCCCGTAGTGCTCCGCGATCGCGACCGCGTGCCGGCGGATCTCCTCCCCCGGCGCGTAGCGCTCGGACGGGATCGTGCCGACCTCCTCCAGCAGCGGCAGGTAGACGGAGGACTCCACGTCGCAGCGCACGCCCGGGTAGCGGTTCCAGTACCAGGTGCCGCCGACGTCGCCCGCCTCGTCCATCAGGCGCAGCGACTCCACCCCCGCCTCACGCAGCCGCGACGCGGTCAGCAGACCGCCGAAGCCGGCGCCGATCACGAGCGCCTCGACCCGGTCGGTCACCGGCTCGCGCTCGACGCGCTCCGTGTACGGGTCCTTCGCGTAGTAGCCGAACTCCCCCGCCGCGCGCCGGTACTGCGTCGCGGCGTCGGGGCGGGTCCGGCGGTCGCGCTCGGCGCGGTACCTCTCGCGGGCGGCCTCGAGGCGGCGCTCGTCGTCGGGGGTGAGGGAGTCGGAGGTCAAAGTGCTGTCGGTCATGCGGGCTCGCTCTCGTCACGCGCGCCGGCGCGACGACGGACCCCGGGACGGGGCGACGGCGGGACTCCCCCGCGGGCGCCGACACGACTCCGGATCGGTTTCTTGCTGTCCGAAAAGGTTAGCCCGGAACTAAGTACTTCTCCTGGGGATCCGCCGAGTCCTACGGTGGCTTCATGGATCCCCGCGCCCGCGCCCTCTCGGACATCGAGCGGCTGTCGATCGCGATCACGGTGCGCTCGATCCCCCGCGTGCTCGCGCCGCTGCTGACGACCGACCTCACCATCCAGCAGCTCAAGGCGCTCTCGGTGATCGTCACGACCGAGGAGGGCGCGACCGGCGCGGGCCTCGCGCAGAGCTTCGGCGTCTCGATGCCGTCGATGTCGAAGCTCATCGACCGCCTCGCCGCGAGCAGCCTGGTCGTCCGCGAGACCGACCGGGCCGATCAGCGCGTCCGCCGCATCCACGCCACCGACCTCGGCCGGGCCGTCGTCCGCGAGCTGATGGCCGCGCGCCCGGAGCTCGGCGAGGACGTGCTCTCCCGCCTCTCGCTCGAGGAGCTCGAAGCCCTCGAGACCGGACTGCGCGCGATCAGCCGGGAGCTGCGCGTCTCGCGCGACGCCGCCGACTGACCGCCCGCGTGCGGGCGGTGTGCGATCTCGCAGGGACCGTGCTCTCGACGACGGATGGCCGGGAAGCGAGGAGGTCCGCGTACCCCTGTCGCACTCGTTGACACCGGCGGCGGACATCATTAGTGTCCCGAGTGCAGAAAAGTGTTACCGAGAACATCTGCATCCCCCGCCGATGACGTGCGCGCGTGCGGGCCCGGCGAAGAAGGGGTCCACCGCGCTCCGCGCCGGTGACCGGAGCTCCGGACCGGCCTCGTCGCCCAGCGCGAGGAACGCGTCCGGGGGCCGGACGGCATCGCTCCCGCAGGGGCCGGGATGATCCGCCGGCGACGGCTCGACGCAGGGCCCGGCGCCCGCTCGAGCACCGGTGCCCTCCGTTCGGGTCGGAGGGCACCGGCTCGCCCGTGCGCGCTCCGCGAGCAGGGGTCACAGCCTCGGGGCGACCGAAACACCGAAACTACTTTCTTTAACTCCCCGGGCTGGCTACGGTCGATCTCACCACCCGCAGGCCAGCGAAGACGGCCTCCTCGGGTGCGATTCACACTGCAAAGGAGCTCTCTGTGAGTAGATTTCGCAAGCTTTTCGGTCTGGCGGCAGCAGCCGCTCTCGCCGCGACGCTCGTCGCCCCGACTCTGCCCGCGTCCGCCGCGGGCAACACGCTCGTCGTCGATGCGAGCACGTCGGTCGGACCCGTCACGCGGGTCGGCGCCGGCGGCCTGTACGCGCTGGCCACGCCGAACGACCCGGCGCCGGGCCTGCTGACGCCGCTGCGCCTCAAGCAGCACACGCAGCCGGCCCCCGGAGTCGGTCAGCTCGGCAACGGAGCGACGACGCCGACCGGCGACGTGTTGAAGGTGGCCGGCACCTTCACCCGGGACGGAGCGCAGTCCTACGCGCGGATGCCCGACGTGTACCCCGACTTCCCGTACCGCTGGATCAGCTGGGCGGACTGGACGCAGAAGATCGACGCGATGGTGAAGGCCCGTCTCGACGCCACCGCCACCACGAACATCAACGGCTGGGAGCTGTGGAACGAGCCCGACGGGACCTGGGACACGGCGAAGGCCGGCCCCTACCTCGACGGCTGGACCCGCACCTACCGGCAGGTCAAGCTGCAGGACACGATCACTCCGATCGTGGGCCCCAGCTACAGCCGCTACTACCCCGACCTGATGCGCTCGTTCATGGCCCGCGCGAAGGCCGACGGCACTCTGCCCGACGTCGTCGTCTGGCACGAGCTCGAGGACGGCGTCTACAACGACATCGACGAGCACGTCGCCGACTACCGCTCGATCGAGCGCGATCTCGGCATCTCGCCGCGGCCGATCTCCATCAACGAGTACGGCTCGCCGAGCCAGATCGACACGCCGAGTGTGGCCGCGCACTTCATCGCCCAGTTCGAGCGCACCGGCATCCACGACGCCGAGCGCGCCTACTGGTACGAGTCCGGCACCGTCGGCGGCCTGGTCTGGAACAACCGGCCGACCGGCTCCTACTGGCTCTACAAGTGGTACGGCGAGATGGCCGGGAACATGCTCGCCGTCACGCCGTCCGGCGACCTCGACGGCTTCGCGTCCTACGACTCCAGCCGGAAGATCGTGAACGCGGCCTTCGGCGGCACCTTCGGCGACAACCAGGTGCAGGTGAAGGGCCTCACCGGATTCGGGACCTCGGCCAAGGTGGTCCTGAACTACACGCCCCGGTCGGGCCGCATGACCAACGTCGACGCGCCCACGACGGTGTCGACGCAGACCCTGCCGATCACGAACGGGACCGTCACCGTCCCGGTGACGAGCCAGGACTACCTCGGCGCCTACCAGCTCGTCGTCACCCCGGCGGCGGGTCCGACGACGAGCTACCAGCAGGTCTACGAGGCGGAGAACGCGACCGTCGTGAACGCCGCGCTGCTCTCCTCCGGCTCGGCCTCGAACGGCGGCTACGTCGGCCGGATCGACGGCTCGTCGAACGCCCGCAGCGACAGCTTCGTCGACTTCGTCGTCGAGGTGCCGACCGCCGGCAGCTACGGGCTCGGGATCCGCTACGCCAACGGCGGAGCGAGCACCTCGACCCAGGGCCTCGCCGTCAACGGCAGCGCCTTCAGCACCGTCTCCTACCCGTCGACGGGATCGTGGGGCGCCTTCGGCTCCTCCGTCTCGCGGCAGGTCGATCTGAAGGCGGGCTTCAACGTGATCCGGCTCGCGAAGGGCTCCCCCTTCTTCGCCGGCGGCTCCGGGTTCGCGGAGCTCGACAGCATCACGCTGACGCGCTGAGCGACGCGGCCGTCCGGAGGCGCGTCGACGCTTCCGGACGGCCGCGGCTCCCCGGTCCCGACCCCGACGGGGGGTCCCGCTCGCCGCGCATCCACGGCAGTGTTCACGGTAACGATCACTGCGGACGAGCCGGCATCTTCCTGCCCGGCCCTGCCGATCCGGCCCGCTGCGCCCGGCGTCGTCCGGGCACTCCATGAGGGGACACCATGCGCCGCGCTACTCACTTCACCGGAGGCCTCTGCGGGCTCCTCCTGGCAGCGGGGCTCGTCGCCGCGCCGCACTCGGCCGTCGCCGCGCCGGCGGGGACGGCGAGCACCTCGACGCCTCCGGCCCGCGACGGCGGCGGAGTCGACTCCGCACCCGCGGCGAGCGACGCCGTCGCAGAACCCGGCTCGCCGTCGCTCCTCCGGGCGGCGGCCGCGCCGGCGGACTTCACCGATGTGGCGATCCCCTCCCGCGCCGACATCGTCGTGCACGAGGTGACCATCGCCCTCGTGGCGCCGCAGGGCACGACTCCGTCGTTCAGCGCGGAGGACGCGCGCCGCTCCCTCGAGCTCGTCGACGACTTCTACGACCGCGAGACCGGCGGAGCCGTGCGCTTCGAGCTCGAGCGGCTGATCGACTGGCGGAGCATCGACGAGCCGATCGGCTGCAGCGACACGGGCGGCCTGCACGACTGGATCTCGCGCACGACGGGCTGGCAGCCCGGACCGGCGCGGCACCTCGTCGCCATGGTGCCCCCGGGCGACCCCTGCCCGATCTGGGCCAACGGGGAGCAGCCGGGAGACCCGGACGACGGCGGGCGGACGTTCCAGGGCGGTCCCGACGCGATCCTGCTCGCCCACGAGCTGGGTCACAACCTCTCGCTCTTCCACGCCTCGAGTGTCCAGTGCGCCTCGTCGTGGGACGTCGCGCCCGGTGCCTCGTGCGCCCGTGAGGAGTACGGGAACCTGACCGACGTCATGGGCGACTCCTGGCTCTTCACGCCCCTCTCGGCACCGACCCTCGCGCAGCTCGGCATCCTCTCGGACACCCGGCAGCCTGTCTGCGGCGCGCCGCGGACGACCGTCATCGACACCCTGGGGGCCGGTCCGGGCACTCCTCGAGCCCTCACCTGGACCGACCCGCAGGACTCGGCGGTGCGGTACTGGGCGCAGTACAACGACAAGGCCGATCCGCGAGCGGACGGCGGCGCCTACAGCAGTCCCTGGCAGACGCCGCGGACGGTCTCGGGCGTGCAGATCCTGCGCAGCACCGGCGGCAGCGCCGAGCTGCTGCAGCGGCCCGGTGACGCGAGCGTCGGGAACGAGTTCGCCCTCGCCGGCGAGACCGTCGCCCTGAACACCGGCATGTCGCTCCGCGTGGAGGCCCTCGATGCGACGGCGCGGACGGCGACCGTCACCGTCACCGTGCCCTGCACCGAGGACGTCGGCGACATCACCCGCCGCGCCGCGGCCTCCGCGTCCTACACCTCGGGCTGGTCGTCCGTCGGCGACGCCGTCGACGGCAGGACCGGAACCGCGTGGAGCAGCTGGCCCCGCGTGGGCGAGCAGTGGCTCGGGCTCACCTGGCCGGCGACGGTGACCGTGGACAGCGCGTCGGTGCGCTTCGCCGCCGACGCGGCCGACAGCGCGCAGCAGGGCGTGATCCCGCCTCGGTCCTGGCGCGTCGACTACCTCGACGCCGCGGGCGCCTGGGTGCCGGTCGCGGGAGCGAGCCCGGCCGGCCGCGCTCGGGACGCGGTGAACACGGTCGTCTTCACCCCGGTGGCGACGACGGCCCTCCGCACGGTGTTCCAGGCCTGGGGAAGCGCGGAGTACGGCGGTTCGACCGGCGTCGCGGAGCTCAGCGCCACCGGCGTGGCCCCGGTCGCCTCGCTCGTCGCCCGTGGCGCCGCGACGACCGTCGCCACCTCGTCGACACGCGACGTCGCCGCCGGTGTGGACGTCCTCGACGCGCGCGGCCGGGCGCTCGCGGGTCGCGCCGTCTCCTTCGCGCTCACCGGCCCAGCGACCTTCGCCGACGGCACGAAGGCGGCGACGGTCCTCTCCGCGGCGTCGGGAACGGCCGCACTCCCCCCTCTCCGGACGGGCGCGACGACCGGCACCGTCTCGATCGCCGCCCGCGTCCCCGGGCTGCCGGCGGTGCCCCTGCCGCGCACCACGGTCGCCGCACCGCCCGGGGTGACAGCGACCGCGGCCACGCGCAAGACCCTCGGGACGGTCGTGCTCACGGTGACGGCGAAGAACACCGGCAGGACCGCGACGGAGATCACCATCGTCACCGCGTACGGCACCTCGACGATCGCCGGCGTCGCTCCGGGCGCGACGGTCTCGCGGGCGTTCGCCACTCGGCGATCCACCGTCCCGGCGGGCAGCGCACAGGTCACCGCGCAGACGGACGGCCTGCGCACGACCACCGCGGCGGCCTACCGCGGGCTGTGACCGGCGGGCGGCGACGGTCGGGCAGTGCTCGGCGGGAGGTGAGGGGCGCCGAGCCGGCCGCGACCCGGCGGGCAGCGGCTACGGATCCCCGAGCACCGCGAAGCCCAGTCGCCGGGCGGCGACGAGCACCACCGCGTCGGCGGTCGCGTCGCTCAAGGCCGTGTGGAAGCTCGGCCGCGGGGGGAAGGCCGGCTCCCGCTCCACGCGGCTGAACAGCGTGGCGATCGGGTTCCCGGTGATCGCCGACAGGTGCCACAGCCCGTCGATGCTGCTGAGGCGCTCCTCGATCGCCCGGGCCCAGGCCTGTGTGGCCCGCTTCGGCCCCATCTGGATGGAGGCGGCCGCACCGTTGCGGACGGGCCACTCACCGGTGAGATCGAGGAGCGTCAGCGGACGGGACGGACGCCAGCCCACGAGCCGCGGAGCGTTCTGCACGCGGTCGACCACCCGTCGACGCTGGTACGTCTCGCCGATCGCCGTCACGGCGTCCGCCGCGGCGGAGAGAACGCCGACGGTCGGGTGGTGCCCCGGAGGAGGCGGGTGCGGGTCGAAGCGCATCCCCGGCACCGGTCCGTGGTGGCGCAGGGCGTCCCACGCGCCCACGTGCGCGCCCGCGCTGCGATACAGGCGCCAGAGCGGTCCGGAGTACTCGCGCAGGTGCGACGGGTCGGTGACGAAGGTCGTCGGCGGGGTGAGCGGGACCTTCACGACTCGTCGAACTCGGCCAGGGCGACGAGGACCTCCCGCGGATCGCCTCCCCCGGAGAGCCAGCGCACCGGGGTGACCGGCGTCTCGCCGATGAGGAGCTCCTCCTGCGGCGTGGTCATGAAGCCGAGCACGCTCGCGGGATGCATGTCGTCCGGGATCGCCTTGACGAGCGCGGGGACGCCCGGCAGCATCGGCCGCTCCCGGTCGTCGGTGAACTGCCAGGCCGGGAACCGCAGCTTCGAGCCCACCTTGAAGGCGTACAGCCCGTCCTTCGCCTTCCGGTGGCGCACGCGGGTCTCGTCGATCCTGAGTCGCGAGGCCACCTCGGCGGTGTCGAACGAGTCGACGATCGCCTGCAGCCGGGTGCGCCGCTCGAGGTCGGCGAGCTCTCCGCGCGCGACCTCCGCCTCGGTCTCGGCGAGCTCCTCGGCGGTCATCGACCCGGACTCGACGAGGAAGTCCGCCGCGCCCTGGGCCAGCCCGCCACCCGGCGACCGGTGCCGCGAGAGGAGTGCGGTCTGCTCCGTGAGGAGCGTGGCGAGCGTCTGCTCATCGCCTCCCCTGTCGCGGACGGCTCGATACAGCCCGTCCAGCCCGTCGGTCAGCTCGGGGTGGGCGACCATGGCGAGCAGCTCGGGAGAGAGCTGGACGAGAACGCCGCGGAGATGCTCGTGCACGACGTCCGGCGCGAGCTCGAGCTCGTCGGCGAGCTGAGACTCCGAGGCGCCGTGGGCGAGTCCGACGATGATCCTCAGGCGAGCCTCGAGGGCGGACTCGCTGCCGGGCCCCGTCGAGCTCGTGACCGGCGGCGGACTCGTGGCGAGGTCTGTCATGGTCGTCTCCTCCTGCTCTCAGCGCACTGCCGATCCTAGTTCGGAAGCGGCATGCGCGGAGCGGTGAGGACGTCCGGCGGAGGTCGGTGGCGCGCGATGCCCGCCCGTCACCGCCGCGACGTCAGCAGCGTCCGCAGCGGTGGCGCGATCGACTCCCGGCGGAGCAGCGCTGTCGCGAGGAGGAGGAGCAGCAGCACCGATCCGCGGACGAGGCCCTGCCAGTAGAAGGAGACGCCGAGCAGCACGAGCCCGTTGTTGATCAGGCCGAAGATCAGGACTCCGAGCACGGTGCCGAGCACGTTCGGGCGGCCGTGCGCCGAGAGCGTCGCGCCGATGAAGACGGCGCCGATCGCGTCGAGCACGTAGAGCTGGCCGCTCGCCGGCGAGTAGCCGTAGCTCCGCGAGGCGAGCGCGATGCCGGCCAGAGCGCCGATCAGCGCTGCGACGACGAACGCGGAGGCGAGCGAGATCCCGACGCGGCGGCCGGCGATGCGGGTGGCTCCGGGCTGCTCCCCCGCCGCGGTGAGCACGCGGCCCCAGCGGGTGCGGTCCAGCAGCAGCCAGACCGCGACGGCGACCGCGATCGCCAGCAGCACCGGGACGCCGATGCCGAGCACGGTGGCGTTGCCCCAGGCGGCGAAGGCGTCGGGCGTCGCCTGGCGGCGCAGGTAGATCGGCGCGCCGCCGCCGGTGAGCAGCTGCTGGGCGCTGGTGCCGATGAACCAGACCGACAGCGTCGCGAGGAAGGCGCGGATCCTCAGCACGATCACCAGCACCGCGTTGACCACGCCCGCCAGCGTCCCGAAGCCGAGGCCGATCAGCACCGCGAACCAGGTCACGTAGCCGTCGGCGATCAGCGCGGTGGCGCCGAGGGCCGCGAGGTCGATCGCGATGCCGATCGAGAGGTCGATCCCGCCGGCCCGGACGACGAGCGTCATCGCGCAGGCCGCGATCAGCAGCAGCGCCCCGGCGCTCGCGACGTTGAGCAGGTTGGTCGGCGCGAAGTAGCCGGGCACGCTCGCGCCGAAGACGGCGAGCAGGAGCACGACCGCGGCGGGCGCGAGCAGGCGGACGGCGAGGGCCCGGCGGGACTCGGACACGGGCAGGGCGACGGCGGTCACGAGCGGACCCCTCTCTCGCGGAGGGCCGCGAGGCCGAGGACGAGCAGGATGAGCAGCCCCTTGATCGCGCCGACCCACTGGCTGTCGACGCCGATCAGGGTGAAGCCGTTGCCGAGCGCGGCCACGAAGACGGCGGCGAGCAGCGTGCCGCCGATGGTGACGACGAAGCGGCGGGAGAACACCACCGAGAGGTAGGCGGTGACGATGATGTCGAGCAGGATCTGGTTGCCGATCCCGGGCACGGCGGCCGCGAGGCGCGCGGCGAGCAGCAGCCCGGCGATGCCGGCGAGGAGCCCGGAGAGCAGGTAGCTGGTGAGGACGTGGCGCCAGACGGAGACGCCCGCGACGCTCGCCGCGGTCGGGTTCTGGCCGACGGCGTAGCTGCGGGTGCCCCAGGAGGTCCGGCCGACGGCGAGGGCGGTCGCCACCGTGACGACGGCGAGCACCGCGACCGGTGCCGGGAGGCCGAGGACGCTGCCGCCGCGCAGCCAGTCGAAGAGCGGATCCGCGACCGGCACCTTGACGTTGTCGGTGGCGAGGAAGACGACGGAGCCGACGATCCCGGAGACGGCGAGCGTGGCGAGCAGCGGGCGGAGGCCGAGCACGACGGCGGTGCCGCTGATCGCGCCGAAGCCGACCGAGACGAGCAGGGCGAGCAGCACGGCGGGCAGTGCGCCGAGGCCCGCTGTCAGGGCGACGGCGGCGACGACGCCGGAGAGGCCGACGATCGGTCCGGAGGCGAGGTCGATGCCGCCGCGGACGACGTCGTCGCCGCCGGTGATCACCACGATCGCGAGGCCGAAGCCGGCGATCGCGGGGACGACGGCCTGGATCAGGATCGTCGAGACGTTGCCGCCGGTGGCGAAGACGGGCGAGGCGGCGCTGAACACCGCGATCTCGAGGAGGACGACGAGGTAGCCGATCAGCGCGAGCGCGCCGATGCCGCGGCGGCGGGCGCGCGGGGCGGCGGGCGCCTCCGTCGGGGACGCCTTCTCGGCGGGCGCGGTGGTGAGGGTCATCGGGCACTCTCCAGGGTGTCGGGGGCGACGGCGCCGGAGGCGATCGCGAGCACCCGGTCGACGCTGAGCTCGCTCCGGGGCAGCTCGGCGCGCACGGCGCCGCGGTGCAGCACGAGGACGCGGTCGGCGAGGCCGACGAGCTCCTCGAGGTCGAGCGAGACGAGGAGGATGCCGGCGCCCTCGTCGACGAGCCGGTCGATGAGCGCGTAGACCGCCGCGCGGCTGCCGATGTCGACGCCCGCGGTGGGCTGATCGAGGACGAGCACCCGCGAGCCGGCGGCCAGCCACTTCCCCACGGCGACCTTCTGCTGGTTGCCGCCGGAGAGCGTGCCGACCACGGCCTCCGGATCGGCGGGGCGCACGTCGAGCGCGGCGATCTGCTCGAGCGCGAGCGCCCGGTCGCGGCGGCGGCTGGGCAGCAGGCCGCCGAGGCTGATCCGCCCGAGCGAGGCGATCGAGAGGTTCTCCCGGACGGTGTGCGCGAGCAGGACGCCGTCGCGGCGCCGGTCGCTCGGCACGTAGCCTCCGCCCGCGGCGACGAAGGCCCGGGCGGAGGAGGTGGCGGTGCCGGCCACGCGCACGCGGCCGCTGCGGCGGGAGAGGCCGACCACGGCGTCCGCGAGCACGTCGACCCCGGAGCCGACGAGGCCGGTGACGCCGACGATCTCGCCCGGGCGCACCGTCAGGTCGAGGGCGTCGAGCGCGCCGGGCACGGTCAGCGCCTCGAGCTCGAGCAGCGGCGGGACGTCGGCGGCGACCACCCGGTCGGAGCGGAGCGCGAACTCCTCGACGTCGCGGCCGAGCATCAGCTCGACGATCCGGGCGCCCTGCTCGGCGTCGCCGTCGATCAGGTCCAGCCCGCCGACGTTCGCGCCGTTGCGGAGCACCACCACGCGGCTCGCGACGCGCTGCACCTCCTGGAGGTAGTGCGAGATGTAGATCACGGCGACGCCGCGCGCCTGCAGCCGGCGGATCGAGGCGAACAGCGCCGCCACCTCCTCGGCGGCCAGCGGTGCGGTCGGCTCGTCGAGCACCAGGATCCGCGGCTCGACCAGCAGCGCCCGGGCGATCTGCAGCTGCTGCTGCTCGGCGACGGTGAGGTCGTCGACGAGGGTGCCGCCGCGGACGACGAGGCCGACCAGCTCGGCGAGCACGGCCTCGGCCGAGGTGCCCCGGCGGCGCAGCCGCTCGTGGCCGAGGTAGAGCTGCTCGGCCACGGTCAGGCGACCGGCGAGGTGCCGGTCCTGGTGCACGACCCGGATGCCGGCCCGCTCGGCGTCGCGCGGGGCGGTGATCGCCACCGGTGCTCCGTCGATCGCGATCGAGCCCGCGTCGGCCGAGTACAGGCCGGTGAGGATCTTGATCAGCGTGGACTTGCCCGCGCCGTTCTCGCCCACCAGGGCGACGACCTCGCCGCGGCCGACCGTGAGAGCGACGTCGCGCAGCACCGGCACGCCGGCGAAGGACTTCGAGATCCCCGCCATCTCGAGAGCGGGCGCCGGAGGGGCCGAGGGTCGGGCGGCCGGGGCCGCCGCAGACGGACTAGCCACCGAGACCGAGCTCCGCGGTCTTCTCGGCGATGTTCGCCTTGTCGATGAGCACCGGGGCGAAGTAGGTGGTCGGCGTGACCGCGTCCGCCTCGCCGCCGAGGAAGCGGGCCACGTTGTCGGCCGAGCCGGCGCCGATGGCGAGGTTCTGCTGCGCGACGGTCGCGGTGTAGGAGGAGTCGGGGTCGGCGATCAGGTCGAGCGCGCCCTGGTCGGCGTCGACGCCGTAGATCTTGATCTCGTCGCGGCCCGCCGCGTCGACGGCCTGCGCGGCGCCGATCTGCGGGGTGTCCCAGCAGGACCAGATCGCCGAGATCTCGCCCTTCGGGTAGCGCGAGAGCGCGTCGCCGATCTGCTGCTTCGCGTCCTCGATCGTGCCCTCGTACTTGTCCTGCAGCTCGGGCTGGAGGATCGAGATGCCCGGGTAGTCCTCGAGGACGAGCTTCAGCTCGTTGTAGCGGATGCGGCAGGGCGCGACGCCCGGGAAGCCGTTGAAGACCAGGATCTGGCCGGAGCCGCCGATGTCCTCGGCGATGGTGCGGGCGAGCGTCGAGCCGATCTGCCAGTTGTCGCTGGTGACGTTGTTCTCGGAGTACTCGGACACGTTGTCGATGGTGAACAGCGGGATGCCCGCGTCGTGCACCTCCTTCAGCGCCGGCGCGAGGGTCGTCGCGTCGCCGAGGATCACGATGATCGCGTCGGGCTTCTGCGCGACGAGGTTCTCGATGTCCGAGACGTGCTTGTCGTCCTTGGCCTCGGCCTGGGTGGCGACGACGGTGCCGCCGAGCGCCTCCACCCGGTCCTGCACCGACTGGTACACGATCCGGGAGAAGTCGTGGACGATGTCCTTCGCCGCGACGCCGACCGTCCTGCCCTCGAGGCTCGGGACGTCGGCGGTCGAGGCCGCGGCGGTGGTCGCCTCGGCGGCGGCGGCGTTCGCGGCGTTCGCGCCGGAGGACTCCTCCTTGAGCGAGCAGCCGGTGAGGACCAGCGTCGCGGCGGCGAGGAGCGCCACCGCGGAGGTGAGGGAGCGGAATCGCATGGGAGGGCCTGCTTCGGTGTGGGACGTCGGTGCGGGAGAGGGAGGCGGTGCGCCCGGATCCGAGGAGGACCGGGCGGCGCTGCTGGCCATCGTGGCGGCGGCGCGGCGGCTCGTCACGCCCGCCGGTCATCCACCGCAACGCGGCGTCACACGGCGCAACACGGCGGCCGTTCGTTACGCCGGATTGCGCCGGCGGCGACGCGGTGTCGGCCGTCCCTCCTAGGGTCCGAAGCGCACCAGCCCCGAACCGAACGGAGTCCCATGGCGTCCCGCATCGTCCTCAACGCCTTCGACATGACCTGTGTCGGACACCAGGCGCCCGGCCTCTGGCGGCACCCCGACTCGCAGGCCGACCGCTACAACGACCTCGAGTACTGGATCGACCTCGCGAGGACTCTCGAGCGCGGCACCTTCGATGCGCTCTTCCTCGCCGACGTGCTCGGCGTCTACGACGTCTACCGCGGCTCCGTCGGCCCCGCGCTGATCGACTCCGCGCAGGTCCCGGTCAACGACCCGCTGCTGCAGATCCCCGCGATGGCCGCCGCCACGAAGCACCTCGGCTTCGGCGTCACCATCTCGCCGACCTACGAGCAGCCGTACGCCCTCGCGCGCCGGCTCTCCACGCTCGACCACCTGACCAAGGGGCGGATCGGCTGGAACGTCGTCACCTCGTACCTCGACAGTGCCGCGCAGAACCTCGGCCTCGAGCGGCAGATCCCGCACGACGAGCGCTACGACATCGCCGAGGAGTTCCTCGACGTCAGCTACAAGCTCTGGGAGGGCTCCTGGGAGGAGGGCGCGGTGCTGCGCGACCGCGAGCGCGGCGTCTTCACCGACCCGCGAAAGGTGCACCCGATCGGCCACTCCGGCACCCACTACCGGGTGCCGGGCATCCACCTCTCCGAGCCGTCGCCGCAGCGGACGCCGGTGATCTTCCAGGCGGGGGCCTCGCCGCGCGGCATCGACTTCTCGGCGAAGCACGGCGAGGCCGTCTTCATCAACGCGATCCGGCCGGAGCTGACCCGGCGGACCACCGACGCCATCCGGGACGCCGCGGAGAAGCACGGCCGCGCGCGCACCGACCCGAAGATCCTCATCCTCGCGACCGTGATCGTCGCCGAGACGGATGCCGAGGCGCAGGCCAAGTACGCCGACTTCAAGACGTACTCGTCCCGCGAGGGGGCGCTCGCGTTCTACGGCGGCTGGGCTGGGCTCGACCTGTCGCAGTTCCCCGCGGACGTGCCGCTCGACTACGTCGACACCGATGCGGTGCGCAGCGCCCTCTCGATCTTCACGAAGGCGGACCCCGACCGCGCCTGGACCCCGGACGACGTCGCGGAGTACCTCGGCATCGGCGGCATCGGCCCGGTGATCGTCGGCTCGCCGAGCACCGTCGCGGACGAGCTGGAGCGCTGGGTCGACGTCGCCGGGATCGACGGCTTCAACCTCGCCTACGTGGTCACCCCCGGCACCTTCGAGGACTTCGTCGACCTCGCCGTGCCCGAGCTGCGCCGGCGCGGCCGGGTCTGGGAGGAGTACGAGGGCGCGACCCTGCGCGAGTACCTCCAGGGCCCGGGCAGCGCCCGCGTGAAGGACTCGCACCCCGCCGCCGCCTACCGCGGCGCGTACACCGGCTCGCCCAGCGCCGCCGACGGACTGCCCGACAGCGTCCTCTCCGTTCTGCCCGCCCTCGACCCGGAGCCCGTCCGATGAGCCCGACCGCCACTGCCCCGACCAGCCCCGAGTCCCGCGCCGAGCGTCCGCGCTCGCACTGGGACCGCGTCGCGACCGCCGCCGAGCACGCGCACTGGGACGCCGTCGCGTCCGGCGTCGCCGAGATCCTCGCGGCCGACGTCCTCGAGCGCGACCGCGGCAACCTCGACCCGACCACCGAGCTCGAGCCGCTGCGCTCCTCGGGCCTCGTGAACCTGCTCGACCCGGCCGAGTACGGCGGCGGCGGCGCGGTCTGGAGCACGGCGTTCCGGGTGATCCGGATCCTCGCCGCGGCGGACGCCTCGCTCGCGCAGATCCTGCTGTACCACTACGTCAACTCCGCCAACATCGCGTTCTCGGCGCCGGAGTCGGAGCGCGAGCGGTTCTACCGCGCGACGATCGAGGGCCGGTGGCTCTGGGGTGACTCGGTGAACCCGGTCGATCCCGATCTCGAGCTGACGCCGCGCGGCGACGGCTTCGAGCTGAACGGGCTGAAGCGCTTCTCGACCGGCGTCTCCTCGGGGGACGCGGTGCTGGTCAACGCGGTGATCGCCGGGGGCGACCGCTCCGGCGAGACGCTGACCTTCGTGCTCCCCCGCGACCGCGCGGGCATCGAGCCGCTCGGCGACTGGGACTTCCTCGGCCAGCGGCAGAGCGCCTCCGGGTCCGTCCGCTTCACCGGCGTGCGGGTGGATGCGTCCGAGATCCTCGGTGCGCTGGTCGACGAGCCGTTCGCGACGCTGATCACGCCGTCGATCCAGCTCGGCTTCGGCAACCTCTACCTCGGCATCGCCCAGGGCGCGCTGGCGAAGGGCCGGGGGCTGACCCTCGGCCGGAAGAACTCCTGGTTCCTCTCGGGCGTCGAGACCTATGCGCAGGATCCGTTCGTGCGCCGCCTCTACGGCGAGCTGGTCGCGCACACGGCCGCCGCGGAGGCGCTGGCCGACCGCGTCGGCGCGCTGCACGACGCCGAGGTCGCCCGCGGCGCGGCGGTGACCGCCGAGTCGCGCGCCGCCCAGGCGATCGAGATCGCGAAGGTGAAGATCGTGACGGACGCGCTCGCGCTCGACGTGACGACCCGGATCTACGAGGCGACCGGCTCCTCCTCCGCGAAGAGCTCGATCGGGCTCGACCTCTACTGGCGGAACGTCCGCACCCACTCGCTGCACGACCCCGTCGACTACAAGAAGCTCGAGGTCGGCGCGAACTACCTGACCGGCGACGTCCAGCCGCTCTCCCTGTACACATGAGCGGCGCCGGACACCTGAGCGCCTCCGGACACGGGAGCGGCATCGGACGGTCGGGCCTCGCGGAGGCGCAGGCCGTGTTCCGCCCGGTCTTCGAGGAGATCGCGGCGGGCGCCGTCCAGCGCGAGCTCGACCGCGAGCTGCCCTTCGAGCCGATCGCGCGACTGCGCGCGGCCCGCTTCGGCGGCCTGCGGGTGCCGGTCGAGCACGGCGGCCGCGGGCTCTCGCTGCGCGAGACCGCGTCGCTCCTGATCGAGCTCGCGACGGCGGACTCCAACGTTGCGCAGGCGCTCCGCGGTCACTTCGCCTTCGTCGAGGACCAGCTGTCCTTCGCGCCGTCGTCGGCGCGCGACGGCTGGCTGCACCGGCTCGCGGCGGGCGAGCTGGTCGGCAACGCCTGGAGTGAGATCGGCACGGCCGCGGTCGGCGTCACGCAGACCACGCTCACCCGCCGGGGCGATGAGCTGGTCGTGAACGGCACCAAGTACTACTCCACCGGCACGATCTTCGCGGACTGGACCGACGTCGTCGTGCGCCGCGAGGACGGCACGGACACCGCCGTGGTGGTGCGCGTCGACCAGCCGGGCGTGGTCGCGACCGACGACTGGTCGGGCTTCGGCCAGCGGCTCTCCGGCAGCGGCACCACCGTCTTCACCGACGCGCTCGTCGAGCCGGAGCACGTCTTCGCCTCCGTCCTGAGGGCGCCGCACCAGACGCCGTTCTTCCAGCTCGAGCTGCTCGCGGTGCTCGCCGGGATCGCCGCCGCGGTCGAGCGCGATGCGGTCGCGGCCGTCCGCACCCGCTCGCGGGTCTACAGCCACGGCCTGGCCGATCACGGCCGGGACGACGCGCAGATCCAGGAGGTCGTCGGCGCGATCTCGGCGATCGCCTTCGGCGCCCGTGCCGCGGTGCTGGTCGCGGCGGAGGCCGTCGGCGAGGCGGCAGCGGATCCGTCACTGGTGCCCGCGGCCGGCGCCGAGGTGTACCGGGCGCAGGTGCTGCTCACCGAGTCGGTGCCGCGCGCCGCGACCCTGCTCTTCGACGCGCTCGGCTCCTCCGGGGTCGCGACGGGAGCCGCGCTCGACCGGCACTGGCGCAACGCGCGCACGGTCGGCGCGCACAACCCGGTGATCTACAAGCAGCGGATCGTCGGCGAGTGGGCCCTGAACGGCACGCCGCCGCCGCTCGCCTGGTCGATCGGCGTCGGGCGGCCGCAGGGCTGAGCCGCGGATCAGGGCCGGCTCAGCGCCCCGCCTGCACCGCGTGCAGCGTCGCGTAGCGCCCGCCTGCCGCGAGCAGCTCCTCGTGGCTGCCGGTCTCGACGATCCGCCCGCGCTCGAGCACGACGATCGTGTCGGCCGAGCGGATCGTCGACAGCCGGTGCGCGACGACCAGGGTGGTGCGGCCGCGCATGAGCCGCAGCAGCGCCTCCTTGACGGCCGCCTCCGACTCCGGATCGAGCGCGCTGGTCGCCTCGTCGAGCAGGAGCACCCGCGGGTCGCGGACCAGGGCGCGGGCGATGGCGATGCGCTGGCGCTGACCGCCGGAGAGGCGGGCGCCGCGCTCGCCGACGACCGCGTCGAGCCCGTCCGGCAGCTCGCGGACGAACTCCAGGGCGTTCGCGTCGCGGAGGGCGGCGAGGATCCGCTCCTCCCCGACGCCGGTCAGCCCGTAGGCCACGTTGTCGCGGATCGAACCCTCGAAGAGCACCGAGTCCTGCGGCACGACCGAGACGGAGCGGCGCCAGGTGCGCAGGTCGAGGGTCTCGGCGTCGACGCCGTCCAGCAGGATGCGGCCGCCGGTCGGGCGGAGGAAGCCCAGCACGAGGTTGAGCATCGTCGACTTGCCGGAGCCGGAGGAGCCGACGAAGGCGACGGTCCGGCCGGGCTCGATGTCCAGGTCGATGCTCCGGACGCCGACGGTGCTGGCGACGTCGGCGCCGCTCCCGGCCTCAGCGTTCCCCGCGCCGTAGCGGTAGGTCACGTCCTCGAGCCGGATGCGCCCGCGCACCTGGGCCGCGCGGGCCTTGCCCTCGTTCTGCTCCAGGTCCGGGTCCTCCAGCAGCTCGCCGATCGAGCGGATCGACTCGGTGCCGCGGGCGATGACGGGCAGCAGCATCAGCAGGTTGGTCATCGCGCCGGTCAGCAGCGCGAAGTAGGAGCTCAGGAGCACGACCTGGCCGGGCGTGATCGGCAGCCAGCCGCTGATCGAGACCCAGGCGGCGAGCACCAGGCAGCCGATGCCGAGCAGCTGCAGGCTCACCCAGGAGAGCGAGGCGAAGCGGCCGTTCAGCAGGTCGAGGCTGTAGCCGGCCGAGCGGACGCCCTCGGCGCCGGCCGCGACCCGGGCGACCGCGGTCTGCTCGAGACCGTGCGCGCGGGTAATCGGAATGAGCGTCGCCATCTCGCCGACGCGGGCGGAGAAGTGCTCCACCTCGCGGCGGAACTGCTCGTTGCTGCGGCGCGAGCGGCGGCCCAGGAAGGCGCGCAGGAGAACCGCGAGCGGGATGGCGCAGGCGTAGACCGGGAGGAACGCGGGCACCTCGATCGCGGTCATCACGACCGCGCCGATCGCCACCATCGTCGCGGAGAGCAGCGGGTGGCCGACCTGCTGGTACATCGTCTCGATGTTCTCGACGTCGCGGACGACCTTGGTCTGCACGATCGACGAGCTGGCGCGGGAGTGGAAGCCGATGGAGAGGTTCTGCAGGCGGGCCGCGAGCGCGTTGCGGAGGTCCGTGCCGGTCTGGCGCACGGCGCTCATGTAGAGCCGGGTGTACATCACGTGGTTCGGGTAGTTCTGCAGCAGCGCGAGCAGGGCGATGCCGGCCCACAGCCAGAGCGTCGACTCCGGGCCGCCGGCGACGACGACGTCGACGATCGCGCCGGTGACCACCGGGAGCAGCCAGAGCGGGGTGTCCTTGACCGCGAAGAACAGCACGGCGACGACGACGCGCGGGCGGTAGCGGCCGAGCAGCCCGAGGGCGGAGCGGCCGGGGTGGCGGCGGTCGAGCAGCAGCGGGGCCTGCGAGGGACGGGCTTCTCTCACGAGACGGTCGACTCCGATCGGGGTGTCCGCAGCGCCTTCGGGAGCGACCGCTCCGACGGGGACGCCCTCGACGCTACCCGGGCGGCGCGGTCGTGGGCAAGCGTTTTCCTGACTAGGGTTCTGCCGACCGATGCGCCCGGGCGAGCCGGTGCGCCAGACCTCGTGAGGACCCCGATGACCGAGCCGACGCCCCTGCGCGAGGACGCCTTCGCCGCGCCCTACTGCGATCCCGTGTTCGACGGACCGACCGACCCGGTGCTGGTCGCCGACACCCTCCGCGGCGAGTGGCGCCTGTTCTACACCCAGCGCCGCGCGACGCTCGATCTGCCCGGGGTCGAGTGGGTGCACGGCAGCGCGATCGGCGTCGCGGTGTCGAGCGACGGCGGGGCGACCTGGCGGTACCGCGGCACCATCCCCGGCCTCGACGCCGGACTGTCGGCCGACCTGCCCACGCTCTGGGCGCCCGACGTCGTGCGGATCGGGGATCGCTGGCAGATGTTCGTCACCCGGATCGACGGCACCCCCTGCGACTGGACCGGACGGGCGACGATCGCGCAGTTCGAGAGCGACGACCTCGAGACCTGGCGGCTCCTCGGCGAGATCGACCTCGGCTCCGAGCGGGTGATCGACGCCGCCGTCGCGCGCACCGGCGACGGGCGGTACCGGCTCTGGGCGAAGGACGAGCGGCGCGACTCCCGCACCGTCGTCGCCGTCAGCGATGATCCCGGCGACCCGGCGTCCTGGCGGCTCGAGGGCGTCACCGTCGCCGGGCGCCCGCACGAGGGGCCGAAGGTGTTCCCGCTGGCCGGCCGGTACTGGCTGATCACCGACGAGTGGCGCGGGCTGGCCGTGCACCACTCCCTCAACGGCGTCGGCGACTGGCGGCGTCAGCACGAGCGGGAGGGCCTGATCCTGACCGCTCCGGAGCGGCTGGACGGTGCGCCGATCGTCGCCCGGCACGCGGACGTCGTCCCGCTCGACGACGACCGCGCCCTGATCGTCTACTTCACCCACCCCGGCTGGGACGGCAGCGACCTCGCGTCGATGCCGCCGAGCGCCGCGCTGCGCCGCTCGCACGTCCGCGCGGCCGTGCTCACCGTCGTGGACGGCGTGCTGGTCTGCGCCGCCGACAGCGTGCCGGTCGAGTAGCCGCCGTGGGCGGCCGCAGCATGCGGGCTGCCGGGCCCTCGCGTCCGGCAGGGTCGGATCTCGATACGCCCGCGCCGCGGGCTACTCGATCAGCATGAGGGGCCGCCACCACGGCAGGCGGCGGGCGGGTGGCCACCCCATGCTGGTCGAGTAGCCGCCGCAGGCGGCGTATCGAGACCCCGCGTCCTCAGCGCGCCGGCTGCCGGGCCCTCGCGTCCGGCGGGGCCGGATCTCGATACGCCCGCTCCGCGGGCTACTCGATCAGCATGTACGTGCCGGTCGAGCAGCCGCCGCGGGCGGCGTATCGAGACCCCGCCGCGAGCCCGGCTTGACGGGCGAGACCCCGGCACGTATTTTGGGGCAAACGCTTTCCCGAAACGTTTCATTGCAGTTCGGGGCTCGAAACGATGATGTTCTCGAAAGGACGACGATGTTCCGCTCACACAGCAAGCGCTACTCGGCGGTGGCCGCCGTGGCCGTGGCCGCCCTCGCTCTGACCGGCTGCTCCGGTGGAGGCTCCGGGGCCTCCGCCACCCTGGACCCGGACGAGGAGATCACCCTCGACTACACGTTCTGGGGCAACGACGACCGCGCCGCCCGCTACGACCAGGCGATCGCCCTGTTCGAGGACGAGCACCCGAACATCACCATCAACTCGACCTTCACCGACTACCCCGGCTACTGGGAGAAGCGCCAGACCGAGGCGGCCGGCGGCGGGCTCCCCGACGTGATGCAGTTCGACTACACCTACCTCCGCCAGTACGGCGACAACGGCCTGCTCGGCGACCTGTCCGAGTACTTCGGCGGCGTGGTCGACGAGAGCACCATCTCCCCGGAGCTGCTCGCCACCGGCGAGCTCGACGGCGCGACCTACGCGATCCCCACCGGCTACAGCGCCTGGGCGGTCTTCCAGAACCAGGACCTCCTCGCGGCGAACGGCGTCGAGCCCTACGCCGGCGGGGGCAGCTGGGAGGACTACGCGGCCTACGTCGCCGACGTCACCGCGAAGACCGGCGGCGCCGTCTACGGCGGCACCGACTACACCGGCCGCATCCAGAACTTCGAGCTGCAGCTGCGCGCCGAGGGCAAGGAGCTGTTCACCGAGGACGGCGAGCTCGGCTTCACCGAGGACGACCTCGCCGCGTTCTGGGAGCAGGGCGACGAGATGCGCACGAGCACCGGCGTTCCGGCCGCGCGCCTCCAGGAGCTGCTGCCCAAGTCCGGCTTCGGCGCCGGCATCGCGACCAGCGAGATGAGCTGGAGCAACTTCCTCGGCGGCTACATCGGCGACAGCGGCGCGTCCGAGATCCTGATGACCGCCCCGCCGACTGCGGACGAGGGCAGCAAGGACCTCTACCAGAAGGTCGGCCTGATGCAGGCGATCTCCTCCGCGACCGAGCACCCCGAGGCCGCCGCGACGTTCCTCGACTTCCTGATCAACAGCCCCGAGGTCGGCGAGATCTTCGGCGCCACCCTCGGCATCCCCGCCTCCTCCGAGCAGCTCGCCGGCGCGAACCTCGAGGGCCCGGACAAGCAGGTCGCCGACTACCTCGACTCCGTCGAGGACCGCCTGGGCGAGGCTCCGGCCGCCCCGGTCGCCGGCTACGGCGCGATCGAGGCGAACTTCCTCGACCTCGGCACCAGCCTCGGCCTCGGCGCGGTCACCGTCGACGAGGCGGTCCAGCAGTTCTTCGACGAGACCGACGTCACGCTCCAGAACTGACCCGGCCGGCTGATCCGGCCGCCCTGCACCGCTCCCCACTGATCCGCACTGATCCCCTTCATCCAGGCCAGGAAAGGCATCACATGACGACGACGTCGACCCCCAGCGGCACCGCCGCGGACGGTCGCGTCGCGCCGATCGCCGACCGGACGAGCACCCCTCGTCCGGTCGGCCCTCAGGCGCGGCGACGCCCCAAGCGGGACACCCTGGCCGGCTACGTGTTCCTCTCGCCGTGGCTGATCGGCTTCGTCGGGCTCACGCTCGGCCCGATGCTGATGTCCCTCTACTTCTCCTTCACCGACTACAACCTCTTCCGGGCGCCGGAGTGGATCGGCACCGGGAACTTCGAGCGCCTGTTCGGCGACCCGAAGTTCCTCCAGTCGGTGCAGCTCACCCTCGCCTACGTCTTCATCGGCACGCCGGTGAAGCTGGCCGCCGCGCTCGTCGTGGCGATGCTCCTCAACTACAGCGCGAAGGGCACCGGCTTCTTCCGCTCCGCCTTCTACGCGCCGTCGCTGATCGGCGCGAGCGTCAGCATCGCGATCGTCTGGCGGGCGATGTTCTCGACCGACGGTCCCGTCGACTCGGGACTGCAGATCTTCGGCATCCAGATCGGCGGCTGGGTGGGCGTGCCCGCCCTGATCCTGCCGATGATGATCATCCTGGCCGTCTGGCAGTTCGGCGCCCCGATGGTGATCTTCCTGGCCGGCCTCAAGCAGGTCCCGGCCGAGCTCTACGAGGCCGCGATGGTCGACGGAGCGGGCCCCTGGCGGAAGTTCCGCAGCGTCACGCTGCCGATGCTCTCGCCGGTGATCTTCTTCAACCTGCTGCTCGAGATGATCAACGCCTTCCAGGTCTTCGCCTCGGCGTACATCATCGGCAACGGCACCGGCGGACCGGCCGGCGCCACGAACTTCTACACGGTGTACCTCTACACCCGCGCCTTCACGAACAACCAGATGGGCTACGCCTCGGCGATGGCCTGGGTCCTCCTCCTCTTCGTCGGCGTCCTCGCCTTCGTCCTCTTCAAGACCCAGAAGAGCTGGGTGCACTACTCGGGAGACACACGATGACGACCTTCGACACCACGCTCCCCTCGGCCGACACGCAGGTGCTGACCGAGCCCGCACCCCGCCGCCGCCCGCGCCGCAAGCGCCCGAAGACCGCGACACTGGTCTGGATCGCGGCGATGATCGTGCTCACCGCGATCGTGCTCTACCCGCTGGTCTGGATGGGCGCCGCGGCGTTCAAGCCGAACAGCGAGTTCGGCGGGCAGACCTCGCTGCTGCCGCAGAACCCGACGCTCGACAACTTCGTCAAGGTGCTCGCCGGTGTCGGCGGGGTCCCGCTCTGGCGGTTCTTCCTCAACTCGACGATCCTCGCGGTCGGCTCGGTCATCGGAGTGGTGATCTCCTCCTCGATGGCGGCCTACGCCTTCGCCCGGCTCGACTTCCGCGGCCGCCCGCTCTACTTCGCGCTGATGATCGGCACGCTGCTGCTGCCGATGCACGTCCTGCTCATCCCGCAGTACACGATCTTCCGCACCCTCGGGATGATGGACACCTACTGGCCGCTGCTGATCGGCAAGTTCCTCGCGACCGAGGCGTTCTTCGTCTTCCTGATGGTGCAGTTCATCCGCAACCTGCCGCGCGAGCTCGACGAGGCGGCGCGGATCGACGGCGCCGGCCACCTGCGGATCTTCGGCTCGATCACGATCCCGCTGATCCGCCCGGCGCTGATCACCTCGTCGATCTTCGCCTTCATCTGGAGCTGGAACGACTTCCTCGGCCCGCTGCTCTACCTGAACACGCCCGATCAGCAGCCGCTGCCGCTCGCGCTCCGCGTCTACAACGACCAGACCTCGGCGTCGGACTACGGCGCGACGATCGCGGTCTCGGTGCTCGCGCTGCTGCCGGTGCTGATCTTCTTCATCGTCTTCCAGCGCTTCCTGGTCGACGGCGTCGCCACCCAGGGCCTCAAGGGATGAGCCGCGCGTCACGGGCGCAGCGCGAGGCCCGTGCGGCCGCCGCCGACGGCACGGCGCTGCGCTGGCCGGGGGCGGCGAACCGCTTCGCGCTGTTCGCCGAGGTCCTCTTCACGGGGCTCCTCGTCACGATCCTCGCCCTGCCGCTCGTGACGCTGCCGCTCGCCCTCGCGGTGGGGGCGCGGCACCTGCGCCGCTTCGTCCTCGACGAGCCGTCCTCGCTGCGCACGGCGCTGGCGGAGGCGCGCACCGGGGTCCTGCGCTCGCTGCCGGTCGGTCTCGCGCTGCTGGCGCTGTCCGCGGTGCTCGGCCTCGACCTGCTGGTCGCCTCGACCGGCGCCCTGCCCGGAGCGACTGCGGTCGCGGTGGTCTGCGCGGCGCTCCTCGCGGCCGCGCTCGTCGTCGTGCTGACGGCGTCGGCGCTCTGGCTGCCCGACTCGCGCTGGGTCCCGCTGCTGGGCGAGGCCGCGACGCTGGCGGTCCGCGACCTGCGCGGCTCCGGGGCGCTGCTGGTGGCCCTGGTGCTCGCCGCGGTGGTCACCTGGCAGCTGGCACCCTTGGTGGTGCCGGCGCTCGGCTGCACGGTGTTCGCCGCGCTCGCGGTGCGGCTGTCGCGGACGGCGCCCGCGGCGCGCTGAGCACGACCCCTCCCACCCCCATCACCACTCGACGACCATGACCACGGAAGGCCCACGGCTCGGATGATCCACTACGGCGGCGACTACAACCCGGAGCAGTGGGACGAGAGCGTCTGGCCGGAGGACGCGCGGCGGATGCGCGAGGCCGGCGTCACGACCGTCAGCCTCGGCATCTTCGCCTGGGCACGGATCCAGCCGGACGAGGACACCTTCGACTTCGGCTGGCTCGACCGGATCCTCGACCTGCTGCACGAGCACGGCATCGCCGTCGATCTGGCGACCGCGACCGCCTCGCCGCCGCCGTGGGCCACGAGCAGCTACCCGGGCATCCTGCCGCAGGACGAGAACGGCGCGACCTACTGGCCGGGCAGCCGCCAGGCCTACCGCCCCACCTCCCCGGACTACCGCCGGCTCGCGGCCCGGCTGGTGACGGCGATCGCTGAGCGGTACCACGACCATCCCGCGGTGGTGCTGTGGCACGTGAACAACGAGTACGCCTGCCACCTGCACCACGACTACTCCGACGACGCGGCCGCCGCGTTCCGGGTCTGGCTGGAGCGCAAGTACGGCTCGATCGACGAGCTCAACCGGCGCTGGGGCACCTTCTTCTGGTCGCAGCGCTACGCGTCCTTCGCCGAGATCGTGCCGCCGCGGAAGGCGCCCTACAGCCACAATCCCGCTGGGCTGCTCGACTTCCGCCGCTTCACCTCGGACGCGCTGCTCGAGCTCTACACGATGGAGCGCGACATCATCCGGGCCTCCGGAGCCACGCAGCCGATCACGACCAACTTCATGGGCGCCTTCCCGCCGCTCGACTACTGGAAGTGGGCGGCCGAGGTCGACGTCGTCAGCGACGACAACTATTTCGATCCCGCCGATCCGGAGTCGTTCCGCACCGCCGCGTTCACCCGCGACCTGATGCGCTCGCTCAAGCCGGGAGTGCCGTGGCTGCTGATGGAGCAGGCGACCGGTGCCGTCAGCTGGCGGCCCTCCAACGCCGTCAAGGCGCCCGGGCAGATGGCCGCGCTGTCGATGCAGGCCGTCGGGCGCGGCGCGGACGGCGTGCTCTTCTTCCAGTGGCGGCAGTCGCGGCGGGGCAGCGAGAAGTTCCACTCGGCGATGCTGCCGCAGGCGGGCGTCGGGACGCGCACCTGGCGCGAGGTCGTCGAGCTCGGCCGGGTGCTCGGCGAGCTGCCGGAGCTGTCGGTGGAGTCCTCGACCGACGGAACAGCCGGCGGATCGGCCGGTGGATCGGCCGGCGGGCCGACCGGCTCCGGTGCCCGCATCGCGCTCGTCCTCGACTGGGAGAACTGGTGGGCGATCGGCAACCCGGACCACCCGGTCGTGCTCGACCTCCTGGAGCTCGTCCAGCGCTGGTACTCCGCGCTGCACCGGCAGAACCTCGCGGTCGACCTGGTGCTGCCGACGGCGGACCTGGCCGCGTACGACCTCGTGATGCTCGCCCACTCCTATCTGCTCACCGACGCGGCCGCGGAGAACCTGACGGCGTTCGTCGAGCGGGGCGGCCGGCTGCTGGTCACCGCGTTCAGCGACGTGGTCGACGAGGACGACGCCTTCCGCGAGGGCGGCTTCCAGGTCGGGCTCCGCGAGGTGCTCGGTGTGTCGGTCCTCGAGTTCGCCGGGATCGGGGCGGCCGGCGCGGAGGTCGCCGGCGCTCCCTGCGGCGTCCTGCGCGGCGAGCTGCTGGCGGAGGAGCTCGGCGTGCTCGTCGACCCGTCCGACGAGCGGCCGGTCGAGGTCCTCGGCCGCTACTCCTCCGGACCCGCGGCGGGCACCCCGGCGCTGACCGCGCGACGCACCGGCACAGGCACCGCCCACTACCTCGCGACGATCCCGGACGACGCGGGCATGCTCGCGCTGACCGCCTGGCTGGCCGAGCAGTCCGGCATCTCCCCCGTGCTGCGCACCGGGAGC
Source organism: Rathayibacter festucae DSM 15932 (assembly GCF_004011135.1). Lineage (NCBI taxonomy): Bacteria > Bacillati > Actinomycetota > Actinomycetes > Micrococcales > Microbacteriaceae > Rathayibacter > Rathayibacter festucae. The sequence continues at coordinate 1,311,156 of NZ_CP028137.1, read as the reverse complement.
CCCTGGGTCGAGGCGGCCCGCCGCGGCGACGTCCTCACGGTGATCAACCACGGCCAGGACCCCGTCGACGTCGCCGTCTCCGGCACCGACCTCGTCACCGGCCATCCCGTCGACACCGTGCACCTCGCCCCCTACGCCTGGACCCTCCTCCGCCCCTGACGCCCGTCCCCCTCCGCGAGATGCCACTTGTGCACGCTTCTACCGGCGTGTCGCGCTCACAAGTGGCATCTCGCGGGGGGCGGAGTGAGTGGCCGCGATGTCGGCGGCGACGGCGTGCAGGGCCGAGCGGACGAGGCGGGCGGCGGGGTCGAGCTCGCCGCACCAGGCGACCCGCAGCGAGCGTCCCGCCCAGCGCGGGCCCGCCACCGGCACGGCGACGACGCCGCGCGGCAGGCCGGCGATCGCGAGCGCGGGAACGGTCGTGACGCCCAGGCCTGCGGCGACTAAGGCGAGGCGGCTGCTCCAGCTGTCGATCTCGGCGACCACCCGCGGCTGCGCGAGCGCCGGCCACGCGCCGAACTGCGGCTCGCCCCGCGCGCCGCGGCCGACCACCCAGTCCGCGCCCGCGAGATCGTCGACGCTCAGCTCCCGCGCGTGCGCCCACGGGTGCCGCTCGCCGACGGCGACGTGCAGCGACGCGGCCGGCAGCACTTCCGTGTCGATGCCCTCGAGGCCGTAGCCGTCGGGCTCGGCGCCGTCGGGCTCGGCGCCGACCGCGACCACCGCGAGGTCGAGGCGCCCCGTGCGCAGCCGCCGCAGCTGCACGGGCGTCGAGGACTCGACCAGGACGACGTCGACCGCCGGGTGCGCGCGGGTCACCCGGGCGATCGTCTCGGGCGCGAGGTGCATCGCGGCGGTCGCGAAGGCGCCGAGGCTCACCCGGCCGAGCAGTGGGCGGTCGAGGTCGGCGATCTCGCGGGCCGCGGTGTCGAGGTGGTCCAGGATCGCCGATGCGTGCCGGGCGAGGCCGAGGGCCGCCGGAGTGGGGACGACGCCGCGCGGCCCGCGCTGGAAGAGCGGCGCGCCGACCGCCTCCTCGAGCGCGGCGATCTGCTTCGAGACGGCGGACTGGGTGAAGCCGGTCTGCTCGGAGGCGCCGGTGAAGGAGCCGGTGCGCAGCACGGCTCCCAGCGCGCGGAGCAGTTGCGGGGGCACGTCGAGGGTCACCGCTCCAGTATGCGGCCGGCAGTCCGGCGCGGAATGGCCGCGGTGCCGATCATTCGCTTCCGGAACGGGCGCGAGCCGGGGAGAGTGGCGGCATGACGACTCCGAGAACCTGGTTCCTGACCGGCACGTCCAGCGGCTTCGGCCGGCTCTGGGCCGAGGCGGCGCTCGAGCGCGGCGACCGCGTCGCGGCCACCGCCCGCGACCCCCGCAGCCTCGACGACCTCGCCGAGCGCTTCCCCGACCGCCTGCTCCCGCTCGCGCTGGACGTGACCGACCGCGACGGGGTGCTCTCCGCGGTCGACCGCGCGGAGCGGCACTTCGGCGGCCTCGACATCGTGGTGAACAACGCCGGCTACGGCCACTTCGGCATGGTCGAGGAGCTGGCCGAGCGCGAGATCCGCGAGCAGCTGGAGACCAACTTCTTCGGCGCGCTCTGGGTGACCCAGGCCGCGCTCCCGGCGCTGCGCCGCTCTCGGGGCCGGCTCCTGCAGGTCACCAGCGAGGGCGGCGTGCGCGCTTTCCCCGGCATCGGCGCGTACCACGCGTCGAAGTGGGCGCTCGAGGGGCTGAGCGAGTCGCTGCGGCAGGAGGTGGCGGGCTTCGGCGTCCGGATCACCTGCGTCGAGCCCGGCCCCTACGCCACCGACTGGCTCGCCCGCGGCTCGCGCCGGAGCGCCGAACTGCCCGAGTACGCGGCGGTGCACGCGGAGGGGCCGGACTTCTCCGTCGGCGATCCCGCGGCGACGAGTGCCGCGATCCTCCGGCTCGTCGACGCGGAGGACCCGCCGGCCCGGCTCATCCTGGGGACGGTCCTGCCCGCGATCGAGGAGCTCTACGCCGAGCGCCTGCGCACCTGGCGCGAGTGGGACGACGTCTCGGTGCGGGCTTTCGGCACGCCGCAGTGAGCGACGAGGCGGAGGGTCCGCTCGGCCCGGTCCCGGGCTGGACCGGCGTCGCGGTGCGCGAGGTGGTCGATCCGCACGACCACGAGGTGACCGCGCCGGCGACCGACGCGCTGCAGCTGATCCTGGTGACCGCCGGCTCCTACCTGATCGAGAGCGCCCGACCGCACGGCCGCTGGGCGCACGGGCACGCGGCGCCGGGACGCTCGGCCGCGACGGCGCCGGGGCGAGAGATCCGTGCGGCATGGCGCAGCACGAGCTCCGAGACGTTCCGCTCGCTGCACGTCACCGTCGCCGCGCCGCTGGTCGCCGGGGTGCTGGAGGGCGTCCCCGGAGCGTCCGCCGAAAGGCTCGACTTCCTCGCGGTCGGCGACGACTTCGTCCGCTCCGCGATGCTCGAGCTCGCCCACGCCGCGCGGGCCGGAGCGCCGCCCGTGCTCGCCGACGCGGTGGGCACGGCGCTCGTCGCGCACCTGCTCTCCCTGCCGGAGCCTCAGTCGGGCACCGCCGGGCTCTCCCGCACGCAGCTCGCCGTGGTGACCGACCACCTCGCGGCCCGGCTCGCCGACCCGGTGACCCTCGACGAGCTCGCCGCGCTGGTGCACCTCAGCCCCTTCCACTTCCTGCGCCGCTTCACCGCCTCGACCGGCTCGACGCCGATGCGGTATCTCACCGCCCTGCGGATGGAGCACGGCCGAGACCTGCTGCGCCGCTCCGACACCCCCGTGGCGGTGGTCGCCGCGGCCTGCGGCTACGCCACGCCCGCCGCCTTCGCCGCCGCCTACCGCCGCCACCACGGCGCCAGCCCGCGCGAGCACCGGCCGCCCCGCTGACGCGGCAGGCGCTCTGCCGGCGAGACGTCCCGCCGCCGTCGAGGCGTCCTGCTCCGAGTGGACGCCTCGACCGCACCGGGACGCCTCGCCGTTCGGACGGAGGGTGACTTGGAGTCAGGTGCCTCGCCGCCGCGCGCGACCGCGCAGCGCCAGGACGGCGGCGGCGCTGAGCATCGCGCAGCCCGCCGCGGCGACGGTCACGGCGACGACGGTCTCCGTCCACGGGGTCGTGTCGAAGGACTGGTAGCCGGTGATCGCGGGCGCGACGACGAAGGTCGCGATCAGCAGTCCCGGGAGGGTGCTGCCGAGCAGGCAGGCGTACGCCAGCGCCGCCGACACCGACCTCCGGTGCGCCTTCGCGGCGAGGGCACCGAGGCCGACGACCGGCACCAGCCCGAGCATCATCTGCAGGAAGGGGAGCTGCAGCGGAGTGGGGGCGCCGATCAGCCCCGACAGCACTCCGTGCAGCCCGTTCAGCCCGAGGACGCCGGCGACCACGAGCGCCGTCAGGCGGAGGAGCGCGCCCCCGCCGATCGCCCGCGCCGACACCGGCAGGGCTATCGCGATCAGCAGTAGACCCGCGCCGTGCATCTGCGCCGCCGTGCCGAGGGGCTCCCACGGATCCGCGGGGATCGTGTAGTCGAAGAGATGGTCCTCGACCGACCGGTCCGTCCGCCTCCAGCCCTCGCTCGCGGTGACCCAGCGCTGCAGCGAGGCCTGCAGCTGCAGCAGCGCCGCCCCGAGCAGGAGCGCGGCGGCGAGCAGCGCCCCGCGCGGCGATCCCTGTCCGCTCCGCGCATTAGCCGCGGACAAGCGCACCGTCTCTCGCTCCGCCATGGGCGGCACGCTAGCGCTGCCCGGCCAACGGCGGGAGAACGAGCGGTGCACGGCCCGGGAGGCGCCGGCCTCCTCCCCGCCCTGCACCGGCGCGGATCTCGCGCGCCGAGGAGCAGTGACCGCCGAGCTCGGGCTCGCAGAACCTGCTCCGGCTCGTCGGAGCACGGGGCTTCCGCGAGCCGTGGCGGTTCCGACGAGCCGGACGTCCGCAGGCCGGTCAGCGCCCGTCGCCCGCGGCGAGCAGCTCCCGGACCGTGCGCGGCTCGCGTCCCAGCAGGCTCGCGAGCGTCGGGTCCGTCCCCGCGAAGAAGCCGGCCGCCGCCGCCTGATGCATCCCGAGCAGGAACCGCGCCTGCGGCTCCGGCTGCCCGGCGGCGACGCGGCGCGCGAGCCACTCGTCGTCGCCGAGGATCCGGAACTCGATCGGCCGTCCCGCGACGTCCGCGGCGAGCTCCGCGACCTCCGCGAAGGTCGGCGCCTCGAGGGCGGTGAGGGTGACCGGTCCGTCGTGCGCCTCGTCCGCGCGCAGGAGGAGAGCGGCGGCCTCCGCCGCGTCCTCCCGGGCCGTCCACGAGACGGGGCCGTCGGACGGCACCTCGATGACGCCGGTCGAGCGCCAGTCGCCGAGGAAGAACGCGAGGCTGTGCGCGTAGAAGCCGTTCCGCAGCGAGGTCCAGGCAAGCCCCGACTCCGCCAGCAGCTGCTCGGTCGCGGCGTGATCGCGGCCGGGGCCGAACGGGGTGTCGGGCGAGGCGCCCTGGTGACTCGTGTAGAGGATGCGGCCGACCCCGGCCTGGACAGCGGCCTCGACCGCGGCGCGGTGCAGAGCCGGCGCGTCGGCTCCCGGGTCGTTCGAGGAGACGAGCAGCAGCTGGTCGGCGCCCGCGAAAGCGCCGGGCAGGGACGCGGGATCGGCGTAGTCGCCGCTCCGCACCACGACGCCCCGGTCGGCGAAGCGCGCGGCCTTCGCGGTGTCGCGCGCGACGACGACGATCTCGGCGGCGGGCAGGGAGTCGAGGAGATGGTCGACGGTGGCGCCATTGAGCGCTCCGGTGGCGCCGGTGACGATGATCATGGAGGGCCTTTCGATGGGGGACCACCGGGATATCGGTGATACTGCTCGAACGATAACCCTGGAATACCAGCGATAGCAAGAGTGCGATATCGTCGATCCATGACCGCGCCCCCCACGGACACCCGAGCCCGCATCGTCGACGCCGCGGCCCGCCTCCTGCGCGAGGCCGGCCCATCGGCCGTCACCACCCGCGGCGTCGCGGAGGCGGCCGGCCTGCAGGCTCCGGCGATCTACCGCCTCTTCGGCGACAAGGACGGCCTGCTCGAGGCGGTCGCCGAGCACGTGCTGAGCAGCTGGGTCGCCGAGAAGTCGGCCGTCGTCGAGGAGGCCGCGGCCGGCGACGTCGACCCGATCGAGGATCTCCGCGCCGGCTGGACGGCGCAGATCGAGTTCGGCCTCGCGAATCCCTCACTCTTCCGCCTGCTCAGCGACCCTTCCCGCGCGGCGGCCTCGCCGGCGGCGAAGTCGGGGAGGCGGGTTCTCGCGGCGCGGGTCCGCCGGGTCGCGGCCGCCGGTCGCCTCCGCGTCCCCGAGGAGCGCGCCGTCGGGCTGATCCAGACGGCGGGGACCGGCGTCGTGACGACCCTGCTCTCCTCCCCCGCGGCCGAGCGCGACGCGGGTCTCGCCGACGCCGCGTTCCAGGCGGTGCTCGCCGGGATCCTCACCGAGCAGGCGCCCGCCGCGGACGACGGGCCACTCGCCGCCGTCGTCGCCGTCCGCGCCCTCGCGCCGCGGCTCGCGGATCTCCGGCCCGCCGAGCGGGAGCTGCTGCGCGACTGGCTCGACCGCGTGCTCGACGGCGGCGTGCGGCGGCGGACCGCGGAGGACTGACAGGATCGGCGGGTGCCCTCCTCCGCCGTTCGCCTAGGCCGCGTGCTGCCGATAGCCGTGCTGATCGCGCTCTCGGTCGCCGGGTGCAGCGGCGCCGTGCCGATGGCGGCCGCCCCTGCCGCGGCCGCCGTCGACTGCGCCGAGATCGTGGTGCGCCTCCCCTCCGACGTCGTCGATCTCGCGCAGCGGGAGACGGACGCCCAGGGCACCGGGGCGTGGGGTGACCCGGCGCAGGTGCTCCTGCGCTGCGGGGTGGCCGACCCCGGTCCCTCCGCCGAGTGCATCACCGAGCGCGACGTCGACTGGACGATCGACGACAGCGACGAGGCCGTCGTCACGGCGACGACCTACGGCCGGGACCCCGTCGTCGAGGTCGTGCTCGGCGCCGGCCTGTCCGGTGGTCGCGAGATCCTCGCCGCCCTCGCCCCGGCGGTCTCCTCGGTGCCGGCGACACGGAGGTGCTCGTGAGCGGCGCACGACCCGGAGGCTCGGCCGGCCGCGCGCCCGGAGCCCGCGGGCGCGAGCACGCCGTCCGCGCCGTGCTGGGCGCGATGCTGGCGCTCGTGCCGCTCGCAATCGGGGCGCTCGTCGACAGCGCGAACGGGACGGCGCCCACTCCCCTGTCGGCCGACCCGGGCTTCGTCCTCCTCGCCCTCGGCGGGCTCGCCGTCTGCGCGGCGGTGGCGAGCCTGCCGGTCGGCGCCGCGACGTACCTGCTGGACCGCCTGATCGAGCGCGTCTGGACCAGCAGCGGAGGGCGCCTGGCCGCGCAGGTCGTAGCGAACGCCCTCGTCGGCGGGGCGGCCGGCCTGCTCCTCGGCGGACTCGTCGCGCCGTTCTGGCGTCCGATCGAGCGCGCACTCGTCTTCACCGGTCCGTGGGCGCTGGCCGCCGCCGCGTTGGTCCTCCTCTCGGCCGTCCTGCGGAGTCGCCGCCGCTGAGGCGCCTCCGGCGACTCCTCCGACCGGAGCGGGACTTCATGCTGATCGAGTAGCCCGCGCAGCGGCGTATCGAGATCCGCCAGTGCCGGCACGAGAGCCTGCAGACCCGACGTCGCTGCGGTGGGCGGGTCTCGATACGCCCCTGCGGGGCTACTCGACCAGCATGCACTTGCTGATCGAGTAGCTCGCGAAGCGGGCGTATCGAGATCCACCCTTGTCGGTGCCGACTGCGTCGGTGTCGACTGCTCCCGAGCGACTGAGGCTCCGGTGCGGCTGCCCGGGCAGAGACACCGCCGCCGACTCCCTCTCTACCGATCGTCCCCCGCGGCGAGCGCCGCCTGCAGCGTGCGGATGACCGCGCCGAGCGCGCCGGAGGCCAGGAGTCCCGGCCCGAGCGGACCGGACGGGTCCTCGCCGAGCAGCGGCAGGCGCGCCAGGGCCGTCCGCACCGGGGCGCTCATCCCCGCCAGCTGCCGGTCGATCTCGGCCGCGCCGCCGTGCCCTGGGTCGGCCAGCTCGGCCGCCTTCGCCGCGAACGCCGCCGCCCCCAGCGCGTGCGCGCCCAGGTGCGCGACTCCGGAGGCCTGCCCCGCCGACCAGGCCGCCGCCTTCGCCGCGGGCGACGTCGCCGACTGCGATGCCCGGCCCGCCTCGAAGCGGCGCCGGATCTCACCGGCCGCGCTCAGCTCGCCGCGGGCGAAGGCACGTGCCCGGGCGATGCCGTCCCGGGCCCGGTCGTCGTCGGGGGCCTCCGCCTCGAAGAGTGGCAGGACCCTCTCGGCGCAGTCGGCGGCCCAGGCGGCGACGAGCCGGCGGTCCTCCTCGGTCAGGGTCTGCGGAGAGGGCATGCCAGCACTCTGGCAGACGCCCGGCGGTCGCTCCGGGCGCGGATGCTCCCCGGCCTCTTGTCGCGCCGCGCACTTCTGGGCAGTGTTGCCCGCATGAGCCTCTACCTCTCCTGCCCCGTCGCGAGCGTCGAGCGCGCCACCGCCTTCTACACGGCCCTCGGCTGGACGCGCAACGAGGCGATGTCGAACGAGAACGTCGCCTGCTTCGCGATCGCGCCGGATCAGTACCTGATGCTCAGCAGCCGCGAGATGTACGCGAGCGTCGGCGGCACCGAGGAGCTGATCGGCGGCCCGGACACCCCGTCCAAGATGACGGTCTCCTTCGACCTCGGCAGCCGCGAGGCCGTCGACGAGCTGACCGAGCGCGCCGGCACCGCGGGCGGCCGCATCGGCGACACCGACGAATACCCCTTCATGTACCAGCGCCAGTTCGACGACCTCGACGGCTACCACTACTCCCCCTTCTGGATGAACCCCGACGCCTGACGCCCGCACCGGCGGCAGTCGAGGCGTCCTCGAACCGTCGAGACGTCCACCTGCTCCGGGACGCCTCGACCATTCGGGGACGCCTCGGCGGCGCCGCCGGGCATAGTGGGCACATGAGTGCTGCAGCGGACGTCCTCCTCAGCGGGCCCCGGGGGCGCCGCCTCTGCTGGGAGTACGCGACGGCGGCGGATCCCGCGCTGCACACTGCGGCGTTCCTGCTCGCGCACGCTGCGGGCGGCGGCGGGGAGTCGGTCCTGCTCTACGCCTCCGAGGACGGCGCGGACGCTCGCGATCTGCCGGTCCCCACGCCCGAGAGCCTCGCCGCGATGATCGCGGCACTCCCGCCGACCCCGGCGGAGGACGACGCCGTCCGCGCCGCGTTCCGCAGGAGCGTCGACACCGCGTACTCCTGGCAGGAACCCGACACCACGGACGTCCTCGCCGCGCTGCCGGAGCTCCGCGCCGCGCTACTCCCGGTCGCCGAACGCGTGCTCGCCTCCCCTGCCGCGGCGACGTGGACGAGCCCCGCCACCGAGGAGCAGTGGGCCGTCGACTGGCGCCCCGACACCGTCCGCCCGCTCCCCACCGGCGCCGCCGCGCTCCTCGACGAGTGGTCCGCCGCCCGCCGCGCCGACGAGGAGCAGTCCGCCCGCGATCGCCCGGCCGACCCGCGCGCGAGCTTCTCCGGCTCCTGGTGGTCGCTCCCCCTCCGGCTGCTGCGCTCCCAGTCCCGGATCGAGGATCTGCTGGAGCTGGTCGAGGACGCCGCCGGACTCGACACCGCGACCGTGATCCCCGTCACCGGCGCCGGCCGCACGCTCGAGATCGGCAGCGCCGAGGACTGGGCCGCGCTCTGCCGCGCCTTCCCCGCCGAGGTCACCGCCTCCCGCCGGCACGACTGGTACCGGGTGACCGGCGGGGAGGGCCGCTGGCTGCTCCCGGACTGGCAGCGCGTCGCCGCCGACTGGGACGCCGTGCACCTCACCGTGCTCGGCTACCTCTCGAGCGCAACCCGGCTCATCCCGGTCGACGACGGGTTCGCCTCCGTGATCGCAGGCTGGGCTCCGGACAGCACCCTGTGGCTCACGGACACCGCGCGGGAGTCGGACGGCCCCCGCCAGCAGTGGCGCCGGAGCGGCCGGGACCACTGGGAGCGCACCGGCTGACGGCACGGGCTCAGCCGAGCTGCGTCAGCGCCTCCCGCAGGCGGTCGAGCGCGGCGGTGGCCAGAGCCGCCAGCTCGCCGTCCCGGCCCTCGGACCACTCGGCGAACGACTCCTTGAAGGCGAGCACCCCGAGCTCGGCGGCGGCATCGGCGACCGCCGGGGCGACGCCGCGCTCGCGAAGGGCATCCGCCATCGCCGTCGCCATCCCGACCTTCTTCAGCAGGGCCCGCTGCTGCAGCTCGGCGCTGGTGGTGATCACCGCCTCGAGCCGCGGCCCGAGCTCGCGGTTGAAGGGCGTCATCGCGGCGGAGGCCGACACCAGCCCGGCGGCGACCGCCTGCATCGGCGTCGCCCCGGCCGGCGCCTCGCGCACCCCCTGCGCGAGCAGCGCCGAGAGCGTCTCCTGACCGGCGGCGAGCACGTCGCGCTTGTCGGGGAAGTGCCGGAAGAACGTGCTCCGGGTCAGCCCGGCCCGGTCGGCGATCTGCGCCACCGTGGTCTCGTCGTAGCCCTGCTCGGTGAACAGGTGCAGAGCGGCGGAGACGAACCGCTCGCGGGCATCGGGTTCCCAGCGTGGCATGGGGAGATCCTACCGTGACGCGACACGAGTCCCATCGCGGGCGTACAGTGATGGGACATCGATCCCATCACTCAGAAGGAGTCCTCCCATGCGCATCCTCCTCACCGGCGCCCCGGGCGCCATCGGCCTCGCCGTCACCGAGGATCTCGTCGCCCACGGTCACGAGGTGCTCGGTCTCGCCCGGTCGGAGTCGGCCGTCCGCCGGGTCCTCGACGCCGGCGGCGAGCCCCTCCGCGGCGAGCTCGCCGACCTCGAGCTGCTGGCGGACACCGCCCGTGCCGCCGATGGCGCGATCCACCTCGCCTTCAGCAACGACTTCTCCGACCTCGAGCGCAGCATCGCGGAGGAGGGCGCGGCGATGGACGCGATCGGCGCCGCACTCGTCGGCACCGGCAAGCCGTTCTCCCTCGTCTCGGGCACGACCTTCTCCGCGGGTGCCGTCGCGACCGAGCACGATCCGCTGACCACCACCGGCCCGGTCGGCGGCCGCGGGGTCAATGCCGCGCGGGTCCTGGGTCTGGCGACGCAGGGCGTCCGGACGACCGCCGTCCGGCTCCCCCGGTCGGTGCACGAGCGCGACATCGCCTACGGCTTCGCCGGCCTCCTCATCCAGGCCGCGCAGCGCTCCGGAGTCTCCGCCTACGTCGGCGACGGCGGCCAGCGCTGGCCGGCCGTGCACCGTCGCGACGCGGCGTCGCTGTTCCGCCTGATGATCGAGCGGGGCGAGGCGGGGACGGCCGTGAACGCCGTCGCCGACGAGGGCGACACGATGCTCGCGATCGCCACGGTCATCGGGCGGCGCCTCGGCCTGCCGGTCGAGCAGGTGCCGGCGGAGACGTTCGGACCCCTCGGCGAGATCTTCGCGATGGACCAGCCCGCGTCGAGCGCCTGGACCCGCAGCACCTACGGCTGGGCGCCGACCCACCCGAGCCTGCTCGCGGACCTCGAGGCGGGCGACTACCCGACCCGGAGCTGACCCCGGCCCGGAGCCGACCCGGATTCGGAGCAGACCCGGCCGGCCGGGCGGTCGGTGTCGGGGTCGCCGAGGCGCGGAAAGTCGACGAGCGCGATGTCGCGGGGTCCCGGTAGCGTCGACCGTGACGGTCATCCCTGACCGGAGAACGGGAGAACGCCGTGAACGCCGTGAAAGCCGTGGTCCATCGCCTCCGATCCCTCGCCGCAGCACTGCGCAGCGCCGTCTCGAGGACTCCGGCCGAACTGCCGGTCGACCCCTTCGGCGAGCCGCCGCGGGCGCCGCACGATCCGCACGCCTACCGGTCGGAGGCGTGGAAGGCGCCGTCGCCGTCCACGCTGAACTTCCACTGACCGGCGGAGCTCGATCGTACGAGGGACGTGCGGCGCACCGGCGGTCGCCTCCGCGGTCGCTCTGCTGCTCTCCGGGTGCTCCTCGGAGCCGGAGCCGGTGCCGAACGAGTGCGGCGATGCCGAGCCGCCGGACATCCCGCACTGCACCGTGACCGCACTGCACCGTGACCGCACTGCGCCGTGACGGCACTGCGCCATGACGGCACTGCGCCATGATCGAGTCATGGTCGCGTCGGTCGAGGTCGTCACCCGCTCCCACCGTTCCGTCGACGACATGTTCGACCGTGCGCGGAGCATCGACCTGCACACGGAGTCGCAGGCCGCGGCCGGTGAGCGGGCGGTCGCCGGGGTGGTCAGCGGCCGGATCGACCTCGGCGAGGAGGTGACCTGGCGGGCCAGGCACTTCGGCTTCCGCCTGCGGCTGACCAGCCGGATCACCGCCCTCGACGCGCCGCACTCCTTCACGAACGAGCAGACCCGCGGCCCGTTCCGCTCCTTCCGGCACGAGCACCTCTTCGAGCCGGACGGCAGCGGCTCGGTGATGACCGACCGGCTCACCTTCCGCGCGCCCTTCGGCGTCCTCGGCCGGGTCGCCGAGCGGCTCGTCCTCGCGCGCCACCTGCGCCGGCTGCTCGAGGAGCGCGGCGCGTTCCTCGCGGCCTCGCCGGCTGCGAGAGACGACCGGCGGGAGTGACGGCCGCCCGATACTCCTGCCGTTGGAGTATGGTGACGCCCGTGCCCGAGGAGATGCGAGAGACGACCTTCTGGATCCTGACCGCGCTCGCTCTCGGGCGCCGCCACGGCTACGCGCTGCTGCAGGAGATCGAGGAGCAGTCGGAGGGCCGCGTGCGGCTGCGGGTGACCACGCTCTACGCGGCGCTCGAGCGGCTGGGGTCGGCGGGCCTGATCGCCCCCGACGGCGACGAGCGGATCACCGGCCGCGTGCGCCGCTACTTCCGGCTGACGGACAGCGGCCGATCCGCACTCGGCGCCGAGGTCGCCCGGATGGAGGCGAGCGCCGTGCGGGCGCGGATCAACCTCGGGCTCTCGCCGTCTGCCGCGCTCTGACCCGACCACCCGACGAAGGAGAACGGCATGACGACGAACGAGGACGCGCGGCGCACCGACCGCTTCCGCCGCGCGCTGCGCTGGTACCCGGCCGCCTGGCGCGACGAGCACGGCGAGGTCCTGCTGGGGATCCTGCTCGACGAGGCCGACGACCGCGGGCACCGCGGCCCGGGCATCGGGCAGCGGACCACCCTCGCGGTCGGCGGTCTGCGCCACCGCCTCCGATCCGCTCCCGGGCGCTCCCCGTCGACGATCGTCCCCCTCGCCCTCGCCACGGCGTTCTTCGTCTTCTACGCCGTCGTCAACTGGTCCCCCGGTGTCAGCCACCCCGGTGCGATCGGACCGTTCACCAACCCCTCCTTCCTCGCCGGGACGCTCTTCGCGATCGCCCTCGGCCTCGCCCTCGCCGCCCGGACCGGCGCCGCTCGGGCCACCGCCCTGCTCGCCGCCGCCACCGAGCTGAGCATCGCGCTCGTCGCTGCGGCGGCCGGGTGGCTCGGTCCCGATCTGTCGACGGCGGGGCCGGTGGCGGCGCTCGGGGTCCTCGCGGTCGTGCCCTGGCGCGGTCGGGTGGCGGCCGTGATGTCGGTCCTCCTGCTGGTCGGCCTGTCGGCGCTGCTGACCGCCGTCGACGCCCTCGGCGCGACGGTGCTCACGGACGTCCCGGCCGCCCGGGTGGTCCTGCCGCTCGCCGTCATCGCCGCCGTGCTGCTCGCACTCGCCCTGGCCGCCCGCCGGGCCACCCTCCTGGAGCGGAGTCTCCCCCGCGGCGTCGGGGCGTGACGCGCGAGGCGTCCCCGAGCGGTCGAGGCAGCCCGTTCCTGCGGGACGTCTCGACCGTCGAGGGACGCCTCATGGAGGCGTGACGGCTGACGGCGGGCCGACCCGCGGCAGGGGTGCCCCGGCAGGGAGTCCCAGCCGCGCGCCCGGCGCTCCTAGCCTGGGCGGACCCGAGGAGAGGACGACGACATGGACCCGGAGCTGGACCTGGAACTGGACCTGAAGAACCTGGACGACCTGATCGCCGCGTTCGACGCGCGGCGGACGATCGAGGGCGGCTCCCCGCTGCACGCCGTCCTGCACGCGGCGAGCCAGGAGGCGCTGCGCATCACCGGGGAGCTGAACAGCGGCTACCACCCGCCGGAGCGCGTGCGCGAGCTGCTGGCGGAGCTGACCGGCCGGCCGATCGACGAGTCGGTGACCCTCTTCCCGCCGCTGCGCGCCGACTTCGGCCGCAGCCTCCGGATCGGCGCGCGGGTGTTCATCAACTCCGGCTGCGCCTTCCAGGACCAGGGCGGCGTCACGATCGGCGACGACTGCCTCATCGGGCACGACGTCGTCTTCGCGACCCTGAACCACGACCTCGATCCGGCGCGACGCGGCGACCTGCACCCCGCTCCGATCGTCGTCGGCTCCAACGTCTGGATCGGCGCGAAGGCCGTCCTGCTCGCCGGCGTCACGGTCGGCGACGACGCGGTGATCGCCGCCGCCGCGGTCGTCACGAAGGACGTCCCGGCGGGAGCGGTCGTCGTCGGCGCCCCGGCCCGCGTCGTCAGGAACGTGCGGGACACCGGCGCGGACGCGACGGCCTGACGACTCACCCGCGGCCGGTTCCGCGCGTCACTCCGACGGGACGGCGCAGGTCTCCTCGGCGGCGGTCTGCCCGGGGGCGTCGAGCGGCTCCGGAGCGGGCTGCGCGGCGGCCGGGTCGGTCGCCGCAGGAGCGGAGGTGCCCGCTTCGACCGGCGGAGCGGGCTGCTCCTCCGCGGGCGTCGACGCGAGCACGACCGGCTCGTCGTTCAGCACCCGCCCCATCAGCTCGCCGCCGAGCACGGTGTCCGGCACGACCTTGCCCGGCCGGTCCGGGTCGTCCAGCGCCGGGTACTGCACGAACACCATCTGCGCGAGGTCGACGTCCTTGAGGGCCAGCGCGAGCGAGATCATCGTCGACGGATTCGTCAGCGTGGTGGACAGGTGCACGTTCGAGGACACCGCCTGCGCGAGTCCGTAGAGCGCGGGCACGTTCGAGAGCGTGTCCGCCGAGCGGACCGTGCGCATCAGCGAGGCGAGGTACTGCTGCTGCGAGGAGATCCGGCTGAGGTCGCTCTCGTCGCCGACGCCGTGCCGGGTGCGGAGGAACGCGAGCGCGGTCGCTCCCGAGACGGTGCTGGTGCCGGCGGGCAGGTCGAGCCCGGAGTCGGTGTCGCGGATCGGCCCGGTGAGGCAGATCGGCACTCCCCCGACGGCGTTGCTCATCTCGATGACGCCGTTGAAGGAGACCCAGCCCGCGTACGGCACGGTCATGCCGGTGAACCGCTGGATCGTGTCGTTGACGCAGGAGAGCCCGCCGGCCTCGAACGCCGAGTTCAGCGGGACGTCGGCGGTCGCCTCCGTGACCTCGCCGGTCTCCGGATCGGTGCAGGCCGGGCGGTCCAGGACGAGGTCGCGCGGGAAGCTGATCACCGTGGCGCTGCGGTGGTCGGCGGAGACGTGCAGCAGGATCGTGACGTCGTTGAGCGTGCCGTCGCGGACTCCGAAGGCGTCGCCCTGCACCGCGTCGTTGTCGGTGCCCACGATGAGGACGTTGAAGCCGCCCTCGATCGCACCCAGCTGCACGGCCCGCGGCTCCGCGGAGGGCGCGATCCCGAGGTCGACCGCGTTGCCCGCGACGTTGCTCGTGATGCTCGCCGTCGCGATCCCGACCAGGCAGGTGCCGCTCACGGCGAGGACCGCGACGGCGGCCGCAGCACCGCGGAGCAGAGTCCGAATGCCCGAGCGCGGTCTCAGCCGTCCGTGCCGTGCGCCACCCGTCGTCGCCATCGGTCACCGCCACCCCCGCAGCTCGTCGATCCGCCCCCGCAGCGGAGCAGCCGCGGTCGCCCGCCAGTGTACGGAAGCGCCGCCGCGCCGCCCGGTATCGGCGGGGAACGGTGGCCGGGCGGCGCAGCCCGCGCCGGTTCCGCCCGGTACGCTCGTCAGCGGATCCGAGAGGGAGGCGACCGGTGCTGGAGACGATCCTGGAGGCCCTCTCCCTCATCACGCTCCCGCTGGGGCTGCTGTTCCTGTTCGCGGCGTTCGTGGGGCTGCTGATCGACGGGCGGTGGTCGACGACGACCGCCTATCTCGAGGACGGGCCGCCGCGGGCGCTGCACTGGGTCACCCGCGCGGGCGAGGTCCGCTCGCGGCCGCTCGCCGCCGACGACCCGCTGACGCCGGTCGGCTCGGACCAGCGCGAGGTCTACTACCGCGAGGAGGACCCGGAGCGGATCCGGCTGCACCGGCGCGCGGATCCGGTGCGCGCGCTGCGGCTGACCGGCCTGATCCTGGTCGGCACCGGCGCGGTCTGCGGGATCCTGTCGACGGTGCTCGCGATCCTCGGGAGCTGATCCCGCGACGGTGTGCCCGGCTCAGGTGTGCCCGGATCGGGTGCGCCGGGCTCAGGCCTCCGGACGCCGCTCATCGTCGATCGCGCGGCGGTGCGCCTCGTCCTCGCGATCGAGGGCGGCGGCGCTCGCCGGAGTGATGACGCCGGCGCGCCTGAGCGCGCTCGTCACCGCCGCCCGGACGACGAAGTAGACCGCGACGAGGACGAGCGCGAACCAGAAGAGGTTGATCACGAGACCGGTGAGCAGGGCTCCGAAGCTGGGTTCCATGCCCTCCACGCTAACCGCCGAGTCCGTCCCGAGCCGAGTGCGCCCACCCCTCACGTCGCGGCGATCGGCCGATCGACCCGTCGCCAACGGCTCCCTCGGCACGTCGGCGAGAGCCGTTCGCGACGGATCGACCGCCCGCGCGGTGCGCTCCGAAGCCTCAGCGCCAGTGCGCGAGCGTGGCCTCCATCAGCAGGCGGGCCCGGGAGAGCTGCCCGCGGACCACGGTCGCGCTGACGCCGAGCTCTGCGCCGATGTCGTCGTAGCTGCGCTGCTGCAGCTGGCGGAGCTCCCAGCAGCGGCGCTGCAGCTCCGGCATCCGGCCGAGCACGGCGCGCGCCTCGGCGACGAGCGCCGCGCGCTCCGACACCGCGGTCGGGCAGTGGTCGAGCGACTCCGGCACGTCCTGCTCCAGCTCGGCGTGGTTCTGGTGGTCGCTCGAGCGCAGCCGGTCGTAGCAGCGCCGGCGCACCGTGGTCAGCAGCCAGCCGATGATCGTCTCGCCGTCGATCACGCTGTCCATGTGCGTCCAGGCGGCGAGGAACGTCTCCTGCACCACGTCGTCCACCTCGCTCGAGGCGCGGAGGATACGCAGCGCCGTCGCGCGCAGCAGGGAGGTGTGCCGTCGGACGATCTCGGCGAACGCGCGGTCGTCGCCCGAGGCCGAGCGGATGACGAGCATCCGGTCGGAGTCGGGCGGGAGCAGCGGCAGCGCGGGCGCAGGGACGGTGCGCGAGCGGCGCGCGGCAGTGGTGGCAGTGGCGGTGGCGGTGGCGGTGGCGGTGGCGGTGGCGAGCATGCGGGCTCCGGTCGTGAGGTTGATGTGTACGCATGATTCGGAGCAGACCTGGGAGCGGATGGCGAGAAGGGCTGCTCTGGCGCGACACGACGGCCGGAACGTCGCCACAGAAACGATTCTGAGCACCTGCGCAGCCGCTGCCGGTGGGGCGCCCGTTCTCGCCGGTCGAGCAGCCTCGGAGGGGCGTCTCCACTCGGCAGAGACGCTCGCACACATGCAGGTCGAGTAGCCCCGAAGGGGCGTATCGAGACCCCTTGTGGTCAAGTGGTTGTTGCAACGAGGAGTTGGTCGAGGCGGTGGGCGGGGGTGGCCCAGTCGAGGGTTTTGCGGGGGCGGGTGTTGAGTTCTTCGGCGATGGTGTCGAGTTGTGTCTGGGTGTAGGTGCGGAAGTCGGTGCTGCTGCGGGGGAAGTATTGGCGCAGGAGTCCGTTGGTGTTGTCGTTCGATCCTCGTTGCCAGGGCGAGTGGGGGTCGGCGAAGAACACGCGGCAGTCGGTGGCGAGGGTGAAGGTGGCGTGGCGGGCCATTTCGATGCCTTGGTCCCAGGTGAGGGTGCGCCGCAGATGCTCGGGGAGTCGGTGCATGAGGGTGGTGAGCACGGCGGTCACGTTTCCGCTGGTGCGGTCCTCGGGGAGGGAGCCGAGCATCACGTAGCGGGTGGAGCGTTCCACGAGGGTGATGATCGCGGAGGTGCCTCGCGCGCCGATCACGAGGTCGCCTTCCCAGTGCCCGGGAACGGCGCGGTCTTGGGCCTCGGCGGGGCGGGTGCTGATGTTGAAGTCCTTCGCCCAGAGCCGGCCCGATCGAGCGGCCCGAGCGCCTCGGGACTGCGGGCGGCGAGAGACGCGTCCTGAGCGCAGCAGCAGTTCGTGCGCGAGCTCTCGGCGCAGCTCTCCGCGGGTCTGGTAGTAGATCGCCTGATAGATCGTCTCGTGAGACACGTGATACTCCGGTCGGTCAGGGAACTCGCTCTTCAGCCAAGCAGACACCTGCGACGGGGACCACTTACTGCGCAGCTTCTGCTCGACCAGACCCCATAACAGCGGCGACGCGGCCGGCCGCCTCGCCACGAGCTTGCGTGCCTTCGGGCGCTTCGCCCGCTCATCCGCTTTGCGCTGCGCCACGGACGCCGAGTACGCCCACCGGTACTCACCCCCCAACCCCGGCCCGATCCCCGAGGCCACGGACCGGCGACGACCCGGATGCCGCGCGACCATTCCAGCGGTGTGGGCACCCCGATACACGTTGTTGCGTTTGAGCTCCCGCCACACCGTCGTCCGATCCCGCCCGATCAGCTCCGCGATCTCCGGGAACCGCAACCCCCGGGCGAACAACACCGCGATCTGAGCCCGCTCACCCGCATCCAACCGACGACCCGGCATGCAACCACCCCTCCGTTGCAACAACCGTATGAAACCGCCCCCACCGTCGTCAGCCGGACGGCCTGCAGACCCGCCTTCTGACGCTGGTGGATCTCGATACGCCCGCTCTGCGGGCTACTCGATCAGCATGGACGTGACCACCGTCGCCGGATGCTGAATCTGAGAACCGCGGCCCCACACCCCAGGGTTCGCTGGCAGATCGCACGGGTCGGGGCGCTACGGCGCGAGAGTGACGATATGACGACCACACCGACTCCCCCGTCCGGCTCCACCCGCACCGCCCTCCTCGTCGGAGCCTCCCGCGGGCTAGGCCATGCCCTAGCCGCGGAGTTCCTCGGCCGCGGCTGGGACGTGATCGGCACCGTCCGGGATCCCGGCAGGCGCACCCCTCTGCACGAGCTCCAGGACGAGGTCGGCGCGGACCGCCTGGCGATCGAGCGGCTCGACATCACCGACGAGGAGGAGACGCGGGCACTCCGGGAGCACCTGACGGGGCGCGTGCTCGACCTGCTCTTCGTGAACGCCGGCACCACGACGAGCGAGGACACCCCGATCGGCCAGGTCTCGACGGAGGACTTCATCGAGGTCTTCGTCACCAACGCCCTCAGCCCGATGCGCGTGATCGAGACGCTGCAGGACCTCGTCGCGGATGACGGCCTGATCGGCGCGATGTCGTCGGGGCAGGGCAGCATCGCGAACAACACCGGCGGCGGGCGGGAGGTCTACCGCGGCAGCAAGGCGGCGCTCAACCAGTTCCTGAAGAGCTTCGCGGTGCGGCAGTCCGGCACGGGCCGGGCGATCGTGCTGATCGCGCCGGGCTGGATCCGGACCGCGCTCGGCGGCGACGACGCGCCGTTCACGATCGAGGACAACGTGCCGAAGGTGGTCGACGTGCTGATCGGCCGCCTCGGCACGCCCGGAATCGCCTACCGCGACTTCCGCGGCGCGGTGGTGCCCTGGTGACGGCGGTCCGGTGACGGCGGTGCGGCGCCGGTCCTGCGGATCCGGTCCTCAGGAGCCTGTCCTCCGGTGACGGTGGTCTTCCGTACGCTCGGGGGGTGCCCTCTCCTCGACCCTTCCAGCAGCGACTCCTCCGGCAGCTCGTCGGCACGCTGAGCGGCCAGCGCCCTGCCGCGCCGGTGAGCCGGCGCTCGCAGCGCGCGGTCCTCGCCGAGCAGACCGTGCGCGGCGTGCTCGAGCTGGCGGTGCGGCTCGGCGAGACCCTGCTGTCGCTGGGGTCCGCGGCGGCCGAGGTCACCGAGACCATCGAGCGGGTCTGCCGCGCCTACGGCATCGAGGTGCAGGTCGACCTCACCTTCACCTCGATCCTGGTCGTGCACGACGGCAGCGAGGACTCGCCCAGCGTGAGCGTGCTGCGCGTCGTCGCCTCCCGCAGCGCCGACTACGAGCGGCTCGCCCGCGTGACGACGCTGGTCACCGCGATCACGGACGGCTCCCCCGAGGTCCGGGTCGCCGACACCGTCGACTCGTCGACCGCGCGGGACGAGGCCCGGCAGCAGTTCGAGGACGCGCACGAGCGGCTCGACGCGATCCTCGTCCAGCCGCACCGCTACCGGCGGAGCGTCGTGACGCTCACCCTCGCGGTGATGGCCGCGGGCGTCGCGATCCTGCTCGGCGGCGGGCCGCTCATCGTCCTCCTCGCCGCGCTCACGACCGCCGCGATCGACGGCGTCAACCAGCTGCTCGGCCGCTGGGGGCTGCCCGCCTTCTTCCAGCAGATCGCCGGAGCCGCGCTCGCGACCGGGGTCGCGGTGCTGCTGCTCGCGGTCGTGCCGCAGCTGCCGGTCGAGTTCGCCGTGCTGCCGCCGGCGCTGGTGGTCGCCTCCGGAGTCGTCGTGCTGCTCGCCGGGCTCTCCTTCGTGGGAGCGGCGGACGACGCCATCAACGGCTTCCCGATCACGGCCGGCGGCCGGCTGCTCGAGGTCGGGCTGCTGACGCTCGGCATCGTCGTCGGCATCGCCGCCGTGCTCGACGGCGCGCGCACCCTCGGCGTGGAGCTGGTGCTGGTCGACTCCTACGCCCGCCCCTGGCCGGCGAGCGTGCAGGTGCTCGGCGCCGGCATCGCCGCGGGAGCCTGGGCGCTCTCCTCGCACACGCCCCCGCGGCCGGCGCTCGTCGCCGCGCTCACCGGCGCGGGAGCGTGGGTCGCCTCCGACGCGCTGAGCGGGCTGGGCGCCGCGCCGCTGCTCGCCAGCGCCGTGCCCGCGATCGTGATCGGCCTGCTCGGCGAGACCCTGGCCGAGCGCTGGCGCGTGCCCGCCGTGGTGACCACCGCCTGCGGCATCGTGCCGCTGCTCCCCGGCCTCACCCTCTACCGCGGCGTGCTCGACCTCACCTCCGGCCGCGGCCCCGAGGGCGGCATCGAGCTGCTGCTCCAGGCGGGCATGATCGCGATCGGGCTCGCGGGCGGCGTCACCCTCGGCCGCATCGCCTACCGGCGGCTGCGCACTCCGGTCGTCCGCGCGGTGGCGCCGGTGCGGGCGCGTCGCTCCCCGCATCCGGAGCCGGCGCCGACCGCCGAGGAGCCGCTCGCGCGGACGGGCACGATGCCGATCATCAGCACGATCGGGGTGACCGAGCCGACGGAGGACGACCTCGCCGGAGGGGCCGCGGCGGCCAAGGACTGACGCCCGGCGGCAGTGCGCGGCGTCACTTGCTGTCGATGCGGCCGATCTCGCGCCCGTCCTCGTGGAACGCCGCCCGCGCGACGGACCAGCTGCTCGCGTCGACGCCGAGGGCCGTGCGGAGGTAGGCCGTGGTCAGCTGCTGGATCGCGCTCAGGCGCGCGGGATCCGCGTCCGTCGTCTCGGCGACCTCCTCGCCGACGATGCCGCCGAGCGAGTGCTCGCCGCCGTGCAGGGTGAGCAGATCGGTCGCGCCCGGGCTCTGCGTGTAAGCGTCGGTGAACCAGTCCGGCCCGCGCCGGGAGAGCCGCGACTGATCGCGGTCGCCCGCGACGACGAGGGTCGGCGTGCTCAGCTGCGCGAAGGAGGGGCGGAGGAAGGGGAAGGCCGCCTGCGCGAACGGCTCGAGGTCGTCGCCGGCGACCCCCGTCGCGGCGAGCAGGACGCCGGCGCGCACCCGGCGGTCGGAGCGGTCCGGGCTGAGCGAGCCGTCCTCTCCGACGATGCGGGCGCCGAGCAGCGTCTGCGCCGTCTGCGCGCCCCAGGAGTGCCCGGCGACGGCGACTCGGCTCGAGTCGACCCGGCCGGCGAGACCGGGCACGACCGCCTCGAGGACGGCGAGCCGGTCGAGCACGCGCGTGAGATCGGCGATCCGCTGCTCCCAGATCGTCGGGAAGACGGGGTGGTCGAAGCCGAAGCCGTGGCGACGGGAGTCGAGGTGCGTCGGCTGGATCACGACGAAGCCGCGCGAGGCCCAGAACGCAGTGAGCGGTGCGTAGCCGTCGTGGTTCCAGCCGTTGCCGTGCGAGAAGAGCACCACGGGGAGGTCCGAGCCGGTCGCGGGGGCGGAGATCCGCACGGTGAGCGGGACAGGGCGGCCCGCAGCGTCGAGCTCGACGGGGGCGACCGAGACGACGGGGAGTGCTTCGGGGAGAGAGGTGGGGACGGTGCTGGTCATGCTGGTGCCTTCCAGTTCGCGCTCTGCGATACTGGTTATCGGAGCGACGTTCCGCAACAATACGGAGCGCTGTTCCGTTAAGCAAGCGGAGCATTCGGAGGAGGAGCAGCAGTGACGGATCATGGCGGCACCGGCTCGGCGGTGCCCCGCGTCGGCCGACCCCGGCGCGACTCGCAGGCGCTCCTCGACGCGGCCGCCGCGGTCTTCGTCGAGTCCGGCGTCGATGCCCCGGTCCGCGAGATCGCGACGCGCGCCGGCGTGGGCACGGGCACGATCTACCGACACTTCCCCACCCGGGCGGATCTCGTGGTCGCCGTCTACCGGCACCAGGTCGAGGCCTGCGCCGAGGCCGGGCCGCGACTCCTCGCCGAGAGCGACTCACCCGAGGCGGCGCTGCGCGAGTGGCTGGCGCTGTTCGTCGACTTCCTGGTCACCAAGCACGGGCTGCCGGATGCGCTGCAGGGCGACGGCGCCGGCTCGGACGCCCTGCACGCCTTCTTCGTCGACCGGCTGGTGCCGGTCTGCGCGACGCTGCTCGAGGCGGCGATCGCGCCGGACGCCCCGCCCGTCGAGGCGTACGGCCTGCTGCGCGGCATCGGCAATCTCTGCATCGGCGGCGCGGGCGATCCGCGCTACGACACGGACGCCCTCGTGCAGCTGCTCGTCACCGGTGTCCTGGCGCGCGGCGGAACCTGAGTCGCGGTCCGAGGCGCGGCCCCCTCAGTCGCCGAAGCGGGTCTCCCTGTGCGGAGCGCCGGTGCGGTCGTAGGTGGTCCAGACTCCGACCTGGCGCCCGCGATCGAACGACCCGCTCCGCAGCCGGGTGCCGTCCAGGCGGAACCACTCCCAGTACCCGTGGAGCTCGCCGTCGAGCGTGGCGCCGCGAGCGCGGAGGCTGCCGTCGCGGTGCAGGACCTCCTGCGGGTCCGGCTCGGTCATCGGTCTCCTCCGCGGTCGTGCTGTCGCATGCCGCATCGTCGCACGCCGGATCGTCGCACGCCGAGCCGTCGGTCGCCGAGCCGTCGCACGCCGCGGCGGTGACGGGTCGGACGGTGCTCTCGGCCGGCTGCGCTTGGATGGACGGATGACCGCGCTCATCGTCGCCGCCCACCCCGATCAGGACTCGCTCACCCTCGCTCTGGCCCGACGGCTCGCAGAGGAGCTGCAGCCGGCCGAGCTCGCGGATCTCGCCGCGGAGGGCTTCGACCCGCGGTTCAGTGCGGCCGACCGGCACAGCTACCGCGTCGCGGGCGAGTACCCGGCCGACGTCGCGAGCGAGCAGCGCCGGCTCGACGCCGCCGAGCACCTCGTGCTGGTCTTCCCCGTCTACTGGTGGTCGATGCCCGGGCTGCTGAAGGGCTGGATCGACCGCGTCTTCGTCAACGGCTGGGCCTTCGAGATCGACCCGGCCGACGGGATGCGCCGGAAGCTCGGCGGGCTCACCGTCCACCTACTGCCGATCGCCGGCGACAGCGCCGGAGTGTACGACCGGCACGGCTACGAGCAGTCCCTGCGCACCCAGATCGAGCACGGCGTCGTCGACTACTGCGGCGCGGTCCGCGGCACGACGGCCTTCGTCCACGACTCCGAGCAGGAGGACGCCGCCGCCCGCGCGGCGAGCGTCGACCGCGCGGTCGCGGCCGTCGTCGCCGCGGTCCGCGGGCAGACGGCCGTGCCTGCCGAGTAGCCGCCTCGGCCGCCCCTGGTCTCGCCCTCGCCGCCCTTCATGCCGGTCGAGCAGCCGCCTCCGGCGCCATTCATGCTGGTCGAGCAGCCGCCTCCGCCGCCATTCATGCTGGTCGAGCAGGTGCCTCCGGCGTCGTTCATGCCGGTCGAGCAGCCGCCTCCGGCGCCATTCATGCTGGTCGAGCAGCCGCCTCCGCCGCCATTCATGCTGGTCGAGCAGCCGCCTCCGCCGCCATTCATGCTGGTCGAGCAGCCGCCTCCGGCGCCATTCATGCTGGTCGAGCAGCCGCCTCCGCCGCCATTCATGCTGGTCGAGTAGCTGCCTCCTGCGGCATTCATGCTGGTCGAGTAGCTCCGGAGGGGCGTATCGAGACCCGCCTAGCTCAGCACAGTTGATCTCGATACGCCCGCTCCGCGGGCTGCTCGATCACCATGCAGGGGCCGCTCGATCAGCATGCGGCGCGCGAAGTCCACGCGTATTGCTCATGCCCGCACATGCTGGTCGAGTAGCCGCCACCGGCGGCGTATCGAGACCCACCATCACCGAGGCATCCGGGAGCGAGTCTCCTCCACACTCGTAGATCCGACCGCGTTATCCCCGATCAGCCCATGGTTCCGACTTCGGTGTCGGTGGTCCCTGCTTCAATACGCGTATGTCAGAAGATGAGAATGCGGCAGCACTCGCGGAGGTGCGTGACTGCTTCACCGACGCCGCGGCCACCGAGCGCGCCGCATCCCCGACGCGCTTGAGAGCCGCGGAACGCATGCACCGCGGCTACCGCGTCGCGCTCACCGTCCCGGAGTCCTTCGCCCGCGGCGCCTCTCGGAGCGAGACGCGCGACCTCGTCGAGCGCTCCATCCGCGCCGAACTCGCGGTCACGCTCGGCGTCTCCGAGCGAGAGGTCTGCCGACGCCTCGAAACAGCGCAGATGCTGATGGAGCACCTCCCCCTCACCCGCGCCCTACTCCGCGACGCACGAATCCTCTGGGAGATCGGCGAGGCGATCTGCAGAACCGCGAGCAGCCTCCCCGAGGCCTCCCGCGCGTCCGTCGACGAGCGCGCCGCCGACGCCGCGCTCACGATGACGACCACGCAGCTGCGCCGCGCCCTGACCCGCTGGCGGGAGGAGCTGCACGAGCAGCCCCTCGCCGAGCGGCACGCCCGCGCGAAGGAGGACCGCGCCGTCTGGGTCACCCCGGACGTCGACGGCATGGCGACGCTCTGCGTCCACGCTCCCGCGCCAGCGGTGACGGGCGCGTACGACCGGTTGCGCCGCATCGCCCGCACCCTCCGCGACGACGGCGATCCGCGCACCCTCCAGCAGCTCAGCGCCGACGCGGCCGTCGATCTCCTCTGCGACGGCGACATCGCGGGAACGACCCCGGACCCCGAGCACCGGCCCGACCCGACCTTCGTCCCAGGAGTGCGGGCCGAGGTCCGGCTGACCCTCGCCGCCTCCACCGCCGTGGGTCTCGACGACGCTCCCGCGGACCTCGACGGCTACGGCCCCGTGCCCGCCGAGATCGCCCGCGAACTGATCGCCACGGGCGCCTCGTTCACCCGCGTCCTGACCGATCCGGAGACCGGCGCGGTCGTCTCCGTGGGCCGCACCTACCGCGTCCCGCCACCGCAGATGCGCCTGCACCTCCAGCTGCGGGACCAGACCTGCCGCTTCGCCGGCTGCACCCGGCCCGCCGCCACCAGCGAGGCGGACCACACCCTCGAGTGGCGCAACGGCGGCGAGACCTCGCTCGAGAACCTCGTCTCGCTCTGCACCTCGCACCACCACATCCGGCACGGCGAACAGTGGACGTACGTCAGACACGACGACGGAATGATCGTCTGGACGAGCCCGACCGGTCGGCGGATCAGCAACCGCCCGCCGCCGCTCCCCGGTCGACCGCCCGAGCCGCCGCCGAAGCCCCGCTTCGTCGACGTCCCCGCGCCGTTCTGACGACGGGGGATCTCGATACGCCCGCTGCGCGGGCTGCTCGATCAGCAGGCAGGGGCTGCTCGAGCAGGATGCGTGGTGCGCTCCGCGGGCTGCTCGATCAGCAGGCAGCGTGCGCGGCACAGGCGTGCGCTCCGGACCCGCACATGCTGGTCGAGCAGCCCCGGCGGTGCGTGTCGAGACCCGCCCAGGCCAGCACGGTGGATCTACCTGGACGGGACGACCGCAGACATGCTGGTCGAGTAGCCCCGCAGGGGTGTATCGAGACCCGCCCACCCCAAGGACGTCGGTCTCTTCCCCGTCCTGCGCTGGCGCCGGAGGCGCCCCCTCCGCTCGATACGTCCGCTGCGCGGGCTACTCGATCAGCAGGCAGGGGCTGCCCGATCAGCACGCGTCCGGGGCAGGGGCAGCGTCGTGATCCGATCGCGACAGCCCTCGATCCGATCGGGACACCCGCCGTCGACCCCCGCCGCAAGGCTGGGTCCATGACCGAAACCACAGCCTCCCTCCCCACCGATCTCCCCGCCGACGACCGGCTCGCCGGCCGCACCGCCCTCGTCACCGGCTCCTCCAGCGGGCTCGGCGAGGCCATCGCCCACCGGCTCGCCTCCTCCGGCGCGCACGTCCTCGTGCACGGCCGCGACCGCGCGCGCACCGAGGCGGTCGCGCAGGCGATCACCGCGACCGGCGGCACCGCCTCCGTGCTCGTCGCCGACCTCGGAGGCACGCCCGACGCTACCCGCGCCGTCGCCGCCGAGGCGCTGCGCCTGCTCGGCGGCCGGATCGACGTGCTCATCAACAACGCCGGCGTGTTCCCCGTCGGCCCGACCGCCGAGCTGAGCGACGCCGACGTCGACGCGCTGCTCGTCACCAACATCCGGGTCCCGCACCAGCTCGTCGGAGCGATCGCGCCGACGATGGCCGAGCGCGGCTCCGGCGTGATCATCAACATCACCTCGTGGATGGCGCGCGTCGGCACCCTCGGCACCGCCCTCTACCCGGCGACCAAGGCGGCGCTTGACCACCTGACCCGCGCCTGGGCGGCCGAGTACGGCGCGGACGGCGTGCGCGTCGTCGCGGTCGCCCCCGGCGCGACGCTCACCCCCGGCAACGAGCACGCCTCGGCGATCCTCGACGCGATGACCGCCCCGACCCCCGCCGGCCGGCCCGGCCGCCCGGACGAGATCGCCCAGGCCGTGCGCTGGCTCGCGACCGACGAGGCGTCCTACGTGCACGGCACGACCCTGCTGGTCGACGGCGGCATCGTCGGCGCGCGGCGCTGACCGGAGCCGGTGGCGGGGAGCTGGTCAGTCGACCTGCACCAGCCGGCCCGGGTGCAGCGCGGCGTCGGCGGCGGGGGTCGTCTCATAGGCGCGGCGGTAGTCGCGGCCGAAGTGCGACGCGCTGGCGTAGCCGACGGCCGCCGCCGCCCCCGCGGCCGTCTCGCCGCGCACCAGCAGGAGTCGCCGCGCCTCGCCCAGCCGCAGCCGGCGCAGGTAGCCGAGCGGCGACATCCCGGTCAGCTCGCGGAACCGCCGGGTGAGCGTCGGCACACTCGTGCTCGCCTCGGCGGCCAGCGCGTCGAGCGTCCAGCCGTGCGCGAGCGCGCCGGTCATCGCGTCGACCGCCCGGGTCACCGCGGCCGAGCGGACGGCGGACGACGCCGACAGCAGGCGCGGCGCCTGGTCGCTCTGCAGCAGCCGGAGCACCAGCTCGCGCGACACCGCCGGCCCGAGCACCGGGATCTCCTCCGGCGCGTCCAGGAGCCGGAACAGGCGGTGCAGCGCGTCGGCGAGCTCCGGGGTGATCGTGCCGATCCGCTCCGGGATCGCCGCGGTAGGCCGGTGCGCGACCAGCCCGGCGACCTCGGCGACCAGCACCGGATCGAGGTGCCAGTTGGCCGAGACGAAGTCGCCCTGCTCGCCGGTCTCGACCACGGCGGCGATCACCGGCAGGTCGACCGGCGTGATCAGGAAGCGGCCGGCGCCCCACTGCTCGTCCGAGTCGCCCACGATCGAGCGCTTGCGGCCGGAGAGCACGAGGCTCAGCGTCGGCGGGAAGCGCGTGTAGACCAGCGAGGTCGGCGCCGTGACCCGATGCAGCCGCAGGTTCAGCGCGGCGGCGCGCTCCGGGTGCTCCAGGTGCCGGCGGGCGAGATCGGCGGCGGCGGCGAGGTGCTGCCGGGCAGTCCCTGGCGCGGCGGTCACGGGCGGGGCAGCGCCGCGAGCGCGAGCTCGCCGATCTCGGCGACGCGCTCCGCACTGCCGCCGTCGCGGGCCTGCGTCGACATCCCGGTCAGCACCGCGACGACGAAGGCGGCCGTCCGCGCCGCGTCGGTGCCGGCCGGCACATCCCCCTCGGCGATCCCCCGCTCGATCCGCGCGGCGATGACGTCCTCCATCGAACGGCGGCGCTCGGCCAGGCGCGGCTCGCTCAGCACGAAGCAGCCGGAGGGCGTGCCCGGGTCGGAGTAGCCCGCGGCGCTCGAGCGGACGACGGCGGCCAGCGCGTCCCAGGCCCTCGGCGCGTCGAGGAGCCGGGCGAGGGCGGCGTCGGCGGTGTCCGCGTAGCAGCTCGCCGCGGCACGGAAGAGCTCGTCCTTGTCACCGAAGGCCGCGTAGAGGCTCGGCGCCGAGATGCCGATCTCGCGGGTGAGCACGGCGACCGTCGTCTCGTCGTAGCCGTCGCTCCAGAAGCGGCGCATCGCCGTGTCGAGCGCCTCGTCGCGGTCGAAGCCCCTCGGTCGTCCTGCCATGCTCCGATTCTATAACAGTCGCTACGGAACGTGCTAGCGTGCGTCGCACCAGTTCTTTATCGACCATTACAGAAAGGCACTCCCATGCAGATCCAGGACTCCGTCGTGCTCGTGACCGGCGCCAACCGCGGCATCGGCGCCGAGTTCGTCCGGCAGCTGACGGCGCGCGGCGCCCGCACCGTCTACGCCGCGGCGCGCGACGCCTCGACGATCGCCGCCGCGCCGGGCATCGTGCCGATCGCGCTCGACGTGACCGATCAGGACCGCATCGCCGAGCTCGCGGCGACCCTCGGCGACGTGTCGATCGTCGTCAACAACGCCGGCATCGCCCCCACCGTCGACTTCGTCACCGGCGACCTCGACGAGATCCGCCGCACCGTCGAGACCAACGCCTTCGCGCCGCTGATGCTCGCGCGCGCCTTCGCCGGGAGCCTCGGCCGGGCCGGCGGCGGCGCCGTGCTGAACGTGCTCTCCGTGTCCGCCTTCGTCTCGTTCCCGGGCTCGGAGTCGTACTCGATGTCCAAGGCCGCGGCCTGGAGCGTCACCGACGGCCTGCGCCTGGCCCTCGCCCCACAGGGAACCCAGGTGCTCGGCCTGCACATGGGCCTCGTCGACACCGACATGGCCTCGTGGTCGGACGCTCCGAAGTCGAGCCCCGAGGCGATCGTGACGGCCGCCCTCGACGGCCTCGAGCGCGGCGCCGCCGAGGTCCTCGCGGACGATGTCGCCCGCGCGGTCAAGCCCGGCCTCGCCCTCGACCCGAGCGAGCGCTACGCGGACGTGCTGACGCCGCAGCACTGAGCCCGCGGAAGCGGATGCGACCGCCGTCCGTGGCGGGGTGGGTCTCGATACGCCCCTTCGGGGCTACTCGACCAGCAGGTTCTGCGGTGCCTCCTCCCGGTGGACCCACCTCTGTCGGTCGAGCGGTTCATGCTGGTCGAGTAGCCGCCGTCGGCGGCGTATCGAGACCCGGCCCTGCCGGGCGGGTGGATCTCGATACGCCCGCTGTGCGGGCTACTCGATCAGCATGTGGTCCCCGGTCTGCGGCACTATGGTGTGGCTGAAGACGCAAATGCGGAGATCGTCCGTGCTCTGCGCATGCCGGAAGGTCCCTCCCATGCCACTCCCCCGCACCGCCGCCGCGGCCCTCGCCGCCGCGTCCGCGGTCCTCGTTCTGGCGGGCTGCTCCGCCTCCGCGACGCCCGCCGCGACCGGCTCCCCGGGCGCGCTCTCCGGCTCGATCACCGTCTACGCCGCCGCGTCGCTGAAGGGCACCTTCACCGAGATCGCGACGGCCTTCGAGGCCAAGAACCCGGGCACCGCCGTCGAGCTCACCTTCGCCGGCTCGTCCGACCTGGTGACCCAGATCACCAACGGCGCCCCCGCCGACGTGTTCGCCTCGGCCGACGAGAAGAACATGGCGAAGCTCACCGACGCCGACCTCGTCGCCGGTGACCCCGTCGACTTCGCGACCAACACCCTCGAGATCGCCGTCCCGCCGGCCAACCCCGCGCGGATCGCCTCGTTCGCCGACCTCGCCCGCGAGGGCGTGAAGACGGTCGTCTGCGCGGCCCAGGTCCCGTGCGGCGCGGCGACGGTCACCCTGGAGACCGCGACCGGCGTCGACCTCCAGCCGGTCAGCGAGGAGTCGTCGGTCACCGACGTCCTCGGCAAGGTCACCTCGGGCGAGGCCGACGCCGGCCTGATCTACGTCACCGACGTAGCCGCCGCCGGCGACGCGGTGACCGGGATCGCGTTCCCCGAGTCGTCGCAGGCCGTGAACACCTACCCGATCGCCCCGGTCGCCGGCTCCGCGAACCCGGACCTCGCGGCCGCCTTCACCGCCTACGTGGCCGGCGACGAGGGCCGCCGTGTCCTCGCCGCTGCCGGATTCGGGGCCCCCGAGACAGGAGCACCCTGACCATGCCGCAGATCCGGATCAGGAACGCCGCCGACTACCTCGGCGTCAGCGACGACACCGTCCGCCGCTGGATCGAGAACGGCACCCTCGCGAGCAGCAAGGACGCCGCCGGCCGCAGCGTCGTCGAGGGGCTCGACCTCGCCCGGCTCGCCCGGCAGAACGCGATCCTCCCCGTCGACCCGAGCGAGGTGGGCCGCTCGGCGCGCAACCGCTTCGTCGGCATCGTCACCGAGGTCGTCTCGGACACCGTGATGGCCCAGGTCGAGCTGCAGTGCGGCCCGCACCGCGTCGTCTCGCTGATGTCCGCCGAGGCCGTCCGCGAGCTCGGCCTCGAGCCCGGCTCGCCCGCGATCGCCATCGTCAAGGCGACGATGGTCGTGGTGGAGACCCCGAGCGGGAAGGCGTGACCCGCTCGCCCGTGACCCGCTCGCCCGTGACCCGCCGGCCGGTGACGCTCTCCGCCGGAGTTCCCCGCTGGGTCGTCGCCGTCGCGGTCGTCGGCGGCGCCTTCGTCCTGCTGCCGCTGGTCGGCGTCCTCACCCGCGTCGACTGGGCCGGCTTCGTCCCGCTGATCACCTCGGACTCCTCGATCGCGGCGCTCCTGCTGAGCCTGCGCACCGCCGCCGCCGCCACCGCACTCTGCGTCGTGATCGGCGTGCCGATGGCGCTCACCCTCGCGCGCACCTTCTTCCCCGGCCAGGGCCTGGTGCGCGCCCTCGTGCTGCTCCCGCTCGTGCTGCCCCCGGTGGTCGGCGGCATCGCCCTGCTCTACACCTTCGGCCGGCTCGGCCTGCTCGGCGGCGCCCTCGAGGCGCTCGGGATCCGGATCGCGTTCTCCACCACCGCGGTGATCCTCGCGCAGACCTTCGTGGCCCTGCCGTTCCTCGTGCTCAGCCTCGAGGGGGCGCTCCGCTCGGCCGGCGACCGCTACGAGAGCGTCGCCGCGACCCTCGGCGCCCGGCCCTCGATCGTGCTGCGCCGGGTCACCCTGCCCCTGATCCTGCCCGGGCTGCTCTCCGGCGCGATCCTCTCCTTCGCCCGCGCGCTCGGCGAGTTCGGCGCGACGCTGACCTTCGCGGGCAGCCTGCAGGGCGTCACCCGCACCCTCCCGCTCGAGATCTACCTGCAGCGCGAGACCGACCCGGACGCCGCGGTCGCCCTCTCGCTGGTGCTGGTGGTCGTCGCGGTCCTCGTGATCGGGCTGGCGCACCGCCGGCCCCGCGCCGCCCGAGCGGAGGTGCGCCCGTGACGCTCGACATCGACGCGCGGCTGCACGCCCGCGGCGTCGACGTCGCGCTGCGGGTCGAGACCGGGACGACCACGGCCGTCCTCGGCCCGAACGGCGCCGGCAAGTCCACGCTCGTCGGGCTGCTCGCCGGCCTGCTCCGCGCCGACGACGGACGCGCGGTCCTGGCCGGAGCGACCCTGTTCGACTCCGCCCGCCGCGTGCACCTGCCGCCGCACCGCCGCAGCGTCGCGCTGCTCGCCCAGGACCCGCTGCTCTTCCCGCACCTCAGCGTGCTCGACAACGTCGCCTTCGGCCCGCGCAGCACCGGCGCCGGCCGCTCCGCAGCGGCCGAGACGGCGCGCACCTGGCTCGAGGCCGTCGACGCCGTCGACCTCGCCGACCGCCGCCCAGCACAGCTCTCGGGCGGGCAGGCGCAGCGGGTGGCCCTCGCCCGGGCGCTCGCCCCGAGTCCGGAGCTGCTGCTGCTCGACGAGCCGATGGCGGCGCTGGACGTCGCGGTCGCCCCGCTGCTGCGGCGGATGCTGCGCCGCGTCCTGCCCGGGCGGACCACGATCCTGATCACCCACGACGTGCTCGACGCCTACACGCTCGCCGACCGCGTCGTGGTGCTGCACGGCGGGCGGGTGATCGAGGACGGCCCCACCCACGAGGTGCTGGAGCGGCCGCAGAGCCCCTTCACCGCTGAGCTGGCCGCGCTCAATCTGCTGACGGGCACGGCGACAGGCACCGGGCTGCGGACCGACGACGGCGTCGAGCTGCGGGCGGCGGGCTCCGTCGCCGCGGGCGCGCGGGTCGCGGCCGCGTTCCGGCCCGCCTCCGTGACGGTCGCGCCGGCCCTGCCGGGGGCGCCGGCCGCCAGCCGGGTCCGCGCCCGCATCCGCGACCTCGAGCGCCGCGGCGACCTCGTGCGGGTGCGCGCCGCCGGCATCGCGGCCGACCTCTCCCCCGCGCAGCTCGCCGCCCTCGGCGCGGGGATCGACGACGAGGTCGACTTCGTGATCGATCCGGAGGCGGTCGCGCTCTACCCAGCGCGCGTATCGGCGGGCGGAGGGTAGCCCTCCGCAGCCTGCCCGAGAAGGGCCCCCTCGTGCGGCCTCTCCCGCGGGTAGCTTTCAGCCATGGCGCAGCGCAGCGAGACCAGGTCCGTGCCGTCGACCGCGATCGACGTCACCGTGAACGGCGAGTCGAGAGCGGTCGACGTCGACAACCGCACCACCCTCCTCGATCTGCTCCGGGAGCGGCTCGACCTCACCGGCTCGAAGAAGGGCTGCGATCACGGCCAGTGCGGCGCCTGCACCGTGCTGCTCGACGGGCGCCGGACCAACAGCTGCCTCGTGCTGGCGGTGTCGGTCGACGGCCGCGAGGTCACCACGATCGAGGGCCTGGCCGACGGCGACGACCTGCATCCGGTGCAACGGGCGTTCCTCGAGCGCGACGCCTACCAGTGCGGCTACTGCACGCCGGGGCAGATCTGCTCGGTGGTCGGGATGCTCGCCGAGGCGCGCGCGGGCATGCCCAGCCACGTCACCGCCGAGCTGAGCACCGACGACGACGTCGTCCTCGACGACGAGGAGGTGCGCGAGCGGATGAGCGGCAACCTCTGCCGCTGCGGCGCCTACGCCAACATCGTGCCCGCCGTCCACGACGCGGCGGAGCACCCGAGCGAGACGGAGACCGCGCGATGAGGACCTTCGAGTACCAGCGGGCCGCGGACGTCGCCGACGCCGTGCGCCTGCTCGCCGCGTCCCCCGAGGCGAAGCCGCTCGCCGGCGGCACCAACCTCGTCGACCTGATGAAGCTCGGCGTCGAGCGCCCCGCCGCGCTGGTCGACGTCAGCCGCGTCGACTTCGGCGGCGTCGAGGAGACGGCCGCGGGCGGACTCCTGATCGGCGCGGGAGTCGCGAACAGCGACCTCGCCGCGCACCCGCTCGTCCGGCGCCGCTACCCGGCCCTCAGCCGCGCCCTGCTCGCCGGCGCCTCCGGCCAGCTGCGGAACCAGGCCTCGACCGGCGGGAACCTGCTGCAGCGCACGCGCTGCACCTCCTTCACCGACGTCTCGAAGCCGTGCAACAAGCGCGAGCCGGGCACCGGCTGCTCCGCGCTGAGGGGCGTCTCCCGCGAGCTCGCGATCCTCGGCATCGCCACCGACGCCGACCCCGGGCACGTCTGCATCGCCACCCATCCCGGCGACATGGCCGTCGCCCTCACCGCGCTCGACGCCGTCGTCCGCTTCGAGACCGTCGACGGTCCGGCGAGCCTGCCGATGACCGACTTCTTCCGGCTGCCCGGCGAGCACCCCGAGCGGGACACGAACCTGCCGGCCGGCGCGCTGATCACCGCCGTCGAGCTGCCGCCGCTGCCGTTCGCCGCGACCTCCACCTACCGCAAGGCCCGCGACCGCCGCTCCTACGCCTTCGCGCTCGGCTCGGTCGCCGCGGCGCTCGAGGTCACCGACGGGACCGTGACCGACGTCCGCCTCGCCCTCGGCGCGGTCGCGCACGCGCCCTGGCGCGCGCGGATCGCGGAGGACCTGCTCAGCGGCGGCCCCGCGACCGTCGAGGCGTTCACGCGTGCGGCGGCGGCGGAGCTCGCCGCCGCGACGCCGACCGAGCAGAACGCCTTCAAGGTCCCGCTGCTCACGCGGCTGATCGTCGGCGTCCTCGCCGAGCTCGCCGGACTCGACGAGGAGGTGGCGGCATGACCGCGCTCGGCACGGCTCTGGGCACATCGCTGGGCACACCGCTGGCCCGCTTGGAGGGCCGCGACAAGGTCACCGGCGCGGCCCGCTACGCCTTCGAGCACTCGCCGGAGGGTCTGCTGCACGCCTGGCCGGTGCAGTCGGCCGTCGCGACGGGCATGGTGCGGCGCATCGACGTCGACGCCGTGCTCGCGCTGCCCGGCGTGCACTCGGTGATCACCCCCGACTCCGCGCTGCCCCTCGAGGACGCGGACGACGGCGAGCTGCAGGTGCTGCAGTCGCACGCGGTCGCCTACCGCGGCCAGGTGATCGCGCTCGTCCTCGCCGACACGCTCGAGACCGCCCGCGAGGCCGCCGCCGCGCTGCACGTCGAGTACGTCGACTCCGGGACCGACGTCGTGCTCACCGAGGACCAGCCGAAGCTCTACGCGCCGGAGCAGGTCAACGCCGGCTTCCCGACCGACAGCTCCGACGGCGACGTGGACGCGGCGATCGCGGCGGCGGCCGTCTCGATCGACGCGCGCTACTCCACGCCGGCGCTGTTCAACTCGCCGATGGAGCCGCACGCCTCGGCCGTCACCTGGGCCGACGGCCGCCTCGACGTCCTCGACTCCTCGCAGGGAACGAGCTCGGTGCAGTCGACCCTGGCGACGCTGTTCTCGCTCGATCCCTCCGTCATCCGGGTGCGCAGCGAGCACGTCGGCGGCGGCTTCGGCTCGAAGGGCTCGCCGCGGCCGAACGTGGTGCTCGCGACGATGGCGGCGCTGATCACCGGCCGGCCGATCAAGATCGCGTACACCCGGCAGATGATGTTCGCGCTGGCCGGCTACCGTACGCCGACGATCTCGCACGTCCGGCTCGCGGCCGACGCGGAGGGGCGTCTCACCGCGATCGCGCACGAGGCGTTCTCGCACACCTCCACGATCCAGGAGTTCGCCGAGCAGACCGGGGAGGCCACCCGCCATCTCTACGCGGCGCCGAACCGACTGGTCACCCACCGGGTCGCGGCGCTCGACGTGCCGACGCCGCGCTGGATGCGCGCGCCGGGCGAGTGCCCCGGCATGTACGCGCTCGAGTCGGCGATGGACGAGCTCGCGGTCGCCGCCGGGATCGACCCCATCGAGCTGCGGGTGCGCAACGAGCCGGACGTCGACCCCGATTCGGGCTCGCCGTTCTCGAGCCGGCACTACCTCGAGTGCTTCCGCCGCGGAGCGGAGCTGTTCGGCTGGGAGAGCCGCGATCCGCGGGCAGGCAGGGACCGCCGCGGTCGCTGGCTGGTCGGCACCGGGGTCGCGGGCGCCACCTACCCCGTGCTCACCTCGCCGAGCGGAGCGCGGGCCACCGCGCTGCCCGGCGGCCGCTTCGTGATCGGGGTCAACGCGACCGATATCGGCCAGGGCGCCCGCACGGTGCTCACCCAGGTCGCCGCCGACGCGCTGGACGTGCCGGTCGACCGGATCGAGATCGTCATCGCCGACAGCGCGCTGCCGCAGGGCCCGGTCGCCGGCGGCTCCTCGGGCACCGGATCGTGGGGCTGGGCCGTCACGAAGGCCTGCCACCGCCTGCTCGCCCTGCTGGCCGACGGGCAGGCGCTGCCTCCGGAGGGCCTCGACGTCGTCGTCGACACCACGGAGGACGTCGCCGGAATGGGCGACTTCGCCCGCTACGCCTACGGCGCCCACTTCGTCGAGGCGAGGGTGGACCTCGACTCGGGCGAGATCCAGGTGCCGCGGATGCTCGGCGTCTTCGCCGCGGGCCGGATCCTCAATCCGCGCACCGCCCGCTCGCAGTTCCTCGGCGGCATGACCATGGGCCTCTCGATGGCGCTGCACGAGCACGGCGCCCTCGACCCGGTGCTCGGCGACTACGCCAACCACGACTTCGCGACCTACCACGTGGCGGCGAACGCCGACGTCGTCGACCTGCGCGCGGAGTGGCTGGACGAGGAGGACCCGCACCTCGCCCCGATGGGCGGCAAGGGCATCGGTGAGATCGGCAACGTGGGCACCGCCGCGGCCGTCGCCAACGCCGTCTTCCACGCCACCGGCGTCCGCGTCCGCGACCTCCCCGTGCAGCCCGACTCGCTGCTCGCCGCCCTCCCGCCCCGCTTCTGACCGCCGCCGACACATGCTGGTCGAGTAGCCGCGGAGCGGCGTATCGAGACCCACCAGCGTCAGAAGACGAGTCTGCAGACCGCCCTGCTGCCGACGGCGGGTCTCGATACGCCCGCGCGGGGCTGCTCGACCAGCATCATGGGGCGACGCCGCGTCCGTTCCCTCAGCACCGAGCCGCCGATCGGCTGAGGCCGGGCAGCCGGCCGAAGGCGGCGACGACGGCGGTCGCGGCGAACGGGAGGACGGCCCCGGCGGCCGCGAGGCCGAGCCCGGGGAGGCTCGTCGCGAGCGCCAGCAGCAGGAGCAGCACCGCGCCCAGCATCAGGGTGCAGAGCGGCCGCGCGAGCAGCAGCTGCGCCGTGGTGCGCAGCTGCCAGCGCGTCCGCTCCGCGAAATGCGCGCGGACCACCCAGAACTCCACAGCGAACACCGCGAAGAGGGCCGAGACCACGAGGAGGACACCGGTCACCGCGACACCGAGTCCGTCGACCTCGACGCCGCCGAGGATCCGGTGGTCGACCCAGAGGACCGCGCCGACGCCGAGAAGGACGTACCCCGGCAGGTTCGCGCGCGGAAACTCGTCGCGCCAGGACCGCGCGAAGAGCGAGGCGGTCTGCCGGAGCGACCACG
This sequence comes from Rathayibacter festucae DSM 15932, assembly GCF_004011135.1. Lineage (NCBI taxonomy): Bacteria > Bacillati > Actinomycetota > Actinomycetes > Micrococcales > Microbacteriaceae > Rathayibacter > Rathayibacter festucae. The sequence continues at coordinate 1,274,657 of NZ_CP028137.1, read as the reverse complement.
GACCGTCCGCGTCGAGCAGCCGGGCGCGGTGCACCGCGTGCGCGGCGGCGACCGCGGGGAAGAATCCGGCGACCACCGCGCCGCGCAGTGTGAAGAGCAGCATCGCCGCCGAGACGACCAGCACCAGCAGCACGACCCGGCAGGCCGCCTCGTACCGCTCGGCGAGCGACGCCATCAGCCCTTCACCGCCCCGACCAGCACGCCCTTGTCGAAGTAGCGCTGCAGGAACGGGTACAGCACCAGCAGCGGCAGCGTCGAGACGATGATCACGCCGTACTTGATCTGGTCGGCGGTCTCCTGCAACTGCTGCGCGGACTGACCGCCGCTGCCGCCCTGGCCCGCGACCGACTGGTTCGCGAGCAGGATGCTCTGCAGCACGTTCTGCAGCGGCAGGAGCGAGGCGTCGCGGACGAAGACCAGGCCCGTGAAGTAGTCGTTCCAGTGCCCGACGAAGTAGTACAGCCCGATCACGGCGATGATCGCGGCGGAGAGCGGGAGCACGATCCGCAGGAAGAAGCCGAGGTAGGTCACCCCGTCGATGCGGGCCGCGTCGTGCAGCTCCTCGGGGATCGAGGTCTCGAAGAACGACCGGGCGATGATCAGGTTGAAGACGCTGAGGGCGCCGGGAAGCACGAACACCCACATCGAGTTCAGCAGCCCGAGATCGCGGTAGAGCAGGTAGTTCGGGATCAGTCCGCCGGAGAAGAACAGCGTCACCGCGAACACCAGCAGCAGCACCCGCCGCGGCCGGAACTCGGGCCGGGAGAGCGCGAACGCCGCCGGGATCGTGACGAGCAGGTTCAGTGCCGTCCCGAGGACGGCGTAGACGACGGAGTTCCGGTAGCCGTTCCAGATCCGCTCGTCCTGCAGCAGCCGCTCGTAGCCCGAGAGCCGGAACCCCTCCGGGATCAGCGTGAGCCGCCCCGAGGAGACCGCACCCGGATCGGAGAACGACGCCACCACGATGAACCAGAGCGGGTAGAGCACGGCGAGCACGACGATCGCGATCAGGAGGCCGGCGACGGCGTCGATCACCCGGTCGAGCGGCCGCTTCGGCACCGTCCGGCGCCGTCGGCGCGGCAGAAGGGGTGCGCCGCCGCCGGTCCGGGCGTCGGCGACGGCGATGCCGCGGGTGTCCGGTCCGGGGGTCATGGACGTCCTCTCCCTCGGGGTCCAGGGGTCCCAGCGGCGGCTCGGCCCGCCGCGCTCCGACGACCCTCCGCGCTCGGAAGACCCTCCGCGCTCAGAAGACACTGGAACCCGTGGCGCGCTTGGCGAGCTGGTTGGCCACGATCAGCAGGGTGAAGTTGATCACCGTGTTGAAGAGGCCGATGGCGGTGGAGTACGAGAACTGGTTGCTGAGGATGCCGATCTTGTAGGTGTAGGTCGCGATGACCTCCGCAGACGACAGGTTGAGCGAGTTCTGCATCAGGTAGACCTTCTCGAAGCCGACGCTCAGCACCGACCCCATGTTGAGGATGAGCAGGACGGCCGCGGTCGGCAGGATCGTCGGGATGTCGACGTAGCGGATGAGCCGGAGCCGCCCGGCGCCGTCGATCTTCGCGGCCTCGTAGAGCGAGGTGTCGACGGTCGAGAGCGCGGCGAGGTAGATGATCGCGTTCCAGCCGCAGTGCTGCCAGACCTCGCTCACCCAGTAGATCGCCGAGAAGGCGTCCGGTTCGGCGAGGAGGTTCTGACCCGGAAGGAACCGGCCCAGGAGCCCGTTCTCCGGCCGCAGGAAGATGTTGATCATCGCGACGATCACCACGACCGAGATGAAGTGCGGCATGTAGGTGATCGTCTGCACGAAGCTCTTGAGGCGGCCGGCGCTGATCTGGTTGATCAGCAGCGCCAGCACGATCGGCGCGACGAACCCCATCGCGAGCGTCCAGAGGCTGATCTGCACGGTGTTCAGCACGATCGTCGAGAACAGCGGCGACTCGAAGAACTGCACGAAGTAGTCGAGGCCGACCCACTCGCCCCCGCTCAGCCCGCGCGCGGGGACGTAGGTCCGGAAGGCGAGCTGGAGCCCGTAGAGCGGCACGTAGGCGAAGACGGCGGTGAAGACCAGCGCCGGCAGCACCATCAGCCAGAGCTGCCACTGGTTCCGCACGCTGCGGAGCGCGCGCAGCGGCCGGGGCGGGATCGGGACCGGGAGTGTCGCCCCCGCGGCCGGGGCGACGGGTGCCCCGGCCGCGGACGCGTCGAGAGCCGTCCGCGTCATGACGCCGCGGTGGCGAGGTCGTAGGCCTTCTGCCAGAGCTCGACGTTCTGCACGAGGCCGACCGACTCGAGCTGGGCGACGTACTCGTCCCACTCCTCGTCGACTCCGCCCTCCGCGATCCACTGCGACGTCTTCTGCAGCGCGTAGTTGAGCACGGCGGTGTCGTTGTTGGCGGCGGTGATCGCGTCCTCGGCGGTCAGCCGGACGTAGTCGGGCATCAGGTCGCGCACGTGGTCGTAGTGCGAGTACTGCTCGGTGTAGACGTCGTCCACCTCACGGAGGTCGTCGCGGTTCCAGTCCCCGTTCAGGGTGACGGAGTCGGGGATCCAGCCGGCCAGGCGGTCGGCGAGCGCGGGGTCGCGACCGTCCGCGACGGCGGCCCGGTACGCCTCGGTGACCGAGTACGTGCCGTCGCCGTCGTCGGTGACGAACTCGGGGATCGATCCGGTGAACTGCTGGATCGAGTACTTCTCGCTGTAGAGGGCGTCGACCACCTTCCACACGCACTCGTCGCCCGCGGCGGCGGCCGAGACGGCGAGCTTCCCGCCCTCGAACTCGTTGTCCGAGCCGTCCCAGACCACGTCCTCGGCGGACATGCTCGCGGAGGCGGCGGGAGCGGGCATCGCCACGTACTGGTCGCGGAGATCCCCGAAGTCGGCGAGCGACCAGCCGAAGATCAGGCCGATCTGCGCGGTTTTACCGTCCCCCGCCTGAGCGGCGTAGTACGCCGAATCGTCCTTGGTGAGCGCGTCGGCCGGGATGAGGCCTGCCGCGAGCAGCTCGTGCAGGTACGCCACCACCCGGCGGTACTCGTCCGAGACCAGGAAGTTGGCGACCCGTCCGTCGGAGACGTGGATCCCCTGCGCCGACGGACCCTTGTTGAACGAGGTCGCGATGCCGGTGGAGTTCAGCAGCAGGAACGGGCTGTACCAGCCGAAGCCGGCCGTCTCGAGACGGCGGATGTTGAAGGGCACCTCGTCCGCCTGCCCGTTGCCGTTCGGGTCCTGCGTCTTGAACGCCTGCAGCACCGTCGTCAGCTCGTCCCAGGTCCGCGGGACCTCGAGGCCGAGGGCGTCGAGCCAGGCCCGGTTGATCATCATGTGCTGACCGGAGCCGCGGTAGCCGCTGCCGCGGGACGAGGAGAGCGAGTGGATCTCGCCCTTCTCGTTCTCGACCAGCCGGCGCGCCTCGGGCTTCTCCTCGAAGAACCGCCGCACGTTCGGCAGGTCGTCCAGGTGCGGCGCGATGTCCTCGAAGAGGCCCGGGTACTGCACCGCGTCGTTGGTGCCGACGGCGCGGAGCGCGATGTCGGGCACGTCCCCTGCGGCGAGCGAGGGGTTCTTCTGCTGGTTCCACGCGGTGTCGTCGATCGAGTTCCAGTTCACCGTGCAGCCGGTCTCGGCCGCGAGCGCAGCGGCCCAGGGGGTCTCGCCGACCGGCACCTGCGCCGTGCTCTGCGCGACGAGGACGTCGACGGCGCCGTCGTCGGCGGCCGGACCGCTGTCGGTGCAGGCCGCCAGGCCCGCCGTCAGCGCGAGCGCGGTCGCTCCGGCGAGCGATCGCCGGACCAGGGTGTTCGAGACGAGGGGCATGGTGTTCTTCTCCATCGAAGGGTGAGCGGGGCAGTAGAGCGCGGTGATCGTGACCGTGACCGTTCACGTGAACGGTCACGGACCACGAGTGCCCACACGCTAAGCTGGCGGCCGTCGACCTGTCAAGGCAGCTGTCGTTGAAGACGCGAGGCGCTGTCGCCACATGCGTGTTGCCAGACGAGACTGAGAAAGAGAGGGCCGCCGTGGACCGCTCCGGCGAACCGCCGATGCCCCCTCGTCCGCCGAGAGACCAGCCGGGTCGCCGCGCCACCATCCGCGACGTCGCCCGGGAGGCCGGCGTCTCGCGGCAGACCGTGACGCGCGCGATGAACGGGATGTCCGAGATCAGCGCCGCCACCCGCGAGCGCGTGCTCGCCGTGAGCGAGGCCCTCGGCTACGTCCCCAGCCGGTTCGCCGCCAACATGGCCCGGCAGAAGAGCATCGCGGTCGGCCTCGTGATCACCTCGCTGCGGAACCCGTACTACACCGACCTCGCCGCCGACCTGCTGGAGGAGTTCGCCGCACGCGGCTGGCAGGTCGTCGTCGTCGCCGAGACGAACGAGTCCGAGGAGCAGATCGTGGCGGACCTGGCCACCCAGGTCGACGTCATCGTCGGCTATCTCGCCCGGGAGAGCCTGGAGTCGATCCGCCGGGCGGCGCGCGGGGTGCCGGTCCTGCTGATCGAGCGCGACGACGAGCTGCCGGGCGTGCACGCCATCGCCGTGGACTTCGCACCCGGGATGCGCGCGCTGGTCGCCGGGCTGCGCGAGCGCGGGGCGTGCACCATCGGGATGCTCGACCACGCCGAGCCGGACGAGTACGCCCCGAGTGCGCGCCGGCTGCGGTTCGAGGAGTGCCTCGCGCCCGGCGAGGCCGCGCTCGTCGCGACCGGCGGCGAGACCATCGCGGGCGGAGCCGACGCCTTCGGCGAGCTGCTGGCCGCGCACCCCGAGGTCGACGCCGTCATCGCGTTCAACGACATGATGGCGCTCGGCGCCCTGCAGCGGGCGAGCCGCCTCGGGCTCGAGGTGCCGCGCGACGTCCGCATCGCCGGGATCGACGGCCTCAGCCTGGGCGCGGCGATGCTCCCGAGCCTGACCTCGCTCACCATCGACCGCGCGCTGATCGCCCGGGCGGCGGCGCTGCGGCTGGCGGAGCTGCTGTCCCCCGCCGGCGGAGGCCCGGGCGGTGCGGGTGCCGCGGATCCGATGACGGTCGTCACGCCGTGGCCGGAGTGGCGGGACAGCGCATGAGGATCACCGCCCCGGCCCCCCGCTGGCACCGGCCGCGGGAGCGCGCCCTAGCCGACGGCCGTCGGCCGGTCAACGCGGTCATCCCGATCCGCTCCGCTCCGTACGCTGAGGAACCGGGCCGAGAGGCTCCACGAGACGGGGGAACCATGCTGCAGGTGACGGTGTCCGAGCGGACGTACCTCCTCGCCGCGGACGCGACGATGGAGCGGACGAAGCAGGACGTGCTCGAGGCGATGCGCACCGCCCCGGCCTTCCTGTCCCTCACGACGGTGCTCGGCGGGCGGGTCGAGGTGCTGCTCACCGCAGCCAGCTCGGTCGTGCTCGAGCTGCACGACGAGGCTCCGCTCCCGACGGCCCCGCACGGCGACGCGGCGCCGGACTACGACGACCTCTACGGCGTCGACTACCTCTGACCCGCCGCGGTGCGCGGCCCAGTGCGACCGTCCTCGAGGGCGTGTCGGAGGTCGGTCGTAGACTGACCTCCCCATGCGCAGACACAGCCTGACCCCGCGTCCCGACTGGCGAGCCCGCTGCGACGAGGTCGGCTTCAGCTTCTACGACCTCCCCTCCGAGGGCGGCCGGCCCTACTGGAACGAGTCCGCGGCCTACGGCTTCTCGCTCGCCGAGATCGAGCTGCTCGAGACGGCGACCCAGGAGCTCTTCGACCGCTGCATGGACGCCTGCGAGCACGTCGTCCGCACCGGCCGCCTCGCGGAGTTCGGCATCCCGGAGCGCTTCCACGAGCTGGTCCGCACCTCCTGGGACGAGGACGACCCCACGGTCTACGGGCGGTTCGACCTCGCCTACGACGGCGAGGGCACGGTGAAGCTCCTCGAGTTCAACGCCGACACCCCGACCTCGCTGGTCGAGACGGCCGCCGCGCAGTGGCAGTGGCTGGAGGAGACGCGCGGCCCCGAGGCCGACCAGTTCAACGGCCTGCACGAGCAGCTCGTCGAGCAGTGGCGGCACCTCCGCGTCGACCGCTGGCAGCTGGACGAGGGCGCGCGGCTGCACCTCGCCTCGCTGCACGACTCCGGCGACGGCGAGCTGATCGTCGAGGACGCGGACACCGTCGCCTACATGGCCGAGACCGCGGCGCAGGCGGGGTTCGACCCGAAGCTGATCTTCGTGGAGGACATCCGCTACGAGCTCGACGGCGCCGGCTTCCTCGACGCCGACGGCGAGCCGATCCGGCGGATCTTCAAGCTCTACCCCTGGGAGTGGATGCTCGGCGAGCAGTTCGGTGGGCTGCTGCTCGACCGGCGCGAGCGCACCCGCTGGGTCGAGCCGGCCTGGAAGCTGCTGCTCAGCAACAAGCAGCTGCTCGTGGTGCTCTGGGAGCTGTTCCCGGGCCACCCGAACCTGCTCACGGCCTCCGTCGAGCCGCTCGTCGGCACGGCGCAGGTGCGCAAGCCCAGGCTGGGCCGGGAGGGCGCGAACGTCACGATCCTCGATGCGGACGGCTCGGTGGTCGCGGAGAACGGCGGCGCCTACGGCGAGGAGGGCTTCGTGCACCAGGCCCGGGCCGACCTCGCCCGGATCGACGGCCGGACGGTCGTGATCGGCAGCTGGATCGTCGGCGAGACGCCGGCCGGCATCGACGTGCGCGAGACCGGCGGACCGATCACCGGGGACCTCGCCGAGTTCGTGCCGCACTTCATCGAGGAGGGCCGGACCCCCCGCGACGAGCCCGTCTTCGGCCGCCCCGAGCACGCCCGACCCCAGGACGCGCGGGAGAACCGCCCGCAGGACGAGGAGACCCGATGACCACCCCCGACGACCGCCCCGAGGACCGCCCCCAGGATGCTCCGCAGGACTCCCCCGCCGGCGACCCGGGCACCACCCGCACCCGCCGCCGCTCCGGCGACGTCGGCATCAGCGGCATCGCCTCCAAGCGCCGCGGGCTCGTGATCGGCGGCGTGGTCGCCGTCGGCGTGCTCGGTCTCGCCGTCGCGCTCAACTCCGCGAACCCCTCCACCGACGGCGTGGTCACCACCGGCGCCGACGGCCAGGACTACGTCATCCCCGAGAACGCCGAGCGCCCGGTCTACGCGAGCCGCGAGGACTGCCTGGCGGACGTCCGGGAGCAGATCGCGCAGCTGCAGGCCCAGGGCGAGGAGGTCGGCGACGATCCCGAGCAGCTCTGCGAGGCGACCGACGAGTACCGCGGGCACTACGCCGGCGGCTTCTGGGTCGGCCCGCTGATCTTCGCGTCGTCGCGCTGGAACTCGACCCGCGCCACCAGCTGGGCCCCGGTCACGAGCGGCGGCTTCGCGGCGCGCGGGGCGACCCAGCCCGACGTGGTGCAGAAGGCGCCGGCGGGAGCGACTCCCGGCTCGAAGTCCACCCTCGCGGGCGGCTTCGGCGGCACGGGCAAGTCCGGCTTCGGCTCGCACGTCGGCGGCTGAGCAGCGCCTCCGGGGGGAGGCTCCTCAGCGGCGGGCGTCGCGGAGCTGGTCCAGCGCGGCCCGCACGTCGCGCCGCACGTCCTTGTCCGGGTCGCGGACCATCGAGGTCAGCGTCTGCTCGACACTCGCGGCGAACTCGCCCTTCGCGTCGCGCCCCGAGCCGATCCCGGCGACCGCGGCGGCGACGAGCGCCCGCGCACCGGCCGCGCGGACCCGCGCGTGCTCGTCGGTGGTGAGCCGCGCCAGCTTCTTCTGCCCGCCGAGGACCCGCTCGGCGCAGACCCGGGCGCACATCTCGCGCACGCGCCAGGCCGGGTTGGCCAGCCCGGCGAGGACCGCGTCGGCCGCGGTGTCGTCCCAGACGTAGAGCAGGGCGCGCGCGCCCCACAGCTCCGGCCAGTACAGCGAGGGCGCCCCCTGCAGGACGCCCGCCGCGTGCTCGCCGCCGACGGTGAGCAGGAAGGCCTCGCCCTCGTAGCCGCCGGTCAGCAGCGCGGCCGAGCGCAGGGCGACCGCGCGCTCGCCCTCGCGGGCGACCTGGGCGCGCAGGCGCTCCTCGAGCGGATCGGTGAGGGTGACGGAGGGTTCGCTGTCGGATGCCATAGGGCCACCAGCGTAGTCGGGGCGCCGTCGTCCCCGGCGAGGGGGATGCGGCGGCCCGGTCGGCGTCGCTAGCGTGCAGGGATGTCACGAATCACGCGCCACGGCGCTCCCGCGCGCCTCGGCGCCACCACCACCGCCGCCGCCGCCCTCCTCGTCCTCCTCGCCGGCTGCTCCTCCCCCGCCGGCACCGACTCCGGCAGCGACGCCGACACCATCGACACGGCCGCCGCGACCGGCGACACGATCACCGGCGACGGCTACTCCTACTCCGTGCCCGAGGGCTGGGGCACCCCCGACGCCGACCCCGCGAGCATGGGCGCGGACACCCTCGCCGCCGACCTCACCGACACCGACGGCTTCGCCGACAACGTGAACGTCGTGCTCAGCCCCGCCGGCGAGGTCTCCGCCGAGCAGGTCGAGGGCGCCGGCGTCACCGAGCTCGAGAACGCCGGGGCGACCGACGTCGAGGCGAACGACCGCGTCGTCGTCGCCGGAGCCGAGTCCGCGCACCTCAGCGCGAACCTCAGCGCGTCGGGCACCAGCTACGCCGTCGAGCAGTACTACGTCACCGACGAGGGCCAGACCTACGTCGTCACCTTCTCGTTCAGCCCCACCGTGGACGACGACCAGCGCGAGGCCGTCGCCGAGTCGGTCCTCGCCTCCTGGGCCTGGGCCTGATCCTGACGTGAGCCTGATCCCGATGTGAGCCTGCTCCGACCGCCGCCTCAGCCGCGCGGCCGGAGCAGGAAGTCGACGTGCCCGAGCACGGACGCCGCGACGAGCGGCCGACGCCCGACGACGGGCAGGACGATCGCCCCGAGGATCGAGAGCCCGAGCTCGTCGACCGGGGCGTCGGCCGGGAGCTGCCCCGCCTCGACCGCCTTCGCGAAGCGGTCCGAGAGCGTCTGGTCGACGCCGAACGCGCGGCCCAGTCGCTCCCCCACGGCGGCGTCCTCCGCGCCGGCCGCGATCAGCGAGCGCACCAGCGACGCGCCGGGCTCACTGCCCGCGAGCTCCAGGATCGGCGCGAGCCACACCCCGAGGTCGCGGCGGAGATCGCCGGTGTCAGGGAGCTGCACCTCGATCGCGACGAGCCGGCCCTCGATCATGCAGTCCGCGATCAGCGCGCCGCGGGAGGGCCACCAGCGGTAGACGGTCTGCTTGGAGACCCCGGCGTCCTTCGCGATGCCCTCCATCGTGAGGTGGTCCCAGCCCCGCTGCAGGAACAGCCGGGCGGTCGCCTCGAGGACCGACTCTCGTGCCGCGGCGCTGCGGACCGGTCCGCTCCGGTGCTCCGTCATGCGACGAGTGTACAGCGGCGCTAGACGAGACGTACCGTATGATCTAGCGACCGCTGCCGCCACCTCTCGCGGGCTCCTCTCGATCGGACATCTCCTTGGCCTCCCTGCTGTTCCGTCTGGGCACCTTCGCCGCTCGCCGCGCCTGGGCGGTGATCGTCGCCTGGGTCGTGATCCTCGGCGTCGCGGTCGGCGCCTTCCTCGCGGTCGGCGGCACGCTCACCAACAGCTTCGACATCCCGGGCACCGCGTCCGGCGCCGTCACCGACCAGCTGGCCGAGAAGCTGCCGGACACCGCCGGCGGCACCGGCACCGTCGTCTACCGCACCGCCGACGGCTCCGCGCTGACGGCGGAGCAGGAGTCGGCGATCTCGGCGCTGGCCGCCTCCGCCGAGGACCTCGAGGGCGTCGCCGCCGTCGTCGATCCGTTCGCCGCGCGCCAGTCGCAGCTCGACGGCGCGCAGCAGCTCGCCGACGGCCGGGCGCAGCTCCAGGCCGGGCAGGAGCAGATCGATGCCGGGCAGGCGCAGCTCGACGCGGGCCAGGCCCAGCTCACCGCAGGCCAGCAGCAGCTGACCGCGGCCCGCGAGCAGGCCGTCGCCGCCGGCGCTCCGGCGCAGCAGCTCGCCGCCCTCGACGCCCAGCAGGCGCAGCTCGACACCCAGCAGGCCGAGCTGACCGCGCAGCAGGCCGCCCTCGATGCCTCGCGCACCGAGCTCGAGGCGGGCGCGGCCCCGCTCGACCAGGGCGAGGAGCTCCTCGCCCTCGCGGACGGCATCGGCGTCGTCTCGGCGGACGGCTCGACCGCGATCGTCAACGTCTCCTTCACCGAGCCGCGCCTCGAGCTGCCGGAGGAGGTCAAGCAGGGCGTCATCGACCACTTCGAGTCCGCACCCGTCGCCGGCGCCGACGTCACGTTCGCGACCGACCTCGCCCAGGGCGTGCCGCAGATCTTCGGCGTCGGCGAGGCGGTCGGCCTCGTCTTCGCCGGTGTCGTCCTGATCGTGATGCTCGGCTCGCTCGTCGCGGCCGCGCTCCCGATCGTCACCGCCCTCGTCGGCGTCGGCGTCGGCGTCACCGCCTCGCTCTCCTTCTCGGGCGTCATCGACATGGCCTCGGTCACCCCGGTCCTCGGCGTGATGCTCGGCCTCGCGGTCGGCATCGACTACTCCCTCTTCATCGTCAACCGGCACCGCAAGCAGCTGCTCTCGGGTGTCGAGGTGCGCGAGTCGATCGGCCTCGCCAACGGCACCTCCGGCACCGCCGTCGTCTTCGCCGGCTCGACGGTCGTCGTCGCGCTGCTCGCCCTGAACGTCACCGGCATCCCGTTCCTCGGCCTGATGGGGACGGTCGGCGCCGTCTGCGTCGCGGTCGCCGTGCTGATCGCGGTCACGCTCGCCCCGGCGATCCTCGGCCTGCTCGGCACCCGGCTGCTGCGTCGCAAGGCCCGCTCGGCCGTCGTGCACCACGCGGCGGTCAAGACGGTCGCGCCGATGTCGACCCTGCGCGCGGTCCTCACCGTCGTCGGCACCGTCGCCGTGCTGCTCGTCATCGCGATCCCCGCGCTCTCGATGCGCCTCGGCCTGCCGGACGGCGCGAGCGAGCCCGAGGGCTCCACGAGCGCCCGCACCTTCGAGATCGTCGGCGACGAGTTCGGCGCCGGCGCGAACGGCCCGCTGCTCGTGACCGCGTCGGTCCCCGGCGGGGTCGCCGACGACGCGCTCCTGGCCACCCAGGTCGACGTCGCCCGGACGATCGCCGAGCAGGACGACGTCGTCGCCGTGGCGCCCGTCGCCGCCTCCGACGACGGCACGCTGCTCGCCTTCCAGGTGCTGCCGACCGAGGGCCCGAACAGCGCCTCGACCGAGGCCCTCGTGCAGGACCTCCGCGCCCTGCCGCCGGTGGACGACGACATCGTCCTGGGCGTCGCCGGCCAGGCGGCCACCAACATCGACATCTCCGAGGGGCTGAACGACGTCCTGCCGACCTACCTCGCGGTCGTCGTCGGCCTCTCGCTGCTGATCATGATCCTGGTGTTCCGCTCGCTGCTCGTGCCGCTGATCGCGACCGGCGGCTTCATCCTGTCGCTGTTCGCGACCTACGGGCTGATCGTCGCGGTCTTCCAGTTCGGCTGGGGCGCCGACCTGATCGGCCTGCACTCGACCGGGCCGATCCTGAGCTTCCTGCCGGTGATCCTGGTCGGCATCCTGTTCGGGCTGGCGATGGACTACCAGCTCTTCCTCGCCTCGGGAATGCGCGAGGCCTACGTGCACGGCGCGAACGCGCGGCTCGCCGTCGCCCAGGGCTTCCAGGCCGGCAAGGCGGTCGTGATCGCGGCGGCGCTGATCATGGTGGCGGTCTTCGGCGGCTTCATCTTCTCGGAGTCGACCATCATCCGCTCGATGGGCTTCGGCCTGGCCTTCGGCGTCCTGCTCGACGCGTTCGTCGTCCGGATGCTGCTGATGCCGGCGCTGATGCACCTGCTCGGCCGCTCCGCCTGGTGGCTCCCCCGCTGGCTCGACCGGCTCCTGCCGGACGTCGACCTGGAGGGCGCCGCGCTCGAGCGGACCCACCCGCACCCGCACGCCTGAGCCCCGCGGCTAGATTGGCGGGGTGACTGCCGCCCCGGACTCCCGCGCCTGGCGCCGGACTCCCGCCACGCCCGACCAGCGCCGCGCCGACGTCGCGACCGCCGCCGTGCTCTTCGGCGCCGCGGTGCTCTCGCTGGTGCTCGGCCGCGCGATCGGGCTGTTCACCGATCCCGCGTCGCCCGCGCTGAGCGCCGCGGTGCTCGCCGTCGTCGTCCTCCCGCTCGCGTTCCGGCGGACGGCGCCCGTCGCGGTCCTCGCCGTCATCGGGGCCGCGTTCCTGCTGGTCGGCGAGCTGAAGGTGCCCGAGCTGACGATCAGCAACATCGCGCTGTTCATGGCGCTCTACAGCGTCGGCGCCTGGGAGCAGAACCGGACGCGGGCGGGCTGGGCGCGCGGCGTGCTGGTCGCCGTGATGGCGGTCTGGCTGCTGATCACCTTCTTCCGCGCGAGCACGCAGGACCTCGACTTCGAGGGTGCCGGGATCGGCGCGCTCACGCCGATCGCGGCCTACATGCTCCAGCAGATCCTGATCAACGTCCTCTACTTCGCCGGCGCCTGGTGGTTCGGCGACCACGCCTGGGCCTCGGCCCGCCAGCGCGCCCTCACCGACCTGCGCACCCGGCAGCTCGAGGAGGAGCAGTCGACCGTCGCCCGCCAGGCGATCACCATCGAGCGGCTGCGGATCGCGCGCGAGCTGCACGACGCGGTCGCCCACCACGTCTCGCTGATGGGGGTCCAGGCCGGAGCGGCGCGGATGCTCGTCGACGCCGACCCCGCGAAGGCGCACGAGCAGCTCCAGGCGCTGGAGGGCACCTCCCGCGCGGCGGTCGGCGAGCTCTACCAGCTCCTCGGCACCCTCCGCGACGAGGAGTCCGCGCTCGACCCGGTCACGGCCTCACTCGATCTGAGCGGAGTGCCGGCGCTGGTCCGCGACGCCGAGTCCTCCGGCCTGCGCGTGACGCTCGAGGTGGTCGGCGAGCCCGTCGAGCTGCCCGCGCTGGTGGGTCTGAACCTCTACCGCATCGCGCAGGAGTCGCTCACCAACGTCCTCAAGCACGCCGGCCCCGGCACTCGGGCGCGTGTCCACCTGCGCTACCAGGGCGGCTCGGTCGAGCTCGAGATCGCCGACGACGGACTCGGGCGGCCGGGTCCGCGCCCACGCGGCGGCGGACTCGGCCTGCTCGGGATGCGCGAGCGCGCGGCGACCCTCGACGGCGCGGTGGAGGCGGGGCCGCGGGCCGACTCCGGCTGGGTCGTCCGCGTCACCGTGCCCCTGGCGGTCCGGGCATGAGCGGGGGTCAGGGCCTGAGCGGCGCTGCGGGCGGCGTGCGCGTCGTCCTCGTCGACGACCACGCGCTGATGCGGCAGGGCATCCGCACGATCCTCTCGCTGCAGCCCGGCATCGAGGTGGTCGGCGAGGCCTCCAGCGGCGAGGAGGCCGTCGAGATCGTGGCGCACACCCGGCCGGACGTCGTCTGCATGGACGTGGAGATGCCCGGGATCGGCGGGCTCGAGGCGACCCGGCTGATCCTCGCGGAGCCCGGAGCGACGGTCCAGGTGCTCGTGCTGACCACCTTCGAGCGCGAGGACTACCTGCTGGCGGCGCTCGAGGCCGGCGCGAGCGGCTTCCTGCTCAAGAACTCGCCGCCGGAGCGCCTCGTCGCGGGCGTCCGCGCGATCGCGGCGGGCGACGCCCTGCTCGCGCCCGAGCTGACCCGCGCGGTGATCGAGCGCGCCGTCGCCCGCGAGCGGGAGCGCACGCCGCTCGCGCAGCCGCCCGTGGGGCACGGCGCGCAGTCCGGCACCGCGCCCGAGAACCTGACCGCCCGCGAGACCGAGGTGCTCCGCCTGCTCGCGCAGGGGCTCTCCAACGACGAGATCGCCGAGCTGCTGGTCGTCGGCCGCGCGACGGTGAAGACGCACGTCTCGAACGTGCTCACCAAGCTGTCGCTGCGCGACCGGGTGCAGGCCGTCGCCTTCGCCTACCGCTCCGGCCTGGTCGACCCGCGGCGGCCGTCGGAGGCTCCTCCGTCCTGAGGCGGAGACCGCCGTTCACGCCCGCGCCGGAGGTGCCGGAGACGCGCCCTCCCTAGCGTGGAGGAGTCAGTCGGATCCGAGGAGGTCGCATGCTCAGCGTGCAGAACATCAGTCGCAGCTTCGGCGCCCATCGCGCCGTCGACGACGTCAGCTTCGATGTCGGGCGGGGCCGGCTCACCGGCTTCGTCGGCGGGAACGGCGCCGGGAAGACCACGACCATGCGGATGATCCTCGGCGTCCTGCGGCCGGACTCCGGCGAGGTGACCCTGGACGGCGCGCCGGTCGGCCAGGCCGCGCTGCACGGCTTCGGCTACATGCCGGAGGAGCGCGGCCTCTACCCGAAGATGGAGATCGGCGAGCAGCTCGCGTACTTGGCCCGGCTGCACGGCATCGACAAGGCCACCGCCGTCCAGCGGGCCGACGACCTGCTCGAGCGCCTCGGATTGATCGAGCGCCGCCGCGACAAGCTCGAGGCGCTCTCGCTCGGCAACCAGCAGCGCGTGCAGGTGGCGGCCGCCCTCGTGCACGACCCGGACGTGCTGATCATGGACGAGCCGTTCTCCGGGCTCGACCCGCTCGCCGTCGACGACGTCGTCACGGTCATCGCCGAGCACGCCGCCCGGGGCATCCCGGTGCTGTTCTCCTCGCACCAGCTGGACGTCGTCGAGCGGCTCTGCGACGACCTGGTGATCATCGCCGGCGGGCAGGTGAAGGCCGCGGGCGAGCGCGAGGCGCTGCGCGAGCAGTACTCCGGCGACCGCTGGTCGCTCGAGACGGACGGCGACGCGGGCTGGGTCCGCGGCGTCCCCGGCGTCGAGGTCGCGGAGCTGGCCGGCACGTCGGTGCTCTTCCACGCGGACCGGGCGGCGGCCGACGCCGTGCTGCGGGCCGCCGTCGAGCGCGGCACCGTGGCGTCGTTCCGGCCCGTGCGGCCGACCCTCGGGGAGATCTTCCGGGACATCGTGGTGAGCGCGCCCGCGGGCGCCGAGAAGAAGACGGAGGCGGTCCGATGACGACGAGCAGCACGAGGAGCACGAGCGGCACCGGTGCCGGTGCCCAGGACGGCCGGCTGAGTACCTGGGGCGCGACGCTCCTGGTCGCCGAGCGCGAGATCCTCTCCCAGATCCGGTCGAAGGCGTTCCTGGTCTCGACGGTCATCACGCTCGTACTGGTCATCGGCGGGATCGTTCTCGGGAACGTGCTGAGCAGCCGCACCGCCGACGCGACCCCCGTGGCGGTCGTCGGCTCCGCGGCGTCCTCGCTGGCCGCCGCCGACGCCCTCGAGGTCACCGAGGTCGGGAGTGTCGCGGAGGCGGAGGAGCTGGTGCGCGCCGGCGACGTCGACGCCGCGCTCGTCCCGAGCGACGACGCGATCGGCTTCTCGGTGCTCGCCCTCGACGAGGCGCCGGAGGGCCTGGTCTCGGCGCTGTCCGTCAGCCCCGCCGTCGAGCTGCTCGAGCCCTCGCAGACGCCCTCGGGCCTGCGGACGCTGATCGGACTGGCGTTCGGGCTGGTGTTCATGCTCGCCGTGCTCGGCTCGGGCGCGACCATCATGCAGAACACGGTGCAGGAGAAGCAGTCGCGCATCGTCGAGATCCTGCTCGCCGCGGTGCCCGCCCGGGCGCTGCTGGCCGGCAAGATCCTCGGCAACTCGGTGATCGGCGTCGGCACGGCCGCCGCGATCGCCGCCGCGTCGGCACTCGGCCTCGCCGTGACGGGGCAGACCGAGCTGCTCGACCTGCTGTCGGCGCCGCTGATCTGGTTCGTGGTGTTCTTCGTCTTCGGCTTCGTCCTGGTCGCGAGCGTCTTCGCGGCCGGCGCCGCGCTCGTCTCCCGCCAGGAGGACACCGGCTCGGTGATGACCCCCGCGATGATGCTCGTGATGGTGCCCTACTTCGGCGTCGTCATCTTCGGCGACAACCCGCTGGTGATGACGATCCTGTCCTACGTGCCCTTCAGCGCCCCCGTCGCGATGCCGGTGCGGCTCTTCTTCGGCGAGGCGGAGTGGTGGGAGCCACTGGTCTCGCTCGGCCTCCTCGTCGTCGCCACCGCGGCCGTGATGGCCGTCGCCAGCCGCATCTACACCAACTCGCTGCTGCGGATGGGCTCCCGCGTCCGCCTCCGCGACGCCCTGACCGCGAGCTGACCCCGTCGCTTGCCGATCGAGCAGCCCGCGCATCGGGCAGTCATGCTGATCGAGGATCCCGCACCGCGGGCGCACCGAGATCCACCAGCGTCCTCGGAAAGATCACCTGAGACGTAGGGGAGAACCATGCTGATCGAGTAGCCCGCGGAGCGGGCGTATCGAGATCCACCACCGTCAGAACGCGAGTCTGCAGACCCGCCCTGTTGGTGGTGGCGGGTCTCGATACGCCCCTGCGGGGCTACTCGACCAGCATGAGAACGGCCGCAGCGCGTCCTTTCCCTCACCACCGAGACGCGAAGCGGGTCGGCCGCTCGAGAAGGCGTCGGGAGACACAGCAGGACCCGCCTGTCCACGTGTGTGGGGCGGGTCCGCTTCTCAAGTCTGACTCAGACGAGTGGCCGGCTCTGTGCCTTGTCGCCGGAGATCGCCGGCCCTCACCAGCCCTCGGGGCCCGCGCTTCCCGCTTCGGGCTCATCGAGCGGGGTACCGCCCTCGGTCCAGCGCGAGAGCATCGGGGTGATGGTGCGCCGGCACTGCGCGGCGACGGGGAACGACACAGCCAGCAGGCGGTGGGCACTCCCGCGTCCGCCTCCGCGACGCCCTGGCAGCAGCTGACCCCGCCGCGTCTCGTCACGCGGCTGACCCGCCAGATCGACTGCATCGTGCCACCGATGGGGCGGTGCCGACCGCGGGGCACGAGACTTCGGACTTCCAGCGGATGATCGGTGCTCGGCTCCCGCCTGACACGGGCACCGGCGCGATCAGGGAGAGACGATGCCGGACGCTCGACGGGACGATGCACGCTTCGAGGAGAAGGACGGCGCCGAGCGAGGGGTGTCGCGCCGAGCCGCCGTGGTGGCGGCCGCGTGGACCACTCCGGTGGTCTCGGCCGCCGTGGCGGCGCCGGGCGCGGCCGCCTCCGCACCGGCCCCGGTGCATCAGGGACCGTACGTCGGGCTCTTCCTCACGGCCGGGCCGCGCGCCGGCGAGTTCGAGGTCGAAGTGCGGGTGGCCGGGAGCGGACCGGACGGAGCCCCCGTCACGCTGCTCACCGACGCGAGCGTGGACATCACGACGAATCACGACGTGGAGACCTGGTGGCCTGGATTCGTCGTCGACGGTCCCCGAGCCGCCACCATCCCGATTCCCGCCGGCACCTACACGCACGTCGGCGAATACGTGGGCAAGGACGGAGTGCTGCTGAACATCTCGATCGTCCGGTACCCCTCGGGCTCTCGACTGAGCCGGACGCCCGCGGGCGAATTCTCGATCACGGCCACCGTGACCGTCGGGCGCGTCTACCCGGGTGCAGATGCCGTGGCACGCAGATACATCGGCTTTCCGACCCAGACGGTCACCGTCGTGGTCTGAGGGGCGAGCGAACGCCCTCGCACCGCTGCCCTCCTGATGATCGAGCATCCCGCGCATCGGAGGAACCGAGACCCACCCCCGGCGGGAAGGGTGGGACTCGAGACGACCGCTCGGTGCTCCTCGACCAGCAGGGGGAGGGCGAGTGTCCCCCTCGGCCCCGGCCCCACTCCCGACATCCCGGCGCCAGGTTCACTGCATCGTGCCATCGATGGGGCGGTGTCGACCGCGGTGCCCGAGACTTCGGACTTCCAGCGGATGATCGGTGCTCGGCTCCCGCCTGTGACGGGCACCGGCGCGATCAGGGAGAGACGATGTCGGATGCTCGACGGGACGATGCACGCTTCGAGGAGAGGGACGGCGCCGAGCGGGGGGTGACGCGCCGGGCCGCCGTGGTGGCAGCCGCGTGGACCACTCCGGTGGTCTCGGCCGCGGTCGCGGCGCCCGGTGCGGCCGCGTCCGCACCGGTCCCGGTCGATGAGGGACCCTACGTCGGGCTGTTCCTCATCAACTGGCGTGCGGGCGACTTCCGGGTCGATCTGCGGGTGGCGAGGAGCGGCGCGGCCGGAGCCCCCGTCGCTCTCACCGACGAGGCGAGGGTGGACATCACGAGCGAGCACGACGTGGAGACGTGGGCCGCAGGGATCGTCGTCGACGGCCCGCGGTCCGCGCACCTCCTGCTGCCGGCAGGCCTCTACCCCTCGGCCGGCACGTACACCGGCAAGGACGGCGTGACCCTCCAGATCGCGAGGATCGCGGGGAGCGGGTACTCGAGGTTCACCTGGCTGCCCAAGGGCAGGTTCACGGTGACGGCCACCGTGACGCGAGGTCGAGTCCACCCGGGCAGCGATCCGAAGGCGCAGACCGCGCTCGGCTTCGGGACCCAGTCCCTCGGCATCATCGCCTGAGCGGTCGACCTCCCGCGCCGACCGAGCAGCCCGCGCCCCATGCCGATCGAGCAGCCCGCGCAGCGGGCTACTCGACCAGCACGCAGCTCGCCCGCCCCTCCACCCCGCGCATCGACGTCCCGGCGCCAGGTTCACCGCATCGCGCCAGCGATTCGGCGGATCCGGATAGGTGACCGAGCATTGCGGCATCCGTCCGGTCTCGGCGAGCCGAGGGCGCGCGGCACGACGGGTCGCGAGGAGCCGTGCGACCGGAGGGAGATCTCATGTCCGGCAGTCGTTCGGATGGTCAGGGAGTCACCCGCCGCGCCGCGATCGCGATGGCCTGCACGGCGCCCGTCCTCGCCGCGGCGGTCGGCGCCCCCGGGTCCGCCGCAACCGCTCCGCGCCCCCTCGAGGCCGGACCGTACGTCGGTCTCTTCCTGGACTCCCTGTCCTCGGGGAACTTCATCGTCGAGCTCCGGGCAGCGCGCAGCGGGGTGTCCGGAGCACCGGTCGAGCTCCTCAGCGACACCCGGATGGACGTGACCGCCGAGCACGACGTCGAGCACTGGTCGGAGTGGCTCGTCGTCGACGGCCCGCGCTCCGCTCACCTCGTGGTCCCGGCCGGGAGCTACCGGAGCCGCGGCACCTACACGGACCGGGACGGGCGGGTGATGCAGGTGGCGCCCCTCGGCCCGGGACGGATGTACTGCGCACTGACGCCGGTTCCCCCGGGCGGCTTCCGCGTCACGGCGACCGTGACGCGAGGCCCGGTCTCCCCCGAGACGAAGGGCGAGGCCCCCGCGTTCCTCGGCCTCCCGACTCGGACGATCCTCGTCGACGTCTGAGAGCGGCGACGGCGGGGTCTCCTTCGAACGGTACCTCGTGCGTATGAGGAAGGCATGCTGATCGAGTAGCCCGCGCAGCGGGCGTATCGAGATCCACCCTGCTGACAACGGTGGGTCTCGATACGCCCCTGCGGGGCTACTCGACCAGCATGGAGAGAGGCTGCAGCCCACGCGGGCCGCCCCGATCCATGTTGATCGAGTAGCCCGCGCAGCGGGCGTATCGAGATCCACCCTGCCGACGACGGCGGGTCTCGATACGCCCCTGCGGGGCTACTCGACCAGCATGGAGGGCTCTGCCCTGCGGGGCTGCTCGCGCGCTACCAGCCCTCGGGGCCAGCGCTTCCGGCCTCGTACTCGTCGAGCGGGGTGCCGCCCTCGGCCCAGTGCGAGAGCACCGGCGTGATGATGCGCCAGCACTGCTCGGCGACGGCTCCCGGCACCGACAGCAGGGTGTCGCCCTGGAGGATGCCGGCGAGCACCTGCGCGTAGGGGTCGAGCGTGGCGGCGCCGGGCTGCGCCTGGAGCGTCGCGCGCTCGAGGTCGGTGAGGTCGTCGGCGCTGTTCACCAGCAGGTCGAGGCTGACGTCGCCGCCCTTGAGCGACATCCGCAGGACGGTGCCCGCCCCGTCGTCGGCGCCGGCCAGGCCGCGCGGCGGGGTCGCGGCGCGGAAGTGCACGGCGACCTCGTGGCGCGGGTCGCCGATCGCCTTGCCGGAGCGCAGCACGAACGGCACGCCGGCCCAGCGGGGCGTGTCGACCTGGAGCAGCAGCTGCGCGAGCGTCTCGGTGCCGGCCTCCGGATCGACGTCGGGCTCGTCGACGTAGGAGGGGAAGAACCGGCCGTCGACCCGGCCCTCGGTGTAGCGCGCGCGGCGCGCCGTGGCCGGGTCGTCGCGCCACAGGCGGACGGCGCCGAGCGCCTCGGCCATCCGCTCGTGCACGTCCTCCGGCGAGACCTCCTCGGGGCGCTCCATCGTCGTCAGCGCGAGCACCATCAGCAGGTGGCTCTGCAGCATGTCCCGCAGGGCGCCGGTGCCGTCGTAGAAGGCGGCGCGCCCCTCGATCCCGAGCGTCTCGTCGTAGACGATCTCGATCTTCTCGATCTGCTCGGCGCTCCAGCTCGCCTCGAGCAGCCGGTTGCCGAAGCGCAGTCCGAGCATGCCCATGACGGTCGCGTTGCCGAGGAAGTGGTCGATGCGCCACAAGCGGTCCTCGGAGATCACGGGCGCGAAGGCGGCGTTCAGCGCGATCGCGTCGTCGAGGTCCTCGCCGAACGGCTTCTCGATCGCGACGACGAGGTCCTCCGGGAGGTCCAGCTTCGAGAGCGAGTCGGCGACCTTGTGGCCCATCGCCGGCGGCAGCGCGACGTAGAGCACGGGCGTCGTCGGGCAGGCGTCGAGCAGGGCCTTCAGCTGCTCCGGGTCGGAGGCGTCGGTGGCGACGAAGCGGGCGCGCGCGGCGAGGTCGTCGACGGTGTGCGCCGCGATCCCGGCCGCCTCGAGGCTGCGGCGGACGAGCCCCTGCCACTCGTCGTCGGTCTGCGGGGTGCGGGCGGCGCCGATCAGGGTCAGCTCGGAGTCGCGGGCGAGCTCCGCGACGCGGCCGAGCCCCGGCAGGAGCAGCCGCTCGGTGAGATCGCCGCCCGCGCCGAGGATCGCGATGGTGCGGCGGGTGCTCTCGAGAGCGGTGGCCTCGGGGATGCCGATCGGGTCGGTCATGGTGTCTCCTCCTGTGCGGGGTGCGGGGCGTGGTGCAGGTCGGGGTGCGGGGCGTCGGGAGGCGTCGTCACGGCTCACGCCTCGGGGATCGTGCGCTCGAACAGCGCCGGCCGCTCCACGTCGGGGTCGGGGCCGCTGCGGACGCCGGTGTCGAGGGCGTCGATCCGGGCGAGCTCGTCGTCGGAGAGCTCGAAGTCGAACACGTCGATGTTCGCCGCGATCCGCTCGGGGTTCGTCGACTTGGGGATCGCGGAGCGGCCCTGCTGCAGGTGCCAGCGGAGCATCACCTGCGCCGGGCTCTTGCCGTGCTCGGTCGCGATGGCGCCGATCGTCGCGTCGTCCATCACGCTGCGGCGCTCGTCGCCCCAGCCGGGGTAGAAGGTGATGCCGCCGATCGGCGACCAGGCCTGGGTGAGGATCCCGCGCTCGGCGTGCTCGCGGCGGAGGTCGGGCTGCGCGAAGTACGGGTGCAGCTCGACCTGGTTGACGGCGGGGATGACGTCGACCTCGGCGAGGAGGCGCGCCAGGTGCGCGGGCGTGAAGTTGCTGACGCCGATCGCGCGCACGCCGCCGTCGGCGAGGAGCTTCTCGAGCGCCCGGTAGGCGGCGACGGTGGTGTCGAAGCGGGACGGGACGGGCTGGTGGAGGATCAGCAGGTCGAGCTGCTCGACGCCGAGCTTGCCGGTCGCCTTCTCGAAGGCGTGCAGGGTCTCGTCGTAGCCGTAGTCGGTGACCCAGACCTTCGTCTCGACGAACACCTCCGAGCGGTCCAGGCCCGAGCGGCGGAGGCCCTCGCCGACCTCGCGCTCGTTGCCGTACGCGGCGGCGGTGTCGATGTGGCGGTAGCCGGCCTCGAGGGCGGACTGCACGGCGGCGGTCGTCTCCTCGGGCGCGCTCTGGAAGACGCCGAGCCCGAGAGCGGGAAGGGTGACGCCGTTGTTGAGGGTGAGCTGCAGGGTCATGCCTCCACGCTAGGACGCGATCGCCGCCGGAGGGAGGGTCCCGCCACCCCCTCGACGGGAGCGCCGGAGTGTGCGCTCATGGAGGCGGTGCTCGACGACGTCCCTCCCCTTCCGGAGCGGAGCGCGCAGCCCTCGTCAGGAAAGGCCGGGTCCGCCGTGCCCCTCAGCGTTCTGTTCCTCGGAGGAACGGGCATCATCAGCTCGGAGGGCGTCCGCCGCGCTCTCGCCGTCGGCCACGAGGTGACCGTGCTCAACCGCGGCCGGACCTCGATCCGCCCGCTGCCCGACGGCGTCCGGACGCTGACCGCCGACGTCCGCGACCCGGCCTCCGTGCGCGAGGCCCTCGGCGACGAGCGCTTCGACGCGGTGATCGAGTTCGCGGCGTTCACCCCCGAGCACGTGCAGCAGGACATCGACCTGTTCGCCGGCCGCACCGGCCAGTACGTCTTCATCAGCTCCGCGTCGGCGTACCAGAAGCCGCCGGCGCGCGTGCCGGTGACGGAGTCGACGCCGCTGCGGAACCCGTACTGGAGCTACTCGCAGGAGAAGATCGCCTGCGAGGACCTGCTGGTCGGCGAGTACCGGCGCACCGGCTTCCCGGTGACGATCGTCCGCCCCTCGCACACCTACGACCGCACCTCGCTCCCGGTCGACGGCGGCTGGACCGTCATCGACCGGATGCGGCGCGGCCTCGAGGTGGTCGTGCCCGGCGACGGCACCTCGCTCTGGACGATCACGCACAGCCGCGACGTCGCCGTCGGCCTCGTGGGGCTGCTCGGCGCGCCGGCGGCGATCGGCGAGGCGTTCCACATCACCGGCGACGAGACGCCCACCTGGGACCGCATCCACCACGACCTCGCGACCGCCGCGGGCACCGAGGCGCGGATCGTGCACATCACCTCCGACGCGATCGCCGCGGCCGACCCGGAGCTGGGCGCGGGCATCGTCGGCGACAAGGCCCACTCGATGGTGTTCGACAACGCGAAGATCCGGAGCCTGGTGCCGGCGTTCGCGCCCTCGACCCGCTTCAGCGACGGCGCGCGCGAGATCGTCGAGTGGTACGACGCGGACCCGGCCCGCCGAACGGTCGACGAGCGGATGGACCGGCTCTTCGACGCGCTGATCGAGACCTACCGGCCGCGGGCGCTCTGAGGGCCGCAGGTCACGCTCTGAGGGCCGCCGGTCAGACGACCGCGATGATCAGGTAGTCGCTGGCCGGAGCGGCCGAGGTGCTCGACAGTGCCACGAGGCAGCTGACGATGTAGCCCGACGCGTGGACGCTGAACTGCGGCGGGACCGGAGACTCGCCGTCGCGGAGGCCGGTCGCGTCCGACCAGGCGAGGACGACGACGCCCGGCGTGCGGGAGCCGAGCGGCTCCACGACGACCCAGGGGCCCTCCTCCAGGACGAAGTCGGACAGCACGACATCGCTGTCGCCCGTGTCGAACGTCACCCGGGCGACGATGTCGCGCACGGGCTCGCTGCCCTGCGAGGCCGAGACCACCGGGGTGAACTGGCCGGCGTAGAGGTCGCCGCCGCCGTTCGAGAGGCCGCCGGAGACGCCGAGCGCGGCGCCGACCTCTCCGGAGGCCGCGGCGAGCGGGGCGGCGGAGGCGGCGAGGAGGACCGGGGCGCTCCACAGGGCGGCGGTCGTCGCGGTGCGGCGCGAGACGGGGCGGGGGCTGGTCATGGGGTCCTCTCGGCGGGTTCGGCGGTGCGGGGGACACCGGGCGTCACGCTAGCGCCCGCCGATCAGGCCGGTGCCGGATCCGCCCGAGTTGCCCCCCGCACGGGGTCACCGCACGCGGTCGCCACGGGGACCGGCGCGCGGAAAGTTCACCCGGCTATGCATCTCCGTTCACCCACGGGAGCGGGAATCAGGAGTGTGCTGGGTGAGCCCCTTCTCAGGGGCCCTCACCCCAAGGAGTCCCCGACGTGACACGACTGCCCCGCTCCGCGCACCGCGGACGCACCGCACTGGCCCTCACGGCCGTCGCCCTGGTCGGCGCCGCCGCCCTGGCCGCCCCCGGCGCGGCCACCGCCATCGGCGCCGCCGACCTCGCCGCCACCGGTGGCGCCGCCCGCATCTCCCCCGTCGACGCCGACCTCTCCGACTCGCTGCGCGCGGCGGTGAAGGAGCAGGACGCGAAGAACGTCATCCTCCTCATCGGCGACGGCATGGGCGACTCCGAGATCACGGTCGCCCGCAACTACGCCTACGGCGCCGCCGGCCGCTTCCCCGGCATCGACGCCCTGCCGATCACCGGCCAGTACACGACGTACTCGCTCTACCGCGCCGACGACCCCGCGACCGGCGCCGTCAAGGGCGCCCCGGACTACGTGCCCGACTCCGCCGCCACCGGCAGCGCCTGGGCCACCGGCACCAAGACCTACGACAACGCGATCTCGGTCGACATCGACCAGGAGCGCAAGGACACCCTCCTCGAGATCGCGAAGGCGAACGGCCTGAAGACCGGCAACGTCACCACCGCCGAGATCCAGGACGCCACCCCGGCCGTGCAGGCCGCGCACGTCGACGCGCGCAGCTGCTACGGACCCGACAGCGCCAGCTGCGGGAACGACGCGCTCGAGAACGGCGGACTCGGCTCGATCAGCGAGCAGATCCTCGACACCCGCGCCGACCTCACCCTCGGCGGCGGCTCCGCCACGTTCGCGCAGACCGCGAAGGCGGGCGACTGGGCCGGGCAGACCCTGTTCCGGCAGGCCGACGAGCGCGGCTACCAGGTGCTCGGCGACGCGACGACGGCCGCCACCGCGGACCAGCTCGACGCGCTGACCGTCGCCGACCAGGACGCGCCGGTGCTCGGCCTGTTCAACTCCGGCAACCTGCCCGTGCGCTACGCGCCGACCCCCGCGACCGTCGGCGGCGCCGACGCCGCGCCGCAGACCTGCGTCGCGAATCCCTCGCGTCCCGCCGAGCAGCCCACCCTGCGCGCGATGACCGAGAAGGCGATCGACCTGCTCGACACCGGCGACGAGGGCTTCTTCCTCCAGGTCGAAGGCGCCAGCATCGACAAGCAGGACCACGCCGCGAACGCCTGCGGCCAGATCGGCGAGACCGTCGACCTCGACGAGGCCGTCCAGGCCGCGCTCACGTTCGCCGAGGCGGACGGGAACACCCTCGTCATCGTCACCGCCGACCACGCGCACTCGAGCCAGATCGTCGACTCCACCCCGCCGACCTCGCTCAGCACCGCGCTGAAGACCGTCGACGGCAGCACGATGAAGGTGTCCTACGGCACGGCCGCCGAGGGCGGCTCGCAGCAGCACACCGGCACGCAGCTGCGCATCGCGGCCTACGGACCCGGCGCGGCCAACGTCGCCGGCCTCACCGACCAGACCGACACGTTCTTCACCATCTCGAACGCGCTCGGCCTGGACCGCGACATCCGGAACCTGAGCTTCGGCGCCACCGCCGAGCTCTCGGGCAGCACCTTCGCCCCCGGAGCCCGGATCACCCTGACGGCGGAGGGCTTCCGGGGCGACACGCAGCTCATCGGCTCCGCGCCGCTCTTCACCGAGCGCACGGCGACGCGCGACCTCAACGACGGCGCGCTGACCGCCACTGCCAAGGCCCCCACCACCCCCGGGGACTACAGCGTCACGGTCACCGGCGCGCAGTCGGGCAAGGCGATCACCCTCGCCTTCACCGTGAAGCGCTGATCCCCGGGCACTGAACCCCGGGCACTGATCGCAGAAGGGCCGTCCCACCGGGGCGGCCCTTCCGCCGTCCCCGGCCCGCCCTCCCCCGTCTCGGAGGCGCGGAGTGCTGGCCTCTCTACCCGCCACCGGCCTAGGTTGGACGCACCTGCTCCGCCCGCACCGAGTTCCGATGGAGGAACCCCATGGCCACGATCCGCAGTCTCCGACGGGCGGCGCTCGCGCTGGTCGCCGTCGCCTCCCTCGGAGTGGCGGGCGCCGCACCCGCCGCCGCGCTCGACTGGCCGTTCCCCGGCGTCCCGAGCCGCGGTCTCCCCACGGCGCAGGAGCTCCGCGACGCCCTCGGCGGTCCGGTCGTCTCGCCGTCGACGTCGGTCGGCTACGGCGGCGCGGTCTCCTCGGTCGACGCGCTCGCGAGCCGGGTCGGCCTCGAGGTGCTCAAGCGCGGCGGCAACGCGGCCGACGCCGCCGTCGCGACGGCGTCGGCCCTCGGCGTCACCGAGCCGTACAGCGCCGGGATCGGCGGCGGCGGCTACTTCGTCTACTTCGATCCGAAGACCGGGGAGGTGAGCACCATCGACGGCCGCGAGACGGCGCCGGCCGGCATCACTCCGGACGCCTTCCTCGACCCGGCGACCGGTGCGCCGTACCCGTTCACCCCGCAGCTCGTCTCGTCCGGAGTCGCGGTCGGCGTCCCCGGCACCGTCGCGACCTGGGACGCCGCGGTCGATCGCTTCGGCACCCTCCCGCTCCCTGTCGTGCTGGCCCCGTCGATCGTGCTCGCGGCCAAGGGCTTCCCGGTCGACGAGACCTTCCGCAGTCAGACCCTCGACAACCTCCAGCGCTTCCAGCAGTTCCCCGACACCGCGGAGCTGTTCCTCCCCGGTGGCGACGCTCCGGCGGTCGGCAGCACCTTCCGCAACCCGGATCTCGCGAAGACCCTCGCCCGGATCGCCGCCCGCGGGCCGAGCGCGTTCTACGACGGACCGCTCGCGGCCGAGATCGCCGCCACGGTGCAGAACCCGCGGCTCGCGGAGGGCTCGACCCTCCCCGCCCCGGCCGGCTCGATGACCGAGGACGACCTCGCCGGCTACTCGGTGGCCGAGCAGGCGCCCACTCACGTCTCCTACCGCGGGCTCGACGTCTACGGCATGGCGCCCTCCTCCTCCGGCGGGATCGCGATCGGCGAGGCGCTGAACATCCTCGAGAACCACGACCTCGCCGCCGAGGACACCGGCAGCGCCCTGCACCTCTACCTCGAGGCGTCGGCCCGCGCCTTCGCCGACCGCGGCGCGTACGTGGGCGATCCGGCCTTCGTCGACGTGCCGACCGAGACGCTGCTCAGCCAGGAGTTCGCGGACTCCCGTGACTGCACCATCGACCCGGCGGCCGCCTCCACGCGGCCGGTCGCCCCGGGCGCGCTCGACGGCGTCGGCTGCGCGACCGCCCTCACCGCGGAGCAGCCGGACACCGAGAACGTCTCGACCACGCACCTCTCCGTCGTCGACAAGTGGGGCAATGCGGCGTCCTACACGTTGACGATCGAGCAGACCGGCGGCTCGGCGATGACCGTCCCCGGCCGCGGCTTCCTCCTCAACAACGAGCTGACCGACTTCTCCGCGACGCCCGTGGAGGGCGACCCGAACCGGATCGAGCCCGGCAAGCGCCCGCGCTCCTCGATGTCGCCGACGATCGTGCTCGAGGACGGCGCGGTGAAGTTCGTCGTCGGCTCGCCGGGCGGAGCGACGATCATCACGACCGTCCTGCAGACGCTGGTCAACCGCATCGACCTCGGCATGACGCTGCCGGAGGCGGTGGCCGCGCCCCGGGCGTCGCAGCGCAACACCGCGTCGACCTCCGCCGAGCCGGGCTTCATCGAGGCCTACGCCGACGACCTCGCACCCTTCGGCCAGCAGCTGACGCCCTCGGGCGACACCTTCACCTCGGCCGCGCAGATCGGCGCGGTGGCCGCCATCGAGGTCGACCCCTCCGGCCTGATGACCGCCGCCGCCGAGCCCGTCCGCCGCGGCGGCGGCGTCGGCCTCGTCGTCACCCCGGAGAAGTGACCCGGGCTCCCTGCTGATCGAGCAGCCCTCGCAGAGGGCGTATCGAGATCCACCGTCACATGGAAGGCGGGTCTCGATACGCGCTGCGCGCTACTCGACCAGCATGGGACGCACGATCCGCCCACCGCACCCGCGTCGGCCCACGCTGCGGCCCGTGCTCACGCCTGCGCACAAGCATGCTGATCGAGTAGCCCTCGCAGAGGGCGTATCGAGATCCACCACCGGACGACGTCGGCCCCGAGGAGGCTCCGCCCGCGCTTCGCGCCGGGGTCGTCCTGCGCCGAGCGCTCTCGTCGCGAAGCCTCGCCGGACGGGATTGCTACCGTCGCCTGATGGCGAGCATCACCTACCCCGCTCCGCTGCGCCCGGGAGCGCGCGTCGAAGTCCCCGCGCCGTCGATGGGCGTGCCGGAGCACCTGCACGAGCGGCTCGATGCCGCGGTCGGAAGCCTCTCGGCGCTCGGCCTCGACGTCCGGGTCCGTCCGCACGCCCTCACGCCCGGACTCGTGCCGGCGTCCGCCGCGGAGCGGGTCGCCGATCTGCACGACGCCTTCCGGACGGGCGACGCGGTCCTGCCGCCGTGGGGCGGTGAGCTGGCGATCGAGCTGCTCGACGCGGTCGACTGGCAGGCTCTGGCCGACGCTCGTGCGTGGTTCGTGGGCTGGTCGGACGTCTCCACCCTGCTCCTCCCGCTGACGACGATCACCGGACTCGCGACGCTGAACGGCGCGAACCTGATGGACGAGCCGTGGGAGCTCCCCCTCGAGTTCGAGCGGTGGACGGACGTCGCCGCCCTCCCACCCGGGAGCTCCTTCACCCAGCGCGCCGCGCCGCGCCGCCGGGGCCGGCCCTGGGGAGCGTGGGCGGACGAGCCGCTCGACCGCGATCGCGCCTACGAGACGCCCACCCGCTGGCGCTCCCTCGACGGGAGTGCGGACGTCGCGATCCGCGGCCGTCTGATCGGCGGCTGCCTCGAGACGGTCTCGCTGCTGGCGGGCACGCCGTACGGCGACGTCCCCGGATTCGCGCGCCGGCACGCACCGGAGGGGACGATCGTCCACCTGGAGGCGGCCGAGTCCGACGCCGTCACCGTCCTCCGGATGCTCACCTCGCTGCGCCTCGCGGGCTGGTTCGAGGACGCGAACGGCGTCCTCATCGGCCGGACCGGCGGCGGTGCCGTTCCCGAGCTCAGCCAGGACGAGGCGGTGCGTCGGGCACTCGGTGATCTGAATCTCCCCGTGGTCCTGGACTTCGACACGGGGCATCAGCCGCCGCAGCTGCCGCTCGTGAACGGCGCGCTCGCCGACGTCCGGCTGGACGGCGCGAGCGGATCGATCACCCAGCACCTCGTGCCGTGATCGGCAGGAGCGACCAGGCCGGGTTGTCCGGGTACGGTGCCGTGATGGACTCGTCGCGAGAGCTGGTGGACCGCTGGGTGGCGGGGTGGTGTGAGTCGCGTGGGATGCTCATGCGGCGCGACGGGGACGGCCGGCTCGTCGCGGTCGCGGCGGAGACCCGCTCCCGGGAGTACGTGATCGCCGAGCCGTCGCTGCCCGAGCTGCGCCGCCTGGCCGCCGCCGTCACCGCGCCCGACGTCTGGCTGACGAATGTCGGCGACCTCGACGAGCGCGGTCGCGACGCGGTGGCCGGCCTCGACCCCGTGACCAGCGACGAGCGGATGATGACCACCCGGCTCCGAAGGGCCGCGAGGCCGCCGCAGGTGCGGATCGAGACGAGCGGTCGCGTCGCGCACGCCCGCATCGAGGCGGAGGGCGAGGTCGCGGCGCGCGGGCAGGCGGCGCTGAGCGGCGACGACGCCGTCTTCGATCGGATCGAGACGACTCCGCGCTTCCGCCGCCGTGGTCTCGGCGGCCTGGTGATGACCGGCCTCAGCGCCTGGGCGGCGGAGAACGGCGCGACCACGGGACTCCTGATGGCGAGCGTCGGCGGGCGCGCGCTCTACGCGAGCCTCGGCTGGACGGAGGTGGCACCGATCGTCACCCTGCGCGGGCGGGCCGCCGGTGCGACGGCCGAGGTGGGGGCATAGCTCCTCCACAGATCGGACATTCGCGGGTTCTCCCGGGGTTCCGCCCGAGGGGGGCTCGGGTGTCGGTGGTCCCTGCTTCAATACACGTATGGACGACCACAGCGACCCGGGAGCGGCAGGGCAGTCGAGCGCGCTCGCCGCCGTCGACGCGCTGACCGACATCGCCGCGGAGATCGGACGCACCTCCGCGCAGCTGCTCCTCACCCGCGCGCAGACCCTGCACCTCGCCTACCGCGCGGCGGTCACCGTCCCCGACGCGTTCGCCCGTGCGAAGTCGCTCTCCCGCAGCGAGGCGCGCACCCTGGTCGAGCGGTCGATCCGGGCCGAGTTCGCGGTCAAGCTCCGCCTGTCCGAGCGGGCGACAGAGACGGTCCTCGAGCACGCGCGGCTGCTCGTCGAGGACCTCCCCCGCACCCGCGCGCTACTCGCGGAGGGCCGGCTGCTCTGGGACTCGAGCGAGATCGTCTGCGCGACCGCCGCGACCCTGCCTCCCGGCTCCCGCGCCCGGTTCGACGAGCGCGCCGCCGAGGTCGCCCCGGAGGTCACGCCCACGCAGCTGAGGCGGATCGTCGCCCGCCTGCGCGACGAGCTCCACGAGGAGCCGCTCACCCAGCGGCACGTCCGCGCCCGGCAGGACCGCGCCGTCTGGGTCTCGCCGGAGATCGACGGCATGGCGACACTGTGCGCGCTGCTGCCCGCGCCGGACGCGATGGGCATCGCCGAGCGCGTCGACCGCATCGCCCGGTCCCTCCGCGAGGGAGGCGACGAGCGCACCCTGGCGCAACTGAAGGCCGACGTGCTCACTGATCTGCTGCGCGACGGCGACATCGCCGGCACCACGCCCGCAGGTGACGGTCCTCAAGTGACCCCATCGTTCGTCCCCGGGATCCGCGCGGAGGTGCGCCTCACCCTCGCCGCGTCCACCGCCGTCGGACTCGACGACGCCCCCGCGGACCTCGACGGCTACGGCCTCATCTCCGCCGACCTCGCCCGCGCCCTGGTCGCCTCCGGCGCCTCCTTCACGCGAGTGCTCACCGATCCGGACACCCGTGCCGTGAGGTCCGTCGGCCGCACCCACCGCGTCCCGCCGCCGCAGATGCGCCTGCACCTCCAGCTCCGCGACCAGACCTGCCGCTTCCCCGGCTGCACCCGCACCGCATCCCGAGCGGAGGCCGACCACACGATCGAATGGCGCAACGGCGGCGAGACGTCCCTGGACAACCTCGTCTGCCTCTGCACGTCCCACCACCACGTCCGCCACGGCGACCGCTGGACCTACATCCCCCGCCCGGACGGCAGCATCGTCTGGACCACCCCCACCGGCCGCCGCATCACGATCCGCCCACCCGCACTCGCCGGCGCCCCGCCGGGCCCCCGCTTCCGGGACGCACCGCCCCCGTTCTGACGAACGCGGTTCTGCACCCGCGCCGCCCCCTGCTGATCGAGTAGCCCTCGCAGAGCGCGTATCGAGATCCACCGTCACCCGATGAGTGGGTCTCGATACGCGCTGCGCGCTACTCGACCAGCATGAAATGAGCGCGCCCGCGCCCGCCTATGCGCCGCTTCATGCTTTGCCAATCCGCTTACGCCTGCCCAGCAGGCCGGTACCGATTCATGCTGATCGAGTAGCCCTCGCAGAGGGCGTATCGAGATCCACCGTCACCCGATGGGTGGGTCTCGATACGCGCTGCGCGCTACTCGACCAACAGGGGTCCGTCACGCCTGCTCAGCACGTTGCTGCCGCCCCATGCTGATCGAGTAGCCCTCGCAGAGGGCGTATCGAGATCCACCGTCACTCGATGGGTGGTTCTCGATACGCGCTGCGCGCTACTCGACCAACATGAAATGCGCGCGCCCGCGCCCGCCCATGCGCCGCTTCATGCTGCGCCGACACGCTGACACACGCTCTGCCCCGGTACCGCCCATGCTGATCGAGTAGCCCTCGCAGAGGGCGTATCGAGATCCACCGTCGCCCGATGGGTGGGTCTCGATACGCGCTGCGCGCTACTCGACCAACATGAGTCCGTCATGCCTGCCCAGCACGCCGGTGCCGATCCATGCTGATCGAGTAGCCCGCGCAGAGGGCGTATCGAGATCCACCCACTCACGAACGGTGGGTCTCGATGCGCGCTGCACGCGACTCGACCAGCAGGCGGCTACAGGCCCGCGGGCTTCGACGGGGTGCGGAGCCAGGTGTCGAAGAAGGCGGTCAGGTCCTGGCCCGAGACGGACTCGGCGAGCTCCTGGAGGTCGGCCGTCGTGACGGTGCCGTAGCGGTTCTCGGCGGCCCAGCGCTGCAGCAGCGTGCCGAAGGCCTCGTCGCCGATCGTGGAGCGCAGCTCGACCAGCGTCAATCCGCCGCGCGCGTAGATCGGGCTGTCGAAGAGGCCGAGCGCCCCCGGATCCGCGACCTGCGTCGCCCAGAACGGGTCGTCCGCGGGGATCGCCGCGACCTCAGCGGCCGACTCCTCGACGGTCGGGCCGCCGTCGTGCTCCGCCCACAGCCACTCGGCGTAGGTCGCGAAGCCCTCGTTCAGCCAGATGTCCGACCAGAGCCGCGGGGTGACGCTGTCGCCGAACCACTGGTGCGAGATCTCGTGCGCGACGGTCGAGGTGTCGGCGCTGCCCGAGTAGAACGAGCGTCCCTGCGTCTCGAGCGCGTAGCCGATCTCCTCGTCGTCGACGACGGCTCCGCCCGAGCGGAACGGGTAGGCGCCGAAGACGCTCGTGAAGTAGTCGATGATCTCGCCCTGGCGCGCGAGGGCGGCCTCGGTGCTCGCCCGTGCCTCGCCGGTGATGTCGCGATCGACCGCATCGATGCTGACGACGCCGCCCGCCCGGGAGCGGACGAGGTCGTAGTCGCCGATGTTCACCATCGCGAGGTAGCTCGCCATCGGACTGGTCTCGACCCAGCTCGACGTGGTCCAGCCGTTGCGGGTGACCGGCGAGCCCACCGGCACCCCGTTGGCGACGGCAGTTCGCCCCTCCGGGACCGTGAGGGTGAAGGAGTAGCGGGCCTTGTCGGCGGGCGAGTCGTTCACCGGGTACCAGGTCGAGGCGCCGTCGGGCTCGCTGGCGACCAGGGCGCCGTCGTCGGTGGACCACCAGCCGTACGGGGCGCCGGTGCCGTCGACCGGATTGCCGGTCGTGCCGGCGTAGCGGATGTCGACCAGGGTCGGCGCGCCCTTCTTCAGCGAGCGGGACGGCGTGATCGTCAGCTCGTCGCCGACCTGCGTGAAGGCGGCGCCCTTCGTGTTCACCGACACCTTCGAGACCGTCAGTCCGCGCAGATCGAAGGAGAACGAGCTCAGCTCCTGCGTCGGCGCGAGGGTCACGACGGCCCGGCCGGTGAGCGCCCGCGGCGCCGGGTCGTAGGTGAGGAACAGGCTGTAGCTGAGCGCGTCGAAGCCCGAGCTGCCGAGGCCGGGGAAGTACGGGTCGCCGGAGCTGGTGCCTCCGCTCGTCCCCGCTTTCACAGCGGTATCGGCGAGGGCGGGCGTCGGCAGGGCGAGAGCCCCGGCGACGAGGGCGGAGGCGAGGAGCGCCGGGACGACACGGCGGGAGGAGGCGGGCATGCGGCATACGCTAGCCCCTCGGCCACCCGCCGGACACTCCCCCTCCGCGCGACGCCGATGCCCTACGAGCGCCGCTCCAGCGCGGCCAGCAGGTACGGCGCCGTCCGGCTGCCCTCCGCCCGCGCGACCTGCTCCGGCGTGCCGGTCGCGACGATCGCGCCGCCCGCGTCCCCGGCGCCGGGCCCGAGGTCGATCACCCAGTCCGCGTCGGCGACGATCCGCATGTCGTGCTCGACGACGATCACCGTGTTGCCCGCGTCGACGAGGTGCTGCAGGTGGCCGAGCAGCCGGTCGGCGTCGGCCGGGTGCAGTCCCGACGTCGGCTCGTCGAGCAGGTAGAGCGTGTCGCCGCGCTGAGCCCGCCGCAGCTCCGACGCGAGCTTCACCCGCTGCGCCTCGCCGCCGGACAGCTCCGGCGCCGGCTGCCCGAGCGCGACGTAGCCGAGACCCACGTCGAGCAGCGCATCGAGGTGCCGGCCGATCTCCGTCTCCTCGGCGAAGACCTCGCGCGCCTCGGTGACACTCAGCGCGAGCACCTCGGCGATCGAGCGCCCGCCCCAGGTCACCTCGAGGGTCTCGGCGTTGTAGCGCGTCCCGCCGCACTCCGTGCACGGCGCCTGCACCGTCGGCAGGAAGAGCAGCTCGACCTCCATGGTCCCCTCGCCCTTGCAGACCGGGCAGCGACCGCTGGGCATGTTGAAGGAGAAGCGGCCGGCACCGTAGCGGCGCCGCTTCGCCTCGGGAGTCGCCGCGAACAGCGCGCGGACGCGGTCGAAGAGCCCGGTGTAGGTCGCGACGTTGGAGCGCGAGGTGCGCCCGATCGGCGTCTGGCCGACCTGCACGACCCGGCGCAGCCGCTCCGCCGGACCGGTCGCGCTGCCGGTGGTGACGGCGGTGTCGGCGTCGAGCAGCGGGTCGTCGGAGGAGGACTCGTCCGGCTCCGGGCCCTCCCCCGCCAGATCCGCCTGCAGGCTCGCGCGGAGCAGGTCGGGGAGCGCCCGATTGACCAGCGTCGACTTGCCCGACCCGGAGACCCCCGTCACCGCGGTCAGCGCGCCGAGCGGGAACGACACGTCGAGCCCGCGGAGGTTGTTGCGCGCCACGTCGACCAGCCGGACCTGCGCGTCGGGCGTCCGCCGGGCGGGCAGCGGCGGCGTCGGCTCCGCGGTCTCGGGGAAGAGGTAGCGCCGGGTGATCGACTCGCCGGCCTCGCGCAGCCCGTCGAGCTCACCCGAGTAGACGACGGTGCCGCCGCCCGAGCCGGCCGCCGGGCCGATGTCGACGATCCAGTCGGCCTCGCGGATCACGTCGAGCGAGTGCTCGACGAAGAAGACCGTGTTGCCGCTGTTCTTCAGCGCGCGCAGGATGCCGAGCAGCGCCTCCGTGTCGGCCGGGTGCAGCCCCGTCGACGGCTCGTCCAGGACGAACACCACCCCGAACAGCCGCGAGAGCACCTGGGTGGCGAGGCGCATCCGCTGCAGCTCACCCGAGGACAGGGTCGGCGTGGAGCGGTCCAGCGACAGGTAGCCGAGGCCGAGGTCGACGATCGGCGCCATCCGGCCGAGCAGGTCCGAGACGAGGCGCTGGGCGGCCAGCCGGGTCTCCGGGGCGAGCGGGCCACCGCCCAAGGGCACCCAGTTCGGCTCGAGCACGCGGGCCAGCAGCGCCGCGAGCTCCTCGAGCGGCAGCGCCGAGAGCTCGGTGATGTCGAACCCCTCGAAGCTCACCGCCAGCGCCTCGGGCTTCACCCGCTTGCCGTGGCAGTCCGGGCAGGCGACGCTGACCAGGAACGTGGCCGCGCGCTCGCGCATCCGGGCGCTCTTGGAGCCCGCGAAGGTGTCCATCACGTAGCGCTTCACGCCGAGGAACGTGCTCATGTACCGCGGCTCGGCCCCCGCCGCCACCGCCGCCCGCACCTCGGCCGGCCCGCGATCCGTCCAGACCGGCACCTGCGGCGACTCCTGCGTGTACAGGATCCACTCGCGCTCCTCGGCCGGCAGGGTCGCCCAGGGCACGTCGATGTCGTAGCCGAGCGAGATCAGGCTGTCGCGCAGCTGCTTGCCGTGCCAGGCGGTCGGCCAGGCCGCGAGCGCGCCGTCGCGGATCGAGAGCGAGTCGTCCGGCACCATCAGCTCCTCGGGTACGTCGTAGACGCGGCCGATCCCGTGGCAGGCCGGGCAGGCGCCCTGGACGGTGTTCGCGGAGAAGTCCTCCGCGAGGAGCATCGGCGCGCCCTCGGGGTAGGTCCCGACCCGCGAGAACACCATCCGCACCACGGACGAGAGCGTGGTCGCGCTCCCCAGGGTCGAGCGCGCCGAGCCGCCGGAGCGCCGCTGCGGCAGCGCGACGGCGGGTGGGAGTCCGTCGATCGCGTCGACGTCCGGCACCCCGACCTGGTCGATCAGCCGCCGCGCGTACGGCGCGACCGACTCGAAGTAGCGGCGCTGCGCCTCCGCGTAGAGCGTGCCGAACGCGAGGGAGCTCTTGCCCGAGCCGGAGACGCCGGTGAAGGCGACCAGCGCGTCGCGCGGGATGTCCACGTCCACGTCGCGGAGGTTGTTCTCGCGGGCGCCGCGGACACGGACCCGGTCGAGGCGGTGGTCGTCGGGAGTGCGCGCAGTCATCGGACCAGCCTGCCCTGTTCCGATGTGCGCTCAGTCCAGGGTGGGGCGGTAGGAGCGCACCACCGGCGGCGACTCGAGCGCCTCCCGCTTCACGACGTCGAGGCGCTGCAGCAGCGCGGGGATCGTCGGCGTCATCTCGAGCCGGACCTCCAGCTCGCCGTCCCGGCCGGGCAGCGTGAAGGCGACCTGGGCCGCGGAGGCGCTCCAGAGCAGCCGCTCGCGCAGGGGCCGGGCGGTCGGCTCCTCCGCGAGTCCGCCGACCTCCGCCAGCACCGCGGCGAGGCGGCGGGCGCGCACCTCGGCGGGCAGGTCGCTCAGGAGGTTCGGGCTGAACAGCACGCCGCCGGAGAGCTCCTCGGCCCGCGCAGGGTCACCGGGACCGACGATCGCCGCCTCGACGGCCGCCGCGGCCGCCAGCGTCGACGGGTGCACCGCGATCGTGCGCGCCGGCGGCTCCGCGTCCTCGAGCGCCGCGCGCAGCAGGCCCGTGGCCGCGGCGGCGAGCTTGGCGCCGTTCGTCGTCGCGAAGACCACGACTCCCAGGCCCGACCCGAGGTGCCAGCGCATGTTCGAGGACCAGCCGGGCAGCCCGCCGGAGTGGTGCGCGATCGCGCCGAAGCGGACGTCCTGCTCGATCACGAGGCCGAGTCCGTAGGCGGAGCCGTCGAGCGTGCTCTCCCCGGCCCGCGGGCTGAGCGCGGGCACCGGAGTCCAGCCGCGCTGCATCTCGCGGCGGGAGGCGCGGCTGAGCACGGCGTCGTCGGCGTCCCCGTCGTCGATGCCGCCGTCGGCGCCCTCGAACGCCGACGACAGCCAGGCGCTCCAGCGCGCGATGTCGCCGACGGTGCTGAACATGCTCGCGGCGCAGGCGCCCACACCGGTGCCGGTGTACGGGCGGGCGGTCCAGGTGGCGCCCTCGTCGAAGCTGCTGAAGCCCTGCGCGAGGTCGGTGCCCTCGGGGTAGGCGCCCACTTCGTAGCGCGTGCTCGCGAGGCCGAGCGGCTCGAGGATCGTCCGGGTCGCGAAGGCGACGAAGTCCTCGCCGGAGACGTTCTCGACGATCACCCCGAGCAGCCAGAAGCCGATGTTCGAGTACTGGTAGACCTCGCCCGGCCGCTCGGTGAAGGTCAGCCCGCGCGCGATCAGCGCGAGGAACTCGGCCCGCGGCATCGCCATCACGTGGTCGGCCCAGCCGTTGTCCTCGGGCAGCCCCGAGCAGTTGCTGAGCAGCATCCGTAGCGTCACCGGCAGCACCCGCCCCGCGGCGTCGACCGGGTCCGCGAACTCCGGCACGTGGGCGCTGACGCGGTCGTCGAGGTCGAGCAGCCCGCGGTCGCGGAGGATCAGCACCGCCGCCGCCTCGAAGCTCTTCGACATCGACGCGATGCGGTGCACGGTGCCGGCGTCCGGCGCGGCGCCGTCGAGCCGGTGCTCCGCGCGACCGTGCCGGGCGATCAGCCCGTCGCGGTCGAACAGCGCCCAGCTCAGCGACGGCGCGACCGGCGCCCCCTCGTCGAACCAGTGCGCGAATCGGTCGAGGAGCTCCGGAGTCATCCCCTCATCCTTCCGCACGCGATCCCTGTGCATTCGCCCCCTGAGCTCGCACGGGGTCGTCCCTGCGCAGCTCCACGAGGATGCGGCGCAGGTGGATCGCGACCAGCACACCCGGGCCCATGCTCGTCCCGGTCGCCGCGGCGCGGGCGTCGACGGCGCGCGCGAGCTCGTCGACCGCCCTCTCCGCCGGCTCCAGGGAGCGGTCCTCCGGCGAGCCGCCCGTCACCACCGCGTCGCCGACCGCGTGGCAGGCCGCGCTCAGCGGCGCCGCCAGCTCCGCGTCGAACGGCAGGGCACCCGGGCGGTTCCAGATCGTGTCGGCGAGCGCCGCCGTCATGTCGCGGACGTGGAAGAGCGTCCCGTCCAGGGTGGCCAGCCGGAGGTGGTCGGTCTGCGAGCTGTGCCGGTGCAGCAGAGCGCGCGGGTTGCCCTTGCGGCTCTCGTCGCCGTCGACCAGCGCCCGCCGCACCTCGGTCGCGGTCGCCGCGAGCTGCTCGCCGTTGGTCGACCAGGCCTCGTGCTCGGGCGGCCAGGTCTCCTCGAGGGCCGCGCCCATGTCGTGCAGGTGGCGCCCGAGCTGGCGCTCGAACTCGTCCACCCGCGCGGACGCCGCCTCGGAGGTCAGCCCCGGCGCGACCAGAAGGTTGACCAGCAGCCCGACCACGACGCCGACCGCCATCTGCACGAGGTAGCCGAGCGAGTAGTCCTCCGCCTTCGCGCCGCCGATGATCAGCACGAAGAGCGCCGCCATCGGCACGTACTCGCGGCCCGCGCCGAACCAGCCGGTGCCCGAGAGCACCACGCCGATGCCGACGATCAGCGGGATCGTCCACCAGGTCGGGCCGACCGTCACCACGACCAGCACCGCGAGCCCGATGCCGGCCGCCAGCCCCAGCAGCGTCTGCAGCCCGGTCTTCGCCGAGCCCATCAGCGTCGGGTACATGCTGACCAGCGCGCCGAGCGGTGCGTAGTACGGGTACTGCTCGGCGACGCCGGGCACGTGCGGCGCGACGGCCCAGGCGATGCCCACCGCCACCGCGGTCTTCAGCGCGAGCAGCAGCCGCGGGCCGGCGACCGCGTCGCGCCAGGCCCGGCCGGCCCGGGTGAGGCGAGGGCGGATCACGCCCGGTCGTCGGGGTTCAGGACGTCGGTGCGAGGGGCGTCGAGCCGCGCCGCGACGTCGGCCGGGAAGCCGCCGGTCGCGATCGGGCTCCAGCGCGTCGGCGTGATGCGCAGCAGCGACTTGTCCTGCAGGCGCATCGCCGCGCGGTACTCGTCCCAGTCCGGGTGCTCCCCCGAGATGCTGCGGTAGTAGTCGACGAGCGCGTCCTCCGCCTCGGGCATGTGCAGGACCTCCGCGTCGCCGTCGACCTGGATCCACGCGTCGTTCCAGTCGTCGGACAGCACGAGGACCGACGCCGCGGAGCGGCGCTCGGCGTTGCGGGTCTTCGCCCGGCCGGGGTAGGTCGAGATCACCAGGCGGCCCTCGGCGTCGACACCGCCGGACACCGGCGACATCTGCGGCCGGCCGTCCGCGCGGGTGGTGGCGACGAGCATCCGGTGCCGCGGTCGCACGAAGTCGAGCATGCCGTCGCGGTCGACGGCGGTGGTGGTGGAGACGGTTCTGGCCATGCGGACCAGGCTAACGAGGACCTCTCCGGGACTAGGCGGTTCTACCCGGCCGTGTCAGCCGGAGCCCAGGAACGGCGTGCTCCCTCCCCCTGAGAGGGGCCGTGGCGGGGCGGGTGCTGGCGCGGAAGGACGGGGCGGCTGTCGCTACTTTCTGGACGGAACTCCCCCCTCCCGGCCCCGAAAGGACCCCGTGCCCACCTCCTCCCCGCTCTCCCCGCTCTCCCCCTCGCGCCGCTCCGTCGCCGTCGCCGCGGCCTGGTCGCTGCCCGTGATCGCCGTCGCCGCCGCGGCGCCGCTCGCGAGCGCCTCCACCGTGGAGGTCGTCCCCGGCCAGCCGGACACCTACCCGAACCCGACCTTCTCGGCGACCCGCCAGTCGGTCGGCGACCCGAGCCTGAAGGCGACCAACAACACCGGCTACGCGCGCACCGACTTCACCGCGGTCCCGGACGACGGCGACTACGCCTCGTACAAGACCGGCTGGACGTACGTCATCACCTCCGCGAAGCCGGTGTCCACGATCACCTACGACACCACCAGCCTCGCCCCGGGCGTGCAGGGCGTCCTGACCGACGGCCTCTACACCTACTCCTGGACCCTGACCCGCGCGGCGG
This sequence comes from Rathayibacter festucae DSM 15932, assembly GCF_004011135.1. Taxonomy (NCBI): domain Bacteria; kingdom Bacillati; phylum Actinomycetota; class Actinomycetes; order Micrococcales; family Microbacteriaceae; genus Rathayibacter; species Rathayibacter festucae. The sequence continues at coordinate 1,234,929 of NZ_CP028137.1, read as the reverse complement.
AGACGACCTGGGTGCGGGTCAAGCCGACCGCCTTCCCGCAGGAGATCCGCTTCGTGCTGACCGACACCACGTCCACCCCCCAGGGCGTCGTCGGCAACGCGACGGCCACCTCGAAGGCGTGAGTCGCGGCGGGCTCGCCTACTCGGGCGAGCCCGCCTGCTCCGCCGCGCTCACCAGTCTCCGGAGCCGCAGGCACTGCTCGTGGAGCACCACGACCAGCGTGCTGTCTCGCTCCCCGAGCCACTGCTCCAGCGACGCGTCGAAGAGCGCGGCCGCCGTACGGGCGGCGAGCGCCGCGTCCTCCAGCGGGACACTCCGCTCGACCAGCGCGTCGCGCATCGCGTCGGTGAGCACCGCCGACTTCAGCAGCTCGCGCTCGCGCAGCGCCGGCTCGGACAGCACGACCGCCCGCCGTGCCGCGATCTCGCCGCGCCAGCCCTCGAGGTCCCCCGCCGCGACCGTCTCCAGCCCGTGCATCAGCAGCCCGAGCGGGTCCAGGCCTGCGGGTGCCCCGGCGAGCAGCCGGGCCACCACCTCCGGGAACTCCCGCTCGCGGAGGAACAGCACGTCGCGCTTGTCGGCGAAGTGCCGGAAGAAGGTGCGGGTCGTGAGCCCGGCCCGCTCGGCGATCGACGGCACCGTCGTCGCGGAGTAGCCGTGCTCGGCGAACAGCTCCATCGCGGCGCGCTCGAGGCGCAGTGCGGCGTCGGGGGCCCAGCGTGACATGCAGCCAGGCTAGCCGATGACACGACGTGTCATCAGGGCTAGAGTGATGACACGTCATGCCGTCGAGCACTGGAGACCCCTTGCCCTCGAACACCGCCGCTCTCACCAACTCCGCCGCGCGCCTCCCCGCGCCCCGCGCCGACCTGGTCGTCGGTCCCGCCGCGCTGCACGAGCCCGGGCCCGGCGAGCTGCTGGTGCGCAACCGCGCCGTCGCCGTGAATCCGCTCGACGAGCTCAAGCAGTGGACCGGCGACCTGATGTACCGCTGGCTCCCCTACCCCTCGATCCTCGGCGAGGACGTCGCCGGCGAGGTCGCGGCGGTCGGGCCCGGCGTCGACCACTTCGCCGTCGGCGACCGCGTCGTCGCCTACGCGGTCGGCATGGAGCGCGGTCGCCGGCACGACGCCGAGGGCGGCTTCCAGGAGTACACGGTCGTCCGCGCGGATCTCGCCGCGCCGATCCCGCCGCAGCTGGCGGACGAGCAGGCCGTGGTCCTGCCGCTCGCGGTCTCCACCGCCGCGACCGCGCTCTTCCAGAAGGACCACCTGGCGCTGCCCCACCCCTCGGCCGAGCCGGTCGCCACGGGCCGGACGGTCGTGGTCTGGGGCGGCGCCACCAGCGTCGGCAGCAACGCGATCCAGCTCGCCGTCGCCTCCGGCCACCGCGTCGTCGCCACCGCCTCGTCCGGCAACCACGCCCGCCTCCGCGAGCTCGGCGCCGACGTGGTCGTCGACTACCGCGGCCCGAGCGCGGTCGAGGACGTCGTCGCCGCGATCGGCGGCGCGGAGGTGGCGGGGATCCTCGCGGTCGGCACCGGCTCCGCCGAGCCCTGCGTCGCCGTCGCGGCCGCCACCGGAGCCCGCCGGGTCGCCCTCGCCAGCCCCTCGGTCTCCTTCGGCTCCCTGCCGCGCAGGGCGGGGCTCTCGCTCCCGTTCGTGCGGACGATGTCGCGGCTGGTCGGCGCGAACCTCCGCCTCCAGCTCGCCGCCCGCCGTCGCGGCATCCGCGCCCGCTACGTCTGGGGCGCCACGCTGATGGGCAACGAGGTCGGACCGATGCTCTGGCGCGATCACCTGCCGAGCGCGCTCGCCGACGGCCGCCACCGCTGCGCGCCCGAGCCCGAGGTCGTCGGCACCGGTCTCGGCGCCGTGCAGGGCGCGCTCGACCGGCTGCACGCGGGCGTGTCCGCGCGGAAGCTCGTCGTGCGGCTCTGACCGCGAGCCGCTCGGGTGCGCCACTATGGACCGTGCCGCTCCCCTCTCCCGCCGGATCGTCCGCTCCCTCCGCGCGCTCCTGGCTCCTCGTCGCGCCGTCGCTCGTCGTCCTCGGCTGGGGCGGCAACCAGTTCCTGCCGCTGATGCAGCTCTACCGCCAGCTCGAGGGCTACACCCAGACGCAGGTCACGATCCTGCTCGCCGCCTACGTCCTCGGCATCGTGCCCGGCTTCGCGCTGGCCGGCGGCTGGTCTGACCGCTTCGGCCGGCGGCCGGTGCTGCTCGCGGGCCTCGTGCTGGGGATCCTCGGCAGCGTCGTGCTCGCCTGCTCCCCCGCCTCGGTGCTCGGGCTCGGCGTCGGCCGCTTCATCAGCGGGCTGAGCGTCGCGGCGGGGATGGTCGTCGGCACGGCCTGGATCAAGGAGCTCTCGATCGCGACCGGAGCGTCCTCGGCCGGCGCCCGCCGCGCCTCCGCGATGCTCACCATCGGCTTCGGCGGCGGCGCGGGAGTCGGCGGCGCGCTCGCGCAGTTCGGCCCCTGGCCGACCGTGCTCCCTTACATCGTCCAGTCCGCCGCCTGCGTCGCCGCCGTCCTCGTGCTCCTCCGCGCACCCGAGACCCGGGCCTACGACCCGTCCGCCGGCCGCCTGACCGGCGAGCTGAGCATCCCGCGCCCCGCCCGCGCCCGCTTCGCCGCCGTCGTCCTGCCGCTCGCCCCCTGGGTCTTCGCGGCACCCGCCCTGTCCTTCGCGGTCGGGCCGAGCCTGGTCGCCGACCGCCTGCCGGGTCTCACCGTCGGCTTCGCGACCCTCGTCACCGTGATCACCCTCGGCTGCGGCTGGGTCACCCAGCTCTTCTCCGGCCCGCTTCTCGCGCTGCTGCGCGGCCGCGGCGCCCTCGTCGGCGGCGCGCTCACCGCCCTCGGCGCTCTGCTGCTGATCCCCGCCGCCGTCGGCCAGCAGCTCTGGCCGGTCCTGGTCGCCGCGCCGGTCTTCGGCTGCGGCTACGGTCTCGCGATGGTCTCCGGACTGACCGCCTCGCAGGCCCTCGTCGAGACGCGCGACCTGGCGAGCGTCACCGCCGTCTACTACTCCGTCACCTACGCGGGCTTCCTGGTGCCGGCGATCCTGGCGGCGCTGGCCGTCGCCCTGCCGATGCCGCTGCTGCTCGCGGCGACCGCGCTCGCGATCCTCGCCTGCGTCGCCCTCGCGGCCCGTGGACTGCGACGCCCGCCCGCGCCTCAGAACCGAGCCGCGACCTCGTAGAGCACGTCCTCGTCGCCGGCGTACAGCCCCTCCGTCCGCGGCCAGTGCGCGATCACGTCGGTGAAGCCCAGCGCCTCGGCGCGGCCGGCCGAGTCGGCGAAGCGGTCGACGCTCTCGAGGGAGTAGTCCGGCCCGGAGTCGAGCGAGAGGTGCCGCTCGATCGAGCGCGGGTCGCGCCCGGCGGCCTCGAGGGCGTCGTCGAGGCGCTGCGAGAGCTCGGCGACCGCCGCCCACCACTCCTCGGTGCTGCGGCCCTCCGGCCCCGTCGTCACCCAGCCCTGCGCCCGCTCGGCCACGAGCGCGAGGCCCTTCGGCCCGTTCGCCGCGAGCACGAACGGCACGCGCGGCGACTGCACCGGCTCCCCCACCATCCGGGCGCCGCGCGCCGTGAACCAGGCGCCGTCGAGGTCGATCCCGCCCGAGCCCGGCTCCTCGTGCCGCAGCAGCACGTCGAGCGCCGCGACGAACTCCACGTAGCGCTCGTGCCGCTCCCTGGGCGAGTGCAGCTCCTGCCCGAGCACCGTCGCGTCGAAGCCCGTCCCGCCCGAGCCGACCCCGAGGACGAAGCGGCCGCCCGAGATCTCGTCGACCGTCGCGATCTCCTTCGCGAACGGCACCGGGTGCCGGAAGTTCGGCGAGGCGACGAAGGTGCCCAGCCGCAGCGTCTCGGTGACCACCGCGGCGGCCGTCAGCGTCGGGATCGTCGCGTGCCAGACCTGGTCGGCGAGCGAGCGCCAGGAGAGGTGGTCGTAGGTCCAGGCGTGGTCGAAGCCGAGCCCCTCCGCGGACTGCCACTTGCGGCGGGCGGTGGACCAGGGCTCCTGCGGGAGGATGACGATGCCGTGTCGCATCGTCCGAGTGTAGGGATCGTCCGAGTGCAGGGAGGAACGGCCCGGTACGATGGTCGGCGGTGTGCCGGGAAGTCTGGTCGGCGGACGCGGCCCTCTGCCGTGTTCTCACGTGATCCGACGACCTCCCGAAGGAAGCCCCTCCGTGCCCCACACTCCTGCCTCCGAGCCCACCCACCAGGCGCCGCACGCGATCTGGCGGGGCCTGCGCCAGACGCTGCGCTCCGACGCCGTCGGCGGCGCCCTGCTGCTCGGCGCGACCGTCCTCGCCCTGGTCCTCGCCAACTCGCCCGCGGCCGGCTTCTACGAGACCGTCCGCGACTACGAGTTCGGCCCCGAGGCGCTTCACCTGAATCTCAGCGTCGGCGCCTGGGCGGCCGACGGACTGCTCGCGATCTTCTTCTTCGTCGTGGGCCTCGAGCTCAAGGAGGAGTTCGTCGTCGGCAAGCTCCGCGACCCGCGCACCGCCGCCCTCCCGGTCGCCGCCGCGTTCGGCGGCGTCGCCGTCCCCGCCCTGATCTACGTCGCGATCAACGCGACCGCCGGCCCCGACGCCCTGCAGGGCTGGGCGATCCCGGTCGCCACCGACATCGCCTTCGCGGTCGCCGTGATCGCGGTCGTCGGCAAGAGCCTCCCGGTCGCCCTGCGCACCTTCCTGCTCACCCTCGCCGTCGTCGACGACCTGCTCGCGATCACGATCATCGCCGTCTTCTACACCTCGGCCATCGCCTTCCTGCCGCTGCTGCTCGCGCTCGTCCCGCTCGGGATCTTCGCCGTCCTCGTCCAGCGCGGCGTCCGCACCTGGTGGCTCCTGATCCCGCTCGGCGTCGCCACCTGGGCGCTCGTGCACGCCTCCGGCATCCACGCGACCGTCGCCGGCGTGCTGCTCGGCTTCGCGGTCCCGGTCGTCGCGACCGCCCGCGCCCGCGTCCGCACCGGAACCGGCAGCGACGGCGAGCCCGAGTACGACGGACTCGCCGCGCACTTCGCCGACCGCTGGAGCGGCGTCTCGGCCGGCGTCGCCGTCCCGGTCTTCGCCTTCTTCTCGGCCGGAGTCACCATCGGCGGCCTCACCGGCCTCGTCGAGTCGTTCCAGGACAGCATCGCCCTCGGCATCATCGTCGGCCTGGTGGTCGGCAAGCCGCTCGGGATCCTCGCGACCACCTTCCTGATCACCCGCCTGCCCGGCCTCCGCCTCGACCCGGCGCTGCGCTGGCCGGACCTGGTCGGCATGTCGATGCTCGCCGGCATCGGCTTCACCGTCTCGCTGCTCGTCGGCGAGCTGTCCTTCGGCGTCGGGAGCGAGGCCGACGAGCACGTGAAGGTCGGCGTGCTGGCCGGCTCGGTGATCGCCGCGGCACTCGGCGCGGCGGTCCTCTCGATCCGCAGCCGCGGCTACGCGCGGTCGGGAGTCCTCTCCGACTGACCCTCCGCCAGCCGCATCGTGCCGCCCGCCCGGGCGGCGAACGCGCGCGCCGTCGCCGCGATCGTGCGCTGCATGACCCGCACCGCCGCCGTCGGCGCGAGGTCCGCCGGGCGGGCGAGGCTGATCGTGCGGCTGAGCGTCGGCTCCTCGATCCGGATCGAGCGCAGCCCGGGGCGGCCCTGCAGCACCATCGCCGGCACGATCGCGACGCCGAGACCGCGCTCGGCGAAGCGCAGCACCGCGTCCATCTCGGCGCCCTCGAGCACCACGTCGGGCACCAGGCCCGCGGCCGCGAAGGCGGCATCGGTCGTCCGGCGCAGGTCGTAGCTGGAGTTGAAGACGATCTGCGGGAGACCCGCCACGGCCGCCAGTCCGAGGGCGTCGCCGTCGGCGAGCGCCGGCTCGGCCGCCGAGGAGACCACGACGAGCTCCTCGACGAGCAGCGGTGTCACCGTGAACGCACCGACGGCCGCCGCCGTCGAGGTCGTCACCAGCGCGAGGTCGAGCTCGCCGCGCGCGAGCCGGTCGAGCAGGCTGCGCGAGCCGTCCTCGGCCAGGTGCAGCTCGATCGCCGGGTGCGCCGCGTGGAAGGCGTGCAGCACCTCCGCGACCAGGCTGATGCAGAGCGTGGGCGTCGCGCCGAAGCGGACCCGCCCGCGCTCGAGCCCGGCGAGCTCGGCCAGCTCGCGGCGCACCGACTCGGCGTCGGCGAGCATGCGCCTCGCGAGCGGCAGCAGCAGCTCACCGGCCGGGGTGAGCGTGCTGCCGGAGCGCGCCCGCTGGAACAGCTCGGAGCCGAGGTCCTGCTCGAGCGAGGAGATCTGCCGGCTCAGCGAGGGCTGCGCGAGATGCAGCTCCTCCGCGGCACGGGTGAAGCTGCCGAGGCGCGCGACCTCGACGAATCCGGACAGCTGCTCGAAGTTCATCGCCATAGCGTAAGCGCATGGCGGGCCCCAGCATTATGCATTGGAGTAATCAAGGCACTCTGCCTAGCGTGGAGTCATGACCACTTCAGCGACCACCACGACCCCGGAGCGCCGGATCTCCGCCTCCGTTCTCGTCATCGGCACCGGCGGCTCGGGCCTCCGCGCCGCGATCGAGCTGGCCGAGGCCGGCGTCGACGTCCTCGCGCTGGGCAAGCGCTCGAAGTCGGACGCGCACACCTCGCTCGCCGCCGGCGGCATCAACGCCGCCCTCGCCACGATGGACCCCGACGACAGCTGGCAGCAGCACGCGGCCGACACCATCACCGAGTCCTACCAGCTCGCCAACCCGCACACGGTCGAGATCGTCACCTCGAACGCCGCCCGCGGCATCCAGGACCTCGAGCGCTACGGCATGCCGTTCGCTCGCGAGGACGACGGCCGCATCTCGCAGCGCTTCTTCGGCGCGCACACCTACCGCCGCACCGCGTTCGCCGGGGACTACACCGGCCTCGAGATCCAGCGCACGCTCGTCAACCGGGCGGCGCAGCTCGACATCCCGATCCTCGACACCGTCTACGTGACGCGCATCCTCGTCGACGAGGACGGCGCCGTCTTCGGCGCCTACGGCTTCGACCTCGTCGACGGCACCCGCTACCTCATCCACGCCGACGCGGTCATCCTCGCCGCCGGCGGCCACAACCGCATCTGGCGCCGCACCTCCTCGCGCCGCGACGAGAACACGGGCGACTCGTTCCGCCTGGCCGTCGAGGCCGGCGGCCGCCTGCGCGACCCCGAGCTGGTGCAGTTCCACCCGTCGGGCATCATCGAGCCCGAGAACGCGGCCGGCACGCTGATCTCCGAGGCGGCCCGCGGCGAGGGCGGCATCCTCCGCAACGGCCTCGGCGAGCGCTTCATGGGCAAGTACGACCCCGAGCGGATGGAGCTCTCGACCCGCGACCGCGTCGCGCTCGCCTGCTACACCGAGATCAAGGAGGGCCGCGGCACGCCGAACGGCGGTGTCTGGCTCGACGTCTCGCACCTGCCGCGCGAGACGATCATGACCCGCCTCCCCCGCGTCTACCAGACGATGCTCGAGCTGCAGATGCTCGACATAACGAAGGACCCGATCGAGATCGCGCCCACCGCGCACTACTCGATGGGCGGCGTCTGGGTCCGCTCGGACGACCACAGCACCGACGTCCCCGGCCTCTACGCCATCGGCGAGGCGTCCAGCGGGCTGCACGGCGCGAACCGCCTCGGCGGCAACTCGCTGATCGAGCTGCTCGTCTTCGGCCGGATCGTCGGCCAGGCGGCCGCGGAGTACTCCGCGTCGCTCACCGCGCAGACCCGCTCCGCCGCGTCGGTGCAGGTCGCCCGCGACGAGATCGCGGACCTGCTCGCCGCCGACGGCGAGGAGAACGTAAGGGCCCTGCAGCGCGCGATCCGCAACACCATGACCGAGCACGCCGGCGTCGTCCGCGACGAGGCGGGCCTGCTGGCCGGACTCGCCGAGCTGGACGCGATCGAGGCGCGCATCGCCGGCATCGGCATCCACCCGGACATCGCGGGCTTCCAAGACCTGGCGCACGCCTTCGACCTGAAGTCGGCCGCGATGGCCGCGCGGGCCACCCTCGAGGCCGCGCTGGAGCGCCGCGAGAGCCGCGGCTGCCACAACCGCAGCGACTACCCGGACATCGACCCGGCGCTGCAGGTCAACCTGGTCTGGTCGCCGTCCACCGGCATCACCCGCGAGGAGATCCCCGCGGTCCCGGAGGAGATCCAGGCGCTGATCCGCGAGGTCGCCACCGTGGGCAAGCTGCTCGAGTAGCGGCACCGCTCGCGCTCCGCACGCACGACGACGCCGGCCCGGGAGTGTTCCCGGGCCGGCGTCGTGTCGTTCCGCATCCGATCAGGCGCGGCTGCGGGCGCGTCCGCCGAAGCGGGTGTAGAGGAACAGCACGATGATCGCGCCGATGATGGAGCCGATGATCCCGGCCGGCTGGAGGAAGCCCTCCATCGGGTCGTGCTGGAAGATCAGGAAGCCGAGGAAGCCGCCGACGAAGGATCCGACGATCCCCAGCACAATGGTCATCAGGATGCTGATGTTCTGGCGCCCGGGCACGATGAGGCGGGCGAGAGCGCCGGCGATGAGGCCGACGACGATGAGGCTGATGATGAGTCCGAGCACGGGAGTCACCTTCCTGTCGAGCACGGCGGACCGTGCGGTGGGGCTCTGCGGTCGCTGAGCCGATGGGCAACCCAAGCAGTCGCGGAGGGGTGGCCGGTACACCCCTGGGGGTGTAGTCACGATGCCCGACGGCGCGGTACGGTCCGTGGATGGACAGAGCATGCCGGCGCCCCTGACCGTCGCCCTGGTCGACGACTACGACGTCGTCCTCAAGGGCCTCGCGCACATGTTCGACCACTACCGCGACCGCGTCGTCGTCGCCGAGATCGACGCGAACGCCGCGCTCTCCGACCGCATCGACATCGTCCTCTACGACTCGTTCGCCCAGCCGGAGTCGGACCTGCAGGAGCTCGCCGACCTCGTCCGCAACCCGCGCGCCGAGCACGTCGTCGTCTACACCTGGAACTTCCACCCCGACCTCGTCGCCGACGCCCTCGACCAGGGCGTGCGCGGCTACCTCTCCAAGACCCTGCCCGCCCGCGAGCTCGTCGCCGCCCTCGAGGCCGTCCGCTCCGGCGAGCTCGTCGTCAGCGAGCCGCCCCGCCGCGCCGGCACCGCCCCCGGCCTCGACTGGCCCGGCCGCCACGAGGGCATCACCGACCGCGAGTCCGAGATCCTCGCCCTGATCACCCAGGGCAAGAGCAACGCCGACGTCGCCGCCCTCACCTACCTCAGCCCCAACACGGTGAAGTCCTACATCCGCAGCGTCTACGGCAAGATCGGCGCCTCCAGCCGCACCCAGGCCGTCCTCTGGGGCGTCGAGCACGGCTTCACCCCCGACCACCACCGCATCGACCACTGGCTCGGCGGCCCGTGACCGTGCAGGCCGACGAGGGCGAGGCGCTGCTCCGGGCGCTCTGCACGACCTCGGAGCTGGACGAGGACGGCGAGGTCGTCGCCGTCGGCGACCGGATCCGGCGGCTCGCCGTCCCCCACCGCGGCGGCTTCTTCGGCGGCGACCTCGACGAGACGCCGTGGATGCTCGACCGCTACGGCGACGCGACAGGAGCCGCCGACACGGTGTGGATCGAGGGCGTCGTGACATCCGTCGCGGCGATCCGGACCCGCATGACCCGGCGCGACGACGGCGTCTGGACGGTCCGGCCCGGCTCCGCGGCGCTCGAGCCGCTGCGCTCCACCGCGGACACGCGCAGGCCGGTCCCCGAGATCGACTGGGGGCCGCACTCGGAGCCCGACGCCGAGGGGCACGCCTACGCGATGGGCTTCGCGCGGCGGAGCGAGGGCGACGAGGAGCTCTCCGGCTGGCTGTTCACCGTGCGGCGCGCCTAGGGTGAGCACACCGCAGCACGAGGGGGACGCGATGCCACGGAACCACCCGCACAGAAGAGCCACCGCCGCCGCGATCGCTCTGCTCGCCCTGCCGCTGCTCGCGGGCTGCGCGGGACCGACGCCCTACTCGGACTTCGACCGGACGCGGGACGAGCGCGACGTGCTGCCGGATCTCGGCGACGTGAGCGAGCAGATCGAACCGGATTCCGTGCGCTTCGTCGGCAGCGCCGAGGGCGTGGACGTCTATCTCGGCTCGTCGATCCGCGGCGACGACCACTGCGTGATCATCGACGGCGACGACGGGCCCGTGAGCGGCTGCGGCGGAGGCGGCGACCTGGAGGTGTCGCAGCGCACCTCGGTCGTCGTGCAGGTGCATCCCGACGGCGTCGAGCCGGAGGACTCCCCCGGTCTCGACTGGACGGCCCTCGGCCAGAACGTGTCGGTACGGTCCTACAACTGACCGCTGTCCCGCCGGCGGTAGGTCGCCAGCGCCACTCCGCCGGGCAGCGCGCGCAGGTCGACGGCCTCGAGCGTCACCGGCTGCGGGAGCCCGCCGAAGAGCGGGACCCCTGCGCCCAGCAGCAGCGGCGAGATCTTCACCTGGATCTCGTCGATCTCCTCGATCAGCTGCGCGGCGAGGTCGCCGCCGCCGCAGAGCCAGATGTCGCGCCCGGGCTCCCGCTTGAGCGCCGCGACCTGCGCCCGCACGTCGCCCGCCATCGTCTCCACCCGGTCGGAGGTGGGCAGGCGTCCGTGGGTCACCACGATCTGGCGCAGGTGCGGGTACGCACCGTCGACGAGCCCGGCGTCCACCGCGGGGGCGTGGGTCCGGCGGCCGAGCAGCACGGTGTCGAACCGGCGCGGCGACGCCGTGACGCCGAGCGCCGCGCGCAGGTGCGCCGGGCAGGTCTCCGGATAGCGCTCGAACAGGTCGGCGAGGGTCTCCGGCGCGGTCGGGAACGCGGAGACGTCCCCCGCCGGATCCGCGATGCAGCCGTCGAGCGAGGCGGCGATGTAGTAGACGAGGTCGCGCATGCCACCGCACGGTACCCCTCCTCGGCGGGGGTCTTCTAGCCTGGAGGGAGAGGAGGTCTTCATGTCCGAAGCCAGGGATCGCGCCGCCCGGTACGCCGCGGAGCGCGCGACCGGCGGCCGCCCGGAGACCGGCGACGAGCGCACCGGCTCGCTGCCCGAGAACGCCGAGGACCGCGCCGCGTTCATCGAGACGTCGATCCAGCAGGCGATCCGCCGGGGCGAGTTCGACGGCCTGCCGGGCGCCGGCAAGCCGCTCGAGGGCCTCGGCGAGCACCACGACCCGGACTGGTGGATCCGCCGCAAGATCGAGCGCGAGAACCTCACCGGCATCGGTCCCGCCGCCTTCCTGCTCCGCGCCGAGGACCGGCGGCTGGACGAGCAGCTCGACCGGCTGATGCGCGAGTCCGAGGTGCGGGCCGTGCTCGCCGACTTCAACAAGCGGGTCGTCGAGGCGCGCCGCCAGCTGCTCGGCGGCCCGCCGGTGGTCACGCCGCTCCGCGACATCGACGCCGAGGTCGCCGCCTGGACCGAGCGCCGGAGCGCCCGGTTCGCGGCCGCCGACGCGCAGATCCCGGAGCCGCCGCGCCGCCGCTGGTGGCGCCGGCGCTGAGCGCGGACGCCGATCTCCGACGAGGTCCCGCTCAGCCGAGCCACCGCTCGAGCACCGCGGCCGCCTCGCGGTCGAGCAGCACCGCGACGTCCGGATGCCCCTGCAGCGCCGAGGCCGGGCAGTCCACGCCGACCGGTCCGAGCAGCGCGCGGGCGACGGCCTCGGCCTTGACGCTGCCGGAGGCGAGCAGCACCAGCGAGCGCGCGGACAGGATCGTCGCGATCCCCTGCGTGATCGCCGACTCCGGCACCAGATCGAGGCGCCCGCCGAAGAACCGGGCGTTCGCCTCCCGGGTGCTCCGCGCGAGCCGGACGACGTGCGTGCCGATGTCGTGCGGCGTGCCCGGCTCGTTGAAGCCGATGTGCCCGTTGCCGCCGATGCCCAGGATCTGCACGTCGATGCCGCCGGCCGCCCGGATCGCGGCGTCGTAGTCGCGGCCCGCCTGCTCGCCGTCCGCGCGAGCGCCGTCGGGGACGTGCACGGAGCCGATCCCGAGCGGCACGCGCACCTCGCGGTCGAGGACCGCGCGGTAGCTCTCGGGGTGGCCGGGGGCGATCCCGACGTACTCGTCGAGAGCGAAGGCGCTCACTCCGGAGAAGTCGATCCGGCCCGCAGCGACCCGGGCGGCGAGCTCGCGGTAGAGCAGCGCGGGAGTCGAGCCGGTCGCGACCCCGAGGACCGCGCGCGGATCGGCGAGGACGCGCGCAGCGACCAGGTCGGCGGCGGCCCGCGAGGCCTCCGCGAAGGAGTCGAAGACACGGACGGCGGTGCCGGGGGCGGTGGCCCCGGAGGTGACGCCGGTCACGCTTCCGGCACCCCGCGCGGAAGCGGGCGCCGCGCCACCGCGAGCGCTCTCGCGTGGGCGACCGCGCCGACCACGGGCGGGCGCCGGACGACGACGAAGTCGAGCTGCGGGGCCTCCTCGGCCAGCCGCTCGCGGATCCGCCGCTCGTAGGCGGGCTGGTTGACGATCACGCCGCCGCCCGCGACCACCAGGGAGCCGAGCGCGCCCCGCCGCACGAGGGCGGCGACCCCGCCGGCGAGCGCCTCCGCCGCGTCCTCGACGATCCGCTGGGCGAGGGCCGAGCCGCCGGCCGCCTGCGCGAAGACGAGCGGCGCGAAGGCGCCCCAGGACGCCCCGCCGGCGATGCGCGTCGCCCCGGCAGCGAGCTCGGCGGCGTCCCTCGCGCCGAACGCGGACAGGACGGCGCCGATCAGAGGGTCCTCGGCCCCGTCGCCGGGAGCCCGGCCGCGGTCGCAGGCCGCGAGGGTCTCGCGTACCGCCGTCGAGACGAGGTCGTGCGCGCTCCCCCGGTCACCGAGCGGCCAGCCGTGGCCGTCGACGGTGATCCGCACGCCGTCCGCGGTCGTCCCGCAGATCACGGCACCGGTGCCGACGATCATCTGGATGCTCGGACCCTCCTGCTCCGCGAAGCCGAGCAGCTCCGCGTCGTTGACGACCGTCACCGGCCGGCCGAGGCGGAGCGACAGCGTCGCGGTCGCCTCCCGCATCTGGCCCGGGGTGTCGCAGCCGTGCACGCCGAGGACCAGCACGGCGTCCTCGGCGAGCGGGCGCAGGCGGAGCAGCACGTCGGCGAGGCGCGGCAGGTTGCCCGGGTCGGCGAAGAGCTCGCCGGCCCGCCAGTCGTTCGAGGGGAGGATCAGGTCCTCCTCCGCGCCGTCCGTGTCGATCAGGCGGACGTGCGTCTTGGTCCCGCCCACGTCGACGCCGACGAGGCGGGCCGCGGCCCGGGGAGCATCATTCGTCACGGAGGAATGGAATCATCCCTTCGCGGCCGGGACAACGCGGCTGGCGCGGGCTGCGCATCCTGGCGCACCGTCGCCTCCGCCCGGAGGAGATCACCGCCCGAGGAGATCAGCGCGCGGGGAGGTCACCGCGCGGGAGGAACGGCGCTCGCGCCCGCCGCCCAGACCGCCCGCACCCGCAGCGCGTCGTCCAGCAGCACCACGTCCGCCGCTCGGCCGACCGCGAGCGAGCCGAGCCGGCCCGCCTCGCCGAGCACGCGCGCCGGAGTCGCGGTGACGGCGCCGACCGCCGCCTCGAGCCCCAGGCCGACTCCGGGCCCGACCGCACCGGCCGCCCGGCGGACCGCCGCGTCCAGGGTGAGGGTCGAGCCGGCGAGGGTCGCGGTGCCGGCCAGCCTGGCGACGCCGTCCCGCACCTCGACGCGCAGCCCGCCGATCCGGTGCGCGCCGTCCCCCGCTCCCGCCGCCGCCATCGCGTCGGTGACCAGCGCGATCCGTCCCGGGGCGGACGCGAAGGCGATCCGCGCGACGTCCGCGTCCACGTGCTCGCCGTCCAGGATCAGCTCCAGCACCACCCGCTCGTCGGCCAGCGCCACCGGGATCGGCCCCGGCGAGCGGTGCCCGATGCCCGGCATCGCGTTGAAGGCGTGGGTCACCAGCCGGGCGCCGCGCTCGATCGCCGCCCGGGTCGTCGCCGCGTCCGCCTCGGTGTGGCCGACGGCGACGACCACCCCCGCCCCGGTCAGCCGCTCGATCGCCCGGAGCGCGCCGGGCAGCTCCGGGGCGATCGTGACCTGCCGGAGAGCTCCACGGGCCGCGTCGAGCAGCCGCTCGACCGCCTCGTCGGTCGGCGCGATCAGCGCACCCGGGTCGTGCGCTCCGCGGCGGGACGGCGCGAGGAACGGCCCCTCCAGGTGCGCGCCGAGGACGAGCGGATCCCCCTCCGCCAGCGTCGCGACCGCGTCCAGCGACGTCTCGAGCGCCGAGAGCGGCGCCGACACCAGGCTCACCAGCGAGCGCGTCGTCCCGCGCGCCCGATGCAGGGCGAGTCCGGCCCGCATCGCGTCGACCCCCTCGTCGAAGCCGCGTCCCGCCCCGCCGTGCACGTGCAGGTCGACGAAGCCGGGAGTCGCGATCAGCCCGCCCGCGTCGTGCACCCGCGCGCCCTCCGCCGCCCGCTCCCAGCCGCCCCCGGTCCCGACCTCGACGATCACCCCGTCGTCCGCAATGAGCCAGAAGTCCTCCACGGTCCCGCCCACATCGACCTTCCGCGCGCCGTGCAGCACCAGCCTCCCGCTCCGCTCCATGTCCCTCTCCTCGCCTCCCGGGGCTCCACCCCCTCAGCTCATCCTGCCCGACCAGCGACGCAACTCCTGCCGGCCCACCACCGGCGCAGCACCCCCTCATGCTGGTCGAGTAGCCGCGCAGCGGCGTATCGAGACCCACCCTCCCAGCACCCGGGCCCAAAGGCCTCCCTCCGGCGCCGCCGGATCTCGATACGCCCGCTCAGCGGGCTACTCGATCAGCATGGACCGCCGTCACCCACCCTCCGCGAGGCCGCGTTCTCTGCTGGTCGAGCAGCTGCGCAGCCGCCTTCCTGCTGGTCGAGCAGCCGTGCCATCGCCCTTCATGCTGGTCGAGTAGCCGCGCAGCGGCGTATCGAGACCCCCGGCCCCGCCAGCATTCAGCCGCCCTGCCCCCAGCTCGCCTCGATCTCGTCCGCACCGAGCACCCGATCCGCGAGCAGCAGCTGCCAGCTCCAGCTCGCCTCCGCCCCCGCGTCCAGCGTCCACGTCGCGCCGAAGAACGGCGCCGCGCACAGCATCGGCGTCCCGCTCGTCCGCACGAACCACGTCGACGGATCGACGGGACTGCCCTCGTCCGCCCGCAGCGCGACCGTCGCGCTCCCGTCCGCCACCGCGAGCCAGCGCGACACCATCCCCATCGGCTCCGCGACGGCCCCGTCCGGCCCGCTCACGGCACTCCCCTCGAACGACGGGTCCAGCCGCAGGAACAGCCCGCCGTAGCCCGCGTCCGGCCGTCCCGCCGTGGTCGGCGACCCGAAGACCAGCCGCTCCCCGAGCGCGCGCCAGCGGCTCTCGATCCGCAGCACCGTCACGTCCCCGAGCCGCCGGACGCTCAGCCGCCGCCGCTCGTCGAGGAAACGCCGCCCGCGCGCATCGAACCACCCCAGCGCGAGGTCGCCCGGGTCCGCGCTCTCCGGCCGCTGCGACCCGTTGCTGTCCACCTGCCGGTAGCCGGTCCCCGTCAACCAGGTCGGCCCGCCCCAGAGGTTCGTGTCGAGCTCGGCGTCCCCGATCGTGATGTTCGACACCGCGAGCGACAGCCCGAGATGCCAGTCGTGGTCGGCGGGCCGCACATCGCTGACCACCCGCCCCGCCGGCGTCCGCAGCGGATGCAGGTACGGCCGCGGCGAGTCCCGAGCGAGCGTCTCCGGATCGAGGAGGACGAGGCGCCCGACCCCGTCCGGCAGTTCGACGGAGGTCGGCGAGTCCTGAACCATGCGGCCGACGGTACACGCTTTCCCGGGCTACAGTGCGACGATGCCCCGCACCGGAACCCCGCCCCGATCGCCGCGCCGATGACCGCCGTCCGCCTCGTCTCGATCGGCGACTCCTTCTCGGAGGGCGTCGGCGACGAGCTCCCCGACGGCACCGCCCGCGGCTGGGCCGACCTCACCGCGCAGGGCTGGGCCGACGCGCTCGGCGAGCCGATCGAGTACGCCAACCTCGCCATCCGCGGCCGCCTCATCGACCCGATCGTCGACGAGCAGCTCGAGCCCGCGCTCGCCCTGCGGCCGACCCACCTCTCCTTCAACGGGGGTGGCAACGATATGCTGCGTCCGCGCGCCGACATCGAGCGCATCGCGGACCGCTACCTCGAGGTGCTCGCCCGCTGCGACGCCGAGGGCGTGACCCTGATCGCCCTCTCCGCCCCGGACCCGTCCGCGCGGCTGCCGCTCGGCCGGCTGATCAAGCGCCGCGGCGACGCCCTCACCTCGGCCGTCCTGCGCCGCACGCGGCAGCGCCCGGACATCGTCGTCGCCGACAACTGGACCGACCCGGCCTTCACCGACCCGTCGCTCTGGTCCGAGGACCGCCTGCACCTCGGCCCCCGCGGTCACCACCGCGTGAGCGCGCGCGTGCTCGCCTCCCTCGGCCTGCCCGTCCCGCCCGCCGCCCAGGAGGCGCCCGAGCGGCCGGCCGCAGCGAGCGGAGGCTCCGCGCAGTACTACCGCACCCACGTCGCGCCGTGGCTGCGCCGTCGGCTCACCGGCACGTCCTCCGGCGACGGCCGCACGGCCAAGCACCCGGAGCTCGTGCGCATCGCCCCGAGCGCTTAGGGGGGCCCGCCGGAGGTCGGCGCCGGCTCAGCGCCAGCCGTACCGCGCCGAGACGACCCGCGCGACCGCGTCGAAGCGCGCGCGCTCGAGCGCCGCGCCCTCGCGCCGCATCCCCGCGGGGTGCACGCGGAAGACCCGCTCCGGATCGGCGAAGCTCGGCCGCCCCTCCGGATCCCAGGGCCCCGCGCCGACCGCGAGGTAGCCGTCGTGCTCCTTCGAGCTCAGCCGGATCGCCAGCGCCGTGCCGGCCTTCTCGACCGCGAGGACGAGGACGGGGCGGTCCTTGCCGCGGCCGTCGTCCTCCTCGTAGGGCACCCAGGTCCAGACGACCTCGCCCGGGTCGGGATCGCCGTCCGGCGTCGGCGCGTAGCCGAGGTGGACGCCGCGCAGCCGGGTCGGGTCGACCTCGGAGGTCCTGCCGATGCCGTTCGCGCCCGGCGTGGGCGCCGTGGTGCTCAGGTACGGCCGCTGCGCGGGGGCGCCGGCGTCGGCGCGCGGGGCGCTCGCGCGGCCGAGCAGTCGGAGGAGCAGGGACACGACGGAGCGTGAGGAGGGCACCTGAAAACCCTAGCCCGGAAACGGAAGGAGCCGGCTCCGAAGAGCCGGCTCCACCGGGGTGTCGCGCCGAGCGCGACGAGGCAGCGGGAGGACTAGTCCGCGAGGACGTAGCCCGCCTCGCCGTGGATGGCGGTGTCGATGCCGGCGATCTCGTCCTCGTTCTTCACCCGGAAGCCGATCGTCTTCTGGATGACCCAGCCGATCGCGTAGGTGAGGACGAAGGAGTAGATCAGGACGGTGAAGGCCGCGAGGGCCTGCTTGCCGAGCTGGCTGGCGTCACCGGTGAGGAAGAGGCCGACATCGGTGCCGAAGAAGCCGATGTAGAGCGTTCCGATCAGACCGCCGACGAGGTGGACGCCGACCACGTCGAGCGAGTCGTCGTAGCCGAGCTTGTACTTGAGGTCGATCGCCAGGGCGCAGACGGCACCGGTGATCAGGCCGAGCACGATCGCCCAGAAGGGCGAAAGCACGGCGCAGGCCGGGGTGATCGCGACGAGACCCGCGACGGCACCGGAGGCGGCGCCGATCGAGGTGGGCTTGCCGTCCTTGATCTTCTCGATGATCAGCCAGCCGATGATGGCGGCGGCCGGAGCGGCGATGGTGTTGAGGAAGGCGATCGCGGCGATGCCGTCGGCGGCGAGCTCGGAGCCGGCGTTGAAGCCGAACCAGCCGAACCAGAGCAGACCGGCGCCGAGGAGCACGAACGGCGGGTTGTGCGGCTGGTGCGCGCCCTTGGTGAAGTTCACGCGCTTGCCGAGGACCAGGGCGAGGGCGAGGGCCGCCGCACCGGCGTTGATGTGCACCGCGGTGCCGCCGGCGAAGTCGATCGCACCGACGTTGTAGGCGATCCAGCCGCCGTCCGAGGTGGCGCCGGTCTCGGGGTCGAGGGCGAAGTTGAACACCCACGAGGCGACCGGGAAGTAGACGATGGTCGCCCAGACGCCGGCGAAGACCATCCACGCGCCGAACTTGGCGCGGTCGGCGATCGCGCCGGAGATGAGCGCGACGGTGATGATCGCGAAGGTGGCCTGGAAGGCCGCGAAGGCGAGCGTCGGGTACGCGGACTCGATGTCACCGCGGGCCTCGGCGTAGGCACCGGCGAGGCCGAGCTGGCTGAGGTCGATGCCGAGGACGCCGTCGATGCCGACGAAGTCGCCCACACCGGCGTTGGAGAAGGTGATCGCGTAGCCGTAGAGCACCCACAGCACGCCGATCAGGCCCATCGCGCCGAAGCTCAGCATCATCATGCTGATGACGCTCTTCGCTCGGACCAGACCGCCGTAGAAGAAGGCGAGCCCGGGGGTCATGAGCAGGACCAGCGCCGCCGCCAGGAGCATGAACGCGGTATTGCCTTGATCCATTGTTGAACCTCTCGTGAGTAAGCAGAGTCGTGAGTGAGGGCAGTGCAGAGCCCGATGCGGGCCGGCAGTCGCTGCACGACCCCGAAGACACGGCGTCTCGGAGGACGCGGGGTGTCGGGTCACCTCGGGTAGCCGACAGTCTGGCCGCGCGACGTTACGACCCGTGCGGCACGAGGTTTCGCGGATGTTACGAGCGCGGCTCCCGTGTGAACAGTGCGTTACAGCGCGCCGCGGATCCCCCGCGCACGAGCCGGGGAGATGCCGCGGAGGACCGACGCCGCGCGCCGTCGCGTCGTCAGGAGCCGGTCCGTCGTCAGGAGCCGGTCCGTCGTCAGGAGCCGGTCCGTCGTCAGGCGAACGGCCGCATCGAGGTCAGCGCGATCAGGCGCGACATCGAGCGGAGGTACTTCTTGCGGTAGCCGCCGCTGAGCATGTCGCCGCCGAAGACCTCGTCCAGCGCGACGCCGGAGGCGAGCACCGGGATCTGCGCGTCGTACACGCGGTCGATGAAGGCGACGAGGCGCAGCGCGTCCGTCTGGTCGGTGAGGGTGGCGACGTCGCGCAGCACGATGGCGTCGACCCCGTCGATCACCTTGATGTAGCGCGAGGGGTGCACCGAGCCGAGGTGGTCGACCGCGGCCCGGAAGGAGTCGTCGGTGACGACGGCGCCGGAGGGGGCCGTGGCGACGAGCTCGTCGATCGCGCTGTCCGAGCGGGTGACCGCGTGGCCCTCGATGTCGCGGCGGCGGTAGTCGGTGCCGTCGATCCGCATCGTCTGGAAGTGCTCGGCCATCGCGTGGATCTCGCGGAGGAAGTCCGCGGCGGCGAAGCGCCCCTCGCCCAGCGCGTTCGGCGGGGTGTTCGAGGTCGCCGCGATGCGGGTGCCGGAGGCGACCAGCTCGCCCAGCAGCCGGGTCATCAGCATCGTGTCGCCCGGGTCGTCCAGCTCGAACTCGTCGATGCAGAGCAGCGCCGAGCCCTTGAGCAGGGACACGGTCGCCGCGTAGCCGAGGGCGCCCACCAGGGCGGTGTACTCGATGAAGGTGCCGAAGTAGGTGCGGCCGGGCACCGCGTGCCAGATCGCCGCGAGCAGGTGGGTCTTGCCGACGCCGAAGCCGCCGTCGAGGTAGACGCCGGGCTTCACCGCGGGCGCCTTCCTCCGGCCGAAGCCGAGGAAGCCGCCGCCGCCGCCCTTGGAGCCGCCGCCGGCCGCGAACGCCCGCAGCGCCTCGACGGCCTCCGCCTGCGAGGGGTACTCCGGGTCCGGCCGGTAGCTCTCGAAGGTCGCGCCCTCGAACTGCCGCGGCGGCACCAGGGTCGAGGCGATCTCGTGGCCGCTGATCTGCGGCGAGCGCGCGGTCAGGCTGCTCGTCGAACGGACGTCGTCGGGGGTCACGCGGTCTCGCATCCAGGGTCGCAGTACTGTGTCGAGCCGCACGGCGGCGGACGCCGGCGGCACTGTGTCGAACTCTTACGGGGCCGTCCGTGCACCCGCGCACGAGGGCGCGTACTGTCGCTGAGGGCGGTCTCCAGCGTAGCCCGCCCGCACCGCCGCCCATCCGAGAACCACGTCTGCGCCCCGCGCACCATCCTGGAGGTCCCCCTTGCCCGTTGAACTCGATCCGTCGCCGAAGTTCGCCGCCTACGCGCACCCCGAACGACTCGTCAGCGGCGAGTGGCTCGAGCAGCGCCTCGGCACCCCCGGCCTCGTGGTCGTGGAGTCCGACGAGGACGTCCTCCTCTACGAGACCGGCCACATCCCCGGCTCGGTCAAGATCGACTGGCACACCGACCTCAACGACCCGGTGCAGCGCGACTACATCGACGGCGCCGCCTTCGCCGCGCTCGTCGGCGCCAAGGGCATCGCCCGCGACAGCACCGTCGTCATCTACGGCGACAAGAACAACTGGTGGGCCGCCTACGCCCTCTGGGTCTTCACCCTCTTCGGCCACGAGGACGTCCGCCTGCTCGACGGCGGCCGCGACAAGTGGATCGCCGACGGCCGACCGACCACCACGGACGCCTCGAGCCCCGCCTCGGTCGAGTACCCGGCGGTCGAGCGCCGCGACGAGGACATCCGTGCCTTCAAGGAGGACGTGCTCGCCCACTTCGGCAACCCGCTGATCGACGTCCGCTCCCCCGAGGAGTTCTCCGGCGCCCGCACCACCGCGCCGGCCTACCCGGAGGAGGGCGCCCTGCGCGCCGGCCACATCCCCAGCGCGCAGAACGTGCCGTGGGGCAAGGCCGCGGCGGAGGACGGCACCTTCCGCTCCCTCGACGAGCTGAACGGCATCTACCGCGACGGCGCCGGCCTCGCCGACGGCGACACCGTCATCGCCTACTGCCGCATCGGCGAGCGCTCCTCGCACACCTGGTTCGTGCTCACCCACCTCCTCGGCTTCGAGGGCGTCAAGAACTACGACGGCTCCTGGACCGAGTGGGGCAGCGCCGTCCGCGTCCCGATCGTCCAGGGCGCCGAGCCCGGCGAGGCCCCCGCGCCCCGCTGACCGGCCCGCTCCGACCGCGACCCGAGGGCCCCGTGCACACCTGTGCCGGGGCCCTCGGCGTCCTGCCCCGTCGTCCCCGCGTAGGGAAGAATGGAAGCGATGACCACCGACACCCCCGCCACCGACCTGCTCGGCCCCGCGCTCCGCGAGATCCGCGACGAGTTCCTCGCCCTCGAGAAGCCGGAGCGCCTCCAGCTCCTCCTCGAGTTCTCGAACGATCTCCCCGAGCTGCCCGAGCGCTACCGCGATCACCCCGACCTGTTCGAGCGGGTCGAGGAGTGCCAGTCGCCGGTCTTCATCGTCGTCGAGTTCGACGGCGACGTGATCCACCTGCACGCGACCGCGCCGCGCGAGGCGCCGACCACCCGCGGCTTCGCCTCGATCCTCGCCCAGGGCCTGGACGGCCTGACGCCGGAGCAGGTGCTCGCGGTTCCCGACGACTTCCCGCAGACCATCGGCCTGTCCGAGGCGGTCTCGCCGCTGCGGCTGCGCGGGATGAGCGCGCTGCTCGGCCGCACCAAGCGGCAGATCCGCGCCCACCTGGCCGCCTGAGCCTCGCGCGAGAGCCCGGCACCGTGATCCTGCAGCCGCTCGTCCCCGCCGGCGAGCCGATCCGCCTCGGCGAGGACGGCGCGCGAGCGGCGATCGAGGCGGCCTACCTCCCCGGCGCCGCCGTCCGCGTGCGGCTGAACATGATCGCGAGCGTCAACGGCTCGAGCATCGGCTCCGACGGCACCAGCGAGACGCTGACCAACCGCGTCGACCGCACGATCCTCGGGGTCATCCGCGCGCAGGCCGACGTCGTCCTCGTCGGCGCCGCGAGCGTGCGCGCGGAGGGCTACCGCGTGCCCAAGCGCGCGCCGCTCGCCATCGTCTCCTCCTCCGGCGACATGGCCGGCCACCGCCTCGAGGTGCAGGAGGGCGCCCGCGTGCTCCTGCTGCTCCCCGAGGGGCTAGCGACGCCGGCCGATCTCCCCCGCGGCGTCGAGGTCGTCCCGGTGCCCGCGACCGGCGGGCGGATGAGCGTCGACGCGATCCTCGCGGCCCTGCGCGCCCTCGGACTCGAGCGCGTGGTCTGCGAGGGCGGCGCCTCGCTCTCGGGCCAGTTCCTCGCCTCCGGCCGCGTCGACGAGCTCTGCCTGACCACCGCGCCCCGCGTGGTGCTGCCGGGCCTCCCCGTCGCGTCGACGGGCCAGCGGGTCGACGACTCCTACGCCCTGACGTCGCTCGCCGCGGACGACGCCGGCTTCACCTACGCGCGCTGGACCCGGACCGGCTGAGCGCCCGCTCCGCCAGCCAGCGCTCGACCGACGCCTCCCAGAGCTCCGGGTCGTCGTTCCAGAGCCGGGTGTGCCCGGCCCCGTGGAAGAGCACGAGCTCGACCAGATCGGGCCGCGCCGCCGCCAGGGCCTCGGAGGGGCCGCTCGGCACGAAGTCGTCGTCGACGCTGTGCAGCAGCAGGACCGGCACGGTCAGCTCGGCGGCCCGCTCGACCAGGTCCATCGCCGCCAGCGGGACGTGACTGCTCTGGCCGGTCAGCGCGGCCGACCACGGCCGCTGCATCGCCGTGAGCGCGAGCGCCGCGATCGGCGCCGGGATCCGGTTCAGCCGCGCCTGCTTCCGCAGGGTCACCCGCCAGTCGATCACCGGCGAGTCGAGCACCAGCCCCGCGATCAGGTCGCGGCGGCTCGAGCGCAGCGCGGTCTGCAGCACGATCGCACCGCCCATCGACCAGCCGACGAGCACGACCCGGCGCGCGCCGCGACGCTCGGCGAACCGGATCGCGGCGTCGACGTCGCGCCACTCCGTCTCCCCCAGCGCGTAGCGCCGGTCCGGGCTCTCCGGAGCGTCGCCGTCGTTGCGGTACGAGACGACCAGCGAGGTGAGCCCCGCCCGGTGGAACGCGGCCATCCCGCGCAGCGTCTCCTCGCGCGTCGTCGCGCGGCCGTGCACGTGGATCGCCCAGACGCCGCCGTCCCCCTCGGCCGGGAAGAGCCAGGCGGGAGCCGCGCCGAACTGCGTCGGCACCTCCTCGGCGGTGAACGGCAGCCCGGTCTCGCGCGGGGACAGCAGCAGCCAGCCGTTCAGCCGCCCGCGGGCGCCGGGCCGCAGGGTTCCGCGATCGACGGCGCCGAGCTCCCGCACGACCCGGCCCTGCCCGGTCGCGAGCAGCCGCCCGATCCGCGCGTGCCCGCGCCCGTGGTCGAACCAGAGGCTGAAGCCGCCGCGGACCGCGGTGTCGACGGAGGCGGAGAGCTCGATCTCGTGCACCCCCGGCCGGACGGCGAGCACCCGGACGTCCTGCGCGCGCCGGGCGGGCGGAGTGACCACCCCGCGGAGGAAGGCCGTCCCGAGGGCGGCGCCGCCCAGGGCCGTCAGGGCCGCGAGAACGGGGGCCGCGAGGACCGCGGCGAGGACGACACCGGTGTGCGCGCTCTCCGCGGCGTGCCTGCGGGCTTCGAGCATGCGGGAACTCTAGTCTGCGACCGTGCCCGAATTCCCAGCGCCGTCCCAGCTCCCGGAGGAGTTCCGCGCCGCGGTCGACTCCCTGCGCCGGGCGACGACCCGCTCCGAGCTCACCGTCTCCGAGATCGCCTCGCCCGCCGGACTCGCGCCGTACGCCGTCGCCCTCTCCGGCGACGTCTCGCCGCGCGCCCACGGCCGCGACTCCGAGCTGGGCACCGGCCGGTTCATCCTGCTCTACGACCCCGAGGAGCCCGAGCAGTGGGGCGGTCCCTTCCGCGTCGTCTGCTTCGCCCAGGCTCCCCTCGAGGTCGAGATCGGCACCGACCCCTTCCTCGCCGAGGTCGCCTGGTCGTGGCTGATGGACGCGCTCGAGGTCCGCGGCGCCTTCTACACCGCCGCCTCCGGCACCGCGACCAAGGTCCTCTCGACCGGCTTCGGCGAGCTCGCCGCCCAGGGCGACGGCGCGCAGATCGAGATCCGGGCCTCCTGGAGCCCCGAGGATGCGCAGCTCGCTCCCCACGTGGAAGGCTGGGGGGAGCTGTTGTGCATGCTCGCGGGCCTCCCGCCCGTATCGGGCGACGGTGTGACCTCGCTCGCCTTCCGACGGAACAACCGTGACTGATTACCGTGTCCTCTCCACCCCCGACGAGTTCCTCGCCGCGGTCGACGCCCTCGCCGCCGGCGAGGGTCCCGTCGCCGTCGACGCCGAGCGCGCCTCCGGCTTCACCTACTCGCAGCGCGCGTACCTGATCCAGGTCTACCGCCGCGGTGCCGGGGCGTTCCTCTTCGACCCGCCCGCGATCGGCCGGATGGACGCCCTCCAGGCCGTGATCGGCGAGGAGGAGTGGATCCTGCACGCCGCCAGCCAGGATCTCGCCTGCCTGCGCGAGGTCGGCCTCGACCCGGTGCGCATCTTCGACACCGAGCTCGCCGCGCGCCTGCTCGGCCTGCCAAAGGTCGGCCTCGGCGCCGTCGTCGAGGACCTGCTCGGCATCCACCTCGCCAAGGAGCACTCGGCCGCCGACTGGTCGACCCGCCCCCTCCCCCAGAGCTGGCTGGTCTACGCCGCGAAGGACGTCGAGCTGCTGCCCGACCTGCGCGACCGGATGGCCGAGATGCTCGTCGAGGCCCGCAAGACCCGGATCGCCCGCGAGGAGTTCGAGGCGACCCTGGCCCGGCAGCCCAAGCCGGTCCCGGCCGAGCCGTGGCGCCGCCTCTCCGGCATGCACGCCCTGCGCGGTCCGCGCGCCCTCGCCATCGCCCGCGAGCTCTGGCTGACCCGCGACGCCTTCGCCCGCGAGCGCGACATCGCGCCCGGCCGGCTGATCCCCGACTCCTCGATCATCGCCGTGTCGCGCAACGTCCCCACGAGCCTCGGCCAGCTCTCCGGCCGCCGCGACTTCACCGGCCGCGCCAGCCGCGGCGAGGTCGAGCGCTGGTGGGCCGCGATCGAGCGCGGTCAGAGCACCGAGGACCTGCCCGGCCCCGTCCGTCCCGCCGCCGACACCCTGCCGCCGCCGCGCGCCTGGGGCGACCGCAACCCGGCCGCCGACGCCAGGCTGAAGGCCGCCCGCGCCGTCGTCGGCGAGATCGCCGAGCTGCTCTCGCTCCCGGTCGAGAACCTGCTCACGCCCGAGCTGGTCCGCCGCCTCGCCTGGAACCCGCCGGAGCCGCTCGACCGGGACTCCGTCGCCGCCGAGCTGGAGCGCGCCGGCGCCCGCTCCTGGCAGATCGACGCCACCGCCGGCTCGCTCGCCACCGCGTTTGTGGAAGCCGGGCAAGCACCCGTCGAGGGCACGGAACCCGCTTCGTAGGAAGAAGCAAAGGATTCCGGCGCCCGTCGCCGCCTTCCTACGATCGGAAGGACGTCCGGTTTCCGAGAGGGCGTCCCGTTTTCAGGAGGCACTGTGGCCGAGAGATCCGAAGTCGTGTTCGTCGACGGAGTCCGTACTCCGTTCGGGCGAGCCGGTGAGAAGGGCATGTACTGGCAGACCCGGGCCGACGACCTCGTCGTCAAGGCCATGATCGGGCTGCTGGAGCGCAATCCCGCTCTGCCGAAGGAGTGCGTGGACGAGGTCGCCATCGCCGCGACCACCCAGCAGGGCGACCAGGGCCTGACCCTCGGCCGCACCGCCGCGCTCCTCGCGGGCCTGCCGCGCTCGGTCCCCGGCTACGCGATCGACCGGATGTGCGCGGGAGCGATGACCTCGGTCACCACGACCGCCGGCGGCATCGCCTTCGGCGCCTACGACGTCGTGATCGCCGGCGGCGTCGAGCACATGGGCCGCCACCCGATGGGCTTCAACGCCGACCCCAACCCGCGCTTCCTCTCCGAGCGCCTGGTCGGCGAGGAGGCCCTCAACATGGGCAAGACCGCGGAGAAGATCCACGACCGCTTCCCGCAGCTCACCAAGAGCCGCTCCGACCACTACGCCCTGCGCAGCCAGCAGAAGCTCGCCGAGGCCTACCGCAACGGCGACATCCAGCCCGATCTCATCCCCGTCGCCACCCGCAGCGCCGCCGGCTGGGGCCTCGCCACCGCCGACGAGGCGCCCCGCCCCGAGACCACGCTCGAGGGGCTGGCGACCCTGCGCACCCCGTTCCGCCCGCACGGCCGGGTCACCGCCGGCAACTCCTCCGGTCTCAACGACGGCGCCGCCGTCTCGCTGCTCGCCAGCGCCGACGCCGCGAAGGAGCTGGGCCTCCCCGAGAAGATGCGCCTGGTCAGCTTCGCCTTCGCCGGCGTCGAGCCCGAGATCATGGGCATCGGCCCGGTCCCCTCGACCGAGAAGGCGCTGAAGAAGGCCGGGCTCGGCATCGAGGACATCGGCCTCTTCGAGCTCAACGAGGCCTTCGCCGTGCAGGTGCTCTCCTTCCTCGACCACTTCGGCATCGACGACGACGACCCGCGGGTCAACGAGTACGGCGGCGCTATCGCGATCGGCCACCCGCTCGCCTCCTCGGGTGTCCGGCTGATGATCCAGCTCGCCCGCCAGTTCGAGGCGCACCCCGAGGTCCGCTACGGCCTGACCGCGATGTGCGTCGGTCTCGGCCAGGGCGGCTCGGTCATCTGGGAGAACCCGCACTTCGACGGCAAGCGCGCACGACGGAAGGGACGCTGACCCATGCTCGAAGGATTCGAGGACCTGGTCGAACTCGCCGAGGGCGAGGTCGTCACCCACTCCTACGTCCGCGACGTCCCGCTCCCCAGCGGCCGCGTCCTGGCGCTGATCACGCTCGACAACGACCGCGATCACACCCGGCCGAGCACCTTCGGCCCCGCCGGGCTGTTCGAGCTGGCCGACGTGCTGCTCGCCCAGCAGGCGCGCGCGAAGGCCGGCGAGATCCAGGCGGTCGGCGTGACGGGCAAGCCGTTCATCCTCGCCGCCGGCGCCGACCTCAGCAAGGTCGGCAGCATCCCGAGCCACGAGATCGGACGCCAGCTGGCGCGCCTGGGCCACAGGACCCTCGGCCTGCTGGCCGAGCTCGGCGTCCCCTCGTTCGTCTTCATCAACGGGCTCGCGCTCGGCGGCGGCACCGAGATCGCGCTGAACGCCGACTACCGCACCGTCGACGCCTCGATCCCCGCGCTCGGACTGCCCGAGGTCTTCCTCGGCATCATCCCCGGCTGGGGCGGCGCCTGGCTGCTGCCGAACCTGATCGGCATCGAGAACGCCCTGAAGGTGATCGTCGAGAACCCGCTGAAGAACAACCGGACCCTCAAGGGCCAGGACGTCTTCGACCTCGGCATCGCCGACGCGATCTTCCCCTCCGCGAGCTTCCTCGAGAACTCGCTGGTCTGGGCCGACGGCGTCCTCGGCGGGACCGTCGAGGTGAAGCGGCCGAACATGCCCGGGAAGATCGAGCGCCTGGTGAAGTGGGACGCCGCGATCGCGATCGCCCGCAAGCAGCTCGAGTCGAAGATCGGCACCGTCGCCGCGTCGCCCTACCGCGCGCTCGACCTGCTGAAGGCCGCCAAGAGCAGCACCCGCGAGGAGGGCTTCGCCGCCGAGGACGAGGCGCTGGCCGACCTCGTCTCCGGGGATCAGTTCCGCGCGAGCATCTACGCCTTCGACCTGGTGCAGAAGCGGGCGAAGCGCCCCGCCGGCGCGCCGGACAAGAGCCTCGCCAAGCCGGTCACCAAGGTCGGCGTCATCGGCGCGGGCCTCATGGCTACGCAGTTCGCGCTGCTCTTCGTCCGCCGCCTCCAGGTGCCGGTGGTCATCACCGATCTCGACCAGGAGCGGGTGGACCGCGGCGTCGCGAGCATCGTCGGCGAGATCGACACCCTGCTCGCCAAGGGCCGCCTCTCGCCGGACGACGCGAACCGCCTCCGCGGTCTCGTCACCGGCACCACCGACCGCGCCGACTTCGCCGACGCCGACTGGGTGATCGAGGCGGTCTTCGAGGAGCTCTCCGTCAAGCAGGAGGTCTTCGCCGACATCGAGCGCTACGTGTCCCCCACCGCCGTCCTCGCGACCAACACCTCCTCGCTCTCGGTCGAGCGGATCGGCGAGCGGCTGCAGCACCCGGAGCGCCTGGTCGGCTTCCACTTCTTCAACCCGGTCGCGGTGATGCCGCTGATCGAGGTCGTGAACACGCCGCAGACCGACGACGAGACGCTGTCGACCGCGATGGTCACGGCGGCGAAGCTGAAGAAGAACGCCGTCATCACCCGCGACACCCCGGGCTTCGTGGTCAACCGCGTGCTGGCGAAGGTGCTCGGCGAGGCGATGCACGCCGTCGACACCGGCACCCCGTTCGAGGTCGTCGAGGCCTCGCTCGAGCCGTTCGGCCTGCCGATGACGCCGTTCGAGCTGCTCGAACTCGTCGGACTCAAGGTCGGCGCGCACGTGCTCGACACCCACCACGCGGCCTTCCCGGACCGCTTCTACGACAGCGCCAACCTGCACCGCCTGGCGGAGCTCGGGCACGTCTTCGAGCGCGACGCCAAAGGCCGGGTGAAGGGCGTGGACAAGCGCGCCGTCGCCATCGTCAAGGGCGGCTCCGACCCGATGACCGCCGAGGAGCTGCGGCTGCGCGTCGAGACCGGCCTCGCCGACGAGGTGAAGCGGATGCTGGACGACGACGTCGTGCACGCCGCGGAGGACATCGACCTCTGCCTCATCCTCGGCGCCGGCTACCCGTTCCAGATGGGCGGCCTCACGCCCTACCTCGACCGCGTCGGCGCGAGCGAGCGCGCCTTCGGCGGCACGTTCCACGACCCGGCCATCCGCGGGGTGGAGTAGCCGCAGGAACTCGAGAACGCAGGAGGGCGCCCACCGGTCCGGTGGGCGCCCTCTCTCGTGCGTGCAACGTGCTCAGTCCTCGAGCACTCAGTCCTCGAGCACTCAGTCCTTGCGCGCGTCGTCGTGCGCCGCGACCTCTTCGGGCAGCGGGCGCGCGACCGGGATCTTGCTTCCGAGCACCTGGGCGACGACGTCGCGGGCGATGTGCTGCGGAGTCAGTCCGACGTCCTCGAGGATCTCCTCGCGCTTGGCGTGGTCGAGGAACTGGTCCGGCAGCCCCAGCTCGGTGACGGCCGTGTCGACGCCGGCCTCGCGGAGGTCCTGGCGGATCCGGGTGCCGATGCCGCCGACGCGCACGCCGTCCTCGATCGAGATCACGAGGCGGTGCTCGGCCGCGAGGTCGATGACGCTGCGCGGCACCGGCACGACCCAGCGCGGGTCGACGACGGTGGCGCCGATGCCCTGCGCGGCGAGCCGCTGCGCGACGTCGAGGCCCATCGCCGCCATCGGGCCGACGGTGACGATCAGCACGTCCTGCCGCTCCGAGCGCAGCAGCACGTCCACACCGTCGTCGAGGCGCTCGAGCGCGTCGATCTCGTCGCCGACGTTGCCCTTGGAGAAGCGCACGACCGTGGGAGCGTCCTTCACGCCGACGGCCTCGCGCAGCTCCTCGCGCAGCCGGACGGAGTCACGGGGCGCGGCGAGGCGGATGTTCGGGACGACCTGGAGGATCGCGAGGTCCCACATGCCGTGGTGGCTCGGGCCGTCGGGGCCGGTGACCCCGGCGCGGTCGAGCACGAAGGTGACGCCGGCGCGGTGCAGCGCCACGTCCATCAGGACCTGGTCGAAGGCGCGGTTGACGAAGGTCGCGTAGAGCGCGACGACCGGGTGCAGACCACCGAAGGCGAGGCCGGCGGCGGAGGTCACGGCGTGCTGCTCGGCGATGCCGACGTCGAACACGCGGTCCGGGTACTTCTCGGCGAGGCGGTCGAGGCCGACCGGGCGGAGCATCGCGGCGGTGATGCCGACGATCGTCGGGTCCTCGTCCGCGAGGGTGACGATCTCCTCCGCGAAGACCGAGGTCCAGGAGCGGGCGCCGCTCGCGCTCAGCGGCTCGCCGGTCTCCGGATCGATCTGGCCGACCGCGTGGAACTGGTCGGCGAGGTCCTGGACGGCGGGCTCGAAGCCCTTGCCCTTCTGCGTGATCGCGTGCACGATCACCGGCGTGCCGTAGTCCTTGGCCTGCTGGAGCGCCTCCTCCATCGCGGTGAGGTCGTGTCCGTCGATCGGGCCGAGGTACTTGATGTCGAGGTTGGAGTACAGCGCCTCGTTGTTGATGAAGCGGCTGAGGAAGCCGTGCAGGCCGCCGCGCACACCGCGGTAGACCGCGGCCGCGGGGCCGCCCAGGCGCTCGGAGACGGCGCGGGAGCCGCGGTGCAGCGTGCGGTAGGTGCGCCGGGTGCGGACGCCGTTGAGGAAGCGCGCCATGCCGCCGATGGTCGGGGCGTAGGAGCGGCCGTTGTCGTTGACGACGATGACGAGACCGCGGGAGTTGTCGTCGCTGATGTTGTTCAGCGCCTCCCAGGTCATCCCGCCGGTGAGCGCGCCGTCGCCGACGACCGCGACCACGTGGCGGTCCGTCTGCCCGGTCATCGTGAAGGCCCGCGAGATGCCGTCCGCCCAGGACAGCGAGCTGGAGGCGTGCGAGCTCTCGACGATGTCGTGCGGCGACTCGGAGCGCTGCGGGTAGCCGGCGAGTCCGCCGCGCTGACGGAGGCCGGAGAAGTCCTGGCGGCCGGTCAGCAGCTTGTGCACGTAGGACTGGTGCCCCGTGTCGAAGATGATCGCGTCGTGCGGCGAGTCGAAGACCCGGTGGATCGCGATGGTCGTCTCGACGACGCCGAGGTTCGGGCCGAGGTGGCCGCCGGTCTTGGACACCTCGCGCACGAGGAAGTCGCGGATCTCCAGCGCCAGCGTCTCGAGCTCGGTCCGGGTCAGGCGGTCGAGGTCGCGCGGTCCGGAGATGGTCTCGAGAACAGCCATTCGCGCCGCCTTTCCGGGGGATGTCTGAGGGGTGTGGACGTCTCCCGAGTCTACGCACGGGGTCCGGTGGAACAGGTGCGCGCCTCCCCGGCTTGCAGGGAGGCGCGCAGATCTGCTCGGAATCAGACCAGGGAGCGCAGCACGTACTGCAGGATCCCGCCGTTGCGGTAGTAGTCCGCCTCCCCGGGGGTGTCGATGCGGACGACCGCGTCGAACTCGATCGGCTGCTTGCCCTCGGGCGAGTCGGACGTCGGCGAGGCGACGACGTGGACCGTCTTCGGGGTCACGCCCTCGTTCAGCGCCTCGATGCCCGAGATGCTGATCGACTCCGTGCCGTCGAGCCCGAGCGAGGCCCAGGTCTCGCCCTGCGGGAACTGCAGCGGGACGACGCCCATGCCGATCAGGTTCGAGCGGTGGATCCGCTCGAAGCTCTCGACGATGACCGCCTTGACGCCCAGGAGGCTGGTGCCCTTCGCCGCCCAGTCGCGCGACGAGCCGGAGCCGTACTCCTTGCCGCCGAGGATCACCAGCGGGGTGCCCTGCGCCTGGTAGTTCTGCGACGCGTCGTAGATGAACGACTGCGGGCCGCCCTCCTGCGTGAAGTCCCGGGTGTAGCCGCCCTCCACGTTGTCCAGGAGCTGGTTGCGCAGGCGGATGTTCGCGAACGTGCCGCGGATCATCACCTCGTGGTTGCCGCGGCGCGAGCCGTAGGAGTTGTAGTCCTTGCGGTCCACGCTGTGCTCGGCGAGGTACTGACCGGCCGGGCTGTCGGCCTTGATCGAGCCGGCGGGGCTGATGTGGTCGGTGGTGACCGAGTCGCCCAGCTTGGCGAGCACGCGGGCGTCGGCGATGTCGGTGACCGGGGTCGTCTCCATCGTCATGCCGTCGAAGTACGGGGGCTTCCGCACGTAGGTGGAGTCCTCGTCCCACTCGAAGATCGAGCCCTCGGGGGTCTGCAGCGAGCGCCAGCGCTCGTCGCCGTCGAACACGCCGGCGTACTGCGTGTCGAACATCGACTTGTCGATCGAGGAGTCGATCGTCGCCTGGACCTCGGCCGCGTCGGGCCAGATGTCCTTGAGGAAGACGTCGTTGCCGTCGGTGTCGGTGCCCAGGGCGTCGACCTCGAAGTCGAAGTTCATCGAGCCGGCGAGCGCGTAGGCGATGACGAGCGGCGGGCTCGCCAGGTAGTTCATCTTCACGTCGGGGTTGATGCGGCCCTCGAAGTTGCGGTTGCCCGAGAGGACGGCCGTGACGGCGAGGTCGTTCTCCTGCACGGCGGTCGAGATCTCCTCGAGCAGCGGGCCGGAGTTGCCGATGCAGGTGGTGCAGCCGTAGCCGACCGTGAAGAAGCCGAGGGCCTCGAGCGACTCGGTGAGCCCGGCCTTCTCGTAGTAGTCGGTGACGACCTTCGAGCCCGGCGCCAGCGTGGTCTTGACCCACGGCTTGGCCTTGAGGCCCTTCTGCGCGGCGTTGCGGGCCAGCAGGCCGGCCGCGAGCATCACCGAGGGGTTCGACGTGTTGGTGCACGAGGTGATCGCCGCGATCGCGACGGCGCCGTGGTCGATGGTGAAGCTCTCGTGGCCCTCGCCCAGCTCGACGGTGGTCGGCTTGGACGCCGTGGTCGGCGCGTGCGAGCGGTGGGTGTGCGAGTGCGAGCTGTACTCGTCCTGCGGCTGGAGCTCGCCCGGGTCCGACGCGGGGAACGACTCGGCGAGGGTGAGGTCGACGATGTCGTGGGTGACGTCGGTGTAGTTGTTGAGGTCCGACTCGAACTGCGTCTTCGCCGAGGTGAGCTCGATCCGGTCCTGCGGGCGCTTCGGCCCGGCGATCGAGGGGACGACCGTGCTGAGGTCCAGCTCGAGGTACTCGCTGAAGACCGGCTCGACCGCGGGGTCGTGCCAGAGCTTCTGCACCTTGGAGTACTGCTCGACCAGGGCGATCTGCTCGTCGCTGCGGCCGGTGAGGCGCAGGTAGTCGAGGGTCACGTCGTCGATGGGGAACATCGCGGCGGTGGAGCCGAACTCGGGGCTCATGTTGCCGATGGTCGCACGGTTGGCGAGCGGCACCTGGGCGACGCCGGCGCCGTAGAACTCGACGAACTTGCCGACGACGCCGTGCTTGCGCAGCATCTCGGTGATCGTCAGGACGACGTCAGTCGCGGTCACGCCGGCCGGGATCGCTCCGGCGAGCTTGAAGCCGACGACCTTGGGGATGAGCATCGACACGGGCTGGCCGAGCATGGCCGCCTCGGCCTCGATGCCGCCGACGCCCCAGCCGAGCACGCCGAGCCCGTTCACCATGGTGGTGTGCGAGTCGGTGCCGACGCAGGTGTCGGGGTAGGCGCGGAGGACGCCGCCGACCTCGCGGGTCATCGTGACGCGGGCCAGGTACTCGATGTTGACCTGGTGGACGATGCCGGTTCCGGGCGGGACGACCTTGAAGTCGTCGAACGCGGTCTGGCCCCAGCGGAGGAACTGGTAGCGCTCGCCGTTCCGCTCGTACTCGAGCTCGACGTTGCGCTCGAGGGCGTCGGGGGTGCCGAAGAGGTCCGCGATGACCGAGTGGTCGATGACCATCTCGGCGGGCGCGAGCGGGTTGATCCTGTTCGCGTCGCCACCGAGGGCCGCGACGGCCTCGCGCATGGTGGCGAGGTCGACGATGCAGGGCACGCCGGTGAAGTCCTGCATCACGACGCGCGCGGGCGTGAACTGGATCTCGGTGTCGGGCTCCGACTCCGGGACCCACTCGCCCAGGGCGCGGATGTGATCGGCCGTGATGTTGGCGCCGTCCTCCGTGCGGAGCAGGTTCTCGAGCAGCACCTTCAGGCTGAACGGGAGCTTCTCGTGACCGGGGACCCGGTCGATGCGGAACACCTCGTAGTCGGTCGAGCCGACCTTCAGGTTGTCTTTCGATCCAAAGCTGTCTACCGCGGACACGTCGCCCTCTCCTTCGCTGACGTGGGCTCCGCCGACGGGCGCACCCACATATCCGTCTCCATCTTGGCGACCGCGCACAGCGCCCCGCCACCAAGGAGGACCTAACTATTTATCTTGACGTCGAGACAACTCTACGCGCGTTCCGTGGGCGGAGCCGCCTCGTCCCGCTCCGCCGCGCCGCGGTACTCCGCGCGCACGGCCAGGACGGTGAGCACCAGCAGCGGTGCGTAGAGGGGCAGGCCGAGCACGAGCTTCCAGGTGCCCAGGGCCGTGGCGTCGCCGGCGAGGAAGAGCGGGTACTGCACCGCGAGCCGGACGAAGAACAGCGCCGCCCAGGCGAGCGTCAGCAGCGAGAACAGCCGGCGCTTCCGGCGGTCGTCCCGCCAGGCCGTGCCGTCGCCCATCAGGTAGCCGGCCGCGACGCCGATCAGGGGCCAGCGCGCGAGCACCGACACCAGGAAGACGAGGCCGTAGACGAGGTTGGTGATCAGGCCGGGCACGAAGTTGTCGACGGCGCGGCCGGTGATCAGCGCGAGGGCGGCCGAGATCACGACGCCGAGCAGACCGCCGACCGCCTGGATGACCGGGGTGCGCCCGAGGATCCGCGCGACGGTGAACAGCACGGCCATCCCGACCGAGGCGACCAGCGAGAGCACGAGCTCTCCCGTGATCGTGAAGAGGAGGACGAAGGCGACCCCGGGCACGACGGCCTCGAGGATGCCGCGGACGCCGCCCATCGAGCCGAGCAGTGCGCGGCCGTCGAACGGCTCGCCGTCGGCGACGACGCCGAGTCCGGAGCGGCGGGCGGCCTTGGCGATCGCGTCGCCGACCTCCGGCTGGACAGCACGCTCGGGCCGCTCGGGCTGATCGGCGCGCTCGGGCTGCGGGTCGCCCTCGGCGCCCATCCCGCTCAGCTCGCGCTCTGCTGGGTCTGGCCGCTGTCCGGCATCTTGAGCGGGATGAGGTCGCGCGGGGGCATCGGGCCGGAGCCGCGCACCACGACGACACTGCGGAAGAGGTCCTCGACGGCGGCCGCGGCCTGCTCGTCGGTGGCCCCCGCGCCGGCGATCACGCCGCGGAGGAACCAGCGCGGACCGTCGACGCCGACGAAGCGCGCGACGCGCACGCCGCCGCCGGCCAGCGGGAGCTGCGCGACGATCTCCGGGCCGAAGACGCCCTCGCGCTCCTCGGTGCTGCCGCCCTGGCGGCCGATCTGCTCCGCGATCTGCCCGCGGATCTCGTGCCAGAGACCCGAGGATCGCGGCGCCGCGAACGGCTGCACCTGGAGGGTGGACCCGGCGTAGTCGAGGCCGACGGCGATGACGCGCTTGGTCGCCTCCTCGACCTCGAGGCGGATGTGCATGCCCTCGCGGGGCAGCACCTTCACCCCGCCGAGGTCGATGTAGGGGCGGACCGGGTTGGCCTCGCGCTCGTCGAGCGGGCCGGCCTCGGCACGGTCGGCGGGCGCGGACTTCTCGAAGTCCTGCGCGGCGGTCTCGACGGCCGCGTCCTCGGTGCCGGCGGGCTGGATGTCGCTCATGCGTTCTCCTCGTTGGTGCGGGCGTCTGCTGGTGCTGCGGTGGCGTAGCCGGTCGAGCCGAAGCCGCCGGTGCCGCGGACGGAGTCCGGCAGCTCCTCGACGGCGGTGAAGCGGGCCCGGACGACGGGCAGGATGACGAGCTGTGCGATCCGGTCGCCCGCGGCGATCCGGTACGGCTCGCGCGCGTCGGTGTTCAGGAGCGCCACGCGGATCTCGCCGCGGTAGCCGGCGTCGATGGTGCCGGGCGCGTTCACGATCGTGAGGCCGTGCTTGAAGGCCAGCCCGCTGCGCGGCACGACGAAGCCGACGTGACCGTCGGGCAGGGCGATCGAGACCCCGGTGCCGACGCTCGCCCGCTCGCCGGGAGCGAGCACGAGCTCCTCCGTGGAGCGCAGATCGGCTCCGGCGTCACCGGGGTGGGCGTAGAACGGGACCTCGTCCGCGCGGATCGGGACGTCGACGGTTTCGTTCACGTGACGAGGGTAGACCAATCGTCTGATGCAATAGGGACATGCCGTCCTACCGAGAGAGGCTGTGGCCCGCGCCCTGGCTCTTCGTCTCCACCGCCCTCGTGATCCCCGCCAGCATCCTGGTCTTCGCGCCGATCAATCTGTCCGTCGGCTTCCTCGTCGCGCTGGTGCTCTACGGCGGCACCGTCGGCACGCTGCTGGCCACGTCGCCGACCATCGAGGTCGTCGACGGCGAGCTGCGGGCCGGCCGCGCGCACATCCCGCTCGAGCTGGTGGGCGACGCGGTCGCCTTCACCGGCGAGCGGGCGTTCGCTCAGCGCGGACCGCGATTGGATGCCAGGGCGTTCCTCGTCATCCGCGGCTGGGTGCGCGACGTCGTCCGGGTCCCGATCGATGACCCCGCCGACCCGACGCCGTACTGGCTGCTGTCGAGCAGGCGCCCCAACGACGTCGTCGCCGCGATCCGGGAGGGATCACGGCGACGGGGCGCTGGTCTTTCGGAGCCGGGAGAGGCCTAGGCGGCGCACTCCAGGCAGATCGGGCCGAGCTTCTCCTCGTGGTCGATCTGCGAGCGGTGCTTCACCAGGAAGCAGCTGACGCACGTGAACTCGTCCGCCTGCGGCGGAAGGACCACGACGTCCAGATCGAGGTCGGACAGATCGGCACCGGGCAGTTCGAATCCGCCCGGGTTGTCGGCGTCATCGACGTCGACGACACCGGACATCTTGTCGGGGACTCGCTCCTTCAGGGCCTCGATCGACTCGGAGTCGTCATCGGTCTTGCGGGGGGCGTCGTAGTCCGTAGCCATTCCCATCCACTTCTTAAATTCAGTCGTTCAACAAATCGGCGGGGACAGTGTGCATCAAGAAGTATCGATGCGCAAACCGCTTCGAACGCGTCTTGACAGCCGCTGCCGCGCCCTCCTCCGCACCAACTTTCGACCCGCCCGCGGTATTCCCGGGGAACGGCCCGTCGGCGTGCGATCCTGAGCCGGTTCGCGGCAGGCACGGGCTCGTCCGCGGCCAGAAGGAGGTCCAGCACGATGATGGAACTGAAGGTGATCGGCGTCGAGAGCGGATCGCTCGTCCTCGTCTCGGACGGCGGTGAGCGGTTCTCCGTCCGCATCGACGAGACGCTGCAGAGCCAGCTACGCCCGCGCGTGCACTCGCTGCCCCCGCGGGAGAAGCGCGTGTCGCCCCGCGAGATCCAGTCGCACATCCGCTCGGGCCTCTCCGCCGAGGAGGTCGCCGAGCTCACCGGCGCCGACCTCGACTACGTCGCCCGCTTCGAGGGCCCGGTCACGGCCGAGCGCGAGCACATCGTCGCCTCCGCCCTGGCGGTCCGCGTCTACACCAGCGCCGACCCCGACCCGCTCGAGGAGGGCACGCCCTTCGGCGACGTCATCCGCGAGCGCCTGGGCGCCCTCGGCGCTGACGGCGAGCAGTGGTCGAGCTGGAAGGAGGAGGAGGGCTGGGTCGTCAAGCTGCTCTTCCGCTCCGACGAGATCGACCACGACGCCCGCTGGCGCTTCGACCCCAAGAAGGCGCTCCTCTCCCCCCTCACCGCCGAGGCGACCACGCTCTCGCAGCAGGGCGAGATCCGGCCGACGCTCATCCCGCGCCTGCGCGCCGTCATCCCCGCCGCGGTCGACGAGCTGGCGACCCGCTTCGACACCGACGCCTTCGCGAAGCCCGCGGAGCCGTCGCGCCCCGAGCGCACGGGCTCCGAGCGCCAGGGGCCGTCGCGTCTCCCGCACTCCCGCCCCGCCGCCTCCCGGCCCTCCGACACCGAGCCGCAGCCGGCCCTCTCGGACACGCCGCGTCCGGTCTCGACGCTCCCCCGCCCGGTGACCAGCACGACCGAGCAGCGCGAGCGCAACCTCAACGACACGGCCGATCTCCTCGACGCGCTTCGTCGCCGGCGCGGCGAGCGCGACCACGCCTCCTCGGCGCGGGTGCGCGAGGAGCCGCAGCCGGAGGCCCCCGCGGTCGTCGCCCCGAAGGCCCCCGAGCCCGAGCGCCCCGCGGCACCCGCCGCCGAGCACCCCGCCGCGAGCGGACGCACCTCGATGCGCCGCGGCCGGGCCGCCATCCCCAGCTGGGACGAGATCGTCTTCGGGGCCCGCAGCGACGACTGACCGGTCGACGACTGACCGGTCGACGCCGGACCGGTCGACGCCGGAGAGGGCGACGCCGGACCGGTCGACGCCGGAGAGGGCGACGCCGGAGAGGGCGAGCGCGCTCCCGGGACTCAGATCCCGGAGAGCGCGCCGAAGCCGAGCAGCGGCACCTGGGTCTCCTCGGGGGTGAGCGAGCCGTGCTGGCCGATCATCGACCGGCCGGAGGCGTCCTCCGCCGAGTAGTAGGCGATCGCCTTGCGGGCGGCGACGAAGACGTCGCCCATCCGCTCCGCCGCCGGGGCGCCGACCTCGCCGAACCAGCCGCTCGCCGCGACCTCGTCACGGGTCGCGATCCAGGCGCGGGAGCCCTCCGCCTCGCTCCAGCGCGCCG
Source organism: Rathayibacter festucae DSM 15932 (assembly GCF_004011135.1). Taxonomy (NCBI): domain Bacteria; kingdom Bacillati; phylum Actinomycetota; class Actinomycetes; order Micrococcales; family Microbacteriaceae; genus Rathayibacter; species Rathayibacter festucae. The sequence goes on along the minus strand of NZ_CP028137.1, from coordinate 1,196,630 downwards.
CGACCACCGCGGGATCGACCCCGGCCTCGAGGTGCAGCTGCAGGCAGCGCGGCTCGCCGGCCAGGTGGCGGACGCCCTCGAGCAGGACGGGCTCCCGGACGAGGACGTGCGAGGACGCGGGCACGTCCAGCACGCCGTGGTCGGCGGTGACGAGCACGCCCTCGCGGCCGGAGAGTCCGCGGACGAACGCCGCGACCTCGCCGTCGAGCTGCTCCAGGGCCGTCGTCCACTCCGGCGACTCCCAGCCGCGGGCGTGCGCGGTCATGTCGAGCTCGGGGACGTAGAGGTAGACCAGCTGGCGGCCTCCGCGGTCGAGGAGGTCGCGCGCCGCGGCGAAGCGCTCGGCGACTCCCCCGGCGACCCGGTACTCGGCGCCGCGCAGGATCGCCCGGGTGAGCCCCGAGTGCGCGTAGCGGGCGGCGCCGATGACGCTCGCCGCGACACCCGCCTCGACGGCGCGCTCGAAGACGGTGGGGTGCGGCTGCCACTGCTCCGGGACCATCCGGTCGTCCCAGCCGGAGAGCTGGTTCACCAGCCGGTCGTTCGCGCGGTCGAGCACGCGGTAGCCGACCATCCCGTGCTCCCCGGGGCGCCGGCCCGTGGTGAGGCTGGCGAGGGCCGCCGCGGTCGTCGTCGGGAAGCCGGAGGCGAGGGTCGTGGCCTTAGTGAGCGCGGGCGCGAGCGTGCGCGCGTGGCCGGCGCGCTGCCGCAGGTTGGCCGCTCCGAGCCCGTCGACCAGGACGACGACGATCCGCTCCACGCGCGGCGAGCCGAAGGTCCCCGGGCGGCCGAGGAGGGCGTCGAGAGCGCCGGGGAGGACGTCGGCGAGGCTCCGCCGCCCGGCGGGGACGGCCGGTAGCATGGGGGTCATCGCGCCCAGTTTCGCACGCTGCGCCCTTCCGCGGAGCGTGCCCCGCCGTGCCCGCGCCCGCTACCGAAGTGAGACATGAACGCTGCACCCCCTCCCTCCGGATCCTCCCTGACCGAGCGCATCGAGGACGTCGACGTCTCGGCCGAGATGGAGGGGTCGTTCCTCGAGTACGCCTACTCGGTCATCTACTCCCGCGCCCTGCCCGACGCCCGCGACGGCCTGAAGCCGGTGCAGCGCCGCATCCTCTACATGATGAGCGAGATGGGCCTGCGCCCCGATCGCGGCCACGTGAAGTCGGCCCGCGTCGTCGGCGAGGTGATGGGCAAGCTGCACCCGCACGGCGACGCCTCCATCTACGACTCGCTCGTGCGCCTCGCGCAGCCGTTCACGCTCCGGGTCCCGCTCGTCGACGGCCACGGCAACTTCGGCTCGCTCGACGACGGCCCCGCCGCCGCCCGCTACACCGAGGCCCGTCTCGCGGCCGCCGCGACGGCGATGACCGAGCACCTCGACGAGGACGTCGTCGACTTCGTCCCCAACTACGACAACTCGCACGACCAGCCCGAGGTGCTCCCCGCGGCGTTCCCGAACCTCCTCGTCAACGGCGCGAGCGGCATCGCGGTCGGCATGGCCACCAACATGGCCCCGCACAACCTGATCGAGGTCATCGGAGCGGCGCGGCACCTGATCGCGCACCCCGACGCCTCGCTGGACGACCTGATGTCGTTCGTCCCCGGCCCGGACTTCCCCAGCGGCGGCACGATCGTCGGGCTCGCCGGCGTCCGCGACGCCTATGCGACCGGCCGCGGCAGCTTCAAGACCCGCGCTCGCGTCTCGGTCGAGAGCATCACCGCCCGGAAGTCCGGCCTGGTCGTCACCGAGCTGCCCTACCTCGTCGGCGCCGAGAAGGTCATCGACAAGATCAAGGACGGCGTCCAGAACAAGAAGCTGAGCGGGATCGCCGACGTCACCGATCTCACCGACCGCGACAACGGCCTCCGCCTCGTGATCGGGATCAAGACCGGCTTCAGCCCGGAGGCGGTGCTCGAGCAGCTGTACCGCTACACCCCGCTCGAGGACGCCTTCTCGATCAACAACGTCGCCCTCGTCGACGGCCAGCCCCGCACGCTCGGCCTCAAGGAGCTGCTGCAGGTCTACGTCGGGCACCGCCTGACCGTGGTGACCCGCCGCTCCCGCTACCGTCTCCGCAAGCGCCAGGAGCGGCTGCACCTGGTCGAGGGACTGCTGATCGCGATCCTCGACATCGACGAGGTCATCCAGCTGATCCGCGCGAGCGACGACACCGCCGCCGCCCGGGCCCGGCTGATCGAGGTCTTCGACCTCAGCACGATCCAGGCCGACTACATCCTCGAGCTGCAGCTGCGCCGCCTGACGAGGTTCTCCCGGATCGAGCTCGAGACCGAGCGCGACACCCTGCTCGCCGAGATCGCCGAGCTCGAGGCGCTGCTGGCCAGCCGCAGCCGCCTCGAGGCACTCGTGTCCGACGAGCTCGACGACGTCGCGCAGCGTCTCGGCACGCCGCGTCGGACGCTGCTCACCGAGGCGCGCCCCTCCGTCGCCACGACCGGCCGGAAGACCGCCGCCGTGCTCGAGATCGCCGACCTGCCGTGCCGGGTGCTGCTGAGCACCACCGGGCGGATGGTGCGCATCGACCGCGACCCGGAGGCCGCGCCGCACCCCGAGCGCGCGACCCGCCGCAGCAAGCACGACGCGGTGCTCAGCACGATCGACACCACCACGCGCGCCGAGATCGGCGCGGTGACGACCGCGGGCCGCCTGCTGCGCTTCTCCCCCGTCGACGTCCCGTCCGTCCCGTCCTCCTCGGTGCAGCTCGGCGCCGGCGTCCGGATGAGCGACTACCTCAGCCACCTGGCGAAGGACGAGCGCGTCCTCGCCCTGGTCGCCCTCGACGACCCCCGCCCGATCGCCCTGGGCACCCTGCAGGGCACGGTCAAGCGCGTCGCCCCGGGCGACCTGCCCAACCGCCCGGACATCGAGCTGATCGCGCTGCGGCCGAAGGACGCGGTCGTCGGAGCCGCGCCGTCGGCCGACGAGGACGAGCTCGTCTTCGTCACCGGCGAGGCCCAGCTGCTGCGCTTCTCCGCCTCGGCGGTGCGCCCGCAGGGCCGGACCGCGGCGGGCATGGCCGGCGTCAAGATCAGCGAGACCGACGAGGTCGTCTCCTTTGCGGTCGTCCCCGAGTCCGAGCGCGACGAGACGGTCGTCGCGACCGTCGCCGTCGACAGCTGGGCCCTCACCGGCACCGACACCGGCAGCGCCAAGGTGTCGGCGTTCTCGGAGTTCCCGCCCAAGGGCCGCGCGACCGGCGGCGTCCGCGCCCAGCGCTTCCTCAAGGGCGAGACCGCTCTCGGCGTCGCCTGGGTCGGCCCCGGCCCGGCGCACGCGCTCGAGGCCGACGGCAGCGTCGCGGCGCTGCCCGACTCCGGGATGAAGCGCGACGGCTCCGGCGTCGCCCTCGCAGCCCCGGTCGCCAGCATCGGCGCGGCTCCCGAGCAGTTCTAGACCGTCGTCCCGCGCCGCCCCGGCGCGGGACGGGCCTCAGACGTCGATGCGGTCGCGCGAGAGCGTCTCGGAGCCGCGGACGATGAAGTCCTTGCGCGGCGCCACCTCGTTGCCCATCAGCAGCTCGAAGACCCGGCCGGCGTTCTCGGCGTCCGACACCTTGACCCGGCGCAGCGTCCGCCGCGAGCGGTCCATCGTCGTCAGCGCGAGCTGGTCGGCGTCCATCTCGCCGAGGCCCTTGTAGCGCTGGATCGGGTCCTGGTAGCGGCGGTTCGCCTTCGACAGACCGGCCAGGACGCCCTGCAGCTCCTTCTCGGAGTAGGTGTAGATCGTCTCGTTCGGCTTCTTCCCGGAGTTCATCACCACGACGCGGTGCAGCGGCGGCACCGCGGCGAAGACCCGGCCGGCCTCGACCAGCGGCCGCATGTAGCGGAAGAAGAGGGTGAGCAGCAGCGTGCGGATGTGCGCGCCGTCGACGTCGGCGTCGCTCATCAGGATGATCTTCCCGTAGCGCGCGGCCGGCAGCTCGAAGGAGCGACCGGACCCCGCCCCGATCACCTGGATCATCGAGGCGCACTCGGTGTTCGAGAGCATGTCGGCGATGCTCGCCTTCTGCACGTTGAGGATCTTGCCGCGGATCGGCAGCAGCGCCTGGTACTCGCTGTTGCGGGCGAGCTTCGCGGTGCCCAGCGCCGAGTCGCCCTCGACGATGAACAGCTCGCTGTTCTCCACGTCGTTGCTGCGGCAGTCGACGAGCTTGGCCGGCAACGAGGAGGACTCGAGCGCGTTCTTGCGGCGCTGGGTCTCCTTGTGCGCACGGGCCGAGATCCGCGACTTCATCTCGGCGACGAGCTTCTCGAGCAGCTGCGACATCTGCGCCTTGTCCTCGCGCTTCGTCGAGGCGAAGACCGCGCCGAGGGTCGAGGTGATCGTCTGCGCGACGATCGCGCGCACCGCCGGGGTGCCGAGGACCTCCTTCGTCTGGCCCTCGAACTGCGGCTCGGGGAGGCGCACGGTCAGCACCGCGGTGAGACCCGCGAGCGCGTCGTCCTTCTCCAGCTTGTCCGAGCCGGCCTTGAGCTTGCGGGCGTTCGCCTCGACCTGCGCGCGGAGCAGCTTCAGCAGCCCCTGCTCGAAGCCGGTCTGGTGGGTGCCGCCCTTGGGCGTCGAGATGATGTTGACGAAGCTGCGCAGCACGGTCTCGTAGCCGGTGCCCCAGCGCAGCGCGATGTCGACCTCGCAGGTGCGCTCGACCTCGGTGGGCACCATCGCGCCGCCGGGGGTGAGCACCGGCACGGTCTCGGTGAAGGTGCCGCTGCCGGTGAGCCGCAGCACGTCGGTGACGGCCGCGTCCGGAGCGAGGAACTCGACGAACTCCGAGATGCCGCCGTCGTAGCGGAACATCTCGGCGCGGCGCTCCTCCTCGCGGTCGTCGACGATGTCGATCGTGAGCCCCGGCACCAGGAAGGCGGTCTGCCGGGCGCGGGTGACGAGATCGTCGGTCTGGAAGGCGGCGCCCTTGGTGAAGATCTGCCGGTCCGCCCAGTAGCGGACCCGCGTCCCGGTGACGCCCCTCTTCACCTTGCCGACGATCTCCAGCTCGGAGCCGTTCTCGAACGGCGAGAACGGAGCGTCCGGGGTCGGCTCGCCCGAGTCCGCGAAGCGGCCGGGCTCGCCGCGGTGGAAGGACATCCGGTAGGTGCGGCCGTCGCGGTCGACCTCGACGTCCAGCCGCTCCGACAGCGCGTTCACGACTGAGGCGCCCACGCCGTGCAGGCCGCCGGAGGCGGCGTACGAGCCGGAGCCGAACTTGCCGCCCGCGTGCAGCTTGGTGAAGACGACCTCGACGCCGGTCAGCCCGGTCTTGGGCTCGATGTCGACCGGGATGCCGCGGGCGCGGTCGCGGACCTCGACGCTGCCGTCCTTGTGCAGCACCACGCTGATCTCGGTGCCGTGCCCGGCGAGTGCCTCGTCGACGGAGTTGTCGATGACCTCCCAGAGGCAGTGCATCAGCCCGCGGGAGTCCGTCGAGCCGATGTACATGCCGGGGCGCTTGCGCACCGCCTCGAGGCCCTCGAGGACGGAGAGGTGCCGTGCGGAGTAGTCGGTGGAGGCCATCCGACCAGTCTAGGTTCGAGGGGCGACACCCCGGCCGCGGCGCGGCGGAGCGCGATCACGGTGCTCATGGCCTGGGAAGTGCGCCGGGGGACCTACGCGCAGAGCGAAATGCCACGGGATCGACTCTGCCGGGAAACATCCGCGTGCTTTGATGGTTGGACCAAGGGAAGGGCGGAGCCGAGAGGCCGAGTCCACCGAAGTCGAAGACCCGAGCGCAGGAGGCCACGTCATGTCGACCACAGCAACCCAGAACGGCGTGGACGAGCTCGCTGGATCGCAGCAGCTCTCCGCGGCAGACCGCTGCGACAGCTGCGGAGCCCAGGCCTACATCCGTGTCGTGGTGAACAGCGGAGAACTGCTGTTCTGCGCGCACCACGGCAAGAAGTACCAGGAGAAGCTCTCCAGCATCGCCCAGAGCTGGCACGACGAGTCGGCGCGCCTCTTCGAGGAGCAGCGCCCCTAGTCCGTCCGCCCACCTCGCCGGTGGGGAGCGGGACTCCCTACCGGCCGACTCCGAGCCGCTTCGCGATCACTTCGCGGGCGGCTCGAGCTGTCTCATCCGCCGCGCGGATCCGCTCGTCCCGGGTCGAGTAGAGCAGCCCGCGCCGCTCGGCCACCCGGTGCAGGATCGCGTCGGCGAGGACGGGGTTCTTCGCCAGCACGGGACCGTGCAGGTGCGTGCCGAGCAACGACCCCGCGGCGTAGCCCTCCACTCCCCCGCCGTCGCCGGTGCCGTGCAGCACCCGGCTGAGGACGTGAGCGGGGTCGATGCCGTCGAAGCGCCGGGCGTGGTTCTCGAAGCCGACGAGGACTCCAGCGCTCGACTCGACGACGAGGTCGTCCGTCGACCGCTCGGCGGTCACCGCGCGACCGGGGAGGACCCCGATGCCCGCGACGACGGCCTGGGGCGTCGCGAACGACTCGGCGAGCAGCTCCCAGCCCGCGCCGACGGCGACGACCTCGGTCTCGTCGCGCACCCAGCCGTGGACCGTGTCGCCGACGGCGCGGAGGAGGTCGAGCACGGCGGGCAGGTCCTCGTCCGCTCCCGTGCCGGCCACGAGCACGTCGGGCCGCTCGGAGAAGTCGGCCTCCTCGCGCAGCGCCAGGACCCGGGCGTCGAGACCGGCCCAGCCGGCGCGTGCCGCGAGGACGCGGGCGTTCGCCGCGTCGCCGTTGCTGTCCAGGACGTCGGGGGCGAGCACGCCGATCAGCAGGGTGGTCACGCGGTCTCCTCGCGGTTGGAGGCGAGCTGGAGGTGGGCGCGGGTGCGCCGCATCGAGTCGGCGGAGAAGACGATCGTCTTCCGCCCGTGGCTCGGAGCGGGCAGCGCGAGGAAGGTGTCGAGCGCCCGGCCGAGGTCGTCGTCGACCGCGTCGATCGCGACCCCGTCGTAGCGCAGCTGCAGCGCGGCCTCGTGCGCCTTCGAGCCGGAGACGACCCGCACCCGCCCGAGGCGGGCGGTGTCGACCGGCCAGAAGTAGGACGGGTCGCGGACGTCGGAGCCGAGGGCGAGCATGATCTGCTCGGTGCCCTCGGGGATCTCCGCGATGTTGAGGCGGTAGCTCGCCGGGTTCTGCACCAGGACGAACTCGACCTCCTGGCCGCGCACCGTCACGATCTCGCCGCGCCCGAAGACGGGGTCGATCGAGGAGAGCGCCTCCGCGGTGATCGCGGGGAGGAAGCGGGTGCCGAGGATCGCGCGCGCCGCGGAGACCGCCGAGGCGGCGTCGACCGCGTAGTGCACGCCTCGGGCGGGGAGACGGACGTCGAGGACGTCGCCGTCGCTCCGGATCGTCGCGGCGGCACCGGTGGTCGTCTCGACGACGGTCGTCGCGCGCCCGTCCTGGCCCTCGGCGTCGGCCGCGTAGCCGAGCCCGCCGACGGCGGCGGCGCGGACGGCTGCGGAAGCGCCGTACCAGCGCAGGCGGTCACTCGGCAGGCTCGTCGCGATGTCGGCGACGTGGCGGTCGTCCGCATTGAGGACGACGGGGCCGGTGGCCCGGGTCGCGATGGTCGCGAGCATCCGGGCGACCATGGCCGGGTCGAAGAAGCGGTCGATCTGGTCGACGACGACGTTGGTGAGCAGCACGACGCGCGGGCTCATCCGCGGCGCGAGCCGGGCGCCGTGGCCCTCGTCCATCTCGAGGACGGCGATGTCCGCGTCGATCCGGCCGCGGAGGTCGGTGCGCTCGAGCAACGCCGAGGTCAATCCCTGCGCGATGTTCGCGGTCGAGGGGTTGGTGAACACCCGCAGCCCGTGGGCGCGCAGGACGGCCACCAGCATCTTGGTCGTCGTCGACTTCCCGGCCGAGCCGGTGACGACGACGAGGCCGTCGGTGAAGCCGTCGAGCACGGCCGGGAGGAAGCCCGGCGCGAGGCGGTTCACGACGAGTCCGGGCACGGCGGAGCCTCCGCCGGGCTTGCGGACGCGCGCTGCGAACCGGGCGGCCCTCCCGAGGAGGACCGCCGGCGCGTAGCGGATCACCGGCTTACTCGAGGTAGTCGCGGAGCGACTGCGAGCGGGACGGGTGGCGGAGCTTGGCCATCGTCTTGGACTCGATCTGGCGGATGCGCTCGCGCGTCACGCCGAAGGTGTCGCCGATCTGGTCGAGCGTCTTGGGCATGCCGTCGCCCAGGCCGAAGCGCATGCGGATCACGCCGGCCTCGCGCTCGGAGAGGGAGTCGAGGAGCGACTCGAGCTGCTTCTGCAGCATCGTGAAGCCCACCGCGTCGGCCGGCACGACCGCCTCGGTGTCCTCGATGAGGTCGCCGAACTCGCTGTCGCCGTCCTCACCCAGGGGGGTGTGCAGCGAGATCGGCTCGCGGCCGTACTTCTGCACCTCGATGACCTTCTCGGGGGTCATGTCGAGCTCTCGGGAGAGCTCCTCGGGCGTGGGCTCGCGGCCCAGGTCCTGCAGCATCTGACGCTGGACGCGGGCGAGCTTGTTGATGACCTCGACCATGTGCACCGGGATGCGGATGGTGCGGGCCTGGTCGGCCATCGCGCGGGTGATCGCCTGGCGGATCCACCACGTCGCGTAGGTCGAGAACTTGAAGCCCTTGGTGTAGTCGAACTTCTCGACCGCGCGGATCAGACCGAGGTTGCCCTCCTGGATCAGGTCCAGGAACTGCATGCCGCGGCCGGTGTAGCGCTTGGCGAGGCTGACCACGAGGCGGAGGTTCGCGCCGAGCAGGTGGCTCTTGGCGCGCTGCCCGTCCTTCGCGACCCAGCGCAGCTCGCGGACGAGCTCGGGGCTGAGGTCGCTCGAGTTCGCGAGCTTGTCCTCGGCGAAGAGGCCCGCCTCGATGCGCATCGCGAGCTCGACCTCCTCGGCCGCGTTCAGGAGCGCGACCTTGCCGATCTGCTTCAGGTAGTCCTTGACCGGGTCGGCCGTGGCTCCGGTGATCGCCGTCGAGTAGACGGGGACCTCGTCGTCGTCGCCGCCGAAGGAGAGGACGAGCGCGCCGCTGGGCAGCGGCTCGGCCGGAGCGGCGGCCGCGACGACCGGCGTCTCGGTGTCGTCCTTGGCCTCGGTCTCGGTCTCCTCGACCACGACCGCGGTCTCCTCCTCGGCGTCGGCGTCGCCGTCGACGTCCTCGGGCTCGGTGGGCTCCTCCTCCGTCGCGGCGGGAGCCGCGGCCTTGGTGGTCGCGCGGGCGCGGGTGGTCTTCGCCGCCGGCTTGCGCGCGGCGGGCTTCTTGGTCGTCGTCACGTCGTCGTCGACGGCGTCGAGCGTTGCGGTCTTGGTAGCTCTGGTGGCCATGGCGGCACCTCTCCATCCGTTGCGTCCCGGCTGCGGGCGAGGCCGGGAGGCGTCGTCCGTCGGTGGGCATTACGAGGACCCATGTCAAGTCGAGGGGATCGCACGCCCGACGTGGGCGCCGTGCTCCTCGACCCGAACGGGTCCTATTGACAATTATTGCACGCCTGAGTAGTGCGGCCGTGCGCTCAGGGCTTCGGCACTCCGGGAGGAGTCCGACGCGAGGCCATGCGGGGCCTCGCGGGAGAACGGGGAAGGGCGGGTCCGACGGTCAGCGTCCTGCGCGGCCACGACGGAGACGGTCGTTCAATGCAACCCACAGAGGGGCCACCGTTATTCCCTCGTCCTCGGCGAGCCGGCGCCGGGTCCTGCGGCGCGCCGTGATCAGCCCGATCACGCCCGCTCCGACGACGACGTACTGGATGCACCAGGCGAGCCGGAAGTGGTCCATCGAGTAGAGCCGGGCGGAGTCCGCGCCCGGCCCTGCCAGCGAGTCGAGCAGCAGCCCCATCAGGAACATCATCGTGAAGCTCGCGAGGAAGCCGCCGACGTTCACGACGCCGTTCGCGGCGCCGAGGCTCCGGGACGGGTTGAAGGTGCGCGCGAAGTCGAAGCCGATCATCGATCCCGGCCCGCCGGCGCCGATGACGATCAGCAGCAGGACGATCAGCCAGTACGGCGGGACGCCGGGCCAGAACAGGACGACGGTCCAGGCCACCGCCATCGCCGAGACGATGCCGAGCACGAGGTTGCTCCGCCGCATCGGGTGCCGGGCGGTGAGGACGCCGAGGATCGGGCCGACGACGATGCCGGCGACCACGACGATCGTCAGCGTCGGAGCGGCGACGCCCGGCTCGAGGCCGATGGCGTAGACGAGGAAGGGATACCCCCAGAGCAGCGTGAACACGGTGCCGGAGGACTGCGTCACGAAGTGCGACCAGAAGCCCAGCTGCGTGCCCGGGCGGCGCAGGCTGACACCCAGCTGGGCGATCGTGGCGCGGAGCGTCGGCGGCACCAGGACGATCGGCTCGGTCCGCGGCGGGACGTCGGTGATCAGCAGGAGCACGCCGAGGAAGGCGACGGCGCCGATCCCGGCGACGGAGAGGAAGGCGGGGGTCCAGCCCGCCGCGTGCAGGATCGCGGCGAAAGGCAGCGCGGAGAGGATCTGGCCGACCTGCCCGATGTTGCCGATCCACTGCGAGAGCTGCGGGACGATCGGTCCGCTGAACCAGGTCACGGTCAGCCGGATCACCGAGGTGAAGATCGCCGCGTCGCCCGCACCCACCAGGATCCGGCCGACGATCGCGACGCCGAGGGACGGCGCGAAGGCCAGGACGATCTGGCCGACCATCATCAGCGCGGTCCCGCTGAGGATCAGCGTCTTCGGCCCGAAGCGGTCGATGAGGATGCCGACCGGGATCTGCATGCCGGCGTAGACGATCAGCTGGACGACGGCGAGCGAGGAGAGCATCGCGGCCGAGATGCCGAAGCGCTCCGCCGCGTCGACGCCCGCCACTCCGAGCGTCGTGCGGTCGAGGACGGCGACCAGGTACGCGAAGGCACCGGCACCGAAGACGAACCAGGCTCGACGAGATCGCACTCGCCAGAGACTACCAAGCGGGCAGAGACCACCGAGCGGGCAGCGACCACCGTGCGGGCCGCTGCCTCAGGCGGCTACGGCGCGGTCGGCTCCTCGCCGGGCCGCTTGATCGCCAGGAACTTCTCCAGCTCGGCCGCGAGCGCGTCGGCGGTCGGGACGAAGCCGTCCTCGTCGGTGAGCGGCGAGCGCAGGCTCGTCCCCTCCATGTAGGTGTCGTGCCGCGACTCGAGCGCCGCGACGAGCTTCTGCAGCTCCTCGTTCGAGCCGACCTGCTCGTCGACCTTCGCGAGGAACTCGCGGCCGCTCTCGCGGAGGCTGTCGGTCGGGAAGATCAGCCCCGTCGACGCCGAGATGCTCTCGAGCGCGGCGACGGCCGCCTGGGGGTAGGCGGTGTCGGAGAGGTAGTGCGGGATCAGCAGGGCGAAGCCGACGGCCGGGAGCGCCCGGTCGTAGAGGCGGAGCTCGAGCAGGTGCAGGACGTTCGCGGGCACCTGGGTGACCGGCTTCCACACCGACATGGCCTCGATCAGGTCCTCGCGGTTGCCGCTGACCGTCACGCCGACCGGCCGGGTGTGCGGGACGGGCATCGGGATCGCGTGCACCCAGGTGGTGCTCGCGATCTCGAGCCGGTCGATGAGCTCGAGCACGGCCCGGGTGAAGCGCTCCCACTGGTAGTCCGGCTCGAAGCCGGTGAGCAGGAGGAACGGCTGGTGCAGCTCGTCGTGCGCGAGCGAGAGGCGGAGGCTCGCCGGGGTGTAGTCGGTGAGGTGGTCCTGATCGAAGGTGATGATCGGCCGACGTGCGCGGTAGTCGAGCAGCTGGTCGGGATCGAACTCGACGACGGTCCGGTGCTCGAGAGTGCCGTGCAGGTGCTCGGCGAGCTGGCCGACCGCACCTCCGGCATCGGCGAACCCGGTGAGGCCGGCCACGAGGTGGAGGCCCCGCGGGACGTCGGCGAGGTCGCCCTCGATCGCGAAGAGGTCTGCAGGATCCGGCATGCGATCCAGCCTAGACGGCCCACCGGGGCGGCTCCCCGGCGGCGCTGAGCCCTGAGCGAACAGCCGCGACGGGGCGGCCGAGCGCCGTCCCGGCCGCGCCTAGCATTGCGCTCATGCCCCTCTCCTCTCTCGAGTACACGACCGTCCCCGCCTCCGATCTCGACACCGGCGCTCTCGTCCTCGGCGTCGCGCCCGGACCGGACGGCCCCCGTCTCGTCGGCGTCGACGGCTTCGACGACCTCGTCGCCGCCCTCCCCGCGCTCGGGGTCACCGGCTCCGCGGAGTCGCTGACGCGGGTCCCCTCCTCCGTCCGCGCCGGCGTCGTCGTCCTCGTCGGCCTGGGCTCCGCGGAGCCGAGCGCCACCGTGCTGCGCACCGCCGCCGGACTCGCGGTCCGCAGCCTCGCCGGCACCGCCTCGGTCGCCCTCGCCCTGCCCACCGGCGACGAGGACGCGCTCCTGGCCGTCGCCGAGGGAGCCGCGCTCGGCTCCTACAGCTACACCGCCTTCCGGCACAGCACCCTCGACGCCGCGAAGGCTCCCGTCGAGCGCGTGCTCCTCGTGACCTCCGACGAGTCCGCCGACGCGGCCGTCCTCGAGCGCGCCCTGGTCGTCGGTCGCGCCGTGTCCGCCGTGAAGGACCTGGTCAACGCCCCGCCGTCGCACCTCTATCCGCAGACCCTGGCCGAGGCCGTGCAGGAGGGCGTCGAAGGGCTCCCCCTCGAGGTCACGGTCTGGGACGAGTCGGCGCTCGAGCGCGACGGCTTCGGCGGCATCCTCGGCGTCGGCAGCGGCTCGTCCCGCCCACCGCGCCTCGTCAAGATCGCCTACTCCCCCGAGAGCACGCCGGAGTCGGCGACGGTGAAGCACCTCGCGCTGGTCGGCAAGGGCATCACCTTCGACAGCGGCGGACTCTCCCTCAAGCCGCCGGCCTCGATGATCGGCATGAAGGACGACATGACCGGCGCGGCGACGGTCTACGCGGTCGTGCGCGCGGCCGCCGAGCTCCGCCTGCCGGTGCGGGTCACCGCCTGGCTCTGCATCGCCGAGAACATGCCCTCCGGCACGGCCATCCGCCCGAACGACGTGCTCACGATCCGCGGCGGGAAGACCGTCGAGGTCCTCAACACGGACGCCGAGGGCCGCCTCGTGCTCGCCGACGGCCTCGTCGCCGCGAGCGAGGAGCAGCCCGACGCGATCGTCGACGTCGCGACGCTGACCGGCGCCGCCGTCGTCGCGCTCGGCAACCGCTACACCGGCGTGTTCGGCGACGACGAGCTGGTCGCCTCCGTGCTGGAGTCGGCGCGCAGCACGGGCGAGCTCTTCTGGCACATGCCGCTCCCCGCGGAGCTGCGCCCGCTGCTCAACTCCGAGATCGCCGACATCGCCAACATCAAGCCGGGCAACACCGCCGGCGGCATGCTGATCGCCGCGCACTTCCTCCAGGAGTTCGTCGGCAGCCGTGGCGAGGGCCCGGACGCGGCGCGCATCCCGTGGGTGCACCTCGACATCGCCGGCCCGGCGAACAACGGCGGCGGCGGGTACGGCTTCACCGGCACCGGCCCCACCGGGGTCTCGGTCCGCGCCCTCCTCGCCCTGGCCGAGGGCCTGGCGAGCGCGTAGTAGGGTCGACGGGGCGGGATCTCCCGCCTCGTCCCCCCTCCGACCGGCCCGCGCACAGGCGCGGGGATCCGCGGAGGCGAGGGGAACCGCACGTCGCAAGGGAGTCACTGGGTGTCGGAAGAGCGCTACGACCTGGTCGTGCTCGGAGGTGGCAGCGGCGGGTACGCGGCGGCTCTGCGCGCGACCCAGCTCGGGATGAGCGTGGCGATCGTCGAGCGCGACAAGCTCGGTGGCACCTGCCTGCACCGCGGCTGCGTCCCGACCAAGGCCCTCCTGCACGCCGCCGAGCTCGCCGACGGCGCCCGCGACGCGCAGAAGTACGGCGTCCTCGCCGGCTTCCAGGGCATCGACGTCCCCGGTGTCACGCGCTACCGCGAGGGCGTCGTCGCCGGCAAGTACAAGGGACTGCAGAGCCTCGTCTCCGCCCGCGGCATCACCGTCGTCTCCGGCGAGGGCCGGCTGACCGGGCCGACGACCGTCACGGTCGGCGAGCACGTGCTGCACGGCGGCTCGATCGTCGTCGCGACCGGCTCCGCCTCGCGCACCCTCCCGGGCATCGAGATCGGCGGCCGCGTGATCACCAGCGATCAGGCCCTCGAGCTCGACCACGTCCCCGAGCGGGTCGTCGTGCTCGGCGGCGGTGTCATCGGCGTCGAGTTCGCCAGCGTCTGGCGCTCCTTCGGTGCCGAGGTGTCGATCGTCGAGGCGCTCCCCCACCTCGTGCCGAACGAGGACGAGAGCGTCAGCAAGCAGTTCGAGCGCGCCTTCCGCAAGCGCGGCATCTCCTTCACCCTCGGCTCGCGCGTCACCGGCGTCGTCCAGACCGACGACGGCGTCTCGGTCTCGCTCGAGAGCGGGGCGAGCGTCGAGGGCGACCTCCTCCTCGTCGCGGTCGGCCGCGGCCCGGTCACCGCGGGGCTCGGCCTCGAGGAGATCGGCGTCACGCTCGACCGCGGCTACGTGATCACCGACGAGCGCCTGCAGACCTCGGTCCCCGGCGTCTACGCCGTCGGCGACATCGTCCCCGGCCTCCAGCTCGCCCACCGCAGCTTCCAGCAGGGGATCTTCGTCGCCGAGGAGATCGCCGGCCTGAAGCCGCAGACGGTGGCCGACCTCAACATCCCGAAGGTCACTTACAGCGACCCCGAGGTGGCGTCCGTCGGTCTGACCGAGGCGCGGGCCGTCGCCGAGTACGGCGCCGACCGCGTCGCGAGCTACGACTACGGTCTCGGCGGCAACGCGAAGAGCACGATCATCGGCACCGCCGGCTCCGTCAAGGTCGTGCGCGTCGTCGACGGGCCCGTCGTCGGCGTGCACATGATCGGCGCCCGCGTCGGCGAGCTGATCGGCGAGGCCCAGCTCATCGTGAACTGGGAGGCGCACCCCGAGGACGTCGCCCCCTTCGTGCACGCGCACCCGACCCAGAACGAGGCGCTCGGCGAGGCGCACCTCGCGCTGGCGGGGAAGCCGCTGCACGCCCTCTAGGACCATCGCGGGACGGCGACCGGCCGTTCCCGCCTCACTAAACTGAAACCACGTACACAAGCGTCTTAAGGAGACAGGCTCATGAGCGAATCCGTCAGCCTCCCGGCACTCGGAGAGAGTGTCACGGAAGGAACGGTCACCCGCTGGCTGAAGAACGTCGGCGACCGCGTCGAGGTCGACGAGCCGCTGCTCGAGGTCTCGACCGACAAGGTCGACACCGAGATCCCTTCGCCCGTCGCCGGTGTCATCGAGGAGATCCTCGTCCAGGAGGACGAGACCGTCGAGGTCGGCGCCGAGCTGGTGCGCATCGGCGACGGCTCCGGAGCCGCGTCCGCGCCCGAGGCCCCCGCCGAGGAGCCGGCCGCCGAGGAGTCGCCCGAGGCCGAGGCCGCCGAGACCGAGCCGACCGACGAGGCCACCCCGTCCGTCGACGCGGAGACCGAGGAGGAGGCTCCGGCCCCCGCCGAGCCCGAGCCGGCCCCCGCCGCCGAGAAGCCCGCCGCTCCGGAGGCGTCCGCCCCCGCTCCGTCGGTCCCGGCTCCCGCCGCCGCCCCGGCCCCCGCTGCCGCCGCCCCCGCGCCGGCCGCGACCCCCGAGCCCACCGACTCGAACCCCGGCTACGTCACCCCGCTGGTGCGCAAGCTCGCCGGCGAGAACGGCATCGACCTCTCCACCCTCACCGGCACCGGTGTCGGCGGGCGCATCCGCAAGCAGGACGTGCTCGACGCCGTCGAGGCCGCCAAGTCGGCTCCCGCCCCGGTCTCGGCTCCGGCCGCCGCCGCTGCGAAGGCCGCTCGCACGCCGCTCGAGACCTCGCCCCTGCGCGGCACGACGCAGCCGATGACCCGCCTGCGCAAGGTGCTCGCGCAGCGCGCCGTCGAGTCGATGCAGTCGACCGCCCAGCTCACCTCGGTCGTCGAGGTCGACGTCACCGCCGTCGCCCGCTTCCGCGACTCGGTCAAGAAGACCTTCAACGAGAAGACCGGCGCCAAGCTGTCCTTCCTGCCGTTCTTCGCCCTCGCGGCCGCCGAGGCCCTCAAGGCCTACCCGGTGATCAACTCGACGCTCGACGGCGACTCGATCGTCTACCCGGACCACGAGAACATCAGCATCGCGGTCGACACCGAGCGCGGACTGCTCACGCCGGTCCTGAAGAACGCGTCGGAGCTCACCCTCGCCCAGATCGCCAGCACCATCGGCGACCTCGCGGAGCGCACCCGCAACAACAAGCTCAAGCCCGACGAGCTGGCCGGCGGCACCTTCACCCTGACGAACACCGGCTCGCGCGGTGCGCTGTTCGACACGCCCGTCGTGTTCCTGCCGCAGACCGCGATCCTCGGCACCGGCATCGTCACGAAGAAGCCTGCCGTCGTGCAGGTCGACGGCAGCGACGCGATCGCGATCCGCTCGACCGTGTTCCTCGCCCTCTCCTACGACCACCGCACGGTCGACGGCGCCGACGCGGCCCGCTTCCTGGTGGCCATCAAGGAGCGCCTCGAGGAGGGCTCGTTCGAGAACGACCTCGGCATCTGACGCCGCCACGCTGACGCGCCGCACTAGCGGCCGCCGTCGGTGAAGACGTCGCGGAGAAGCCATGCGGCCTCCGTCCTGATCATCAGGACGGAGGCCGTCGTCGTTCCCGGATCCGGACCGACGGCGACCACGGCGGAGGCGCCGTTCACGTCCACGCGCACCGCGGTGACGGCGGAGGCCGGCGTGCGGAGCGCGGCGAAGGCGGAGCCCCCGTCGACGCGGATCGGCGAGTCGGGGGTGGTCAGCGCCTCCGCGCAGGCGCTGTCCGAGCCTCCGCAGTGCCGGGCCGCCGCGAGCAGGGCCGTCGCCGCCTCCTCCGCCCCGAGCTCCGCGCCGGGCGGCCGCACCGTCGGTGGCGCGGCGCTCGGCGTCGCCGGTGCCGGTGGCCGTGCCGGCGTCGCCACGGCCGTCACCGGCGGTGGCGGTGTCGGTGTCGCTCCCGCGGTCGCCGGCGCGGTCGCGGCCGCCGGTGCCGGTCTCGTCGGCGCGACAGGACTCGGCGCCGGGGTCCGCGTCGACGGCACCGGCGCCGATGCCCGAGTCGACGCGGCCGTCTCCGCTCCCGTGCTCCGATCGGGGCCGAGACCCGTCATCACCAGCGCGCCGACGAGGACGACGGCCGCGGTCACGAGGGGGCCGCGGCGGCGGACCGCCGCCGTGCGCACCCGATCGCGCCAGCCGTCCAGCGGATGCGTCCGGCGGTGTCGTGCAGGCGGGCTCTCGACGACCCCGGTCGGCCGCTCCCGGCCCGCCGCCGTCTCGGGCCGCTGCGCCGCGCGGAGCGGCAGCGGCGCCGCGGAGCGGTAGAGGAGCGCCTCCAGCGCCGCGAGGTCGTCGTCGTCCCGCGGGCTCCCCCGCCAGGCGGGGCAGCTCCGACGGCAGCGTCCGAGGAGCCCGATCACCGCGGCCACGACCTCGGCCTCGGTCGATCCCGTCGGCGCCTCGGTGAGCAGCAGCACCGGACGCCCCTCCTCCGTCAGCCCGATCGCCTCCGCACCGGGGAGCGGGTGGACTCCCGCGGCCGCCGCGTCCCGCAGGGCGCCGACGACCGGGGCGAGGAGGGTGACGACGACCCCCGGCGGCAGCACCGCACCGGACTCGAGCACCTGCTCGAGGGTCGAGACGACGGCCGGGGTCGTGAGGAGGACGGCTCCGTCGGCGTGCACCCCGACGTCGACGAGGCGCTGCCGATGCTCGTGGGGACCGAGCCGCTCGATCCCCGCCCGCAGCGCGCCCTCCGCCCGCTCCCGCGAGAGCAGAAGAGCGTTCAGGAGCCGGCCGTCGTCGTCGCGGACGACCGGCCCGAGCGCTCCGGAGCCCACCACGGCGTGACCGGCGATCCCCTCGAGCGGCCGTCCGCCGCTCCGTTCGCTGTCGCCGCTCGCTGCCATGCTCCGAGAGTGCCGCTCGAGCCGGCTCGCCGGGGCGGCGGAGGTCTGATCGGTGGACGGATCGGCCGTCCTGTCGCTGGGGAGGAGGGGAGGTCCGGCGGATCCACTCGGATCGGTCTCCCCCACCGGGTCGGCTCGGTATCCTGGAGCAATGGCACGCAGCACGGAACCGTCGACGAAGGCGGTCAAGGAACCAGGACGTCTCAAGCAGATGTGGCAGGTGTTCCAGATGACCCGCCGCTACGACAGCAGCGCGGTCTGGATCATCCTGCTGGCGCTGCTGGTCCCGATCCTGATCGGGATCCTCCTCGGTGTCCTCCTCGGCGACGGCAACGGCTTCGTCATCGCGCTCTGGATCGTCGTCGGAGTGATGGCCGGACTCGTCGCCGGCCTCGCTGTCCTCTCCCGCCGCGCCGAGCGCGCCGCCTACGGGCAGATCGCCGGGCAGCCGGGCGCCGTGGGCGCCGTCCTGCGCAGCGGTCTCCGCGGCACCTGGACCGGCGGCGAGATGCCGGTCGCCGTCAACGGCAAGACGCAGGACGCGGTCTACCGCGCCGTCGGCCGCGGCGGTGTCGTGCTGATCGCGGAGGGGCCGACCGGCCGCACCAAGCGCATGCTCGAGGACGAGCGCCGCAAGGTGACCCGCATCCTCCCCAACGTCCCCGTCACCTTCGTGAACGTCGGCCCCGACGAGGGCGCCGTCCCGCTGCACAAGGTCCCCCGGGCCCTCGCGAAGACGAAGAAGGTGCTGACCAAGGCGGAGGTGCTCGCCGTCAAGAACCGCCTCGCCTCGCTGAACACCTCGCTGCCGATCCCCAAGGGCGTCGACCCCTTCAAGGTGCGGCCGCAGCGCTCCCGCTGACGCGCGGGACGAGCACACGAACGGGCCGGTCGGGATCACTCCCGCCGGCCCGTTCGTCGTTCCCGGACGACGGCCCGATCAATAGCGGACGAGCACCGTGCCGGCGACCTTGTCGTGGAAGCCGCGCTGGTCCGAGTCCCAGACGAGGGCGGGGACGAGCACGGCGAGGAGCACCGACCGCACCAGCGGACGCCAGACGCCGACCCAGCCGCCGCCGAGGCGGACGACGCGCAGACCCAGCAGCCGGTGGCCGATGCTCCCGCCGATGGTCGGGATGAAGACCGCCTGCAGCACCACGAAGAGGACGATGCTCGCCCAGCGGTCGTAGCCGAAGAAGACGAAGGACAGCAGCGCGACGATCGCGAAGTCGACGGCGAGGGCGGCGAAGCGGCGACCGGGCCGGGCGATCGACATCCGGCCGGTCTCGGGGAGCCCGAGCCGCTCCCCCGGCCGCGTGCTCGGGGCGACGTCGGCGAAGGTCCTGCGCTCGGGTGCTGGCATCCTCCGATGGTACCCGCGCAGCCCGCGCGCCCGCCGGGAGCGGAGGCCGGCGGCGACCCGCTCGGCGGGACCCCGTGTAACACGCCCGAAACACGAGGGACACGGCGGGGTAACCGCCGGTGACTACTGTGGAACGGCTGCGTCTGCAGCCACCCGTTACGCCATTGGAGACCTTTGCATGTTTAAAGATTCTTCCGAGGTGCTCAAGTTCATCAAGGACACGGACGTCAAGTTCCTCGACATCCGGTTCACCGATCTCCCCGGTGTCCAGCAGCACTTCAACATCCCCGCCTCGACGGTCGACGAGGAGTTCTTCTCCGTCGGCCAGCTCTTCGACGGGTCCTCGATCCGCGGATTCGCGAACATCCACGAATCGGACATGCAGCTGATCCCTGACGTGACCACCGCCTACGTGGACCCGTTCCGCGTCGAGCGCACGCTGATCATCGTCTTCGACATCTACAACCCGCGCAACGGCGAGATCTACTCGAAGGACCCGCGTCAGGTCGCCAAGAAGGCCGAGAAGTACCTCGCGTCGACCGGCATCGCCGACACCGCGTTCTTCGCCCCCGAGGCCGAGTTCTACATCTTCGACGACGTGCGCTACGAGGTCACCCAGAACTCCGCGTTCCACTCCGTCGACTCCGTCGAGGGCGCCTGGAACTCGGGCCGCGTCGAAGAGGGCGGCAACCTCGGCAACAAGACCCCCTACAAGGGCGGCTACTTCCCGGTCAGCCCGGTCGACAAGCAGGCCGACCTCCGCGACGACATCTGCCTCAAGCTGATCGACGCCGGCCTCATCCTCGAGCGCTCGCACCACGAGGTGGGCACCGGCGGCCAGGCGGAGATCAACTACCGCTTCGACACGATGGTCCACTCCGCGGACGACATCCTGAAGTTCAAGTACATCGTCAAGAACACGGCCGAGCAGTGGGGCAAGACGGCCACGTTCATGCCGAAGCCCCTCTTCGGCGACAACGGCTCGGGCATGCACACCCACCAGTCGCTCTGGAACGACGGCAAGCCCCTGTTCTACGACGAGAACGGCTACGGCGGACTCTCCGACGTCGCGCGCTGGTACATCGGCGGCCTGCTCAAGCACGCCCCCGCCGTCCTCGCGTTCACGAACCCGACGGTCAACTCGTACCACCGCCTGATCCCGGGCTTCGAGGCGCCGGTCAACCTGGTCTACTCGGCCGGCAACCGCTCCGCGTCGATCCGCATCCCGATCACCGGCACGAACCCGAAGGCCAAGCGCATCGAGTTCCGCGCGCCCGACGCCTCGGGCAACCCGTACCTCGCGTTCGCCGCGCAGCTGATGGCGGGCCTCGACGGCATCAAGAACCGCATCGAGCCGCACGAGCCCGTCGACAAGGACCTGTACGAGCTGCCCCCGGAGGAGGCCAAGCTCATCCCGCAGGTCCCCGCCTCGCTCGAGGAGGCCCTCGCCGCCCTCGAGGCCGACCACGACTTCCTGCTCCAGGGCGGCGTGTTCACCCAGGAGCTCATCGAGACCTGGATCGACTACAAGCGCGAGAAGGAGATCAAGCCCCTCGCGCAGCGCCCGCACCCCTTCGAGTTCGAGCTGTACTACGGCGTCTGATCCGACGCACCGCAGGGCTCGCGCACTGCACGAAGGGCCGTTCCTCTCCGGAGGAGCGGCCCTTCCGCGTTCCCGGCCCGTTCCGCGGGCGTCAGCGGTAGGTGGGCGCGTCGACCTCGACCGGGCCGTAGAAGCGGCGCTCGAAGACGGCGCGGGCCCGGCGGGTGACGCCGAGGTAGTCGTCCTCGAGCTGCGTGGCCGAATCGGCGGGGTACTCCAGGAGCCGCGCCACGCCGTCCAGCTGGCGGCGGTCGGCCGGCAGCACGTCGGCGGTGCGGTCGGTGAACAGGGTCATCGCCGAGCGCACCCGCGACGCGAGGAGCCAGGCCGCGCGCAGGCGCTCGGCGTCGGGCGGCGAGATCAGCTCCGCCTCCTCCGCCACGCTCAGCGCGGTCAGCGTCGAGGTGGTCCGCAGCGCGGGGATCGTCCGCGCGTGCTGGAGCTGCAGCAGCTGCACCAGCCACTCGACGTCGCTCAGCGAGCCGCGGCCGAGCTTGAGGTGGCGCTTCGGGTCGGCGCCCTGCGGCAGCCGCTCGCTCTCGACGCGGGCCTTGATCCGCTTCACCTCGCGGATGTCGCGGTCCGAGATCGCCGCGGGGTAGCGGACGCCGTCGGCCAGCTCCTCGAAGGCGGCGATCAGCGCCGCATCGCCGGCCACCCCTCGAGCGCGCAGCAGTGCCTGCGCCTCCCACGTCAGAGACCAGCGAGCGTAGTAGGCGCGGTAGGAGTCGAGGGAGCGCACCAGCGGACCGTTCTTGCCCTCGGGGCGCAGATCGGCGTCGAGGTCGAGCGGCAGGCGCGAGTCCTCGGTGAGGCGGACGAGCTCGGCGACCAGGAACTGCGCGTAGAGCTGCGCCTCATGCGGGTCCGCCTCGCCCGGTCGCTGCACGTACATCACGTCCGCGTCGGAGCCGAAGCCCAGCTCCGCTCCCCCGTAGCGCCCCATGCCGATCACGGCGAACTCCGCGGCGGATCCGCGGCGACCGGTGCTCGAGCGGCGGACGGCCGCGAGCACGCCGCCCAGGAGCGCGGAGATGATGTCGGAGAGGCTCGTCGCGATCTCCTCGATGGTGCTGAGGCCGAGGACGCCGCCCATCGCGGTGCGGAGCACCTCCCGGCGGCGCATGCCCCGCAGCGCCGTGGCGACGGCCTCGGGGGTGTCGTGGCGCGCGAGGACCGCGCGAACCTCCTCGGCCAGCCCCTCGGCACTGCGCGGCCGCAGCGCGTCGTCGTCCTCGAGCCAGGCCGCCGACTCCGGGATGCGGTCGAGGAGCTCGCCGACGAAGCGCGAGCCGGAGAGGACCGTCGTCAGGCGCTTCGCGGCCCCGGAGGAGTCGCGCAGCATCCGGAGGAACCAGGGCGTGCCGCCGAGGGTGTCGCTGAGGCGCCGGAAGGCGAGGAGCCCGTAGTCGGGGTCCGCGCCGTCCGCGAACCACTGCAGCATCACGGGGACGAGGTGGCGCTGGATGCTCGCGCGCCGCGAGACGCCCGAGGTCATCGCGGCGATGTGGCCGAGGGCGCCTCGCGCGTCGGCGAAGCCGATGGCCGCCAGCCGGGCCTCGGCCTGACCGGTCGACAGCTCGATCCCGCCGTCGGGCAGCGCCGCCACCGCGGAGAGCAGCGGGCGGTAGAACAGCCGCTCGTGCAGCCCGCGCACCCGGTGCTTGATGGAGTTCCAGACGACCAGCAGCTCCTCGGCGCTGCGGGCGAGTCCGCTCGCCCGCGCCAGGGTCCGCAGCTCGTGCTCGTCCCGCGGCATCAGATGGGTGCGCCGGAGCCGCCGCAGCTGGAGCCGGTGCTCGAGCAGGCGCAGCGCCCGGTAGTCCTGCGCGAACTCCTCCGCCGCCGCGCGGCCGATGTAGCCGCGGTCGGCGAGAGCACCGAGGGCCAGCAGCGTGCCGGGCATGTGGATCTCGTCGTCGGTCTGGCCGTGCACGAGCTGGAGCAGCTGGACCGTGAACTCGATGTCGCGCAGCCCGCCCGGCCCGAGCTTGATCTGGTAATGCACGTCGTTCTGGGGGATGTTCTCGGTGACGCGCTCGCGCATCCGCTGCACCGACTCGACGAAGTTCTCCCGCGACGCGCTCGACCAGACCTTCGGCGCGACGGCGTCGACGTAGGCGCGGCCGAGCTCGAGGTCGCCCGCGAGCGGGCGGGCCTTCAGCAGGGCCTGGAACTCCCAGCTCTTCGCCCAGCGGTCGTAGTAGGTGATGTGCGACTCCAGGGTCCGCACGAGCGCGCCCTGCTTGCCCTCCGGCCGCAGGTTGGGGTCGACCTCCCAGAGCTCCGGCTCGAGCGCGAGCGCGGAGGTGCCGCGCATCAGCAGGACGGCGAGCCGGGTCGCGATGTCGATCGCGCGGGCGTTCGAGAGACCGCGCTCAGGGTCGCCCTCGGCCACGAAGATGACGTCGACGTCGCTGACGTAGTTGAGCTCGGAGGCGCCGGCCTTGCCCATCCCGATGACCGCGAAACGGGTCGCCACGACCTCCTCGCGGGAGAAGCGACCGGGACCGGACCCCGCGATCAGGTCGGCTCGCGCCACCGCGAGCGACGCCTCCAGGGCCGCCCCCGCCAGGTCGGCGAGGGTCCGGGCGACCCTATCGATCGCCG
Source organism: Rathayibacter festucae DSM 15932 (assembly GCF_004011135.1). NCBI lineage: Bacteria > Bacillati > Actinomycetota > Actinomycetes > Micrococcales > Microbacteriaceae > Rathayibacter > Rathayibacter festucae. The sequence goes on along the minus strand of NZ_CP028137.1, from coordinate 1,173,131 downwards.
CGACAGGATCCGCCTGGCCGAGATCGTGCACGACGACGCGTGTGAGCAGTCGGCGGTAGCGGACCCGCAGGGCCGTCCAGCCGTCCTCCTCGTGCAGCGCCGCGACGCCGTCGACGGCGCCGACCGAGTCGAGCAGCTCCTGCTTGAGCTCACCGCGACCCGGAAGAACGCGGACCGGCTCGAGGAAGCCGGCGAGCTCGTCGGGCCGGCGCTGCAGGAAGTCCGCGAGACCGGAGGACGCCCCCAGCACGAGCAGCAGGCGCGTGATCGCGGCGTCGTCCGCGAGGACGGCGTCCATCCGGTTGCGGTGGCTGCGCAGCAGATCGAGCAGCGCGCCGAGCGCCGCATCCGGATCGGCCACCGACGCGAACGCCGGGACGACCGACTCGAGCGACCGGCCCGCGAGCTCCTCCGCCTCCGCGAGCCGTGCCCCGGTCTCGCCGAGGGCGGCGAAACCGAGGCGGGCGACCTCGCTCAGCGTGCGTTCGCGGGGCATGGCGGGAGGGGTCAGAGCATCTCGAGGTTGCTGCGCAGCTCGTACGGGGTGACCTGGGCGCGGTACTCGGCCCAGTCCTTCCGCTTGTTGAGCAGCACGAAGTTGAACACCTGCTCGCCGAGGGTCTCGGCGACGAGCTCCGACTCCTCCATCAGCGAGATCGCGCGGTCGAGGCTCGCCGGCAGCGGGCTGTAGCCCAGGGCGCGGCGCTCGGCGTCCGACAGCGTCCAGACGTTGTCCTCGGCCTCGGCGGGGAGCTCGTAGCCCTCCTCGATGCCCTTGAGTCCCGCGGCCAGCAGCAGCGAGTAGGCGAGGTAGGGGTTGGCTGCCGAGTCGAGCGCGCGGTACTCGATGCGCGAGGACTGGCCCTTGTTGGGCTTGTACAGTGGCACGCGGACGAGCGCGGAGCGGTTGTTGTGGCCCCAGGACACGTAGCTGGGCGCCTCGTCGCCGCCCCAGAGGCGCTTGTACGAGTTGACGAACTGGTTCGTCACCGCGGTGATCTCGGGGGCGTGCTTGAGCAGACCGGCGATGAACTGGCGGCCGAGCTTGGACAGCTGGTACTGCGCGCCCTGCTCGTAGAACACGTTCATGTCGCCCTCGAAGAGCGAGAGGTGCGTGTGCATGCCCGAGCCGGGGTGGCCGGAGAGCGGCTTGGGCATGAAGGTCGCGTAGACGCCCTGCTCGATCGCCACCTCCTTGATGACCGTGCGGAAGGTCATGATGTTGTCGGCCGTGGTCAGCGCGTCCGCGTAGCGGAGGTCGATCTCGTTCTGGCCGGGTCCCGCCTCGTGGTGGCTGAACTCGACCGAGATGCCGAGGTCCTCGAGCATGCGGACCGAGCGGCGGCGGAAGTCGTGCGCCGTGCCGCCGGGGACGTTGTCGAAGTAGCCGGCGGAGTCGACGGGCTCCGGCCCCTCGGCGCCGAACGTCGACGACTTCAGCAGGTAGAACTCGATCTCGGGATGCGTGTAGAACGTGAAGCCGCGCTCGGCCGCCTTCGCGAGCGTGCGCTTGAGCACGTTCCGCGGGTCGGCGACGGCGGGCTGGCCGTCGGGAGTGGTGATGTCGCAGAACATCCGCGCCGTCGGATCGATCTCGCCGCGCCACGGCAGGATCTGGAAGGTCGACGGGTCCGGGTGCGCGAGGACGTCGGCCTCGAACGAGCGGGTGAGTCCCTCGATGGCCGAGCCGTCGAAGCCGAGACCCTCGGCGAACGCCCCCTCGACCTCGGCCGGAGCGATCGCGACCGACTTGAGCGTGCCGACGACGTCCGTGAACCAGAGGCGAACGAATTTGATCCCTCGCTCTTCAATGGTGCGAAGAACGAAGTCCCGTTGCTTGTCCATCAAGGCCCTTCCTGTTTCGCTCCCAGGCTAGTGGCTCCGCCCCTCCCCTGCTGGGCGCCCGGCCGTTCCCCGCGGAGCCCCGACAGGGCGCGGATAGACTCGACCGCATGTCAGCGCAGCCCGTGAAACGCGTGAGAACCCGCCACTTCCAGACCGCGAAGGACTCGGGGGTGCGGATCACCGGGCTCACCAGCTACGACGTGCTCACGGCCCGCATCTTCGACCAGGCGGGCATCGACTTCCTGCTCGTGGGCGACTCCGCCGGCAACACGGTGCTGGGCTACGACACGACCCTGCCGGTCACCGTGGACGAGCTGATCCCGCTGGCCCGGGCCGTCGCGGGCGCCGTCGAGCGCGCGTTCGTCGTCGCCGACCTGCCCTTCGGCTCCTACGAGTCGGGCGCGGACGACGCGCTGCACACCGCCTTCCGCTTCATGAAGGAGACGCACGCGCACGCCGTGAAGCTCGAGGGCGGCGTCCGCTCCGCGGAGCAGATCCGGCGGATCGTCGAGGCCGGCATCCCGGTGATGGCGCACATCGGCTTCACCCCGCAGAGCGAGCACGGCCTCGGCGGGCACATGATCCAGGGCCGCGGCGAGGGGATCGAGCAGCTGCTCGCCGACGCCCGCGCCGTCCAGGACGCCGGCGCGTTCGCCGTCGTGCTCGAGATGGTGCCGAGCGAGGCCGCCCGCCGGGTCACCGAGGAGCTGAGCATCCCGACGATCGGCGTCGGTGCCGGCCCGCACGTGGACGGTCAGCTGCTGGTGTGGACGGACTTCGCCGGGCTGACCACCGGCCGCGTGCCGCGCTTCGTCAAGCAGTACGCCGACCTGCGTGGTGTCCTCACCGGCGCGGTGACCGCGTTCCGCGAGGACGTCGAGGCCGGCGCGTACCCCGGAGCCGAGCACAGCTACGAGTAGCGGGGCGCGACGCGGTTCAGCGCGGGATCAGCGATCCTCCGCGTCCTCCTCGTCCCAGCGGCGGGTGTTCTCGCGCATCTTCTCGAGGGCGTGGGACGCCTCCTCGCGGGACGAGTAGGGGCCCGCGCGGTCGACGGACGGGGACTGGAAGCCCTGCTCCACCGCACCGGACTTGAGGTTGTACCACCAGCTGTTCGCATCACCGTCAGACATGTCGCGATCCTACGCCGGGGCCGGTCGCCGGTCGCTCCCCCTCGCGCCTCGCTAGCATGGCCGGTATGACTGCTGCTGCGACCGCGATCGGAATCGACATCGGAGGGACCGGCATCAAGGGGGCGTACGTCGACCTCGGCGAGGGCGCCCTCCTCAGCGACCGGATGAAGGTCGCCACTCCCGAGGGCGGACGCCCGAAGGACATCGTCGCCACGGTGCAGCAGATCCTGGGCATGCTCCCGGACGCACCGGCCGACACCCCCGTGGGGATCTGCTTCCCGGCCGCCGTGGTGCACGGGCGCACCATGTCCGCCGCGAACGTCTCGGACGAGTGGATCGGCCTCGAGGCCGAGAAGATGTTCGAGGACGCCATCGGCCGCGACATCTTCTTCGTGAACGACGCCGACGCCGCCGGGTACGCCGAATCGCGCTTCGGCGCGGCGAAGGACAAGAAGGGCCTGGTCCTGATGACCACGCTCGGCACCGGCATCGGCACCGCGCAGATCTACGACGGCGTCCTCATCCCCAACGCCGAGCTCGGCCACCTCGAGATCCACGGCGGCGACTACGAGAAGAAGGCGTCCTTCGCCGCGAAGGAGCGGGACGACCTGGACTACAAGCACTGGGCCAAGCGCCTGCAGCGCTACTACTCCCACCTCGAGGCGCTCCTCTGGCCGGACCTGATCATCGTCGGCGGTGGCATCTCCAAGCACCACGAGGAGTTCCTGCCCCTGCTCGACCTGCGCACCCCGATCGTGCCGGCCGCCCTGCGCAACAACGCGGGCATCCTCGGCGCCGCGGCCCTGGCAGGCGGCGGCGTCCGCCGCTGAGGCGGTGTCCTCTCCCGCGGCGGTCCCCGCCCGCCGCGGCGCAGTCGGCCTCGACAGGTGGCTGCGTTCCGCAGGGCGTGTCGCCTTCGGCTACGACGAAACGCTGGCACGCGTTTCGCCGGTGAGCCTCGCTTCGCGAGAGCCGTCTGCAGGGCCGGCGCCTCTGACGCCCGCCCCCTCCATGCTGGTCGAGTAGCCGCGCAGCGGCGTATCGAGACCCACGTCACCGAACGGTGGCCACACGCCCGCGTCCAGCCGGGGCGGATCTCGATACGCCCTCTCCGAGGGCTACTCGATCAGCATGAGTGCGGCGCTCCCTCCGGCATGAGTGCGGCGCCCCCTCCGGCATGAGTGCGGCGCCCCCTCCCGAGTGAGTAGCGCGGCACCCCGTCCCGCCTACACAAGGCCGCCTCCCTCTTGCTGGTCGAGTAGCCGCGCAGCGGCGTATCGAGACCCACATCACCGAACGGCGGCCCCAAGCACTCGTCCAGCAGGGGCGGATCTCGATACGCCCTCTGCGAGGGCTACTCGATCAGCCTGCGCGCGAGGACGGCGCTCGTCAGGAGCATGCGGAAGCAACGCCGAGGCGAGCCGGAGAAACGCGTGCCAGCGTTTCTCCGGAGCCGGACGCGAGACGCTCTGCGGAACGCGACCACGCACCCGGGCCGACCGCGGCGCGGCGGGCGGGGACCGCCGCGCAAAGGGGCGCAGCCGGCCACGAGACGCGAAAGGCCCCGCGGTGCGGGGCCTTTCGTGGCGAAGGGGCAGGCTAATACGCCGGGTTCTGTTCACGCCGCGCCTCTCGGCGGGCGCTGGACGGCCATCTCTCTCGGGGGCACGTCGCCGTGACCCTCCAGCGGTCTACCCGAGGACCCGACGAGCAGCCGCATCGTCCTCTGTCTGACCTTGCTCCGGGCGAGGTTTACCGAGCGGACCGGATCACTCCGGCCCCTGGTGGTCTCTTACACCACCGTTTCACCCTTACCGCGGACCGGGGCCCGTGGCGGTCTGTTCTCTGTGGCACTGTCTCGCGGGTCGCCCCGGGTGGGTGTTACCCACCGCCCTGCTCTGCGGAGCCCGGACGTTCCTCGGCGCCGGAGCTCTCACCCCGGCGACGCGACCGTCTTGCCGGCCCGTTCGCGCGTCCAGTGTACGGGCCGGGTCAGGCGAGCGTCGACTCGTCGCCACGGACGAGGATGCAGCCGCTGTCGGGGCAGAGCACGACCTGATCGGGCGCGGTGGTGCGGATCCAGGCGAGGTCGGACTCGGTGAGAGCGACGCCGCTCCCCTCCGACACCTTGCCGCGCAGGAGCGCCGCGCCGACGCCGTAGCGGGCGCGCTGCTTCTCGTAGAGCTCCACCAGGTCGGCCGGGATCCTCTCGACGAGCGAGGCGCGGTCACGGGCGAGCGCCTCCTGCTTGCCGGCGAGCTTCTCCGCCTGGGCGTCGCGCTCCTCGGCGAGGGTCGCGATGCCGGCGACGACCTCGTCGCGCTCGGCCTGGGCGGCGGCGACCTCGGCCTCGATGCCCTCGATCCGCTCCATCAGCGTCAGCTCGATGTCCTCGAGGTCGCCGCGGCGCTTGACCAGCGAGGTGATCTCTCCCTCGAGTGCGGCGATGTCCTTCGCGGACGAGGCGGTCTGCAGGCGGTCGCGGTCGCGGGCGAGGCGCTTGTCGACGACCTCGACGTCGGACTCGATGCGGCCGAGCTCGGTGCGGGCGTCCTCCAGCCGGCCGTTGCGCTCCGCGAGGGTGCGGCGGGTCTCGTTGTCGCGGGTCTGCATCGCCTTGATCGCCGCGATCTGCGGCAGGGTGGCGACGGCGTGACGGAGCTGGTTGCCCCTCGTGTCGAGACTCTGCAGAGTCAGGAGCTCTCGCTGGTCGGCGGGGCTGGCAATCACGTCGCGGTCCTCGTTCCCGGCACGGAGGGTGGGCGTGCCGGCTCCATTCTCGCGCGCTCGCGGAGCGTCAGTGGACGATCGCGAAATCCCAGGGGTCGGTGCGGGTCTCGCTGACGTCGACGACGACCCCGGGAAGCGCGGTGCGAAGAGCGGTCGCGGCGACGTCGAGCCAGAGCCACTCGCTCGCCCAGTGCGAGACGTCGAGGAGCGCCGGGCCGGTGCCGTGGCGGGCCTTCTCGCGCGCCTCCGACGCCGGGTGGTGCCGGAGGTCGGCCGTGATGTAGACGTCGCTCGTGCGGACGGCGGGGCTGTCGAGGAGGGAGTCCCCGGCTCCGCCGCAGAGCGAGACCCGGCGGACGGGCGCCTCGTAGTCACCGGCGGCACGGACTCCCCCGGCGGTCGCGGGCAGCAGCTCGGCCACGGCGCGGGCCAGGCGGCCGAGCGTGACCTCCTCGGCGAGGTCGCCGACGCGACCGAGGCCGACCGACGGGTCCTCGCCGGGGACCAGCGGCGTCGTGCCGGTGAGTCCGAGCCGCGTCGCGATCACGTCGGAGACGCCGTCCGCGACGATGTCCGCGTTGGTGTGCGCGGAGACGAGCGCGCAGCCGTGCCGGATCAGCTCAGCGAGCAGGCGGCCCTTGTAGCCGTCCTCCGCGATCGAGGTGACCCCGCGGAGCAGGAGCGGGTGGTGGGCCAGGAGGAGCTGGTAGCCGCCGTCGACGGCCTCGGAGACGGTGTCGGCGACGACGTCGACCGCGAGGAGGATCCGCTCGACCTGCGCGGCCGGGTCACCGGTGACGAGACCGGGAGCGTCCCAGTCCTCCGCGGCCCCCTCGGGCCAGAGACGGTCGATGACGGCGTGGACGTCGCGCAGCGTGGGCATGCGTCCAGGGTAGGGCCGCCGCTCCCCCGCCGGAGTGCACCTCAGTGCGCGTGGTCGGTCTCGACGGCGCGGATGGCGGCGTCGGAGCTGCCGACCTCGTCGTCGAGGTCCGCGGCGAGGAAGTCCTCCGACTCCGGGAGGCGCACGGTGAGCCCGGCGTACTGCTCGACCGCCAGCTCGCCGCTCAGCCCGGACGCTGCGAGGACGTGGCCGCCGACGGAGCCGCTCGAGTCGACGAAGTGGGTGTGCAGCCCGGCGACGCTGATCCCCTGGAACGGCTTGGGGCCGTAGAAGCCGACGATCGTGCCCTCGACGTCGCTCAGGTGCACCTCGCGCTGGTCGCGCATCGCGTCCGCCAGGCGGAGGTACGGCTTCACCTGGGCGATCGGCTGCCGCAGCGTCAGGTGCTCGACGCGGCCGCGGAGACGGACGCCGACGAACACGTTCGGGCTCGGCACGGTCCGCCGCACCGCCGTCAGCAGGGCGTCGAGCGACGGCACCGCCTCGACCGTCTCCGTGCTGTCCGGAGCGAACCGGGCCAGCTCGGCGAAGGCGATCGTGTCCTCCGGCTCGAGGACGACGACCGAGCCGTCGCCGCGGAACAGCCGGTGCACGCCGTCGAGCACGACCAGCTCGCCCTCCATGTGGTCGCCGCAGCCCAGTCCGAAGTCGCCGGCCTCGTCCGCCTCGGCGCGCGTGACGACGCCGTCGAACAGACCCGCCAGCAGTGCGTCGACGATGGAGAACTGGGTGATGAGGCCGCGCGGCGCGGTCGGAGTCGGCATCCCGCCATTCTGGCGGAGCACTCAGCTCTCCAGCGCCAGCCGGTACCGCTCGCGCGAAGTGCGGAAAGAGAGAAGCCCCGCGCTTCCGGAGAAGTGCGGGGCTCTCTGTCTTGCTGTGGATCCGAGGGGATTCGAACCCCTGACCCCCTGCATGCCATGCAGGTGCGCTACCAGCTGCGCCACGGACCCTTGGTGCGCTTCTCGGACTCGAGGTACCGGCCTTGCGGCCCGCTCCTCCGCCCGGCGGAAGCAACTCGAATAAACTACAACACGAAATGCCTGGAGTGAAATCGAGCGGCGACGCCGGGCGTGTTCCTCAGTTCGAGGAGGCTGCGGAGTCGGCGGGGACGGCGTTCGCCACCGTGATCGGGACGACCGGGCAGTCCTTCCAGAGGCGCTCCAGCGAGTAGTACATCCGGTCCTCCTCGTGGAAGACGTGGACGACGAGGTCGCCGAAGTCGAGCAAGATCCAGCGGCCCTCGGCGCGGCCCTCGCGGCGCAGGAGCTTGGCTCCGGACTCGTTGAGGCGGTCCTCCACCGCGTTGGCGATGGCGACGACGTTGCGCTCGGAGCGCCCCGTCACCAGGAAGAAGATGTCGACGAGCGGCAGCGGTCCCGAGACGTCTAGTGCGACGAGGTCCTCCCCGCCCTTGGAGTCGGCGGCGGTGGCCGCGAGGTCGAGCAGGGCGCGGGCGGAAGCGGTCGCAGTCATGAAGCCTTCAGTGTCGGTGGTGGATCAGAAGATGTTGAGGACGAAGCCGCCGATGAACAGCGCGATCGAGGCGACCAGCAGCACGGCGGCGGTGATGGCCAGCACGACGGGGACGCTGACGGCGCGGCGCTTCTGCGGGGCGATCATCGCGGTGCCCGCGGCGTGCGTGGAGACGGCGCTCGACGCCCGGACGGGCTCCGAGTCGGAGGCGGGCTGCTCGCGGTCGATGCGGTCGACGTAGCGGTCGACATCAGGCGAGTCGTAGAGGTTGGGGTGCTGACCGGTGGAGCCGAGGCTGCGCGGCAGGTCGAAGGAGCCCGTGACGAGCACCTCCCCCGTGTCCGTGCGGACCGGAGACGCGTCGCCCGCGGTCGGCAGGATCAGGGCGTTCGTCGTGGTGACGGCGCCCGTCGCGGCGACTCCGCTCGCGATGAGGGAGTCGAAGGAGGCGTCGACCTCCTCCTTGGACTTGCTGTCGAGCTCGTCGGTGATGGCCAGGTGCTCGATCGGCGGGTGGAAGCTGCCGGTGATCTCGGTGGCCTTCTCGTCCGCGATGTCGAGCGTGCCGACGGTGGCGAAGAGGGCGGTGTTCAGCTTGGGCTGCTCGGGCTCGTCGACCGGCTGCTCGGACTCGTCGGCCGGCTGCTCGGCAGCGGACGTCTCGGCAGCGGGCTCCTCGGGAGCGGACTCCTCGGGAGCGGACTCCTCGACGGGGGCGTCGGGCTCGGCCTTCGCCGGATCCTGCGCGGCGTCGGCGGGCGCGGCCTCGGGGGTCGCGGCGACCTGCTCCGCCTGCTGCTGGGCGAGCAGCGCGCGGAGCTCGCGGCGGGTGAGCGTGCTGCGGTCGACGCCCTCGGGCAGCACGACCTCGATCGCGGAGGTGCTCAGCTCGGGCTCGACGGCGGGGGTCGGCGCGACGACGGGGACGCGCAGGGCCTGGGTCGCGGTGAGGACGGGCATCTCGCCCGCGGCGGTGACGGACGCGGTCGCGGCGCGGCGGGAGGTCGTCGGTGCGGCGGCGGGCGCGGCGCCGGCCGCGGCTCGCTCGCGCTCGCGGATCTCGCGCCGGGTGAGCGGCGCGCCCTCGTGCTGAACTGTCATGGCGTGCTCCGATACAGGTGGTGCTTCGAGATGTACTGGACGACACCGTCGGGAACCAGATACCAGACCGGATCACCCCGGTTCACGCGGCTCCGACAGTCCGTCGAGGAAATCGCTAGCGCCGGAATTTCCAACAAGGATACGTCCTGAGCCGGCAATCCCGAAACGGACAGGGCGTGACCCGGCCGGCTGACGGCGACGAAGTGCGCCAGCTCCCAGAGCTCGTCGTAGTCCTTCCAGCTCAGGATCTGCTCGACGGCGTCGGCTCCCGTGATGAAGAACAGCTCGGCGTCGGGGTGCGCGAGGTGGATGTCGCGGAGCGTGTCGATGGTGTACGTCGTGCCGACGCGGTCGATGTCGACGCGGCTGACGGTGAAGCGCGGGTTGGACGCGGTCGCGATGACCGTCATCAGATAGCGGTGCTCCGGCGGCGTGACCGTCTTCTTGTGCCACGGCCGGCCGGTCGGCACGAAGACGACCTCGTCGAGGTCGAAGGACTGCGCCACCTCGGAGGCGGCGACGAGGTGCCCGTGATGGATCGGGTCGAAGGTGCCACCCATCACGCCGATGCGCGGACGCCGCGGGTCTCCGCTCGCGGCGGACGTCACGATCGGAGGGCCGCCGGACTAGTGGCCGTGGCCGTGGGAGTCGTGCGAGCCGGCACCGGTCTTGTGCGAGTGGCGGTTGGCGACGTCGCGGTAGCTCCACGTGACGAAGCCGAGCGCGGTGAAGGCGACGACGGCGATCAGCCCGTAGACGATGGTCGGCATCGGCAGCTCGGTGTGCGCTGCTTCAGCGAGGACGGTCGTCACGAGGGACATGCGGTGCTCCTTGGAATCGGGATCGCCCACTCAGGGCGTCGTCGAGTCTACCCGGACACCGCCGCGAGCCGGGTGCGGCGCTACGAGCGGACCTGACCGGACCCGCGCAGCAGCCACTTCGTGCTCGTCAGCTCGGGCAGTCCCATCGGGCCGCGGGCGTGCAGCTTCTGCGTCGAGATGCCGACCTCCGCTCCGAAGCCGAACTCGCCGCCGTCGGTGAAGCGGGTGGACGCGTTCACCATCACCACCGCGGAGTCGACCTCGGCGAGGAAGCGCTCGGCGCTGCGCAGGTCGTTCGTGACGATCGACTCGGTGTGGTGGGTGGAGTAGCGGGCGATGTGGTCCATCGCCGCGTCGAGATCGTCGACGACGGCGACCGCGATGTCGAGAGAGTAGTACTCGGCCGTCCAGTCCTCCTCGGTCGCGGGCACCGCATCGGCGATGATCGCGCGGACCCGCTCGTCGCCGTGCACGGTCACTCCGGCGGCGGCGAGGCGGCCGAGGACGGGCGGCAGGAGGCGATCGGCGGCGTCGCGGTGCACGAGCAGCGTCTCGAGCGCGTTGCAGGTGCTCGGGCGCTGGGTCTTGGCGTTGTGCACGATGTCGACGGCCCACTGCTCGTCGGCGCTGGCGTCGAGGAAGACGTGCACCACTCCGGCGCCCGTCTCGATCACCGGCACGGTCGACTCGGTCACGACCGACTCGATCAGGCCGGCGCTGCCGCGGGGCACGAGCACGTCGACGTAGCCGCGGGCGCGCATCAGAGCCTTGGCGCCCTCGCGGCCGAAGTCGTCGACCGTCTGGATCAGCTCGGCGGGCAGGCCGACGGAGGCGACCGCCTCCTGCAGCAGCTCGACGAGGACGCGGTTGGTGTTCTCGGCCGCGCTGCCGCCGCGGAGGATCACGGCGTTGCCGCTCTTCAGCGCGAGGGCGGCGATGTCGATCGTGACATTGGGGCGCGCCTCGTAGATGGCGCCGACGACGCCGAAGGGCACGCGCACCTGGGTGAGCGAGGCGCCGTTGGGCAGGTTCGAGCCGCGGACCGTCTGGCCCACCGGGTCGACGAGACCGGCGACCGCGACCACGGCGTCCGCGAGGGAGCCGAGGCGCGCCTCGTCGAGGCGGAGGCGGTCCTGCAGACCGGTGCTCATGCCGTTCTCCCGGCCGTTCGCGAGGTCGAGCTCGTTGGCCGGGACGATCCGCTCGACGGACCCGCGGACGGCGTCGGCGATCGCGAGCAGGGCGCGGTTCTTGAGGTCGGTCGTCGCGCTGCGCAGCGACCGCGAGGCCGTGCGGGAGGCGGCGAACCGCTCGGTCAGGACGGAGCTGTCGAGGGTCGTCTGCGGCATCCGGCCAGTGTATTCGCCGACGGCCCCTCGCCGAGGGCGGTGCCGAGGAGTCAGACCTCCTCGGCGTCGCCCACCAGGTCGTCCTCGTCGGAGACGCGCCAGACGCCGCCCTGACGCTCGCGATCGAGCTCGGCGCGGGCGGCCGCCTTGGCGTCCATCCGCTCGAGGTAGTTGTCGCGGCGCTCGGCGCGGGTCTTGCGGTTGTTCTCCTCGAGCCGGAGGTCGGTGCCGCGCGGGGCGGTGATCAGCTCCGCCGTCGAGGTGAGCGTGGGCTCCCAGTCGAAGACGACGCCGTCGCCCGGGCCGATGACCACGGTGGAGCCGGCGACGGCCCCGGCCGAGAAGAGGCCGTTCTCGACGCCGAGCTTCGCGAGGCGGTCGGCGAGGAAGCCGACGGCCTCGTCGTTGGTGAAGTCGGTCTGCGCGACCCAGCGCTGCGGCTTGGTGCCGAGCACGCGGTAGACGTTGCCGTAGGAGCCGCCCTCGACGCGGATCTCGTAGTCCTTCTCGTCGACGGCGCGCGGGCGGATCGTGATCCGCTCGACCTTGGGCTCGGCCGCGAGGGCGAGACGGTGCTGCTCCACGATCTCGCCGAGGGCGAAGGTCAGCTGGCGCAGTCCCGAGTGGGAGACGGTCGAGATCTCGAAGACGCGGTAGCCGCGGGCCTCGAGGTCGGCGCGGACGAAGTCGGCGAGCTCCTGGGCCTCCGGCACGTCGACCTTGTTCAGGGCGATCAGCTGCGGGCGCTCGAGGAGCGGCACCTGGCCGTCGCCGACCGGGTACGCGGCCAGCTCGCCGAGGATGATGTCGAGGTCGGTCAGCGGGTCGCGGCCCGGCTCGAGCGTGGCGCAGTCGAGCACGTGCACGAGAGCGGTGCAGCGCTCGACGTGGCGGAGGAACTCCAGGCCCAGGCCCTTGCCCTCGCTCGCCCCCTCGATCAGGCCGGGGACGTCGGCGACGGTGTAGCGCGACTCCCCCGCCTGGACGACGCCGAGGTTGGGGGCGAGGGTGGTGAACGGGTAGTCGGCGATCTTCGGCTTCGCTGCCGAGATGGCCGCGACGAGGCTGGACTTGCCGGCAGAGGGGAAGCCCACGAGCGCGACGTCGGCGACGGTCTTCAGCTCGAGGACGACGTCGCCCTCCCAGCCGGGAGTGCCGAGCAGGGCGAAGCCGGGCGCCTTGCGCTTGGTGGTCGCGAGCGAGGCGTTGCCGAGGCCGCCCTGGCCGCCGGGGGCGATGACGAAGCGGAGCCCCGGCTCGTCCATGTCGAGCAGCTCCTCGCCCGTGGGCGACTTGACGACGGTCCCGACCGGGACCATCAGCTCGAGGAGGTCGCCGTTGCCGCCGGCGCGGTGGTCGCCCATCCCGGGGCCGCCGTTGGCCGAGGAGCGGTGCGGGTGCCGGTGGAAGGCGAGCAGCGTGGTGGTCTGCGCATCGGCGACGAGGACGATGTCGCCGCCGTGACCGCCGTTGCCGCCGTCGGGGCCGGCCAGCGGCTTGAACTTCTCGCGGCGGACGGAGACGCAGCCGTTGCCGCCGTGCCCGGCGCGCAGGTGCAGCGTGACGTTGTCGACGAAGGTGACCATGGTGTGTTCCGTCCGATGGGGAGGTGGCGGCGTCGGAGTGTCCGACGCCGGGTGCCGAGGTGCGCGGCGCTCACGAGCACGGGGCTCGCGGTGAGGGTGCCGCAGCAACGCGCAAGGGGCGAGCCGAAGCCCGCCCCTTGCGTCCTGTGCCTGCTCGGCCGAGGAGAGCTGCCTAAGCGGCGGCCACCACGATGTTGACGACCTTGCGGCCGCCCTTCTGGCCGAACTCGACCGCACCGGCCGAGAGGGCGAACAGGGTGTCGTCGCCGCCACGACCGACGTTGACGCCGGGGTGGAAGTGGGTGCCGCGCTGGCGGACGATGATCTCGCCCGCGCTGACGACCTGACCGCCGAAGCGCTTCACGCCGAGACGCTGCGCGTTCGAGTCGCGACCGTTGCGGGTGGAGCTTGCGCCCTTCTTGTGTGCCATTTCTCATCTCCTCGAGACCGGGGGGCCGCAGCCCCGTGCTGATGCTCTGCGGAGCGATGGCTCCCGCCGCAGATCAGCGAAGTGTGGGTGTTACTTGATGCCCGTGACCTTGACGCGCGTGAGGTCCTGACGGTGCCCCTGGCGCTTCTTGTACCCGGTCTTGTTCTTGAACTTCTGGATGATGATCTTCGGACCGCGGAGCTCCTCGAGCACCTCGGCCGTGACCGACACCTTCTCGAGCGCCGCGGCGTCCGAGGTGATGGAGTCCCCGTCGACGAGGAGCACGGCAGCCAGCTGCACGGTGCCGTTCTCGTCGGCCTTGATGCGGTCCATCGTCACGATGGTGCCGACCTCGACCTTCTCCTGCCGGCCACCGGCGCGCACAACTGCGTAAACCACTTCTCGTACCTGTTTTCTCATCTGGACGGCGCGTGAGCGCTGTCCGGGGCTTGTAAGGACGGGGTCGGACCCCGGTCTTCCCGGTCGTACCCGTCTCTCGTACGAGACGAGGGGACCGGCACCGCGGCTCGCATCCCGTGAGGGACCGAGCGGCAACGGAAATCTGCGTGAGCACATGGATCGCGCCACACCAACGGTCAAGAGTACGGGATCCGTGCTCCCCGGTCAAACGCGCACCACCCCGGAGGGGATGCCGCCCGACCGACGACCCCGTCACGATAGTGCAGGCCGCGCCGCGGATCGGGCAGGCGCGCCGCCTACGATCGACGGATGGCGATCCTCCTCGACGCGGCGCGCTGGCCCGCCCACGACACGCTCTGGGCCCACCTCGTCAGCGACTCCTCCCTGGAGGAGCTGCACGCCTTCGCGCGCCGCGTCGGGCTGCCGGAGCGCGGCTTCGACCTCGACCACTACGACGTGCCCGCCGCGCGTCGCGAGGAGCTGCTGGCGGCGGGTGCCGTGCCCGTGGGCAGCCGCGAGCTGGTCGAGCGGCTCCGCGACAGCGGCCTGCGGGTGAAGGGCCGGGACCGGGACGCGGAGAGGGCCCGGCGCCGGCTCTCGCCGGGCACCGGGCCCCACTGATCGTCGCTGGTCGCGCTACTGCGCGCGGCGCGGCGTCTGCTCGGGCACGACCGCGATCCCGGTGAGCGCCGCCGTGGTGACCCGACGGCTCTTGGCGCGGCCCTGGCCGGGCTGCTTGGGTGCGGGCAGCGCGTCCAGGACGGAGTCGAGCAGGTGCTCGGCGACGGCGCTGGGCACCCGGCGCTCGGTCACGACCGGAGCGGGCGGGATCGGGATGTCGAGGATCGGGACCACCGGGGCCTGGGCCGCAGGAGCCTCGGCCGCGACGGGCTGAGCCGCGGGCTCCTGCGCTGCGGGCTCCTGGGCCGTCTCGCGGGCGGCGGGAGCGGACTCCTGCTGCTCGCCGGACTCCGGCGTCTCCTGGCGCGGCTCGCGGTCGCGGCCCCGGCGACGGCGCTCGCCCCGGGCGGGACGCTCGCGGCGGCCGGACGACTCGCCCTGACGCTCCGCGGACTGCTCGCCCGACTGCTCGGCGGACGAGTCGGCCTGCTGCTCGGCCGGCTGCGTCTCCGCGGTGGTCGTGGCCTCGTCGACGAGGGCGACGGCCTCCTCCGCGGCGTGCCGGACGGCGGCCGGGTGGATCGTGCTCGCGGCGATCTGCGCGAGCGCGTTCTTGGCGTCGTCGGTGATGGCGTGGGTGCTGACCGGCTTGGAGCCGTTCTGCGCGCCGGCGCCGTTCTGGGCGCTGTAGCCGTTCTGACCGGCCGAGCCGCTGCGGCCGTTCGAGGGCTGCTCGCCGGCCGGCTTGCCGCCGCGGCGGCGCTCCTGCTGCGGAGCAGCGGTCGAGCGGTGCTTGACCACGGGGTCGTGCTGGACGATGACGCCGCGGCCCGCGCAGACCTCGCAGTTCTCGCTGAAGGTCTCGAGGAGGCCGAGGCCGAGCTTCTTGCGGGTCATCTGCACGAGGCCGAGCGAGGTGACCTCGGCGACCTGGTGCTTGGTCCGGTCGCGGCTCAGGCACTCGACCAGGCGCCGGAGCACGAGATCGCGGTTGGACTCGAGCACCATGTCGATGAAGTCGACGACGATGATGCCGCCGATGTCGCGCAGCCGGAGCTGGCGGACGATCTCCTCGGCGGCCTCGAGGTTGTTCTTGGTGACCGTCTCCTCGAGGTTGCCGCCGGAGCCGACGAACTTGCCGGTGTTCACGTCGACGACCGTCATGGCCTCGGTGCGGTCGATCACGAGCGAGCCGCCGCTGGGCAGCCAGACCTTGCGCTCGAGGGCCTTCTCGATCTGCTCGGTGATGCGGAACTCGTCGAACGCGTCCTGCTCGCCGGAGTAGACCTGCACTCGCTCGAGCAGGTCGGGGGCGACCTGGCTGAGGTAGAGCTCGATGGTCTCGCGGGCGTCGTCGCCGGCGATCACCATCTTCTCGAAGTCCTCGTTGAAGACGTCGCGGACGATCTTGATCAGCAGGTCGGGCTCGCTGTGCAGCAGCGCCGGCGCCTGGCCGGTCGCGGCCTTGGTGCTGAGCGCGGTCCACTGCGCGGTGAGGCGCTCGACGTCGACCGTGAGCTGCTCCTCCGTGGCGCCCTCGGCGGCCGTGCGGACGATGACGCCCACGTTCTCGGGGAGGACCTCCTTGAGGATCTTCTTGAGGCGCGCGCGCTCCGTGTCCGGGAGCTTGCGCGAGATGCCGTTCATCGAGCCGTTGGGCACGTAGACGAGGTAGCGGCCCGGCAGCGAGATCTGGCTGGTCAGGCGCGCGCCCTTGTGGCCGACCGGGTCCTTGGTGACCTGGACGAGCACGCGGTCGCCGGGCTT
Source organism: Rathayibacter festucae DSM 15932 (assembly GCF_004011135.1). NCBI lineage: Bacteria > Bacillati > Actinomycetota > Actinomycetes > Micrococcales > Microbacteriaceae > Rathayibacter > Rathayibacter festucae. The sequence goes on along the minus strand of NZ_CP028137.1, from coordinate 1,156,948 downwards.
GAGCGCGAGCTCGATGCGGCGGGGACCGCCGGCGTTGTTCGCGGCGTCCCAGTCGACCTCGCCGGAGTAGAGCACGGCGTTGCGGCCGCGCCCGATGTCGACGAAGGCCGCCTCCATGCTGGGCAGGACGTTCTGCACGCGGCCGAGGTAGACGTTGCCGATCAGCGACGCCTCCTGCGAGCGGGCGACGTAGTGCTCGGCGAGGACGCCGTCCTCGAGCACGCCGATGCGGATGCTGTCCTCCTTGGAGCGAACGACCATGACGCGGTCGACGGCCTCCCGGCGGGCGAGGAACTCGGACTCGGTGACGACCGTGCGGCGTCGGCCGGCGTCGCGGCCGTCGCGGCGGCGCTGCTTCTTGGCCTCCAGGCGGGTCGAGCCCTTGATGCGCTGCGGCTCGGTGATGAGCTCCGGCTCGCGCGCCTCGCGGGGCTCGCGCTGCTCGCGCGGCTGACGGACCCGGACGACGGTGTTCTCGGGGTCGTCGGAGCCGCCGCGGTCGCTCTCGCCGCTGCGGCGACGCGAGCGGCGGCGGACGGAGCCCTGCTCCTCCTCCGGCTCGTCGCGCTCCTCGCGGACGCCGAGCGGCGCGCCTCGGGGCGGCAGCGGGGTCAGCTGGACGTAGTCGGGCAGGATCGGCGCCTGGAAGAGCAGCGACGTGCTCGGCAGCGGCGGGCGGCGGGGAGCGGACTCCTCCGTCGCGGACTGCTCGGCGTCGGCCGGCGACTCCGGGCCGGCGGTGAAGAAGGCGGCGCCGGTCGAGGCCGGCCCTTCCGTCTCGCCGGGCTCGGCGCTCGCGTCCGGCGCGGTGGTCTGCTCGGTGTCCTGGGCTGCCGTGTCCGGGGCGGCGGTGTCCGACCCGTTCTGCTCGGCGTCGTTCGTGTCGATGATCGTTTCCCCTGTCGCTGATGCGCTCGATCCGGCCCGTCGGTTCGTCCGACGGCCACCGAAGAGGCGACTGATCTTCCTGGCCCCGCTGCGGGGCTCGTCGCGGTCCGGTTCGGATCCGCCCGTGCTGTTGTCTTCCACCATTCCTGGTGCACTCCTCGGCCGGGTCGTGCGCCGCGCCGTCGACCCGGATGCTGTTCTCGAGCGACGGGCCTCGGCCCGCCGCGAATCCTTCCGCTCCCCCGGTCCCGTCGCTCACGTGGCGCAGGACTCCGGTTGCAGCTTCTCCTCGGAACTGACTATCCGACACGTGGAGATGCGTCGCGCTCATTCGCGGAACGCTGTCGATCTCCTGTGGCCCGGTGCTCGCCCGGTAAACCTTCTTCGCGTCGGTGCGGGATCTTCCGGGCCGACGGCTCCGATTATCGCACGCATTCCCAGAGCCGCCGATTCACCGCGTGCCATAATCCCCCGGTGTCCAGCGATCCCGAGGTGCCGAGCGCCCCCACCCAGCAGCGTCCGGTCCTCTTCGCGGTGCTACTGATCGTTCTCGGCGTGGTCGGCTGGATCGCCGCGTTCACGCTGACGCTCGACAAGTTCACGTCGCTCAGCGGATCGTCGGAGGCCCTCGGCTGCGACTTCAGCCTGCTCGTGCAGTGCAGTGCCAACCTGAAGTCGGCGCAGGGCGCGATCTTCGGCTTCCCGAACCCGCTGATCGGCGTCGCGGCGTGGATCGCGCCGATCGTCGTCGGTGCCGGGCTGCTCGCGGGGGCGCGCTTCGACCGCTGGTTCTGGGCGCTGTTCAACCTCGGCTTCGTCTTCGCGCTCGCCTTCGTCGGCTGGCTGATCGCGACGAGCATCTTCGCCCTCGGGACGCTCTGCCCCTGGTGCATGCTCACCTGGGCCGTCGTCATCCCCGGCTTCTGGCTGGTGACCCTCCGCAACCTCCGCGAGGGCGTGTTCCCGGTCCCCGCCGCGGTCCGCCGCTTCGCCGGCGCCGCGTACGGCTGGGTGCCGTTCATCACCATCGTCTGCTACCTGGCGATCGCCGTGATGGCCCAGGTGCGACTCGACGTGCTGTCCTACCTCTGACGCTGCCGGGCTGACGGCCACGGCGCCCCCCGGAGGCGGAGGATCTCGATACGCCCGCTCCGCGGGCTACTCGATCAGCATGGTCGCCGACCGGCGCACTGCCGACAGCATGCGTGGGGGCCATCGCGCTGCCGACAGCATGCTTGGGGGCCAGGCAGCGGGGCGCGCCCTTCCATGCTGGTCGAGTAGCCGCGCAGCGGCGTATCGAGACCCACCGTCGTCAGGACGGGAGCCTGCAGACCCGCCTGCTGACCCCGGTGGATCTCGATACGCCCGCTGCGCGGGCTACTCGATCAGCATGTGCGCTCCCGTCCCCACCTGAGAGGACCAGCCCGCTCGGGCAGCTCTCGCCGAAGGACCTGAGCACGCGGGCGACCGCCTCGGAGGCGCATCCGGGAAAGCGCGTGTCAGCGCTTTCCCGTCGCCGAGCGCAGGACGCTCTGCGGAACGCGCCATTCACGAAAGCCGACTGCGGCGTCGCGGATTACCGCGGCGCAAGACGGCACAGGGCGGTTCGCCTCTCAGGCGAACCAGAGCGCGAGCTCGCGCTCTGCGGATTCGGCACCGTCGCTGCCGTGCACGAGGTTCTGCTGGACCTTGAGGCCCCAGTCGCGGCCGAGGTCGCCGCGGATGGTGCCGGGAGCGGCGGTGGTGGGGTCGGTCGTGCCGGCGAGGGATCGGAAGCCCTCGATGACGCGGTCGCCGGCGATGCGGAGGGCGACGATGGGGCCGCTCTCCATGAACTCGACGAGGGGCTCGTAGAACGGCTTGCCCTCGTGCTCGGCGTAGTGGGCGGCGAGCAGCTCGCGGTCGGCCTCGACGAGCTTGATGTCGACGAGCGAGTAGCCCTTCGCCTCGATGCGGCGAAGGATCTCGCCGGTGAGGTTGCGGGCGACGCCGTCGGGCTTGACGAGGACGAGGGTCTCCTGGATGGCCATGGTTCAGCGGTCTCCTTAGGTGGGGGTGGGGTCGGTGGGCCCGTCCGCCGCGCGGCGGTCCTGGGTGTCGAGCTTGGTGCCGGTGACCATGCAGTAGGTCCACAGGGCGACGAACGCCGCGCCGATGACGAACATGATCGGCACCAGGACACCGGTGGCCACGATAACGAACTGGAGGACCCAGCCGATCCGGAAGCCGACGGGCCGGTTCAGCAGGCCGAGCGTCGCGACGAGGGCGAGGCAGACGACCGCTCCCCCGACCAGGACGATCACCGGATCGGCGGCCTTCAGCCCGAAGGCGACGAGCGTCGCGAGGAAGACGATGACGGCCTCGAAGCCGAGGACGATCGAGCCGAGGCTCTCGCGGACCGTCCGGTTCCGGCGCGGGCGGCCGGCCCTCACGCGCCGAGCCAGTTCTCGTCGCGCGCGACCGTCATCGTCCGTCCGACGAGGGTGATCGATCCGGTCACGAGCAGGGCGCCCTTGTCCGTGCGGGCGGCGAGGAGGCGGCCTGCGGTGAGCGCGCCGTCCGGGTCCTCGGCGACGCGGACCGACTCCGCGGGGAACACGGTGCGCGCGAGGGCGGCGAGCTCCTCGGCCGGGACTCCGCGCTCGCTCGGGGCGGTGGTGACGATGAGCTCGTCGACGACCGGCAGGAGCGCGCGCAGGATGCCCTCCGCGTCCTTCTCGGCGAGGACGCCGAGGACCGCGGTGACGCGGTCGAAGTCGAAGTAGCGCTCGATCGCGGCGGCGAGCGAGGCGGCGCCGTGCGGGTTGTGCGCCGCATCGACGACCGTGCGCGGTGACTGGCCGACGATCTGGAGGCGCCCGGGCGAGGTCGCCGCGGCGAAGCCCTCGTCGAGGACGTTCCCGGTCAGCTCCTGCGTGCCGCCGCCGAGGAACGTCTCGACCGCGGCGATCGCGACCGCCGCGTTCTCGGCCTGGTGGTCGCCGAAGAACGGCAGCAGCAGCTGCTCGTAGCGGGTGACGAGACCGCGGACGGAGACGAGCTGGCCGCCCACGGCGACCGTGGTCGACTCGACGTCGAAGTCGGCGCCCTCGAACACGATCGTCGACTCGGTCAGCTCGGACGCCTGCCGCAGCACCGCCTCCGCCTCGGGGGTCTGCTTCGCCGACACCACGGCGGCAGCGGGCTTCACGATGCCGGACTTGGTGCGGGCGATCTCCTCGATCGTCGCTCCGAGCTGCCGGGTGTGGTCGAGCGCGATCGGCGTGAAGACCGCGACCTGCGCGTCCGCGACGTTCGTCGAGTCCCACTCGCCGCCCATGCCGACCTCGATCACCGCGACGTCGACCGGGGCGTCCGCGAAGGCGGCGTAGGCCAGCACGGTGAGCGCCTCGAAGAACGAGAGCGTGCTCTCGCCCCGGCCGACGAGCTCGGCGTCGGTCATGGTGAGGTAGGGCTCGACGTCGAGCCAGTTCGTGGCGAGGCTGAGGTCGGAGATCGGCGCGCCGTCGATGACGATCCGCTCGTTGAAGCGCTCGAGGTGCGGGCTGGTGAAGAGGCCGACCCGCAGCCCGTGGGCGCGGAGCAGGCTCTCGATCATCCGGCTGGTCGAGGTCTTGCCGTTGGTGCCGGCGACCTGGATGACGGGGTAGGCCTGCTGCGGGTCGCCCATGTAGTCGACGGCGCGCCGCGTCGGCGCGAGCCGCGGGCGGGGGCTCGCCTCGCCGAGCCGCTTCAGCAGCTTCGCGTAGACGGTGTCGGCCGCCTCACGCGCGAGCCGGGCGTCCTCCTCGGAGTAGCGGTCCTTGTCAGACATCGGAGGCCTCCACCTTCTCGACGCGGATGATGGCGGTGCCGGCGGGCCCGAAGGCGATCGCACCCTCGCCGCCCTCCAGCGCCGTGGTGAGCGCGGCGAACCCGAAGCCGGTCGCGAGGGTCTCCTCGGCGATCCAGAGCGCGTGCGGCTCGAGGGCCGCCATGCTCATCTCGTCGAGGACGATCTCGAGCTCGATGCGGTCGCTGACCTCGAATCCGGCCGCCTTGCGGGCGTCCTGCACGGCGCGGATCAGGTCGCGGGCCAGGCCCTCGGCCTCCAGCTCCGGCGTGGTCGCCGTGTCGAGCAGCACGAAGCCGCCGCGCGGCAGCAGCGCGATCGCGCGGTCGTCGGCACCCGAGCCGCCGACCTCCAGAGTCAGCTCGTACTCGCCCTCGACCAGCTCGACGCCGCCGGCGGTGACGACACCGTCGGTCTCGCTCCAGTCGCCGGCCTTCGCGGCCTTGATGACGGTCTGCACGCCCTTGCCGAGGCGGGGGCCCGCGGCGCGCGCGTTGACGGAGAGGCGCGAGGTGACGCCGTAGTCGGCGGCGCTGGACTCGACCAGCGGGACCAGCGACACCTCCTTGACGTTCAGCTCGTCGCGCAGGATCGCCTCGAACGGCGCCAGCTCGGCGGCGTCGTCGACGACGACCGTGAGCCGCGCGAGCGGCAGGCGGACCCGGAGGCCGGCCTGCTTGCGCAGCGACAGCGCGGTGGAGGAGATGCCGCGGACGGCGTCCATCGCGTGCACGAGCGACTCGTCGACCGGGAACTCGGCGGCGTCGGGCCAGTCGGCCAGGTGCACGCTCCGCCCGCCGGTCAGGCCCTGCCAGATCTCCTCGGTCATCAGCGGGAGCAGCGGCGCGGCGACCCGGCAGACGGTCTCGAGCACGGTGAAGAGCGTGTCGAACGCCTCCGTGCCGCGGCCCTCGGCGTCGACGCCCTGCCAGAAGCGGTCGCGCGAGCGGCGGACGTACCAGTTGGTCAGCACGTCGGCGAAGTCGCGCAGCGCGGCCGCCGCGAGGGTCGAGTCGAGCGCCTCGAGGTGGCCGGTGACGGTCTCGATCAGATCGTGCGTCTTGGCCAGCAGGTAGCGGTCGAGCACGTCCTCGGAGTCGGTGCGGCGGGTCGCGCTGTAGCCCTCGCCCGCGGCGTCGACGGACGCGTTGGCGTAGAGCGAGAAGAAGTACCAGGTGTTCCAGAGCGGCAGCAGCACCTGGCGCACGCCCTCGCGGATCCCCTCCTCGGTGACGACGAGGTTGCCGCCGCGCAGCACCGGGCTCGACATCAGGAACCAGCGCATGGCGTCGGAGCCGTCGCGGTCGAAGACCTCGGCGACGTCCGGGTAGTTGCGCAGCGACTTGGACATCTTCTGCCCGTCGTTGCCGAGCACGATGCCGTGGCTGACCACGTTGCGGAAGGCCGGCCGGTCGAAGAGCGCGGTCGAGAGCACGTGCAGTGTGTAGAACCAGCCACGGGTCTGCCCGATGTACTCGACGATGAAGTCGGCCGGGTTGTGCGAGTCGAACCAGTCCGAGTTCTCGAACGGGTAGTGCACCTGCGCGAACGGCATCGAGCCGGAGTCGAACCAGACGTCGAGCACGTCGCTGATGCGGCGCATCGTCGAGCGGCCGGTCGGGTCGTCGGGGTTCGGGCGGGTGAGCTCGTCGATGTACGGGCGGTGCAGGTCCTCCGGGCGCACGCCGAAGTCGCGCTCGAGCTCGTCGAGCGAGCCGTAGACGTCGATGCGCGGGTAGTCGGGGTCGTCGCTCTTCCAGACCGGGATCGGCGAGCCGAAGTAGCGGTTGCGGCTGATGGACCAGTCGCGCGCGCCGGAGAGCCACTTGCCGAACTGGCCGTCCTTGACGTTCTCGGGGACCCAGGTGATCTCCTGGTTCAGCTCCTCCATCCGGTCGCGGATCGCGGTGACGCGGACGAACCAGCTCGAGACGGCCTTGTAGATCAGCGGGTTGCGGCAGCGCCAGCAGTGCGGGTAGCTGTGCTCGTAGCTGGCCTGGCGGAGCAGGCGGTGCTGCGCCTTCAGGAGCTGCGTCAGCGGCTTGTTGGCCTCGAAGACCTGCAGGCCGGCGACCTCGCTGATCTGCGGCAGGAAGCGGCCGCCGTCGTCGACGGAGATGATGACGGGGATGCCCGCCGCCTCGCAGACCTTCTGGTCGTCCTCGCCGTAGGCCGGCGCCTGGTGCACGATGCCGGTGCCCTCGCTGGTGGTCACGTAGTCGGCGACGAGGATGCGCCACGCGTTCTGCGTGCCCCACTGCTCGGTGTCGGCGTAGTGGTCCCAGAGGCGGTCGTAGCTGATGCCCTCGAGCTCGCTGCCGCGGTGCGTGCGCGAGACGGCGGCCAGCGCCGACTCCGCGTCCTCGTAGCCGAGGTCCTTCGCGTAGGCGCCGACCTGGTCGATGGCGAGCAGGTACTCGGCCGAGAGCTCGCGCTCCTCCGGCTCGCCCTTGCCGTCGGCGGCGCCGTTCGGGCCGGCCGCCAGCACGGCGTACTCGATGTCGGGGCCGACGGCGAGCGCGGCGTTGGTGGGCAGCGTCCACGGGGTCGTCGTCCAGGCGAGGGCGCGGACGGCGGTGAGGTTCAGCGCCTCGGCGGTCTCGCCGACGAGGGGGAAGGTGACCGTGACCGTCTGGTCCTGGCGCATCTTGTAGACGTCGTCGTCCATCCGCAGCTCGTGGTTCGAGAGCGGGGTCTGGTCGCGCCAGCAGTAGGGCAGCACGCGGTGGCCCTCGTAGGCGAGGCCCTTGTCGTAGAGCCGCTTGAAGGCCCAGATCACGGACTCCATGAAGGTGGGGTCGAGGGTCTTGTAGTCGTCGTCGAAGTCGACCCAGCGCGCCTGGCGGGTGACGTAGTCCTGCCACTCCCCCGTGTAGCGCAGCACCGACTCCTTGGCGGCGGCGTTGAACGCGGCGACGCCCATCTCCTCGATCTGCGACTTGTCGGTGATGCCGAGCTGCCGCTCCGCCTCGAGCTCGGCGGGCAGGCCGTGCGTGTCCCAGCCGAAGCGGCGGTGCACCTGCTTGCCGCGCATCGTCTGGAAGCGGGGGAAGACGTCCTTGGCGTAGCCGGTCAGCAGGTGCCCGTAGTGCGGCAGGCCGTTGGCGAAGGGCGGGCCGTCGTAGAACACCCACTCCTGGGCGCCCTCGCGGGAGCGGATCGACTCCTGGAAGGTGTCGTCGGCCTTCCAGTAGGCGAGGACCTTCTCCTCGATCTGCGGGAACCGCGGCGACGCGGGGACGCCGCGGCCGAAGGCGGAGCCGGTGCTCGCGGGGACGCCGGTGCTCGGATCGTCTCCGGCGCTCTCGGCGTCGCGGGGGGTGGGCGGGGTCAGGGGGTAGGTCACGTGCGGTCTCCTGGCAGTGCTGCTGGTCTGCACGAGGACGGCCCGCCCGGATCTCAGACCCCGGGCCGGGTCGCGGTACCACCTCGCTTGAACCGCCCAGGACCGGCCCTCACGGGCTGTCCCTGGTCGCTCCCACTCGATCGGCTGTCACGGGCCGTACCCGTCCGGGTCTACTGGGCCGCGGCCGGGGCCGGGCTGTTCTTCCGGAGACTCACCGGTGATGGCCGGGTCGAAGTCGTCCAGCCGTTATCCTAGCGCGTCGGCGGTCGCCGGACAGGGGCGGAGGCGGTCATGGCGCGGACAGCGGGAGCGGGTCGCGGACGGCCGCGGGCGTCGTCGCGATCCATGCTCGAGGACGCGGCTCTCGACCTCTTCGTGGAGCAGAGCTACGCGGGCACGACGGTCGAGCAGATCGCCCAGCGCGCCGGCGTCTCACGCAACACCTTCTTCAACTACTTCGCCTCGAAGAGCGACGTCTTCTGGGTGCTCGTCGACGACCGGCTGGCCGAGCTGCCGGAGGCGCTCGAGGCCGCGTCTCCGGACGCGTCGACGATGGACGCTCTGCGCGGCGCGCTGCTCGCGGTCGGCGCGGGCTTCGGTCCGTCGAGCGTGCCGTGGGCGCTGACCCAGACCGAGCTGATCGGCAGCGTGCACGAGCTGCAGGCGTCGGCGCTCTCGCGGCTCGCTCGGCAGGCCGCGATCGTCGCGGAGTTCGTGCGAGTGCGGGCCGGACGTCCGCTGCCCGCGCACATGGCGCACGCCGTCGCCTACGCGAGCGTCGGCGCCGCGGTCGCCGCGGTGCAGGCCTGGGCGGCGGCGGGGCCGACCCGCGGCGAGCTGGTGCCCTACCTCGACGAGGCGCTGACGCCGGTCTGCCGCGGTTTCGCGCCCGTCGTCGGCTGACCGCGCCCGCCCGTCGCGGCTTCCCGGCCCCGCGGTAGGATCGTCGCGGCCGGTGAGCGACACGCTCCGAGAGCCCCCACCCAGGCATCATCACCACCGACGCGGTGCCGCCCATATCGAACCGGAGAACCATGACCGTCGCCGACCGCCTCCCCGCCAAGCCCGCCCTCGAGGGTCTCGAGAGCAAGTGGGGCCTCGTCTGGCAGACGGACGGCACCTACCGGTTCGATCGCACCGGGCTCTCCCGCGCGGACGTCTACTCGATCGACACCCCGCCGCCGACCGCCTCCGGCTCGCTGCACATCGGGCACGTCTTCTCCTACACGCACACCGACGTCGTCGCGCGCTTCCAGCGCATGCGCGGCAAGAGCGTCTTCTACCCGATGGGCTGGGACGACAACGGCCTGCCCACCGAGCGCCGCGTGCAGAACTACTACGGGGTGCGCTGCGACCCGACGCTGCCCTACACGCCCGACTTCGTGCCGCCGTTCGAGGGCGGCGACAACAAGAGCAGCAAGGCGGCCGACCAGAAGCCGATCTCCCGCCGCAACTTCATCGAGCTGTGCGAGCGCCTCACCGTCGAGGACGAGAAGCAGTTCGAGGACCTCTGGCGCACCCTCGGCCTCTCGGTCGACTGGACGCAGAGCTACCGCACCATCGGCGAGGAGTCGCAGGCCGCGTCGCAGCGCGCCTTCCTCCGCAACCTGGCGCGCGGCGAGGCCTACCAGGCGCAGGCGCCGACCCTCTGGGACATCACCTTCCGGACCGCGGTCGCGCAGGCCGAGCTCGAGGACAAGGACCAGCCCGGCGCGTACCACCGCATCGGCTTCCACCGCGACGGTGCGGAGGACGTCTTCATCGAGACGACCCGCCCCGAGCTGCTGCCCGCCTGCGTCGCCCTCGTGGCGCACCCGGACGACGAGCGCTACCAGGCGCTCTTCGGAACGACCGTGCGCACTCCGCTCTTCGACGTCGAGGTGCCGGTGCTCGCGCACCACCTCGCGCAGAAGGACAAGGGCTCGGGCATCGCGATGATCTGCACCTTCGGCGACCTGACCGACGTCGTCTGGTGGCGCGAGCTCGATCTGCCCAACCGCGCGGTCATCGGCTTCGACGGCCGCCTGATCTCCGAGGCGCCCGCCGCCATCGAGAGCGAGGCCGGCCGTGCCGCCTATGCGCAGCTCGCCGGCAAGACCGTGTTCTCCGCGAAGCAGACCGTGGTCGCGCTGCTCACCGAGTCCGGCGAGATGGTCGGCGAGCCCCGCCCGATCGTGCACCCTGTGAAGTTCTTCGAGAAGGGCGACAAGCCGCTCGAGATCGTCTCGACCCGCCAGTGGTACATCGTCAACGGCGCCCGCGACGCGGCGCTCAAGGAGCGCCTGCTCGAGCTCGGCCGCGACGTGCGGTTCGTGCCCGAGTTCATGCGCGTCCGCTACGAGAACTGGGTGAACGGCCTCGCCGGCGACTGGCTGATCTCGCGCCAGCGCTTCTTCGGCGTGCCGATCCCGGTCTGGTACCCGCTCGACGGCGACGGCAACCCGGTGTTCGACGCACCGATCGTCCCCGAGGAGTCGGCGCTGCCCGTCGACCCGTCCTCGGACGCCGCCCCCGGCTACTCGGAGGACCAGCGCGGCGTGGCCGGCGGCTTCCAGGGCGAGCTCGACGTGATGGACACCTGGGCGACCTCCTCGCTCACCCCGCAGCTCGCCGGCGGCTGGGAGCGCGACGACGAGCTCTGGCAGCTCGTGGCGCCCTACGACCTGCGCCCCCAGGGGCAGGACATCATCCGCACCTGGCTCTTCTCGACCCTGCTGCGCTCGCAGCTCGAGGACGGCCGCGCGCCGTGGAGCACCGCGACGGTCTCCGGCTTCATCGTCGACCCCGACCGCAAGAAGATGTCGAAGTCGAAAGGCAACGTCGTCACGCCGGCCGGCATGCTCGAGCAGCACGGCTCGGACGCGGTGCGCTACTGGGCCGCCTCCTCGCGCCTGGGCACGGACGCGGCCTTCGACCCGCAGAACCCGACGCAGATCAAGATCGGCCGCCGCCTGGCGATCAAGGTGCTCAACGCGGCGAAGTTCATCCACGGCTTCCCGCTGCCGGAGGGCGCGACGGTCAGCGACCCGCTCGACCTGAGCATGCTCGCCGCGCTCGACGGCGTGGTGGCGGACGCCACGACGGCGCTGGAGAACTACGACCACGCCCGTGCGCTCGAGATCACCGAGGCGTTCTTCTGGACGTTCTGCGACGACTACCTGGAGCTGGTGAAGGAGCGCGCCTACGGCGAGGACGGCGCGTCCGCGGCCGCCGCCCTGCACCGTGCGCTGGACGTCCTGCAGCGGCTGTTCGCGCCGTTCATCCCGTTCGCGGTCGAGGAGACCTGGTCCTGGTCGCACGACGGCTCGGTGCACGTGCAGCCGTGGCCGGAGCACGCCGCTCTCGGCGGCGACCCGGCCGTTCTCACCGCGGCCAGCACCGTGCTGACCGCGATCCGCCGGGCGAAGACCGATGCGAAGGCCTCGCAGAAGACGCCGGCCCGCTCGGCCGTCGTCACCGCTCCGGCCGAGCTGGTGGCGTCGCTGCGACTCGCCGCGGGCGACCTCGCAGCCGTCGGCCGGATCGCGGAGCTCGACTTCGCCGAGGGCGACGCGCTGGCCGTGCAGATCGAGCTCGAGACCGAGCCGACCGCCTGATCACCCCGGGGGGCGGGCCACGGTCCGCTCCCCCTCTTCTCGAGAGGAACACCTCATGCATCTCGGAACGCGCTGGCCGGTCGGCGGAGACACGCCGTCCACCCTGCCCGAGATCGTCGTCACCGCCGTCCGCGACGTGGAGGGCGAGCTCGCCGCCGCCGGCACGGACAGCTCCGCCTGGCGCTGGACGCTGACCTGGCTCGAGGGCAAGCCGGTGCTCGAGCTCGACGACGGCACCACCATCACCTACCGCCCGGACGAGGACGCCGCCTACATCACCCAGCCGCAGGGCCGCGTCGAGGGCGAGGACGACGACTGGGGCTGAGCCGCTGACGGCCTGGATCTCGATACGCGCGCTGCGCGCGCTACTCGATCAGCATGGGTGGGCCGCTGCGCGGGCTGCTCGATCAGCATGCTTCCGCCCACAGCGCACAGCGCCCGGACAGCCCCGCAGGCGCGCCCCCATGCTGGTCGAGTAGCCGCGCAGCGGCGTATCGAGACCCACCGTCTCCAGCAGGGTGGGACTGCGGATGCAGTGCGCAGCGGCGGCGCCCCTAGGCTCGCTGGATGAGCACTTCCGCCGCCGTCGCCGTCCTGATCGAGCCGAGCGCGCTGCCGCACGGGCTGCCCGACTTCGCGGCGGTCGAGCCGGAGGCGTACCGCCCGGCGTTCGACGAGGCGCTGCGGCGGCACCGCGCGGAGATCGAGGCGATCGCCTCCTCCCCTGACGAGCCGACGGTCGAGAACACGCTGGTGGCGCTCGAGCGCTCCGGGCGGGAGCTGCGCCGGGTCAGCGCGGTCTTCTTCACGGTGGGCGCGTCCGATCGCACGCCGCTGACCGACGCCGTCGAGGAGGAGCTCGCTCCGCTCCTCTCCGCGCACGACGACGCGATCACCCTCGACCCGCGCCTCTACGCTCGGGTGCGCTCGCTCGCCGACCGCGAGGCGACACTCGACCTGGACGACGAGACCGCTTATCTGCTCGAGCGCGTCCTCCTGCGCTTCGAGCGCGCCGGCGCCCTCCTCGACGACGCCGGCAAGACCCGGCTCAGCGCCCTGAACGAGCGGCTGTCGAGCCTGACCACCCGGTTCGACAAGAACCTGCTCGCCGATACCAACGAGCGGGCCGTGCTGCTGGAGCGCGCCGAGGAGCTCGACGGACTCGACGCCTCCGAGATCTCCGCCGCCGCCCGCGCCGCCGCGGATCGCGGTGCCGACGGCTACCTCGTGACGCTGCCGCTCTACTCCGGGCACCCGTGGCTCGCCCGCCTGCGCGATCGGTCCGTCCGCGAGCGGATCCTGCGCGCCTCCCTCGGCCGCGCCTCCGAGAGCGGACCGCACGACAACCGGGAGGTCCTGCTCGACATCGTCGCCCTGCGCGCCGAGCGCGCCGCGCTGCTGGGCCACTCGTCGCACGCTGCGTTCGTGATCTCGGGCCAGACGGCCGGCACACCCGAGCGCGTCCGCGCCCTCCTCGAGGAGCTCGCGATCCCCGCCGCCCGGAACGCCCGCGCCGAGCTCGAGCAGATGCAGCAGCAGGCCGACGCCGAGCAGGACGCGGCGGGACGGCCGCGCTTCACGCTCGAGGCCTGGGACCGCGCCTACTACGAGGAGCGCGTCCGCACCGCCCGCTACGCCGTCGACTCCAGCGCGCTCCGGCCGTACTTCGAGCTCGAGCGCGTCCTGCACGAGGGCGTCTTCGCCGCCGCCACCGGGCTCTACGGTGTCCGGTTCGCGGAGCGGCCCGACCTGGTCGGGCACAGCGCGCACGTGCGCGTCTTCGAGGTCGCGGAGGAGGACGGCACCCCGCTCGGTCTGTTCCTCTTCGACCCGTTAACGCGCGACTCGAAGCGCGGCGGCGCCTGGATGAACTCGCTCCGCACCCGGACGACGCTGCTCGGCGACTCCGCCGTCGTCGTGAACACGCTGAACATCTCGGCGCCCGGCGACGGGGAGCCGGCGCTGCTCAGCCTCGACGAGGTCGAGACCCTCTTCCACGAGTTCGGGCACGCGCTGCACGGCCTCTTCGCGACCACGCGCTACCCGCGCTTCGGCGGCACGAGCGTCTTCCGCGACTTCGTCGAGTTCCCGAGTCAGGTCAACGAGATGTGGATCCGGCACCCGGAGCTGCTGCCCGTGTACGCCCGGCACGTCGAGACCGGCGAGCCGCTGCCGGCCGCCGTCGTCGAGCAGCTCGAGGCGGCAGCGCTGTGGGGCGAGGGCTTCGCGACCACGGAGTACCTGGCCGCCGCCCTGCTCGACCTCGCCTGGCACGAGACACCCGCCTCCGCCGACCGCGCCGACGTCGTGGAGTTCGAGACGCGCGCGCTGGAGGCCGCCGGGCTGCTGGACCCCGCGATCCCGCCGCGCTACCGCAGCACCTACTTCAAGCACGTCTTCTCGGGCGGCTACTCCGCGGGCTACTACTCCTACATCTGGAGCGAGATCCTGGACGCCGACACCGTCGAGTGGTTCGAGGAGAACGGCGGTCTCGACCGCGCGGCGGGCGAGCGGTTCCGGCGGCGGATCCTCGAGATCGGCGGCTCGCGCGACCCGCTCGTCGCCTACCGGGAGTTCCGCGGGCGCGACGCGCGCACCGAGCCCCTGCTGCGGCGCCGCGGACTCGCCTGATCCGAGGGCGCGTCCCAGGGGTCAGGAGTGGCGGGCCACCCGACGCGGGTGCAGCCAGGCCAGCACGACCAGCCCCACCACCAGGCCCCAGAACGCGGAGCCGATCCCCGCGACCGCGATGCCGGACGCGGTGACGAGCAGGGTCGCCGCGGCGGGCAGACGCAGTCGCGCGTCCTCGACCGCGGCCTGCACCGACGAGACGAACACGCCGAGCAGCGCCAGCCCGGCCACCGCCTCGATCAGCAGCGGACTGGCGGAGGAGACGAGGGCGGCGGCCGCTCCGGCGACCGCGCCGAGCACCAGATAGGACGCTCCCGCCGAGACCGAGGCGATCCACCGCCGCTCCGGCTGCGGCGAGGCCTCCGGACCCGCGGTCAGAGCAGCACTCAGCGCCGCGTAGTTGACCGGCACTCCCCCGAACACCGCCGAGACGCCGGAGGCGAGGCCGCTCGACACGATCGCCGGACGGGAGTGCGCCTCGAAGCCGAAGCTCGACAGCACCGCGATGCCGGGGATGTTCTGCCCCGCCATCGTGACGACGTAGAGCGGCAGCCCGATGCCGACCATCGCGCCGACCTCGAAGACCGGCACGACGAACTCGGGGACCGGCAGCAGCGGCGCCCCGGCGAGGGCGGCGCCGTCCGTGACGAGCAGCAGCACGATCGCGAGCGCGATCGCCGCCGGCACCGCCCAGCGCGGCAGCAGGCGGAGCAGGATCAGCCAGAGCGCGATGACCGGCAGCGCGAGCAGCGGGATCTCGACCGCGGCCCGCACGGGCGCCAGCACGAGCGGGAACAGGATGCCGGCGAGCATCGCGTTGGCGAGCGGCCGCGGGATGCGCGCCACGAGCCTCCCGAGCGCCGGCCAGAGCCCCGTCACGACGATCAGCGCGGAGGCGACGAGGAACGCGCCGACCGCGCGGTCGAAGCCCCCGGGCAGGGTCGCGGTGGCGGCGAGCAGCGCGGCGCCCGGGGTGCTCCAGGCGAAGGTCATCGGCACCCGGTAGCGCACACTCAGCGCGATGCAGAGCACGCCCTGCAGGACGCAGACCGCGAGCAGACCCGACGCGGCCTGAGCATCGGTGGCGCCGACGGCGACGACGCCCGCGAGGACGATCGCGAAGGAGCTGGAGAAGCCGGTGAGCGCGGCGACGATCCCGGCGAGGAGCGGCTGGACGATGACGGTGCCTCCGGTCGCTGACCCGGCCGAGCGCTGGGCCGGCGGACGCATCGGCGATGCGCTCCGCCAGAGTAGGGAACCGCGTCCCGCCCGGGCGCGCGAACGCCGGGCCAATCAGCGCGAACTGGTCACGCGACGGCCCGGCGGAGGCGACTCAGGCGCTCTTCTCCTGGCGGCGCGGAGCGTGCGGCACGATGGTCGGCGCGGCGTTGTCCAGCACCGCGGCGCGGGTGACGACCACGCGGGCGACCTCGTCGGAGGACGGCACCTCGAACATGATCGGGCCGAGCACCTCCTCGAGGATGGCGCGGAGGCCGCGGGCGCCGGTCTGGCGCAGCACGGCGAGATCGGCGATCGCCTCGAGGGCGCCGCGGTCGAACTCGAGCTCGACCCCGTCGATCTCGAACATCCGCTGGTACTGCTTGACCAGCGCGTTGCGCGGCTCGGTCAGGATCTGCATCAGCGCGACCTGGTCGAGCTGCGTGACGGTGGTGACCACCGGGAGGCGGCCGATGAACTCGGGGATGAGCCCGAACTTGTGCAGGTCCTCCGGGAGCACCTCGCTGAAGATGTTGATCTCGTCCTGCTTGTTGTGCAGCGGGGCGCCGAAGCCGATGCCGCGCTTGCCGGCACGCGAGGAGATGATGTCCTCCAGGCCGGCGAAGGCGCCGGCCACGATGAACAGCACGTTCGTCGTGTCGATCTGGATGAACTCCTGGTGCGGGTGCTTCCGACCGCCCTGCGGGGGCACGGAGGCGACGGTGCCCTCGAGGATCTTCAGCAGCGCCTGCTGCACGCCCTCGCCCGAGACGTCGCGCGTGATCGACGGGTTCTCGGCCTTGCGGGCGATCTTGTCGACCTCGTCGATGTAGATGATGCCGGTCTCGGCCCGCTTGACGTCGTAGTCAGCGGCCTGGATCAGCTTGAGCAGGATGTTCTCGACGTCCTCGCCGACGTAGCCGGCCTCGGTCAGCGCCGTCGCGTCGGCCACGGCGAACGGGACGTTCAACCGCTTCGCCAGCGTCTGCGCGAGGTAGGTCTTGCCGCAGCCGGTCGGGCCGATCAGCAGGATGTTGCTCTTGGCGATCTCGATCTCGTCGTGGATCGCGTCCGCGGCGGTGATGGTGTTGCGCACCCGCACGCGCTTGTAGTGGTTGTAGACCGCGACGGCGAGGGCGCGCTTGGCCTGCTCCTGGCCGATCACGTACTCCTCGAGGAAGCCGTAGATCTCCTTCGGCTTCGGGAGGTCGAACTCGTGACTCGTCTCCTCGCTCGACTCGGAGAGGCGCTCCTCGATGATCTCGTTGCACAGCTCGACGCACTCGTCGCAGATGTAGACGCCGGGACCGGCGATGAGCTGCTGGACCTGCTTCTGGCTCTTGCCGCAGAACGAGCACTTCAGCAGGTCGGCGCTTTCGCCAATACGTGCCACGGGGATGCCCCACTTCCTTGTCGTGCGTCGGTGCTCTCGGGCGGCGGTGCCGTCGAGCGTCTCGCAGAGGGCGGTCATGCGGAACCGCCGAACTCAGGACCGAGCCTAGCCGCTGAGCCGAGGGGGCTCGGCAGGCGGGCCGGATCGGCGGACCATTGCCCCGTCCGTGTCGGTTTGCTACGGTCCGGCGGCGCGGATCCGCCCGCCGGCACGCGGAAGGGCCGGGCGGCGGATCGCTCCGCCTCCCGGCCCTTCGACGATCGGTCGGTCTCCCGAGGTCAGACCGTGAGGGCGGGAACGCCCTTGCGGCTGGTCAGGATCTGGTCGATCAGTCCGTACTCGAGCGCGTCGTCGGCGCCGAGGATCTTGTCGCGGTCGATGTCCTTCTTGACCTGCTCCGGCGAGCGGTTGGAGTGGAAGGACAGCGTCTTCTCGAGCCACTCGCGCATGCGCATGATCTCGGCGGCCTGGATCTCGATGTCCGAGGCCTGGCCGCCGCCCTGCTGCACGGCCGGCTGGTGGATCAGGATGCGCGCGTTCGGCAGCGCCAGGCGCTTGCCGGGCGTGCCCGCCGCGGTGAGCACCGCTGCGGCCGACGCGGCCTGACCGAGAACGACGGTCTGGATGTGCGGGCGGATGTACTGCATCGTGTCGTAGATCGCCGTCATCGCGGTGAACGAGCCACCGGGCGAGTTGATGTACATCACGATGTCGCGGTCCGGGTCCTGGCTCTCGAGAACGAGGAGCTGAGCCATGATGTCGTCCGCGGACGCGTCGTCGACCTGCACGCCGAGGAAGATGATGCGGTCCTCGAAGAGCTTCGCGTAGGGGTCCTGGCGCTTGTAGCCGTAGGCCGTGCGCTCCTCGAACGTGGGGAGGATGTAGCGGGAGGAGGGCGCGGCTCCGGAGCCGAAGGCCGTCCCGCTGAAGGTGGGTGTGTTCATTGTCTCTTCCTGAT
The DNA here is from genome assembly GCF_004011135.1 of Rathayibacter festucae DSM 15932. Classification (NCBI taxonomy): domain Bacteria; kingdom Bacillati; phylum Actinomycetota; class Actinomycetes; order Micrococcales; family Microbacteriaceae; genus Rathayibacter; species Rathayibacter festucae. The sequence goes on along the minus strand of NZ_CP028137.1, from coordinate 1,139,086 downwards.
CTCTCGGCGCGTCGGGGTGCTCAGCTGTCGGTGGCGGTTCCGCCGCCGCCGGCGACGTCGGTCGCCGAGGAGCGGATGTGGTCGACGAAGCCGTAGGCCAGGGCCTCCTCGGCGCTGAACCAGCGGTCGCGGTCGCCGTCCTCGTTGACCTGCTCGACGGTCTTGCCGGTCGCCTTGGCGGTGATCTCGGCGAGGCGCTTCTTCATGTCGAGGATCAGCTGCGCCTGCGTCTGGATGTCGGACGCGGTGCCGCCGAACCCGCCGTGCGGCTGGTGCAGCAGGACGCGGGCGTTCGGCGTGATGTAGCGCTTGCCCTGGGTCCCCGCGGTGAGCAGGAGCTGACCCATGGACGCCGCCATGCCGATGCCGACCGTCACGATGTCGTTCGGCACGAACTGCATCGTGTCGTAGATCGCCATTCCCGCGGTGATCGAGCCGCCGGGCGAGTTGATGTACAGGAAGATGTCCTTCTCGGCGTCCTCGGCCGCGAGGAGCAGGAGCTTCGCTGCGATCTCGTTCGCATTCTCGTCGCGCACCTCAGAACCGAGCCAGATGATCCGGTCCTTGAGAAGGCGGTCGAAAACACTGTTGGGCATCGCCATATCGGCCATGTGTCGCTCCGTTTCAGTTGTCGCTTCGGAGGCGAATCTATCGGACGCCACCCGGGCGACCCGGCCGTGTTCGCCGGGGGCGGAGCCGGAGCGGCCGGTGTTCGCCCGGGGCGGACTGCGGGCGGGATGCGGGTGGGATGCGGGTAGGACCGTGCCGGGACTCGGGCCGGGACGACGAGAGCCGCCCCCGGTGATCCGGGAGCGGCTCCTGTCGTTCTGCGTCGAGGACTACTCGGCGGCCGGGGTCTCCTCGGCGGCCGGAGCCTTCTTCTTCGCGGGGGCGCGCTTCTTCTTGGGGGCCGGAGCGGCCTCCTCCTCGGCGGGCGCCTCGGCGGCGGCGGGGGCCTCCTCGACGACGGCCTCCTCGACGGCCTCGGCGGCGGGCGCGTCGACCTCGTCGGTCGCGGCGTCGTCGGCGGTCTCGTCCGCGTCGTCCCCGGGGACGGCGGTGAACGCGGTCAGGTCGACGGCGTTGCCCTCGGTGTCGGTGACCTTCGCCTTGCCCAGGACGATCGCGAGCGCCTTGTTGCGGGCGACCTCGCCGACCATCTGGCCGATCTGGTTGTTCTCGGAGAGGATCTTGATGAACTCGTTCGGCTCCATGCCGTACTGCGCCGCACCCTGGATCAGGTACTGCGTGAGCTCGTCCTGGCTGACCTGGACCTTCTCCTGCTCGACGACGTGGTCGAGGAGGATCTGGGTCTTGAAGGTCTTCTCGCTCGCCTCGGTGACCTCGGCGCGGTGCTCGGCGTCCTCGAGGCGGTTCTCGCCCTCGAGGTGGCGGTGCACCTCGTCCTCGACGAGCGCGGCGGGGACGGGGACCTCGACGAGGCCGAGGAGGGCCTCGACGAGCTTCTCGCGCGCCTGGCCGCCCTGACCGAAGGTCTTCTGCTGGGCGGCCTGCTCCTTGAGCGAGTCGCGCAGCTCGGCGATGGTGTCGAACTCGCTGGCGATCTGCGCGAAGTCGTCGTCGGCGTCGGGGAGCTCGCGCTCCTTGACGGCGGTGAGCGTCACGGCGATCTCGGCCTGCTGGCCGGCGTGGTCGCCACCGAGCAGCGGAGCGGTGAACGTGGTGCTCTCCCCCGCGGTGAGCGAGTCGAGCGCCTCGTCGATGCCCTCGATCAGCTCGCCCGAGCCGAGCTCGTAGGAGATGGCGTTGGCCGTGTCGACCTCGACGCCGTCGATGGTCGCGATGAGGTCGATCTGCGCGAAGTCGCCGGTCGTCGCGGGGCGATCGACGGTGACGAGCGTGCCGAATCGGCTGCGGAGCTTGTCGAGCTCGGTGTCGACGTCGGCGTCGGTCACCTCGGCCGCGTCGACCGTGAGCTCGAGGCCGTCGTAGGCCGGGACCGTGATCTCGGGGCGGACGTCGACCTCGATGGCGAGCTCGAGGTCGCCGGTGAAGTCCTTGTCGCTCGGCCAGGCGACGATGTCGGCCTGCGGGCGGCCCAGGGGGCGCACCTCGGTCTCGCGGACGGCCTCGCGGTAGAAGCCGTCGAGCCCCTCGTTGACCGCGTGCTCGAGGACGGCGGCCTTGCCGACCCGCTGGTCGACGATCGCCGGCGGGACCTTGCCCTTGCGGAAGCCGGGGACGTTGATCTGCTCGGCGATGTGGCCGTAGGCGTGGGTGATGCTGGGGCCGAGCTCGTCCGGGGTGACCGAAATCGCGAGCTTGACGCGGGTCGGGCTCAGCTTTTCTACCGTGGTCTTCACGTGAGGGGATCTCCTGTGCTGGTTGGTGTCGGCGCCGTGTGACCGGTCGTCACGGGTCGATGTCGTCACGATGAGTACTCGTGGTCGGGGCGACAGGATTCGAACCTGCGACCTCCCGCTCCCAAAGCGGGCGCTCTAGCCAAGCTGAGCTACGCCCCGGTTGCGCGGGCCGGTGCACCGTGCCGATGAGGACTCTCGTCGAGCCCTTCCTGCACGGTCACTGGCGCGACACGCCGAAATGGCCTTCGCAAGTGTACTGCACCGCACTCCTGCGGCCGGAACAGGCGCGCGGGGGCGGCTTCGCGGGTCGGCGTCGCGGCGGAATCCGGTCGTGTACTACAGTGTCAAGGTGCCCGGTCGAGACGACGGGCCCCGCCCGAGAGGGTGGCCCGCGGCGGGTTCTCCGGAATGCCGATTTCGGGGCTGTAGCTTAGTGGTAAAGCCTCTGTCTTCCAAACAGATGATGCGAGTTCGATTCTCGTCAGCCCCTCCGATTACTTCCTCCCCTTTGCTGGTCGAGTAGCCGCGCAGCGGCGTATCTAGGCCCGCCGTGCCCAGCAGGGCGGATCTCGATACGCCCTCTGCGAGGGCTACTCGATCAGCATGAGTCTCCACCCGGCATTCGGGCGGCTTCCTCATGCTGGTCGAGTAGCCGCGCAGCGGCGTATCTAGGCCCGCCGTGCCCAGCAGGGCGGATCTCGATACGCCCTCTGCGAGGGCTACTCGATCAGCATGAGTCTCCACCCGGCATTCGGGCGGCTTCCCCATGCTGGTCGAGTAGCCGCACAGCGGCGTATCGAGACCCACCGTCCTCAGCAGAAGTGGATCTCGATACGCCCTCTGCGAGGGCTACTCGATCAGCAGGGGGCGGGGATCCCTCAGCGGACGGTGACGGCGACCGGGGCGCTCGATGCGGTGTTGCCCGCGGCGTCCGTCGCCTTCGCCACGACCTGGTGCTCGCCCTTCGGGAAGCCCTTGGTGGAGACGGTCAGCTTCCAGGTGCCGTCGGCCGCCTTCTTCGCCGTCCCGATCCGCGTGCTACCCGTCCAGAAGATCAGGGACGTGGTGTCGGCGTCCGCGACCGCGACGAGGGTGACCGTTCCGACGACGGTGCTGCCCGCGGTCGGGCTGGTGATGCGCGAGGACGGTGCAGCCGTGTCTCGGGCCGGAGTCGGCGTCGGCGTGCGCGTCGGGGTCGGAGACGCAGTCGCGGTCTGAGACGGCGACGCAGTCGGAGTCGGCGACGCAGTCGGAGTCGGCGACGCAGTCGGAGTCGGCGACGCAGTCGGAGTCGGCGACGCAGTCGGAGTCGGCGACGCAGTCGGAGTCGCAGTCGGAGTCGGGGATGCAGTCGGAGTCGTAGTAGCAGTCGGAGTCGCGGTTGCAGTCGGACTCGGGGTGGCGATCGGAGTCGCGGTCGCACTCGACGTCGCGATCGGAGTCGCGGTCGGCGTCGCGGTCGGCGTGGCAGTCGGCGTGGCAGTCGGCGTGGCAGTCGCGGACGGAGTCGGAGTGGTGGTCGGGGAGGCGGTCGGGGTCTCGTCAGGATCGGTCGGCTCGGGGACGGCTGTCGGTGCCGGGGAGGTGCTGGGCGTCGGGACGCTCGTCGGCGCAGCGGTCGGCGGCGTGGAGGGCACGGGCGTCGACGTCGGCTCGGGCGCTGCCCAGTCGGGCACGGCCTCGGGGCCCCAGAGGAGGTCGGCGATCAGGGCCTGGCCGCGGGCGTTGGGGTGGAAGTAGTCGACGGTGGACACGATGTCGGGCGAGACGGTGGCGGCGGTGAAGGCGCCGTCGTCCCAGACGCAGTGGGAGCCGACGGCGGAGCAGGCCGCGGCGAGGGCGTCGTTGAACTGCCGGGTGCGCTGCGCCGCTGCGGTGACCGCCGCGGTGTAGGCGTCACCGGTCTGGACGACGTTGTCGGCCGTCGCCCCGCGGGTCGTGCGGCAGAGCCGGTTCGCGGGCCAGCCCGCCTCGGCCGGTCCCCCGCGCAGGCCCGCCCACTCGGAGGCGATGTCCGGCATCGAGCCGACGAGGACGGTCGCCTCCGGCCAGGTCGACCCGATCTGACGCAGCAGGCTCGACGCGGAGGCGCTGAAGGAGGCGGCGGGAGTCATCGCGTACTCGTCGGCGGCGCCCGTGAGGTCGGGGTGGCAGAGGTCGTTCCCGCCCACCAGGAGGGTGACGACGTCGGGGTCCGCGCCGGCCGAGGCGGCGGCGGTCACGGTGGAGGCGACGGCGTTGATCCGGCTCCCCGACTTGGCGTAGTTCGCCGTGGTGACGACGCTGCCCGGGTTCACCTCCTGGAGGCGGGTGGCGATCGAGCGGACCGCGCTCGCGGTCCCGGTCGACCAGGAGTTGACCGGGCAGTCGGCGCGGGTGCCGCAGCTCGACGCGCCGCGGGTGATCGAGTCGCCGAAGGAGACGACCGACAGGGTGGGGGCCGGCTCAGCAGCCGCGGCGGGTACCGCGGCCGCGCCGACGAGGAGGAGCACGATCAGGAGGAGGACGGACAGGGGGGAACGGCGGGCCGGGCGCGGGGGCATGACTCTGCTCTCGTGGGGCGACGTGGTGCCGCGACCGGGGAGCGAGGCGGGGGCCACGGGCTCCGTCGACCGGGCGACCGGGGGGACGGGGAGGGGAACCGCCGGATCCGCCCGGAGAAGTGCCGCTCAGGGAGCCCGGCCACTCCGGCGGTGCCGGCTGCTCAGAGCCTGGCCGACGGTGCAGCACCGCGACACCGCCTCACGATCGGCCTGCTCCCCCCATAGGTGAGGCGCGGCACGGGTCGAATCCTTCGGTGCGTCCTGCACTGCTCCGACGAGGACCGCCGTGGTCCTCCGGGCGCCTGACGGCCGCCCCTGCTGGTCAGCGGACGGTGACGGTGACCGCGGCGCTCGTCGACGTGTTGCCCGCGCGATCGACCGGCTTGGCGGTGACCGGATGCGACCCCTTCGTGAATCCGGCCGTCGAGACCGTGAGCGTCCAGCTGCCGTCCGCGGCCTGCTCGGCGGCGCCGATGCGTGTCCTGCCGGTCCAGAAGACGAGGGACGCGGTGTCCGGGTCGGACACGGCGACCAGAGTGACGGTTCCCACGACGGTGCTGCCCGCGGCCGGGCTGGTGATGCGCGCGACGGGGGCGGTCGTGTCGCGAACCGGCGTCGGAGTCGGCGTCGGCGTCGGCGTCGCAGAGGGTGCGCGAGTGGGTGTCGCGGACGGCGTGCGTGTCGGCGTCGGCGTCGACGTCGGCGTGCGAGTCGGCGTCATGGTGGCGGTCGGGGTCGAGGTCGGCGTCCGGGTCGGCGTCGGCGTGCTGCTCGGTGGCGGAGTCGCCGTGGGTGCCGTCGTCGCCGGAGGAGTCGTTGTCGCCGGAGGAGTCGTTGTCGCCGTCGGCGACGGAGCCGGAGTGGACGAGGGAGTCGGAGTCGGCACCGGCGTCGGCGTCGGCGTCGCGGAGGGAGTCGGCGCGGGCGTGGCGGGCGACGACGCGGAGGGAGTCGGCCGCGGAGTCGGCGCGGAGGTGGTGCCGGGCTCCGCCGGCGCTGTGGCCGTGGGAGTGGTCGCCGGAACCGGCCTGCCCGTCGGAGCAGGGCCGACGGTCGGCTGGGAAGTCGGCGTCGCCGTCGGCTCGGACGTCGGAGTCGCCGTCGGCTCGGAAGTCGGGATCACAGTCGGCTCAGGAGTCGAGGTGGCGGTCGGCTCCGGAGGGGTCGTCGGGAAGGGCGTGGGCGCCGGAGCGGCGAAGCGCGCGGCCCACGCCGGGACCCGCTCGGGACCCCAGAGCACGTCCGCTATCAGCGCCTGACCGCGCACGTTCGGGTGGAACCAGTCCAGGGTCGACACGATGTCGGGGGTGAGCGGCGTCGCGGTGAAAGCGCCGCCGTCCCAGACGCACCGCGGTCCGACCGCGGCGCACGCCGACGCCAGCGCGTCGTCGTACTGCACGGTGCGCTGCGCCGCCGCCGCCACGGAGGCGGTCTGCGCTGCGCCGGTCAGGACGCCTCCGGTGTCCGTGACTCCGCGGGTCGTCCGGCACAGCTTGCTCGCCACCCACACGGGCTCGGCCGGTCCCCCGCGCAGCCCCGCCCACTCCGACGCGACGTCCGGCACCGAGCCGAGCAGGATCGTCGCGGTCGGCCAGGTGCGGCCGATCTGCTGCAGCAGGCTCGAGGCGGAGGTCGAGAACGCCGCGGCGGTCGTCATGGTGTAGCCGTCGGCCGCCGGGTAGAGGTCGCCGTGGCAGAGGTCGTTGCCGCCGATCATGAGGGTCACCACGTCGGGGGACGCGCCCTCCGCCGCCGCCGTCGTGACCATCGCCGCGACGGCCCGGATCCTGCTGCCGGACTTCGAGTAGTTGGCCGTGCGGACCGTGCTGCTCGGAGCAGTCTCCTGGAGCCGGGTGGCGATCGAGCGGACGGCGGTCGCCGAGCCGGTCGACCAGGAGTTGACCGGGCAGTCGGCCTTCGTCGTGCAGCTCGCTCTCCCCTGGCTGAGGGAGTCGCCGAGCGCGAGGACGGTGACCGTCGCGGGCTCGGCCGCGGCGACCGGGACGGCGGCGGTCGCGAGGAGCAGAAGTGCGGCCGCGACGGCGACGATGCCGCGGAGGGGGCGGCGGTTCGGTCGCGCGCGCATGACGGTGCCTTCGTGGAGCGTCGGTGCGCAGGCACGGGGCCGGGCTGCGCCGGACGTGGTCCGCTGCGGAGCGGAGCAGGACGAGGGACTCGACCCGGGACGAGCATGGCGTGGCGGCGGTCGGCTGGCAAGGCCACCGCACCTGCCCGATCGCGACCGGCCCCCGTTCGCGGAGGCACCTCCGGCTCGCGGAAGCGCGGTGCTTCGGCGAGCCGGAGGTGGTGTCACGAGCCGGAGCGGCTCGGAGGCCGGATCAGCGGACCGTGACGGCGACGGGGGCACTCGTCCCCGTGTTGCCCGAGCGGTCGGTCGCGGTGGCGACGAGATCGTGCTCGCCCTTCGGGAAGCCCCTGGTCGACACGGTCAGCGTCCAGCCGCCGTTCGCCGCGTGCTTCGCCGAGCCGAGGCGACGACCCTCGCTCGAGAAGACGAGCGAGGCGGTGTCGTCGTCGGAGACGGCGGCCAGGGCGACGTTCCCCGAGACCGAGGCGCCGGCGAGCGGGCCGGTGATGCGCACCGTCGGCGCGGTCGTGTCCTTCGCGCCGGCGAGGCCTCGGCTCGGGGCCGTGCTCGGCGTGGAGCCGGGCGCCGGAGCGCGGGTCGCTGCGGGTGCCGGGGTCGTGGGCCGCGCAGGAGTCAGGGTCTTCGTCGCTCGGCGCGCGCCGGCCGGGGCCGGAGTGGTCTTCGGCGCGGGGGTGGTCTTCGACGACGGGGTGGTCTTCGGGGCGGGAGTCGTCGTCGGAGCGGGAGTCGTCACCGGTGCGCCGGTGACCGCCGGCGCCGGCGGGGAGACCGGAGCGCCCTGGGTGAGCCGCGCGGCCCAGGCGGGGACCGCCTCGGGACCCCAGAGCACCCGCGCGATCAGGGCCTGGCCCTGGACGTTCGGGTGGAAGGAGTCGACGCTCGAGACGATCTCCGGGCTGAGCTCCGTGCGGCTGAGGGCGCCGCCGTCCCAGACGCAGTGCGGGCCCTCGGCCGCGCACGCCGAGGCGAGGGCGTCGTCGTACTGCCGCGTGCGCTCGGCCGCGGCCGCCACCGTCGAGGTGAAGGCGTCACCGGTCTGGACGACGTTGTCGGCGAGGGCTCCTCGCGTCGTCCGGCACAGCTTGGCCGACGGCCAGTTCCTCGTACCCGCGCCGCTCTGCACCGCGGCCCACTCGGACGCCACGTCCGGGACCGACCCGACGAGGACGGTCGCCTCCGACCAGGCGGACCTGATCCGCTGCAGCGCACTCGTCGCCGACGCGGCGAACGCGTCGGCGGGCGTCATCGCGTAGCCGTCGGCGGCGGCGCGGAGATCGGGGTGGCAGAGGTCGTTGCCGCCGATGAGCAGCGTCACGACCTCGGGCCGGGCTCCGGCGGCCGCCGCGGCGGACACCGCCGAGGCGACTCCCGCGATCCGGCTGCCCGACTTGGCGTAGTTCGTCGCGGTGACGGTGCGCCCCGGGTTCAGCTCCTGGAGGCGGGTGGCGACCGAGTGCACCGCGGGTGCGGAGCCGGTGGCCCAGGAGTTGACGGGGCAGTCGCCCCGGCCTCCGCAGGTGGTGGCGGCGCGGGTGATCGAGTCGCCGAACGAGGCGACCGAGAGCGCGGGGGCCTCGGCGGTAGTGGCGGACGGGGCGGCTGCTCCTCCGGCGAGGAGCAGTGCCGCGAGAGCGACGGTGGACAGGCGGGAACGGAGGGACATGGCTCTTCTCAAGGACGGTGATGAAGGAGGGTGGAGCACGGTCGTCCGACCGTCGGCTCCAGCGGTCGATCGACCGCGGGGAGGCCCGCGGACGACGCCGGCGGAACCTCGTGGTGAAAGGTATTTCCGCTCCTCCGCAGACCGCCAACTTGTGGCACGGATCGACTCGACTGGCATTCATTGAGCAGTTGTCGGCGTTTGATCACCTGGCGCACTCTGACAATCAGTGCGCCTCCCCTGAGCTAGCGGCCGACGGCGGCGGTCTGCCGGAGGTCCGCCGGAGACGGACTCCCCTCGGACGGCTGCGCTCCGGCCGAACGGTCGAGCGCCACCCGCTCGGTCACGTTCTCGCGCATGCCGACCCGGGTCCTCGAATCGTCCGGGGCGCCGCTCGTCGAATCGGCGATGCCGATCTCGTCGAGCGTCGGGAGGTCCGCCGGAGCCGGAGCCGGAGCGCCTGCGGAGTGCGGGACCGCCCACGCGGGAACCGCGTCCGGGCCCCACAGGACGCTCGCGACCAGCGCCTGGCCGGCGACGTTCGGGTGGAAGTAGTCGACCGTCGAGAGGACGTCCTTCGTGATGGGCGTCCTGGTGAGGGCACCGCCGTCCCAGACGCACTGGGGGCCCGCTGCGGAGCAGGCCGCGGCCAGAGCCTCGTTGTAGCGATCCGTGCGCTCCTCGGCTGCGGCGACCGCCGCCTCGAAGGCGGCTCCCCTCTGGACGTGGTTGTCAGCCTTCGCCCCGCGCGTGGTCCGGCAGATGCTGAACAGTCCCCAGATCAGCTTGCCCGGTGTGCCCTGGACGACCTCCCATTCGGACCCGATGTCCGGCATCGATCCGAGGAGCACGGTCGCCCGGGGCCAGGCCGAGCTGATCTGCCGGAGCAGGCCCGATGCCGACGCGGAGAAGTCCGCGGCGGGCGTCATCGCGTAGCCGTCCGGCCCGGCCGGGACGTCGGGGCTGCAGAGGTCGTTGCCGCCGATGAGGAGCGTGACGACGTCCGGAGCGGCCCCGGCCGCCTGCGCCGCCGTGACCGCCGCGGAGACCTCGGCGATGCGGCTGCCGGACTTCGCGCGGTTGTCGGTCGTGACCGTGCGCTGCGGAGCCACCTTCTGGAGGCGGGTCGCGATGGAGCGGACCTCGGGGGCGGAACCGGTCGACCAGGAGTTGACCGGGCAGTCGTCCTCCGTGCCGCAGGTCGCGGCGCCTCGGGTGATCGAATCGCCGAAGGCGACGACGGACAGCTCGGACGGTGTCGCGGCGGCGGCGGCGGGGGCGATCGCCCCTCCCGCGAGCACGGCCGCGGCGAGGCCGAGGACGATCAGGGGGGAACGGCGGGGTCGGTGCGGGGACACGATTCTCCTCGGGAAGAGTGGGACGGAGACAGAGGTGTCCGATCGACCGGCGAGCCGTCGATCCGAGGGCGGCGACCGCGCACCGGGAGTGCCGCGGCGGAACCTGTTCCCGAACGGTAGAGACGCTCACCCCACAGGCGGAAACTTCTGGCGCCGATCGGTCCCCTGGCGCTCCCTGACCGCCTCAGTCGGTCCCGGCGCCGGCCGCTCCCCGGTGCAGCTCGGCCAGGACGAGGTAGGACGCGGCGTTGCGGCGGATCCCGTCCCGCTCCTGCTCGGACAGCTCGCGGCGCACCTTCGCCGGAACGCCGGCGACGAGGGAGCCCGGCGGCACGACGGTGCCCTCGAGCACCACGGCGCCGGCGGCGACGAGCGACCCGGAGCCGATCACCGCCCCGTTGAGGACGGTCGCGTTCATCCCGACGAGCACGTCGGACTCGAGGGTGCAGCCGTGCAGCACGGCGTTGTGCCCGACCGAGACACCCGAGCCGAGGGTCGCGTCGAAGCCCTCGTCCACGTGCACGATCACGCCGTCCTGCAGGTTGCTGCCGCGGCCGATCCGGATGCGCGCCCTCTCCGCGCGGAGGACGGCGCCGTACCAGACGCTCGACTCCTCCTCCAGCTCCACCGCCCCGACGAGGGTCGCGCCCGGGGCCACCCAGGCCGAGTCGGCGACGACCGGGGATCCGCCCGGCAGAGCGATCAATCGGGCGTCCGGGTGCGCTCCTGCTGCCATGCGATCGGTCCTCCTCCTCGGCGGACTCCGCGGTCGCCGGATCCCGGTGTCGCAGGGGCGTCGGGCACCGCCCGGGCGGCGATCCTGGCCGGTCGTCGGACTCCGATCACGATCTGTCCCCGTCCGGGGCACGCGCGGAGGAGGCGGCACGACCTAGGCTGACCCCGGTCCGGGGGGATTTCCGTGACCGACGGAACAAGGGGACGGCAATGCGACGACGTACCGCACGGGCGACGATCATGGGAGCGCTCGCAGCCCTCCTCCTGGTGCCGATGGTGGCCACCGCGCCCGGCAGCTCGGCGAGCGCCGCCGCCGACACGGTGAAGCCGGTCGTGAGCATCACCGCTCCGGTGAGCGGATCGACGGTCGCGGGGACGATCTCCCTCGCGGCGACCGCGACGGACGCGGTCGGGACCACCCAGCTCTCGTTCTGGGAGGGCACCCGCCGTCTGGGCTACGCCACCGTGCAGGCGGGCGTCTGGACGCTTCCGCTCGACACGCGGACGCTGGCCGAGGGCTCGCACGTCTTCGTGGCCAAGGGCAAGGACGCGGCGGGGAACATCGGCAACAGTGCCGCCATGCGCGTCACCGTGCAGAACACCGGCTCGACCCCCGTTCCGACGACGAGTCCCTCCCCCACGCAGACCCCGGTCCCGTCGGCGACGCCCACCGCGACGACCACCCCCTCGCCGACCGCGAGCCCGACGACCGCGCCGAGCCCCAGCGCCACGCCGACCGCCACGGGCTCGCCGAAGCCCGACACGACGAAGCCGACCGCGCGCATCACCTCGCCCGCCACCGGGAGCACCGTCCCGCGGACCGTGACGCTCGTCGCCACCGCGTCGGACGACATCGGAGTCACCGCTCTCTCCTTCTGGTCCGGCTCCACCCGGGTCGGGAACGCCGTGCAGCAGGCCTCCGGCGACTGGTCGCTCACCACCTCGAGCCTCGCCGTGACCTCGCACGTGATCATCGCCAAGGCCCGCGACGCCGCCGGCAACATCGGCAGCAGCGGCTCGATCGCGCTGACCGTCTCGGCCACGGCACCGACGACGACGCCGACCGCGACTCCGACTCCCACCGCGACCCCGACGAGGACCCCGACGCCCACGGCGACGCCGACCGCCACCGCGACGCCGACCGCGACCCCCACGGCCACTCCGACCGCGACCCCCACGGCCACTCCGACCGCGACGCCGACCCCCACGGCGACGCCCACCACTCCCCCCACCGTGCCCGGCGTCCCGGCGCCGCTCGCGCAGTGGGACTTCACCCAGTCCGCCGCGCCGTACTACTCCACCGCGAACGACCTGCCGCTGCTCCAGGCGGGCAAGACCAAGGCCACGACCACCTCGACGCCCTGGGGCTCCGGGATCTCGATGACCGGGACGAGCTTCCTCCGGGTGCCGCAGGAGTCGGCGGGTCGCCTGACGATCGGCGCCACGGGCAACGCGGTCACCGTCGCGAGCTGGGTCTACATGACCGACGACAGCACCGGCTACGTCGCCGGCGCCTGGAACGAGCACGGCGAGCGCGCGGGCCGCTCCTACGGTCTCTTCTACGACCTCGGCCTCTACGGCGGCGACGAGCGATCGGCCTTCCACGTCTCGCGCACCGGTGGGCCGACGCCCGGCTACCCGTATTCGCGCGACTACTCGGCCTCGGGGAACAAGTTCACTCGGTACACCTGGCAGCTGCACGTGGGCACGTACGACGGCACCTACGCCGTCTCCTACCTGGACGGCACCTCCGTCGCCTACCCGCGCTTCGTGGACAACAAGGGCGCGACCTACGCGAAGAACCCCTACCTCTTCACCGAGGGCCTGAACCCGAACGCCGGCGACTTCACGGTCGGCGCGGTCGAGCTCACCTCCGGCCCCGGCAACTACGCGAAGGGCACCTTCGCGAAGATCCGGGTCTGGGACACGGCCCTCACCGCCGACCAGGTCAAGGCGCTCTACGACACGGAGCGCGCGGCACTGAAGTAGGCGCGGGGACTGTCTCTTCCGCGTCGGAGGCCCGTGCTGATCGAGCAGCCCGCGCAGCGGGCGCATCGAGATCCACCAGCGTCAGGACAGGAGTCTGCAGACCCGCCCTGCTGACGACGGCGGGTCTCGATACGCCGCTCCGCGGCTACTCGACCAGCATGGAGGGGCCCACCGGCGAGACGCGGTGCGACTGATTGCCGGCTCAGCGGGCGGCGCGGAGCCAGGCCAGGACGGCGAGCACGCGGCGGTGGTCCGAGCCGGAGTCCTCGAGTCCGAGCTTCTGGAAGATCGAGGTGACGTTCTTCTCGACCGCGCCGACGCCGATGAAGAGCGCGGCGGCGATGCCTGCGTTCGTGCGCCCCTCGGCCATCGCCTCGAGCACCTCGCGCTCGCGCGGGGTCAGGAGCGCCAGCGGGTCGCGGTTGCGCTGGAGCAGCGAGGCGACGACCTGCGGATCGAGCACCGTCCCGCCCGCGGCGACGCGCTCGACGGCGTCGCGCAGCTCCTCCACCGAGGCGACGCGGTCCTTGAGCAGGTAGCCCATGCCGCCCTCGCCCGAGCCGAGCAGCTCGTGCGCGTAGGTCACCTCGACGTACTGGCTGAGCAGGAGCACGGCGATCCGCGGGTGCAGGCGCCGGAGGTCGAGTGCCGCGCGGACGCCCTCGTCGCGGAAGGTGGGCGGCATGCGGACGTCGAGCACGGCCACGTCCACCGAGGACGGCTCCGCGGCGACGGCCGCGAGCAGCCCCTCAGCGTCGCCGTGGGCTCCGACGACGGAGAAGCCGGCGTCCTCGAACAGTCGGACCAGGCCCTCGCGCAGGAGGACGGAGTCCTCGGCGAGGGCGACACGGATCGGTGAGGCGGGCGGCACGCCCTCAGGATAGGGCGGGCGGCGGTGCGGGCAGGAACGGCACGTGCACACCCACCGTGGTCGGGCCGCCCGGGGGCGAATCGACGGTGAACAGCCCGCGCAGCCCGCTGACGCGCCCGGCGACCCCCTCGAGACCGTGACCGGGCAGGGGCGAGGCGCCGCCGACGCCGTCGTCGACGACCCAGACGTCCAGCCAGCGCTCCGGTCCGCCCGTCCCCCGCACGTCGAGGTGCACGCGGATCGAGCGGGCCGACGCGTGCTTCGACGCGTTCGCGAGCAGCTCGGCGACGACGAAGTAGACGCTGCGCTCGACCTCGGGCGGCACCTCCGCCACCGGATGCTCGACCAGCACCTCGACGGGCACCGGGCTCATGACCGCCAGCGAGTGCACCGCAGCGGTGAAGCCGCGGTCCTGCAGGATCGGCGGTGCGACTCCCCGGGAGAGCGCGCGCAGCTCGTCGAGCGCCGAGCGGACGTGCTCGCGCGCCTCGTCGATCAGCGCCGCCGCGGAGTCGGGATCGGAGCGCACCCGGTTGAGAGCCGATCCGAGGTCCATCTGCACCCGGATCAGCCGCTGCTGCGGACCGTCGTGGATGTCGCGCTCGAGCCGGCGCAGCGCCCGGTCCTCGGCGGCGACCGCCGCGCCGCGGGAGACGCTGAGCTCCGCGACCTCGCGCTGCAGCGCCTCCGAGCCCCAGGGCCCGAGCAGCAGCCGATCGACCAGGAATCGCGCGAGGGTGAGCCCGCGGGTGACGAACGGCAGCGTCGCGAGGAACAGGACGACGAGCGCGACGTCGGCCAGCACCAGGAAGGCCGTGGGCGGCCCGGCGACGCCGAGGACTGCGCTCGACTGCCCGGAGACGAGCCGGACGATCGCCGAGGAGTCGCCGGCGAGCAGCGCCGTCAGCGAGCCGAGGCCGGCCCAGCTCCAGAGCCCGAGGACCGCGGCGAAGACGAGCGCGAGCAGCGGCGCCACGACGAGCGTGTGCAGCAGCGCGAGCCAGTAGTGCCCGTCGACGACCGGGCCGTAGAGGGCGAAGGTGGCGGGCGCGACCGAGGCGGGCGGGCGGCGCCACTGCGGCTCGTCGATCCGCGGGCGGCCTGCGAGTCGGTCGAGCGCTCGGGTCGCCCGAGCGAAGCCCCGGGCGGTGTGCAGCGCCAGCGGGAGGAAGACCGCGCCGATCAGCACGCCGATCAGGCCGAGGCCCAGGGCGAGGGCGACTCCGGTGGCGAACGCACCCGCCAGCGCCAGCGGCACGGCGAGCAGGAGCGACAGGGCCTCGCGGGGCAGCTCGCGCCAGAGCCGGAGGTAGGCGGCGGAGGCCTCGCCGAGGGCGGTCGGCGCTGCAGTCACGCGAGCCTCCTCCCCCGGTCCTCGCGGGTGCGCGGACATCCTCTCGAGGGTACCGGCGGCCCTTCGCGGTGACGCGGGGGCTGACCCCCGGTTCCGCCTCGGAAGCGCGCTGCACGTGGCGGGCCGGCACAGGCCAGGCTCCCCTTCTCCCGCCTTAGCCGAGCCTGCACTTCCTTGCGAACACTGGGCTGCGGCGTAGTGTTGACGATCAGTCACCCCCTCTCGAAAGGAACAGACGATGTCCACTGCATCCGTCACGTCGCTCACCTCGTCGAACCCGGATGTCGCATCCGGAGTCGCCCAGTTCCTCAGCCCGGTCGTCATCGAGATGACCGCCCTGGCCGTCAACAGCAAGCAGGCGCACTGGCACGTGCGCGGCGCCAACTTCATCGGCGTGCACGAGCTGCTCGACGTCGTCGTCGGCCACGCGATCGAGTGGGCTGACCTGGCCGCCGAGCGCGTCGTCGCCCTCGGCCTCCCCGTCGACGCCCGCATCCAGACCGTGGCCTCGGCCACGCAGACCGCCCCGCTCACCCCGGGCTTCCAGCGCTCCGAGAACGCCATCGTCGAGGTCATCGGCCTGATGGACGTCGCGATCACCACGGTCAACACCGCGATCGCCGAGCTCGCCGACATCGATGCGAGCAGCCAGGACGTCGCGATCGAGATCGGCCGCGGCCTCGAGAAGGACCGCTGGTTCCTCTTCGCCCACGTCAGCGAGAGCTGAGCACGCGCCTCCCGCGCCGCGACTGCCCGTCGGATCCTCGGATCCGGCGGGCCGTCGTCCGTTCCTGCCCTGGTCAGTCGTCGTGCGTCACGCGTCCGGCGAGCAGCGTCGCGGCGACGGGCATCGAGCGCAGCTGCTCGCCGTCGGAGGCGAGCGGGTCGCGCTCGACGGCGACCAGGTCGGCGGTGTCTCCCACCTGCGGAGCGAGTCGCCGGGTCCGTGTGGACGCGACGAGCGCCTCCGCGACTGTGACGCGCTGCTCCGGGTGCCACGGCTCGTCGCCGTCCCGGGCGCGGGAGACGGCGGCGGCGATCGCCACCCAGGGGTCGAGCGGCGCCACCGGCGCGTCCGAGCCGAGCACGACCGTCGCTCCGGAGTCGATCAGCGAGCGCAGCGCGAAGGCCCGGCCCGTCCGGCCCTCCCAGTAGCGGTCGGCGACCTCACGGTCGTCCAGCGCATGTGCCGGCTGCACTCCCGCGACCACGCCGAGCCGGGCGAAGCGAGGCAGGTCAGCGTCCGAGAGCAGCTGCGCGTGCTCGATCCGGCCGCCGCCGACCTTGGCCAGCGCGTCGAGCGCGACCGTCGCGGCCGCGTCGCCGATCGCGTGCACCGTCGGCCGGATGCCCGCCGCGGCCGCACGCGCGAGCAGCTCGTCGAGCTCCGCGGGGTCCACGGTGAGGACGCCGCTGCCCTCGTGCCCGGCGTACGGGTGCACGCAGTACGCGGTCCGGGTGTTCAGCGAGCCGTCGATCAGCACCTTGAGCGGACCCATCCGGAGCAGGCCCTCACCGCCCTCGACCTCGTCCCCGGTGCGCAGCCCCTCCGCGATCGCCCGGTCGAGGTGGTCACGGTAGACGCCGATGTCGACGCGCAGCGAGCGGGTGCCGCGGGCGATCCGCCGTGTCCAGTCCCCCGCGTTCCAGCGCATCTCGAGGTCGACGACGCCGACGACTCCGCGAGCGGCCGCGCGGCGCGCCGCCTCGTCGGCCAGCTCGTCGAGCTCGTCGTCGCTCAGCGCGCCGAGTGCCGTGACGAGGCGGAAGCAGGGCTCCTCGCGGAGGATGTCGTCCTGCGCGGGGAAGCCGTAGCGGCGCAGCGCCGCGGAGTTGACCCAGGCGCAGTGCAGGTCGCCGCTGACGAGCACCACCGGTCGCTCCGGCGCCACCGCGTCGAGCAGCGCCGTCGTCGGCAGATCGGGCCAGAGCCCGTCGCGGAAGCCGAAGCCGACGAGGGTCGCCGGCGAGTCCGGTGCCAGGGCGAGCCGCGCACGGACCGCCTCGACCGTCTCCGCGGCCGACCGCGCCGTCGAGACGTCCAGGCGGGGAGCGGTCATCGACCACTGCGAGAAGTGCACGTGCTCGTCCCAGAGCCCGGGCAGCAGCCAGCGGCCGTCGAGGTCGCGCACCTCGGCGTCGCCCGCCCGGCCGGCGTCGAGCGTGCCGTCCGGAGCGATGGCCTCGATGCGGCCGTCGCGGAGCAGCACGGACACCGGCTCGTCGCGGCCGAGGAGCCGCGCGGTGCGCAGGAGCAGGCTCGGGGTCACGGGGTCCTCTCGGTCGTCGCTCATCACGAGCGGTTCAGGCGGTCACGACTGGCACACCGGGCACCAGTAGAGCTTGCGCGCACCGATCTCCTCGAGCAGGACGTTCGTGCCGCAGACCCGGCAGGGCAGGCCCTCGCGCTTGTAGACGTAGTTGCGCTCGGCCCGGCTGCGCACGGCGGCGGAGCGCTGCGTCTTCGTCAGGCCCCGGCGGGTGATCATCATCCCGGTCCGGATGCCGTCGTCGAGCAGGAGCGCCCAGTCGGCCCAGAGCTCGCGGGCGAGCTCGAGCGGGACCAGCTTGCCGGGCGTGTGCGGGTCGAGGCCGGCGCGGTAGAGCAGCTCGGCGCGGTAGATGTTGCCGATGCCGCTGACGACCGACTGGTCCATCAGCACGAGCCCCACCGGCGTGGCCGTCTTGCGCAGGCGGTTCACGAAGCGGTCGCGGGCCTCGTCCGAGTCGTCCGCCGCGGGGTCCGGGCCGAGCCGGGCGAGCAGCGCCTCCACCTGGGAGGGGTCCATCACCTCGCAGGCGGTCGGGCCGCGCAGGTCGGCGACCGTCTCCTCCGTCTGGATGCGCACGCGCACGGCGCCGATCGGCGGCGGCGGGAACTCCTCGAGATCGCTGTCGGTCTCGTGCTCGGTCTCGGAGAGCCGGACGGCCCGGCGGCGGCGCGGGGCGCCGATGCTGCTGCCCGCCTTGCCGTCGTCGAACAGCGGTGAGACGTGGCCGAGGAAGTCCCAGGCGCCGTAGAGGCCGAGGTGCACGTGCAGCGTCGCGTCGCCCTCGAAGCGCAGCAGCAGGTGCTTGCCGACCGCGGTCGACTCGAGCACGGTGCGGCCGTCCAGCAGCGCGGCGCCCTCGGCGAAGCGGCCCTGCGGGCTGCTCGTCGCGACGGCGTGGCCGACGATGTCGCGCTCGAACTGCAGCGCGATGCGGTGGACGGAGTGGCCCTCGGGCACCTAGCGGCCGCTCGCGGCGGAGTCGACCGTGCGGCCGGCGATGTCGCCCGTGGCCTCGTACTCGGCGAGCTGCGCGATGCGGCGCACATGGCGCTCCTCGAAGGAGAACGGCTCGGCGACGAAGGCGTCGATGAAGTCCGTCGCCTCCTCGACCGAGTGCTGGCGGGCGCCGATCGAGATCACGTTGGCGTCGTTGTGCTGACGGGCGAGCACCGCGGTGCTGAGGCTCCAGACCAGCGCGGCGCGGACACCCGCGACCTTGTTGGCCGCGATCTGCTCGCCGTTGCCCGAGCCGCCGAAGACGATGCCGAGCGCCTCGACGCCGGCCTCCTGGTCGCGCACGACCGCGGCGGCCGCGTTGATGCAGAACGAGGGGTAGTCGTCGAGCGGGTCGTACGAGGTGGGGCCGTGGTCGACCACGTCGTGGCCGGCGGCACCGAGGTGCTCGATCAGGTGCCGGCTGAAGTCCAGCCCGGCGTGGTCCGTTGCGATGTGGATGCGCACGCGCTCGTCCTCCGGAAAGCCGTTCGTGGCCCGTGGATCCCGGGCCGGGAGTCAGGGTACCGCTCGCGCGACGGCCCGGTCCTCAGCCGAGGACCGGGGCGCCGACGCGGACCGCGGCTCAGTCGAAGATCGGGTCGCGGGTGCGCGAGCGCTTGAGCTCGAAGAAGCCGTCGTACGAGGCCACGGCGACGAGGCCGTCCCAGAGCGAGAGCGCCTGCTCGCCGCGCGGGATGGGCGAGATGACCGGTCCGAAGAAGGCGATGTCGCCGATCGCGATGACCGGCGTGCCGACGTCCTGGCCGACCCGGCCGATGCCGTCGAAGTGCGAGGCGCGCATCGGCTCGTCGTACTCGTCGGTGTCGGCGTATGCGGCGAGGCTCGCGTCGAGGCCGACCTCGGCGAGCGACTCGGTGATGATCGCGTCGACGTCCGTGCGGCCGCCGTTGTGGATCCGCGTGCCGAGCGCGTCGTAGAGCGGCTTGACCTTCTCCTGGCCCTCGCGCTCGCCGACGGCCGCGACGAGGCGGGTGTAGCGCAGGGCGCGCGGGAAGAACGCGCGGTAGTCGTCGCTCACGTCCTGGTCCTCGTTGAGCACGGCGAGGCTCATGATGTGCCAGGTGACGTCGAGGTCGCGCCCCTCCGTCACCTCGTCCACGAAGCGGGAGGTCATCCAGGCCCAGGGGCAGGAGGGATCGAACCAGAAGTCAACGTCGGTCATGAGGCAACGCTACGCCTCTCGGCGCCTCTCGGGTGCGCGGGTGCGGCGCGGCCCTAGGGTGGATCGGTGGCGCCCGCACCCCGGCGCCGAAGCGGCAGCGCCGAGACGAACGGATGGAGCACCCTGTGCCTGGAGACAACCTCACCCGGAGCGAAGCGCAGGAGCGCGCCTCGCTGATCCAGGTCGACGCCTACGACGTCGCCCTCGACCTCACGCGGGGGGCCGAGACCTTCCGCAGCACCACGACCGTGCGCTTCACCGCGACGGAGGGTGCCTCCTCCTTCATCGACGCGATCACGAGGACCGTGCACTCGGTCACGCTGAACGGCGTCGAGCTCGACCCGGCCGACGTGGCCGACGGTGTCCGGATCCGCCTCGACTCGCTCGCCGCCGAGAACGTCCTTCGCGTCGACGCCGACGCGCTCTACACGAACACCGGCGAGGGCCTGCACCGCTTCGTCGACCCGGTCGACGGCGAGGTCTACCTCTACTCGCAGTTCGAGGTTCCCGACTCGCGGCGCGTCTTCGCGGTGTTCGAGCAGCCCGACCTCAAGGCCGCGTTCTCCTTCACGGTGACCGCGCCCGCCGCCTGGCAGGTCGTCTCCAACCAGCCGACCCCCGAGCCCGTGCCCGCCGGCGACGGCGTCGCGACCTGGAGCTTCGAGCCCACCCCGCGGATCTCCTCGTACATCACCGCGCTCATCGCCGGCCCCTACGTCGTCGAGACCGACTCGCTGGTCTCCTCCGACGGCCGCACCGTCCCGCTCGGCGTGTTCGCGCGCGCCTCGCTCGCGCCGTTCCTCGACGCGGACTACGTCTTCGAGAAGACCAAGCAGGGCTTCGCCTTCTACGAGGAGAAGTTCGGGGTGCCGTACCCGTTCGCGAAGTACGACCAGCTCTTCGTGCCGGAGTTCAACGCCGGCGCGATGGAGAACGCGGGAGCGGTCACCTTCACCGAGACCTACGTCTTCCGCTCCAAGGTGACCGACGCGGTCAAGGAGCGCCGGGTCGTCACGATCCTGCACGAGCTCGCGCACATGTGGTTCGGCGACCTGGTGACCATGAAGTGGTGGAACGACCTCTGGCTGAACGAGTCGTTCGCCGAGTACGCCTCCACCCTCGCGACCGCCGAGGCGACCGAGTGGACCGAGGCCTGGACCACCTTCGCCGCGATGGAGAAGAGCTGGGCCTACCGCCAGGACCAGCTGCCCTCGACGCACCCGATCGTCGCGACGATCAACGACCTCGAGGACGTCCAGGTCAACTTCGACGGCATCACCTACGCCAAGGGCGCCTCGGTGCTCAAGCAGCTGGTGGCCTGGGTCGGCGAGAAGGAGTTCCTCGCCGGCGTGCACGAGTACTTCGTGAAGCACGCGTTCTCGAACACCGAGCTGCGCGACCTGCTGGTCGAGCTCGAGGCGACCAGCGGCCGCGACCTGACCGAGTGGTCGGCGCAGTGGCTCGAGACGGCCGGCGTCAACACGCTCCGCCCGGAGATCGTGGTCGACGAGGAGGGCGCCATCGCCTCGTTCGCGATCCTGCAGAGCGCGGTCGCCGACTACCCGACGATCCGCCCGCACCGTCTCGCGATCGGCCTCTACGACTTCGAGGGCGACCGCCTCGTGCGCATCGACCGCCTCGAGCTCGACGTGGACGGCGAGCGCACCGAGGTGCCCGAGCTGATCGGCCGCACCCGCCCCGCGCTGGTGCTGCTCAACGACGACGACCTCGCCTACGCGAAGATCCGGCTCGACGACGCCTCGCTCGCCGTCGCGATCGAGCACCTCGCGAGCATCAGCAGCCCGCTCGCGCGCTCGCTGGTCTGGGGCTCGGTCTGGGACGCGACCCGCGACGCCGAGTCGGCGCCGCGCGACTTCGTCCGTCTCGTCCTCGGCAACATCGCGACCGAGACGGAGTCGACGACGCTGCGCACGGTCCTCGGCCAGCTCGTGAGCACCGCCTCGCAGTACGTCGCGCCGGAGCACCGCGACGAGGTCCTCGCGGAGGTGGGCGACCGGCTCTGGACGCTCGCGCAGGGCGCCGAGGCCGGCAGCGACGCGCAGTTCCAGTTCGTGAAGGTGCTCGCCGGCGTCGCCTCGACCCCGGCCCACCTGGACGCCGTGCAGGCGCTGCGCGACGGGACGACGACCCTGCCGGGGCTCGAGATCGACACCGACCTCTCCTGGGAGCTGCTGATCGCGCTCGTGGCCGGCGGACGGGCGGACGCCTCGGACATCGACGCGGCCCTCGCGGCCGACAACACCGCGACGGGAGCGCAGTCCGCGGCGAACGCCCGCGCGGCGATCCCGACGGCGGAGGCCAAGCGCGCGGCCTGGGACTCGGTGACGCTCGACGACTCGGCGCCGAACACCATCGTGCGCGCGACGGGGCTCGGCTTCCAGCACACCAGCGATCCCGCCGTCCTCGAGGCCATGGTGCCGGTGTACTTCGACGCCCTCCGCTCGCTGTGGGACGCGAAGAGCTACAAGATCGCGGAGTACCTCGTCGTCGGCTTCTACCCGGCGGCGACGCCCACGCCGGCGATCGTGGACGCCACCCGCGCGTGGCTCGACGCGAACCCCGACGTGCCGGCGCTGCGCCGCCTCGTGATCGAGAACCTGGCCGGCGTCGAGCGCGCCCTGCGCGCGCAGGAGCGCGACGCAGCGCTCTGAGCGCGGGGGTCTCGATACGCCGCTGCGCGGCTACTCGACCAGCATGGACAGCCGGAGGACCACGCGCCTCTTGCATGCTGATCGAGTAGCGCGCGCAGCGCGCGTATCGAGATCCCCCGCCACCAGGAGGGGCGGGTCTCGCTGCGCCGCTGCGCGGCTACTCGACCAGCATGTGGAGTGTGCACGGCGCGCGAGGGGAACCGCGCCGGCCGCGCCGACTCCGCAGGACAGCGAGATGGTGCGGCGTCAGCGCTCCGGGACCGCGCGGCGGGCCGGCCCGTCGTACGCCGACAGCGGGCGGATCAGCGCGTTCGAGGCGCGCTGCTCCAGGACGTGCGCGGTCCAGCCGACGACGCGGGCCGCGACGAAGAGCGGCGTGAAGAGCTCGGAGTCGAAACCCATCAGGCGGTAGGCCGGACCGGACGGGTAGTCGAGGTTCGGCAGGATGCCCGTGCGCTCGCTCATCTCGGCGGCCAGCGCGTCGTAGAGCTCGAGCATGTCGTCCGCCCCGGCCTGCTCCGCCACCCGGCGGAGCGCCGCCTCCATCGTCGGCACGCGCGAGTCGCCCGACTTGTAGACGCGGTGGCCGAAGCCCATCACCTTGCGCTTCGCCCCGAGCGCCTCCGCCAGCCAGGCCCGCGCGCGGGGACCCGCCTCCGGCCCGATGCCGATCTCGTCGAAGACGTGCAGGACGGCCTCGTTCGCACCACCGTGCAGCGGTCCCTTCAGCGCGCCGACCGCCGCCGTCACGGCCGAGTGGACGTCCGAGAGCGTCGATGTGACCACGCGAGCCGTGAACGTCGAGGCGTTGAACGAGTGCTCGGCGTACAGCACCAGCGACACCCGGAAGGCGTCGACGACCACCGGGTCGGGCAGCTCGCCGAAGGTCATCCAGAGGAAGTTCTCGGAGTAGTCGAGATCGTCGCGCGCGGCGATCGGCTCCTGCCCGTGCCTGCGACGCTGGATCGCGGCGACGACCGCGGGCAGCACCGCCCAGAGCCGCATCGAGCGCTCCAGGACCGCCTCCGGCGACTCGTCCTCGGGGTCCGTCTCGAGCGCGCCCAGCACGCTCACCGCAGTGCGCACGACGTCCATCGGATGCGCCGTCACCGGCAGCAGCTCCACCACCGCGCGCACCTCCGGCGCCGGCTCCCGGTGCGCTCGCTCGAAGGCGCGGAGCTGCTCGGTCTCGGACGGCGTCGGCAGCTCGCCCTTCCACAGCAGCCAGGACACCTCCTCGAAGGAGCGGGACGCCGCCAGCTCCTGCACCGGATAGCCGCGGTACAGCAGCGAGTTCGACTCCGGATCGACCTTCGAGATCGACGTGGTGTCGACGACGACCCCCACGAGTCCCTTGCGGATGTCCTGCTCGGTGGTGCTCATCGCTCGCTCCTTCGCGATCGGATCGGCGACCGGAGCCGCCGGGGTGGGTCGTGGCTCAGGCGCCGTGGTGGCCGGCGAGGCTGAAGTCGAAGACGCCCTCGTCGAAGCGGCTGTAGGACGAGTAGTCGAGCAGCTCGTAGAGCTCGGCCCGCGTCTGCATCCCCGCGACCTCGGACTGCAGCGAGCCCTCCGCCTTCAGCGCGTCGAGCGCGCGCATCGCCGCGCCCATCGCGATGCGGAGCAGCGACACCGGATAGATCACGATGTTCACCCCCACGTCGGCGAGCTGCTGCGTCGTGAAGAGCTCACTCTTGCCGAACTCGGTCATGTTCGCCAGCACCGGGACGTCGATCGCGGCACGCACGGCCTCGAACTCGCTCAGGTCGCGCATCGCCTCGGGGAAGATCGCGTCGGCACCGGCGTCGACGAGGCGCTTCGCCCGGTCGATCGCGGCCTGCAGCCCGTCGAGGGCGCGGATGTCGGTGCGGGCCATGATCACGAGACCCGGATCGCGTCGGGCGTCGACCGCGGCGGCGATGCGCCGCACGGAGGTGCTCTCGTCGACGACGGCCTTCCCGTCGAGGTGCCCGCAGCGCTTGGGGTTCACCTGGTCCTCGATGTGCAGGGCCGTCACTCCGGCGTCCTCGAGCATCTGCACGGTGCGCGCGACGTTGAGCGGCTCGCCGAAGCCGGTGTCGGCGTCGATCAGGACGGGCAGGTCGGTCATCCGCGCGATCTGCTGGCCGCGGCCCGCGACCTCGCTCAGCGTGGTCAGGCCGATGTCCGGCAGGCCGAGCTCGGCCGACAGCACGGCGCCCGAGACGTAGACGCCGTCGAAGCCCTTCTCCTCGATCAGCCGCGCCGACAGCGGGGTGAACGCCCCCGGCAGCTGCAGCAGCTCGCCGGTCGCGAGCCGCTCGCGGAAGAGGCGGCGCTTCTCGGCGGGAGTCCGGGTGGAGTGGAGCATCGGGCGTCCTTCCCCTGGGGCGGAGTTCGGGTGCGGAGTGCGGAGGCCGGGCCGGCCCTCGTCGAATCTATCCCCCGGACGCCGCCCGGCGTCGCTCCGGCGTCACCGGAGCCGGCCGGCGCGCGTCCCTTAGCCTGGACGGGATGCTGCTACTCGAGACCTCCACCCCAGACCCCGTCGCCGCGACCATCTCCTTCTTCGACTCCGAGCTCTTCTGGAAGAGCGTCGCCGTCCTCGCGATCGTGCTCGGCGCCCTGCTGGCCCGCGTCATCGCGCACTTCGTGGTGGGGCGCGTCGTCGATCAGATCGTCTCAGGGGTGAAGAAGCGCCAGCGGGTCGAGGACACGCAGGCCATCGCCGCCTCGCCCCTCGCCGCGGTCCGGGTCGTGCAGCGCACGAGGACCCTCGGCTCGATCCTCAACAACATCAGCTCGATCCTGATCGTGGTCATCGCCGTCGTGATGATCGTGAACACCATCGACAACACCCTGATCGGCTCCTTCGCGCTGCTCACGGCCGCGCTCGGCGCCGGCCTCGGATTCGGCGCGCAGAACATCGTCAAGGACGTCCTCAACGGCCTGTTCATGGTCGCGGAGGACCAGCTGGGCGTCGGCGACGTCGTCGACACCGGCCAGGCCACCGGAGTCGTCGAGAACGTCGGCGTGCGGATCACCCAGATCCGTGACGTCAACGGCACGCTCTGGTTCGTCCGCAACGGCGAGATCGTCCGGGTCGGCAACATGTCGCAGGGCTGGTCGCGGGTGATCATCGACCTCGCCGTGCCCTACGAGACCGACCTGGAGTCCGTGCAGAGCACGATCCTCAGCACCGCGAACGAGCTCGCCTCGAGCAGCCGCTGGCGGGCGCGGATCATCGACAAGCCCGAGCTCTGGGGCCTCGAGTCGATCGCCGACGACGCGCTGGTCATCCGCGTGGTGCTGAAGACCCGCACCACCGCCAAGGACGACGTGGCGCGCGAGCTCCGCATCCGCCTCAAGCGCGCCCTCGACACGCTCGACGTCAAGCTGCCCTCGCTCAGCGCGGTGGTGCTCAGCGGCTTCGAGGGCGCGACGAGCGTCGGCGGCGTGAAGGGGCCGCGGACGACGCCGACCGCCACGGTCACGACCGAGCACGGGAAGCCGGTGCGCCTGCCACGTGCTCTGCGCAAGCCGAAGGCACCGCCGGCGCCCGAGCAGGTGCCGCCCGCTCAGCGTCCGCAGGACGGCGGCTCCGTGCCGCCGCAGACGGGACCGCGCTCGTGAGCGGGCTGCAGATCGGCGGCACTCCCCCGATGCGCTCCTTCTGGGAGCACCTCGGCGGGCGACCGACCTTCGAGCGTCTCGTCCGCCGCTTCTACCAGGGCGTCCGCGAGGACGAGGTGCTCTGGCCGATGTACCCGGAGCACGACCTCGAGGGCGCGATCCAGCGGCTCACCGGCTTCCTCGAGCAGTACTGGGGCGGCCCCGGCACCTACAGCGCGGAGCGCGGGCACCCGCGCCTGCGGATGCGGCACCAGCCCTTCAAGGTGAACCCGGAGGCCCGCGACCACTGGCTCGCGCACATGCGGGTCGCGGTCGACGAGCTGGAGCTGGCTCCGGCCGACGACGCGATGCTCTGGGACTACCTGGAGCGCGCCGCGCACGCGATGGTCAACACCTTCGAGGAGTAGCGCTCGGCACTTCCCGCCGGCGTCGGGTCAGGCGGGGGTGCGGACGAGCACGTGCCCGCGCCGCGAGGTGAGCCGCCGCCACTGGCCGCTCTCGAGCAGCGCGACGGGGTCGTCCGCGCCGAGGAAGCCGAGTGCGAACAGTGCGAAGGCGGCGCCCGCGGGCACGTCCTCGAGACCGTCGAGAGGACGGCCCCAGACGGTGGAGCGCACGCGGCCGACGATCTGCTCGCCGGTCTCGGAGCCGACCGCCGCGGCGATCTCGTCGATGCCGTCGCGGGCGACCTTCTCGAGGAACGCCGGGTCCACGGGCTCGCGCCGCTGCCAGCCGCCGCGCGGCGGCGAGATGCCGGCCCAGGCGCCCGCCGTGGCGTCGTCGCCGTCAGGCAGCACGACCGGCTTGCCGTCCGCTCCCCCGGGCTCCCACTGCAGGCGGGCGAGCCGGTCGGAGAGCGCGCGGATCGGCACCACCCGGTCGAAGGCGGTCGGCTCGTCGAGCGCGAAGACGCGCAGGCCGAGCACCGTCGAGGACCGGTCGAGCAGGCCGCGCGGCTGGAGGATCGCGGTGTACGCGGCCAGGATGCGATCCTGCGCGAGGAGGCGCACGGCGCCGTCCTCGACACGCGCGGACCGGCCGAGGAACACGCGCAGATCGGAGAGGCTGGGCGGATCCGCCAGGGAGAAGGACGACATCATCGCGTCGATAAACTTACCCGAGGCCGCTCTCCTGATCGGCAGACACCCCGGAGGTCCCGTGTCCGATCCGCTCTCCTCGTTCCTCACCGCCCTCGATCTCGTCGACACGGGAACCCGCACCAGCGAGGACATCTCCACCGGCCCGTCGCAGTGGATGCCCGAGGGCCGCGTCTTCGGCGGCCAGGTGCTGGCCCAGTCGCTGATCGCCGCGGGCCGCACCGTCGAGGAGCGCAGCGTGCATTCGATGCACGGCTACTTCCTCCGCCCGGGCGACGTCTCGCTGCCGATCACCTTCTCGGTCGACCGGATCCACGACGGCCGCTCCTTCGCCACCCGGCGGACGCAGGCGTACCAGAACGGGGCGCCGATCCTCTCGATGATCGCGTCGTTCCAGACCGAGGACGAGGGCCTGGACCACCAGACCCCGATGCCGGAGGGCGTGCCGGACCCCGAGTCGCTGCCGAGCACGGCCGAGGTGCTGAAGGGCGTCGACCACCCGGTCGGCAGCTTCTGGGCGACGCAGCGGCCGTTCGACGTCCGCCATGTGGAGCAGCCGGTCTACCTCCGCGCCGACCCGAATCGCACCGCACACCAGTGCGTCTGGCTGCGCGCGCTCGGTCCGCTGCCCGACGATCCGCTGCTGCACCGCGCCGCCCTCGCCTACGCCAGCGACTACACGATCCTCGAGTCGACGCTCCGCCGCCACGGCGCCGCCTGGATCACCCCCGGGCTCCGCATCGCAAGCCTCGACCACGCGATGTGGTGGCACCGCCCCGCCCGCGTGGACGAATGGCTGCTCTACGTGCAGGAAGCGCCGAGCGCTTCGGGCGGTCGCGGGCTCTCGCTGGGCCGGATCTACTCGCGCGACGGCCGCCTGGTGGCGAGCGTCGCCCAGGAGGGCATGGTCCGCGTCCCGCTCGGCTGAGCGGTCCGGCTCGCGCCGGGACCGCCAGCCGGAGGGGACGGCGTCAGCTCCGCTTGGAGAAGGCGACGGGCTCCTCGACGTACGGCGCCCAGACCTCGCGGAGCTCCTCCGGGATGCGCTCGGGGCGACCCGTGGCAGCGGTCACCATGACGAGCGTCGTCGCGGCCTTCGTGTAGAGCACGCGCGGCTCGACGCCGGTCGGCGAGTACAGCTCGTAGCAGACCTCGAGGCTCGCGCCGCCGATCCGCCCGATCCAGAGCTCGATGTCGAGCGGGGCGCGCATGTACGGGATCGGCGCGAGGTACTCGATCTCCTGCCGCGCGATCAGGCTGATCGTGCGCGCGCCGGGCCGGGCGTCGAGCACCGCCGTCGCCCTCCCGCCCGGCTCCGGGGAGTCGGGGCGCCAGAACGCCTGGATGCGCGCCTCCTCGAGCAGGCGCAGCATCTCCGCGTTGTTGACGTGCGCGTAGGCGTCGAAGTCCGACCAGCGCAGCGGGATGGCGACGTGCAGGCGCATCAGTCGCGGGTGAGCTTGCGGTACGCGGAGCGGTGCGGCTTCGCCGCGTCCGGACCGAGGCGCTCGATCTTGTTCTGCTCGTACGACTCGAAGTTGCCCTCGAACCAGTACCAGTTGGCCGGGTCCTCCTCGGTGCCCTCGTAGGAGAGGATGTGCGTCGCGATCCGGTCGAGGAACCAGCGATCGTGGGTGATCACCACGGCGCAGCCGGGGAACTCGAGCAGCGCGTTCTCGAGGCTGCCGAGCGTCTCGATGTCCAGGTCGTTGGTGGGCTCGTCGAGCAGGAGCAGGTTGCCGCCCTGCTTGAGCGTCAGCGCCAGGTTGAGGCGGTTGCGCTCACCGCCGGAGAGGATGCCGGCGCGCTTCTGCTGGTCCGGGCCCTTGAAGCCGAACTGCGAGACGTAGGCCCGCGAGGGGATCTCGGTCTTGCCGACCTGGATGTAGTCGTGACCGTCGGAGACGACCTCCCACAGGTTCTTGTTCGGGTCGATGCCGCCGCGGGTCTGGTCGACGTAGGAGATGTCGACGGTGTCGCCGATCTTCAGGTCGCCCGAGTCGAGCGGCTCGAAGCCGACGATCGTCTTGAAGAGCGTGGTCTTGCCCACGCCGTTCGGGCCGATGACGCCGACGATGCCGTTGCGCGGCAGGGTGAAGCTGAGGTCGTCGATCAGGACGCGGTCGCCGAAGGACTTGTGCAGCTTCTTCGCGTCGATGACCTGCGAGCCCAGGCGCGGGCCGACCGGGATGACGATCTCCTCGAAGTCGAGGACGCGCGTCTTCTCGGCCTCCGCCGCCATCTCCTCGTAGCGCGCGAGGCGCGACTTCGACTTGGTCTGGCGGCCCTTCGCGTTGCTGCGGACCCACTCGAGCTCGGTGGTCAGGCGCTTGGCGAGCTTCGCGTCCTTCTTGCCCTGCACCTCGAGTCGGGCGCTCTTCTTCTCGAGGTAGGTCGAGTAATTGCCCTCGTAGGGGTAGAGGTGACCGCGGTCGACCTCGGCGATCCACTCCGCGACGTTGTCGAGGAAGTACCGGTCGTGGGTCACGGCGAGGACGGCGCCGGGGTACTTGGAGAGGAACTGCTCGAGCCAGAGCACGCTCTCGGCGTCCAGGTGGTTGGTGGGCTCGTCCAGCAGCAGCAGGTCGGGCTTCTGCAGCAGGAGCTTGGTCAGCGCCACGCGGCGCTTCTCACCTCCGGAGAGGCTGGTGACGGGCGAGTCCCCCGGCGGGGTGCGCAGCGCGTCCATCGCCTGCTCGAGCTGGGAGTCGAGGTCCCAGGCGTCGGCGGCGTCGATGGCCTCCTGCAGGGTGCCCATCTCGGCGAGGAGCGTGTCGAAGTCGGCGTCCGGGTCCGCCATCGCCAGCGAGATCTCGTTGAAGCGGTCGATCTTGCCCTTGATCTCGCCGACGCCCTCCTGGACGTTCTCGAGCACCGTCTTGGTCTCGTCGAGCTCCGGCTCCTGCATCAGGATGCCGACGGTGTAGCCCGGGCTTAGACGCGCCTCGCCGTTGCTCGGGGTGTCGAGCCCCGCCATGATCTTCAGGATCGTCGACTTGCCGGCGCCGTTCGGGCCGACCACGCCGATCTTCGCCCCGGGCAGGAACGACATCGTGACGTCGTCCAGGATCAGCTTGTCGCCGACCGCCTTGCGGGCGCGCACCATCGAGTAAATGTATTCAGCCACTTCAGTCCCTCAACCGCTCGTACGTTCTCGGAGCCCCGCTCTCCGCCGCGGGCGTCCCGTTCATCGGGTGCCCCTCGGCCGGAATGTCGCCGGTGATCGACCACCGCACGCGGGAGCGCGGGCGGGAAGGTCGGAGGCCGGGCCGGTACCGAGGATACCGGCTGGACGCGCGGAGCGTTCGGCTCGCTGCTCCGGCTCCGGCCGGCGGCTCAGCCGTCGAGCGGAACGGTGCTGCCGATGAGGCAGGCGCCGGTCGCGATCGGCGCGGCGACGACCGCGCGGACGCCGTCCACCTTCGGCCCGTACTGCCCGATGAGGCAGGCGTCGCTCGCCTTCACCGAGACCTGCACGGAGTCGGCCTCGAGGCCGACCGAGGTCTCGTCGGCGGTGAGCTGCATCGACTCCTTCGCGAAGCCGGCGGCCACGAGAGCGTCGACGACGCTCCGGCCGGGCGTCTCCGGATCGGAGCCCGCGGCGGCGGTGACGGTCTCCCGGAAGAAGGGGAGGTTCTCCTCGGCGGTGCCGCCGGGCACCAGCGCGACCGGGGCGGCGGGCTCCTCGGTGGACGGGGCGGCCGACGCCGACGGGCTCTCGGCGGCCGGCGGCGCGGTGGGCGCCGTGCAGCCGGCGATCCCGGTCAGCAGCGCGAGCACCGCTCCCGCTCGCAGGCCGGCGCGGACGACGGTCCGTGTGCTCACTCGAATCCCTCCCGCGGCGGCCGAACGCGCGCCGAACGCCGCGTCAGAACGGGGCGTCGGCCGAGTCTAACGAGGCCTCGGACGGCTCCGACGCGGAGGCGCGCGCTGCGCCCCAGTCGCCGCCGGAGGACGCGGAGGTCGCGCCCTCGACGGCGGCCGGCGCCTCCGGGCTCCAGCCGCTCGCGCCGCTCGTGGCCGCCTCGGGCGCTGCCGCCTCGGGCGCTGCCGCCTTCGCCCGCCCGACCGTCCGGGTGCAGCGGGTCGTCCCCCAGGCCAGGTCGTGGCCGAGGCCCTCGGCGATCACGCTCACGTCCGTCCCCGTCTTGCCGCCGGACTCCCAGGAGCGGACGGAGAGGCGCCCGGTGACGAGGACGCGGTCGCCGCGCGCGAGCGAGGCCAGGGCGTTGCCGGCCAGCCCGTTGAAGGCGTTCACGGTGTACCAGTTGGTCGAGCCGTCCACCCAGCGCTGAGTGGAGCGGTCGTAGCGCCGCTGGGCGGACGCCAGGCGGAAGGTCGTCATCGCGGTGCCGCTCGCCGTGTCGACGCTGCGCGGCTCGGTGCCGATGACTCCGATGACGGTCAGGGTGTCGGTCATGCTGCTGTCCTCTCCTCGGTCGCCGCCACGGGCGGCGCTCCTCTGCTCCCGGCGCGACTGCGACGGGGACGCCGCCCGGGCGGAGGGGGCCGGAACCACCCGGGCGACGCAGGGACAGTGTCGCGACGAAGGGCCCGCCTCCGTGCTGGAGGCGGGCCCTTCGGTGGAGACCGGGCGACATCGTCGCCTGGGGAGGAGAGCTAGGAGGCGAGGATGTACTTGGAGTACGACTTGCGGATCTTGTTCACCTTCGGCAGCGCCACCGCGAGGCAGTAGCCCTGGCCGGGGTTCTTGGCGAAGAAGTCCTGGTGGTAGTCCTCGGCCTCGTGATAGACGCCCAGCGGCGCGATCTCGGTGACGATCGGGCCGTCCCACCACTCGGACGCGCGGTCGCGGGCGGTCTCGAACAGCTCCTTCTCCTCGTCGGAGGAGTAGTACATGGCCGAGCGGTACTGCGTCCCGACGTCGTTGCCCTGGCGGTTGAGCTGCCGCGGGTCGTGCAGCGTGAAGAACACGTCGAGGATGACCTGCTCCGGAACCACCTCGGGGTCGAAGGTGACGGCGACGGCCTCCGCGTGCCCGGTGCGGCCCGTGCAGACGGACTCGTAGTCGGGATTCGGGGTGGATCCGCCGGTGTAGCCGGAGACGACGTCGGTCACGCCGTCGAGGACGCGGTAGACGGCGTCCAGACACCAGAAGCATCCTCCGGCGAGTACGAATGTGCGCATTGCGTGTGACTCACTTCCTGTCGCATCGACGCGTCCGGGGTGCCGGGCACGTCTCTCGATCCAACACCTCCGGCGCTGTGCGCATTCCGCACGGCTCGAGCGCTGGAATAGAGTCGGCGCGTGAGCTACGACGCCGCCCCCGCCCGCTACGACGCCATGGACTACCGACGCGCTGGACGGAGCGGGCTGAAGCTGCCCGCCCTCTCGCTCGGCCTCTGGCACAACTTCGGATCCGACCGCCCCCTCGACACCCAGCGCGCGATCCTGCGCCGCGCGTTCGACCTGGGGATCACCCATTTCGACCTCGCGAACAACTACGGCCCGCCGTACGGCGCCGCCGAGACCGCGTTCGGCCGCCTCTTCGCCGAGGACTTCCGCCCGTACCGCGATGAGTTGATCGTCTCCTCCAAGGCCGGCTACGACATGTGGTCCGGCCCCTACGGTGACGGCGGCTCGCGCAAGTACCTGCTCTCCTCGCTCGATCAGAGCCTGACCCGGCTCGGACTCGACTACGTCGATGTCTTCTACTCGCACCGCCCCGACGCCGAGACGCCGATCGAGGAGACGATGGGCGCGCTGGTCTCGGCCGTCGAGCAGGGCAAGGCGCTCTACGTCGGCATCTCGAACTACAGCCCGGAGCAGACCCGCGCCGCCGAGGCCGCCCTGGCCGGCAGCGGCGTGCACCTGCTGCTGCACCAGCCGCGCTACTCCCTCTTCGACCGCCACATCGAGGACGGCCTCTTCCCGGTCCTCGACGAGATCGGCACGGGCTGCATCGTCTTCTCGCCGCTCGCCCAGGGCCTGCTGACCGACCGCTACCTCGACGGCACGGTCCCGGCGGGATCCCGCGCGGCGACCTCGCGCTTCCTCTCCTCCGACCGGATCGACGAGAAGTACCTCGAGCGGGCCCGCGGTCTGAACGCGATCGCCGAGGGCCGCGGCCAGACCCTCGCGCAGCTCGCCCTGAGCTGGGTCCTGCGCGTGCCGACGGTCACGAGCGCCATCATCGGCGCCTCGAGCGTCGCCCAGCTGGAGCAGAACGTCGCGGCCCTCGAGGCCGGACCGCTCACGGAGTCGGAGACCGCCGCGATCGAGGAGTTCGCGGTGCACGGGACGTCGCTGAACTGACGGCCCTGACCTGACCGCCGCGGGCCGGCGGCGATGTCGGTGGTCGCTCGTAGTCTGCGAGAGCACTCGGCCGGTGGGTGCTCCCGCATTCGACGACCAGCAGGAGGAAGCAGTGTCCCTCACCACCCTTCACGCCACCCGCGTCCCGCCCACCCTCACCCGCGTGAACGCCCGCCTCTGGCGCGTGAGCACCGGAGGCGGCTCGATCGTCGGCCACGTCGAGCTCGTCGAGGGCCCGCAGGGCGAGAAGTACCGCGCGCGGCTGCTGCGCGCGGGCATGCCGGCCGGCGCCGAGATCGGCGAGTTCTGGAGCGTCGAGGACGCCGTCGAGGTCTTCCGGGTGGCCTGAGCCCCGGCTCGGCGCGCCGATCCCCCGGGGGTCGGCGCGCCTGACCGGTGTGCCGCCGGGCCCCGGGCTAACGTTCGGCTCATGCAGTGGTGGAACGAATTCGTGACCTGGGTCCAGACGGCCGAAGGGCGCCAGTCGGTGTTCGTCGGCGCACTCGTCCTCCTCGCCGTGATCGTCGGGGTGATCGTGGCCGCGCTCGTCCTCCGCTCGGCGATCGCGCGCCTCATCCGGCAGCAGGAGCACGAGCGCAAGAACGCGGTCATCGCGACGCTGATCGACGCCGCGGTCGACGCCTCCGCCTGGAACGTGCTCAGCCAGTCCGAGCGCATCCTCAGCGACCGCGCCGCCGCGCAGGCCGAGACCCACCTCCGCCTGCTCCCCGTCAAGGGCTCGGGAGTCGCCGCCAACTGGGCCGCGCACGAGCTCGCCGACCTCAAGCACACCTCGTCGACCGGCGGGTACCAGACGCAGGCGAGCGTCGGCGAGTTCCGAGACCGCCTCGTGCTCTGGCGCGACAAGCCGAACCGCGCCCGGAAGGCGTTCCTCGCCGACCTCGAGCGCTGGCGCTTCTCGGAGACCTCGCGCCCCGAGACGCCGAAGACCGGTGCCTCGACGGAGGGCTCGAACGAGCGCTCCCCCGAGCCCGTCCGCACGACCCCTGCGGCCGCTGCGGCGACCCCGGTGGTCGTCGGTGCCGGCTCGAGCACCGAGCCGACCACCGCCTTCGAGCGGCCGTCGACGCCGACGATCGTCCTGCCGCCCGCCTCCGACGGACCGCACAACGACGAAACGCGCCGACTTCTCGCCGACGTCGACCGCCTCGACGTCCCGTCGCGCGAGCGGCCCGTCGAGGAACTGCCGCCCGTCGAGCAGCGCGCCGCGAGCACGGACGCGGACTCCGCGGAGGAGTCGGACGAGTCCTCGGCCGAGCGCGATCAGAGCGCCGCGACCGCCCGCCCGGCCGACTAGCCGTCCCGAGGAAGAAGAGAAGGCCCCGATCGCGAGTGCGATCGGGGCCTTCTCCGTGGTGCAGTTCATACGCCTCAGACGTGCGCATCTCGAGCACGAGCGACTCGACCGACCAGCACAGCGAGGGGCGCCGCGATGATCGTCCACGCGACGGCGATTCCGCCGAGGATGGCGAGGAGCAACATGGTCGTACCTCCGTTTCTTACGTCGTTGTAATTCCGGTGCTGGACCAGCCTAGGGGCGGGTGGAGG
Organism: Rathayibacter festucae DSM 15932; assembly: GCF_004011135.1. Taxonomy (NCBI): domain Bacteria; kingdom Bacillati; phylum Actinomycetota; class Actinomycetes; order Micrococcales; family Microbacteriaceae; genus Rathayibacter; species Rathayibacter festucae. The sequence goes on along the minus strand of NZ_CP028137.1, from coordinate 1,104,464 downwards.
GGCGGAACGGCCGATGCGGCGAAACACGCCGGTGTTGCTCAGATATCTGCACTGTGCTAGCGCCGCCCGGACCGCGAGCCCGCGTCCGGGGGACCTGCCGACCCGCGTCCGGGTGGCAGGAGCGGACGGGGCTCGACGGAGAGGATCCGACGGGCGGGCGGAGCGATCGCCGCGGTCGTCGTGACGCGGAAGTGCCCCCGGCAGGACTCGAACCTGCGACCGTCAGATTAGAAGGCTGCTGCTCTATCCGCTGAGCTACGGGGGCGTCTCGCCAGGCTACTACGGCGCCTCCACGCGGCGGCGTCGCCACGGCGCCGGCAGCAGGGCCCGGTCAGACGCCCTGCACGAGACCCAGCACGCCGACGACCAGGGAGACGACCGCGAGCAGCAGCGAGATCCCGATCAGGATCGTGTGGACGCGGAGGAAGGTCGTGGCGCGACCGGAGGCGTCGCGGGCCCGCGGGTCCTTGCGCACCCGGCGGAGGAACGGCGGCCAGACGACGGCGTTCCAGACGGCGTTGGCGATCAGCAGCACGCAGACGAGGATCATCACGGAGATCGATTCTAGGAGGCGCTCCCCCGCCGCCCCGGCCGTGTCGGTGGCCGCGGATAGACTTCGGCGCATGAGTAGCGCCCCCGACCGTCTTGTCTGGATCGACTGCGAGATGACGGGACTCGACCTCGCCGTCGACGAGCTCGTCGAGATCGCCGTGATCGTCACCGACTTCGATCTCGAACCCCTCGACGAGGGGCTGTCGATCGTCATCCGCCCCGACGCGTCGGCGCTGGAGAACATGGGCGACTTCGTCCGGAACATGCACGAGACGTCGGGCCTCCTGAAGGAGATCCCGGACGGCGTGAGCGTCGCCGAGGCCGAGTACGAGGTCCTCGAGTACGTGCTCAAGCACGTCCCCGCCGAGCAGCAGGCGCCGCTCGCCGGCAACTCGATCGGCACCGACCGGGCGTTCCTGGTCAAGTTCATGCCGCGTCTCGACGCGCACCTGCACTACCGCAACGTCGACGTCTCGACCGTGAAGGAGCTGGCCCGCCGCTGGTTCCCGCGCATCTACTTCAACGCTCCGGCCAAGCACGGCGGCCACCGCGCCCTCGCCGACATCCTCGAGAGCATCCGCGAGCTCCGCTTCTACCGCCGGGCCGTCTTCGTCCCCGAGCCGGGCCCCACCTCCGCCGAGGTGCAGGCCGTCTCGGCCGCCGTCGTGGACGAGTTCGCCTCGCGGATGTAGTACTCTCGTACAGTTGCTTCGCGGGTTCGCCCCGCGGAACACCGTCCTGGTGGGTATAGCTCAGTTGGCAGAGCGCCTGGTTGTGGTCTAGGAGGTCGCGGGTTCGAGCCCCGTTACTCACCCCAGTTGTAGGAGAACCACCTCGGAAGGCCCGGAGTCGATGGCTCCGGGCCTTCCGTCGTTCCGCCGCCGGAGATCCGACCGCTCCCCTACCTGATCGACGACGAGAGGCCAGGCGATGCTCACCCTCGACGAGGCCGAGTTCGAGACGCTGGTCGTCGCCGAGCTCGACGCCCTCCCGGACGACATGGTCGACGGGCTCGAGAACGTCGTCTTCGTGGTCGAGGACCGTCCCGAGGACGGCTCGCTCGACCTGCTCGGCCTCTACGACGGCGTCGCCCTGACCGAGCGCGAGCGCTACGGCTTCGGCGAGATGCCCGACCGGATCATCCTCTACCGCGAGCCGCACCTCGCCGCCTGCGAGACCCTCGACGAGCTGCGCGACGAGATCCACGTCACCCTCGTGCACGAGATCGCGCACTTCTACGGCATCGACGACGACCGCCTGCACGAGCTCGGCTGGGCCTGACCCGTCAACCTGGAGCGATGGCCTCCGGGTCGCTCGAGTCGAGCACCAGGTCGGCGCCCTCGCGGGGACGCTCGCGTGCGCAGTAGCGCCGGAACTGCTCGTCCCAGGAGTCCCAATGCGGCTCGAAGAGCGCGCCGTCGCGGGCGAGCGCGCGCTGCTTCCGCTGCGCCTCGTCCGCCTCGATCCAGACGGTGAGGTCGGCGAAGCGCCGGCTCCGCTCCCCCGCGGCGCCGCAACCCTCGAGCAGGAGGAGCGGTCCCTCGGCGGTGCGCGGGCCAGCGGTCGTGTCGGCCGCCCAGTTCCAGGCCTGCCAGCGCGCGCCGAGCCCGAGCGCGTGCGGCCGGACGATCCGGTCCGCCGCGATCGCGACCGAGCGGTCCAGGCCTGACCAGCCGGGGTAGACGTCGTCCATCCGCACGAGCGCGGCCGCGGGAGCGCGGGCGGACCGCCGCAGCTCCGCCAGCAGCGCCAGCGCGAACGTCGACTTCCCCGAGCCGCTCGGGCCGTCGAGCAGCACCGTGCGCGCGCGGCGGGCGACGAGGCCGGCGACGAGCGTCCGCGCGGTCGCCCCGGTGAGGTGCTGCGGGTCAACCATTCAGCACGAAGCTCCAGGCGCCGGTCAGCACGGCCGCGGTGACCGCGACCGCCGCGATCGCCGCGCCGCCCAGCATCAGCAGCCCGTCGAACGCGCCCAGGCGCGACTCCCGCGCCCAGGTCCGCGGGGTGTCCGAGCCGAAGCCCTTCGCCTCCATCGCGGTGGCGAGTCGGCTGCCGCGCCGGATCGCCAGCACCAGCAGAGAGAAGCTGCGGGCGCCGAGGCTCTTGAGCGCCGCGATCGGCCCACGGCCATCGGCCACGCCGCGCGCGCGGCGGGCCATCGCGAGGGTGCGCCAGTCGTCGGTGAGCAGGCCGACGAGCCGCATCCCGGCGAGGCCGCCGAGGACGAAGCGCGCCGGGAGCCGGAGGATCTGCGCGAGCCCGTCCGCGAGATCGGTCGGATCGGTCGTCGCGATCAGCACGACGCTCGGCAGGCCGATGGCGAGCACGCGCAGGGCGATCGCGGCGCCGAGGGCGACGGAGCCCTCCGTGACGGAGACGAAGAGGAACTGCCCCAGCACGGCGCCGCTGTCACGCCCGTAGAGCACGGTCGTGATGCCCGCGAGCGGCGCCGCGATCCAGACCGGAGCAGTACGGCGCACCAGGTCGCCGGGACGCAGCCCGACGAAGGGCAGCACGAGCAGCTCGAGCGCGAGCGCGGTCGCCGCGGACACGACGTCGACCGTCAGGATCAGGACGACGGCGATGACGAGGCTCGCGACGAGCTTCGCGACGGGGTTGGCACGGGCGATGCGGCCGCGGGCCGGGATCGCGTCCAGGAGCGTCATCCGGTCACCGCCGTCGGCTCGCCGAGGCGCACCACGGCGTCGGCGAGGGCGGACACCAGGTGCTCGTCGTGGGTGACGGCGAGCACCGCGCGGCCGTCCGCGCGCAGCTCGGCCAGGAGATCGACGACCACGTCCCAGGTCCGCCGGTCCTGCCCGAAGGTCGGCTCGTCGAGCACGACGACGGCGGGACGCCGGACCAGCGCCGAGGCGACGGTGAGCCGCCGCTTCTCACCGCCGGAGAGGGTGAACGGGTTCGCCTCGGCGAGGTGGGCGAGGCCGAGCCGCTCGAGCAGCTCGTCGGCGCGGCGCCGCTCCGCCTCGTCGCGTGCGCCGAGGTGCAGCTCCTGGCGGACCCGCGCCGTGAGGAACTGGTGCTCCGGCTCCTGGAACACCATCGCGACCCGGTCGGCGAGCTGCCGCGAGCTCCAGCGGTGCGGGTGCGGAGACGCTCCGTCGCGCACGGCCGACGAGGCCACGACCTCGCCCCCTGCCGGCGGGAGGAGACCGGCGAGCGTCAGGGCGAGCGTGGACTTGCCCGCGCCGTTCGGGCCCAGCACGGCGGTCACCCGTCCGGCGTCGATCGTCAGGTCGAGGCCCGTCGCGATGAGGGGCGGCGTGCGCCGGCCGAACACGGGGCGGGCGAGATCGAGCGCGGCGGCGGTGAGGGCGGTCGACGCGGGTGCCGGTGACTCGACGCGCCGCTCCGGGTGCTCACCGGGGAGCCAGACACCCGCTGCCACGAGGACACCGCGGGCGCGCTCGATCACGGGACGCGGCTCGCCGTCCGCGACGACCGTGCCGTCGGCGCCGAGCACGACGATCCGGTCGACGAGGTCGATCCAGACGTCGACGCGGTGCTCGACGACGATCAGGGTGGCGCCGGAGCGCGCCGTGGTCCGCTCGACCGCGGAGCGCACCTCCTCGACCCCGCGCGGATCGAGGTTCGCGGTCGGCTCGTCGAGCAGCAGGAGGCGGGGCTGCATCGCGAGGACGCCGGCGAGGGCGAGCCGCTGCTTCTGCCCGCCCGAGAGCGCGGAGGTCGATCGGTCGAGGGCGACGTCGAGACCGACGTCGTCGAGCGCGCGCCGAACCCGCGCCGGGATCTCCCCGCGCGGCACACCGAGGTTCTCGCAGGCGAAGCCGACGTCGTCGCCGACGCGGGCCAGCACGGCCTGGGTGTCCGGGTCCTGGAGGACGAGACCGGCCACGCCGCGGCGCTCCGCCGGCGAGGCGCCGTCGATGCTCAGCTCGCCCTCGTCCGCGCCGTCCTCCTCGCCGCCGAGCACCCCGGCCAGCGCGTGCAGCAGCGTGCTCTTGCCCGCGCCGGACGGACCGAGGAGCAGGACGCGCTCGCCCGGCTGCACCTCGAGGTCGAGCCCGGTGACGGCCGCGCTCGACCGGCCCGCGTGCCGCCAGCTCCAGCCGCGGGCCCGGATCGACGCGCCGCTCATCGAGCGCCCGCGCCCGCCCCCTCGACCACGCGGCCCTCCCGGCCGGAGACGAAGCGGTCCAGCGCTCCGGAGGCGGCGAGGCCGCGCACCGCGAACCAGGGCAGGAGCCCGGCGAGGACGGCGCCGGACACGAGCGACGACACGACGTAGACCGTGCGGAACAGGTCGTCGACGGCGGGGTAGTAGACCAGCAGGTCGTTGACGGCGAGGGCGAGGCCCGCGCCCGCTCCGGCGAGCATCGCCACGAGCGGGCGTCCGCTGCGGTAGAGGAAGAGGGCGAGCACGATCTCGGCGCCGAGGCCCTGGACGAGGCCGGAGAGCAGGACGGCGAAGCCCCACTGCGTGCCGATCAGCGCCGAGACGACCGCCGCGAGCAGCTCCGTATAGAGCGCCGCGCCGGGCTTGCGGATGATCAGTCCGCCGAGCACGCCGGCGAAGAGCCAGCCGCCGCCGAGGAGGCCGCCGAGGCCGGGGAGGAACTCGAAGGCGACGCCGAGGACGTTGGTCGCGATGCCCCACGCCCAGAAGACGATGCCGGCGGCGACGGCCACGACGCTGGCCACGACGATGTCGACGACCCGCCAGCGGAGGTCCCGGGGACGGCCGGCTGAGGAGGGGGTGGACTTCTGCGCTGCTGACTTCTGCGCGGAGGTGTTCTGCGCTGCTGAGTTCTGCGCTGCGTTGTTCTGCGCTGGTGTGTTCTGCACTGACGTGCCCTTTCGTGGAAGCGAAACGGGGCACGGGTCGAAGAAGAGGAGATCGAAACGTTCCTTCGCTGGCATGACCCAGATCAGGTTCGACGGTCGAAGGCTGCTGCCTTCCTCTCAGCCCGGTGCACCGGACTCCCGTGTTCGTCAGCAATCATAGACAGCATGTCGTGGTCGGTGGTGCTCGTCCTCGCCGCGGTCCTCGTGGTGCTCCTGCAGGTGCTGCTCTGGCGGCGCCGCTTCCGGATCCGCCGTGAGCTGCTCAGCTACGGCACGCGGGTGTCCGGTCGGGTGGTCGCCCAGGATCCGGCCCGCGGAGACGCCTCGGCGGCGCGCGATCTCGGTCGACTGCTCGTCGCCTACCGCCTCGTCGACGGCGAGGAGCGGCACCTGGTGAAGACCCCGCAGCGCCGGGGTGACGCCTGGATGGCGGGCGAGCCGGTCGCGGTCATCTACGACCCGCGGCGGCCGAACGACGCCGAGCGGCTGATCGTCGGCTTCGGCCGGACGAAGAAGACGTGGTTCTCGGCGCGGCCCCAGCGCTGAGGCCGCGCGCCGGAGCGGCTACTTCTTGAGCGCGCGGATGATCCGCGCGAGCGCCTTGCCGGAGACCCAGACCAGCGGGACGCCGACGGCGAGCACCGAGACGATGTTCGGCTGGAAGCGCAGTCCCAGGTCGTCCTTGATGTAGGCGCCGATCGGCACCACGGCACCGCCGCCGCCTCCTCCGCCGCCCTCCTGGCCGTCCTCGGAGCCGCTGCCGCCGCCGAAGCCGAACCAGCGGAGCGAGACAGGGACGAGCGAGACGCCGTCGACCTCGATCGGGTCTCCGTAGCTCGTCGCGGCACCCGCGGAGGTCACTTTGTCGGCCAGGGAGACAGCGATGTTGGGCATGGCCCGACGCTACTCCGCGGGCCGAACGGGCGACAAGCGGCGCACCGGCGCGCACAGGACTCCCCCACCTCCTCCCCGAGGTCTGCTGCGATGATCGTCGGATGCCGTCCCGCCCGCGCCGCCGCCGACCAGGTCGCGCCGCGACCGTCGCGGTCGCGAGCCTGCTGCTGGCGGCGTTCCTCGCCTTCCACCGCGTGCTGTGGGACGCGGCCGGCTGGCTGTCGGTGGTCGAGACCGCGATCCCGTGGTCCGGACTCGCGGTGCTCCTCCTCGTGGCCGCCGCGGTCGCCCTGCGCTCGCGCGGTGCCGGAGCAGCGGTGACCGTGCTCGTGATGGTCTACGGCGTGCTCGTGCTCCCGGTGGCGCTCCCCGCACCGGCGGTCCGCTCCGGATCGTTCACCGTGATCAGCCAGAACCTCGGCACCGGCGACGACGCCGGAGCGCTGGCGGCGGAGCTGGCGGCGAGGGAGCCGGACGTGCTCGCCTTCCAGGAGCTGGCCGGCGAGGATCGCGAGGCGGTCGACGCGGAGCTCTCGGACGCGTACCCGCACTCGTACGTGGTCGGCACCGTCGGGCTGTGGAGCCGCACCGAGCTCTCGAACGGCGAGCCGCTCGACCTCGGCCTGGACTGGAACCGCGCCCTCGCGGTCGACGTCGACACCCCGCTCGGGGCGACGCGGCTCTTCGTGGTGCACCTCGCCTCGTTCCGCCTCGGCGATCACGCCGAGCGCGATACGATGCTGGGCGGCCTCGCCTCGACGCTCGCGGACGACGCGTCGGACCGCACGCTCGTGGTCGGCGACTTCAACACCGCGACCGACGACCACCTGCTCGCACCGGTCCTCGACCAGGCGGCGCTGGTCCGCACGTCCGGCATCGGCTTCCCGGCGACCTGGCCGGCTCTGCTGCCGCTGGTCTCGCTCGATCACGCTCTGGCGGACGGGGTGCCCGCCGCGACCCTCGAGGTCCTGCCGCCGAACGGCTCGGACCACCGGCCGATCAGTCTGACGATCGGTTCCGCGTAGCGAGGGTGTCGCTGATGTCGATGCCCTTGGCCGACTCCGGAGCGGAGCGCGAGAGCAGCGAGGCCGGCCGGACGGCGCCGGTGCCGAAGCGCGCCGAGACGCCGTCGACCGCGAGCTCGGCGTCGCGCCAGTCGTCCGAGTCGCTCCAGAGCGAGAAGGCGACGTCGTCGCCCTCGACGAGCTGCTCGCCGCGGACGCCGATCAGGCGCACGGGCCGGCGCAACGGGTTGGCCGCCTCGAGCAGCGCGGACGACGCGTCGTAGAGCACGCGCGCCACGTCCGTCGCCTCGGGCAGCGTCCGCGAGCGCGTCAGTGTGCTGAAGTCGCCGAAGCGGACCTTGACGGCGACCGTGCGGCAGCGCACGCCGGAGCGGCGCATCCGCACGGCGACCTTGTCGCAGAGGCGCAACAGCTCGCGGCGGACCAGCTCGGGGTCGGCGACGTCGTCCGCGAAGGTGATCTCGTGGCCGGCGCTCTTCTCGATCTGCCGGGTGTCGACCGGGCGAGGATCGACGCCGTTGGACAGCGCGTGCAGGCGGCGCCCGGTGGCCTCGCCGAGAGCCGAGACGAGGGAGGCGAGCGGCGTGGTCGCCACATCGGCGACGGTCCGCAGGCCCCGGCGCACCAGCGCCTCCTCCGTGCTGGCGCCGACGCCCCAGAGCGCGCTCACCGGCAGCGGGTCGAGGAAGGCCTGCACCCCGTCGGACGGCACGACGAGCAGGCCGTCGGGCTTGGAGCGGCCGGAGGCGAGCTTGGCGACGAACTTGGTGCTGGCGATGCCGACGGAGCAGGTGAGACCGAGCTCGTCGTGCACCCTCCGGCGGATCTCGGTGCCGATGGCCCAGGGCGAACCGGAGATCCGCCGCGCGCCGGCGACGTCGAGGAACGCCTCGTCGATGCTGAGCCGCTCGACGAGCGGGGTGAAGGAGTCGAAGATCGCCATCACCCGGCGCGAGGCTTCGCGGTAGCGGTCCATGTGCGGCTCGAGGATGATCGCGTGCGGGCAGCGGCGGAGGGCGACGGCCATCGGCATGGCCGAGTTGATGCCGTACTTGCGCGCCTCGTAGGTGGCGGCGGTGACCACCGAGCGCGAGCCGATGTGCCCGACGACGACCGGCTTGCCGCGCAGCTCCGGGTGCTCGAGCAGCTCGACGGAGGCGAAGAACGCGTCCATGTCGACGTGCAGGATGCTCGCGCGCGGGTCGTCGAAGGGCTCGGTGGTGACCTGCCGCCCGCTGCCGTCCTGCTTGCTCACGTTCCGCCCTGCTCGAATGGCGCACCGCTCCCCTGACGGCGGTGCTTCCGAGGATCATGGTCGCACGCACCACCGACACCGGGCCGCCCTCGCGCGGACCCGCCCCGGTGGGAATGGCGGCGCCGCTCAGGCGGTTGACCCGAGCACCCACGATCACTCCATCGGAGAAGACATGACGCACGAGCACGAGCCCGCCTCCCCCGACTCCGACCTGAGCCTCTGGCTCGACCTGCAGGCCCGCGCGCACGCCGCGTTCGAGGTACGCCTCGACGCGGTGGTCGACTGGACGGCGCCGACCCCCGACACCGAGTGGGACACGCGCGCGCTCGTTCTGCACGTCGTCCGCGAGCAGCAGCGGGCGCACACGCTGCTCTCCGGCGGCGACGAGTCGCCGATCCGGCTCGAGCCCGTCGCCGCCGATCTGCGGAGCGAGTGGACCCGGGTCACGACCCTGCTGCGCGCCGTGTCCCGCGAGATCGACCCCGCCGCGGAGCTCCGCCTCGGCCGCGACACCGTCACCGCGCTGGAGCTGCTGCAGGAGCAGGTCGCCGACATCACCGTGCACACCTGGGACCTCGCGCGGGCCACCGGCAGCGAGGAGGCGATGGAGGAGGGCCTCATCGCCGCCGTGTGGGAGCTCTTCGCCCCGCAGGAGGAGACGCTGCGCGCGAGCGGGCTGTTCGCGGCGCCCGTGCCGATCGACGCCACCGCGCCGCTGCAGAGCCGACTGCTGGCGGTCACCGGCCGCGACGACCGCCTCGCCGCGTGAGCCGCGGCACCTGAGCGGCGCCGCACGAGCCGCACCACCTGAGAACGACCCCAGGCTGCCGACGGCAGGATGGGGAGGTCCGCGCCCACCGCGCGGACGGCACCAGGGGCCCAGCGCCCCGACGAGGAAGGGACACCCATGACACGCGTCGCCGTCATCGGAGCACACGGCAAGGTCGGCCAGCAGATCCTCCATCTGCTCTACGACGCCGGACACGAAGCGGTCGGAGTCGTCCGCAACCCCGACCACTCGGAGGACATCGTCCGCCTCGGCGGCGAGCCGCTCGTCCACGACCTCGAGCACTCGACCGCCGAGGACTTCGCCGGGCGACTGGAGGGCGTCGACGCCCTGGTCTTCACCGCCGGCGCCGGGCCCGACTCGGGTCCCGAGCGCAAGCGCACCGTCGACCTCGGCGCCTCCGTCCTCAGCCAGGAGGCGGCCGCGATCGCCGGCATCCGCCGCTTCGTGCAGATCAGCGCGATCGGCGTCGACGCCCCGCTCGACGACGACACCGAGGAGGGCTGGCGCGCCTACGTCGAGGCCAAGCGCGACGCCGACTCGGCGCTGCGCAGCACCGACCTCGACTGGACGATCCTCCGCCCGGGCGGTCTGACCAACGACGAGGGCACCGGCCGGATCGAGCTCGGCGAGAGCGTCGAGCGGGGCAGCATCCCGCGCGAGGACGTCGCCGCCACTGTGATCGCGGTGCTCGCCGATCCCTCCTCGATCGGAAGGACCTGGGAGATCGTCTCGGGCGACGTCGCCATCGAGGACGCGGTCGCGAAGGGCGCCTGAGCGCTCACCGCCCGTCGGGCGCCGGGAGCCCTGCACCTAGAGTGGGGCGGGTGAGCACTCACCCGCCCCGCCCCTGGATCCGCAGCTACGCCGAGGGAGTGCCGGAGGAGCTGGAGCTCCCGGCCGGCTCGCTCGTCGACATCGTCACCGAGTCCGCGCGGCTCTACCCGCATCAGGTCGCGCTCGAGTTCTTCGGCCGCTCGACCAGCTACGCCCAGCTCGCGGACGACGTGGAGAGGGCCGCGGAGGGCCTGCGCCGGCTCGGCGTGCGGTCCGGCGACTCGGTCGCTCTGATCCTGCCGAACTGCCCGCAGCACGTGGTCGCCTTCTACGCGGTCCTGCGTCTCGGCGCGGTCGTCGTCGAGCACAACCCGCTCTACACGCCGCGCGAGCTGCGGCATCAGTTCGAGGACCACGGCGCGCGGGTCGCGATCGCCTGGGACCGCGTGGTGCCGCTCGTCCAGGACCTCCCCGAGGACCTCGGCGTCGAGACGATCGTCTCCGTCGACCTGACCCGGGCGATGCCCGCGCCGATGCGCGCGGCGCTCCGGCTGCCGATCCGCAAGGCCCGCGAGTCGCGCGCCGCGCTGACCGGGAAGGTCCGCGGCGCGATCGAGTGGGACTCGTTGCTGCGCCGCCGGCTCGACCCGGCGCACCCGCGGCCGACGGCGGAGGACCTCGCGGTCATCCAATACACCAGCGGCACGACCGGCACCCCGAAGGGCGCCGAGCTGACGCACCTCAACCTCACGGCCAATGCCGCGCAGTCCCGCGCGTGGGTGCCGACGGTGCGCCGCGGCGACTGCGTCGTCTACGCGGTCCTGCCGATGTTCCACGCCTACGGGCTGACCCTCTGCCTCACCTTCGCGATGAGCATGGGCGCACGTCTCGTGCTGTTCCCCAAGTTCGATCCGGACCTCGTCCTCAAGGTCGTCCGGAAGCACCCGGCGACGTTCCTGCCCGCGGTCCCGCCGATCGCCGAGCGGCTCGCCCTCCGTGCGAAGGAGAAGGGCGTCTCGCTGCAGGGCATCGAGATCGCGATCTCGGGCGCGATGCCGCTCGACCCGGACCTGGTCGAGTCGTTCGAGGCGCTGACCGGCGGCACGCTCGTCGAGGGCTACGGGCTGTCGGAGACCTCGCCGGTGCTGATGGCGAACCCGGTCAGCACCGCGCGCCGGGCCGGCACCGTGGGGCTGCCGCTGCCGGGGACGGACGTGCGGATCGTCGATCCGGAGGACCCGGAGACCGAGGTCGAGGCCGGCGGCCAGGGCGAGCTCGTCGTCCGCGGCCCGCAGGTGTTCCGCGGCTACCACCGCAAGCCCGACGAGACCGCGGCCGTGTTCACCGCCGAGGGCTGGTTCCGCACCGGCGACATCGCGACGATCGACGAGGACGGCTTCGTCACCATCGTCGACCGGATCAAGGAGCTGATCATCACCGGCGGCTTCAACGTCTCGCCGTCGGAGGTCGAGGAGGTGCTCCGCCGGCTGCCCGCCGTCCGCGATGTGGCCGTCGTCGGCCTGCCGGACGCCCGGAGCGGCGAGCAGGTCGCCGCCGCGGTCGTGCTCGAGCCGGGCGCCCACCTCGATCAGGAGGAGGCGCACCGCACCGTCCGCGAGGCACTCACGCCCTACAAGGTGCCCAAGCGCATCGTCGTCGTCGACGAGCTGCCCCGGAGCATGATCGGGAAGGTGCTGCGCCGCGAGGTGAAGGCACTGCTGCTCGACGAGTCCTGAGGCCGGGCGGTTCCCCGCCGACCTCAGGACTCGCGGGGGTCAGAAGTCGAAGCCTCCGCCGAAGTCGCCGCCGCCGAAGTCGCCGCCGCCGCCGAAGTCGCCCCCGCCGTAGTCGCCTCCTGCGTCGCCGGCACCGGCGTCGCCGCCGTCCGCTCCCGCGTCTCCGCCGTCTCCACCGTCGGCGCCCTCGGCCTGGACCGACTCGCCGACCCCGTCGGGGATGAACGCGTCGGCGATGGCGGAGCCGATCACGAAGCCGGCGATGGTGCCGAGCATCGACGAGGCGAGAACGCCGCCGAAGCCCATGCCGCCGGCGCCGCCACCGGCGAAGCGCCGCTCCATGAAGCCGGGCTGGCGCAGCTCGCTGCGGGTCGCGGACTGGGCGAGCGACTGCGCGTCGTCCGCGCGCGGGGCGTCGCCCGCGGGCGCGCCCTCGCTGAGCTCGCGGAAGACCTGCTGGCGCTGCTCGGGCGTGAGCTGCTCGAACGCCTCGCGGTGCACCTGCTCGATCGCCTCGGGCGGCGCGGTCCGGAGGAGGTAGCGGTAGCGCTCGATCGCGATCTCGTCCTTGCTGCGCGCGGACTGCGCGGGCGGGGTGCCGTAGGACGGGGCGTCGGCGCGGCGCTCCGCGGCCGCAGGGGCCGGGTAGCCCACGGCGGGGCGGCGCTCCTCGGGTCGCTCTTCGCGGCCCAGCAGTCGGTCCAGGAATCCCATGATCTCCTCCTCGGCGCGGCAGGATGCGCACGCACAGCGCAACGCTATGCCTCCCTCCGCAGGGATCGCTGAGGGTTCACTCAGAGCGAGCCCAGCGCGGAGGACCGCGAGCGAGCGCGGGTCTCGATACGCCCCTCCGGGGCTACTCGACCAGCTTGAACGCGAGCTCGACGTCAGGAACCATGCTGATCGAGTAGGCCGCGCAGCGGGCGTATCGAGATCCACCAGCGTCAGCAGGCGAGGTCTGCAGACCCACCCCCGGGCGACGCTGGGTCTCGATATGCCCCTCCGGGGCTACTCGACCAACATGAGGGCGCAGCTCGCGGCACGCGAGTCCTCTTCGGGGAGCGGTGCACGGGGCGCGAGTCCTCCTCCGCGCGGGGGGTCAGGCGGACTCGCGGAGGACGAGCTGGTGGCGGACGGTGCGCTGCACCGACGGGCCGCCCTTCGGGAGCTCGCCGGCGATCATGGCGACGGCGAGGTCGAGGGCGTGCCGGGCGAGCTCGTCGAGGTCGACGGCGAGGGTGGTCAGCGTCGGCGCGAGCAGCCGTCCGATCGAGAGGCCGTCGATGCCGACCACCCGGACGTCGCCGGGGACGTCGACCCCGGCTCGACGACAGGCGGAGAGCACGCCGAGCGCGCAGAGGTCGTTGAACGCGACGATCGCATCGGCGACCCGCGGCCGGGCGACGATCCGCTCGGTCGCCTCCGCCGCGGCCTGGGCGGTCGGGCCGTCGGCGCGCACGAGGGAGGGCTCCAGCTCGTGCGCGGCGAACGCGCGCAGCAGCAACTCCGCACGCCTGCTCGGCCGCGCGTCCCCCGAGACGTCGACGATCACCGGACGCCGCACGCCCACTCCGGCCAGGTGCTCGGCCAGCGCCTCGACCGCGTCGGAGTGGTCGAGCACGACCGCGGCCCGCAGCGGATCACCGGTGGGGTCGAGCTCGACCACGGGGACGGAGCCGAGCCGCTCGATCCACTCGGCAGCCCGATCGCCGAAGGTGCCGATCACCGCGTCGGTCTGCGCGCCGAGCGCCTGGATCATCCGATCGGAGTCGGCGGCGAGGCCGACGTCCGCGAGCGACACGTTCCAGCCCCGCGCCGCGGCGACCCGGACGACGGCGGAGGCGAGCTCCGGCGACCACGGGTTCCGCAGGTCGTCGACGACGAGCCCGAGCTGGTGCTCGCCACCCGTCACCAGGCCGCGGCCGAAGCGCGACGGCCGGTAGGACAGCTGCTCCGCCGCCTCGAGGACCCGCTGCTTCGTCTCCTCGCTGATGCCCGGCATGCCGTTCATCGCCCGGGTGACGGTCTGGCGGGAGACCCCGGCGGCCGCGGCGACGTCGTGGATCGTCGCGCGGCCGCCGGCCTCGGCACCGCTCAGGCGCGGAGGTCGAGCCACGCCGTCTGCTCCGGAGTCAGCTCGATCGACAGTCCGCGCATCGACGAGCGCAGCTCGGTGATCGTGCGCGGTCCGAAGAGCGGGAAGGTCGGGAACGGCTGCGCGAGCACGTAAGCCAGGGCGATCGCCGTCGCTCCGACGCCGTGCTCGGCCGCCAGCTGCTCGGCCCGGCGGAGCCGCTCGAAGTTGTCCGGCCCGTAGTAGCAGCGCACCAGCTCGGCGTCGCTGGTGTCGTCCGGGCGGGCGCGGCCGGTGAAGAAGCCGCGGGCCTGCGAGGACCACGGCAGCAGCGGGACCTGCCGCTCGACCAGCCACTCCTTCGAGGCCCGGTCGGTGACGTGCACGCAGCCGTCCCACGGCACGTCGTACGCCTCGGCCAGGCCGAAGTGGTTGCTCAGCGCCTGGAAGCCGGCCCGGCCGTTGGCCCGGGCGTACTCCTGGGCCTCGTCGAAGCGCGCGGGCGTCCAGTTCGAGACGCCGTAGGCGCGGATCCGCCCGGCGCGCTGGTGCTCGTCCATCACGTCGACGAACTCGCCCACCGGCACCTCGAGGTTGTCGCGGTGCATCAGGTAGATGTCGGCGTAGTCGGTGCCCTGGCGCTCGAGGCTCTCGAGCAGCTGCCGGGTGAGCGACTCCGGATCGCAGTACGGGGTGTGCGCGCCCTTGGTGATCACGACGACGTCCTCGCGGATGCCGCGGTTCCGGATCCACTGGCCGAGGCGGCCCTCGAGCACGCCGCCGCCGTAGATGTAGCCGGTGTCGAAGGCGGTGCCGCCCTGCTCGACGAAGGCGTCGAAGATCGCCGAGGCGTGCGCGAGGTCGGGCTGGTTGTCGACGCCCATCACGAGCCGCGACATCCGCTTGCCGACGCCCGGGATCTCGCCGGAGAGCATCGGCGCGTCCGCGGCGACGCGCAGCGGACGGCCGGAGACGGTCGGGATGTCCGCGGTCTCGGCCTCGAACGGGAAGCGCAGGCCGACCGCGGCGCGCCAGCGGTCGAGCGTGCGGGCGGTCGCGAGCGTCTCGTCGAGGGTCATCTGCGGCACCTCGACGGCGCCGGCGGCGAGGGCGTCGGTCGTCGCGTCCGCCTCGAGCGCGTAGGGGCTCTCCCCCTCGAAGACCACGAGGCGGGGCTCCTCGCCCACGACGCTGATCTCGATGCCCGTCTCCGCGGCGCCGAACCACGGGTCGGCCACGTGCAGACGGCCGCGGGTGCCGTGGACGGTCAGGGCGTTCACGTCGTCCAGCGCCACTCCGGTGCGGAGGGTCGCGGTGATGCCGCCGCGGTAGGTCGCGCGGGCGATGCTCCACTCGTCGACGCCGGTCGGGCCGAGCGTGCCCTGCGCGTCGAACTCGACGGGCTCGGCGACGGCGACGCCGGTCGCGGCCTGGACCACGGCCGCCGCGGCGGTGACGGTGTAGCCGCCGACGTCGAGGATGCCGCCGCCGGCCGTCGCGAGGTCGTAGAGGCGGCCCTCGCGGGACCCGGTGCGGAAGGAGAAGGAGGCGTCGATGTGCACGACGTCGCCGATCACGCCGTCGCGGACGAGCTCGAGCAGCGCGGCGGTCTGCGGGTGGAAGCGGTACATGTACGCCTCGACGAGCGGGAGCCCGGCGCTGCGGGCGGCGTCGACGAGGGCCATCGCGGTGCCGTGGTTGACGGCGAGCGGCTTCTCGCAGAGCACGGCCTTGCCTGCCTCGAGCGCCTGGAGGACGAGCGCCGCGTGGCCGGTGTGCACGGTGGAGATGTAGACCGCGGTGACCTGCGGATCGGCGAGGACCGCGGCGTAGTCGCCCGCGGTCGCGTCCGGGAAGCCGTGCTCGACCGCTTCGGCGGCGAAGGCCGCGGCGCGCCCCTGGCCGGAGCTGCCCGCCGCGACGAGTCGGGCTCCGCGGCTGCTCGCCGGGAGCTGGGAGAGGAACCGGCGCGCGATGCTGCCGGGGCCGAGCACCGCCCAGCCGGGTGCGGTGGCGGTGGTCGGGGTGGAGTCGGTCATGCGTGGCCCTTTCGCGGCGTCGTCGACGTGAACGTTCACGCACCACGCTAGAGCGGCACGAGGGGCCGGGTCAAGCGTGGCGCGGAACGTCGCCGTGAACGTTCACCACGCGAAGAGAGACGCTCCCCCGCCGCCGCTCCCGAGGGAGGCGGACGG
This sequence comes from Rathayibacter festucae DSM 15932, assembly GCF_004011135.1. Classification (NCBI taxonomy): domain Bacteria; kingdom Bacillati; phylum Actinomycetota; class Actinomycetes; order Micrococcales; family Microbacteriaceae; genus Rathayibacter; species Rathayibacter festucae. Next base: position 1,088,345 of record NZ_CP028137.1, on the reverse strand, counting down.
GCGGAGGAGCGCCGGGATCACTTCTGCTTCGGGACGACCACCCACATCACGAGGTAGGCGATGATCTGCGGCCCGGGGAGCAGGCAGGAGAGCACGAAGAGCAGCCGGACCAGGAAGGGGCTCCAGCCGAAGCGGTTTGCGAGGCCGGCGCAGACGCCGGCGATGATCTTGCCCCGACGGGGGCGCACGAGAGTAGCCATGCCTCCACTCTGGCGCAGGGCCGCTGAGTGGAGCATCAGGGGAACCCCCCGAACCGGGCTAGGGGGTGCCGCCCGGCCGCTCGGAGGCGATCCGCCGGGTGAAGCCGGCGGCGGCCCGCGCGTCCTCCTCCGGCCAGACGAGGCGGAAGCGCTCGAAGACGACGGTGCCGACGCCGCCCGGCGACTCGCGCTCGAAGTAGCGGCGGTGCCCGGCCAGCCAGGACTCCCGCGAGCGGTCGTTCTCGCCCTCGTCCCAGGCGAAGGCCTCGTCCACGCTGTCGAGCGGACCGAGACGGATCTCGACGGTCCGCAGCACGACGCGCGCGACACCGGCGCCGTCGCAGACGATCCAGTGGTCGCCGACGCGGGGCACGGGCTCGTCGTCGACGAGCGAGGCCGTCGCGGTCTTGACTCCGCGGCGCACCAGGGCGAGCAGCTCGTCGGCGAGCTCGACCGAGTCGCCGAACGACTCGACGAGGGGCAGTTCCTCGGGCGCGATCGGCTCGTGCGCCCGGTAGGCGGCCCAGAGCGCTTCCGCCGCCGCGAGATCCGGCTCGGGCAGCGGGGTGCGCGCCGGAGTGTCGGGGAGCAGCGGGAGCAGGTTGGCCCCGGCGAGGGCGGCCGGCTCCTCGGGGTGGTTGTCGGGCGTCTCCACGCGCTCGAACGGCCAGCGCAGCAGCAGCCAGCGCCGCGCGTAGGCGTCGAGCTCCTCCTCGAGGCGGGACCCGACGAGGCTCGGCACGACCCACCAGGACGCCTCCGCACGGTCGTCGCCGACAGGCCGGACGCTCAGGGCACCGAGGACCTCCGTCCAGTCCGCGCCGACCAGGAGGTAGGCGAAGAGGCGCCGCTCGCGCGCGGCGGTCTCGAGCAGCCGGAGCGCGCGCAGGTCGTCACCCGGCGACGCGGAGGGCAGGCCGCTCGGGTCACCCTCGGGCAGCAGCGCGGCGAGCCAGCCGCGGCGCTGGCCGATCACCGGGTGCAGCAGATCCGCGTCGCTCGTCACGAGCGGGCGGAGGAACGCCCCGCCCGGCAGATCGAGCCGAGCGGGGACGGACGCGTCGCCGGGCAGGGTGCTCACGCCGCCGTCCGTCCCCCGCGCATCGACTCAGCCGGCCGCGCGCTCGAGGACGAGCTCGCGGACGCGGGCGGCGTCGGCCTGGCCCTTCATCGCCTTCATCACCGCGCCGATGACCGCGCCGGCGGCCTGGACCTTGCCGTCGCGGATCTTCGCGAGCACGTCCGGCTGCGAGGCCAGGGCGGCGTCGATCGCCTCGATCAGGGCGCCGTCGTCCGAGACGACCGCGAGCCCGCGGGCGTCGACGACCTCCTGCGGGGTGCCCTCGCCGGCGATGACGCCCTGGAGCACCTCGCGGGCGAGCCGGTCGGTGAGGGTGCCCGCGTCGATCAGCCCGGCGAGCTCGGCGACCTGCTCGGGCGACACCAGCTCGGCCGGATCCTGCCCCGCCGCGTTGGCGAGCCGGGCGATCTCACCCGTCCACCACTTGCGGGCGGCCTGCGGCGAGGCGCCGGCGGCGACGGTCTCGCTGATCTCGACCAGGAGACCGCTGTTCGCGACGTCCTGGAACTCGAGGTCGGTGAAGCCCCAGTCGGCCTTCAGCCGGCGGCGGCGGGCGGCGGGCTTCTCGGGCAGCGCGGCGCGCAGCTCCTCGATCAGCTCGGGGCTCGGCACCACGGGCAGCAGGTCGGGCTCCGGGAAGTAGCGGTAGTCGTCGGCGTCGCTCTTCGGGCGCCCGGCCGAGGTGCGGCCGGTGTCCTCGTGCCAGTGGCGCGTCTCCTGCGTGATCGTGCCGCCGGCGGCGAGGATCGCGCCCTGGCGCTGGATCTCGTAGCGCACCGCGCGCTCGACCGAGCGGAGCGAGTTGACGTTCTTGGTCTCGGTGCGGGTGCCGAGCCTCTCCTGGCCGATCGGCTTGAGCGAGACGTTCGCGTCGCAGCGGAGGTTGCCGCGCTCCATCTTCGCGTCGGAGATGCCGAGCGCGAGGACGATGTCGCGGATGGTGGCGACGTAGGCCTTGGCGTACTCCGGAGCGCTCTTGCCCGCGCCGTGGATCGGCTTCGTGACGATCTCGACCAGGGGGACGCCGGCGCGGTTGTAGTCGACCAGCGAGTACTCCGCGCCCTGGATGCGGCCGGTGGAGCCGCCGACGTGGGTCAGCTTGCCCGCGTCCTCCTCCATGTGCGCGCGCTCGATCGGGATGTGCACGACGCTGCCGTCGGCGAGCTCGACCTCGACCGAGCCCTCGAAGGCGATCGGCTCGTCGAACTGGGAGATCTGGTAGTTCTTCGCCATGTCCGGGTAGAAGTAGTTCTTCCGGGCGAAGCGGCTGGACGGCGCGATCGAGCAGCCGAGCGCGAGGCCGAGGCTGATCGAGTAGCGGACGGCCTGCTCGTTGACGACCGGCAGCGAGCCGGGCAGGCCCAGGCAGACCGGCGTCGTGTTGGTGTTCGGCTCGGAGCCGGCGATGTTCGGGGCGTCCGAGAACATCTTCGTCTTCGTGTTGAGCTCGATGTGCACCTCGAAGCCGAGGACCGGCTCGAAGCGCTCGAAGACCTCGTCGTAGTCCATCAGCTCGGGGGCGGACGCGTGCGCGGAGGCCATCAGACGGCACCTTCCTGGGGGGCGGAGAGCTGGGCGGCGGCGAGATCGGGCGCCTGCGAGAGCAGCGGGTGGCCCCACTGCTCCTCCAGGAGCGCCTCGAGCGCGCCGCCGACGGTGTAGAGCCGGACGTCCTGGCGGGCGGGGGCCAGGAACTGGACGCCGACCGGCAGGCCGTCCTCGTCGGCGAGACCGGCGGGGACCGAGATGCCGGGGATGCCGGCCAGGTTCGCCGGGATCGTGGCGATGTCGCCGCGGTACATCGCCAGCGGGTCGTCGAGCTTCTCGCCGAGCCGGTAGGCGGTGGTCGGCGCGGTCGGCGAGGCGATCACGTCGACCGAGGCGAAGGCGGCGTCGAAGTCGCGCTGGACCAGGGTGCGCACCTTCTGCGCGCTGCCGTAGTAGGCGTCGTAGTAGCCGGCCGAGAGCGCGTAGGTGCCGAGGATGATGCGGCGCTTCACCTCGGGGCCGAAGCCTTGCTCGCGGGTCGCGGCCATGACCTGCTCGACCGTGCCGCCGCCCTTCGGGGTGACCCGGAGGCCGAAGCGCACGGAGTCGAACTTCGCGAGGTTGCTCGACGCCTCCGCGGGGAGGATCAGGTAGTACGCCGCGACGGCGTGCTCGATGCTCGGCGCGCTGACCTCGACGATCTCGGCGCCGGCCTTCTCGAGCACCGCGAGGGCCTCGTGGAAGCGGGCGAGGACACCGGGCTGGAAGCCCTCTCCCCCGTCGAGCTCCTTGAGGACGCCGATCCGCAGGCCCTTCACGTCGGCACGGCGGACCGCGTCGGCGAAGGAGGGCCACTCGTCGCGGAGCGAGGTCGAGTCGCGCGGGTCGTGCCCGGCGATGACGTCGTGCAGCAGCGCCGAGTCCAGGACCGTGCGCGAGACCGGGCCGATCTGGTCGAGGCTCGAGGCCAGGGCGACGGCGCCGTAGCGGGAGACCCCGCCGTAGGTCGGCTTGACGCCGACGGTGCCGGTGACGTGCGCGGGCTGGCGGATCGAGCCGCCGGTGTCGGAGCCGAGGGCCAGCGGCGCCTCGTAGCTCGCGACGGCCGCGGCCGAGCCGCCGCCGGAGCCGCCGGGGATGCGGTCGAGGTCCCACGGGTTGTGGGTGGGGCCGTAGGCGGATCGCTCGGTGGTCGAGCCCATCGCGAACTCGTCCATGTTGGTCTTGCCGATCGGCACGAGGCCGGCCGCGCGGATCTTCTGCATGACGGTCGCGTCGTAGGGCGGGCGCCAGCCCTCGAGGATGCGCGAGCCCGCGGTGGTCGGCATGTCGTTCGTGACGATGACGTCCTTGACCGCGAGCGGGACGCCGGCGAGCGGGTGCAGCGACTCGCCCTCGGCGCGGCGGCGGTCGATCGCGTCGGCCGTCGCGGTCGCGGCGTCGCCCGCGACGTGCAGGAAGGCGTGCACCGCGCCGTCGACCGCCGCGATGCGGTCGAGGTGCGCCTGCGTCGCCTCGCGCGAGGAGACGGAGCCGTCGGCGAGGCGCGAGGCGAGGGCGGAGGCGCTGAGGCGGACGAGCTCGTCGCCGTGGGCGCTCACTGCTCCTCCCCCAGGATCGCGGAGACCTGGAAGCGGCTGCCGTCGTGCTCGGGAGCGCCGGAGAGCGCCTGCTCGAGGGTCAGTGTCTCGCCCACGACGTCGGGGCGGAACACGTTCTCGAGCGGGATGGGGTGGCTGGTGGCCGGGACGTCGGGGGTGGCGACGGCCTGGATCGCCGTCACCGAGTCGACGATCTGACCGAGCTCCCGGGTGAGGTTCTCGATCTCCTCGGTGGTGAGGTCGATCCTGGCCAGCGAGGCCAGATGGGCGACCGTGTCGGCCGTGATCTCGGACATGCGTCTCCGTCGGGTGGTTCGTGGGAATCGGCGTCCAGTCTAGCCAGGGGCGCCGACGCTCCCTCCGCTCAGGCCCCGGGCGACGCGGTGGGCGAGGCGGTGGGCGAGGCGGTGACCGTGCCGGTGCCGAAGAGGCTCGTGCCGTGCTTCAGCAGCGCCTCGTAGGCGCCCTGGTAGGTGGTCGGCAGGTCGTCGCCGGGCTCGCCGTAGCGGGCCAGCAGCAGGCCCATCAGCCCGAGGGCCGGCGGGCTGAGCGGCTTGTCCCTGTTCGCGTTGGCCGGGTGCGGCGGGGTCGCCTCCGGATTCGGCGGGAGGTACTGCGGCACGGTGGTCGGCCAGTCGTCGATCTGCCGCGGGGTGTCGAGGGTGACCACGCCGAAGAGGTCGGGCGCGTCGGCGTCCCTGGCCGTGAGCGGCTCGAGCCCGTGCAGGCGGCTGAGGGTGCGGATCAGGGCGCCGTGGTGCATCTCGTCGTGCAGGATCGTGCCGGCCCGCGTGTAGGCCGAGATCGCGATCGCCGGCACGCGGCAGCCGAGGCGGTCGAAGCCGAAGCCCATCTCGCCCTCGCGGCCGTCGCCGGGCGGGGTCGCGGCGGGCGGCGGCACGTGGTCGTAGAGACCGCCGTGCTCGTCGAAGGTGGCCAGCAGCAGGGTGTTGATCGCGTTCGAGCCCGTCGTCGACGCGCTCTCGCGGATCGCCGAGTAGATCTCGTGCAGCAGCAGCTCCCCGGCGCGGACGTCGGACAGCGCGCTGTCGTAGAGCGGCTGCCCGTCGACCTCGTCCTCGTGCAGGACGCCGGTCGGCGGGTGCATGTCGTTGTGGTCGAAGACGAGCCGCGGCTCGACGAAGGCGTAGTCGGGCAGCTCGCCGCTCGCGACGTCCGCGTAGAACTGCTCCATCGGGGCGAAGTTGGTCTTCCAGTACTTCTCGAGCACCGGCGCGTGCAGGAAGCCGGTGTAGGAGACGACCTGCAGCGCGTCGAAGTAGACCCGCCAGCTCTTCCCGGCCTCCTCTAGGCGGTTGAAGACCGTCGGCGCATCGGCGAGGTCGTCGGCGAGCCACTTCTCGTAGCCGCCGCCGTGCTTGTTGGTGACGAAGCCGTGCGAGGTCGAGGCGTGGAAGAAGGAGCGGTTGCAGAAGGTCTGCGAGGGGACGGCGCAGAACCAGTGGTCGAAGACGGCGAACTCGCGGGCCAGTGTCGAGAAGACGGGCAGCATGTCCGGCGAGAAGCCGCCCATGATCGTGCCGTACTCCTCGCGGGTGGGCTCCTCGCCCTTCTTCAGGTGGCGGAGGTTCTGCACGTAGTCCTCGAGGAACCCGCTCATCGTCGGCGCGGAGGCGTCGGCGGGCGCGTTGAAGGGGGCCGTCATCGCGCCGACCGACGCCCCGGCGTTGGACGGCGGGTCGATCGTGCCGAAGAGCTGGGTGTTGACGTGCGGGTACTCCTCGCCCGGGTCGGGATCGGGCTGGCGCATCACCGTGTCGGTCGCGCCCTGGTAGACGTGCGCGGCGACGGTGTCGCCCGCGGCGGTGGTGTTGGAGTGCTCGCCGCTCTGCAGGCCCTCGAAGGTCTCGCCCGCGGGCGGGCCGTCGGCCGTGTGGAGCTGCCCCAGGATGTTGTCGAAGGAGCGGTTCTCGAACATCACGACGACGACGTGGTCGAAGCCCGGCTCGCTGCGCTTCGGCAGGGGCGACTCCGCCTCGCGGTCCCGGCCGGAGGCGACGGCCGCGCCGATCGCTCCGCCGGTGAGGCCCGCGGCGGCGACTCCGCCGGCTACTGCGCCGCCGGCCAGGAAGCGGCGGCGGGAGCGGGAGCGAGGGGCGTCGTCTCGCGGGGTGCGGTCGCCGCCGCCGTCGGTGCCGCTCATGCGTCCCGCCCTTCCCGCGTGCCGCGGATCCGTGCCTCCGGGGAGTGTAGCGACGCGCCCGGGGCGGCGGCTCGGAGCATCATGAGGGCCTGATCGACGTCGTCCGGCTCGGCGGTGACGCCCGCCGCGGCGAGGGCAGCGGCGAGGGCAGGCCCGACCGAGCGCTCCGGGTCCTCCGGCGCGAAGGCGGGTGCCGTGCGCGGATAGCGCGACAGCGGCCGGGCGGGCCCGGACAGCGCCTCGGCGACGGCGAGCACGCCGTCGTCCGCCAGCGCCCGGCGGTCCGCGGCGAAGCGGGCGCGGTGCAGGAGGGCGGGAGTCGCCGGGCCGAGCCGGGCCGTCAGACGATCACCGGGCCGCGCGCTCGAGGCGATGAGGAGGGCCGGGACGTCGCCGGGGCGACCGGACCGCCCGCGCGCGGTGACGAGCAGCAGCACCCGGCGCCCGGCCGACTCCGCCGCCCTGGCCGCGTCGACGGTCTCGTGCAGGAGCCGCTCGGCCGTCCGCGCGTCCGCAGATCTCGACCGGCCCGGATCGGCGGCGGCGGCGAAGTCGGCCGGATCGACGAGCGAGCGGGGCTCGACCAGGACGACCGGCGGCAGGGTGCCCGCGGCGGCCGCCTCCGCGAGACGGGAGAGCGGGAGAAGGGCTCCCTCGGCGGCGGCGACGGCCGCGGGGTCGTGGTGCGGCCACTCGGGGTCGGCGAGCAGCGTGGTCGAGACACCCTGCCGGTCGTCGACGACCAGGGACCAGCGGGTGCCGGCGTGCCGGGCCGAGTCGAGCAGCAGTCGGAGCGGGTCACGGCCGTCCGCGCGCCAGTGGTCGGCGCGCGCGAACGAGTGCGCGAGCAGCGTGTGCACGGGGAGCATCGCGGGGGCGAACCGGTCTCCCGGGGTGCCGGGACCGGGGGCGGTCAGCACCTCGTCGGTGCCGCCGGCGAAGTCGGTGCCCGACTCGCCGTCGAGGGCACCGAAGACCTGGCGGCGCGGCCGTCCGGCGAAGGAGACGACGACGAGGTGATCGATCCGGGCCAGCGCGGCGGCGGCGGCACGCTCTCGTGCGTTCAGCGGTGCCGCACGAACCGCGGCGTCGAGCGCGGTCGAGGCGGCCTCGGCGAAGGAGCGGCGGAGGAAGGCCCGCCGCTCCTCGCCGGGCCGGTCAGGCATCCGCGTCGGGGGTCTCCTCAGCGGCGGGCGCATCGGCGGTCGGCGCATCGGCGGTCTCGTCGGCCGACGCCTCGGCGGCGACCGGGTCGGTGCCGTCGGCGGCGGGAGCGTCGGCGACGGGCGCGCCGCCGGCCGTCTCCTCCGAGGCCGCTTCCTCAGGCAGCGCGATCGCGTCAGGACCCTCGGTCACGAGCAGGTGGAACTCCGCGGCGGTGATGATCCGCACGCCGAGCGCCTCAGCCTTGCCGAGCTTGCTGCCGGCGCCGGGCCCTGCGGCGACGTAGTGCGTCTTCTTCGAGACGCTCGAGCCGGCCTTGCCGCCGGCGGCGAGGATCGCCTCCTGCGCCCCCTCGCGGCTGTAGCCCTCGAGCGAGCCGGTCGCGACGACGGTGAGGCCGGCGAGGACGCCGCCCGCGGCGTCGGCCGCACCGGGGCCGGGGTGGCCGGGCGTGGCGAACTGCACGCCCGCCTTCGCCCAGCGGTCGACGATCTCGGCGTGCCAGTCGACCTCGAACCAGGCGAGCACCGCGTCGCCGATGATGCCGCCGACGCCGTCGACCGCGGCGAGCTCCTCGCGGCTGGCCGCGCGGATCGCGTCGAGCGAGCCGAAGTGCCCGGCCAGGGCGCGCGCGGCGACCGGGCCGACGTGCCGGATGCTGAGCGACACCAGGAAGCGCCAGAGCGGCGACGTCTTCGCCTTCTCGATGTTGGCGATCAGCGCGAGGCCGGTCGTCGACGGGACGTACTCCGCGTCGCCGCCGAACACCTCCGCCTCCGGGTCGAACGGGCCGTCGCGCTTCTGCCGCTTCCGCTTGAACGGGCCGACGACCTTCGCCTCGCCCCGGTCGTCGAGCTTCTGCAGGCCGGTCTCGCTGTCGCGGACGACGACCTCGATCGGGAAGACGTCCTCGATCCGCAGCTCGAAAAGGCTGGCCTCGGTGTCGAGCGGCGGCTCCGCGGGCACGAACGGCTGGGTCAGCGCCGCGGCGGTCACCTCGCCAAGCACCTCGATGTCGAGCGCGCCGCGGCTGCCGATGTGCTCGACGCGGCCGCGCACCTGCGCGGGGCAGGAGCGGGCGTTCGGGCAGCGCAGATCGACGTCGCCCTCCTTGGCGGGGGCGAGGGTCGTGCCGCACTCGGGGCACTGCGTCGGCATCACGAACTCGCGCTCGCTGCCGTCGCGCAGCTCGATCACCGGGCCGAGCACCTCGGGGATGACGTCGCCGGCCTTGCGCAGCACGACGGTGTCGCCGATCAGCACGCCCTTGGCCTTCACCACGTCGGCGTTGTGCAGCGTGGCCTGGCGCACCTCCGAGCCTGCGACCTTCACCTTCTCCATCTGCGCGAACGGGGTGGCCCGGCCGGTGCGGCCGACGCTGACGACGATGTCGAGGAGCTTGGTGTGCACCTCCTCGGGCGGGTACTTGTAGGCGATGGCCCAGCGCGGGGCGCGGCTGGTGGCGCCGAGCTCGTCGTGCAGCTCCAGCTCGTCGACCTTGACGACGACGCCGTCGATCTCGTGCTCGACCGAGTGGCGCTCGCGGCCGTACTGCTCGACGAAGGCGAGGACCTCGTCCACCGACTCCGACACCCGGTTGTGCGCGCTGACCGGCAGACCCCAGGAGGCGAGCAGCCCGTAGACCTCGGACTGGCTCTGCACCGGCGGGTCCGGCCAGGCGCCGATGCCGTGCACGTAGAGCGCGAGCGAGCCGACCCGCGCCTCGCCGGCTCGGAGGTCGAGGCCGGACTTCTTGTCGAGCTGCTGGCGGAGCCCGCCGCTCGCGGCGTTCCGCGGATTGGCGAAGGTGGGGAAGCGGCGCAGGGCGCTGTCGCGGACCCGCTCCTCGTCGAAGGGCTTGCGGGTGGCGCTCGGCCTGGCCGACCAGCGCTCGCGCGCCTCCTCGACGGCCTCGTCCCGCAGGGTCTCCTGCAGGGCGTTCAGTGCCGCGAACTCGCGCACGGGGATGAAGACCTCGCCGCGGACCTCGACCAGAGCGGGGTGCCCCTCGCCCTCCAGCTGCTGCGGGATGCCGGCCACGCGCAGAGCGTTGACGGTGACGTCCTCGCCGGTGCGCCCGTCACCGCGGGTGGCGGCGGTGACGAGGCGGCCGTTCTCGTAGTGCAGCGAGATGGCGAGTCCGTCGATCTTGAGCTCGGTCAGCCAGGCGACCGGGCGGGCGGCGGAGGCGACGGTCTTGTCGCACCACTCGCGCAGCTCCTCGGCCGAGAAGACGTTGTCGAGCGAGAGCATCCGCTCGGCGTGATCGATCGGGTCGAGACCGGCGGCGACCACTCCCCCGACGGTCTGCGTCGGCGAGTCCTCGGTGGCCAGCTCGGGGTGCGCCGTCTCGAGCTCGGCGAGCTCGCGGACGAGCGCGTCGTACTCGGCGTCGGCGAGCGGCGAGGCGTCGGCCGCGTAGTAGTCCTCGCTCGCCGAGCGGATCCGCGCGCGCAGCTCGTCGACGCGCTGCGCCGGATCGAGGTCCGCCGCCGGAGTCGCGCCCGCCCCGGACTTCGCGGCCATCAGAGCACCGCCCCGCTCGCGGAGGCACCGGCGAGGTCGGCCGCGACCGTGCGGTCGATCGTGCACTGGCCGAGCACGCGGGTGCCGAGGTAGACGACGGCCGTCTGGCCGGGGGCGACGCCGTCGAGCGGCGAGTCGGGAGTGATCACGAGCTCCACCTTCCCAGAGACGTCCGACACGACCGCGGTCGCCGGGACCGGGTCGGCGTGCGCGCGGATCTGCACGTCGCAGCGGAACGGCGTCGACGCGTCCTCCGGCGCCGCGCCGGCCCAGGTGAAGCGCGAGCCGGCGATCTCGCCGATGCGCAGCGCCTCCCGCGGACCGACGACGACCTCGTTGGTCTTCGGCCGCACCTCGAGCACGAACCGCGGGCGGCCGTCCGGCGCGGGCACGCCGAGGTGCAGGCCCCGGCGCTGGCCGACCGTGTAGCCGTGGGCTCCCTCGTGCGCCCCCACCACCGCGCCGTCGCGGTCGACGATCGCGCCGGTCTCGGGGGCGACGCGCTCCGAGAGCCAGCCGCGGGTGTCGCCGTCGGGGATGAAGCAGATGTCGTAGCTGTCCGGCTTGTTCGCGACGCTCAGGCCGCGGCGGGCCGCCTCCGCCCGGACGACCGCCTTCGAGGGCGTCGAGCCGAGCGGGAACATCGAGTGCTCGAGCTGCGCGGTGGTGAGCACACCGAGGACGTAGGACTGGTCCTTCGCCTCGTCGCTCGCGCGGTGCAGCTCGGGGCTGCCGTCGGCCGCGGTCTCGAGCGAGGCGTAGTGGCCGGTGCAGACGGCGTCGAAGCCGAGGTCGAGCGCCTTCTCGAGCAGGGCCGCGAACTTGATCCGCTCGTTGCAGCGCATGCACGGGTTGGGGGTTCGGCCGGCGGCGTACTCGGCCACGAAGTCGTCGACGACGTCGAGCTTGAACCGCTCGGAGAAGTCCCACACGTAGTAGGGGATGCCGAGGACGTTCGCGGCGCGCTGGGCGTCCATCGAGTCCTCGATCGTGCAGCAGCCGCGGCTGCCGGTGCGCAGCGTGCCGGGCATCCTGCTCAGCGCGAGGTGCACGCCGACCACCTCGTGCCCCGCCTCCACCGCGCGGGCCGCGGCCACCGCCGAGTCCACTCCACCGCTCATCGCCGCAAGAACCTTCACCGTCCGAGTCTACGAGCGGGCGGCGGGCGTGCGGTGTGCGCGATTCGCGGCGGTCCGTCCCCGGTCGCGTCCGATCTGCAGGTGATCGCGCGCGTTCGGCGCAGACCTGCACGGAGGATCGGGCGACTCGCGCCGGACACCTGCACAACGGACGAGCGCCTGCACAACGGGTGGGTACCGCGCGGAGGCGGCGTCAGGCGGGGAGCACGGCGCGGCTGGACAGGCCGGCGCGAGCCGCCCGCGCGTACGCGCCCGGCAGCGCCGCGAGCAGCGCGTCCACGTCGGCGTCCGTCGTGGTCCAGCCCAGCGTCATCCGGAGCACGCCGCGCGCCTCGTCCTCGCTGCGGCCGAGCGCCAGCACCACGTGCGAGGGCTCGGGGATGCCCGCCGTGCAGGCCGAGCCGGTCGACACCGAGACGCCCGCCATGTCCAGGAGGAAGAGGAGCGAGTCGCCCTGCGCGCCGGGGAAGGCGAGGTGCGCGTTGCTCGCGACCCGCCGGCCGGAGTCGACGGCCGGCCCGGTCAGCGTCGCTCCGGGGACGGCCGCGAGGATCCCCGCGACGAGCCGGTCGCGCAGAGCCGCCAGTCGCAGCGCCTCCTCGGGCAGCTCAGCGACCGCCTCCGTCACGGCCGCCGCGAACGCCGCCGCCCCGGGGACGTCCTGGGTGCCCGAGCGGACCCCGCGCTGCTGACCGCCGCCGTGCAGCACCGGCACGACCCGGGCGTCGCGCGCCAGGACGAGGGCGCCGGTCGCGATCGGCCCGCCGACCTTGTGCCCCGAGACGCTGACCGCGACGAGGCCCGCGCCGTCGCGGGAGCCGGAGGCGCGCCGCACCGCCGCGATCTCGAGCGGCACGTGTCCGAGCGCCGCGACCGCGTCGAGGTGCAGCGGCACGCCGGCCCGCGCGCAGACCGCGGCCAGCTCGGCGACCGGCGCGATCGTGCCGATCTCGTTGTTCACCCAGAGCGCGGAGACCACCGCGACGGAGCCGGGGTCCGCGGCGAGCGCCGCCTCGAGCGTCTCGGGACGCAGGGTCCCCTCAGCGTCGAGCTCGAGCCACTCGACGCGGGCGCCCTCGTGGGCCGCCAGCCACTCGACCGTGTCGATCGTGGCGTGGTGCTCGCCGCCGGGCACGAGGATGCGCGTGCGCGCCGGGGACTCCGCGACCCGCTGCCAGTAGAGGCCCTTGAGCGCCAGGTTGATCGCCTCGGTGCCGCCCGCGGTGAGGATCACCTCGATCGGCTCGCAGCCGAGCGCGACGGCGATCGCCGAGCGGGCGTCCTCGAGCCGGCGGCGCGCCTCCTGGCCCGAGCCGTGCACCGACGAGGGGTTGCCGGGCTGCGCGGACGCCTCGGCGAAGGCGGCGAGCGCCGAGGCCCGGAGCGGGGTGGTCGCCGCGTGGTCGAGATAGATCATGGCGCCCTCCGTCCCGCGTCCGGGGTGCGGAGCAGGTCTCCGGCCCCTCACTACTGTAGGTCGCATGCAGACACGCGACTCCCTGGCCCGCCTCGGAGTCGTCGTGGACGCGGAGGGCGGTGAGCTGCGGGTCTGGTCGGAGCACGCGACGGCCATCGATCTGCTGCTCTACGACGAGAAGGACCCGAGCTGGGTCACCCGCACCGTCCCGCTGACGCGCGGGGAGGACGACGTCTGGTCGGCCCGGGCCGCGCAGCTGACCGTCGGCCGCCGCTACGCGATCAAGGTGGACGGGCCCTCGGGCGTCCCCGGCCGCTTCGATCCGCGGGTCCCCCTGCTCGAGCCGTACTCCCGTGGGCTGCACCGGGTCGCCGAGAACGAGTGGCGCTCCGTCGTCGTGGACGACTCCTTCGACTGGGGCTCCTCCGAGAAGCCGCGCACGCCGCTGGATCGCACCGTGATCTACGAGGCGCACGTGAAGGGCCTGACGAAGCTGAACCCGGCGCTGCCCGTCGAGCTGCGCGGCAGCTACGCCGGCCTCGCGCACGAGTCCACCGTCTCGTCGCTTCTCGAGCTCGGGGTCACCGCCGTCGAACTCCTCCCCGTGCACGCGTTCGTCTCGGAGCAGCGGCTGCTGCGCCAGGGGCTCACCAACTACTGGGGATACAACACCCTCAACTTCTTCAGCCCGCACGCCGCCTACGCCTCCCCCGCCGCCCAGCGCGGCGGCCCGACCGCGGTGCTGCGCGAGTTCAAGGGCATGGTCAAGCTGCTGCACGAGGCCGGGCTCGAGGTGATCCTCGACGTGGTCTACAACCACACCGCCGAGGAGGGGCCGCAGGGTCCGCGCTCGAGCCTGCGCGGCATCGACGACCAGGCGTACTACCGCCAGACCGGCGAGGGCCACTACATCGACGTGACCGGCTGCGGCAACACGATCGACTTCGGCCGGCCCGTCGCCCAGCGCCTGGTGCTCGACTCGCTCCGCTACTGGTCCGACGAGGTCGGGGTCGACGGCTTCCGGCTCGATCTGGCCGCGACCCTCGGGCGGGACGAGATCGCGCACTTCCAGCGCGACCACCCGCTGCTGCGCGCGGCCATCGAGGATCCGTCGCTCGCCGACGTGAAGATGATCGCCGAGCCCTGGGACGTCGGCATGGGCGGCTGGCAGACCGGCAACTTCCCCGACGGCTGGTCGGAGTGGAACGACCGCTACCGCGACCGCGCCCGCAACTTCTGGCTCTCGGACATCGACTACGCCCGGCGCGCGGGAACGGCGCCGGTGGGCATCGGCGGCTTCGCGACCCGGCTCTCCGGCTCGTCGAACACGTTCTCGCTCGAGCGCGGGCCGCTCGCCTCCGTCAACTTCGTCACGGCGCACGACGGCTTCACGCTCGCCGACCTGGTCTCCTACAACGTCAAGCACAACATCGGCAACGGCGAGTCGAACCGCGACGGCGCCGACACCAACCGCTCCTTCAACCACGGCTTCGAGGGGCCGACCACCGACGACGGCGTCAACCGGGGCCGGCGGAAGGCGATGCGGAACCTGCTCGGGACGCTGCTGCTCTCGGCCGGTGTGCCGATGATCACGGCCGGCGACGAGTTCGGCCGCAGTCAGCGCGGCAACAACAACGCCTACTGCCAGGACTCAGACCTCACCTGGCTGCGCTGGGACGGGCGCAGCGACTGGCAGCTCGAGCTGCGGGAGCACGCCCGGACGCTGATCCGCCTGCGCCGCGAGCACCCGGCGTTGCGGCCCTCGCACTACGGGCGCGGCGGTGCGGTGACGCCGGGTGCGACGAGCATGCAGTGGTTCGACGCGCACGGGCGGACGATGTCCGAGCACGACTGGACCTCGGCGGAGAACCGCACGCTGCAGTACCTGGCGGCGTCGACTCCCGAGACGGAGGAGTTCGACCGCGTCCTGCTGATCGTGCACGGCGTCGAGGCGGACACCTCGGTGGTCCTCGCCGAGAGCGAGAACGTCACCGGGTACACCCGGCTGTGGAGCAGTGAGGAGTCGGTGCCGCTCGAGCACGGCGAGTCGTTCGAGCCGGGGCAGGTCGTCCGCGTCGCCGGCACCTCGATGCAGCTCTTCGCCGCGCACGGCCCGCGTCCGGCCGCCGCGAGCTGATGAAGGGCGGACCGGGGACTCCGGCGACGCTCGCGCTGACCGCGGCGGGAATCGCCTTCGTGCCGCGGGAGTACCGGCACGATCCCGGGGCGGCGAGCTACGGCGGCGAGGCGGCCGAGGCGCTCGGGGTGGAGCCGGAGCGGGTGTTCAAGACGCTGCTGGTCGACGTCGACGGCGAGCTGGTCGTCGGCATCGTGCCGGTGACCGGGCAGCTGGGGCTCAAGGAGCTGGCGGCGGCGGTCGGCGGCAAGCGGGCGGCGATGGCCGACCCGGCGCTCGCACAGCGGCGCACCGGCTACGTGCTCGGCGGCATCTCGCCGATCGGGCAGAAGACGCGGCACCGCACGGTGCTCGACGAGACGGCGGAGCTGTACGACACCGTGCTCGTCTCCGGCGGCCGCCGCGGCTTCGACATCGAGCTCGCGCCGGCGGACCTCGTCGCCGCGACGGGCGCGATCGTCGCGGACATCGCGCGCTGAGGGCGGGCGGGTCTCGATACGCCGCTGCGCGGCTACTCGACCAGCATGCATCTGAGAGGACGCTTCGCGGCAGCTCCACCAGCATGCACGGAGGCCGCCTCCCTGCTGATCGAGCAGCCCTCGCAGAAGGCGGATCGAGACATGCTGATCGAGTAGCCCTCGCAGAGGGCGTATCGAGATCCACCGTCACCTGGAGGCCGGGTCTCGATACGCCGCTCCGCGGCTACTCGACCAGCATGACTCCGAACGGACGCTCCGCGGCTGCTCGACCGGCATCGGGGCGCGTCAGCCGGCCGCCGCGACCAGGCCGAGCTCGGCCGAGCGGGCGAGCAGCGGGTGCCGCGGCACGACGCGGACGGTGTAGCCGAAGGAGCCGCTGCGGTCGAGGACGATCTCGCCGGCGTAGGGCACGCGGCCGACCGCGTCGGCGGGCACGACCGCGCCCGACTCCTCGGCGACCTCGAGCTCGTGCAGGCGGACGTCGACGAGCGAGCCGTCCGCCGCGGTGGTGCCCGAGACGACCTGCACCACGACGTCCTCGGGCGAGAGCTCGCCGAGGCGCACCCCCGCGCGCAGGGCGAGCCGGTCGCCGCGCTGGGGCACCGCGTCGATGCCGCCGGACTCCACGGAGGCGACCGCCACGCCCGGCCAGCCCGCGCGGACCCGCTGCTTCCAGGCCGACAGCTCCTTGGCCGGCTCGAAGTGGTCGGCCGCGATCTCGCGCCCGGCCTCGGCGGCGGGCTGGTAGAGCGCCTCGACGTACTGGCGCACCATCCGCTCGGCCGACAGCTCCGGTGAGAGCGTCGCCAGCGTGTGCCGGATCGAGCGCGCCCAGCGGCGCGGCACCCCGTCGTGGTCGCGCTCGTAGTAGCGCGGCACGACCTCGCTCTCGAGCAGCTCGTAGAGCGCGTCCGCCTCGAGCGTGTCGCGCGACTCCGGATCGAGGTCGCGGTCGGAGGACGGGATCGCCCAGCCGTTCTCGCCGTCGAAGTACTCGTTCCACCAGCCGTCGAGGATCGACAGGTTCAGCGAGCCGTTCAGCGCGGCCTTCATCCCGGAGGTGCCGCAGGCCTCGAGCGGACGCAGCGGGTTGTTCAGCCAGACGTCGGTGCCCGGGTAGAGCAGCTGCGCCATCGCAATGTCGTAGTCGGGCAGGAAGACGATCCGCCGGCGCACGTCCGGCTCCTGAGCGAAGCGGACCAGCTTCTGGATCAGCCGCTTGCCCTCCTCGTCGGCGGGGTGCGACTTGCCGGCGATCACGATCTGGATCGGGTGCTCCGGGTGCGTCAGCAGCGCGCGCAGCCGCTCCGGGTCGTGCAGCATCAGCGTCAGCCGCTTGTAGGTGGGCACGCGCCGGGCGAAGCCGATGGTGAGCACGTCCGGGTCGAGCAGCTCGTCCAGCCAGGCCGGAGTCAGGCCGCCGGGGTTCTGCTCGCGCCAGGAGCGGGCGGCGCGCGCCCGGGCGTCGCGCACCAGCTGCTCGCGCATCGAGCGCCGCGCCTGCCAGAGCTCGCCGTCGCTCAAGGCGCCGGACGCCCAGTCGGCGCGGGTGGTGTCGTCGGTACCGAGCCGGTCGCGGGCGAGACCCCGGAGGATCGGATCGGTCCAGGTCGCCGCGTGCACGCCGTTCGTGACCGAGCCGATCGGCACCTCCGCCGTGTCGAAGCCCGGCCAGAGCCCGGAGAACATCGAGCGGCTCACCTCGCCGTGCAGCTTCGAGACGCCGTTGGAGCGCTGCGCCAGGCGGAGCCCCATGAACGCCATGTTGAAGACGTCGCTCGCACCGCCCGTGGTCGACTCGGAGCCCAGCGCCAGCACGTCCTCGATCTGCACGCCCGGCAGCAGCTCAGTGGTGAAGTACCGCTCGATCATCCCGCGGTCGAAGCGGTCGATGCCCGCGGGCACCGGCGTGTGCGTAGTGAAGACCGTGCTCGCGCGGACGACCTGCAGCGCCTGGTCGAAGTCGAGGCCCGAGCCGATCAGGCCGGAGATGCGCTCGAGCCCCTGGAAGCCCGCGTGCCCCTCGTTGGTGTGGAACACCTCCGCGAGCGGCGTGCCCGAGACCTCGGCCCACAGCTCGAGGGCGCGCACGCCGCCGATGCCCAGCAGCAGCTCCTGCAGGAGGCGGTGCTCGCCGCCGCCGCCGTAGAGCCGATCGGTGACCGTGCGCAAGGCGTCCTCGTTCTCGCGGACGTCGGTGTCGAGCAGCAGCAGCGTCACCCGGCCCACCTCGGCCCGCCAGACCCGGGCGTAGAGCGCGCGCCCGTCCGGCAGGGCCAGCACGATCCGCGCCGCGGAGCCGTCCGCCAGCCGCACGATCCGCAGCGGCAGGCCGTCGGGGTCGAGCGAGGGGTAGGACTCGAGCTGCCAGCCGTCGGCGGAGAGCCCCTGGGAGAAGTAGCCCGAGCGGTAGAAGAGGCCGACGCCCGTCAGCGGGACGCCGAGGTCCGAGGAGGCCTTGAGGTGGTCGCCCGCGAGGATGCCCAGACCGCCGGAGTACTGCGGGAGCGCGGCGGCGATGCCGAACTCGGGCGAGAAGTAGGCGATCGAGCGCGGCGCCGACTCCGGCAGCGACTGGTACCAGCGCGGCTCGGTGCGGTAGCGCTCGAGGTCGTCGCGCAGGCGCCAGGCGTCGTCGACGAAGCCCTGGTCGCGGGCCAGCTCGGCGAGGCGCTCGGGCGCGATCGCGCCGAGCAGCGCGGTCGGGTCGCCGCCGCTGCGCTGCCACAGCTCGGCGTCCGCCCGCTCGAACAGGCGCCGCGTCGGCTCGTGCCAGGCCCAGCGCAGATTGCCCGCCAGCTCGCCGAGCGCGGACAGCTCGGGCGGCAGGACCGATCGGACGGTGAAGCGGCGGATGGCCTTCACGGCACTCCTCGACTCTCTGCCGGTACGACGACCGGCTGATCCCGGCGACTGCGGACCCCGGCGAGCACCCCCTGCGGACGGCCGGGGCGGTCGCGCTCGCACACTGTAGCGGAGTGCCCGCGGGCGCCGTCGGCCGTGGCGCCGGCCCTTTTGCACAGCGGCGCGCGCGTTCGCAACCGGCGTGCCAAAGGCATCGCCGGTCGCTACTGTCGTGACGTGGCTCAGACACCTTTCGGCAAGGCTTCGCACGGCAAGGACGCACGACGAGCGGCTCGGGGAGGTGCGGCCCGCGAGGAGACTCCGGCCGCGCAGACACCCCCGTCGCCGGAGGCGGCGGCACAGGATGCGCAGGATCGCACGGCACCGGCTCCGGCCGCGCAGGCGCAGGCGCCTGTGGCACCGGGGACGGCCGACGCGGCGCCGGCTCCCGAGGCTGCGGCGGAGACCGCGGAGCAGTCGCCTCCGACCGGCTCCGGCTACCGGGTGCGCGCCGAGCGCATCCCGATCATCGACCCGCAGCCGCGGCTCGAGGACGACCGCTGGCCGGCGAAGGCCTTCGTCGGCGAGGTCGTCCCGTTCGCGGCGACGGCGTTCCGCGAGGGGCACGACCTGATCGGCGTCGATCTGCTGCTCACCTCCCCCGCCGGCACCGAGTCGGAGCACCGGATGGCGCTGATCGCCACCGGCACCGACCGCTACGGGCGCCTCGTCCTCCTCGACGACGAGGGCGACTGGACGTACCGCATCCGCGCCTTCGCCGACGACTGGGCGACCTGGCTGCACACCGCCGAGGTCAAGATCCCGGCCGGCCTGGACATCGCCGTCACCTTCGCGATCGGCGAGGGCCTCCTGCGCACCGCGGCCGGCGACGACGCCCGCTCCGAGGCCGAGCGCTCCCTGCTCTCCGACGCCGCCGCCACCGTGGCGGACGAGTCGCTCACCCCCGAGGCGCGCCTCGCCGCGGCCGAGGACCCCGCCGTGCACGGCGCCTTCACCGCGCGCCCCGTGATGAGCCTCGCGAGCGTCTCCGAGCCGCGCACCGTGCATGTCGAGCGCACCCGCGCGGGCGTCGGCGCCTGGTACGAGTTCTTCCCCCGCTCCGAGGGCGCCGTCCGGAACGAGGACGGCACCGTCACCTCCGGCTCCTTCCGCACCGCGATCGACCGTCTCCCCGCCGTCGCGGCGATGGGCTTCGACGTGCTCTACCTGCCGCCGATCCACCCGATCGGCCGCAACTTCCGCAAGGGCCCCAACAACACGCTGAACGCCGGCCCGGGCGACCCCGGCTCCCCGTGGGCGATCGGCGCCCCCGAGGGCGGGCACGACGCGATCCACCCCGACCTCGGCACCGTGGAGGACTTCACGGCATTCCACGACGCCGTCACCGCCGCGGGCCTCGAGCTCGCGCTCGACTTCGCGCTGCAGGCCTCGCCGGACCACCCCTGGGTGACCAGCCACCCGGAGTGGTTCACGACGCTGCCGGACGGCTCGATCGCCTACGCCGAGAACCCGCCGAAGAAGTACCAGGACATCTATCCGATCAACTTCGACAACGACCCCGAGGGCATCCGCCAGGAGGCGCTGCGCGTCCTGCGCTACTGGATCTCGCTCGGCGTGAAGATCTTCCGCGTCGACAACCCGCACACGAAGCCGCTCGACTTCTGGGAGTGGATCATCCACGAGGTCAACGCCGAGAACCCCGAGGTCGTCTTCCTCGCGGAGGCGTTCACCCGCCCGGCGATCATGCGGGCGCTCGGCAAGGTGGGCTTCCAGCAGTCGTACTCGTACTTCACCTGGCGCAACACCAAGGAGGAGCTCGAGGAGTTCTTCACGAGCATCTCGCACGAGACGGCCGACTACATGCGGCCGAACCTCTTCGTGAACACGCCGGACATCCTCACCGAGTACCTCCAGTACGGCGGCCGCTCGGCCTACAAGGTCCGCGCCGCACTCGCCGCGACGGCCTCGCCGCTCTGGGGTGTCTACGCCGGCTACGAGCTGATCGAGAACGTCGCGCGCCCCGGTGCCGAGGAGAACATCGATAACGAGAAGTTCGAGTACAAGACGCGCGACTGGGCCGCGGCCGACGCCGACGGCTCGACGATCGCCCCGTACATCACCCGGCTCAACGAGATCCGCCGGGCGCACCCCGCGCTCGCCCAGCGCCGCAACCTGCAGGTGCACGGCAGCGACGACGACGCGATCCTCGTCTACTCCAAGCACCTGGACCGCGCGTTCACCGGCACCGGCAGCGACGACACCCTCCTGGTCGTGGTCAACACCGATCCGCACTCGGCGCGCGAGACCACGGTGCACATCGACCTGCCGTCCCTCGGGCTGGACTGGAGCTCGACCTACGAGGTCGAGGACCTGATCACCGGTGCCGTGTGGACCTGGGGCAGCGACAACTACGTGCGGCTCGACTCCTTCGTCGAGCCCGTGCACATCCTGAGCGTGAAGGCGGACGGACGATGACGGTTCCCGAGGA
This sequence comes from Rathayibacter festucae DSM 15932, assembly GCF_004011135.1. NCBI lineage: Bacteria > Bacillati > Actinomycetota > Actinomycetes > Micrococcales > Microbacteriaceae > Rathayibacter > Rathayibacter festucae. The sequence goes on along the minus strand of NZ_CP028137.1, from coordinate 1,067,596 downwards.
CAAGGGCACGAGCCCGGTCGAGAGCACGGACGAGAGCGAGCGCGGGACGGGGCCGGCGCAGGACGTCGTCCCCGCCGAGGCCGGCAGCCCCGCCGACGCGGCGGGCGTCGAGCCGCGAGTGGAGACCGTCGTGACGACCGGCACGAGCTCGGCCACGACCACGGGCGCGCACGTCGCGGAGCCCGCGGCCGAGGAGTCGTCCGCGGCGCCCGAGCGGCTCACCCCGCCCGAGCCCGTCGCGCCGCCCGAGCCGCTCCTGCCGCCCGAGCCGACCACGGCGTCCGCTACCCCCGAGCCGCTGACGCCGCCGGAGCCGACCGCTTCGTCCGCGACCCTCGAGCCGCTGACGCCGCCCGAGCCGACCGCCGCGGCGGACGCACCGATCGCCGAGACGAGCGACTCCGACCCCGCCCCGGCGCCGGACTCCGAGGTCGACGCGCTCCCCGAGTTCCCCGAGTGGGTCCTCCAGCAGCTGGCGACCGGCAGCAACGCGCTCCCCCACGACGTCCTCGGGCAGCACCCGCTCCCCGGCGGCGGCGCGGTCGTCCGCGTGCGCCGGCCGCTCGCCGACGCCGTCACGGCCGTCCTGGCCGGCGGCGTCCGCGTCGAGCTCGAGCACCTGCACGACGGCCTCTGGCAGGGCGTCCACGACGAGGACCCGCAGGCGTACACCGTCGAGGCGCACTACGGCGACGGCTCCTCCTGGACCGCCGAGGACCCGTACCGCTTCACCAAGACGGTCGGCGACTTCGACCTCTACCTGATCGGCGAGGGCCGGCACGAGCGGCTCTGGGAGGCGCTCGGCGCGCGTCACCGCGAGCACGAGGGCGTCTGGGGCACCTCGTTCGCCGTCTGGGCGCCGCACGCCCAGGCCGTCCGCGTCGTCGGCGACTTCAACGACTGGTGCGGCGAGGGCCACGCGATGCGCAACCTCGGCGTCAACGGCGTCTGGGAGATCTTCGTCCCCGGCGTCGAGCCCGGCGCCTCGTACAAGTTCGACCTGCTCTCGCGCGACGGCCGCTGGGTCCGCAAGGCCGACCCGATGGCCCGCGCCACGGAGGTGCCGCCGGCGACCGCCTCGCGCGTCCCCGTCTCCCACCACCAGTGGAGCGACTCCGGCTGGATGGAGCAGCGCGCGAGCGTCGACCCGCACACCCAGCCGATCAGCGTCTACGAGATGCACCTCGGCTCCTGGAAGCCCGGTCTCGGCTACCGCGAGCTCGCCGATCCGCTGATCGAGTACGTCACCACGCTGGGCTTCACCCACGTCGAGTTCATGCCGCTCGCCGAGCACCCCTTCGGCGGCTCCTGGGGCTACCAGGTCACCGGCTACTACGCGGCGTCGAGCCGCTTCGGCACCGCCGACGACCTCAAGTACCTGATCGACCGGCTGCACCAGGCCGGCATCGGCGTGCTCGTCGACTGGGTGCCCGGGCACTTCCCGAAGGACGACTTCGCGCTCGCCCGCTTCGACGGCGAGCCCCTCTACGAGCACCCGGACTGGCGTCGCGGCGAGCAGATGGACTGGGGCACCTACGTCTTCGACTTCGGGCACACCCAGGTCCGCAACTTCCTCGTGGCCAACGCGCTGTTCTGGCTCGAGGAGTTCCACGTCGACGGCCTGCGGGTCGACGCCGTGGCGTCGATGCTCTACCTCGACTACTCCCGCAAGGAGGGCGAGTGGCTGCCCAACGAGCACGGCGGCCGCGAGAACCTCGAGGCGATCAGCTTCCTGCAGGAGGTGAACGCCACCGCCTACAAGCTCTACCCCGGCATCATGATGATCGCCGAGGAGTCCACCAGCTGGCCCGGCGTCACCCAGCCCACCGTCTCCGGCGGGCTCGGCTTCGGGCTCAAGTGGAACATGGGCTGGATGAACGACTCGCTGCGCTACATGGCGAACGACCCGCTGTGGCGTCAGTACCACCTGGGCGAGATCACCTTCTCCTTCGTCTACGCCTTCAGCGAGCAGTTCGTGTTGCCGATCAGCCACGACGAGGTCGTGCACGGCAAGGGTTCGCTGATCCAGAAGATGCCCGGCGACCACTGGCAGCAGCTGGCGAACGTGCGCGCCTACCTGGCGTTCATGTGGGCGCACCCGGGCAAGCAGCTGCTCTTCATGGGCCAGGAGTTCGGGCAGTACTCGGAGTGGTCCGAGGAGCGCGGGCTGGACTGGTGGATCCTCGACCAGCCCAGCCACCGCGGGCTGTGGAGCCTCGTCGGCGAGCTGAACCGCCTCTACCGCGAGGTCCCGTCGCTGAACGAGCTCGACAACGACCAGGCCGGCTTCGAGTGGATCGACGGCGGTGCCGCGGCCCCGAACGTGATCTCCTTTCTCCGCAAGGACAAGGCCGGCCGCGCGGTCGCGGTCATCGTGAACTTCTCCGGCTCGCCGGTGCACGGCTACCGCGTCGGCCTCCCCGAGGCCGGCCGCTGGGAGGAGCTGCTCAACACGGACGCCGAGATCTACGGCGGCTCCGGAGTCGGCAACTTCGGCGCGGTCGAGGCCCGCGACGAGCCCTGGGCGGGCCGCCCGGCCTCTGCCGAGCTGATCCTGCCCCCGCTCGGCGCGCTCTTCCTGCGCCACGTCGGCTGACCGCAGCCCGTCCTGCACGACGGCGGGCGGAGCGGATGCTCGCGCATCCGACCCGCCCGTCGTCGTTATCGAGCAGCCCGCGCCCGCGTCGCCGGACTCGCCGAGCCTCGCGCCGCCGCTCAGTGGCGACCGTGGTGCGCAGGCGCGTGCGGTCGGGAGGGCTGAGGTCGCGCCGGCGCTCGTTCCTGCGAGGGGGCCGCCGGCGGAGCCTTCCCGGCGCTCGACTTCTCACCGGCGACCGGCGGCTTCGCGGCCTCCGGAGCGACGACCGGCGGCTTCGCAGCCTCCGGAGCGACGACCGGCGGCTTCGCAGCCTCCGGAGCGACGACCGGCGGCTTCTCGGCCTCTGCACGGCCCGCGGCCCAAACGGTGTTCCGGTTCTCCTCCTTGGCGGTCACCTCGCAGAGGACGCACTCCTCGGCAGAGGAGGTTGCGGCCGGAGGTTTCGCGAGGGGGACGCTCTTCCCGGCCCAGACGTCCTCGAGGGACCGCTCGAGACGAAGGTTCGCCGACTCGAGGGGATGGAGAAGATCCTCGGTCCCGAGTGGCCCGCGCACCTCGAACACTCCGACCGAGCTGATCGCCGCGCCGGTACCGATCACTCGCCTCATCGCGGTGTACTCGCTGCGCGTGGGGAGGTTCAGCGCCGCAGCCACCCTGACCTCGGTGGGATGCTGCGTCACCAGCCGGTCGATGGCCTGCTTGCGGCGAGCCAGAGCCTCCCGCTCGTCTGGCGGAGCGTCCTTCGCAGTCCACTCATCGATCTCTGCACGGTCGAGTGCCCCCGCCAGGTAGGGATTGGCCACGCGCTCGAAGTCCGACGCCTCGAACTCCCCGTCGCTGTCCTCGCCGCCTGCGAGGCCGGCGTGCTTCACCGCCTCGAGGCCCCGAGCGCCACCGGTCGTCACCAGCTCCGAGACCCTGATCGAGAGGTCCCGCTCGGCTTCCGTCGTTCCCGGCGAGCGCAGGTCTCCGGATCGCAGCGGTGTGGCGACGACCGCCTCGGTGCTGCGGTCGATGTTCGCGCCGGCGAGGGACTGCACGGAGTGGTAGAGCTCGTGGGCGAAGACGACCGTCGGCGAGAACAGGCGGATCTCGCCCGTCCGGGAGTCGAAGTAGGACAGGGCGCGGTCGGGGTCGAAGTGCAGGACGCTGTCGGAGCCCCCGCCGCCGACGGCCTCGTCCCTGTTCAGCGCCACCGATACCCACCGGGAGGCCGGCGCGATCAGGACCCGCACGCTGGACAGGTTGCCGTCGCTGTCCAGGAACCGGTTGCCGTTCGCCTTCTTCGCCCCCAGAAGATCCGGGACGGCCTCCACGAGACTCCTCGCGGGCTCCGTCGACCGCAGCTGGTCGATCATCGACCGCACCAGCCAATAGGTGCGCAGTCCCGCCTGCGGCGACTCCGTCTGTCCGCCCTCGCGAGGCCGGGCGGCGACCGCGATTCCGGGTGCCACCTCCCAGGACTCGTAGACGGAGCCGGTGATCGGATCCTTCACGAGCGTGAACGAGGACGGCCGCAGCAGGTCACCGCCGGGCATCGCCGCGGCACCACTCGCGGTGAAGAGCGCGCTGAAGCCGACGAGCGCCGCGACGACGACGCTCGGAAGGAGCATCGCGCCACGGCTCCTGACGGAGGATCGAGAGTGGGTGGTCGCTTCGGGACGGCGTCGGATCAGGGCTGAGAGCAGAGGCACGGCAGCACAGTACTGAGCACCGGACCGGCGCTCACGCGCGTGGCGCGGAATCGACGACCGGCCCGGCGGCCGCCCGTCAGGAGGAGCTGCTCACTACCGACGCCGAGATCCACGGCGCTCGGTGTCCCCGGCGGGAGATCGAACTCTCGTAAGGCCGACAGGTGTTGCATTGGACGGAGAGCACGGGCTAGCGTCGAACGAGAGATCGTTCTCCCGCCCGCGCGCGGGGCACTACCGCGACTCCCCGATGAAGAGGACTCCCCCGTGAGAAGAAGAATCCTGACCGCGGCCGCCGCGGTCGCCACCGTCGCCCTCGCCCTGACCGGCTGCTCCTCGGGCGGTGGCGGCGGCGCGTCCGACGACCGGAACGCCGAGGTCCAGTTCTGGTCCTTCACCGGCATTCAGGCGAAGGACAACGTCAGCGAGTACCTGGCCAAGAAGCCGGACGCGAAGGTCAAGCTGACCGAGGTCGGCTCCTCACAGGAGACCGCCACTGCCCTGACCGCCGCGCTCGCCGGCGGCAAGGTGCCGGACCTGGTCATGATCCAGGGCGACGACCTGCCCCGCTTCGTCGAGAACAGCGCCAACTTCCTCGACCTGCGCACCCTCGGCGGCGACGACCTCGACGCCTCCTACCTGAAGTGGGCCGCCGACGCCGGCACCGCGCAGGACGGCTCGGTCGTCGGCATCCCGACCGACGTCGGCGGACTGAGCTTCGCCTACCGCGCCGACCTCTTCGAGCAGGCCGACCTGCCGACCGACCCCGCCGAGGTCGCCGCGCTCTGGAGCGACTGGGACGGCTTCCTCGCGACCGGCGAGAAGTACACCGCCGCGACCGGCAAGCCGTTCGTCGACAATGTCGAGACCAGCGTCTTCTACTCGACCATCAACCAGGTGACCGAGAAGTACTACTCCCCCGACGGCGAGCTGGTCTACGACACCAACCCGCAGGTCGAGGACGCCTTCGACACCGCCGTGCAGGCGCACGACGCGGGTATCAGCGCCGGCATCGCCGCGTTCTCCTCGGGCTGGGGCCCCGGGCGCGCGAACGGCGCCTTCGCGGTGACCGTCGCTCCCTCGTGGATCCTGCAGGGCATCAAGACCGACGCCCCCGACACCGCCGGGAACTGGCGGGTCACCACGGTCCCCGGCGTAGGCGGCAACTGGGGCGGCAGCGTCATCGCCATCCCGGCTCGCGCCGAGCACCCCGAGGCCGCCTGGCAGTACATCGAGACGATGATGTCGGCCGAGGGCCAGGAGGACCACTTCGCGACCTCGGGCACTTTCCCGGCGGCCACCGACGCCCTCGAGAGCGAGAGCGTCCGCGCCTACACGGACCCGTTCTTCGGCGACTCGAAGATCGGCGACGTCATCGCCACCTCCGTCGAGCAGTTCCCGTCCTTCGTCAACGGACCCGACACCGGCGTGATCGGCGCGGCGCTCTCCGGCGCCCTGGTCGAGCTGGAGTCCGGCAACGTGTCGTCGGCGGACGCCTTCTCCTCCGGCCTCGACAGCGCACGCCAGGCCGTCGGCGGCTGACGCAGCCCCGCTGAACGACGACGCCCCCGAGCCCTGCGGCCCGGGGGCGTCGTCGCATGCGGTGCGCGTCGACGTCGGGTCAGTCGATCTCCCCGCGCACCACCGCGGTGCGCCAGGTGTCGATGAGCACGACCGACCCGAGCATCACGAGCGCGAGCGCCACCGACGCGAGGGTGTCGGTGAGCCAGTGGTAGCCGAGGTACAGGCGGGCGACGACCTGACCGGCGATCATCCCGAGCGAGAGCGCGAAGCCGCCGATCGCCCACACCGGCGAGGAGCGGCGCGAGGCGAGCAGGAAGGTCGTGATCAGGAAGAAGTCGCAGACGCCGGTCACGTGGCCGGACGGGAAGGAGAACGTCCCGTCGGCCCCGAGCAGCATGTACTCCACGGGCGGCCGCATCCGCTGCACCAGGTGCGCGGCGAGCTGGACGCTGAGCATCCCCGTGATCATTCCGCCCGCGAGCAGGAGCGGCCGCCAGAGGTGCCGCGCGAGCGCGATCCACAGCACGAGCACGCCGAGGATGATGATCGGCAGGAACACCGGGCCGAAGACCGTGGCCAGCGTGTCCATCACCACCGTCCCCTCCGCGAAGCGCTTCGCGCGGAACCACTCCGAGACCGCGGGGTCGAGCGCCGCCAGGCCGGTGCCCGTCGCGACCTGGACGATCAGCGCGGCGAAGAGCACGAGCCCGACCGCCACCGAACCGCCTCCCGCGCGCATCAGGCGGCGGCGGGCGGGCTCCGTCATCTCCCGCTGCTCGACGAGGAAGCGCTGGTGGAATCGGGCGCTCGGGGAGAGTGCGGCGGTGCTCATCCGCTCACCCTAGGGGGCGGCGAGCACCGTGCCGCTCGCTCCCCGCCCCGCCGCCCGGCCGATCGACGGCGCGCACCGCAGCCGACGGGTCCGTGCCGTCGGCGATGCTCGATCGTCTCCACGATCGTCCAGGTGAGCCCGGGAACCGCGGTGACCGGCGTGTCCACGAGGAGGCGGTCGCCGGGGCGGACGGGCGCCGGGACTCCCCGCGCGGGATCGCGGCGACGGGTCACGAGATCGCGGCGAGCAGGACCAGCGGGTCGCCCTCCATCCAGAGGCAGTCCATCTCGAAGCGGACCACCGAGTACCGCTCCCCCGTCCAGCGCAGCTCGAAGGTCCAGGTGTTGCCCATCAGGGCGTGGCGGGTCGTCGACGGATCGGCACCCTCGCCGGGGGCGAAGTGCTGCGCGAGCGCGTACGCCTCGACCGTCGCACCGCCCGCCGTCTCCTCGACGAGCACGTTGCCGACGAGGTGCATCGTGTCGAGCGGCCCGACCGCGGCCATCACCGTGTCCAGGACCGTCGGCTTCCCCGTCAGGACGGGGAACTCGAGGCCGATCCTCTCGGTGGCCCGGGTCATGTCCACGACGACGTCGTCGCCGAGGACCGCGTCGAGGATGCTCCTGTCCGCGCGGTCCAGTGCTCGGCCCCAGGCGAGGGGCAGCTTCTCGAGCGAGGCGAGGGTGCTGAACGCGGTGAGCGTGCTGAGTGCGGTGTCCATGGTGTGTCCTTCTGTGCTGGGCGCCCGCTGCCGGAGCTGCGGGCGCGTCGGAGGGGCCCGGATCGGAGGATCCGGGCGCGCTGAGGACCGCCGCGACGGCGGCGGTGCGGTGGGAGGGTCAGAGGTGCGGGCGGCGACGACCCGCGCCGACGGCCCGGCGGCCGCCGGCGGGGTCGCTCACTGCCGGTAGAGGGACTCGATCGCGATCTCGCGGCTCGCGCCGTCGCCGGTCGTCACCGTCAGGGTTCCGGACGGACCGGCGCCGAGGTCGTCCGCGACCGGCCACCAGGCCGTCCAGAAGCCGTCCTCGAGGGTCGCGACGATCGGAGCGATCCCGTCCTCGTGCAGGACGACGGACGCGACGTCCGCGCCGGCGAAGCCGAACGCGTAGGCCACCGCGGCGTCGCCGCTGCCGTGGCTGCCCGAGCTGGCGACCTGGACGGCGTCCCCCGACAGCGGTTCCGCGGGGGTCGCCTCGGCCATCTCCCAGAACCCTCCGCCGGACCCCGCGCTGAGGCAGTAGTAGACGGACTCCCCCTGCCGGAAGAGCATCGATGCGGCCTCGCCGCGCGCATCGAGGTGCGAGAGCGCGATCGGGCCGGCCTCGGCGTTCACCCCGTCGAGACTCGACTCGCACCACCGGGTCGCCCCGCTGCCGAGCGGCGAGTCGGGGAGGATCCTCTCGGGGACGCCGGTCCAGGAGGCGAGCACGCCGCCGTTCAGCCCGGTGGACCCCGCACCCGGGATCAGCCCGGGGGCGACGACGATCACGGCGGCGGCAGCGGCCGCGGCGAGGAGCAGGGTCGCCGCGCCCGCCACCGCCCAGTCCTTCCGGCGGAAGCACCGCGGAGCGGGCGCCTCCTCGTCGGCGAGGATCCCGGCGAGGAGGGCCTCCCGGCGGGAGACCTCGGCGGTGCTGCGGGCGGTGCGGGGCTCGGCGTCGGCCGAGCGGAGCAGGTCGAGGAGCTGGTCGGTCATCAGAGGGTCCGTTCTGCCGTGCCGGAGAGGAGGGAGGGTTCGGTGGCGGCGAGCAGCGCCGCGAGACGCCGCTTCGCGCGGGTGAGCCGCATCGCGTAGGCGGCGCGGCTGCAGCCGAGGACCTGGGCGGCATCGGCCTGCGGGAGGTCCTCCCAGACGTGCAGGGCGAGCGCCTCCTGCTCGCCGAGGGGCAGGCGCTTCCACGCGCTCTCGAGGTCGAGGCGGTCGTTGATCGACGGATCGGCGCGCTCCTCGGTCGCGAGGGTCCCGATCCTCACCGCGAGCGCCTGCTGCCGGTTCTCGCCGCGCGCCGCATTGAGGATCGCGTTCCGGGCGGTGCCGAAAAGCCACGGGCGGGCGTCCTCCGGCAGCTCGTGCCGTCGGCGCCAGGCGGCGAGGAACGTCTCGCCCACGATGTCGTCCACGGTCGCGGCGGGTGCGCGGCGGCGGACGAAGCGGAGGACGTCGTCGTACTGGGCTCGGTACAGCTCGGAGAAGTCGTCGCGGGAGCGGATGCTCATGGTTCCCCTTTCGCGGAGTCACAGGTACATGTCCGGCTGCGGCGATCGTGCAACATCCGATGGTCGCGGATTCCGCGGGAGCACGGGGGGCACGACGGCGGATCGGCCCCGGCGCGCTCCGCCGCTGGCAACCCCCTGTCCTGCGGTCGCGAGCGCGGGAGATCGTCGAGCCATGACGGCACCGAGCACTCCCCCCTCCCGCACGGCGGACGGGTCCGGGCGCGCCCGCGGATCGCGGGTGGCCCGGAACGTGTGGTCCGGTGCGCTCTTCGGCCTCGGCTTCGCCGCGTTCGTCGACGAGACCGTGTTCCACCAGCTGCTGCACTGGCACCACTTCTACGATCTCGGCAGCCCGGAGCTCGGGCTCGTCTCCGACGGGGTGTTCCACGCCGTGGGCTGGTTCGCAGCGATCGGCGGACTGTTCCTCTTCGCGGATCTCCGGCGGCGCGGAGCGCTGGAGCCGCTGCGCTGGACCGGAGCGGTGCTCCTCGGCGCCGGCGCGTTCCAGCTCTACGACGGCACCGTCCAGCACAAGCTGCTCGGTCTGCACCAGATCCGGTACGTCGACGACCTGCTGCCCTACGACCTGATCTGGAACACCGTCGCTGCGGTGCTGATCCTCGCGGGGGCGGTGCTGCTCGTGCGGGCGAGGACGGCTGCGGCGCTCGGACGCGAGGCGTCGTGATCCGATCCGTGCTCGACGGACCGGGCCACGCCCACGGCGGAGGCGTCTCCCTCGAGCCGATCCTGCTCCTTCTCGCGGCCTCGGCCGTGCTCGCCTACGCCGGCGCTGCCGCGGTGTCCCGCCGCCGGGGCCGACCCTGGCCGACGCACCGCGTCCTGCTGTGGACGACGGGGATCGCCTGCGCCGCCACCGCCGTCGTCGGGCCGCTCGCCGCAGCCGCGCAGTCGAGCTTCACCGCGCACATGGTCGCGCACCTCCTCGCCGGCATGCTCGCGCCGGTGCTGCTCGTCCTCACCGCTCCCGTCACCCTCGCCGTGCGGGCGCTGAGCACGACACCGGCCAGGCGACTGTCCCGGCTGCTGCGCAGTGGACCCGCGCGGGTCCTGGCCCACCCGATCACCGCGGCCCTGCTCAGCGCGGGCGGTCTGTGGCTGCTCCACCGCACCCCGCTCCTCGAGGCCATGCATGCGGCGCCGCTGCTGCACGTCCTCGTGCACGCCCACCTCCTCCTCGCCGGCTGCCTCTTCGCCGCGGCGGTCATCGGCGTGGACCCCCGCCCCCATCCGCCGGCTCGCGCGACGCAGGTGGTCGCCGTCGTCCTGGCGACGGCCTCGCACGCGATCCTCGCCAAGCAGCTCTACGCCCGGCCGCCCGTGTTCCTCGACGCCGCCGACGTGCGGGCAGGCGCGGAGCTGATGTACACGGCGGGAGGCTGGCTGGACGCGGTGGTCGTCGTCGTCTTCTGTGCACAGTGGTACCGGGCGGCGGGGCGACGACTCGAGCGCGACGACGCCGGAGCGGGCCGCCGGGAGATCCGCCGCCCGGCCTGATTGTCAAGAGCGGATAACCGCCGCCCGGATCGGGGACCATCGAGGGATGGCGACCAGCGGAGCACCCCTCGAGGGCCGGCACGTCCGATTCATCCGCTACACCCGCACCCGCGACGGCTGGACCAGTGAGACGGTCCACGGGCGCCTCGAGGGGCACACTCCGGCGATCTGGCAGCTGCGGGTCGTCGACGAGCTGCGCGAGCTGCCCCGGGACGAGTGGGCGCTCTACCGCCCCTGAGGGCGGGCGCGGCGCCGCTGTCAAGATCCTCGATCGCGGCGGCGCCCTCGGACTAGCGTCGGCGACGCCGGACTCGTGCCAGTCGAGGAGGTCGTCCGATGTCCCGCTCCCCCGCCGCGTCGAGCAGACGCACCCGCGAACCCGACCGCGCACTCGTCCGCGCACTCAGCGGCGTGCCCGCCGGAACGCTGGCGGTCGGACTCGTCCTCTCCCTCGCCGGGTGCGCCGGCCTCGCGCCGGACGCCGCGGCGGCCGGTGCCACCGCCGCGGCGTTCGAGGAGGCGCTGGCCGCCGGCGACGGCGCCGCCGCGTGCGCGGTGCTGACCCCGCGGGCGGCCGAGGCGGTCGTCGAGACCGGGGCGGGATCCACGGCCTGCCCTGACGCGATCCTCGCGCTCGGCCTCGACCCCGCTTCTGCCGGCTCCCCGCGCGCCGAGGCCTTCGGCCAGGCCGCCGTGGTCGCGCTGGGTGGAGACACCGTCTTCCTCGCGGCGAGCGGCGACGGCTGGCGCGTACGCGCCGCGGGGTGCACGGCGACCGGCGAGGACCTCCCCTTCGACTGCGCGATCGACGGCTCGTGATGCGCGGGGTCTTCACCGGCTGCCTGACCGTGATCGGAGCCGGGCTCGTCTTCTTCCTCGCGACGGGGCTGCTGCACCGATGAGCGCCGTGACCCGGGCACTCGGTTCCGAGCGTCACACCGGCGCCGACCGCGGCTTCCTGCGCGAGAACTCCCTGACCCTCGTCTTCGGCGCACTCTTCGTGCTGTCGATGGCCGGTCAGTCGATCGCCGGCTTCCTCGTCTACCTCGACGACCTGCGGATCGCCGGTCTCGAGCCGGTGACCTATGCGCGCTACCTGACCTCGTCGACCTTCTCCGCCGACGTCGCCGAGAACTGGCAGTCGGAGTACCTGCAGTTCTTCCTCTACATCGCCGCGACCGTCTGGTTCGTGCAGCGCGGCTCCTCGGAGTCGAAGGACCCCGGCGAGGCCGGCCGCGCCACCGAGCGGGAGCAGCGGATGGGGCGGTGGGCCGAGGAGTCCTCCCCCGGTCCCGCGAAGCTCCCGGGCGGCCTCCGGCGCCGGCTCTACGCGCACTCCCTGCTGATCGTGATGGGGGCGGTCTTCGCCGGCTCCTGGCTCGCGCAGTCCGTCGCCGGGCACGTCGCCTACGACGAGCAGCAGCTGCTGGACCTGTCGGCACCGGTCTCCTGGGGCGAGTACCTCGCCTCCGCCGACTTCTGGAGCCGCACACTGCAGAACTGGCAGTCCGAGTTCCTCGCCGTGGGCAGCATGGCGGTGCTCTCGGTCTACCTGCGCGAGCGCGGCTCGCCGGAGTCGAAGGCGGTGGGCGCTCCGCACGCGGAGACCGGCGGCGACGAGTGACGCGGCGGTCGACGCCGGCGCCGCCCGAGCCCCGCGTCAGCGGCCGAGGGTCCTGCTCGGGTACTCGCCGAAGCGCGAGGCGTAGGCGGCGGAGAAGCGGCCGAGGTGCGAGAATCCCCAGCTGCGCGCCGTGCCGGCCACGCTCGCGCGCGCCGGGTCGCCCAGCCGCAGATCCGTGTGCACCCGGTCGAGGCGCACGTCGCGGACGTACTGCAGCGGTGTCGTGCCGAGCAGGCGCTGGAACGCGACCTGCAGCCCGCGGACGCTGAGGTGCGCGGCGGCGGCGATCTCGATCGGCCCGATCGGCAGATGAGCGTTCTCCTGGACGAACTCGACCGCCGAGCGGATGCTCTCGTTGCGGGGCGCGAGCAGCACCTCCGGCAGCCCCGCTCCCTCGGGCGGATACAGCTCGAGGAACGCGGCGGCCGCGCGACGCGTCAGCTGGTCCCACAGCAGCGGCGTCACGCGACCGGTGCGGACGGCCGTCGAGATCTCCCCGATCACCGCGTGCCAGTGCGCCACCGCCTCCGCGCTGGGGCGGTGCAGATGGTCGAAGCGGAGAGCGCCGGTGCGGCGGTAGCCGTGCTCGCGGGCACTGCGGTCCACGTGCTCGCGGTTCAGGTGCACCAGCTTCTGGTCGTAGTCCGAGTAGGAGAAGACGAACGGGCGGTAGGCGGGATTGAGCAGCGGCACACCGCGCGTCATCGGCATCGCGTCGCGGTGGACGTCGACCGTCGCCGTCCCCTCGACCAGCCACTGCACGACGTAGTCGCCGCCGGCCGGGTCCTCACCGCTGGTCGCGCCGCGCATCTGCGAGGTCCGCAGGGTCATCACCGGATCGCCGAGCGCCGCGTAGCGGAACGAGAACGGCTGCTCGGTGGCCTCCACCGACCACCCCGTCCCCGAGTAGAAGCCGCCGAGGACCTCGGAGGCGCGCTCCAGATCGGTGCCGACCGCCTCGATGCGGATGCTCCCGCGATCCTCGAGGGCGGATCCGGGCCCGCGGTCAGGCACCGCGCCGTGCTCTCGGGGACTCCGGAGAGCCGTGGCCGTCGAACACGGTCGTGAGCTGCTCCAGAGTGGTGAGGACGGACGCGACGACGGCGTCGTCGAGCGTCGCGACGAGGGCCGACGCCTCCCGGTCGGCAGCGCCGAACGCCTCGTCGACGGCCTCGCGCCCGCGGGGAGTGAGTGCGAGCCGGCGTCGACGGCCGTCCGACTCGTCGTCGACGCGGTGGAGGTGGCCGGTCGCGGCCAGCCGCTTGGCGACCATCGAGGCCGCGGCGCGCGTGACGTCCAGCCAGTCGGCCAGCTCTCCGAGGGTCGCCGAGGAGCGGCCCGCCCGAGCCACGTACAGCAGTGCCGCGACGTCGGTGGCGCCGAGGCCCAGCAGCACCCGTCCCCGGGCGGTCAGGCGGCGCTGGGCGTCCTGCGCCCGCACGACCGCGTCCACGAGGCGTGCCGCACGGTCTCCGCTCGGCTCGAACTCCAGATGCTCCACCACCGCGGCCCCTTCCGCTCGTCCTGGTCCGGGCGTCCGCGCCCGTGGCGGTCTCCGCCTGCCGCCACCCCGCCGGCGCGAGGAGTGCGCTGAGCGGACACTCCGTCCCGAAGGGGACATCGTCAAAAAAGTTACCGTGTCTGCGACGACCCCGCACTCCTCCCCGCCCCGGACCCCGGCAGACAGGACGACCATCATGGGCCTCCTCCTCGACCGACGCTCAGCGGAGCACTCCGGCCCGCCGGACTGCGCGCTCGCGGACCTGCGGTTCGTCCCTCAGCGGCACGCCTCCTCCGGTTCTGTCACTGTTCCGGTGACACTGGGGAGGATGCCACCGCCGACCCGCACCCCCCTGAGCCGCCCTCGTGCGCCCGACGCCGACTCCCGCTCGGGAGGTGCGTCCGATGCCTGAGGACCCGGAGGAGGGAGTGTTCGTCGCCTGGGTGGCGTCGCTGCCCGACGTCACGGACGAGGAGGCGAGCGTCCTCCAGGCCGTCGGCTTCCTGAGCGCGAGCCTGCGCATCTCCGCCGACCTCGCCTTCGTCGCGCTGCGCACCGAGGCGGACACGACCGGCCTCGACCTCGCCGCCGTGGCCCGCGAGGTCCTCACCCACCGCCGCAGCATCGCCGCCCCCCGCCCCGAGGGCTGCCCCTGCGCCTGACGCCTCCGCGTCGGCGAGGCAGAGCCGTGCTGCGGATACGCAGCGTTCCTCCGCGCCCAGGGTCGATCGACGGACGGCGCACCTTCCTCAGCACACGCGGGGTCTCGATACGCCCCTCCGGGGCTACTCGACCAGCATGAGGGGGGCCGGCCCGTATGCAGACCAGCATGAAGTGAGCGGCGCGTGTGCTGGGTCTGCGGCGAGTCCGCAACGAGGCTCGCGAGTCCGCGGCGGGCGGAGCTTGCAAGGGGGCACGGCGAGGCCGCAAGGCCTCCGCAGGCCGGCCGAAAGCTGCGACTGAAGACGGACCCCCGAGCCTGCAGTCCCCAGAACCAGCCGACCCCCTGAAGGCGATGAGCGAGAAACGCGTGCCAGCGTTTCTCGCGAGCCGTGGGCGACCCGCTCTGCGAATCGCAACCACAGACCCAGCCGACCGCGGCGGGAGGAGCGCTCGCGCTCCTCCCGCAATTCAGTACAGGAGCCCCGTGAGCCGCGCCCGTGCCTTGTTGACACGCGGGTCCGTCGTGCCGACGATCTCGAACAGCTCGAGCAGGCGCGCGCGGACGCTCGCCTTGCCGTCGGCGTCGAGGCGCGGGTACATCGAGAGGAGACGGTCGAACGCGTCCTCCACGTGGCCGCCGGAGACGTCGAGGTCGGCGACGGCGAGCTGCGCGTCGAGGTTCGCGGGCTCGGCGGCCGCGGTCGAGCGGATGTCGTCGAGGGTGCGGCCCTGGAGCCGCTGCAGCAGCTTCACCTGGGCGAGTCCGGCGACGGCGAGGTCGTCGCGCGGGTTCTGCGCGATGGCGGTCTCGTACTCGGTGATCGCGGCGGAGTAGTCGCCGCGGTCGATCGCGTCGTACGCCTCCTGGTGGTGCGGGGGCAGTGGGGCGGCCTCGGGCTCGGCGCCCGGCTCGGCACCGGCGGCCGGGTCGACGGGAACGGTGCCGGTGACGCCCTGCTGCGCGGCGAGCTGGAGGACCTGCTCGAGCAGGTCGCGGAGCTGCTCCTCGGTGATGAGGCCGTTGAACATCGGCACCGGCCGGCCGGCGATCACCGCAGCGATCGTCGGAACCGACTGCACCTGGAACGCTTGCGCGAGCTGCGGGCTCGACTCGACGTCGACGCCGACCAGCACGAGGGCACCGGCGTAGGAGATCACGACCTTCTCGAGCAGCGCGGTCATGCTCAGGCTTTGGTCGGACCACGAGCCGCGCAGGTCGATGATCACGGGGACCCGCGAGGACAGCTGGACGACCTGGTCGAACTCCGCGTCACCGGCCGAGAGCAGCAGCGGGTTCGCGACGGGGGCGCCCTGGGGCGCCTCACCGCCGCCCACGGGTGCCGAGGGCGCGGCCGGCGGGGTGCGCCGGTTCACGAGAGTGGACAGGTCGACGGCACCGCGCAGGTTGCCGGGCAGCGGGGGCAGGGGGGTGCTCACGGCAGCTGCACCACCGAGACGAGTCCTTGGCTCCATCCGAGCATGACGATCTTCTCCTCCGATCCGACGGGCGGTACGTAGAACAGCAACTGATAACCGTAGGTGGTCGCGATGCCCGTGGTCGACTTGTCGATCCCGAGCAGGGTCTGCGACGCGCCGGACGTCGACACGGTCGAGCCCTCGGCGGTCGGGCGGACCGTCGCGGTCTCGGCGATGCTCGCGGCGACGAGCGCGCCGGAGTCGTTGGTGGCGAGGGCGATGGTGTCCGAGGTGCCCGCCGCGTTGGTGAACTCGATCGAGGCGGTGTCCGGCAGCGCCTCGCGATCAGCGTTCTTCTTGTCGACGCCGACCTGACCGCGGAGGGTGTCGCCGTCACTCGAGAAGGTCTCGGCGTACTGGCTGGAGTCGCCGTTCGCGAGGATGTCCGCGTAGGCCGCGCCGACGTTCTCCGGAGCGAGCTTCATCAGCTTCGAGTCGGGGGCGACGATCGAGGTGCCGACCGTGACCGGCGCGACGTCGGGGATCCGCGCGTTGGCCTCGAGCGAGATCGCGTAGTCCACCTTGTAGTCGACGCGGGGGCTCGCCTGGCTCATCATCAGGGCGATCGGCGCCTGCGTGGCGTCGGCGGTGTTCTGCACGACCGCCGTGACGAGCCTCGGCCAGCTGTCGGTGTCCTGCGGGAGGACGAGGCTCACCGGCGACGCCGGGATCGCCTGCGGCGCGTCGATCGTGCCGCCCTTCGTCAGGACCTCGTAGTTCGTGGTGCGCTCGGTGAGCGCCTCGCCCTGGAAGCGCTCCGCGAGGATGCTCGCGTCGCGAGCGGCGTCGGCGGCGGCCGCGACCTCGGAGACCGAGGCGACGATCGCCTCCGCCTGCTGGGTGGTGACGACCGGGGTCGGCTCCTCGGCGACGGGCTCGGCGCCGGGGGTCGCGGTGGCGGACGCCGTCGGCGTCCCGGAGGCGCTCGCGGCGAGGTCGGGCCAGTAGTCGGAGCTGCAGCCGGCGAGCAGCACGGTCGCGCCCAGCGCGATCGGGAGCACCAGCAGCCGGCGGCGCCGCGAGGGCTGAGCCGCCGCGAGGGAGGACTGGATGCCGGCACGGGCGCGCGGCAGGCGGGCGCCGCGCGGCACCTTGCCCTGCGGGCCCTTGCGGCGCGGGCCGTGCTGGCGGCGCAGGTGCAGAAACGCCCAGATGTAGAGGACGAGGCCGATGAGCAGGAAGACGGCGCCTCCCAGCAGCAGCGGACCGGCCAGCGGCGTCGCGGTGTCGACCGGCCAGCTCACCCGGATGTCGCTCGCGGCCGGGGCGGTCCCGTCGGTGGCGACGATCAGCGAGACGTCCTCCGGCAGGTCGAGCGCGACGGTGATGCTGCCGGTGCCCTCGAACTGCTCGAGCCAGAGGTCGGAGTCGCGGGGATCGACGACGGCGGCGTTCGCGTCCGCCACGTCGGAGGCCAGCGTCAGCGCCGTCCCGGTCTCCTGCTCGGCGGACAGGCTGTCCGCGCCGTCCTCGCTGCTCGCGTAGTCGATGCGGTCGTAGTCGGAGCCGCCGACCCAGCCCAGCACGTCGGTCGTCGGCGCGTACGCCATCACGAGGTCGCCCTCGCCCTCGACCGTGATCGTCTGCCGGCCGGGATTGGCGCCGAGCGTGCTGCCGTCGATGACGGCGTAGGGGGCGCCGGACTCGAGCGCGGTCTGCGCGGTGAGCGACTCCGGTGGAGCCCACACCGTCCGCTGGCCGATGCCGAGCGCGATGAGCGCCGCGGCGATGACGGTGGCGATGATGGCGAAGACGAACCGCACGAAAGAACTCCTCCTGCGTTGCCGGATCGGGGGGTGGCGGCCCGGGACGGCTCCGGTGACGGCCGGACCGGGGCGCGACGGCAACAGACAAAGACAGTCCAGGTTAGCGGATGGGCTGAGCCGAACCCAGGGATCGGCCGAGAGCACCGATCGAGGGGCGCGCGGTGCGGGTGTCGGCCCGGGCCGCGAGGCACCCGCTGACTAAACTCCCTGGAGTGCCGCGACCCCACCGCGGCCGTGTTCCGGAGGAGACGACGTGGCAAGCGACGAGGCCGAATTCACCCAGGTGTTCCGGGGCTACGACCGGGACGAGGTCGACAAGGCCATCCAGGGTCTGCGCCGCGAGCTCATCCACGCCAACACCCAGGCCGCCGAGAGCGGTCGCGAGGCCAAGCGCCTCTCCTCCCGCATCGACGGGCTCGAGAAGGAGCTGCAGCAGGTCGGCGCGCCCACCTACGCGGGACTCGGCGCGAAGCTCGAGCACACCCTCCGGGTGGCCGAGGAGCAGTCGGAGCGCATCATCGCGCAGGCGGAGAACGACGCCTCGGCGCTGCGCCGCTCGACCCGCGACGACCGCGACGGCCTGCTGAAGGACGCGCGCGACGAGGCCGAGCGCCTCGTGACGGAGGCGCGCCGCCGCGCCGACCGCACCCGCGAGGAGTCCGAGGCGCAGGCCGCCGCGACGCTCGGCAAGGCCGCGGACGACCGCGACGTGATGACCCAGGACGCCGTCCGCGAGGCCGCCGCCATCCGCGGCACCGTCGCCACCGAGGCCGCCGAGACCCGTGCGACCGCCAAGCGCGAGGCCGCGGCGATCCGCTCCGAGGCCGGCCGCGAGGCCGCCGAGATGCGCGCCGTCGCCGCCCGAGAGGTCGAGGTGGCCCGCGCCGAGGCCGCCCGCCTGGCGCAGAGCAACGAGCTGCTGCGCGCCGAGGTCGCCTCCGAGGTCGACCGCCTGCGCGCCGCCGTCACCGCCGAGGTCGCCGAGGCCCGAGCCGCGATCGAGGCCGAGGTCCTGGCCGCCCGCGCCGACCTCGAGGCCGAGGTGCTGTCCGGCCGCGCCGACCTCGCCGCGGAGCTGGCCACCGGTCGTGCCGAGGGCGCCCGCGAGCTCGCCGATCTGCGCACCCAGCTCGCCCGCGACCGGGCCGACGCCGTCGCCCTCCTGGACGCCGAGCTCGCCGCGCTGCGCTCCGCCGCCTCCGACGAGGCCGCCGCGCTCTCGCGCGAGGTCGAGCAGGCCCGGATCGATCTCGTCGTGGAGCTCGCCGCCCGCCGCGAGGAGGCGGACCGCGATTACCTGCTCCGGCACCAGGAGGCGGTCGCCCAGACGCAGCGCTACCTCGACGAGTCGAACCTGCAGCTCGCCGACGCCATCCGCCGCGCGAACGACAAGCGCCTGGAGGCCGACGCGCTCCGCAGCGACGCCCTCGACGACGTCACGCGCCTGCGCCGCGAGGCGCAGGACGAGTCGGACGCGCTGCTCGACTCCGCGCGCGATCGCGCCCGCGAGATGATCGCCGACGCCGAGCGCCGCACCAGAGAGCTGCAGAACACGGCCGAGTCCCGTCTCGACGAGATCCGCACCGAGCGCGACGCGATCGCCGGCTACGTCACCGGCCTCCGCGGCTTGATCGGCCACATCGACGGCCTGTCCGACGACGACTCGAAGGACGACGACGGCGGCTCGAAGAACGACGGCGGCTCGAAGAACCGCTGACCGGCGCGGGCGGGCTCAGCCGAGCTCGCCCGCCCACTCCGTCGGCAGCGGCGACGACGCCGGCGCCACCACCCGCACGATCTCGTCGAGCACGCGGCGCGTCTGCGCCTCGCCGACCCAGAGGTGCTTGCCGCCCTCGACGGCGACCAGCTCGAGCTGCGGGACCGAGGCGAACCGCTCGGCGGCGGCCTCCGGCCGCAGGTAGTCGTCGAACTCCGGGATGAGCGCGACCAGCGGTCGCCCGTCCTCGCCCCAGGCCGCGACCTCCTCGGCCGTCGCCCGGTGCAGCGGCGGCGAGAGCAGGATCGCACCCTCGACCGGGTGCTCCCTGCCCCACTTCAGCGCCAGCTCGGTGCCGAACGACCAGCCGACCAGCCAGGGGTGCGGCAGCCCGCGCTCGGCCACCAGCGCCATCGCCGCCGCGACGTCGGCCCGCTCGGCGGTGCCGCCGTCGAAGGCGCCCTCGCTCGTCCCGCGCGGCGAGCTCGTACCGCGGGTGTTGAAGCGGAGCACCGCCACCCCGGCCAGCGCGGGCAGCCGCGCGGCGGCCTTCCTCAGGATGTGCGAGTCCATGAAGCCGCCGTGCGTCGGCAGCGGGTGCAGGGTGACCAGCGTGGCCACCGGCTCGCCCTCGAGCGGCAGGGCCAGCTCGCCGACCAGGGTCAGCCCGTCGGCGGTGTGCAGCTCCACGTCCTCGCGGCGGGCGGGGAGGACGACGCCTCCGCGGATCTCGTGCGTCATCGTGCTCCTTCGATCCGCCAGCAGTGGGTGTGCCAGTGGCGACGGCCGGCGAGGTCCGCGGCGTCGCCGAGTGCTCCGTCGCCGCGCCAGACGACGACGTGCGCGAGGCCGATGTCGATGGTCTGGCCGCAGCCCGGGCAGAGGTAGTTCTTGACCGCGCGCGACGACGAGACGGGCTGGACGTTCCACTCCCGGCCGCGGCGCGTCTCGGTGCGGCGCCAGCCGGCGAGCATCTGCGAGAGGTCGCGCTGCTCGTCGTCGTCCTCGCGCCCGCGTCCGCGGGGTCGATTGCTGCGCGGCATTGCTCCAGTCTAGGAGCCGCCGCGGGAGCACTCGCTCGCCGCCGTCCCGCCCGGGCGGGTCAGTGCGAGGAGTCGTCCATCTCGAGCCGCGTCTCCTCGGCGTCGAGCATCAGCTGCGCCCGCCGCAGGATCCGCGAGGAGTAGACCCCGCGACCGCGCGCCTCCAGCAGCGCCTCGCGCTCGGCGCTGAGCACCGCCCGCCGCAGGTGCAGGTACTGCCCCTGCGGGCCCAGCGGGCCGTCGGCCTCGCGCTCCACCTGCTCCCACGCGACCTGCGAGCGGGTCAGCGTGTCGCGGCGGACCCGCTCCAGCACCCGTTCGCCGACACTGCCGGCCGGCAGGTCCTCGACCGCCTCCGGCAGCGCCTGGATGCCGGTCGAGGCGACCTCGTCGAGCAGCGTGGCCAGCTCGCGGCGGTCGGCATCGCCGTCGCTCCCCTGGATGCCCGTGACCCGGATGAGCGCCGGCAGCGTCGCGCCCTGCAGCAGCAGGGTGACCACGGCCACGGTGAAGGCGATCAGGATGAGCTGCGAGCGGTAGGGCGTCTCCTGCGGCAGGGACTGCGCGGCCGCGAGCGTGACCACGCCGCGCATCCCGGACCAGGAGAGGATGACGCCGCCCCGCCAGCCGAACGCCTCGCTCGTCGTCGCCGCGAGGTCGGTCTCCCGCCGCTGGTACAGCCGCTCCGCGCGCTGCTGCCGGCGGACGAACCGCTCGTCGCTGCTGGCGCTGTTGCGCAGGCGCATCACCCCGACCGCGAGCCGGCGGTTGATCCGCTCCGCCCGCCGGCCCGAGCCGCGCAGCCAGAGCAGCAGCGGCCAGACGAAGAGGGTGCGCAGCACGATCAGGATCACGACCGTCGCGAGCCCGAGGAGGACCGCGGTGTCGACGCCGACGCCGCCCGGCTCGATGTCGCCGACGATCGCCTTGATCTCGGCGCCCATCAGGAGGAACACGCCGTTCTCGAGCAGGAACTGCGCCGTCCGCCAGTTGACCCGCTCGCTGATCCGCGACTGCGGGCTGAGGAACCGCGCGCTGTTGTGCCCGGTGTAGATGCCGGTGACGACGACGGCGAGGACACCCGAGGCACCGAGCTCCTCCGCCGGGATGTAGGCGAGGAAGGGCACCGCGAACGAGACCGCGGTGTCGAGCACCGGGTCGCGCAGCTTCGAGCGCACGAAGACGGTCAGCACGCCCATCACCAGCCCGAGGACGACGGCCATCACGACCGAGTACACGAAGAGCACGCCGACCTCGCCGATGTCGATGGCGTCGCTCGAGACGGAGGCGCCCACCACCGCGGTCGCGGCCGTGGCCGCGCGCAGCAGCACGAGCGCCGACGCGTCGTTGACGAGGCTCTCGCCCTCGAGCACGGTCACCAGCCGCGGCGGCAGGCCGAGCTTCTTGCCGATCGAGGTGGCCGCGACCGCATCGGTCGGACTGACCACCGCGCCGAGTGCGATGGCGGCCGGGAGGCTGAGGTCCGGCAGCAGCATGTAGAGGAAGAAGCCGACGACGAGCGCCGTGACGACGACGAGCAGCACCGACAGCCCGAAGATCGAGCGCAGATTCCGCCGGAAGTCGGCGAGCGGCACCTGGATCGCCGCGGAGTACAGCAGCGGTGGCAGCACCCCGGCGAGGATCAGCTCCGGCTCGACCTCGATCTCCGGGACGCCGGGGAGGTAGGACGCGCCGATGCCGATGACGACGAGCAGCAGTGGTGCCGCGACCCCGAGCCTGCTCGAGAAGCGCGCGACGGTGACGACGGTGATGATCCCGACGACCCCGAGCAGCGCGTAGTCCACGCTCTCAGGCTATCGGGCGGGCTGACCGCCCCGGGGACGGGCGACGGCGGGGATCAGTACCAGCCGACGCTCTCTGAGTGCGCCCAAGCGCCGCACGGCGAGCCGTAGCGACCGGAGATGTAGCCGAGGCCCCAGGTGATCTGGGTGTTGGCGTTGGTCTGCCAGTCGCCCCCGACGGTCGCCATCTTGCTGCCGGGGAGCGCCTGCGGGATGCCGTAGGCACCGCTGGACTTGTTCTCGGCGTAGACGTTCCAGCCGGACTCGCGGTTCCACAGCAGCACGAGGCAGTCGTACTCGCTGTCGGCCCAGCCGCGCTGCACGATCTGGTCGTAGGCGAGGGCCTTCGCCGAGCCGGGGTCCGGGGCGGCGGAGCGGGCGACGGGCGCCGCGGCGGCCGACTCCTCCTCGTCGTCGTCCTCGACGACGGCCTGCTTCGACTTCGTCGGAGTGGGGGTCGGCGTCGGAGTCGGCGTGGGGGTCGGCTTGGCCTGCGCGTCGAAGGTGTCGCGCTGGACGGTGCGCTCGACCGCCGCCTCGGCGACGACGAGGCGCTGGGCCGGGTCGCCGTTGAAGCGCTCCGGGGCCTGATAGAAGGGCGACGCGACGGCGCCGCTGGACGGGTCGACCGCGCTGACGGCGACGAAGCCAATGGAGGCGGCGAAGGCGAGGAACGCCAGCGGGAGACGGGTCCGGGACCGACGGGCCGCCGGGCGCTTCGAGGTCTCGACCGAGGATCGGGAGACGGGTGGCTGCGCGACGGACGTTCTCTGATGCATACCCACGATCACGAAAGCATAACGGAGGACCTCTCGATCCGCCAGTGCGGGGCCGACCGCTCAGCGCACCGCCAGCATCACGTCGACCACGGCGTCGAGCACGAGGTCCACCTGCGGCTCGGAGTAGCCGCCGCGCTGCGGGGCGAACGACACCGTCCGCACGTCGTCGACGGTCAGCACGGAGCCGTCCCGGAAGTAGCCGGAGACGCGGTCCGAGAAGGCGTCGACCTGGCGGATGTTGTAGCCGGTGGTCAGCACGCCGGCGCGGGTGAAGCGCTCACGCGCAGGCCGCGCCAGGCGGTTCACGATCTCCTGCGCGGTCTCGCGGGCGTTCCGGAGCCAGGCCTCCTCGCCCTGCGACGCGATCGCGTACTGGCGCTCGCGCACCGCGAAGGCGTCCTCGAGGCGCTCCAGCGCGGCGTCGACGTGCGGCGCCGAGTAGCCGCCCTTCTTCAGCGAGAAGGCGGTGTGCCGCAGATCCACCGCGCGCAGGTCGGCCGGACCACCCGAGAGCTGGGCGTAGGCGTCCCTGGCCGAGGCGAGGAAGGAGTCGACCTCGTCCGTGTCGTAGCC
Source organism: Rathayibacter festucae DSM 15932 (assembly GCF_004011135.1). NCBI lineage: Bacteria > Bacillati > Actinomycetota > Actinomycetes > Micrococcales > Microbacteriaceae > Rathayibacter > Rathayibacter festucae. Next base: position 1,044,271 of record NZ_CP028137.1, on the reverse strand, counting down.
GGGCCGGGACTCGCGGGCGCGGGGGAAGGGAGCGTTCATCCCGTCATTCTGCCAAGACGGCGGCCCGGTCCGGGAATCGACGCGTCGACCGCGTTGCGAGGGGACGGAGTCCGCGCGCTCGGCCGATGCGCGGTCCGGTGCCCGAGGTCAGTGCGCGAAGACGAAGTAGAGCACGTAGGCCGCGGCGGCCGACGGGAGGATCGAGTCGAGCCGGTCGAGGAAGCCGCCGTGGCCCGGCAGCCACGAGCTCATGTCCTTGATGCCGATGTCGCGCTTGATCAGCGACTCGGCGAGATCGCCCAGCGTCGCCGTCAGCAGGACGACCGCGCCGAACACGGCGCCGACCCACCAGGGCTGCCCGAGCAGCAGGAGCGCGAGGAGCACGCCGACGACGACGCCCGCGACCGCCGCTCCCGCGAAGCCCTCCCAGGTCTTCTTCGGGCTGATCCGCGGTGCCATCGGGTGCTTGCCCCAGGTGAGACCGCTGGCGTAGGCGCCGGTGTCGACGACGATCACGAGGATCAGGAAGGACAGCGCCCAGAGCTGACCGCCCTCCTCCGCGACGAGGCGGATCGCGAAGGCGCCGAGGAACGTGACGTAGATCTGCACGAACGCGCCGAGTCCGACGTCGAGCAGGAGCTCGCGACCGGTCGACCTCGTCCGGCGGAAGAGCTGCTCCCCCAGCCGCCACAGGGCGACCAGCGCAGAGCCGCCGAGCACGGCGAACCACGCGGCCTGCATCCCGCCGTAGTACGCCGCGGGGACCGCGACGACGGCGACGACACCGGTGGGGATGCGCGGGATGTCGCGCCCGGCGTGCCGCAGCGCGTTCGACAGCTCGAGCGCCGCCAGCAGCACGAGGGCGCCGGCCAGCACCATGAAGAGCTCTTTGACGACCAGCAGGCTGACCACCATCGCGCCGCCGCCGATGAGGCCGATGACGGTCGCGGAGACAAGGTTCCGGCCCGAGCGCGCGGTGAGGCGCTCGTTGGTCGCCTCGAGCTGGGCGCGGGTCGCCTCGAGCTGTCGCTCGACGTCGGCCCGGCCCTGCTGGGCCCGCGCGCGCAGGGCGTCGCGCGTGACCATGCGCGAACCCCGGGCGCCCGGAACGTGCGGCGCCGGAGCGTCGTCGCTGCTCTCGGGATCCTCGGGGTTCACGGGCACGGCACTACACCTCGAGCAGTTCGGATTCCTTGCGCTTGAGCGCCTCGTCGATGGCGTCCACGTGCTGCTTGGTCAGGGCCTCGAGCTCCTTCTCGCCGCGCGAGAGCTCGTCGTCGCCGATGTCGCCCTTGAGCGCGTCGAGGTCGCTCTTCGCGCTGCGGCGGATGTTGCGGACGGCGATCTTCGCGTCCTCCGCCTTGGTGCGCACGATCTTCACGAACTCCTTGCGGCGCTCGGCGGTAAGCTCGGGGAGGTTGATCCGGATGACCGAGCCGTCGTTCGTCGGGTTGGCGCCGAGGTTCGGCATGTCCCGGATGGCCTGCTCGATGTCGCGCAGGGCGCCCTTGTCGTACGGGGTGACCAGCAGCGTGCGCGCCTCGATGTTCTGCAGCGATGCGAGCTGCGAGAGCGGGGTGGGCGTGCCGTAGTAGCTCACCAGCACCTTCTGGAACAGGCCGGGGTTGGCCCGACCGGTGCGCACCGTGGAGAAGTCCTCCTTGGCGACTCCGACGGCCTTGTCCATCTTGACGGTCGCGTCGGCGAGTACATCCGAGATCACAGGGGGCTCCTTAAGAGAGGGAAGTGGTCAGTCTAGTTCGGGGCGGGGGCGCCCTAGTTGGAGACGAGCGTGCCGAGCCGGGTGCCCCGGATGGCCCGCGCGACGTTGCCGGCCGGCTCCATCCCGAAGACCTGCATCGGCATGCCGTTGTCCATGCAGAGGCTGAAGGCGGTCGAGTCGACGACCTTGAGACCGCGCTGCAGCGCCTCCTGGTAGGTGAGTGTGTCCAGCTTCTTCGCGTCCGGGTTGGTCCGCGGGTCGGCGTCGTAGACCCCGTCGACGCCGTTCTTCGCGACGAGCACGACGTCGGCGTGCGTCTCGAGCGCGCGCTGCGCGGCGACGGTGTCGGTGGAGAAGTAGGGCAGGCCTGCGCCGGCGCCGAAGATCACGACGCGGCCCTTCTCCATGTGCCGGATCGCCCGGCGGGGGATGTAGGGCTCGGCGACCTGCGTCATCGCGATCGCGGACTGCACGCGCGTCTCCGCACCGGCCTGCTCGAGGAAGTCCTGCAGGGCGAGGGCGTTCATCACCGTGCCGAGCATGCCCATGTAGTCCGCGCGACCGCGGTCCATGCCGCGCTGCGAGAGCTCGGCCCCGCGGAAGAAGTTGCCGCCGCCGACGACCACCGAGATCTCGACCTCGGTCGCGGCGTCGGCGATCTCGCGCGCCAGGGCGCTGATCACGTCCGGGTTCACCCCGAGAGTGCCGGCTCCGAACGCCTCCCCCGACAGCTTCAGCAGCACCCTGCGGCGCTTGCCCGTCGTCTTCGCATCCGTCTCCGTCATGGACGTTTCCTCCCGTAGACCCGTACAAACCTATCCCGCGCGGGGGACGCCCCGCGACCACGCCCGGGCGCCTCCCCCGGGCAGAGCGAAGGGAGTCCGGGTCGACTGAACGACCCGGACTCCCCTCGCTGTGCGTGCTACGCGCCGACCTTGAAGCGGGCGAAGCCCGACACGGTCAGACCGGCGTCCGCCACGACCTTGCTGATGGACAGCTTGTTGTCCTTGGCGTAGTCCTGGTCGAGCAGCGCGACCTGCTTGAAGTACGCGTTGACGCGCCCCTCGATGATCTTCGGCAGGGCAGCCTCGGGCTTGCCCTCGCCGCGCGAGATCTCCTCGACGATGCGGCGCTCGTTGTCGACCTCCGACTGCGGCACGTCCTCGCGCGACAGGTACGAGGGGTTGGCGAACGAGATGTGCTGCGCGATCGAGCGCGCGGTCTCCGCGTCGTCTCCCGAGTAGCCCAGGACCACGCCGACCTGCGGGGGCAGGTCCTTGTTGGTCTTGTGCAGGTAGACGGCGAAGTGCTCGCCGGAGACGGTGGCGACGCGGCGGAGCTCGACCTTCTCGCCGAGGATCGCGGCCTCGTCGTTGATGAGGTCGGCGACGGTCTTGTCGCCGGCGGGGGCCGCGAGGGCCTCCTCGACGGTGGTGGCGCCGGCGGCGACGACCGCGTCCAGCACGCCCTCGGACAGGGCGATGAACTTGGTGCCCTTGGCGACGAAGTCGGTCTCGCAGGCGAGCTCGATCAGGGTGGCGACGCCGTCCTTCTCGGCGGCGGCGACGAGGCCCTCGCTCGTGGAGCGGTCAGCGCGCTTCGCGTTGCCCTTGGCGCCCTTGAGGCGGAGGATCTCGACCGCCTTGTCCAGGTCGCCGTCGGCCTCGACGAGCGCGTTCTTGGTGTCGACCATGCCGGTTCCGAGCTGCTCGCGCAGCGTCTTGACGTCAGCGAGGCTGAAATTAGCCATAGTTCTGCGAACTCCTCTGTTGTGTCCGGTCGGCGCGGTGCTTCGCGCATCCGCGCCCGCCAGGACGTCGTGGTCTGCCGGTCCCGCGGCGACGGGCCTCGGTGTCGAGGACTCCATCACGCCGGGGTGTCGGCGGTTCTGCTTCGTGGTGAACGTGCACCGAATGAGCGGGGGTCGGTCGGGCGCTCTCGCGACCCGTCCGACCCCCGGCTCAGCGCGGGTGTCAGACGGACGCGGGGGTCTCGTCGGTCGCGGACTCGGTGGTCGAGTCGGCCTCGGCGGGCGCCTCGGCCTCGGCGACGGCCTCGTCGGCGGTCGCGAGCTCGGCGTCGGCGACCTTCTCGGTCTCGGCACCGGCCTGCTCGGCGGGCTCCTGGACGTCGGACGCCGGGGCGTCGGTCGCGGCGGCGTCGGTCGAGGCGGCGGAGTCGTCGCTCGTGGTGAGCAGCTCCTTCTCCCACTCGGCCAGCGGCTCGACGGCGGAGACGTTGCCCTCGGCCTCGGGCTTCTGGTGACGCTGGATGAGGCCCTCGGCGGCGGCGTCGGCGACGATGCGGGTGAGCAGGCTCACCGAGCGGATCGCGTCGTCGTTGCCCGGGATCGGGTACTGGACCTCGTCCGGGTCGCAGTTCGTGTCGAGGATGCCGATGACCGGGATGCCCAGCTTCTTGGCCTCGTCGATCGCGAGGTGCTCCTTCTTGGTGTCGACGACCCACAGGGCCGACGGCGTCTTCGAGAGGTTGCGGATGCCGCCGAGCGACTTGTGCAGCTTGTCGAGCTCCCGCTTCTTGATGAGGAGCTCCTTCTTCGTGAAGCCGCTCTTCGACGTGTCGTCGAAGTCGAGCTCCTCTAGCTCCTTCATGCGCGCGAGGCGCTTGGAGACCGTCTGGAAGTTGGTGAGGAGGCCACCGAGCCAGCGCTGGTTGACGTAGGGCTGGCCGACGCGGGTCGCCTGCTCGGAGATCGCGTTCTGCGCCTGCTTCTTCGTGCCGACGAAGAGGATGGTGCCGCCGTGGGCGACCGTCTCCTTGACGAAGTCGTAGGTCTTGTCGATGTAGGCCAGCGACTGCTGGAGGTCGATGATGTAGCTGCCCGAGCGCTCGGTCAGGATGAAGCGCTTCATCTTCGGGTTCCAGCGGCGGGTCTGGTGCCCGAAGTGGACGCCGCTGTCGAGCAGCTGGCGCATGGTGACGACTGCCATGAGTCGTTCTCCTTCTCTGGGGCTCGGGCGCACGACGGCGCCGAACTCCCGTTCGGTTGTCCGCGACGGCCGGTCGGCACGTCGCCCTGGCGCCCGGCGCGCTCCCGCCCTCCTCGCACTGGGCGAAGGGGACCGTGGGGAGCGTTGGCCGAATGGGCGCGCGTAGTCACCCCGACGAGCGAGGTGCTCCGAGAAGACTAGCACCAGGACGGCCGCCTCCCCCGCGGGGCGCGGCCCGTGCGTCCACCGCGCGCCCGCTGCCAATCTCCGGCACGTGAAAACACCTCCGGCACGCGGAATCGCCCGATTCGTCGAGCCCGAGCCGAGATCGCGAGCCCGGGGTCCCACTGCCCCCTCCGGCACGGAGAAAAGCCTCCGGCTCGCAGAGAATCCTCAATTCGACGAGCCGGAGCCGAAATCACGCGCCCGGGGCTCCGCACCCACCTCCGGCACGCGGATACACCTCCGGCACGCGGAAACCGCCCGATCCCACGAGCCCGGACCGGAACCGCGAGCCCGAAATCCCGAAACGCAGCTCCGGCACGCAGAAACACCTTCAGCACGCAGAAACACCTTCAGCACGCAGAAACCGTCTGATCCCACGAGCCCGATTCGCCATCACGAGCCCGAAGTCCGACGCGCAGCTCAGCCACGCGGCTCCAGCACGCAGCTCCGGCACGCGGCTCCGGCACGCGGAAACGCCTCCGGCTCGCAGAACCGCTGTGATTCCACGAGCCGGAGGCGTTCTAGCGAGCCGGAGCCCGGAGCGAGGCGAGGCCGCGCGCTACTTGCGCGCCGACTTCATCACGGTGCGGATGTGCAGGGTGTCCATCTCCTCCAGCGAGCGGCCCTTGGTCTCGGGCACGAACAGGAAGACGAAGAAGAACGAGATCAGCGCGAACGCTGCGTACAGGCCGTAGGCGAGGGTCAGCGAGACGTCCTGCGACAGGATCGGGAACGTCACGGTGATCGCGAAGTTGGCGATCCACTGCGCCGAGGCGGCGAGGCCCAGGGCGGCGGCGCGGATCCGGTTCGGGAAGATCTCGCCGAGCAGCACCCAGACCAGCGGGCCCCAGGTCGCGCCGAAGAAGACGACGAAGGCGTTGGCCGACACGAGGGCGATCGGGCCCCAGGCACCGGGCAGAGAGACGTCCTCGCCGCTGATGGTCGACTGGCTGAACGCGAGCGCCATCAAACCGAGCGAGATCGCCATGCCGGCGGAGCCGACGAGCAGCAGCGGCTTCCGGCCGACCTTGTCGACCAGGAAGATCGCGACGAAGGTGACCACGACGTTCACGACCGAGGTGAAGACCGAGATGGCAAACGAGTTCGACTCGTCGAAGCCGACCGCGCTCCAGAGCGAGGTCGAGTAGTAGAAGATCACGTTGATGCCGACGAACTGCTGGAACACCGAGAGCAGGATGCCGACCCAGACGACCGGCAGCAGGCCGAGCGCCGGTCCGCGCAGGCTGGAGCGCTGGGCGTTCTCGGCGTCCTCGTCGATCTTCTTCTGGATGTCGGCCAGCGCCTCGTCCACCTCGTCGCGCGGGGTGACCGTCGCGAGGACCTTGCGCGCGTCCTGCGAGCGGCCCCGGGTGGCCAGGTAGCGCGGCGACTCCGGCAGCGTCAGGGCGAGCAGGCCGTAGATCACGGCGGGCACGGCGCAGGCGATGAACATCCAGCGCCAGGCCGCGACACCGAACCAGTACGGCTCGGACGCGCCGCCCGCGCCCTCGGCGATGACGGTGTCCGAGAGCAGCGCGGCGAAGATGCCGAGCGTGATCGCAAGCTGCTGCAGCGACGCGAGCGCCCCGCGGATCGCCTTGGGCGCGATCTCGGAGATGTAGGTGGGGGCGATCACCGAGGCGATGCCGATGCCCAGGCCGCCGACGACGCGCCAGAGGACGAGGTCCCAGACGGCGAAGGCCGCGCCCGCGCCGATCGAGGAGATGAAGAAGAGGCCTGCGCCGAGCAGCATGACCTTGATGCGGCCCCAGCGGTCCGCGAGGCGACCGGCGAGATAGGCGCCGACCGCGCAGCCGAGGAGGGCCGACGCGACGGCGAAGCCGATCAGCGCGGCCGACAGCTCGAACTCGCCCTGCACCGCCTCGACGGCTCCGTTGACCACGGACGAGTCGAAGCCGAAGAGGAAGCCGCCGACCGCCGCCGCGATGGCGAGACCGATCACCTTCCTCTTCAGTTTCGCCGCCGAGGGGTTCGGGATGGTGTCAGATCGTCCGCTGGTCATGGTCGTCTCCGATTCTCGCCGCCGGTGGGTGCGGTGTCTCCGCGCCCGCCCCGGATCACAGGCACGTTACTCCCGCCTGCCAATCCGCCGGGACGGGTTGCGGAGCGCTGCTTTCGCAGTCGCTCCTCCACAAGCGGCGTCCTCCGGTGCTTCTCCCCCGGTCGGGCCGCGAGTCGCCCACGCCTCTGCGCTGTCGGCGAGGGTGTCCGCATGGTTGCTCCTCTCCTCCTCCGCCCGGGCGTGTTCCTGGTGCTCGCCCTGCTCGCTCCGATGCTCTGGACCTCGCCGGTGGACGGCTTCTCCGTCGTCGAACCGTGGCGGGCGCCCGCGCATCGCTACGCCGCGGGGCATCGCGGGATCGACCTCGCTGCCACGGCGGGGTCTCCGGTGCGGGCCGTCGCGGACGGGCGGGTGTCCTTCGCGGGGCGCGTGGTCGACCGGAGCGTGGTCAGCATCGCGCATGCCGACGGGCTGGTGTCGAGCGTGGAGCCGGTGGAGCCGTCCGTCGCAGAGGGTCAGGAGGTGCGCGCGGGGGACGTCATCGGCACCGTGGGCGCCGGCGGGCACTGCGACGGCTCGTGCGTGCACCTCGGGGTGCGCGAGGACGGGGAGCATGTGAACCCGATGCGGTTCTTCGGCGGGATCCCGCGGGCGGTGCTGCTGCCGATGGACGGAGTGGCCGCAGGAGCGGTCGCCGATCCGGAGCAGGCGGTGGTGACGGCGGCGCGCTCAGGCGCGCGGGTGGGCGAGGCGGTAGGCCTCGCGGATCCGCTCGGACGAGACGTGGGTGTAGATCTGCGTGGTGCCGAGGCTCGCGTGGCCGAGCAGCTCCTGGACGGCGCGGAGGTCCGCTCCCCCGTCGAGCAGGTGCGTCGCCGCGGTGTGCCGGAGGGTGTGCGGGCCGGACGGGCCGGAGCCCTGGCCGCCGTCGAGGAGCCGGGCGACGACGCCGTAGACGGTGCGCGGGGTGAGGCGGGCGCCGCGTCGGCCGAGCAGGAGGGCCGGGGTGCTCGTTCCGGTCGCGCTGGTCTCCGCGTCCGGGAGCAGCTGGGGGCGGGCCTTCTCCAGGTAGGTGATGAGCGCCTCCTTCGCGGGCACACCGAACGGCACGACGCGCTGCTTGCTCCCCTTGCCGGTGACGAGCACGGTGAGCCGGCTCAGGTCGAGGTCGCCGACGTCGATCGCGACGAGCTCGGAGACGCGGATGCCGGACGCGTAGAGCAGCTCGACGATCGCCAGGTCGCGCAAAGCCACCGGGTCCTCGGTCGCCCCGCGCGCCGCGACCACGTCGATCAGGTGCTCGGTCTGCGGCTCGGTGAGCACGCGCGGCAGCGGGCGCCCGCCCTTCGGGGTGCGCAGGCGCGCGGCGACGTCGATCGGCAGGCGCTCGGAGCGCTGCGCCCAGGACGAGAAGGAGCGGACGGCCGCGGTCCGCCGGGCGAGCGTCGCGCGGGCGACGCCGGTCTGCGACTCGTGCCAGAGCCAGTCGCGCAGCAGCTCGAGGTCGAGCTGGGCGAGCATCGGCTGCTTCCTGCTGGCGGCGAAATCGATGAGGGTGGAGAGATCGGCGCGGTAGCCGCGGGCCGTGGCGGGTGAGAGGGAGCGCTCGTCGAGGACGTAGCGGAGGAAGTCCTCGACGGCCGCCGCGAGCGGCTCGCCACGCGGGGGCAGGCCTGCGGGAGGAGTGTCAGCCATCGGTGCCCGGCATCCGCGACCACAGGTCGATGCGGCCCTGCTCGTCGAGGCTCTCGAGCTTCTCGATCAGGTCCGTGCCGAAGCGGGTGGCGATCGGCGCGGTGGCGCTCGGGACGAGCGAGGTGACGACCGTCTCCGGGTGCACATGGACGAGCGAGAAGCTCTGCGCGCCGTCGATGCCGGCGAGCTCGCGCTCCGGAGCGCCGAGGTCCATCGTGTAGCTGGTCGCTCCGGCGACGAAGACCGGGACGCCGGCGAAGGTGGCGGCCGTCGGATAGTGCAGATGCCCGCCGAGGATCGCGCGCACGTCGGTCCCGCGCACCACCTCCTCCAGCCGGTCCATCCCGCGGAGCTCGAGCACGGTCATCGCCCCGAGCGGCGTCGGCAGCGGCGGGTGGTGCAGCGCGAGGATCGTGCCCAGCGGGGCGGGCGTCGCGAGCTCGGCGGCGAGGGACTCGAGCTGCTCGCCGGTCAGGGCGCCGTGGTGATAGCCCGGCACCGCGCTGTCGAGCGCGATGAGCCGCAGCCCGCGGAGGTCGACGACCCGGTCGATCGGGGCATCGCTGGACATGCCGGCCGGCTCCTGGTCGAGGAGCACCCGGCGGAACGCACCGCGCTCGTCGTGGTTGCCCATCACCCAGACGATCGGGCAGTCGAAGCGCTCGCCCACAGGATCGAGGACGTCTTTGACCCGCCGGTAGGCGTCCGCCTCACCGCGATCGGCGACGTCCCCCGTGACGAGGATCGCGTCGAGCCGACCGCCGCGCTCGACGAGCCGCGCGACGGCCTGCTCGAGCCGGGAGACGGTGTCGACGCGCCCGTAGAGCGGAGCGCCCTCCGCGAGGAAGTGCGTGTCGCTGAGATGGGCGACCACCCGGTCGGCGGCCCGGAAGTGCCCGAGCTGCGGATGCTCCGGCTGCGTCCTCGTCGTCGTCTCGTCACCCATGCGGCTCCCCTCGCTGCTTGATCGACAGCGTAGGGCGCACCGCCGACAGCACCCCGGCGGCTCGGCGCAGGCCGTGCGCGCGGGATGCTCCGGACGGGCTGCTTCGCCGTGGATCGAGGCGGGGTCTCTCCCCGTGCCTCGCGAGGCCGGAAGAACCTCCTCCCGCGAGTCGCTCGCCTCCAGGCGCCGTCGAGGAGCGGATGCCTCGCCGGCCGGCGAGGGACGGATCGGAACGTCACCCGGTCCTCCTGCGTTGAACCGCCACCTCCCCTCACCCGCTTCTCATGCGGCTGCCCTCCACCTCCCCTCCGCGTCGCGCTGGACGAGCCCGGTCGCGAGGCAGGTGCCGAGCAGGTCGAGCGTCTCGGGGACGGACAGGCCTGAGCGCTGCGCGAGCGCCTCGGTCTCGTGCGCACCGTCCGCGCGGAGGACGTCCAGGACGCGCGTCGCCGTCCGTGAGACCTCCGGCGCGGTGGCGAGCACCGCGGACATGCCGAGCAGCTCGACGACCTCGGTGGCCGACGTCACGCAGGTCGCCGCGTACTCCCGGAGGAGCCGGTGGCAGCCCGCCGAGGAGGCGCTCGTCACCGGGCCCGGCACTGCACCGAGCGGTCGCCCGAGCGCGGCCGCGTGTCCGGCGGTGTTCAGCGATCCGGAGCGGGCACCTGCCTCCACCACGACCGTCGCCGCGGTCGTTGCGGCGATCAGCCGGTTGCGCTGCAGGAAGCGCCAGCGCGTCGGCGTGGTGCCCGGCGGCACCTCCGTCACCACCGAACAGCCGGGCGTCGCGATCACGCGGTGCAGGAGGTCGGTGTGCGCCGTCGGGTAGAGCCGGTCGGAGCCGCCGGCGAGGAAGGCGACCGTGCTGCCACCCGCTCCGAGGGCGGCCTTGTGTGCGACCGCGTCGATCCCGAAGGCGGCTCCGGAGACGATGAGGGCGCCGCGCTCGGCGCTACCTGCGGCGAGGTCCGCGGCGACGTGCTCGCCGTAGCCGGTCGCCGCGCGAGCCCCGACGACGGCCAGCCGGTGCGGAGCGGCGAGGGCGAGCGGATCGCCGCGGCTCCAGAGCACGAACGGCGCGTGCTCCCCCAGATCCGCGAGCGGCTGCGGCCAGCCGTCGCAGCCCGGCAGAAGGAGGCGTGCATCGAGACGGTGCGCGATCTCCAGGCGGCGGAGGAGCAGGGCCCTGTCGACCCGGGGGCGCCAGCGCGCCAGACCTGCGGCGAGGACCCGCGTTCCGCTGCGGGAGTCGTCCCCGTCGCTCTCTCCGTCACCTGTCGAGTCGAACGAGTTCTCGGAGCGGCCGGTCTCCGCGGCAGCGTCATCCGCGCATCCGGTCCCCCTCCGGCGCACGTCCGCCGCCGCCTCCGCCTCCGCCTCCGCCTCCGCCTCCGCCTCCGCGAGGATCTCCCCCGCCGACCCCGTCCCCACCACCTTCGCCAGGGCGCCGCCAGCGCCGAATCGCTCGATCAGCGTCCCGGCCACCGCATCGCCCGGCTCGGCGAGCGAGGACCATGCCGCGCGCGAGAGCGCCTCCACCGGATCGGACTCGCTGACCTCGGGAAGCAGCCGCCGCGCGAGGCGCGTCTCGGTCCGGTCGAAGAGCTCCGCGACGGCCGTCACGAGCCCGCCCCCCGCAGAATCAGTGCGCGGGCGAGGTGACTCGCAGCGGGGCGGTCGATCTCGTCGAGGTCGGCGAGCGTCCAGGCGAGGCGGAGCACGCGGTCGTAGCCGCGCATCGTCACGAGCCCGCGCTCCAGGGCCAGGTCGAGCGTGCCCGACTCCCGGGCGGTCGGGCGCTGCGGGCTCGCGCGGAGCCACGCGCCGTCGACCTCGGCGTTCACCGACCAGGGGGTGCCTGCCAAGCGCGCCCGAGCGCGGGCGCGCGCGGCGACCACTCGGGCACGCGCCTGCGCCGTCGAGAGTCCCGGCTCGTCCCGGCGGACGGCGAGCTGTGCCGCACCGATGCGCCGGACCGTCAGCCGGATGTCGACGCGGTCGAGCAGCGGACCGCTCAGCCGCGCCAGGTAGCGGCGCCGCACCGGCGGCGAGCAGGAACAGATCTCACCCCGGATGCCGTGGCGCCCGCAGGGGCACGGGTTCGCCGCGAGCACGAGCTGCACGCGGGCCGGGAACTCCGCCATCACATTCGCGCGGTGGATGCGGATCACGCCCGACTCGAGCGGCTGCCGCAGCGCGTCGAGGGCGACGGCGGAGAACTCCGGCGCCTCGTCGAATGATCTTGACGACTCCACACCGGAGGCGCATACTCATGTTCAGTAATACCGATATGAAAGACCTGATCAGACCAACAATCGAACAGCCACGTCGCACCGCCGCGATCTACGTTCGCATCTCGAAAGACCGAGTTGGAGCAGGCCTCGGCGTGGAACGGCAGGAGAACGACTGTCGGAAGCTCGCCGAGCGCGAGGGCTACGAGGTCGTGACCGTGTTCAGCGACAACGACATCAGCGCCTACAGCGGAAAGAAGCGCCCTGGATACCAGGCGCTGCTCGCAGCGATGAAGTCCGGCGCGATCCAAGCGGTCTTCGCGTGGCACACCGACCGAGTGCACCGACGTCCGACAGAACTCGAGCCCTATATAGAGGCATCCGATCAGTTCAACATCCCCACCTTCACTGTGCAGGCCGGTCCGCTTCGCCTCGACTCCCCCAGTGGTCGGATGGGTGCACGCATCCACGGAGCAGTCGCCAGCTACGAGGTGGAGATCGGCATCGAACGCCAGAAGGCGGCGAAGTTGCAGGCCGCCGAAAACGGCGAGTGGAGTGGTGGCCAACGCCCCTTCGGCTGGCTGGCCGGAGCGATGCAGGTTGACGAGCGCGAAGCGGCTGTCGTGCGCGAGATCATCGACCGCTTCATCGCAGGCACGTCATGGCGAACCATCGCCCTTGACCTGAACGCACGCGGCATCCGTACGCAACACGACAAGGGATGGAACGCTCTCAAGGTCCGGAACATCGCGATCCGTCCTCGAAACGTCGGGCTGCGTGACCACAACGGCACGGCACAGTACGAAGCGAAGTGGGAAGCCCTCGTCGATCAAGACACATGGCAGCGCCTCCAGACGGCCATCGTCATGAGCAGGAACCACCACACGCAGCGCGGACCGTTCCGAAAGCATCTGCTCAAGGGGTTCGCCTACTGCGGCCGATGCGGCAACCAGATGAACAGCTTTAGCAAGCAGCAGAGGGATGGCTCGTACAAGGCAACCTACCGCTGCCGCGCGATGGACGACGAGAAGGGTCACATCGGCTGCGGCGCCGTCTCACGACTCGGTGCACCCGTTGAGGACTTGGTGAAGGATGCCGTGTTCTTCCGACTCGAATCGGACAACCTTGGTCGGCTCGTCAGCGCGTCCAGCACCGAGACGCCGAAGCTGCGCCAGCTACTCGCTGACCGGCATGCGCAAGAGGTACGGCTGTCCGAGATCGTCTCGCTGTACGGGAGCGGGGATCTGACCTTCGAGGAGTACAAGGCAGCGAAGAGCTCCGCGGCCTCGCGTCTCGACGAACTGAGCCGGCGGATCAACGCGGCGACAGCTTCGAGCGCCTACGCCAACATCCCGATCGGAAGCAGCTTGAGCGACGCCTGGGACGGTGCAGACCTACTCTGGCGTCGCGAGTTGCTGGATCTGATCGTTGACCGAGTCTGGATCGACCCAGTTCCGCGCGGCGAGAGCTTGACGCGGTACAAGTCGTGGACGTTCAACCCAGTGCACGTGCGGATCGACTGGAAGGTTTGATGCAAGTCAATCCGCCCCTTCGTCCGAGCACTCCTACCCCGCAGTAGAGCCAGCCTCACGCGCCTTGCGTTTGCGCTCCCGCTTGGCCGCGGCAGCAGTTCGCGCCGATTCACTCGCACGGCGATTCTCGTGGTTCGCATTCTGATGCGACTTGATGTCAGTCAGGTAGCGGTCGAGGAACTCGTTCTCTCGACCGATCACTGCTGGATGGTTGAGCGTCTCCGTGAGCGAAACCACCGAGGCCATCAGAACCATGTCGAACTGGCTGAGGGGACCGGCCGCCCTGCGCTGGGGCCACGTCAGACTGTTTAAGTTTCGTCGGATTCCGGCATCGAACAGCAGGAAACCGCGCTGCTCCATCCGCAGGAGCGTACTGAGGCTGATTCCGTGCAGCTTCGCGTACGTGTCGCGTCTCTCGGTCAGGTTCAGAGGTGCGGGCATACTCGTGCGCTCAAGCCAGTCGCCCTGCTCTGAAGACCGCGGCCACAACGCGTTTTGGGCGCTCTCACTGTCCGGTGAGTTCGGGGTCTCAACGATCGACCAGCTCAAGGCGGTCAGGACATCTGACCAGTCGCTAAGCCGGTACGTCTCCAGAAGAAACGCATCCTCGCGTCCAGGGAAGGCGAGGCCGTACCCGATGCCAAGGCGCTGCAACGCCTTGGCCGCTCCCCGCTGTTCTTCATCGATGCGCTGCTTCAAACCTTCCATAGTTGACATGTTAGACCGCGCCGACCTACAGTGCACACATCGGGTCAGACCTTCCAGTTTTGAAAGGTCTGGTCGATCGTCGCAGCGCCAGCCGACGCAGCTTCGCCCCGCCACCCAGGAGGTCTAATGCGCAAGTTCATCCAGCGTGTGAGCGATATGCAGGTCGCCGCCGACGACCAGCACGATCCGCCCGGTCTGGCGATGCTCGAACAGCTCGCCGGCCACCGCGTCCTCGACAGCGAGGTCAGTGTGCAGGGACACATGCGCAGAACCCGCGAGATCCACCGAGACGGCGCGGGCAAAGTGATCCGCGACATCGAAGTGGTCGATGAGTTCATCGCACCTCGCATCCACATCACCACACAGAACTACGAGTGAGAGGCAACAACATGACACCCGACATCGCAGCAGGTGCCTTCCTGCTGTTCTTCATCCTGATCGGCTTCGGTGCCGTCGTCGGCCTCGGCGCGTTCCTGCTGGTGAAGGGGCACGGCAAGCTTGCACGAGCTGACCGCAACCGCGAGATCGAGCGCGATCTCATCGAGGCGCAGCGTGACGCCGCTGCACAACGGACGGCATCTCAGAAGCTGCTGCCCAAGTTGAAGCGTGACGGCAGGCTCTGATGTCGCCAAGAGACGACTTCGCAGGCTTCTTCCCCGAGACGATCGGCGGGATCATCATGATGGCGCTCTTCACCATCATCTTCTGGATCGTCAACATCGGCCTTCTGGGAGTGCTGGTGTACTTCGTGGTCGTTGGACCGATCAAGGCTGAGGTCCATGCGCACCCAGACGAGGTGAGCTAGATGACACCGGAAGATTTCGACTACTACTTCTCCATGTGGCTACGTAACTGGAACGGCGCGATCACCGGGACCAGCGTCCTCACCTTCTGTGTGGTGATGAGCTTCATGCTCCGTAGCTGGATGCGGCGCGGCTAGGTCATGCGACGTCTCTGGGGCGCTCTTGCGTTCCTCGTGGTGGCGGTGATCCTCCTTCAGATCGCCGCCGCCGCGCTCCAGCCCTACCTTCCCCTCATCGGCGGAGCCCTAGCCGTTCTGATCCTGCTGATCGTCGTGATCGGCGGGGTCCGACTCATCAGGGTGCTCCTGAAGCGCTATTGACGATTCTTCAATCGCGTCGCACAGTGATGGGCAGCCATGGCGCTGCTCATCACTGTCACCCTCTCCCTTCTTCTACCTGCAACCGCCTGGGTGGTGTATTCACTGATGTCCAACAACCAACGCAAGACTGATGCTGATCGTGTTAGCTACTCGGCGACGTTCCCCGCGAACGTCAGCCCCGACTCCATCTCCTCGTTCATCGAAACGCTCTCTGGTCCGCTCGCGACTGGGTTGCTCGGTCCGACCCCGTCTATCGCGTTCGAGACGCGAGCCACCGACCGTGGCATCACCATCGGCGTCATGCTGCCGAAGCACGTCGCCGACCACATCGAGTCCCAGGCGCGAGCCAAGATCCCCGGACTCAACCTCGCCCGCGACGAAGAGCGAGTCGCGCGGTTCTTCGATGCTGCGCTCGAGATCGGGATGCACTCTCCGTCTCGCCCGATCAAGGCCAACGCCAAGGGGCTCTCCACTTCGATCCTTGCCAGCATCCAAGCGCTGCTCCCCGGTGAAGAGGTCGTCGTGCAGTGGGTGATCGCTGCCAAGAAGTCCGAACCGATGCCCGCGAAGGACGCCAACAAGACGACGAACGAGTTCTCCGTGAAGCAGGCGCTGATCGGAACCAGGGATGCGGGCGGCGACGAACTGAACGAACGTCGCGAGAAGCTCGGCTCTACCAACTTCCTCGCCATCGGACGCATCGGATCCATCGCTCCAACGGTCGAACGGGCAGAGCGCCTGGCACTGAACACGTTCTCGTCGATGTCGTCGTCCAACACACACGCGAACTACCTGAAGAAGCGCCGTGGCAACCTGGCCGTCATCTCCGACCAGATCAACAGGGCAGCCACTCCCCCGATCTTCCCGGCTCAGCTGGCCGTGGGCGAGTTGGTAGGTCTCATCAGCTGGCCGATCGACAGTCCCTTCATCTCAGGCCTTCCGCACGCTGGCGTCCGGTTGATCGCTGCTGGTGAGAACATCCCGCGAGAGGGTCGCGTGATCGGGACCAGCAACTACCCCGGTCACAAGCGCACGATCGCGATGGACTACGAGTTCGCCGTCCACCACACCTACATCGGAGGCATGGCGGGCACCGGCAAGACGAGCCTGCTCGCTGAGCTGGCTCGTCAGGACATGGAGAACGGGTACGGCGTCATCTGCGTTGACATGAACAACACCGGCAGTACGGAGACGCTGGCCAATCGCATCCTCGACTTCGTGCCGGCCCACCGTATCGACGACACGATCATCATCCGACCCGCCGCCAACCTCGGCGCCGCCGTGGGCTTCAACCTGCTGGATCAGGGCAACCCGGAGACGGTAGCTCGGGACATCGAAGCACTGATGACGGCCCTGTATAGCGATGTCCAGGGCGTCAACATGCGCAAGCTCCTCTTCTACGGCGTGCAGACCCTGGCCGAGGCCGGCGGGTACACGCTGAACGATCTCCCCTACCTGGTTGCCCCGGACGGTGATGATCAGACGGCCTGGGCTCACCAACTTATGGACAACGCGAAGGACGCGGACCTCCAACGTTTCTGGTCGATGTGGAAGACGAAGAAGAAGGACGACCAGCTTCGCGAAGCGTCGCCGCTCCTGAACCGCTTCTGGCAGCTGACGGCGCGGCCCGAAGCCCGCGACCTCTTCGGTCAGACCGAGAGCGCGTTCACCATGGACGACGTGGTGATGCAGAACAAGATCCTCATCATCGACCTGGCTGGCGTCTCGTCCGACACGGCCCTACCGATGGCCACCCTGCTGATCAACGCCCTGTGGACCAGCGTCAACCGGAACCGACCTGAGAAGGCCAACTTCCTGTTCCTCGACGAGCTCCAGTTGATCGCCAAGCTGCCTGTGGCGGTCGACGACATGTTCAGGCGTGCTCGTCAGATGAACCTCGGAGTCAACGCTGCGACCCAGTACCTCCAGGGGCTCGACCAGCAGGTGAAGGCCGCGATCCCGAACACGGTGCGCAACCGCGTCATCTTCCGGAGCGGTAACGATGAAGCCCGACTCTGGCGTGACGAGATGGACCGCAGCCTGGTCGGGGAGACGGACCTGCAAAGTAACGAGCCGTTCGAGGCGTACGCGCAGCTCTCAACGAGAACCGGTCGCCCTTCTCCGATCTCGATCCACGCGCACACTCCAAGCAAGCCGACTGGGACTCGTGAGCGTGTGCTGAGACACAGCGAGACCCGCTACCTCAAGTCCTCGGAAGCAATCCTGCGCGAGGGAATCGCCCGGCGAACCGCGAAGATCGCGCACGGACCAGCCAAGGCCGGCGTGAAAATCGGCGTCGACCCTACGAAGCCCTGGAAGGGATGAACCACATGAGCGAGATGGACAACCTGATCGGCGGTCTGCGCCACGAGGCGTACCGCATCGAACTCCTGGGCGAGGCGGTCGCCGTAGAAGGCCGCGAGCTACGGCACGCCGCTGACACCCTGGAACGCCGCGTCCAGGAGCAGCGATCGAACGGGTTCGAACCTGACAACCAGGCGGCGATCGAGGCAGCCTTCGACAAGATGAGCGACGGACCTCAGCGCGAGATCCGCTACCAACTGGACTCGATGCGGGACGTCATTAGAACGATCCGATGAGAACGACGAAGGCCGGGTGCTGTGATGCACCCGGCCTTCGTCGTGTTCAGAGCTAGTTGGCTGCGTGGTACGCGTCCTGGATGGTCTGAGGGATGCGTCCGCGACTGGACACTTCGTGGCCGTTGCTGTTCGCCCACTCCCTGATTGCGGCGAGCGTCTTCGGGTCCGACTTCTTCGATGCGGAAGCGGCAGGTGCAGCGGCGCGACCGCTGGACTTGCGGGCTACGTCGACGAAGGGCGCGACTGCCTTGTTCAGCGCATCGATGTTCTTCTGAGAGAGGTCGACTTCGTAGGACGAGCCGTCGACGGAGAAGCGAACCGTACCGCCCTTACCGTCTTCGATGGGCGAACCGTCAAGGTCATCTACGAGCAGAATCTTCTGAGCCATGGCGCTGACTATACACATGACCGCACGAGAACGCCCCCAGCAATCGCCGAGGGCTTGAATGTCCGTTGGCTCGCCTTTGAGCCTTGATCGCGTCCTGCGCGCTCTCAGCGCGTCTGGCAGCTACTTTTCTGCGTTCTTCGGTGCCAGGTACACGCCGACGTAGCCGATCACGAGCGCGATGACCGCGTTCACGATGACGTCCAGTGCAGCGTTCACTTCCGGTAGGACGCTGATCCCGTACTTAGTTAGTAGAGCTGCTACGAGCGCAACGATTGCTCCTGCGATTGCCTTGCTTGTTGTCATAAAACTCCTTACTTTGCTCCGAAGAGCTTCTTAAATCCCGCGAGTAGCAGCTCGCCGGCTGTCCGGTCTGCGTCGCTCACGTTCACTTCTTTGATGACTTCCTTCTCCACGATCCGGTCGACCGGGACTTCCTTGATCACTTCCCGTATGACCTCAACCGGCTTCTCAACCACGACCTCCTTCGGTCGGGCCTCTAGCTCGGCGATGATCGGTTGGAACTTTCTGGTGAAGTCGAAGGCTCCCTTGCGAATATCGCGGAACCCGCCTGACGCCGCCCATCCCTCCCGGACTAGCTGACGCCAGCTTCGTCCGACCCAGCCGTTGAGTTCCTGGTTATCGAACTGACCCGCGTGTGTTTCATCGAAGGGATAACCCTTCACCTCTGAGTTGATGATCCGCAGCAGATCTGCGTCGTCTTTCGTGATCATGTCGTCGTCTCCTGTTAGCGTTTTCCACTCGTAACCTCCGCCGTTGAGCACCGTAGTCCCGTCTAGGAAGAATGCTGACGTTGCCGGGTATGAGTTGTTGATCACCCAGTTCCCATTTGCGATCTGGTGCCACCCCGTGCCAGTGAACCTGCCGACCCCGATCTCTAGGTGGATGTGGTTGCCGGTGGCGTTCCCTGCCGTTCCTTCCTGGTAGAACTCTTCGCCCTGTTCGATGCGACGTCCTACAGGAAGGTCTGTGACTGAGTTGTCGTGCGTCAGGCTCACTACTGCGTAGTCCTGGCGTCCGTCGGCAAACTGAACCGGCTCAACACTTTCGAGCCACACGGTGTTGCCGTTCGGCCAGACCTTCCGAACCACTCCGGTGAATGGAGCGAATGCGCTTTCAATACCAGGGTTAGAACCCGCGACATCAATCGCGTTGCTTCCAACGTGCGTCCCTTCACCTGCCTTCGTCGTAATGTTCATCACCCGCATCGGGAACAAGATGTTCTGCATCACTTTTCCCCTCGGCGAGAAGGGATGTCGTTGACGTGCAAAAGTAGGAGAGCACATGACCCCACTGCCATCAGCGCGCGAACGTCACTGTCGGGGGCAAAGACGATGTTGATCACAGCCACCACGATCAGGTACACGGCGAACGCGGTTAGCCACTTGTATCCCTTCCGCGTCGCGACCACAGCGCTGTAGGCGTACGGAATTAGGCGGATCATGAGCAGCACAGACAGGCCGATCATTGGTTGACCCCGAAGGTGACGGCCAGCACACCAGCCAGGACGGTCAGGATCACGACGACCGCGCCAACCAGCTTCTCGGACTGAAACCACTTGTTGGGCACGACCTGGACCGTGGTGGCGTTCGGCGCGTTGATCGTCTGAGCTCCCTGGCTCGGGTGCTCCTTTTGGAACGCAGCGACGGCGACAAGGCCGGTCTGCCACTCCTCAATCTTGTTGACGCGACCGTTCGTCTTGATTGCCTGCGTCTCGACACGATCCAGCTGAGCCTGCTGCACGGCCTGACTAGTGGTGATCTCAATCAACTTCTGGTAGATGTCAGAGTTGGTCGGAGCTGCCATCACTAAACGCGACCTCGCACAGTGACGGAGAAGGGAACAGGGTTTGCTCCCGCTACACGGTAGGCGTGACATGCCCAGGTGTAGGTTAGCGAGGTCGAATCCAGGTCCAACTCTGGGTTGATGAACGCCTGTGTGGCAAAGGCGCTCGGTGCAATCGTGATGCTCCACTTGCCAGACGCCGGGGACACGCCCGTTGGAAAGTTCAAGCCGGGGATGACGTTCGCAATCGACCCAGAGCCAGAACCACCAACGCTCCCACCGGTGAACTTCTTCTCGTACTCTTTCCACGTTCCATTATCGAAGACAGTCCAGCCGTTGGCATCGACAGTACGGGAGTTGAGCCCGGCACTCAGGCCAAGAACAGTTGTCTTTTTGTCCGTGTTCGATGACACGTCGCGAATCAAGACTAGGTCCGATGCGGCTGCGTTGCTTTTCGATGCTTGATCGGGGATCTGTACCATGTGAAGTTTTCCTTTATAGCCTTAATTTAGCATCAAGACGGCGATGTTGGTAGTTGCTGGTATTGTTCATTTGACAACTCCTCTTCAAGATCAGAGACGATGTTGCGCTGTTCGTCCAGCAGTTCACCGAGTTCGAGCACGACCTTGTGAGGGAGGTAACGGCGGGAGACGACCTGCATCACTTGCGAGTCGACGTAGTTCCCGAAGTTGCGGAATCCGATTATGTGTCCGACCTGGATCGTCTCGATGTCGTACTTCGCCGCTGATATTTCTATGGTTGAGGTGAAGATCGGCCGAGCAAATCTGCTCATGATCTTGTTGGCATACCGCTGCGCTGATGACGCCAGGGTGAAGCGTCGGTCCGTGATGCGGTAGACGCCGAGACCGTGGTCAGCGATAGCGCCTGCGTCCTGGTACACCTTGTAGAGGATCACGCCTCCGCCGGTGTCTCCCCCGACGAAGTAGATCTTGTTCCTCAGATCCTCCGCGGACTTCTTGATTGAGACGTCCGTCAGATGGATGCCCAAGTTGAACGTGTGATCCGGCGTGACGGAGCGCGGCTTGAAGTAGAGCAGGTTGTCTGCCGGGTTGCCAAACCAGTACCAGCCG
This sequence comes from Rathayibacter festucae DSM 15932, assembly GCF_004011135.1. Taxonomy (NCBI): domain Bacteria; kingdom Bacillati; phylum Actinomycetota; class Actinomycetes; order Micrococcales; family Microbacteriaceae; genus Rathayibacter; species Rathayibacter festucae. The sequence continues at coordinate 1,023,232 of NZ_CP028137.1, read as the reverse complement.
GCGTCGGTCTGGTCGAAGGCGCTCTTGATACCTTCCAGCTTCGTATTGAGGCTGAACTTGGTGGTGATCGAGACGCCGGTGCTGTTGATCGAGTCCGACGAGTAGCCGATCCGCCCAGGGTTGGTGTCGAGCACGCTCTTCACGATCGCTTCGATGGCCGTCGTCGAGTAGCTGACGGTGGTGGCCGAGCCGTTCTTGATGACCTCGCTCTTCGTCAGCTCCATGCCGTGCGAGGCGATGGTGACGGTCACGCCGACGGATGCACCGTAGACCGCTTCGTAGTCGATGACCTTCCCGGTGAAGATCCGCCGACCGACAGGGGCTCCGGTGCTCACCATGTAGGGCTGGCCGGTGCTGTCGGTGTATGGACGTCCCATGTGGTCGGTCAAGGGTTCGAAGTGACCGTAGGTAGCGAAGACCTCCACGATGAGCCCGTTCTCCACGTCGGTGTCAGGACCGATCGAGTTGGCCGTCTGCGTCGTGACGAAGTAGGGAGCACCGTTGTGGTCGGTGTAGGCGTTGCCGAGGTGGTCTGTCAGCGGCGCTCGCATCTCCATCGTGTTTTCGGCCGAGCGGCCAAGCCGGACCTTTGTCGTCGTCCCCGGTGTGTTGATCTGCTGAGTGAACTGGAGGTCATCGATCACATCGCGCCAGACGCCGATGTACGTGCCGTCAGGCTTCGAGATCTTGTAGATGTAGCCACGCTCTGAGGTGTCAGGCAGGAGACCCGAAGGGACCGGATCGCCAGCCGGTCGCAGGACGATCCCCCACGTTGTTCCCCGCATGTACTCGGTCGAGTCGATCTGGACGCCGTACTCCATCCCCGCGAGCGCTGCTGGCGCATCCAGGACAGCTGAGCCGGTGAATGCACCGTTGTTCGCCGTCGTCAGGTTGACACCGGTCCCGCTCACTGAGTAGGAGGAAGCTCCATTGCTCCCTGCGTAGACCGCCACCAGGCGAGAGCCATCAACCGGGTTGGTGACCTTGCCCTGGTGGGTCTGAAGGAAGGCTCCGTCGTCGTCGAAGCTGATGCCCGCGATCGGGCTCGTGCCGTGCGCCCCCGAGTACTCGCGCACGGTCATGGCCATCGCGTTGAACTGCGAGACCCCTCCGCTCACCTTCGCGTACGCGGTGACGACCGTCGTGCCGGCCTTGGAGTTGCGAGCGAGCCAGAGCTGCTGCCCTCGCTGGAAGAACCGGCTGCGGATCTTGATCCACTCGTTCCCCCGGTCGTCTGCGATGGCTTGCAGAAACTCCGCCTCGTCTCCCCCAGCGATGAACAAGAGGAGGGTGTTCCCTGCGGTCACTCCCGGAACCGTCACGGTGTTCGTGACCTGGTATCCGTTGGCTGGACTGACCGCACCTTGGACGTACTGGACCGCCATGGTCTACAACCAGCGCCGCGTGTAGCGAGCAGTTAGATTGGCGCTGCGGCTGGTGAAGTCATCCAGGTAGTTGATGACGCCGACTCCTGGCCCCCACTGAGGGAACATGCCGCTGAACGGCGTTGAGATGCTGTTGACGTAGACGGTCTGGTTCAGGGAGTCGATCTCCACGATGTCGCCGTTCGCCCAGGTGCGGGTGATGGCCATGCCTCGAAGGGATGTCCCGTTCGTGATCGTGACGGTACGTGTTCCAGATCCGGCCACGGTGGTCAGCTCGAGGCGCAAAGACGGCTGCGTCTTGTACGTCCCGCCTACGGCGATCGGTATCGCCTGGCTAGCGGCGGTGATCGGGTACCCCTGGATGAGATAGCGCTCGGTCAGGTCTTGGCCGACTCCAGATGGCACGGTGAACGCGATCGAGAAGCCCGCGCTGGTCTGGCCCTTGGCGCGGGAGATGAGCGGCATCTGAGCGGTCGCGATGTAGCGGCGCTTGCCGGTTCCGTTGTCGATCTCGAACGGCTGCTGGGACGGAGCGAGACCTAGGTAGAGGGCGTCCAGTGCAGCGTCGAGCTCTGCGATGGTCGCCGCTCGGATCCAGCCCGAGACGGTGAACGTCTTGGTCTCCAGCGAGTCGCGGACGTAGACCGAGCCGTCACTCTGCGCGAGCGTTTCGGTCTGGATGTTCTTCTGCGCCGGGCTCCACACGTCTGACTCAACCGAAGTGATCGGAAGGGTCTGGAGGTTCAGCGCGCCGTAGGAGAGTTGGATCGCCATCACGCCATCCCCATGCGGGCGAACCGCTGCGCCTGATCGGCCTGTTTGAAGAAGCTGTCAACGGCGGCAGCGTTCTGAAGGATGACGTTCCCGTTGATGGTGATCGAAGGCGCTCCTGCGCCCTCTGATGAGGCCTGAGAGGCGGTCTTCCACGCAGGAGTGACCTGAGAGCCGGCCGGTAGGTTGACCAGCTCGGGTCCGTGCTCACCGACGAGAGTGGTGCCACCGGCTGCGAAGTTGGTGCCGATGGCCTTCTTGTTCATGTTGATGATGCTGTCTGTGGCGGCCTGGAAGCGCTGCTTCGTCTCCAGCGAGTAGACACCAGACGACTGCACTTGCACGTTCCGGTTGAGTGCGGTCTGCGTGGCATCGAGCGAGGTCCGAATAGAAGCCTGCTGACCTTCGACTGCACGAGTCATCTCGTCGTGCGCTTGCTTCACCAGGGCGATCGCGGCGATCGCGGCTCCGACAGCGATCGCAGGAAGAGCGATCGGCAGCAGCATTGCGGCCTTCGTAGTCAGGAATGTTGTTAGGAGCCCTCCCAGGCCGCTACCGCCGGTCATGATGGCAATGCTGGCCGTAAAGGCTGATACAGCAGCCTCAATAGCCATTGCGCTTTTGAAGGCGACCACCGCTCCGACCACTCCCCAGATAATCCAGGTGTTGTCGGACAGAAAGGTGATCAAGCCCGAGACGATCGGCATCGCAAGAGTGATCGCATCTATAGCAAGTCCGAACGCCCCGACCAGCCCGACCCCGATCGCCTGCGCCAACGGTGCGATGACGTTCTTCCACAGATCGTCGAGGGCGGGCATCAGGTCTTGCTTGACTTTTGTCCAGAGGTTGGTCAGCTTCGGCATCAAGTATTCACCGACTTGCTTGGATACGTCACGCACAGAGATCACGAAGTTATCGAATTGTGTAATGGCTCCCGACATGACTCCTGAAAGACTCTTTCCGAGTGAGCCGTAGTCAAATGAGCCGAGCGCACTCAGCGACTCCGATACACGGTCGAAGATCGGCTTCGTCGCCTCACCCGCCATCATGACCAGCTTGTCTTTCACCTGGTCGAATCGAGCACTGACGGTCTTGCCCTGTTTCTCAACAAGGTCGTAGTTGATACCCATCTCACCGAGCGTCTTGCTGATGATCTCCATCGCAGGAACACCCTGCTCTTTGAGCTCGTTGATCCTTTTTCGCGGCAGGTTGAAGCGGTCGATGATCGACACCCAGTCACCGGACAGAGCCTCGCGAAGCGAGAAGGTCGCTCCGGTCAGTCCCTCGGCTGGATTGACGGCGGCAAGAACCTCGGCCTGCTTTACGAGATCTTCAAGCGAGGTCCCGGAGGACTTCGCTACCGGCGTCAGGTTGGCTGCAGCGTCCGCCATGTCGGTGAAACTGAACTGCGTGAGCGCCGCTTCGCGCTTCACCCAGTCGAGCGTCTTAGCTACGCGCTCGTTGTCACCCATGAAGGCTTGGAGCTTCGTCGTGGCCTGTTCGACAGCACTGTTGAACCCGAACCCGATTGCTATGCCCGCGCCTGCGCCGGCGATCGCGAAACCGCCCGCAGCGACAGCGGTAGTGCCCAGCACTCCGCCAAGTGATCCAAGCGCACTGCTCAAGCGACCCGAGCTACCTGTCGCGTTGTCCAGCTCGTCTGCAACACCGCGGATCGGCTTTGAAGCTTTGTCGTCTGCGCTGATGACGATGTTGATCTTGTTGGCCACTCAATGGAACTCGCGACGGCGCTATTAAGTTATTTGGTTATTGCCGCTTTCTCTTTTTCCAATTTAGCACGCTCATCTTCTAGCGACCAGATCGTTCTTGCTTGCCAGAGCGCCTGCCACGGCTCGCGCTCGAACTCCTCAACAGAAAGCTTAAATTCGTGCCGGTATCGGAACGCGAAGAGGTCATCCAACACCTCAGGCGAGACCGTTTGGTGCATGCCCCGCACGATGAAGTTTCGGTACTGATCCTCTAAAGACTCGAGGTCACCGCTTTTAAACGGTCGGATCCCGTCGCCACTGACATGATTTCGTTTTGCCAGGAGAGGTTCATCGCGTCAATCACGTCAGGCACTTCGCTTTTGCCGAACTGGTAGGGAATCGCGACGCCCTCATCGTCCGTATTCATGATCACGCCGTCCTGAGTAGCATCAATGCAAGCCTGACGAACCAGACCGGCAAGCTTGGTGTCGTCGTCCTTCGCCGCTGTGAGTTTCTCGACCATCTCAGTTCGCTGTAACTCGTTTACTGCTCGTACCCTGACATAGCAGTCGTCCCACCCTTCGGCGAAACCCTTCAAGCTTACTTTTCGATGCGCAACAATATTCAGTCCCATAGAACCCTTTCACTTATTTGACGTTATTTACTCACACCGCGCCTCAAAAGAAAAGAGCCCCGGAGGGCCCTATCTTGTCGTACTCAGCGCCTGCCATTACTAAGCCGCTGCGTACGTCGCTCGCGTGTTGTTCAATAGACAAGTGATCGAGCTGTTCGTCGTTGTGTCGAACTCACAGAAGAACTGGACCGTCGCGGTGACCACGGCGTCGCGGTCGCGGGTGAGCTCCAGCTCGCGGTAGCGGACCTTCGATGCGGTGAACGTCAGCTTGTCGTTGCCGTTCGCGATCGTGATGCTCATCGCCTTCGCCACGTTGGTCAGGAAGTCGTCCTCGTACTGGGTGTCCCCTAGACGCACGACGAACTCACCGCGTGCCTCGAAGGCGCCACGATCGAACTCAGGCGCGTCGTCCGTGCCGAGTGGGAAGAACGCCTCAGACGTGCGCTCGAGAGTCAGAGCTACGCGGTTCGCCTTGACCGCTGTTGAAGCGGCCAGTGCTCCGGTGTTCGCAGCCACCTTGAGGGTGACGTGCTTGCTGGTGAACTCCGTCTCAGATGCCAGGGCGACCGTCTCTGTCGACGTCGTGCCGATGCGCGCCTTGACCGCGCTCGACACCTCGACCCACCCGCCGGCTTCGGCAGTGATCTCCAGGTTGTCGAACGTCGTGTACGGGTGTCGCTTGGAGGCGAGCGGTGACACGATGCACGTCGTCAGCGTCCTCGGGATGCTCGACTGGCTGTTGCTGAACGTGTGCGGGTACACGCCTGAGACGGCTGCGCCCGTGCTGACGTTGCCGAACATGCCGAGCAGCATCGCGCCGACGCTCTGCACGGTGACCTTGCCGCCGATCGTTCCTTCGACCCACTTCGCTGTGATCTGGCTGTCGTTCACACGGTCGACGACGCCCATGGCGCTCTCGTTCTCGACCGTGGTCTTCTTCGGCTGGATGCCCTGGGTGAGCCAGTGGAGCCAGAACTGCGGTGCGACGGGTGTCCCCGGCGTTGCTTCGATTCCGAGGCCGATGGCCTCACGTCGCGCTATGTATTGATCGCTAGTTGGCATCACCTACCCCTTTCTTTGTTGATTCATATTCTTCGAGGGCTTCCTCGTAAGACGTTGCCACGATAGACACACCAGTCTCAGGGAAGAAGTAGGTTTGCACCTCCTCTGACGCTTGTACTGTGGATTTGCTCTTTACCATGATTTCAATTTAGAACAATGCGCGCCTTTTGAACAGGACTACTCGTGCTCGACGATATCGACGGAGTAACGCAGCGTGAATGTCACATGCGCTTCGAGCGTTGTGACCCCGTTCGATCGCGGGGCGACGCCGTACTCGGTGTTCATCGCGTCCGAGACGGAGGTGACCCCCTCGGTGACGTACTGGCGAATCGCTCCCTTGACGGTGCGGTCGAGGAACCGGCCGGTGAGCGGGTCACGGGCGCCAACCAGCTTGCGAATCTCGCGCTGGTTGAACACCACCTCCTCGACCTTGTCGTTGGCGTAGCCGTCGCGCTTGTTGAAGACGAGCTTGATCATGATCGACTCAGTGACGTCGTCCTGGCCGAACGCGGCACCCTCGGTCACGTCGCTCAGCTCCGTCACGACCACGCAGGGGAGGTCGAACGTTGCGATAGCTCCTGGGTCGTCGTCGAAGTACTTCTTGAAGGTGGAGCCGAAGGTGCGCTCCATCAGGTTGAGTACGCGGACCACGGTGTCGCTATACATCAGCGCGCCTCATCTTGCGATCGAGGTCCTGCGCGATGAACTGGCCGATCTTCGTCAGGCGAGTGCGGTCGACGTCCATCATCTTGCGCTCGGGCACACCGCGGCCCTCGTCGTGGAAGTAGAAGTAGTCCTGGGTGTTGTAGAAGCCCACCGAGTTGCGCGTCGCCGTGAAGCGGAACCCCTCGTTCATGTCGCCGCTCTGGATCAGATCCGGCCGGCCCGGGAACTCGTGCGCCTTCTCGAGGGCGTAGGCGTCGCTGAGCGGCTGCCACGGCTTGCCGATGACACCACCGCGAGACACGAAGACCTCGCCCGAGAAGAACCCGACGAGGTAGTCACCGACGTCGTTCATGGCGTCGGACAGATCGAGGATGGACGATCCAAACTTCCGGATGCGTCGAGCGAGCTCCTCACCGCCTTGGACAGAAACGACGATCTGGGTCATCGCTACCACCTCTGCTTCACGGTGAACATGTTGGGCTCGTCACCGAAGTTGCTGGACACCCCCTCGTTAGTGTTGAGGCTGTTGCCGTCTTCGTCGACTATCGAGGCACCGCTTGAGGCGTGAGCCGTCACCGCGGCGCGTGCGTCCTTGAGTCGCAGCGCGTACGGGTTCACGTCGCCGTAGGCGTTCGTGAGCAGCATGGCAGCGGCTAGCTTCTCGGTCAGGACACGGATGGCGTCGGGTACCGGCTTGAACGGCACGGTGTAGGCCAGCGACAGCGTGGAGTTGATCTCCGTCTCTGCCGCACGGCGCTGCTGGTCGACGTCGAGGTCGCTCAAGTTGGTGGCGCCGCTGAACCCTGCCTCGGAGCGGATCGCGGCGATGGTCGCGTAGTGACCGAAGTCATCGCCGCGCACGGGCTCCGAGTTGGACAAAGCCGTCTCGTCGTTCGTCGTGGCGTTGTAGTAGGTCGAGCGGTACCAGAACGCACTTGAGCCGCCAGCGTCCGTGTAAAAGCTCGAGAGCTGGTCAGGATCGATGTTTCGCGTGGCGAGGACAGTGAAGAAGTCGTCGGCCGGCACGGAGCCGTCGATATTCGCCGCACGGTAGATGTGGATCAGGTCGCCCACGACGGACGTCACCGGCTCGAACTGCGAGTGGTTCAGCGTGAGCGGCGTGAGCAGGGTGAGCACGGTCGGATCAGTAGCGTTGGCGATGACCACGCGTTCGCAGCCCTCACGGCTGAGCGCTCCGACGTAGATGGTGTGCCCAGGCAAGAAGCCCTCGGTGCTGCGGACCGTGAGCGATGTTGCTCCGGCCGGTGCGGCAGCAGCTAGCTCCCCGCGCTCACGGATGTTGCTCTCGACGAATGACTGGATCTTGAGGGTTGTTGCCATGTGGTGCCTTCGGTCACGAGGACCTGATTACGGTTAGCGCGGGTGTGTCTGGGAGCAGGGTGATGCTCAACGTGTGCTCTGCGAGAGCGCGCGCGGCGGTGATGCGACGGTAGGAGGCAAAGCTGAACGAGCCGAATGCAAAAGAGCCCATCACGAGGGCGTTCCTACCACGAACGATGCGGCGCAGATGAGCTTCATGCTTGGCACTACTTATAGACAACCTGAAAGCATTTTGCAATGGGTGATCTAGCTACCGACCATTGCCAGTCACTTCAGAATAAGATCAACCCGAACATCGGAACTAATATAGCGACCGTGATTGCGGATGGAGCGCATCCGGCGCTGAGAAACGAAACGGTTTGTCCCGATTATCTTTGACATCTGACGGCCCTCTGCATCGCGAAAGTCGATTATTCGTGTCTTCGTGCCAGCATGATCCGGCAGAACAAATATTGCGGCTTCTCCGGCAGGAATCGTTCCTAGCTTCTTAGAAGCGTAGCGAGGGTAATCCTTTAAGTAATCACGGAACCACGGGAAAAATCGAAACAGGGTCATTCCAGTGGCGTCCCATTCATCGCTGGCCTGCGATCTGTAGTCATTGACGCGCTCGAACAATTCAGTTGGACTGGGACGATAGTAGAGCCATACATCAGTGAATGGCAGCTGGGAATTATTCTGCACTTCGAAAACGAAGTTATATCTGAATTTGAGGATGTCCCCTGTTTCGAACCCGCGCGCAGACTTTAACAGAAGCGACTGTGCACGCTCTCGATTGCGCTTGTCTTGCTGAAACACCCGAATCGCGACAAAAAGCGCGAGCGCTGTAAGCAGACCAGTAACCCAATCGGCGACAGAACCGAGCTCCATCGTACCGATCGCCTTGCCCAGCCCTGCAAGAAGCTCATCCACGCGCTCACCGTAGCGCCTTCCGTCGTCTCGGCCCCTACCATCAGGACATGGAGTTCCTCGCGTGGCTGATCACCCCAGCCGTCGTCGCCACCATCCTGTTCGGCGTCCTCCCCTACTACGACGCTGGCACTCGCTGGACGCGGCGCATCAAGAGCGACATCACGATCGCTTCTGGGCTCCCTGACGGCCACGAGAAGGAGATGCTGGAGCAGAGTGTCGTCGAGCAGGCCGAACGGCTCCGCGTCTACCGCAAGGCGTTCACTCCAGGAAGTCTCGTGCTCAAGTGGCTGGTCCTCACGTTCGCAGCAGCAACCACTGGCCTTCTCATCGCGTACCCGCCGATCAACTCTGGTGACGAGGAGTACCCCTTCGGCCCCGCCGACTACATGATGATGTTCACCGGCTTCATGATCCTGGTCCTCGTCGTCGCGCTGATTGGCAGCGGCCACGACGTGCACGGGCGCGATCCCGAACAGATGATTGCAGCGGCCAGAGCACGACGACATCGCAAGCGAACGGCGAAGCTTACTAAGCTCGACAAGCTGCGGGCTGAACGGATCAAGGCTGGCCACGGTATGAAGCCGAACGGGTCACGCCTCGGTTTTTCGACGCAAGTCGATCCGCTAGCCAACTGTGTCAGCACGTGGGAGATGCTTTACATCTCGCAGTTCAGCGGCTGGGGTGCTGGCGGCCTGGCAGATGACGCCTACTCAAGCCTGCGCGAGAAAGAGCGGACAGCACGTGCTGCCGAGTACGCGTCAGCGAAGGCCAACAGTGCACCAAAGAAACGAAAGGGGCTATTTGGGCGGTGAAGCTGTCGCGCGCTTCTCGATCGCGTTGATAATTTCGTTGGCATGAAGTTGCAGCTTGGTCAACCGGCGCTTGGACAGGAAACGGTTCCGACGAAGATCCCACCCCCACGTCTGCCCCCGAATGTCGCGGTAGGTGACAACAGTCACTTTCGCGCCGTCACCAATGGGGAGCATCAACTCGTAACCGTTGGGTGCCTCGAGATCTCTCACCCGATCGACACCGAAGATCGGCGTCCTGCGACGCACCTCGTAGTAGATGCGCAGACCCTGCCAGAGGCTAACGTCTCTCGCCTGAATCCGTTCGAGCGTCTCCGTCCACATCATGCTCGTCAACCTTTTCCAGGCGCGACGGGCGCTCTTACGGCGATACCGATCTACGTCAAAGATGATGGATACATCAGTGAAGAGATCCTCGGAGAAGTTGTCGATGCGGATCGAGTGAGTCCACGGATCATCGTCCCGATTGATCACTGATCGCATGCGGAGTTGGCGTGCGTGTGACTGCGCGTTGAGCATCCGGTCGTGACGGAATGCTTGCGCGGCGATCAGTACGGCCACCGCTGTGAGCAGACCCGTCACCCAGTCAGCAGTAGAGCCCCAGTCCCACTGCCGAATGTCTGGCGTGCCGGTCAGCCACTCAGAGACTCCGCCCCAGAACTCATCCACCCGCTCACCGTAGCGGGCTAGACGACCATGACGGTCGCGATGGTGCTCGTGATCGAGCGGCTCGTGCTGGCGGCGTCCCACTGCACCGTCACGTCCGGCGACATGTCCGCCGTCGTGTCGATCGTCGTCATCGCTCCGGCGTTGTCGATGTCCTGGAAGAACTTGCTCGCGCCGATGGAGTACGACGCTTCACCGCCCACGATCACCTTGCCGGCCGTGCCGACCTCGCGGACCACGATGAGGCAGTCGAAGGTGCAGGCCTTGTTCACCGCGCTGGCGAGCAGCGCTGACGTCAGGACGGATGCGACGACCACTCCCCCGAGCTTGACCCGGATGGTGAGCGACGAACCGATGAGGGGTGTTGAGTAGATCCCCTCGCCGTGGATGCGGATGCGCTTGCCCACCGTGAGCGCGTTGGCCTTGATCAGGTTCGAGCCGACGCCAGCGCCGAGCAGGCTCGTCTCGGAGACGGTGTTGGTGATGGTCTTGTTGACCGTCTGGGAGAAGATCACGCTGTCCGCGTTCGGGTTGTACGTCATCAGACGACCCTCCACGCGGACGGGAAGGCCTTGAGCGTGACCGCTGAGCCGGACGGCAGCGTGTAGGTGTTGGCCGTCGTCACGTTGCCGATCAGCTCGGTGCCGTTGCCCTTGATGGTCGCGGCGGCTGCGTTGATGTTGACGAACTCGTACATGCGGCCCTGACAGGTCGCGAGGGCGGGCAGCGTCTGGGTGGCGGTCGTGTTCAGCTCGACAGAGCACTGAGTTCCCGTCATGGTCGTTGCTGATGTCAATGCTGAAGCAGAGACGGCGGTAGCGAAGGACCCACCCGACTGAAGAGTTGAAGTGGGAGCGGCTGACATGCCGATAGCGAATCGCTGATTAGTAGAGTCGATACTAGCCATAGTCACATTTGCAGCATTCTTGTACTGAACGGCAGTGATGGAATCTGTACCGGGCCGAAAGATGAACGACCCATTGCCCTTGGTTCGCAGAGTGATTCCGATATTAGTGTCGGTTCCGAGCGGAAGTAACGTCGGATAGCCTCCCGCCCCCGCGTTTGACAGACTTAGGTAGTTGACCGCTGATGCCACTCCGGGAGTCGAGAATATCGGCAAGCCGTTTGCGTCGTTCAAACCTGTCAGAGAAGGTGGTACTGAGAACGATTTGACTCCGGTTATTGTCTCGGATCCGGTGAGATGTACAGCTGTCGGAGTCGTAGGGTTTGGATACGTACCACCCAGGTCCCCGCCCGCAGATCCGGTAGGAGCGCTGGACGAACTCTCAATTCGATCATAGATCGCATTCTTTGTGGGGACTTCGAGTGATCCATTCCAGCCGCTGCCGTACGCATCATCAGGTACCGTAACTGCGCTGTTATCCATTCCAGTATTATTGAAGTAGGTGAGGTTCGTGCTCGCCCCAGCACCTGCGCTCAGATACAGGTTGGTATCGCAGTTGAGCACCTTGTTATTGTTGAAGCTTACCGAATCGCACGCATAGAGAAACACGCCTCGAGCAGAACCGTCTACTATGTTGTCAGATACGACGACATCTCTGAGATATTGGAACTCGAGGCCTCTGTTCGAGTCAGTTCCAGCGTCTTTGATCCCTTCAATGTTGTTTCCTACGACAATAACTCTGCTCGTCTGGTAAAGCGGGATGTCCTGACCTTGGACGTATACTCGCCCGCCGATCACCTGGTTACTGACGATGTTTATATACTTACTCTCGTCAGTTTCCCCCGCGTTGCTATCACAAAAGACGGTGATGTTTGCGCCTATTGAATTTTGAGCCGCGCTTACGATATTGCCGACGATCGACGTGTGGTAGTGCGGTATCTTCTCACCTCCCGCGGTGATGTTCCCCTCGACAGTGTTGCCCTGAATGAGATTTTTGTGCATCGCAACTGTGTTGATCGCCGAACGAGAGTTGAAGATACCTAGTTGGCCCTGCCGAATAAAGCAACGCGTGATCGTGACCTCCGAGAGCACAGACGACGCATCGCTCGGACCACCAAAGATCGTGTCACCATATCCCCCTGAAGTTAGGGTGCACCGATCGATTGTGATCTTTCCGTATGTGCCCCCACCTGATGCCACCAGTTTGATGGCCGGGCCAAGATTATCAAGGGACCATAGATTGTCGATGGAGATGTTGTCGCAGTTGGACACGATTATCGAACCATCGCTCGACGCCATTTGGCTTCCGTCAATCCTCAGGTCCGAGATGCGCGCGTTGGTGATACCGCTGAGATTGATCGTACGTCCACCTCCCCCACCCATTTGCAGGACCGTGCCGTAACCTTCCCCACGTAGCCACACGTTCGATCTCATACTTATCGCACCCGTCAGGTCAGCTGCTAGCCATTGACCCCTCACCTGCACGACACCGCCCCCCGCACTATTCACTGCCGTGATAGCGGCATTGATTGCAGCTGACATGTGCGCGTACGAAGCTCTCGGATAGTCCGAGCCAGAAGGTCCCACCGTCGCCGTCACTGTCCGCAGCCGTGTCGAAACCAGGTTGATCGCTGTCGCTTGCGCCGTGCTGACCGGCTTGGCTGCGTCGGTGGTGTTATCCACGCTTCCCAGACCGACGTGCGCCTTCGTAATGCCGGTCGGCGTTCCGGTGAACGCTGGTGAAGCCAGCGGTGCCTTGAGCGCCAGTGCGCTGCTCGTCGCCGCTGACACCGGCTTGCTCGCGTCGCTCGTGTTGTCCACGTTGCCGAGCCCCACGTCACCCTTCGCGAGGGTGACTGCGCCTTGCTTGCCCGCGACCGACTGAACGGGCGCGGATGCACCGGCTTGGAAGGCATCGACGTAGCCAGCCGGGTTGCTCGCGTTGTACTTTGCGTTCAGAGCCGTCTGTGTGGCCGCGGAGACGGGCTTCGCTGCGTCAGACGTGTTGTCGACCAGGTTGAGGCCGACATCGGCCTTGGAGAGGACGACGTTGCCTGTGCGGCCGGCGACGGTGCGGACATCGCCGCGTAGGTCGAGCCCATCAACGAGCTCGTCGACGTAGGTCTGGTCCGCCTTCGTCAGGACCGCATCCTCGATCGCCTCGAGAGTGCCCGCTGTCACCGTGCCGGCGATCACCCACCCAACCTGCACGATCTTCGGGAGTGAGCCTTCTGTCCCACGCGCGAGGACGACGTTGTCTCCGCTGACAGAGGTAATGCGCGCGATCTCGGCGTTGTCGGAGCTCGGGTCCTTGCCGTACGGCGCTAGAGTCACAGGCATGTCGGGAGCAAAGAGGAAACCATCGCCGGGAGCGACCGTGAAGTTCATTCCCGACGTGCGATTTGCTGGCACTGATGCCAGGAACGACTGCGCCAGATTCTTGTGAGTAGGGAATTGCATCTACTCATTAATATAGCCCGCAAGCCCGATTATGGGAAGAAGTGATTCGGACAATGGACCCAGCTCTTATCCCATTTATTTCAGGTGCATTTGCATTGGGCGGTACAGCCTTCGGCTTCGGTTTGAAACTACTCGATGATCGCCTAAAGCGAAAACGAGAGGATGCTCTCAGGTGGTCCCCGACTGTAAGAGAACTTGGAGCGACTTACCTTAAGGCGTCCGACGATCTGCTGTTGCTGACGCGCTACATGACCAAACCGACTCCCTTGACGAACAGCAAGTTTAGACAGGATTTCCGAGATCTTTTTCCAGGCGCAGAAGAGCCGCTCGGTCGCCTATTCCACAATTACACATCATTGTCTATAGTTGCAAAACCTAATATCGTGTCGGCCGCAACGATCCTTTGGGACGCCGCCCGTGACTCTCTCTTTTGCAATTTCGAGGATCTTCCAGAGGCAGTCGCCGCGCACGAAAAGGCGCAAAAGGCCTTCATCTCCATCCTTCGCCACGAACTCGGAGTGGAGCTTCTACCGAAAGCGAAGCTAGCGGAGCTTCTTATCGTTGATACTCGGCCATTCGGAAGCCAGAAACCGGACTCATCAGCCGAGCCCGATGTTGCAAGGTCGCCTATAAACCCCGCCTCTGCCCAGGGGCAGATCACACCTATTGAAGAATCATCATGACATCTATTGTTCCTACACCTACCGTGAGCCCTTTTCTAGTAGAGATGGTCGGGGGTGAGGCCGACCCCTGGTTCGCCGGCATCGCTGGCTCGCTGGCCACTTTGATAGCAGGTGCGCTCATCGGTTTTCTGAGTTCGTTTGCTACCGAGCGCATTCGCGCCGGACGCGACGATAAGCTTCGTAAAGAAACACAGATACGTGAGGACAAGTTGCGGGCTGAGGCATATGAACGTGAAGATGATCGGCGCTTCGACGACACTCTGCGACTGGCGGTTGCCGAGTTTATGGCCGCGGGCCAAGGTCTCCAGACTCTTGGGTTAAAGCTGACGGTGTACGATACGGGCAAGCGCGAGGAGGAAACAAATGCGTTGAAGAAACAGGCTCTAGAAGAATTTCCGCAAATGTGGGCGCTTCGATACGCGATCGATTTGGTAGCATCTGAGGACATTCAGCTGGCCGCGCTTCATTACGCGGAAGCGGTCCAAAATGCGACGACTGCGTACAAAGAAGATGACAAGGTCGCCTCGAAAGCGAATACCGCCGCGCGTGACTTGTCTGATCTGGTCAGGAAAAAGCTGAGCGGTAAGCCCGGAGAATACAGAAAGAGCACCCATCAAGAGGGTGCTCCGGCTTCCGAACCAGACAAGTCCTAGTCCTGCGTCGCTGCTTCGATCGCCGCAACGATCTCGTCGCGGGTGTTGTCCTTCGTGACGTCGAGCGTCAGCCCGTCAGTCTCGGCCCGAGCCAGTAGCTCAGCCTTGGTGAGGGGCTTCGTGATCTGCTCGGCTTCGATCTGCTCGACGACGAACTGACCGTCAGCCTCGATCTCATCGGCCTGCTCAGCGGTGAGCGGGCCTTCGTAGCCGTACGCCTTCGTCACCGTGACGCCAGCGCGGGTGCGCTGGTCGTACGGGAAGTCCCATGGGAGTGTGACCTTGTAGTCAGCCATGGTCAACCGCCTAGTTCGCTACCGCACCAACGATGAGCTGGTGGTTGCCGTAGCCGGCGTTGTGACGAGCGCGTGTACCCCAAGTGAAGATGTCCTTGTCGAACGCGCGGTCGCTGTTGATGTCGGTCTTCGAGATCAGGTTGATCGCTACCCGGATCTGAAGGATGAACGGCATGAGCCCTTCGCCGAGGTTCGCGACAGCCCACTTCTTGCTCGTCGCACCGAGATGTGGCAGCACGATCACTTCGTAGCGGCCGTAGTACGGGTTGTCGACGGCAGCGCCGCCCTCGACGATCGTCTTGCTCTTCACGAGCTTGTTCGCCGCAGCTACGAGCGCCGGGCCAACGATGAGGGCTGTGCCCTGGTAGCCGAGCACTTCGTCCTGGTCGTCCTTCATCGCTGCGAGCAGGAGCTCAGCGGCGTCGAGGTTCGCGACGTTAAGGTCCTTCGCTGTGCCGAGGTAGTTGCCTCCGCCAGCGTGGTTCGCGTCGAAGAAGTTCTGGCCGTCGAAGATCGGAGTCGTGAAGGCGAGGTCGAAGGCGCTCGACACGAGGCGGGTGTAGTGCTTCCCAGCCTTGGTCGCCATCGTGCTGAGCGCGATCATGATCTGACCGGTCTGGTCGTCCTCAAGCGCGTCTCGGTCGACGTCGAGAGTCGATTCATACTTTTTGTTCGTGATCTCGTACTCAAACTTGCTGAGCGTCCCAGGGATGCGCTCTGACTTGAACTCACGCAGTCCGGGTACGTTGCCGAGCCACGCATACTTCTCACTGGTGTTCTTGCTGTTGACCGGCATCGCGATCTTCTTCCACAAGTCCGCGTTCGGTGCGGTCTCGTAGCGTTTCTGCCATGTCACGTTGATGTTCGTATTCAACGATTTCAGAAACTCTTGGGTGATAACTGTCATCTAGTGGATTCCTTTCCTAGACCTTAGATTTTTACGCGCACTTCAGTTGCTGATACGAACTTCACCACCTGACCAACGCGAACGTCGTTCGTTGTAGTTGCTGCCAGAGCGACTACGTTGTCATCAACTGCGAATACGTCTTGCTGCACCCATGCTTGGGTTGCACCCGTGCAAGGGAATGAGAACACTCCCTCTTTCCAGACACGAACGTATTTGTCGACGTCCTGGGTGCCCGCGCTGTCTTTGGTCTCCATCGCGACACCAGCGAATTTCTCCCCCGCTGTGTCTGATCCTTTTTTCGCAAAGCCAGCAGCGTTTGTGTTGACAATGCTCCCCGCGAACACCTTTGTCGATGGGGCAAGATCGACGTCAACAAGGATGCCTTCTTGCCTTTGGTCTGGACGTGGTGCTGTTAAGTTAGCCATTTACTTGATCCTTCCTATTTACCAGCCGCTGCGGCTGCTTCTTTTTTCTTGTACTCAGCGATCTCTTCCGGCGTGTTGCCGAAGTCGCTGCCGAGGCTCTTGTCCTCGTCGGTCAGTTCGACCGCGACCGCTTCGCCACCGTCACCGCTCGGTGCTGATGCGATGAGCGTGTTGGTAGGGAGCGCTTCGAGGAACGCGCTCAGGCTCGTGCGCTGGCTGTCGCTAGACGCCATGAGCAGAGACACCGCGCTGTCGAGCTGGTCGCTCTTGATCGCGCCGCGCTCGATGTGTGCCTTGACGGACGCGGTGAGACGCGTCTTCAGCAGTTCTTGCTGTGCCTCGCGGCCAGCCTTCGCGTCAGCCTGAAGCTGGGCGATCTGTGACGCGGTGAGCCCGTGTGCGCTCGCCTGAACAGGACCAGCAGCGGGTGCAGGTTCCTCAGGTGTCGCAGGCTCCTCGGGCGTTGCTGGTGCTTCAGGCGTTGCTGGCTCGTCGACAAGTCCGAACGCTGTGCGCTCGTCGTCGGTGAGTTCTGTCTTGTGCTCAGCGAGGAATGCTTTCTCCTCGTCGGTCAGCTCGTCTGCCTTCTTGGCACGTAGTGTGGCTAGATCCATAGATTCTCCTTCGTTGTGTTTATCGCTGCCGCCAGCGTCGCGAGACGCCATGACCGGTTTCAGCTTCTTGAATAATGGGATGTTCGTGAGCGCAGCGCCGGTGAAGACGTTGTCCACGAACTCGCCCTCGACCTCTGGGTTCTCCCACGGGAAGTCCCGCGGGTTCCACTCAGGCGAGATGTACGCATACTCCTCTTCATTGAGAGAGCGAGCGCCCTCTCGCGTCCACTTGACGCTCCCCCACAGCTCGGTGCCGTTGTTCTCAAGGAACAGGCCAGTGATCCAGGCAGCAGCCTTGCCGCCCATATCATGGCCGTAGTTCAGCGGTGCGCGGTTCTTGTTCTCCGCGACGAGGCCAACGCCGGACTCGAAATTCGTCACCATGTCGGCGAGATCGCTTGTCGTCATCTCGAACGCACCGTGCCACGGCGTGTGCCAGTGGCCGGCG
Organism: Rathayibacter festucae DSM 15932; assembly: GCF_004011135.1. Classification (NCBI taxonomy): domain Bacteria; kingdom Bacillati; phylum Actinomycetota; class Actinomycetes; order Micrococcales; family Microbacteriaceae; genus Rathayibacter; species Rathayibacter festucae. The sequence continues at coordinate 1,005,890 of NZ_CP028137.1, read as the reverse complement.
CTCATAAGGTGAATAGCGGCTGGTCCGTTACCGTCGGCGTCCGCCGAGATCTTGATTAGTCGTTGTACCGCTTTACTTGCCATATCTGCCCTCAATATGAAGTGGAGGGGCAGTTCTGTCAACGCTATTTCGGGTAGTTGATGATGCGACCGCACCGGCAACGTGGGTGACCTGGTGGGCGCGCGACCTCGGCACCGTTGCCCAGGGTGAACAGCTCGCCCAGTGGCTTCGTCACGCCGTGGAGCGGTCGACAGAGGAGACATGCGCCGAGCAGGGCGTCCCACGTGCTGCTCTCGGCGCCGGACTGGACCGCGAAGTCCTCGATGCCACGCTGGTAAGCGTTCACGCTCTCGGTCTGCGCGATCATCTCGGCACGCTTCGGGTTTGCCACCCGAGCACGGATGCGAGCGGTCATCTGCTCCAGGTTCTCGCCCTGCGCGATGCTCGACTGGATCGACTGCTGGATGTAGCGGCGTGTGGTCGAAGTGATGTCCTTCACCAGCTCCGCCGTGTACTTGCCCGCTGCCCTCTGGATCGACTCACTGAGTGTGCTGAACCCGAGCGGTCGCAGGTAGATCTCCTCCCCCGCGTTCGCGCCGATCACCGCCAGCTCGACGAGGTGGTCTTGGATCGCCGCGGTGAGCAACGCGATCTCGACGGTCCACAGCTCGTCCGACTCAGGCGGCACGGCGGACGCCTGGACCGTGCGGAACTGCACCTCGGCCCAGTTCACGATCTGAGGGATGCGCCCGGACAGCCCGAGCAGGTAACCGTTCACGTCGGCCTGCAGGAGGGCTTCCTCGCGCACGAGCCGCTTGAACGTGGCCGGCGACGCCTTGTAGCTCGCCTCCCAGGGCTCGCTCTCGCGGATCGCGGCCGTCAGGTGCGCGTGGGCGCTAAGCAGCCTTGCTTGACGGCTCATAGAGCGCGGCCTCAACGCTCGCCTTGAGCGCCTTCAGTTCCTTGACGGTGGCGTCAGCTTTGACGTCCGCCTCCTCGGTCTTCACGACGACCGGCTCAGGCTTCTCGTACAGCTCAGCTAGCTCCTCGTCGTCCACCTCTTCCCAGCCGATCGACTTACGCAGCGTGTTCTCGTCTCCGGCACGCGGGTGCAGGGCACCAGCGGTCACGTACTTGGTGACGGCCTCACTGATGAGGGATAAGTTCTCGTCGCTGGTCTTGCCCACGCGGAGGGTCGGGTACTCCACGTCGGTGAAGTTCAGGTCGACGATCAGGCGCACGGCCGTCTGCTGCACGGCGTCGCGCAGGGTGTTGGCCACGTTCTGCGTGCCCATGTCGAACAGCCGGCTGTGGTCCTCGGACGCGCCCTTGGTCCCGCTGGACCCAGACGCACCGATCTCGAGGAACTGAGCCAGGACGTTCTTCATGATCTGCCGGTCGTGGTGGTTGATGCTCGGCTCGACGTCCTTGAGCGTCGCTGCCTTCATGTCCATGAACTCGACAACGTAGCCCTCGGGGTGCTCAATGTAGGAGCTCTCGTTGGCGCGGAGGTTGCGCGCTGCACGGCGGAGCTTGTCCTTGTCTGCCTTCTGCGCTCCGGCTGGTGTGGTGATCTCAACGACGCCGAGGCTCTGGCGCTCGTGGCCGATCGCGTCGATCTTGTAGAGCTTGTCCTTGATGTACCAGTGCTTGTACGCGGACCGAAGCAGCGAGCGACCAGCCCTGTTGTCACCCTCCTGCTTGTGCGTGATGCGGAGGATCTTGACCTCAGGGATGGAGAACCGGCCGTTGTTGGTGACCTGAGTCACACCCTCACCGCCGCCTTCCATCTCCCAGCTCTTGATCGTGGTCTGCTTGCGGAAGCTGATCTTCACCAGCGCGATGCGGAGCTTGCCGTCGATCGTGCGGGGCTCGAAGACCATCTCAAACAGAGAGAAGCCCATCTCCAGGTAGGTGAGGGCTTCATCCAAAAACTTCGCCCAGTTGACGAGGTTGAACAGGCACTCCTTCACGAGGTCGCGGACTTCGATGTCCTTCTCGTCCTCGCTCGCGGCGTCCACGTCCCACTCGGCACTGATGACGGGGAACTTGAGCGCGTCCAGCGCGGCGTTCACCGTGGCGTCGTTGCGGCGCATCTCGTCGAAGACACGAAGAGCCTGCTCCCCCTGAAGCTTCCAGTTGTACTCTTCGCCGATGATTTGACCGGACGCTACTTGAGTGCCGGACTCACCGACTTCTTTCATCAACTCTTTTCGTTTGAATAATGCCATCTGCCACTGAATGTACGCTAAAAGCTCTCGTCCATCAATCCCGCGAACTCGCTATCGTCGTCGCTATCTTCGTAGTCGTCGATCGGCTCCACGCGTTTCACAATTAGGTCAGTCATCGCATAACGCCCGGCGTCCATCGCATGGTTGAAAAGGTCGCGCGGCACGTTCATGGGCTGGCCGTCGCGGTCCAGCTTCCAGAGGTAGTTGCGCTCCTCCTTGATGAGATCGGTGTCCTGGTCCAGTACGTAGACCTGCTGCGACTGCACAGTACCCACGCCGTTGAGCACGGAGTCCGCGCCCTTCACCGCGCCGATGATCGGCACCCCGTAGCTCTTGATCTCCTCGATGCTCTTCGGTTCGCTGCTGTCCCCGACGACGAGCACCTGCTCTGGCTGGTCGAGGATGAGCTTCGCGATCTGCGCGTTGCTGAGGCCCTTGGCGTAAGCGATCAGGACCCAGAGGTAGCCGCCGTTGTACTCGTAGACGTCCACGATGGCCGTGGGATCGTTGGTGTAGCCGAAGTCCAGACCGCGGCGCATCAGCCGTGCTTCGGGCGGGATCGCCTGGAGGTGGATCCAGTTCGTCATGATCTGCCCCTCGTTGCGGCCGACGTTGCCCAGGACGTAGACCTGGCGGTAGTTCTCGTCGATCCGGCCGTTCTCCTCGATCTCGCGGACCAGGGCGGGCTCGAGCGCTTCGTTGTCGCGGTAGGTCAGCTTGAGGAAGTCGTGCTTGCGGTGCGGCATCAGCTTCTCGTGCGCCCAGAACGAGCCGACCGGGTTGAAGTCGACGATGATGACCTTGCGGGTACGGCCGGCGAGCTGGCGGTAGATCGGCCAGCTCACGTTGTTGGCCTCGTTCACGAAGAGGATGTCTCGGCGCGGACCGTGCGCCTTGCTGGCGTCGTCCACGCTGAAGAACTCGATGATCGAGTCGTTGTCGAAGCGGTAGACGAACTCCGAGCGCGACCAGGAGCCCTCCTCCCAGTAGTGCTGCATCCGCATGATGTTCTGGAAGTCACGGATCGCACCTAGCTTGAGGTGAGGCAGCGACTCGGACACCACGCTGATGACGAGCCCAGGGTTCGACTGCGCGGTGTGAATCAGGTACGCGAGGATCGAGAACGTCTTCGACGCGCTCGTGCCGCCCTGGATGATGCGGAGCCTCCGGCGGAGGCCGCTGATCTTAGTGAGGGCCGTCGTCTGCTGGAGTGTTGCCGCCATCAGGATCGTCCTCGTCGTCGTCTAGGACGGTGAGAGTTGCTGGAGCGAGGCCGACCAGGAGCGGCACCGGTGCCTGCTTGAGGTCGACGTCCATGTCGATCTTCGTTCCGTAGCCGTACTTCGCGAGCCAGTCCGCTGCCTTGAGGTCGCCAGTGGCAGCACGGATGATCGCCGCCTTGATGATGGCGATGGCCGGCGCACCACGGAACTCTTTGAAGCCACGCTCCGGGTCGGGCAGCAGTGCCTCGAAGTCCTCATCGTTGAGCATCTGCTGGATACGCTGACTGAGGCTGATCGAGCCCTTGGGGCGACCGGCAGGATTGCCCGAGACGCCAGGCTTGAACTGGGTGGCAGCGCCCACGGAAGGGTCGACCCCTGAATTGAGGAGCTTCTTGGGCTTTTCGCCTGCCTGTTGGTCGCCTGATTGTGCGGGCTGTGTCATCTGACTCTACTTATGCCACAAGCTACGGAAAAATGGAACCTTCTTCCTGTGCTCCGGCTTGTTCTTGAGCTTCCGCCTCAGAGAATTGGGAGACCATCCTCTCGCCTCAAGGAAATCATAAACGACTGCAAACGGGATTAGTGGCAGGATCCTCAAAATCCGTCCCGTGGAGGTAAGAAAGGCATACCAGCGAGCGATCTCCCCGTCGCGGGAAGTTCGACGCAACAAAAGACGAACACCGAACGCCGATAGATACTTTCTCTTGTAAGGCAACTTCAAAAGCGCCCGCTTTCGCCAGAACACGCCATCCACGTCATTGAAAAAGATGAGCAAATACATAGAGTTGTCAGGGTACTCGAGGTGAATCAGTTGTCTTCGACTCTCTCCAGGATCAAGTGTTTCACGATTCCAGAACTCATCTTCTACTAATCCGTTGTGTTCGGGAGCGATTACTTTTGAGTAGTCAGTACGTAGTGAAAGACGCAGGAAATAAATCGGCACTTCACCAATGTTGCGGTATTCGATTTTCAGGTTCTGGCCATGTTCGGTCAACCGAAGCACATTCTCAGATTCGTCGTAATATCCAATCGGTCCCATGAATCGGGCGCTCACTACAAACTTGTCGGCCAGCGTCCGGCTACGTCGCCTTGCCTCGACTCGCCACAGAATTAGAGCCAGTACGAAAGCGCCCACTGTACCCACAGCAGCGAACCAGTCGGCCGCACTTCCCCAGTCCCAGCTGTCGTACCCGAACCACTGAGCAATCCCGTCCCAGAACCCCCGCGCATCCATGGCCAGAGCGTACTGGTCAGCTCTCCACCACGTAGTCCACCAGCGCCTTCGCCTTGCAGCGCCTGCAACCCTTCACCTTGAACCACGCCCTGCCAGCGAAGCCGGTGTTCTCCACCGTCACGGTCTGCTTGAACGTCTCCCACGTGTGGGGGCAGGTCGTCGGCTTGGTGCGTGCGGTGCGTCGAGCCTCAGCCGCGAGCCGGATGCGAGCGTGGAGGGAGGAGCGGAGGGCGGCGAGGTGGTCGGTCACCCGATGAGGTCCGGGTTCTCGTGGATGTTGCCGATGACCTCTAAGGACGCACACGTCTTCCCGTCGAGGTAAGGATTGGAATACCCGCCGTGGCTGATGTCTCGGAAGCCGTCGTCCTTGAGGTGTAGCGCGACACAGTCGGTCTGATAGCGACCATCGCGGAACGACACTGACCAACGAGCGAAGTCGTAGACAGCGTTGTACCCGCCGAGCAAGATGTCGCCCTCGTAAATTTCCACGCCGTTCTTGTCCTGAAGGCCAGTGAACTGCATGAGCGCCTTCGGGGCGTCGTAACCTTCGGTCGCGTTGCCTTCCTTGATGGCTTGCATCATAGAAAGCTTCCAGCCGGACGAGTACGTGATGTACCCATCTTCGGCGGTGTACGCCATGCACATGTTGCCGCTAGTGCCATCCCAAAAACGAAACTTGATCTCGCGGCTCATCGTTTATTCCTCTGGTCGAACCAGACGGCGATGCCAGTGACGATGAAGATGATGGCGAAGATGACTCCGACGACGATGTAGCTCTGTAGTGTGACCATTAGGGTGTTCCTTGTTTAGTTATGCTTTCACTATGCGCCTATCGCTTCAAATAGTCAATACTATTCTTGCGTTACAGGAACTGCTCATACTTGTCGCTCGTATAGACCGACCACGGCGTGAACGATCCGCGCGCTTGATAAATGCGCCAAGCGTTCGCCAAGTTGGTCGCCGGATCCAGCAGCGCGTCGCAGTCCGGTCGCCCGGCCAGCACACGGACCTGCATGAGCCCGCAGCTCATCCCCTCGCGCCGGCCGCTCCCCTGGTACGTAAGACTCAGGTCGCCGATCGCACTCGGGTTGCAGCCGCTCTCGGCTCGCATCACTGCGAGGGCCACATCGACGTCCCACGCGTACTGCGCGACGAGCGGTCGGTACTGCTCACAGCCGCTTGGTGCTGTCGTTGCCGCCACGACCTGCGTAGAAGCTTCCGGCTGCGCGATGGGCGCTGGAGCGAGTTCTTGTGCCGTCTGCTGTTCTGGCGCGGTAGAGACGGCGTCTACTGGCGTTGCTGTAAAGACGCGGAGGCCACGGCTTCGTTGACCTGCGCCATGTTCTCGCTCCGCAACGTCCAGCCGGTGATGACACCAGCGACGGCGAAGGTCATGATCGCGACGAGGAGCCACGGTAGTGCGACGCCGAGGGCCACGGTACGCGGCTGCTTCGGCATGGCTGGTGTTGGTGCGTTGGTGTGTGTGGTGCTCATATTCAGTTATCCTTGTTTACTTGTGCTTACTTGACTGTTGCGAACGTGACCTTAGCCGGCGTAGCGTAGTGTTTGATCGATATTAGGTTTGACATGTTGGTGTTTCCGTTTATGTTTTACATGTCTTGTTATACGCTTAGTGTGTGCAAAAGTCAATACTATTTACGAGCGATATGGGGCATCGCTCCCGAGCACGTCAACGAAAAGTTCGAACTTCTCGTCGTTTGAAGTGGCGATGTCGAGCCCGTGAAACGTGTCCTCCCTCGCGCCAGGCCCTGCCACTACCTCTCGAAGGTGGTAGTAACCATCTTCGCCAATCGGCCAGTCCAGCTCAACGTAGGGCATAATGCCGCGTTTGCCTGCACGAACCTTTGCAGCAACCCGCCCGAACGGACCTCCGATTAGGCGCAACTCATGCTCTTCCTTAAAGGCCGGGTGCTTCAACACAGGAGCTTCCGTCATTGCGCGGCTGTAGATGGCAGTATAGATTCGGGCGTCTTCAAGCTCGTAGTTGTAGTCACCCTCTCGAACAACTCTCATGCCCTCGTACACGATAGATCTCGCCAGATCGAGGGCAACTACTTCCTCGTAAACACATTCAACGAGACGCCAACCAGGCATATTCTGGAACATGGACCTCTCGAATCCGAGGGCGTATCCCTGTCCGCCTCCCGCGTAACCACGCCACTGACTGAGTGAATCAGGATCGGACGAGAAGGACACAACAAAGTAGTTCACTTCAATCCAACGATTGAAGTTATCCGCCGCCATGTAAAGCGCCGAGGCAAGGTCGTCGTTCTCACGCCTTCTAGCCTCACGTCGAAGAACATCCACGATCAGATTTAGGAATTGCTGGACCTCCTCTGTGTCATTCATGTGGCGCGCATGCGAAGCCCAAAACTGCTTGCTTTGCATGATCGCCATCGCTCCGGCTGCATCCGTGTAGTGCCACATCAGGTTCGTAGGGACGGCGCCGTTACGCGGGCGAAGGTTTTTCACAGACCGACCGTATCCCTCAGATCCGCCGCACGGCGTTCGCCCACACCCACGCGTCGAGCTTCGTGCCGTCCGACATGCTCCACTCGACGTGCACAGCTCGGTCGTTCCACTCGATGGCGAACGCGTCAGTGATGACGGGCTGCTCTTGGAAGCGCACCCAGACGCGCACAGGCACCGCCGGCCCCCGCTGCACGGGGTGGTTGGCGACGTCGAGCTCCTCAATGGTCAGGGACACCGGTACCGGCCGTACTGCCGCTTCGGTAACGCGCTGCTGCGTCAGGCGGTCGTAGTGGTCCGCGTAGCGTCGGTTCGATCCCATGGCGGCCAGAGTAGAACATACGTTCGAACGGGTCCAACCTCGGCGGCGTGTCCTACGTTGGTGGCATGGACCGTAGGTATCAGGTATTCATTAGCTCGACCTTCATCGACCTAGTTGAGGAGCGTCGCGAGATTATCCAAGCACTGCTAGAGATGGATTGCCTTCCAGCAGGGATGGAGCTATTCCCGGCAGCAAACGAGGACCAGTGGACGCTGATCAAAGGTGTCATCGATCAGAGCGACTATTACCTCGTAGTCCTCGGTGGCCGCTACGGCAGCACGACTGAAGACGGTATCAGCTACACAGAAATGGAATACGACTACGCAGTCTCGAAAGGCATTCCGGTGATGGGGTTCGTTCACGGCGATCCGGGCAGCATTCCGAAATCTAAGCTAGATCTTGATCCCGAACTCCAGGCCAAACTATCTGCGTTCCAAGACAAGGTGCAGACTCGTATGGTGAAGCGATGGACCACTCCTGCCGAACTGGGGTCCGTAGTAACTCGGGGGATGATCGCTCTGACTAAGAACAACAAACGCGATGGTTGGGTTCGAGGGAATCTCGCCATGACCGAGGAGGTTCGAACACAGATTGCCGAGCTTCAGGCGCAAGTCGCAAAGGCCGAGAAGGCTGCCGTCGTCGCCGACAATGGAACGACCAGCGGACTCGATACGTCCTTCGCCCACGGGCAAGACATCGTCAGATTGCTCTACCAGGCGACGCTTTCAGACCACTCTAACAAGATGTTCTCAACTTCAGGAGGTTACGAGGTCAGTTGGGACTACATCGTACGTCGACTAGGTGTCTCAATGCTCGCTGAGGCGCCTGAGAGATTGCTTCGCGAGCGCCTCAATGCGAACATCTCAAGTAAGTTGAAGCGAGATGTCTTCACCGACTACAAGCGCGTCTCTGCGACGATAACGGATGACAGTTGGGGTACGATCATTATTCAACTTCGCGCACTAGGCGTAATTACCACCGGCACCAAGAAGCGTACTGTTTCAGATAAATCAATCTATTGGGCTCTTACGCCGGCCGGAGACAAGTATCTAGTCGGGCTTCGTGCGCACAAGCGGCCAACGGGAGATGACCCAGTAGTTCAGGAGTCCGGAGAGTCCGAAAGCGACGAGTAAGTGCTGCCCCTCCTCCCCTACTACTGAGGAGACCACCCGCTGAACCGATCACAACCTACTCGTACGTCACGGCCAATGCTCACGAGGCTTCCCTCGGCTTGACAGTTGGGTTCTGTTCCAACCGTGACTTCTTGGTAGTTCGAGCACTCTGTAAGAGAAGCGATTTGACGTTTAGTCACGGCTCGCTACACCTGAGGGTGCTCGCTCTTGCTGCCTTGGCTTGTTCTTGCACTCCACGTAGGGACAGGGGTTACGGCTAGCGGTGCAGTTGGTTGAACGAAGTCTGCGCCTTCGGTGTTATGAAAGTATTTACCAAATTGCAGGACTGTCGTATAATAAAGGCAGCATCGAAGGTCACCCCGCTCTACCCGAGCGGGACTTCTTTTCCCTATCTAACTTGATGATCCAGTGGCTTCTGCATCGAAGGTCACTGAACTGTGCCTGATTATGAGCTAGCGGAATCGTTTAGTCAATATCGCTCTAGCCAAACCGCCCTCATTCCCTCATACTTCGTCGTATATGGGCGGCGACTTTCACAGACTCACCAACAGGCAGTACACAGTGCCGCCAGACATCAAACGCCCGCAGAGCGCGGTGGACGCTGAGCGGGCGGAAGGTCTGAAGCGAGAGCGCTACCAGTCGCAGGTTGTTGAGCGATACCGGCGGTATGCCCCGAGGAAGCGACTACAGACCGAAGTTCAGCCAGAAGACGCAGGAGACGACAGCGAAGGTGCAGAGGGTTAGTAGCGTCTCGCGTTCAAGGTTGCGGCGATGAGGATAGCGGTGAGTTGTGCGGTGGTTGATCCGACGAGTCTTAGGACCAGCCGGCTTCCGACGTAGTGGAGTCAGGTCCAGGATCTCCCCTGTAGCTGTGTCGACAATCATGCCGCGAATTCCCACGAGTCCGCCGCCCTACACCACTGGCGATTGACCTTGATCTCTATCGGGTTTTTCGTGAACCGACTGAATGGGCGTGGAACCACCTGTTCGCTGTACCGTTGCCTTTTGATTCCGAGTTTCGTCATTGCTTGTTTTCCTTGTTTAGTTGTGTTAACAGTATGCGCTCACCTCGAGAAATAGTCAATACTTTCGTGACGCTTATTCGAAGATCAGGCCGGCGAACTCAGACGCTGTCGAAACCAGAAAAAGCTCTGGGTCGTTATGTTCGTACTGTTCAAGCATCCAACGTAGCTCGCGCGCTCTCCTGTCGTCCTGAGCGACAAATAGGACCGATGGGATGAACGCTTTCGACGCCCGCTTCGCTGCCACGTACGCGACGAGCTTCTGCGTGATCTTCGTCCGGCTCTCGGTCCCGCGGTCTACCTCCAGCCACCAGTGCCTGTACTCCTGCTCGAACATGTCCGAGATCTGGAAGTAGAGGTCTGGACGGACTACCACGCTGCCGATGGTGCGGTGGCTGTCCGGCTCTGTCTCCACCATGTCGAAGCGGTACCGCGGGGCCACAGCCCGGCGCAGCACCTCAATGTAGGCGTCCACGATCGCCATGGTGTGGTGGTTCACCGCCTTAGAAGGGGCGTACCGTCCGTCCTTCCCCGCGAGTCGCCAACCGACGCTGCCGAGCTGGTAGACGTACTGGCCACTACCTGCCCCCGTCCCGCCGATCATGCGCCGCTCAATGCGTGCCAGGACACCGCGCTCTATCAAACGATTCAGAGCCCTGTAGACAGGACGCTCCGTCAGTCCTTCGAAATGCAGTGCACGGACGTGACCCGCCGCCAGCTGCCCGAAGCGGCCAATCGACAGCACTATCTGGCGGTCCCGGTCGAGAAGAATCATGCCAGTGACTATGAGGCACGGTAGTACGCGTGTCAACGCACCGCGCAGCACCGTGCTGGCGCGGATCCAGGGGGCGTCGAAGCAGACGTCAGGAGGACAGCGATCCGGACACCATGCAAAGCGACACAATCGCGACCTTCTCTAACTGTGGAAAAGTCCAGACCATTCCGACCAATAATCGTATTGACTATTCCCAACATAAGCGCATAATAAGGTGCAGGAAGAACGCGGGGCACAAGATTGAGGCCTGACAGCAGTTCAACCATGGACATCAATGATTGAGCGTGTGACTGAGTGGTTTACTCGGTGGGTAATAGATGAATCATGCTAAGCGACTGGTAGCTCCAGCGGTGACCATGAGGAGCCCGGAACTGTTGATGGTACGAGTAACCGACAGCCAGCTATTGTCCTGAAACCACTGCGCCACGCGCTCAACGAACTAAACAAGGGGGACACGATTAGGACATTAACACATGGAAGAACAAGGCACCTGGAAGATCTCTAAGAAGGAGAAGGGCAGCAAGCAGGTCCACTACAGCGACCGCTACGACCCGGTACTACGCGCAGCACTACAGACGCTCGCAGACCGTGAGACGCAGCGCACCGGAACCAAGATCTCGGTATCCACCGTGATCGCGAACCTGACCACCCGCAACGGATCGTTCGCGATCGAGAAGCGCAAGGAGATCAGACAAATATTAAGAACACTGAAGAAGGAGAACACACATGGCTGAGGAGGTACCAGCACCTAAGAAACTTGCCGAAGCCCTCGTAGCGTTCCGCGCAGTAATGCCGGTCGTCAAGCGTGGCACGTCAGGTCAGGCAGGCTCACGAGCGTACAAGTACGCAGACCTGGCCACCGTCGAGGAGACCGCCCAGCCGCACCTCGCAGCGAACAAGCTAGCGATCACGCAGCCGATCAACACAGAAGAGAACGGGTTCACCTACCTCAGCACAGTCATTCGGCACGAGTCCGGTGAGAGCGAGACAAGTCGTCTGCGCATCCCGATCGAGGGCCTACGACCGCAAGAGGTCGGATCGATGATCACCTACTACCGACGCTATGCGTTCACCACCAATCTCGGCATCGCCATTGAAGGCGAAGACGATGACGGTGACGCCGCCGAAGGATCGAAGGTGGCCGTCAGCCGAAAACCTGCACCGTCCACCACGAAGCCGGCCAGCGAGAGCCAGGTCACGCTGATTGAGTCTCTAGCGAAACGCAAGGGTAAGGACGACGAGTGGGTCCTGAGCACACTAGAGAAGGTCAAGAGCAGCGCTCACGCTTCAACGGTCATCGACAAGCTGCAAGAGCTTGAGGACGCGCAGTGATGCAAGTCTTCGAGTACTACAGCGATCACGAGCAGGACATGATGGCGGAAGCCAGGATCCTGGAGCACGAAGAGCGCAGCACGGCGGTAGGCACCTGTCGAGCGTGCCTGCGCGAGAACGAGCAACGAGACAGTGACGGCCTATGTGCCCACTGCGAAGACCAGCCAGCGCGAGCATTCCTGCTCCCGCTACTGGCACCAATTAACTAATGGGCCGAGCCCAAGGAAACATGGCAATGCCGAAACCACTTAGCAAGATCAAGTTCCATTCGATCGCACGAGACATCAAAGACGGACGTCGCACGGTCGCCCAGATGGCGGAGTTCCACCACGTGTCACAGCAGACCATCCGAACCGTGAAGCGCACCAAGACGTGGCCGGGGTTCGTCCAGGCGAAGCAACAGCGCACCAGCTACATCGCCAACGCGAAGGACCGGAAGTTTCACGCGGCGGAGAAGGCCGGGCTCAAGCCTGTGCGCCACGCGACCGCACCAGTGCTGACCGGAGTCGAGAAACGACTCCAGGACGGGCTGAACCAGCTGGCTCAGACTCCGACCCGCGATGAGTTCGAGTCAGCGATCAAAGAGATCAACCTTCGGCTGGACCGACACGTCACTATGATCTCCGCGAAGAGGGACCGGCGCACTTGGCCGTGGGGCAACCGCTGATGGCTGGAACGGTAGCTGGAGGACGTAAGGCACGCGAGAAGAACCTTGCGCGAGATCCAAACTTTTACAAGCGCATCGGAGCGATCGGTGGGCACAACGGAAACACCGGAGGCTTCGCAGCCAATCCCGAGCTAGCGCGTCTTGCGGGCATCAAGGGTGGTCGCATCTCACGACGGCGTAGACGCGCGCTTGCAGTCGGAGACGTCGTGAGGGTCCGTGAAGACACGCCAACGTGGGTGACCGAGACATCACGGGGTCGCAGCGGAGTGGTCACTGAATTGAACCCCAGACACGAGTTTCAGGTCAGCGTGACGATAGACGGCACGACCGAGCTGTTCCGGGACTCCGACCTGGAGCGGGTTCGGTCATCGTTGAAGCGCGCGGCCTAGACGTCGCTCGCCACCGAGCAGTGGCGGCACACGAACACCAGGACGTCGAGGGAACGGTCAGCGTTCAGCGCGCGGATGAAGCCAGGCTCCAGCCGGCGCCGCTCACACGCAGTGCAGTAGTACCGATCGAGTCCCTGCGACTCCATGTAGGCGACCACGCGGTCACGGAGCGAGTCCGGACGCTGGATCGCCTGACGCGTCGGTCGTCGACCCAGACGGGTAGCGACCACACGCTGCACCTGACGCTCCGAGATCGAGAGCCCCAGCTCCTCCTTGATGAAGCGAGCTGGCATGCCCTTCTGGGCGTAGTAGATGATCTCCTCGATGTCGTAGCGGTCGTGCATAGATAGAACCATTTAAACACAAGGAGGCACATGATCAAACTGATATGCATAGTCGCGTTCGCACTACTAAGCGGAATCGTGTCGATTTACGTCGGAACGACGTTCGGAACCACGCTTCAAGCGGTACTGATACTCCCACTCGGCCTGGCTTTCGGCATCGCGGGAAGCTGGGTAGGTGACAAGTTGTCGGAATAGTGTCGAGCCGTAAAAGGTATCTTCTGCGACGTCCCCACCAGGGGTCGCAGAAACGACGCTAGCAATACCACAGACTTGCACTTTGTCAATTAGTTCAAAAGTTAGACGCGGCGGGAAGTTGATGTTCTGGTAACCGCATCACGCAACCATCGCGGCGTTCTGTCAAAGAAGACAGCGACGACGATTTTTCCACAGGTCGCGGCTTGAACCGAGCGTGCGGGACTAACTAACCGTTGGTGTCGTACACCCGCCGTTCGCTTCGGGCCGTGGGTCAGGTGGACTGCGGCGTCGGGGTAGCGGAGCTCGACTGCGTCACATCAGGCGTCGGCGTCTCGGTTGCGACAGCAGCCGGCTTATCAGTGACAATCGCGGTGATCCACGCCGCCGTCACCGGAATGATCGAGATGACGAGGTAAAGGAGTCCAAGGTAGATCAGTAGTAGACCCGAAGCAGTGATTCGCTGCCATAACGCCGAACTCTTGTCCAGAACGATCGCCTGCGTTACCTTTGCGAACCCGGTGAGCATTTCAGAGAAAGTTGCATCGGCACCAGCCAGTTGAGCGTCAGGCTTGTCAGGCGGCGTTTTCGGTAGTTCACGTTCAAGACGGCCTGCATGGTTGAGCCCGAGCGTATAAAAGACGAGGCCGATCACTATGAGTGCAGGCCCCACAGCGACAAGGAATAGCGGAAGTAGCAGCACGTCCATCTCAGTCCTCCATCGGTCTGGTGGCCGAAGGATACATCCGCGCTCCGCTTTGCGAAAGAGAAAAACTGAACCAACACCGAAGGAGGTGATATGTACCAGAAAGAACTACAACCAGGAGCTGCGCGATGATCGCGCTCCTCCACCGCGTCCTTCACGAGATCGGGCGCTGCCCGCGCCAAAGAGCGCATCACCCGTGCGACGGCGGTGAGCGCTGCGGGTGGGACGTATGAGCGAGCGTCAGCAGCCGATCGACGTCCCCACCAACGCTGAGCTCCTAGAGTCGATCCTCACTGTCGAGGGATCGTTCGGAGACAGCTACAGCCGCTTCCACGCCTACTCGCTCCGAAACATCGGCTTCCTCGCCATGCAGGGCTGCCCACCTGAGCCCGTCGCCACGTTTAAGCGCTGGCAGGAGCTTGGCTACCACGTGAAGAAGGGCGAGCGGGCGTACTCGATCCTCCGTCCCATCACCGTGAAGGTGAAGGGCGACGAGAGCGAGACGCCTCCACCGCCAGACGCTGAGCCAGAGCAACCCAAGATGATGCGCCGCTTCAAAGTTGTTCGTGCGCTCTTCCACTACGCGCAGGTGGCCGGCGAAGGTGAGCTGCCTCCGTACGTCTCGCCGAACTGGGATGAGGCTCGAGCGCTTGAGGCGCTCGATGTGACCGAAGAGCCGTTTCGGCTCTATAACGGCAACGTGATGGGTTACGCCTACGACCGCACGATCGCTGTCTCCCCTGTCGCTCCGTACCCGTTCAAGACCAAGGTTCACGAGCTCGGCCATGTGGTCGCCGGTCACACCGACGACGCGTCTGACGACGAGGACGAACGCGAAGCGATGCACCAGGGCGTCGGTGAGTTCCAAGCCGAGTCGACCGCGTACCTGACACTGCACCAGCTGGGCGCGGAGGACCAAATGGACCCGAGCGAGAGTCGCGCCTACATCCAGAGCTACCTGCGGGGTCACGATCCGACAGAGGTAGAAGTGCGCCAGGTGTTCAACGCAACCGATCGCATAGTTCGGGCTGGACATATTGAAGCGGAGGAGCAGGCATGAGCGACTTCCCACACGGGCACCGTGACCATTCCGGGTGGTTCTGCTCAGACCCGGCCTGCGTTCACGAACAAGAACGTAAGGAAAAGGAAGTGAACGAGTTCATGCGTGGCGCTCGGGTCATCGAGTCGAAATCCGGTATGACCATCACGAATCTGCAACCTTCGTGGGTGCAGCAAAGAGACGGGAGCTACATCTCGATCGAGCGCGCACACGAGATGAACCGCGCTCAGCGCCGAAAGCTCGGGATTCGCTTATAAAGTCTTGACCCAATCGGATAGAAGTGCGAATATCAGAACAGCCCTCGAAGACTTCACCAGGCGGTGAGCGTCAACACCGTGGCAGACGTTTAATGCTCGCAACGTTAATAGAACAGCCGCCTCGCACCTTTCAGAATCAACGGCAGACATGCACATGGGAATCGTGAAGGAAGAACGATAGGCAAAAGTTTAGGCCGATGAGAGCGGTGACCGAGAGGTCCCGCATGGGGACATTCCTCTCCAATAACTCTCCCAACTGCGACGTTCGAATCGTCGCCCCGTGATGCAGTCGTTGAACCGTCCGGCTCGTTCCGTCGCCGCCCATGTTGAGGGGCGGGGACCGGACGGTCCGGACGGGCGCATTCCTCGCAGTGTGCGCTCCGATCTCCCGGTCGACGGGTACCTACCCTCCACCCGTCGACCTCCTAGTTCCACGCATGGAAACCCACCTTGCGTGCGTGGAACTAGGAGGACACAACCATCGAACGAACCACTCCACCGCACTTAAGAGACCCGGCCCTCTTCGGGCTGGAGACGCTCTATGCGTTGCAGCCGGCCGAGACCCGCTCCGAGCACGTAGCTGGCATCCAGAAACATCACTCTGAACTCGTAGAGCGCGTGGGCTGGGTGAACCTCCTGCGTGAGGACCGGAGCGTCGGTCTAGAGGAGGCCGAGGCCAGTCCAGAGTTCTGGGCTTGGGCCGCGGAGAACGAAGACACGACGGACCAGGTGCTCGACGAGCTGGTCCGGTCGCTCGGGCTGCAGGCTGACGCTGCGCTGGCTCAGCTCTCCCTCGCTGGTCTGACTGATCGGACACTGCTCCTGCGCAGCCGAAAGCAGGGTGACGGAGCGCTCCATGCGTAGGGCGATGCTGCCCAACTCGGAGTCGGTGATCCAGCAGCGGGTCTGCCTCTACCTGAAGACGCACTACCCAGACGCCATCTTCCGCTCTGACTTCGCCTCAGGACTCAAGCTATCCATTGGGCAGGCGACCCTCCACAAGAGCCTGCAATCCAGTCGCGCCTGGCCCGACCTGGTGATCTACGAGCCACGAGGAGGTCTTCAGGGCCTGTGCATCGAGCTGAAGCGAGACGGCGTGGTCGTCTTCAAGAAGGACGGAACGCTCCGTGCGGACGAGCACCTGCAAGAGCAGGCGGCCATGCTCGACGCGCTCCGACAGCGGGGCTACCACGCGAGCTTCGCTGTGGGTTACGACGCCGCTGTGGGCCTGATCGAGGAGTACTTCCAGGAGCGCTGATCGCTGGTGTAACTGCGTGACCGACCGGTCGCGCTGAACACCCACGATCAGGGAGACGTCATGACGACCGCGCTCGTACTACCGGCAACTGAAGACCCGTACCTCTGCGACCTCACCAGCGCAGAGCAGATCCACTCACTCGTCGACGGCTGGTTCGAGATCCTCGACCTCATCGAGCCCGGAGCGACGCTCTGGATCAACGACGAGGCCGCGCTCAACAACAAGCCCTTCAACCAGCACGCGATGTGGCTGCTCCTGGCCCACTCGCCCAACGTGACCGCTAGCCCGTTCCTCCGCGGCTCCATCGTCCTCACTGGACCGATGCACACCAACGAGGACGGCCTGAGCGACGTGGACGAGTACTTCGTCGACCTCGTCATCCGCGGCTCGCGGTTCACCGCTGAGGTGTGGCTGAAGGACGCGACCGACTGGAAGGACATGAACATGCCGTTCGACACCTGGAAGTCGGCGTACCAGTCCGTGCTGAGCTTGAAGGAGCGCTGGCCCGACGTCGAGCGAACCCGAGTTCGTCCGCTCCCCTGAACGTGAAGACCCCGCAGCCAGCGGGGTTTCTTCTACAGCGGAGGGTTGACCGCGTAAGTGAATACACGCATATCGTCATATCCACTGCGCCTGTGGTAGCGCTCGTCAGCACGGATAGCGACTGCGATCGAAACAAACTCGGAGACGTCCCACTCAGTGAACTCGTATTGGAGCGTCACGTTTTCGCCTGACGCCCGTCCTCCCGCTCGGAATGCGGTGGGAAACCAGATTGAGTCTCGCTTGGCTACTCCCCACTGGATGACGCGACCACGAGAGTCTGACGCAGACGCAACAAAACTGACAGAGTCGCCGACGTTCACCCGAATTGGATCGACGTGCCGTTCATTCTCCTTGAAGCCAGCGCGCCCTAGATTGTCTTCGACCTTCTCAATGAGCGGATAGAACTCACGTGATGGATCTTCTTCTTCCCTGTTCAACGCAACCAGATTCCTTATGTAGCCGGCAGTACCGGACAGCAATTCCTGTTCATATCGCACCACTGACCTGTTGTGAGCAACTGTATTGCGAACTCTCTTGGCGATTCCAAAGTACGGCTTGATCGAACTCCAGTCACCGAAGATCGGCTTGAACTTGGCCCAATCCTGCTCCAAAATTTCTATAAGTTCGTATAGGTCGGTGTATTCAAGCAGATCAGTCGACACCCTGACGCCACGTCGGCTCGACTGCTCAACGGCGACACGTTCTTCAAGCTTTTCACGGGGCTTGGTCTTCGGGAAAGACAACCACTCGTCGCCAAGTCGAGACCGCACAACAATGCGCAAGACTGTTTCGATTGAGCGCAGGGCCTCAGACGGATCCATGTTCAAAACGTATCGCAGAAATGAAGGGGCCCCCACCCTCCGCGAGCAGTCTGGTCGCTCAAGCGGAAGGTGGGGGCGTCGGTGGACCGGTCAGGAGTTGGGCTTGTAGCCCTTGCGACGGCCCTTGAGGCCATCTGCGTTCTCCAGCACGGCGCTGATGTTCGGCGCGAGCTTGTTGAACTCGGCCAGGGTGACGACCATCTCGGTCGTCTGCCCGTTGCGGATCTCCAGCGACACCAGGTTGGCGGCGGGCTTGAGATCCTTGACCTCGATCGGGAGAGCGTCGAACTGCTTCGGCTCATCGAGATCGGGGTGGCTGCGGACGACGATCGTGACGATCTCGTCCTCGGAGGCTTCGGCACCGGTGAGGTCCGAAACCCTGATCTGGCGGAACCCCATCGGGATCACACTCCTTATGTCAAGACGGGCACGGGGTGTACTCGTCATGCCACTACTAAGAAGCATTTGTGTCGGCGCGTAAATGGTAGAAATCACAACAGACTTAACGACCCCCGTTTGAGACAATAGAAGTACACATGCAAGTCCAATTCGATCTCGCCGCCTACGTCACTGCTTCCACTCGCGAGAGCGGTGTTCCATTGAAGGTCGAGGATCAAGCAGTCATCACCTCGACTGCGACCATGGTCGCAGCGCGCCGAGCTGAGCGCCTCTCCGTCGCCGCCTAACGGCGCGGAACGTCCGGTCGCTCCCGGTCCCTCGTAGACCCGTTTCCAGGCTTCTCAGGGCCGTCTGACGCGTGGTGTGCTTGGCTACTTGTTACGTCGTCCAGGAAGAGGACCCCGCGGGTCGCGCGCGCGACGGCTCCCGGGCGGATCCTCCCGCTGCCTCCGCCCACGATCGCTGCTGCGGAGGCGGAGTGGTGCGGGCTCTCGAACGGCGGACGGCGGACGAGGGTCCCGCCGGTGTGCTCGCCGACGAGCGAGCGCATGCAGGTCGCCTCGAGTGCCGCCTCGTCGTCGAGATCCGGCAGGATCCCGGGCAACCTCGAGGCGAGCATCGTCTTCCCGGCTCCGGGCGGACCGAGGAGGAACACGTGGTGACCGCCCGCCGCCGCGGCGATCATCGCGGACGCCGCTTCCTCGTTGCCGATCACGTCCGCGAAGTCGAGCCGGGACTCCGGCTCACGAACGGCTGGAGGCGTTGCGGAGCGCTCCGGCAGGACCGGCACGTCCCACTCCGCCCCGTGCCAGACGGCGGCTGCCGCCAAGGACGAGACCGGGATGACGTCGACACCGTCCACCAGCTCCGCTTCGAGCCGGTCGTCTTCGGGCACCATCACCCTGTACCGGCCGGCCCGCGCCGCGGCGAGCACCGCGGGCAGCACGCCCGGCACCGATTGCAGCCGCCCGTCGAGCCCGAGCTCGCCGATGTGCACGACCGCTGCGACCGATTCCCGGTTCACCTCCCCCAGCGCCGCCAGCGCCGCGAGCCCGATCGCGAGATCGAACGCGGACCCGTGCTTGGGCATCGCCGCCGGCGACAGGTTCACCGTCATCTTGTACTCCGCGATCCCGCTGCCCGAGTTGATCGCCGCGGACCGCACCCGCTCCTTCGCCTGCGACAGCGCCGCATCCGGCAGCCCGATGATCACCATCCCCGGAGTGCCGTCCGCAGAATGCGCCTCCACACCCACCACGGCACCCGTGAAGCCGACCAGACCGACCGCGGACGTCCTCCCCAGCCCCATCACGCCACCGCCCGCACATGACGCACCTGCGACGGCACACCCTCCGGAGCGACGATCCCGACCGCGTCGATCCGCAGATGCCGCGACCGCTCGTCGTGCTCCCGCGCCCACGCATACGCCAACCGCCGCAACCGCTGCGCCTTCACCCGCGTGATCGCCTCGATCGGCAACCCGAACCGCGTCGAGGACCGCGTCTTCACCTCCACCACCACCAACGCCGCACCCTCGCGCGCCACGATGTCCAGCTCCCCCTCCCGCACCCGCCAATTGCGGTCGAGGATCTCGAAACCGCGCTCCCTCAGATGCGCCGCAGCGATCTCCTCGCCACGCCGGCCCAACTCGTCCTTGTCCATGCAGAACCTCCCGAGGGAAGGGTCGCGGAGGGAGAAGGGGCACGGGGCGAGCGGTGGCAGAACTGGGGAGGGGCTGGGGAATCCGGAGCTGTGGAGGACGGGTCCGGCGGCGTCGATCGGCGCGGAATCGTCGGCGGATGGGGTCTCGATACGCCGCCTCTGGCGGCTACTCGACCAGCATGAGTCGGGCCAGGCGCAGTGGTATCAGCCACTGAGAGAGCGGACTTCGACGCCGCAGGTCTGCTCGATCGTGGGTCTCGATACGCCGCCTTCGGCGGCTACTCGACCAGCATGGGTGGTGCCGGCGGAGTCGCGAGGGAAGAGCTGCCAGCGACGTCCGTCTGCGAGGTGCCAATGATCGCCACCGCTACTGCGCTGCAAGCGCTCCTCAGCCGGAGAATGGTGCGCTGTAAGCGCTCCTCATCAGAGGGAAGAGTGCGCTGTAAGCGCTCCTCAGCAGAGGGAAGAGTGCGCTGGAAGCGCTCGTCACCCCGGAGAGAACGAGACGGAGGCCCTACTCGTCGAGGGCGAGCTCCTTCGGGAGCTCGAACTCCTTGCGGGAGAGCTCCTCGACGTTGACGTCCTTGAAGGTGAGGACGCGGACGGACTTCACGAAGCGGTCGGAGCGGTAGACGTCCCAGACCCAGACGTCGCGCATGGTCAGCTCGAAGTAGAAGTCGTGCTCGGTGTCGCGGCGGACCAGCTCGACCTCGTTGGCGAGGTAGAAGCGCCGCTCGGTCTCGACGACGTACGAGAACTGCGAGACGACGTCGCGGTACTCCCGGTACAGTGCCAGCTCGACCTCGCGGTCGTAGTCCTCGAACTCGTCCTCATCCATCGTCCGTCGATTCTACGCGACGCCGCCCGGCGCCGGGACCGCCCTAGGCGGAGACGGCGTCGGCTCCAACCTCGCGCGAGCGCGACAGCCAGGTCACCCGGTGCAGCGGCGACGGCCCGACACGATCCAGGCCGGCCCAGTGCGCGGCGCTGCCGTAGCCCTTGTTGCTGTCCCAGGCGTATTCCGCGAAGTCGTCGTGGTGGCGCACCATCTGGCCGTCGCGACCGACCTTCGCCAGCACGGAGGCGGCGGAGACGGAGGCGCAGTCGCGGTCGGCCTTGACGCGGGTGACGATCGTCAGCTCCGCCGCCCACGGGCCGAGCGCGGGCGTGAGCCAGTCGTGCTTGCCGTCGAGCAGGACGACGGCGCGCGACAGCTCCACGCCCTGGTCGACGAGACGCTCGATGCCGCGGGAGGCGGCGCGGCCGAGGCCGGCGATGATCCCGGTGTCGTCGATCTCGTCGGCGGAGGACTCGCCGATCGCCCAGCCGGACACCCACTTCACCACGCCGGGCAGCAGCGCCTCGCGACGGGCGGGGGCGAGCATCTTCGAGTCGCGCAGGCCCTCCGGGAAGCGGCCGCAGCGCGAGCCGATCGCGACGACGCCGACCGAGACCGGTCCGGCGATCGCGCCGCGGCCGACCTCGTCGCAGCCGATGACGCTCTCGTAGCCCTGACGGAAGAGCCGGCGCTCCTCGCGGAGATCCGGGTCGGCGACGACCACCTAGCGCCCGCCTGCGCTGGCCCGGTCGTCATCCGACTGCTCGTCGGACGCCTCGGTGTCGACGCCACGGAACACCGACGGGTAGTCGTCCAGCCAGGCCCACTGCTGCACGGGCCAGGTGACCAGGATCGCGCGGCCGACCACGTTGTCGATCGGCACGAAGCCGTTGCCGGGCTTGTCGGTGTTGTAGCGGGAGTCGGCGGAGTTGTAGCGGTTGTCGCCCATCACCCAGAGCGAGCCCTCGGGCACGACCACGTCGAACGGAGTCGCCGAGACCGCCTGGACGCCGTCGGGGAGCTTCACGTACGGCTCCGAGATCGGATTGCCGTTGATCTCGACCTGGCCGAGCGGCGTGCAGCAGGTGACGTGATCGCCGGGCAGGCCGATGACCCGCTTGATCAGGTGGTCGTTGCTGTCGGGCGCGGTGAGGCCGACGAGCGCGAGGGCCGAGTCGATGGCGGCCTGGAACGCGGGGACCTCGGGCTCGGTGGTCGGCGAGAGCCAGCCACCCGGATCGCGGAAGACGACCACGTCGCCGCGCGAGATCGGGACGACGCCGGGGACCAGCTCGTTCACGAGGATGCGGTCGTTCTCGACCAGCGTCTGCTCCATCGAGGAGGACGGGATGTAGAACGAGCGGATGAGGAACGTCTTGACGAGGAACGAGACCAGCACGGCGACGACGACGATGATCAGCACGTCGCGAAGGAAGAGGAGCACTCCCCGTCGGCGACGGCGCGGGCGGTGCTCGCCGTCCGGATCGGCGGAGTGGCGGCCGCCGTCGGGCGGGAGGGTCACGGGGGCCGTGCTGTCTGTCATCGCGTGCCGTGGCCCCTACTGTGGTCGACCCGCGCGGTGCCGCGCCGGTCTGTGGATCACCGGGTCGTACCGCCCCGGAAAAGGGTCGGACCCCGGTCCATCATAGATGGGCCGGGGTCCGGGAATCGCTGTGCGGACGCCGCTCAGGAGTCGCGCTTCTCCTTGATCTTCGCCTTCTTGCCGCGGAGGTTGCGGAGGTAGTAGAGCTTCGCGCGACGCACGTCACCGCGGGTGACGACCTCGATGTGGTCGATCACCGGGGAGTGGACCGGGAAGGTGCGCTCGACGCCGACCTGGAAGCTGACCTTGCGGACCGTGAAGGTCTCGCGGACGCCCTCGTTCGAGCGGCCGATGACGACGCCCTGGAAGATCTGGATGCGCGAGCGGGTGCCCTCGACGATGTTGACGTGCACCTTGACGGTGTCGCCGGCGCGGAACTCGGGGATGTCGGTGCGGAGTGACGCCGCATCGAGTGAGTCGAGGATGTGCATGCTGTATCGCTCTCCGTGCCCGCCACAGGTCGAACACCGTTTCGTTGATGGAAGTCGGTCGTGCCCACGTCGTCGCGGCTCCCCTGTGGCAGAGCCTGCGCGAGGCACAAGCGCTCATTCTGCCATGGCGCCGGATCCGGCGTCAAAGCGGCGGGCCGGCCGGACTCTCGCCAGTACGCAGAAGTTGCGGTAGTCGACCGCGACTACCGCAACTTTCGAGGACTCGGAGGAGCAGTCGGACGCGCTGCTAGCGGGGCGCGCAGCCTCAGAGGACGATCGTCTGGCCGTCCTGGGGGCGGTCCGGGTCGAAGCGCTCGTCCGTCACCGGCTGCGGCTGCGGGCCGCCCTGGGCCTGCACCTCGGCGGCCGCGGCGAACGCGAGGAGCGTCGCGCGGGCATCCGTGAAGAAGCGCCAGACGGAGTGGGTGAAGGCGACGACGCCCAGGAGGATCGAGAGCAGGCCGAGCGCCCACGCTCCGGGAGGGAAGAAGCCGAAGGCGATAAGCGACACGTGCCAGGCGCCGAGCGCCGCCACGTCGCCCCAGGCGGGGGTCCGCGAGGGCCGCACGGTCACCCGAAACGCCACGACGCTCGCGACGACGGCCAGGGCGACCGCCAGAATGGGGAGGGCGATGACCAGGCCGAGCACGGTCCAGCCGCTCGATCCTCCGAAGAGTCCGTACCCCAGGAGGATCCAGAGCGGCAGGACGACCGCCGCAGGGTACAGCCAAGAACCGAAAGCCCGTCTCGTGCGCATGCACCGACGGTACCCACGACCGCTGAAGAACGCCTCAGCGACCCCCGAGAGGATCAGCATGATCGAGCTGCGCACACCCGCCGAGATCGAGGAGATGCGCCCGGCCGGCCGCTTCGTCGCCGAGGTGCTGAAGGCGACGTCCGCCGCGGCCGCCGTGGGCGTCAACCTGCTCGAGCTCGACCGCCTCGCCCACGACATGATCCGCTCGGCGGGAGCGGAGTCCTGCTACATCGACTACCACCCGTCGTTCGGCGCCAGCCCGTTCGGCAAGGTGATCTGCACGTCGGTCAACGACGCCGTGCTGCACGGACTCCCCTTCGACTACCGCCTGCGCGACGGCGACCTGCTGACCCTCGACTTCGCCGCCTCCGTCGACGGCTGGGTCGCCGACTCCGCGATCACCGTCGCCGTCGGCACGCCCCGCCCCGAGGACCTGAAGCTGGTCGACACCACGACCCGCGCGCTCGAGGCCGGCATCGCCGCCGCGCAGCCCGGCAAGAAGATCGGCGACATCTCGGCCGCCATCGCCGCGGTCGCCCGCGCCGAGGGACTCAGCATCAACACCGACTTCGGCGGCCACGGCGTCGGCCGCACCATGCACGGCGACCCGCACATCGCCAACGACGGCCGCGCCGGCCGCGGCTACCCGCTGCGCCCGGGCCTGGTCGTCGCGATCGAGCCGTGGTTCCTGCAGAGCACCGACGAGATCTACACCGACAAGGACGGCTGGACCCTCCGCAGCCGCGACGGCTCGCGCGGCGCGCACATGGAGCACACCATCGCGATCACGGAGACGGGCAACATCGTCCTCTCCGCACGGGACTGACCCCAGCCCCGAAGGTTCTCCCGCCGACTACTGGACAGCGGCAGTATCCGATAGCGATACTATCCGCATGCGAGTCTCGGAGCTCAGCCGCCTCAGCGGCGTCAGCCTGCCCACGATCAAGTACTACATCCGCGAGGGACTGCTGCCGGCGGGCACGGCCTCGGGGCCGCAGCGGTCCGACTACGGCGACGACCACCTCGCCCGCCTCCGCCTGCTCCGCGCCCTGATCGAGAGCGCTGGAGTCGGCATCGCCGGCGCGAAGCGGATCACGGCCGTGCTGGACGAGGGCGCTCCCCCGGCGGTCGCGTTCGAGGTGGCGCAGGACGTCGTCTCCGCGAACGTCGACTCCGAGGCCGTCGCCTCGAACGACGCGCTCGACCGGGTGCGGTCGGTGGTCGGCGACGACTACTGCGAGCACCCGGCAGTGCGGACAGCGGCTCGGGCTCTCGACGCCCTGGAGCTCTCCGGGGGCGGCATGACGCCGTCCTGGCTCGACGCCTACGCCCGGGCGGCGGCGATCGTCGCGAGCGCGGACCTGGACGAGCTCGAGGCGCGCAGCAGCGTGAGTGAGCAGACCTCGATCGCGGCGGTGGGCACGGCCCTCGGCGACGTCGTGCTGCAGTCGATGCGCCGGGTCGCCCAGGCCCGGGAGACGCAGCGGCGGTTCGGGGAGCGGCAGGACTCGGCGTCCGCCTCCGAGCACGTCGCGACGCGAGAGAACGCCGAGGTGGCGCGATGACCGCCACGATCCAGCGTCCGGCGCGTGCGGCAGCGATCCTCGCCCGCCCGCACCGCCTGCTCCTCGTCCTCGCCGCGGCGATGGCCGTCGGTGTCCTGGCCTGCCTCGTCCTGCTGCTCGTCGACCCGCGCGAGCTCGGCGGCCAGCCGCTCTGGGCGAAGCCGCTGAAGTTCTGCCTCTCCATCGCCGTCTACGCACTGACGCTCGCCTGGCTGATCGGCCTCGTCCCCGAGCGCCGCCGACGACTCGCGCGGATGCTCGGCAGCGTCGCGGTCGCCGGACTCGCGATCGAGATGGTCGTCATCGGCGGCGCCGCCGCGGTGGGCGTCACCAGCCACTTCAACGTCACCACCCCGCTGCACTCGGCGCTCTGGGCGGCGATGGCGGTGTCGATCGTCGTCGTCTGGCTGGTCACGCTGGTGCTGGCGGCGCTCCTGGCGCGGGTGCCGCTCGGCGACCCCTCACTCACCCTCGCGGTCCGGGCCGGCCTCGTGATCGGACTGGTCGGGATGGCGCTCGCCTTCCTGATGACCGGGCCGACCGCGTCGCAGCTCTCGGACTATCAGGGCGTCGTCGGTGCGCACGCGGTCGGCGTGGACGACGGCGGCGCGGGACTGCCGCTGCTCGGCTGGAGCACCACGGGCGGCGACCTCCGGATCCCGCACTTCCTCGGGATGCACGCGCTGCAGGGGCTGCCGCTGCTGGCCTTCGCACTCGCACAGCTGGCGACGCGGGTGCGGCTGCTCGGCGACGCGACCCTCCGCCTCCGGCTCGTCGCGCTCGCGGCCCTCGCCTGGTCCGCCCTCGTCGCGCTGACCTGCTGGCAGGCGCTGCGCGGGCAGTCGATCGTGGCTCCGGATGCGCTCACCCTCGCCGTCGGCGGCGCTGTCGTGCTCGCCCTCGTGGTCGCGGGAGTCGTCGCTGTCCGCCGCGCCTCCGCCGAGGTGGCGCGATGAGCCGGCTGCGCCGCGGTTGGACGCCGCCCGCCGCGATCTACCTGGTGCTCGCCGTCGTCGGCCTCGTCGGCACCTGGACGTACAACGTCCGCGCCGTGCTGGAGAGCGTCGACTTCCTCGGCGACCTCGCGGGCGGCGGACCGGCGGTCTCGTCGATCACGACGGACCTGCTGGTGGTGGCGATCGCCGCCGTCGCCTTCATGCTGGCGGAGGGGCGCCGCATCGGCATGAAGCGGGTGTGGATCCTCGTCCTGCTCGCGCCCCTGGTCGCCCTGGCCTTCGCCTTCCCCCTCTTCCTCGCCCTCCGCGAACGCCACCTCAGCCTGACGCGCGCGCCCTGACCCCCGCCGCGAGATGCCACTTATGAGCGCGACACACCGAGAAAGGCGGTCACAAGTGGCATCTCGCGGGATCGGGGCCAGGCGTGGAGTCGCGAGATGCCACTTGGGTACGCGACACGCCGAGGAAGGCGTACCCAACTGGCATCTCGCGAGGGGCGGTCAGGGCAGGAGCTCCGGGCGGACGCGGCGGGTGCGCTCGACGCTCTGCTCATGGCGCCAGGCGGCGATCGCTCCGTGGTTGCCGCTGAGCAGCACCGGGGGGACGTCGAGGCCGCGCCAGGAGGCGGGCTTGGTGTAGCTGGGGTACTCGAGCAGGCCGTCGGAGTGGCTCTCCTCGACCAGGCTCGCCGGGTTGCCGACGACGCCGGGCACGAGGCGGCCGACGGCCTCGATCATCGCCATCACGGCGACCTCTCCCCCGTTGAGGACGTAGTCGCCGAGGCTGATCATCCGCACGCGGGCGCGCTCGGCGGTGTGGTCGACGACGCGCTGGTCGATGCCCTCGTAGCGGCCGCAGCCGAACACGAGGGACGACTCCTGCGCGAGCTCGCGCGCGGTCGCCTGGGTGAAGACCTCGCCGGCGGGCGAGGGGAAGATCACCAGCGGGTCCGCCGCGGGATCGAGGATCGTGTCGAACGCCTCGCCCCACGGCTCGGGCCGCATCACCATGCCGGCGCCGCCGCCGTAGGGCGTGTCGTCCACGGTGCGGTGCCGGTCGTGGGTGAAGGAGCGGAGGTCGTGCACCCCGAGCTCGATCAGCCCGCTCTGGCGCGCGCGCCCGAGCAGGCTGATGTCGAGGACGCCGAAGAACTCCGGGAAGATCGTGACGATGTCGATCCTCACGACCGCGGCTCCTCCTGGGAGTCCGGGGTCGCGGCGTCGGCCGAGTCGGCAGCCGCGGAGTCGGCCGGAGCGGAGTCGGCGGTCACATCGGCGGAACCGGACTCAGCGTCGGCGTCGGTGTCCTCCTCCTCGACCGGAGCGGCCGCGGCCAGCTCGGGGTCGGAGAGGTCGATACCGCTGAGGTCCACCTCGGCGGGCTCCTCCTCGGGAGCCTCCTCGAAGAGGCCGATCGGCGGCGTGACGGTGACGATGCCGGCGACCGGATCGACGGACGGGACGATCGCGTTCACGAACGGGACCATCACCTCGCCGGACGGCGTGCCGACGATCAGGAGGTCCTGCGCGGGGAAGTGGTCGACGCGGCGGACCGTGCCGACCTCGCGGCCGTCGCGGACGACGGACATGCCGACCAGCTGGTAGTCGTACCAGGAGTCGTCGTCGCCGGGCTCGGTCTGCACCTCCTCGTCGATCCAGAGGATCGCCTTGAGGAGGGTCTCGGCGGCGTCGCGGTCGGCGATGCCCTTGAAGAACGCGACGGGGTGGCTGTTGTACCAGCGCAGCTCGACGAGCTCGAGCTTCTTGCCGTGCCACTCGGAGGTGCGCGGCACCTGGAGCGTGAAGGAGGCGCCGGGGGTGAAGCGCTTGTCGGGCTCGTCCGTGTAGAGCTCGAGCTTGATCGCGCCCTTGAGCCCGTGGGCCTTGGTGAGTCGGGCGACGCGGAGCTGCGTCGTGCCCGCTGCGGGGGCCGCCACCCTACTTGTCGGTGTCGACGACGTCGACGCGCACGCGTCGCCCGTCGGCGAGGGCAGCGACGAGAGTGCGGACGGCCTTGGCGGTGCGACCGGAACGTCCGATCACGCGGCCGAGGTCCTCGGGGTGCACGCGCACCTCGAGGACCTCTCCGCGCGGGGAGCTCGTAGCCACGACCTTGACCTCATCGGGGTTCTCGACGATCCCCTTGACGAGGTGTTCGACGGCGGGAGCGAGCATGGACTACGCCTCGGTGGAGGCTTCGTCGGCGGCGGGCGCCTCGGGCGCGGTGGCCTTGGCGGGAGCCTCGGACTTCGGCTTGAGGACCGGCTTCTTCTTGGCGTCGACGACGAACGGAGCCTTGGGCTCCTTCACCTGGACGGTGCTGACGGCGTCGGCGTCGTTCTTGAAGCGGCCCCAGTCGCCGGTCAGCTTGAGGATCGCGGCGACCTGCTCGGTCGGCTGCGCGCCGACTCCGAGCCAGTACTGCGCGCGCTCCGAGTCGACCTTGATGAACGAGGGCTGCTCGGTCGGGTGGTACTGACCGATCTCCTCGATCACGCGACCGTCGCGCTTGGTGCGCGAGTCGGCGACGACGATGCGGTAGTAGGGCGCTCGGATCTTGCCGAGGCGCTTCAGACGAATCTTGACAGCCACAATTCTCCTGTGTGGTCGTTGACCGTGAGGTCGATGATGGATGAACTGAGCCGTGAGCGTGGGGTGCACACCCGGCCGGAAGCTCGAGGGGGTTTCTTCGGCGGTGAGTAGAGGGTCGACCGCCTCGGACCCGACGGATCATTCTGCCAGAAAAACCCCCGGCCTGCGGCCCCGACACGGACACCCGTCACTCGGCGTCCGCCCCGGTCTCTGGTGCGAGGATGTGGGGGCGCGTCCCGCCCCGGTGGACGCCGGACTGACGAGGACGCCGTCATGGAGATCACCTTCGCCGAATCCGACCGCTCCACCCTCGGGATCGAGTGGGAGGTCGCCATCGTCGACCGGCAGACGGGCGATCTCGCCAACGTCGCCGACGTCGTGCTCGAGGCGCTCCGCGGCGAGGACGGATCGCCGCACCCGCGGATCACCGGCGAGCTGCTGAAGAACACGGTCGAGCTGGTCTCCGGCGTGCACCGCACCGTCCGCGACGCCGTCGCCGACCTGCAGGACCAGCTGCGCCAGGTGCGCGAGATCACCGACCCGATGGGCCTGGACCTCGTCTGCTCCGGCTCGCACCCGTTCGCGCAGTGGTACGACCAGACCATCACCGACAAGGAGCGGTACCACCGGCTCATCGACCGCACCCAGTGGTGGGGCCGCAACATGATGATCTGGGGCATCCACGTGCACGTCGGGATCGAGGACCGGGACAAGGTCCTCACCATCCTCAACGCGCTGCTCGACTACTACCCGCACCTGCAGGCGCTCTCGGCATCGAGCCCGTTCTGGGGCGGCGTCGACACCGGCTACGCCTCGAACCGCGCGCTGATGTTCCAGCAGCTGCCCACCGCCGGCCTGCCGCCGCAGTTCGGCGCCTGGGCGAACTACGAGGAGTACGTCGACGACATGATGCGCACCGGCGTCATCGACGACCACACCGAGGTCCGCTGGGACATCCGCCCCTCGCCCCAGTGGGGCACGATCGAGATGCGCGCCTGCGACGGGCTGTCCTCGCCGGAGGAGATCGGCGCGGTCGCGGCGCTGATCCAGTGCCTGGTCGAGCACCTCTCCACCGAGCTCGACGAGGGCGGGACGCTCGCGACGATGCAGCCCTGGTACGTCCGGGAGAACAAGTGGCGCGCCGCGCGCTACGGACTCGACGCCGAGATCATCCTCGACGCGGCCGGGAACGAGCGGCTCGTGACCGACGACATCCGCGATCTGCTCACGACGCTCGCGCCGGTGGCGGAGCGCCTCGACTGCGCGGCGGAGCTGGCCGACGTCGAGCTGATCCTCGTCGCGGGTGCGAGCTACCAGCGCCAGCTGCGCACCGCGGCCGCGAACGACGGCGATCTGAAGGCGGTCGTCCGCGCGCTCGCCGGCGAGCTTCGTGACGGTTTGAAGGACCCGCGGGCATGACCCGACGGCTCCTCACGGGCGCGCTGCTGCTCGGCGCGAGCGCGCTGGCTCTCGTCGGGTGCTCGAGTGCCAGCGGCGCTCCCGCCGGAGCGGGTGCGACACCGACGGCGTCCGCCGGGACGGCCACTGCCCTGCCGTCGCCGACCTCGGATCCGCTGTCCGACTCCGCGCCGCTCGCGCTCGGCGGGGCACTGCCGGCCGGCGCGCGGGTCACGATCGTGGGCGACAGCATCGTCCGCGGCCTGGGCCTCGATCCCGGACAGGCCTGGCCCGCGCTCGTCGGCGACGACCTGGGCTGGAGCGTGGTGAACCTCGGCTGCGACGGGGGCGGCTTCATCGAGCCCGGCGACTGCGGCGTCGCGATCGGCGACCGGGCCGAGGAGATCGCCGACACCCGGCCGGACGCGATCGTGCTGATCGCCAGCAGCAACGACCTCGGCTGGACCCCCGAGGAGGTCGCCGACGCGATGGGCCCGGCGGTGCAGGCGATCGCGGAGGCCTCCCCCTCCGCCAAGCTGATCGCGCTCGACTCGGTGTGGGGGCCGGATCCGCGACCGGAGGATCTCGACGCGTACGATGCGGCGCTCGTCGGCGCCGTCGATGCGGCGGGCGGGATCGCCCTCGAGTACCCGGACCCGCTGCGCGCCGACGGGCTGCTCGCCGAGGACGGCGTGCATCCGACGGCCGAGGGCCAGGTCGCGCTCGCGGACGCCTTCGTCCTCGCCGCGGAGAAAGCCGGCCTCGCGCAGGCGATCCCCGGGGACCAGCGGGCGACGGACGCGCCCGGCTGACCCCCGAGGAGCCGCTCAGCGGGTGGTGCTGTTCTTGCCGTCGCGCCAGGAGAGCAGGTCGCGCACCGGCTGGAGATCGATGTCCGGGCCGGTGATGCCGAGGGTGAAGAGGCGGGCGCCGAGGTCGAACTGCTGGTCGAGCACGCCGAAGGAGGCGTCGCCGACTCCCCCGCGGACGCTCGCGCCGGTCGAGATCTCGATGGCGTCCATGTCGCGGTCGACGCGTCCGCACCAGTCGGCGAGGACGCCGAGCTTGCGCTCGAGGGTGGGGACGTCGGAGAAGCTGTGCCAGATGTCGGCGTGCTCCGCGACGATGCGGAGGGTCTTCTTCTCGCCGCCGCCGCCGATCATCACGGGGATGTCGCGGGTGGGAGCGGGGTTCAGCTTGTCCCAGCGGGCGCGGATGCGGGGCATGGCCTCGGAGAGCTCGTCGAGGCGCGAGCCGGCGGTGCCGAAGTCGTAGCCGTACTCCTGGTAGTCGCGCTCGAACCAGCCGGAGCCGATGCCGAAGATCAGGCGACCCTCGGCGCCCTTGGCGCTGATGTGGTCGACGGTGCGGGCCATGTCGGCCAGCAGGTCCGGGTTGCGGTAGCTGTTGCAAGTGACGAGCGGGCCGAACTCGATGCGGCTGGTCTGCTCGGCCCACGCGGCGAGCATGCTCCAGCCCTCGAAGTGCAGGCCGTCGGGCTCGCCGGAGAGCGGGTAGAAGTGGTCCCAGTTGAAGGCGATGTCGACGCCGATGTCCTCGAGCTCGGCGAGCGTGTCGCGGATGACCTCGTAGGAGACGTGCTGCGGGGCGATCTGGACGCCGATGCGGACGGGGCGCGGAGAAGCGGTTGTCATGCCTTCACGCTAGACCTCGCGGCGGGCCGATCGGGAGTCGCGGGAGCATGCTGATCGAGTAGGCCGCGCAGCGGGCGTATCGAGATCCGACCGGGCGGCTACTCGCCGGCCGGGTCGGGGGACGCGGTGGGGGCGTCCTCGCTGGTGGAGCGGGCGAGCTTGACGGTGGTGGCGCCGTCGGCGTCGAAGAGGCGGAGGCGACCGCCGTCGATCGAGGCCATCATCGCGTCGGCGAAGATCATCGGCAGGGCGACGCCGTCGCAGGCGATCATCGTGCTCGGGCCGGCGTCGACGGTCAGCGCGCCCTCGCCGTCGATCGACCACTCGCCCTGCACGCCGTTGCAGCCGTCGGAACCGGTCCAGGTGCCGTCCTCGGCGAGGAGCAGGAACGGGACCTCCGGCGACTCGTAGGACACTCCCGTGACCCAGCGGCCGACGAGCTCGTCCGGCGCCGGGGCCGACGCGGCGTCCACTCCGGAGCCCTCGGAGCAGCCGGCGAGGCCGAGGGCGACGGCGGCCGCCGCGGCGACCGCGAGACCGGCGCGCACGCCCCTCATCGGCCGAGGAGCTTCTGCAGCTGCTCCAGCTCCTCCGGAGTGGGCTGCGCACCCGCGCCGGAGCCGCCGCCGAGGCCGAAGCCCGAGCCGCCCGCGTTGGTGGACTGCGGGCCGGAGCTGATCGCCGCGTTCTCCGCGGCGCGCTTGGCCGGGTTGCCCGACTTGCTGCTCTTCTTCTTCTGCGGCTTCGGGCGGCCCTGGTAGCCGGCACCGGGGACGGGGCCCATGCCGGGGACGTTCGGCACGCCGCCCTTGGCGACGGTCTTCATCATCTTCGCGGCCTGGTCGAAGCGCAGGACGAGCTGGTTGACGTCGGTCACGGTCATGCCGGATCCGCGCGCGATGCGCAGGCGCCGCGAGCCGTTCAGCAGCTTCGGGTTCACCCGCTCGGCCTTGGTCATCGACTGGATGATCGCCTCGGTGCGGACGATCTCGCGCTCGTCGAACTGGTCGAGCTGCTCGCGCATGCCCTTCGCGCCGGGCAGCATGCCTATCATCTTCTTGATCGAGCCCATGTTGCGCAGCTGCTGCATCTGGCCGAGGAAGTCGTCGAGGGTGAACGTGTCCCCCATGATCTTCTCGGCGATCTTGCGCGCCTCGTCCTCGTCGAACGCGCTCTGCGCCTGCTCGATGAGGGTGAGGACGTCACCGAGGTCGAGGATGCGGCTCGCCATGCGGTCCGGGTGGAACTGCTCGAAGTCGTCGAGGCCCTCGCCGGTGGACGCGAAGAGGATCGGGCGGCCGGTGAGCGAGGCGACCGACAGGGCCGCGCCGCCGCGGGCGTCGCCGTCGAGCTTGGAGAGGACGACGCCGGTGAAGTCGACGCCCTCCTGGAAGGCCTTCGCGGTGGCGACCGCGTCCTGGCCGATCATCGCGTCGATGACGAAGAGGACCTCGTCCGGGTTCGTCACCCGGCGGATGTCGGAGGCCTGCTTCATCATGTCCGCGTCGACGCCGAGGCGGCCGGCGGTGTCGATGATGACGGTGTCGTACTGCTTGTCGGTGGCGAACTTGATCGCGTTCTGCGCGACCTTCACCGGGTTGCCGACGCCGTTGCCGGGCTCGGGCGCGTAGACGGCGACGCCGGCCTGCTCGCCGACGACCTGCAGCTGCTGCACGGCGTTGGGGCGCTGGAGGTCGGCCGCGACGAGGAGCGGCGTGTGGCCGTCCTTGCCGAGGTACTTGCCGAGCTTGCCGGCCAGGGTCGTCTTTCCCGCGCCCTGGAGGCCGGCGAGCATGATGACCGTCGGCGGGCGCTTGGCGAACTCGAGGCGGCGCGACTGGCCACCGAGGATCGCGACGAGCTCCTCGTTGACGATCTGCACGACCTGCTGCGCGGGGTTCAGCGCCTTGTTGACCTCGTCGCCGAGCGCGCGCTCCCGGATCTTGCCGGTGAACGCCTTGACGACGTCGAGCGCGACGTCGGCGTCGAGCAGCGCGCGCCGGATCTCGCGGACGGTGCCGTCGACGTCCGAGGCCGAGAGCTTGCCCTTCGTGCGCAGGTTCTTGAAGGTCTCGACGAGTCGATCGGAGAGGGTGCCGAAAGTAGCCATGATGCCGGGAATTCTACCGGAGCCTTTCCGGAGGTCGGACGACGGCGGCCCGCGTCGATTAACTGTACCGAGTGCAGGAACTCGTCTAGGGTGGCCGGGTGATCGAGACACTGCTCGCGGGCGACGCCGCGGATCCCCTGGACTACCGCGACGGCTGGGAGCTGCAGCGCCGGCTGCACGGCGAGGTGGTCGCCGGTTCGCGGCCGGGCACGCTCGTGCTCTGCGAGCACGCCGCCGTCTTCACGGCGGGCAAGCGCACGGAGGCGCACGAGCGGCCGGTCGACGGCTCCCCCGTGGTCGACGTCGACCGAGGCGGACGACTGACCTGGCACGGGCCGGGGCAGCTGGTCGGCTATCCGATCGTGCGGCTGCGCGAGCCGGTGGACGTGGTCGCCTACGTCCGCTCGCTCGAGGGCGTGCTGATCGACGTGCTCGACGACCTCGGTGTCGCCGGGGTGCGGGTCGACGGGCGCTCGGGGGTCTGGATCCGCCGGGGCGAGGGCGCCGACAAGATCGCCGCGATCGGCATCCGGGTGGCGCACGGCGTGACGATGCACGGCTTCGCGCTCAACGTGTCGAACGGCCTGGAGCCCTACTCCCGGATCGTCGCGTGCGGCATCGCCGACGCCGGAGTGACCACCGTCGAGCGCGAGCGCGGCGAGGCGCCCTCGATGGAGTCGGTGCGCGCCCGGGTCGAGGCGCGGTTCCGGGAGGCGGCGCCCGCCTTCGCGGTCGTGGACGTCGTCGCAGGGGTCGCGGCGTGAGCGCCGAGACCGGCGGCCGGAAGCTGCTGCGCCTCGAAGTCCGCAACGCCGAGACGCCGATCGAGCGCAAGCCCGAGTGGATCAAGACCAAGGCCGTGATGGGCCCGGAGTACCGGCAGCTGCAGTCGCTGGTGAAGGACGAGGAGCTGCACACGGTCTGCCAGGAGGCGGGGTGCCCGAACATCTTCGAGTGCTGGGAGGACCGCGAGGCGACCTTCCTGATCGGCGGCTCGCAGTGCACGCGTCGCTGTGACTTCTGCCAGATCGACACGGGCAAGCCCGCCGACTACGACGCCGATGAGCCGCGCCGGGTGGGCGAGTCGGTGGCGCGGATGAACCTGCGCTACGCCACGGTGACCGGGGTGGCCCGCGACGACCTGCCGGACGAGGGCTCCTGGCTGTACGCCGAGACGATCCGGCAGATCCACGCGCAGGCGCCGGGGACGGGCGTCGAGATCCTGGTCCCGGACTTCACCGGGCGCGCGGAGCACCTGCAGCGGGTGTTCGACGCCCGGCCGGAGGTGTTCGCGCACAACGTCGAGACGGTGCCGCGCATCTTCAAGCGGATCCGGCCGGCGTTCCGCTACGAGCGCTCGCTCGACGTGCTGACCCAGGGGCGCGACGCGGGGCTGATCACCAAGTCGAACCTCATCCTCGGCATGGGCGAGGAGCGCGAGGAGATCTCGCAGGCGCTCCAGGACCTGCACGACGCGGGCACCGACATCGTGACGATCACGCAGTACCTCCGCCCGACGCCGCGGCACCTGCCGGTGGACCGCTGGGTGCACCCGGAGGAGTTCGTCGCGATCAAGGAGGAGGCGGAGGACATCGGCTTCCTCGGCGTGCTCTCGGGCCCGCTCGTCCGCTCCTCGTACCGCGCCGGTCGCCTCTGGGCCCGCTCGATGGAGTCGAAGGGCCTGCCGGTCCCGGAGCACCTGCGCCACCTGGCGGACGCGGCCCTCGGCTTCTCCCAGGCGGTCTGACCCGCTCTCCCCCGCGAGATGCCACTTGTGCACGCCTTGCACGGCGTGTCGCGTGCACAAGTGGCATCTCGCGGATGGGGTCCTGGGGACCCTTGCTGGTCGAGTAGCCCCGCAGGGGCGTATCGAGACCCGTGAGCGTCAGCAGGGGTGGTCTGCAGACTCGCTGTCTGACGCTGGTGGATCTCGATACGCCCGCTCCGCGGGCTACTCGATCAGCAGAGGGGCCGGCATTCGAGAGGGCTGTTCGCCGAGTCGACCCGTCTCGGACCGTGGCCTGCCCGCAGAACCCGGTTCGCGTCCACTCGCGGCCCGGCCGTCGACGGTGACTCACGCTGCGTCGGCGTCTGAACTCCTTCGCGAGATGCCACTTGTGCACGCCTTTCACGGCGTGTCGCGTGCGCAAGTGGCATCTCGCGGAGGGGAGGGAGGGCGCCCCGGGTCAGGCGACGAGCTGGGCGGCGAAGACGTGGGGGGTGAAGCCGGTGAGGTCGTTGATGCCCTCGCCCTGGCCGACGAGCTTGATGGGGATGCCGGTCTTCTCCTGGACGGCGAGGACGAAGCCGCCCTTGGCCGAGCCGTCGAGCTTGGTGATGACGAGGCCGGTGACGCCGGCGTGCTCGATGAAGGCCTGGGCCTGCATCAGGCCGTTCTGGCCGGTGGTCGCGTCGAGGACGAGCAGGATCTCGGAGATCGGCGCCTGCTTCTCGACGACGCGCTTGATCTTGCCGAGCTCGTCCATCAGGCCGCCCTTGGTGTGCAGGCGGCCGGCGGTGTCGATGATGACCATCTCGATGCCGTGGGTCTTCGCGAACTCGACCGTCTGATAGGCGACGGAGGCCGGGTCCTGGCGCTCCTGCTGCGGCCGGACGATCTGCGCGTCGGCGCGCTGCGCCCAGGTGGCGAGCTGGTCGACCGCAGCGGCGCGGAATGTGTCGGCGGCGCCGACCACGACGCTGCGGTCGAAGTTGCGGAGGAACTTGGCGAACTTGCCGATGGTCGTGGTCTTGCCGACGCCGTTGACGCCGACGACCAGAATGACCGCGGGGCGCTCGCTGAGCTTGAGGGTCGTGTCGTACTTGGCGAGGCGCTCCTCGAGCGACTCGCGGAGCATCCGCTGGAGGTCGCGCGGATCGGTCGTGTTGTAGCGGGCGACCTTGGCGCGGAGGTCCTCGACCATCTCCTCGGTGATGTCCGGCCCGAAGTCGGCGGTGATCAGGGCCGTCTCGAGGTCGTCCCAGGTCTGCTCGTCGATCGTGCGCTTCTCGAACAGGCCGCGGAGTGCGCGACCGAGCGACCAGGAGCTGCGTTCTGCCATGCGCCCAGGCTACCGGCGGGTGGACGTCCGATCTGCAGGCGATCCGCCCTTCGCGGCGCCTGGACCTGCGGCAGGACGGGCCTGCCGGCCGGCATCGCCTGCGAATCGAACCCGGGCATCAGACCGCCGGCGCCTCCACGCGCTGACCGACCACGGCGGAGACGCCGTCCTGGCGCATCGAGACGCCGTAGAGGGCGTCGGCGATCTCCATCGTGCGCTTCTGGTGCGTGATGACGATCAGCTGACTCGACGTCCGGAGGTCCTGGAAGATGCTGAGCAGGCGGCCGAGGTTCGCGTCGTCGAGCGCCGCCTCGACCTCGTCCATGATGTAGAACGGGCTCGGCCGCGACTTGAAGATCGCGACCATGAAGGCCACCGCGGCGAGCGAGCGCTCGCCGCCGGAGAGCAGCGACAGCCGCTCGATCTTCTTGCCGGCCGGGCGCACCGCGACCTCGATGCCGGTGGTGAGCAGGTTCTCCGGGTCGGTGAGCCGGATGCTGCCGGTGCCGCCGGGGAAGAGCACCGGGAAGACGTCCGCGAAGGCGGCCTGGGTGTCGTCGAAGGCCGAGGCGAAGACCGTCTGCATGGTCTCGTCGAGCTCCTCGATGATGGTCAGCAGGTCGCGCCGCGTGTTGGTGAGGTCGGTCAGCTGCTCGGTGAGGAAGACGTGGCGCTGCTCGAGAGCCGCGAACTCCTCGAGGGCGAGCGGATTGACCCGGCCGAGCTGGCCGAGCTGCTTCTCGGCCTTGTCCAGCCGGCGGCGCTGCTCGTCGCGGACGAAGGGGCGCGCGGGCGCCTCGGCGTCGGACTCGTCGGGGACCGGAACCTCGGGGCCGTACTCGGCGACCAGCACGTCCTCGACCAGTCCGAGCTCGGAGCCGGCGCGCTCCAGCAGCCCGGTGAGCTGCAGGCGCTTCTCGTAGATCTGCAGCTCCAGACCGTGCACGCTCTCTGTGACGCTCTGCAGCCGGTCGCGGAGCACGCCCTCCTCGCGGCGCAGCGCCTGGAGCTCCTCGTTCTGCTGCGAGCGGGCGGTCTCGGCGCGCAGCAGCTCGGCGCGCGACTGCTGCACCGAGCGGTCGACGGAGGCGAGCACGGCGGGGATCGCGCCGGTCACGTCGGCCGCGGCGTCGTGCTGGCGGCGGCGGATCACCGCGCGGCGGGCGGCCTCGTCGGCGGCGGCACGGTCGGCGGCGAGCTGGCGCTCGAGCGACTCGCCGCGGGACTGCTCGGCCCGGACCCGCTCCTTGGCGGTCTCGACGCCGAGGCGCGCCTCGATCTCGCGCTCGCGTGCCGCGTCGACCTCGCGCTGGAGGCCGTCGCGGGCGCTGACGTCGAGGACCGGGCGCGGGCGCGAGCGGGCGACGTCGAGCTCGCCCTTCGCCCTCTGCGCCGCGGTCTCGGCGTCGCCGACCCGCTCGGTGGCGATGGTCAGGGCCTTCTCGCCGCGGCCGAGCTCGGCGGTGGCGCCCTCGAGCTGCGCGCGGACCCGGCCGAGGCGCTCGGTGTGCGCGGCGCGGGCGGCGTCGTGCTCGCGCAGGGCGGCGAGGGCGAGGCGCGACTGCTCCTTGGCGGCGCGCAGGGCGCCGGTCTGCTCGGCGAGGTCGAAGCGGAGGCGGTCGATCCGGCCCTCGATCTCCTCCAGCCGGCTCGCGGCCGCGTCGCGCTCGGAGACCAGCTCGAGGCGGCTGCGCTGCCCGCCCGCTCCCCCGCTGAGCACGGCGTCGGAGACGGAGGCGCCGTCTCGGGTGACCACGGTGACGGGGTGCTCGCCGCCGGCCAGCGCGGGCCAGAGCCGGCGGGCGGTGTCGAGGTCGTCGACGACGACGACCTGCTCGAGCAGGGCGAGGACACCGTCGGGGCCGGTGACGACGTCGCGGGCGCGGATCGCACCCTCCGGCACCTCGATCGCGAGGGAGGGGCGGGCGGCGTCGCCGATCAGCAGCTCGACCCGGCCGAGCTCGCGGCGGATCGCCTCGTCGAGCGCGGCCTCGGCGTGCGGCTGCGAGTCGGCGAGCACGGAGTCGGCGGCCGCGCCGAGGGCCGCCGCGATCGCCGCCTCGTAGCCGGGGCGGACCTGGATCCGCTCGGCGACGCGGCCACTGATGCCGTCGAGGCGGGTGGCGATCAGCTCGGCCGAGCCGTCCGAGACGTCGAGGGCGAGCGAGAGGGCGCTGCGGCGGGCGGCGAGGCCGTCGCGCTCGCGCTCCAGCGCGTGCAGCTCCTCGCGGAGCCGCTCGATCTCGCCCTCGGCCTCGAAGACCGAGGACTGGGCGAGCTCGTAGCCCTCGTCGAGCGTGCCGTCGGTGCCGCCGCCGGCCTCGCCGATCTCGTCCTCGAGCGCGTCGAGCTGGCGCTGGGCCGCCTCGCGGCGCTGCACGGCGGAGTCGAGGGTGTTCTGCGCGCGGAGCACCTCGCCGCGGACGGCCGCGAGGCGGGAGGCGGCGGTGTCGGCCTGGCCGGTGAGCTTGGACAGCTCGAGGTCGTGCCGGGAGACGAGCGCCGACTGCGCCGCGATCTCCTCGTCGGTCGCGTCCAGGGCGCCGCGAGCGCGCACCGTCGCCTTCTGCGAGTCGGTCCACGCCGTCTCGGCGTCGAGCACGGCGACGCGGAGGCGCTCCAGCTCGGCGCGCGCCTCCTCGACCATGGCTGCCGTGACGCGCGGCTGCACCGCGGGCTGCTCCGACTCCGCCTCGAGCAGGGCGAGGCGCTGGCCGGCGAGCGCCGCCAGATTGCGCAGCCGCTCCTGCACCGACTCGAGCTCGAAGGTGGTGCGTCGGGCGTCGTCGACCGCGTCGCCGACCATCTCGGACTCGATCCGGGCGGTGCGCAGCGTGCTCTGCTCGAGCCGCTCCTGCAGCACGAGGCGCTCGCTGTGCCGCTCGCTCTCGGTGCGGGCGAAGCCGTCGAGCGCGGTGCGGAGGGTGACGACGTCGTCGGCGAGCAGTCGCGCGCGGGCGTCGCGGACGACGGCGGCGATGGTCTGCGCCTGCCGGGCGACCTCCGCCTGGCGGCCGAGCGGCTTGAGCTGGCGGCGGATCTCGCCGGCGAGGTCGGAGAGGCGGGTCAGGTTCGCCTGCATGCCGTCGAGCTTGCGGAGGGTCTTCTCCTTGCGGCGGCGGTGCTTGAGGATGCCGGCCGCCTCCTCGATGAAGCCGCGGCGCTCCTCCGGAGTCGCGTGCAGGACGGCGTCGAGCTGGCCCTGACCGACGATCACGTGCATCTCGCGGCCGAGACCGGAGTCGCTCAGCAGCTCCTGGACGTCGAGCAGCCGGCAGGCGCGCCCGTTGATCGCGTACTCGCTGCCGCCGTTGCGGAACAGGGTGCGCTTGATCGTCACCTCGGTGTACTCGATCGGCAGCGCGCCGTCGGTGTTGTCGATGGTGAGCGCGACCTCCGCGCGGCCGAGCGGGCCGCGGGTGGAGGTGCCGGCGAAGATGACGTCCTCCATCTTGCCGCCGCGGAGGGTCTTCGCTCCCTGCTCCCCCATCACCCAGGCGAGAGCGTCGACGACGTTGCTCTTGCCGGAGCCGTTGGGCCCGACCACGCAGGTGACCCCGGGCTCGAAGGCGAACGTGGTCGGCTGCGCGAAGGACTTGAACCCCTTGAGGGTCAGGCTCTTCAGGTACACCCGGCCGCCTCGCTCCGCTCGAAAACGCTCCCTACGGTACTCGACGGGCTCCGTCGTGCCCCGGAACCGCGCGGTGCGGCCCGGCGGCGTGCACACTGGGGAGGTGACGAGCCCCACCGACCCCGCGCTCCGGATCCGCGAGCTGCCGATCCCCGAGCACCCGGGGGCCGAGGGCTGGGACGACTTCGTCACCCTCACCGCGATCGGCAACGCCGTCGAGGCCGAGGGCACCGGCACGGACGAGCTCGGCTTCCCCGCCGAGACGAACCTCGGCGAGTGGCGGCAGCAGGAGTTCGACCCGCGCCGCGCGTTCCTCGCCGAGGTCATGACGGACGACGGCGTCCGCGCGGTCGGCAGCGGCGAGCTGCACTGGAGCACCGAGGAGGGCGACGACGCGGCCTGGCTGGCGTTCTCGGTCCTCGCCGGGGAGCGCGGGCGTGGTGTCGGCTCCGCCCTGCTGGAGCGGCTGACGGCGGAGGCGCACGCGCTCGGGCGGACCGTGCTGCAGACCTGGACGGCGCACCGGGCCGACCGCTCGGGGCCGCGCCTGGCCGCGCGCTCCGGGGCGGGCTCCGTGCCCGCCGACGACCCCGGCGCGCGCTGGCTCGCCTCCCGCGGCTGGGTGCTGGAGCAGGTGGAGCGGGTCAGCGCGGTGCGGCTGCCGCTGGACCCCGTGCTCGCCGCGTCCCGACGCCGCG
This sequence comes from Rathayibacter festucae DSM 15932, assembly GCF_004011135.1. Lineage (NCBI taxonomy): Bacteria > Bacillati > Actinomycetota > Actinomycetes > Micrococcales > Microbacteriaceae > Rathayibacter > Rathayibacter festucae. The sequence goes on along the minus strand of NZ_CP028137.1, from coordinate 964,535 downwards.
GTGCCCTGGCGCACGCCGAGGGCTACGAGCTGCGGCACTGGAGCGGCGCGACGCCCGCGGAGCTCGTCGACGGAATGCTCGCCCTGCGCGCGAGCATGTCCGCGCAGGCGCCCACGGCCGGACTGTCGGTGCCGGAGGAGACCTGGACCCGCGAGCGCCTCGAGGCGCACGACCGCGAGTCGACCGCCGGCGGGCGGGTGGAGCTGACCTCGGTCGCCCTGCACGAGGGCCGGCCGATCGGCTACTGCACCGTCGACGTGCTGCCCGGCCGCGCCGCGCTCTGGGGCGCGACGCTCGTGCAGCCGGCGCACCGCGGGCACCGGCTCGGCATGCTGCTGAAGCTCGACGCGCTCGAGCACCTGGCCGCGGCCGACCCCGACTGCCGTGCCGTCTACACCTGGAACGCGGAGGAGAACCGGCCGATGCTCGCCGTCAACGAGGCCGTGGGGTTCCGCGCGATCGCAGTGGAGGGCCAGTGGCGGCTCGACGAGGTGGCGCCGTGATCCCGCTGGTGGAGCCGGGGCCGGCGCTGAGCGCCGCCGAGCGCGAGCGCTTCGCCCGGCAGATCCGGCTGTCGCCGCTCGGCGAGCTCGGACAGCGGCGCCTGCGGAACGCGCGGGTGCTCGTCCTCGGCGCGGGCGGCATCGGCTCCCCGGTGATCACGGCGCTCGCCGCGGCCGGAGTCGGGCACCTCGGGATCGTCGACGGCGACGTCGTCGAGGCGTCCAATCTCGCGCGGCAGACGGCGCACGACGAGTCGTCGATCGGCTCGTCGAAGGCGGAGTCCGCGGCGGCGACCGCGCGGCGGCTCTCCCCCGGGATCGACGTGCAGGCCTTCCCCGTCTCCTTCACCGGTGCGAACGCCGACGCGCTCGTCGCCGGCTGGGACGTGGTGGTCGACGGCTTCGACACCTTCGGCTCGCGCTACCTCGCCTCCGACGCGACGACCCGGGCCGGCGTTCCGCACGTCTGGGGGTCGGCGCTCGGCTTCGACGGGCAGCTGTCCACGTTCTGGGCCGACGCGCCCGGGGGCGGAGTCACCCTGCGCGCCCTGCACCCCGGGGCCGAGGACGCAGCCGACAGCTGTGCGACGGTCGGCGTGCTCGGCTCGCTGTGCGCGGCGATCGGCTCGGCGATGGCGAGCGAGGTGGTCAAGCTCGTCACGGGCGTCGGCTCGCCGCTGTTCGGGCGGGTCGTCGTGCACGACGCGCTGGACGGCTCGTGGAGCGAGCTGCCGCTGGCCCGCGCGGTGCCGCCGGTGGCTGCGGTGCTCGCCGTCGCGGGAGCGGTGACCGCCGATGAGCTGCGGGCGCGGCTCGCGGGGCCGACGCCGCCGACGGTCGTGGATCTGCGGGAGGACGACGAGGACCGCTCGGTCGCGATCCCCGGGGCCGTGCGGCTGCCGATGTCGCGCTTCGATCCGGCGCTGCTGCCCGCGGGGCCGCTGGTGCTGCACTGCGCCTCGGGCGTGCGCTCGCGGATCGCGGCCGAGCGGGCGGCGGCGGCGGGGATCGCCTCCGACTCTCTGCTCGGCGGCATGGTGGGCTGGCGCTGATCCGATCGGAGGTGCGATTCGCAGGTCTTCCGCGTTCCCCGTGCCGTCTCGCCGCGTGGGGCGGCCGACCGGAGCCGAGATCTCCTGCAGAACGGGCAGGAGGCTACACAACAGACAGGAGCCTGCACAACGGACAGGAGCCTGCAGAACGGCGAGAGGCGCGGGGGTCAGCCGCCGGCGAAGGGCGGCAGGACGTCCACCGCGGCGCCCGCGGGCAGCGGCGTGGCGCGGTCGGTGGTCGAGACGCCGTCGACCAGGTAGCTGCAGCGGGAGAGGACATCGGCGGCGGACGGCGCGGAGGCGACGAGCGAGACCTCCAGGGCGGCCAGGTCGGCGACACCGTCGAGCTCGTCGGAGGCGCGCCCGAGGGCGGCCTTCGCCGCGGCGAAGTAGCGGACGCGCACGCTCAGCCGCCGATCGCGCTCATGGTGCGCTCGGGCTGCACGAAGCCGTCCCGGTTCATCTCGTGGCCGGCCGGCTTGGCCCACATCGCGCCGCGCCAGAGCTGGGCGACGTGGTGGTCGTCGGCGCCGGAGCGCATCGCGCCGAGCAGGTCGGTCTCCTCGTTGGAGAAGAGGCAGCTGCGGACGCCGCCCTCGGCGGTGAGCCGGGTGCGGCGGCAGTCGCCGCAGAACGCCTCGGTGACGGAGGCGATGATGCCGACCGTGCCGAGCAGCTCGTCGGAGCCGATCGCGCGGACGTCGAAGAGCTCGGCGGGCGCGCCGTCGCGGGGGGCGGCGTTCGGCGTGAGGACGAAGCGCTCCGAGAGCAGGTCGCGGATCATCGCCGCCGTGATCATGGTCGAGCGGTCCCAGCCGTGGTCGGCGTCGAGGGCCATCTGCTCGATGAAGCGGAGCTGGTGCCCTCCGGCGAGCGCCCAGGCGAGCAGCTCGGGCGCTTCGTGGTCGTTGATCCCGGGCAGCAGAACCGCGTTGATCTTGGTCTGCTTGAGCCCGGCGGGGCCGAGCGCGTCGATGCCGGCGAGGACCCGGTCGAGGAAGGGGCGGCGGGTGACCTTCGCGAAGGTCTCGGCGCAGATGGAGTCGAGCGAGACGTTCACCCGGTCCAGGCCCGCGTCGGCGAGCGACTGCGCGCGACCGGAGAGGCCGATCGCGTTGGTGGTCAGCGAGATCTCGGGGCGCGGCTCGATCGCGGCGACGTCGCGGATGATGTCGACGAGGTCCTTGCGCAGCAGCGGCTCGCCGCCGGTGAAGCGGATCTGACGGACGCCGAACTGCTCGACGGCGATGCGGGCGAGGCGGACGATCTCCTCGCGGTTCAGCAGCGAGGCGGGCGGCTGGAACGGCAGGCCCTCGGCCGGCATGCAGTAGGTGCAGCGGAGGTTGCAGCGATCGGTCAGCGAGATGCGCAGATCGTCGGCGACGCGGCCGTAGCTGTCGAGCAGCAGCGGGGTCTCGGGCCGCTCGGCCGGGAGGACCGCACCGCGTGGGCGGGGCCGGATGCCGGGGATCCCGAGTGCTGTGCTCATCCGGACAGACTACGCGCCGGATCCGGGCCGGAGCGGGCAAGATGGAGACGTCCCTGCCGCCGGTCAGGAACGCCTCCGCCCCGTCAGGAACGCCCCGCGCCGTCAGGAGCGCTTTCGCCGGCCAGGACCTCCGAGAGGACCCGATGACCTCGATCGATCTGCACGCCGCCCGTGTGCGCGCGCTGCTCTCGCCGCTGGCCACCCGCGGCGCCCGCGAGACGCTGACGCTCGCTCCCGCCGCCGTCGCGGCCGACCCGGGCGCGTACGACCGCCGGGTGCTCGCGCGCTCGGTCGACGCTCCGCTGGATCTGCCGCGCTTCGACAACTCGCAGATGGACGGCTTCGCGGTGCGCGCGGCGGACCTCGCCGCGGCGAGCGCCGGCAGCCCGGTCTCGCTGCCCGTGGCCGCGCCGATCCCGGCCGGCGACCGCGCTCCTCGGCACGAGGCGGGCACCGCGGTGCCGATCATGACGGGCTCGCCGCTGCCGGCCGGGGCCGACGCCGTCGTCGCGATCGAGACCGTCGACCCCCCGCGCTTCCCCGCCCCGGGCAGCACCGACGCCCAGGTGGCGTTCTCGCGCCCCGTCGTCGCGGCGGCCTTCGTCCGCGCCCGGGGCAGCGACGCCAAGCAGGGCGAGCTCGCGCTGCCCGCCGGCACCGTCCTCCGCGCCGCGCACTACGGCCTGCTCGCCTCGCTCGGCCTGACCGAGGTCGAGGTGCTCGCCCGCGTCCGCGTGCTGGTCGTGCCGACCGGGCACGAGATCCGCGCGGCCGGCTCGGAGCTCGAGGACGCGCAGATCTACGACGCCAACGGCTCGCTGCTGGCCGAGGCGGTCCGCGAGGCCGGCGGCCTGCCGATCGTGGTGCCCTGCGGCAGCGACCGGCCGGAGGACCTCCTCGCGCTCCTCGACGCGCACGCGGCCGAGGCCGACCTCGCGATCACCGTCGGCGGTGTCAGCGCGGGCGCCTACGAGGTCGTCCGCGACGCGCTCGGTGCGGCCGGCTCGGAGTTCGGCCACGTCGCCGTGCAGCCGGGCGGACCGCAGGGCCTCGGGCTCGTCCGGGTCCGCGACGACCTGCACCTGCCGATCGTGTCGCTGCCGGGCAACCCGGTCAGCGCCCTGGTCTCGTTCGAGCTGTTCCTGCGGCCCGTGCTCCGCTCGCTCGCCGGCCGGCTGCCGGCCGAGCGCCCGCGGCTGCGCGCCCGGCTGGCCACGCCGCTCGACTCCCCCGGGCACCTGCACCAGATCCGGCGCGGCACCCTCGACGACGAAGGGCTCGTGCACGCCGTCGGCGGCCCGAGCTCGCACCTGCTCGCGTCCTACGCTCGATCGAACGTGCTGATCCACGTCCCGATCGGGACCGAGCACGCCGCGACCGGAGACACGGTCGAGATCTGGAGGATCGATGACTGACACGACGGACACGACCGGAAGCGGCGGGACGGCCGACGGCACCGAGCTGACCCACGTCCGCGGCGACGGCGCCGTGCACATGGTCGACGTCGGCGGCAAGCAGGTCACCTCGCGGGTCGCGGTCGCGGAGGGGTTCGTCGAGACGACCCCCGACGTCGTCCGCCTCCTCGCGCAGGGCGAGCTGCCCAAGGGCGAGGCGCTCGGCGTCGCGCGCATCGCCGGGATCATGGGCGCGAAGGCCACCTCGGCGCTGATCCCGCTCTGCCACCCGCTGGTGCTCGACGGCGTCGACATCGACCTCGAGCCCGGCGACGACCGCGTCCGGATCGAGGCGCGCGTGCGCACGAGCGGCCGCACCGGCGTCGAGATGGAGGCGCTCACCGCCGTCAGCGTCGCTGCGCTCACCGTCTACGACATGATCAAGGCCGTCGACCGCGGCGCCGTCATCACCGGGATCCGCGTCCTGGCGAAAGAGGGCGGCAGGAGCGGCTCGTGGAGCCGGTCGTGAGCCGCACCGCGGTCGCGGTGGTCGCCTCCACCCGCGCCGCCTCGGGCGTCTACGAGGACCGCACCGGTCCGGCGCTGCTGACCTGGTTCGAGAGCCGCGGCTGGAGCGGCCGCGTGGTCGTCGTCGCCGACGGCGACGCGGTGGGCGAGGCGATCTCCGACGCCCTCTCGGCCGGCATCGACGTCGTGATCACCACCGGCGGCACGGGTGTCGCACCGAGCGACGTCACTCCGGAGCAGACCGCGCCGCTGCTCGAGCGCGAGCTGCCCGGACTCGCCGAGGCGATTCGCGCGCGCGGGGCCGGCCACGTGCCCACCGCGGTGCTCAGCCGCGGGCGCGCCGGGGTCAGCGGCCGGAGCGTCATCGTGAACCTGCCCGGCTCTCCCGGCGGCGTCCGCGACGGCATCGAGGTGCTCGAGCCGATCATCGGCCACGTGCTGGACCAGCTGGGCGGGGGCGATCATGTCCGCTGATCCCGTCGCCCTGGCCCGGATCGCCCGCGACCCCGTCACCGTCGACGAGTGCGAGCACGCCGTCGAGTCGCCGACCCACGGCGCCGTCGTCACCTTCGCCGGGATCGTCCGCGACCACGACGAGGGCCGCGGGGTGCTGCGCCTCTCCTACGAGGCGCACCCCGAGGCGCCTGCCGCCCTGCTCGCCTCGGCCCGGCGGATCGCCGAGCGGTTCCCGGAGGTGCGCGTCGCCGCGGTGCACCGCGTCGGCGACCTCGTGGTCGGCGACCTCGCGCTCGCCTGCGCCGTCGCCTCCGCCCATCGCGCCGCGGCCTTCGAGGCCTGCGCGGCGCTGGTCGACGACATCAAGGCGACCGTGCCGATCTGGAAGGAGCAGTCGTTCGTCGACGGCAGCTCGGAGTGGGTCGCGTCGCTCGGCTGAGCCTCCGCGGCGGGCTCGGAAACACGAGCGTCACACGTCTGGGGTTCACTGGACGGAGCGCGCCGTCGGCGCACGGAGCGGAGGGCGCGGCATGGACCTGAACACGATCCAGCGCGTGCGCGTCGTCCGCGAGCGCGCCGAGCTGGCCGGGATGGGTCCGCGCACCGCGGTGATCGGCGGCGGCTCCTGGGTGTTCTCGCTCCCGCACGACCACCTCGACGAGCTGCTCGACCTGCAGGGCTTCGGCTGGGAGCCGTACCGCGAGACGGCCGAGGGCCTGTCGATCGCGGCGACCTGCACGCTCGCCGAGCTGTCGGCCATGCCGGACGGCGGTCGGCCCGCGCACCCGCTCTTCTTCCAGTGCTGCACGGCACTGCTGGGCTCGTTCAAGATCTGGAACGTCGCGACGGTCGGCGGCAACATCGCCAACGCACTCCCGGCCGGGCCGATCATCAGCCTCGCCGCGGCGCTCGACGCCGAGGCCCTGGTCTGGCGCGCGGACGGCTCCGACGCTCTCGTGCCGGTGGCCGAGCTGGTGACCGGCAACATGACGACCGCGCTCGGGCACGGCGACGTGATCCGGTCGGTCGAGTTCCCGCGCCGGGCGCTGGCGGCGCGGACCGCGTACCGCAAGATCGCGCTGTCGCCGCTCGGGCGCTCCGGAGCGCTCGTCATCGGCCGGGTGGACGCCGACGGTGGGTTCGTGCTCACGGTGACGGCCGCGACGATCCGGCCCGAGGTGCTGCGATGGGCCGAGCTCCCGACGTCCGAGGAGCTCGACGCCGCGCTCGGCGCGATCGCGACCTGGTTCACCGATCCGCACGGCGCGGCCGACTGGCGGCGCGCGGTGGTGGGCGTGCTGGCCGAGGAGATCCGCGGTGAGCTGGACGGAACGGGCGAACCGGCGACGAGCGGCGAGACCAACCCGACCGCGGGAGGCGCCGCATGAGATTCACCGTCAACGGCGAGCCGGTCGACGCGTCGCCCCGCCCCGGCCAGGTGCTGCGGACGCTGCTGCGCGACCACGAGCACTTCGAGGTCAAGAAGGGCTGCGACGCCGGCGACTGCGGCGCCTGCTCGGTGCTCGTCGACGGCACGCCCTTCCACTCCTGCCTCTACCCCGCGCACCGCATGGAGGGGCGCGAGGTCACCACCGCCGCGGGACTCGGCACTCCGGAGGAGCCCGGTGCGGTGCAGCAGTCGTTCGTCGACCACGCCGCCTTCCAGTGCGGCTTCTGCACGGCGGGCATGGTCGTCACCGCGAGCGCCCTCGAGGGGGCGCGCGAGGAGGACCTCCCGCGGCTGATGAAGGGGAACCTCTGCCGCTGCACCGGCTACCGGCCGATCCGCGAGGCGGTGTCCGAGCACGTCTGCGAGCCGCCCACCGGGCTGACCCCCGTGCGCCGCACCGGGCGCACCTCCGCCGACGAGTCACGGGTGGGCCGCTCGCTCGGCGCCCCGGCCGGCCGCCGCATCGTCTCCGGCCAGGAGCCGTACACGCTCGACGTCGCCGTGCCCGGGCTGCTGCACCTCAAGGTGCTGCAGAGCCCGCACGCGCACGCCCGCATCCTCTCGATGGACACCGCGGTCGCCGCGACGATGCCCGGCGTCGTCGCCGTGCTGACGGCCGCGGACGTGCCGGACATCCTCTACTCCACCGCGCGGCACGAGTCGCGACTGGACGACCCGGACGACACCCGGATGCTCGACACCGTTGTGCGCTTCCGCGGCCAGCGGGTCGCTGTCGTCGTCGCCGAGTCGGTCGGAGTGGCCGAGGCCGCCTGCCGGGCGATCGAGGTCGAGTACGAGCTGCTGCCCGCGGTCTTCGACCCGGAGGAGGCGCGCGCACCGGGCGCCCCGCTCCTGCACGCGGACAAGGACCCGATCGCCTCGCGCATCGCCGACCCCGGCTCGAACGTGGTCGCCGAGCTGCACGGCGAGTACGGCGACGTCGCCGCCGGCCTCGCCGAGGCGGACGTCGTCGTCGAGGGCCGGTGGACCACCTCCCGCGTCGCGCACACCGCGCTGGAGACCCACGGCACGATCGGCTGGCTCGAGGGCGACGAGCTGGTGCTGCGCACCTCCACCCAGGTGCCGTTCCTCGTCCGCGACGAGATCGCGCGGATCTTCGACCGCGACCCCGCGAGCGTGCGGGTGTTCACCGCGCGGGTCGGCGGCGGCTTCGGCGGCAAGCAGGAGATCCTCACCGAGGACGTCGTCGCGCTGGCTGTGCTGGCGACCGGGAGGCCGGTGCAGTTCGAGTTCACCCGCTCCGACGAGTTCACGATGGCGCCCTGCCGGCATCCGATGCGGGTCGACGTGACCCTCGGCGCGCGCAGCGACGGGCGGCTGACCGCGCTGAGCGTCGACGTGCTCTCCGACACCGGCGCCTACGGCAACCACGGCCCCGGCGTGATGTTCCACGGCACCTCGGAGTCGGTCGCGACCTACACGGCGCCGAACAAGCGCGTCGACGCGCAGGCCGTCTACACGAACAACCTGCCCTCGGGCGCGTTCCGCGGCTACGGACTCGGCCAGGTGATCTTCGGCATCGAGTCGGCGATGGACGAGCTCGCCGGCGAGCTGGGCATCGACCCGTTCGAGCTGCGGCGGATCAACGCGGTGAAGCCCGGCGAGCCGCTCGTGGTGACCCACGTAGAGGGCGACGACATCGGCTTCGCCTCCTACGGGCTCGACCAGTGCCTCGATCTCGCGGAGGCGGCGCTCGACCGCGCGACGGGGGCCGCTGCCCCCGAGGGACCGGGCTGGAGCACGGGGCGCGGCATGGCGGTGGCGATGATCGCGACGCTGCCTCCGCGCGGCCACTTCTCGGAGGCGACCGTCTCGGTCGACCCCGACGGCGTGCTCACCATCGGAGTCGGCACCGCGGAGTTCGGCAACGGGACGACGACCGTGCACACGCAGCTCGTCGCGAGTGCGTTCGGGGCTTCGGCGGACCGGGTGCGGATCCGTCAGTCGGACACGGCTGCGGCGCGGTACGACACTGGCGCGTTCGGTTCGGCGGGGACGGTGGTGGCCGGCAAGGCCGTGTACAGCGCGGCGCTGCGGCTCCTCGCCGACCTGCGCTCGCTGGCGAAGCGGCTCACCGGTCACGACGGGAGCGAGTTCGAGCCGGACGACGAGGGGCTCCTCGCCGCCGACGGCACCCGGGTGAGCTACGCGGACCTGGTGCTCGCGGCCGGCGGACCGGTGTCGGCGACCGGCAGCGAGGACGGCGCGCAGCGGTCGCTCGCGTTCAACGTGCAGGGCTTCCGCGTCGCGGTGCACGCGCCGACCGGCGAGGTGCGGATCCTGCAGTCGGTGCAGGCGGTGGACGCGGGCTTCGTGATCAATCCGGCGCAGCTCCGCGGGCAGGTCGAGGGCGGCGTCGCCCAGGCGATCGGCTCGGCGCTGTACGAGGAGGTGATCCTCGACGGCGAGGGCACCGTGACCACGGCGATCCTGCGGAACTACCACATCCCGCAGATGGCCGACGTGCCGCCGACCGAGGTCTACTTCGCGGATACGGCGGACGACCTGGGCCCGTTCGGCGCGAAATCGATGAGCGAGGCGCCCTACAACCCGGTGGCCCCCGCCCTCGCCAGCGCCGTTCGCGACGCCGTCGGCGTCCGGCCGCACGCCCTGCCGATCTCCCGCGACCGCGTCTGGCGCCTGCTCCACCCCGACGCGGCCCCCGTGCCGACGGTCGACGCGGGCGCACCCCCCGGCTGACCCCGCACGCGCCTCGCGCCGACCGCGGCCGCGGCCGCGGCCTCGGCGAACCATGCTGGTCGAGTAGCCCCGCAGGGGCGTATCGAGACCCACCACCGCCAGAACGCGGTGTCTGCAGACCGCCCCACGAACGGGCGTGGCTCTCGATACGCCCGCTCCGCGGCCTACTCGATCAGCATGCGCACCCATGCGGGTCGAGTAGCCGCGGAGCGGCGTATCGAGACCCGCCGTCCTCAGCACACCGCGCCGAGGCGTCAGACGCGCGACGCCAGCTCCGCGCTCGCGAGGGCGACCTCGCGGGCGATCGCGTCCTCGTCCGCGGTGACGAGGCGGCTGTCTGCGACCACGGGCCGCCCGTTGACGAGCAGCAGGGTCAGCGGCGGCTGCGCACCGAGCGCGAGCGCCGCGACCGGGTCGGCGATGCCGGCGTGCTCGACCCCGTCGATCCGCCAGAGCGCCAGGTCGGCGAGCTTGCCCACCTCGATCGAGCCGATCTCGTCCTGGCGCCCGAGCACCCGGGCACCGCCGATCGTCGCGATCGAGAGCGCCTGCCGGGCGCTCATCCGGTCGGCGCCCGCGCGCAGCCGGTTCATCAGCACCGCCGCGCGGATCTCGGAGCCGAGCTGCCCGGACTCGTTCGACGCTGCCCCGTCCACGCCGAGCCCGACCGAAGCCCCGGCCGCCAGCAGCTGCGGGATCGGCGCGATGCCCGCCGCGAGCCGCGCGTTCGAGGACGGGCAGTGCGCGACTCCGGTGCCCGTAGCCGCGAACTTCGCGATCGCGTCGTCGTCGAGGTGCACGCCGTGCGCCATCCAGACGTCGTCGCCGAGCCAGCCGAGCGACTCCAGGTAGTCCGTGGGCGACATCCCGAAGGCCTCGCGGGTGTAGGCGTCCTCCTCGACCGTCTCGGAGCCGTGCGTGTGCAGGCGCACGCCGAGCTGCCGGGCGAGGACCGCCGACTCGCGCAGCAGGTCCGGCGTCACCGAGAACGGCGAGCACGGCGCGATCGCGACGCGCACCATCGCGTCGAACGAGGTGTCGTGGTACCGCTCGACGGCTTCGCCGCTGGCCTGCAGTGCCGCCGCGGTGGTCTCGACCGCGAAGTCCGGCGGCAGCCCGCCCTGAGACTCGCCGAGGTCCATCGAGCCGCGCGTCGCGTGCAGCCGCAGACCCAGGGTCGTGGCGGCGTCGACGATCCCGCCGACGATGTCGCCGGAGCCGCGCGGGAAGACGTATTGGTGGTCGCCCACGGTGCTGCAGCCCGAGCGGGCGAGCACCCCCATCGCACCGAGTGAGGCGGACCGGGTCAGATCCGCGTCGATCCGCGACCAGGCGGGGTACAGCGCGACGAGCCAGTCGAAGAGGATCGAGTCCTGCGCCCAGCCGCGGGTCAGCCACTGGTACAGGTGGTGGTGAGTGTTGACGAGTCCGGGGGTCAGCAGGTGGCCCCGGCCGTCGACCCGGGTGAGCACGACCGGCTCCGCGGACGGGAGCCCGGTCGGCGCGCGGCCGTCCAGGGCCCAGGCGGGCGGCTCCCCCGCGCCGACGGCGACGATCCGCCGGTCGTCGACGACCACGTGGCCGCCGGGGTGCTCGGCCCCGGCGGCGTCGACGGTGGCGACGTGGGCTCCGGTGATGACATGACGCTGCATTCCCCGAGCATGGCAGCGCGGTGTTTCGCGGTGGTTTCCGTGGGCCGGCGCGCCCCGGGTCGAGCGGCCGCTCAGCGGGTGAAGAGGTACGCCGGGAAGGGCGGAGCCTGCCAGGAGCGCGTCGGGGTGCGGACGGTCATCCGCCGATCGGAGCGGGCGGGCGAGGAGGACGGAGAGACACGAGGCCTCCTGGGTGACGAACGCCGGGGCTACCGGCTGCTGGAAGGGATGGGCAGATGGAAGGTGAACGTCGGTGAGACGTACCAGCCCGTCGGTGTCCGGGGCGCCCACGCACGCGAGGAGGTCACGTATCCCCGCTCGAGGTCCTCCGCGTCGACGGTGCGTCCCCTGCTGACGAACTCGTAGGACCAGCCGACCTCCAGGTGCTCGTGGCCCGGACCGACGTCGTCGAGCGGGACGTTCCCGGTGTTCGTGAATCGGTAGGTGAAGACGACAGGGGTGCCGACGGTGACCGATCGACCCGGCCGGACCTCGAAGGCTCCCGTGGTCACGACGTTCAGAGCGGGGCGCTCCTCGACGGCGGCCGAGCTCGTGGCGACATCGCTCCGCACGGCCGGGGCGCGGCCCTCCGCATGAGCGGTCGGGGCGATGCAGCTGACCAGACCTGCGGTCAGAGCGAGGGACGCGGCGACGGCCGGAAGGCTCGTTCGCCGGACGCTAGCGCGGGCAGGATCGGGACGGCGCGGTGACATGAGGACTCCTTGATGGTCGTGCGGAAGGGCTGAACGAAGAGGCGGTCGGGAGGACCCGGCCGGCCGGGGCAGCGGAGCGGAGCGGAGCGATGACAGCATCGAACCGCGCACCGCTCCCTGTCCATTTCCTGGCGGGATCCGATCGGGCCGTCAGGATCACTGCCCGACGAGCGCCTCCTGCAGGCCGGGCACGCAGTGGAACGCGGCCTTCCCGGCCGGTGCCGACCGCCCGATCGCCGCGGCACCGCCGGGAGTGGACGATCGGGCGGGCGCCGACGGCGGTCGCTAGTCGAGCGTCCCGGGGAGGGGGATGCTCTCGATGCTGGTCGGCGTGGTGTAGGAGCCCGTCGGCGTCCGCACCGTCCACGAGCTCGACAGCGTCACGACGCCGGACCGGAGGTCGTCCGCGGTGACCACGCGGCCCGTCACGAAGGCGGCCCGGCTCTCCTGGACGTCCAGCCGGACCCGATCGGGACCGACCTCGTCCAGCGGGACGGTCCCCGTGTTCGTGAACGTGTAGGCGACGGTGATCGGCGTGCCGAGCCCGACTGCTCCGTAGGGTGCGACATCGAAACGGGCCCGGGTCGTCACCGTCAGCCCGGGGCCGGCGGTCGCCTCCCCGGAAGCGCCGGAGTCGGGGCCCGCGGCAGCACTCGACGGAGCCGGTGCGCCCGCCTTCGCCGACGCGGCCGGATCGACGCCGCCGCCGGTGCCCGTGACGTCGAAGCTCTTCGCCGGGCCCGTCAGGGCGAAGGCGTCGACGGCCGGGCCTCCGAGAGCGGACTGCACCGCGCTCGTCAGTGCGGGGACCTCGACGGCCGGATCGGCGAGCGCGGCGGGCGCGAGGCACCCCGCCAGACCGGCGGCGAGCGCGAGCGCCGCGGCGACGGACGGACGCCGCCTCCGGTCGCGGCGGGAGGAGGCGGAGGGGCGCGTGGCTGCGGACATGGGGACTCCTTGATCATCGTGCAGACAGGGTGGGCGGCGGAGCGCGATCATGGTCGCACCGCGGCCGCTCGGCACCGAGTCCCTGGCACGATCCGACTCCGGCGGCAGAGCCGCCGCCGTCATGGCAGCACTCGGCCCGACCCGGCAGGATGCGTGCCGTCCGTCAGCGCGAGGTGTGGATCGGCCCCGACCGCCCCGCGAGCGGCGCCCCGGACGCCCCGGCGCGCACCGCCAGCACCTCCGCGAGGATCGAGACCGCCGTCTCCTCCGGCGTCGACGCGCCGATGTCCAGGCCGATCGGCGAGTGCAGCCGGGCGAGCGACTCCTCCGCCACCCCGGCCTCGCGCAGCAGCCGCAGCCGCCGCTCGTGCGTGCGCCGGGAGCCCATCGCGCCGATGTAGGCGGCCGGCAGCGTCAGCGCCGTCTCGAGCAGCGGCACGTCGAACTTCTCGTCGTGGGTGAGCACCGCGATCACCGTGCGCTCGTCCACCTCCGTCGCCGCGAGGTAGTCGGACGGCCAGTCGACCACGACCTCGTCGGCGCCAGGGAACCGCTCCGCCGTCGCGAACACCGGCCGCGCATCGCAGACCGTCACCCGGTAGCCGAGCAGCGCCCCGGCCGCGCAGAGCGCCGCGGAGAAGTCGACGGCGCCGAAGATCAGCAGGCGCGGCTTCTCGGCGCTGACGACGTAGGTCACCTCGAGCTCGACGCCCTGGCAGGCGATCTCCACCGTCGCCGAGCGGCCCGAGGCCAGGCGCGCCGCCCGCTCGGCCAGGATCCGGCGCACCGTGTCCTCGTCCAGCGACGGCCCCACCACGTCCTGAGCGCGGGTCGCGCCGGTCAGCACCAGGCCGACGAGCGCGTCCGGCCCGCCGACGATCATCGCCAGTCCCGCCGGCCGCCCGGCCCGCGCTGCCCGCAGCTCGGCCAGCACGGCCCCCGAGCTCGCGTCGACGACGTGGCCGAAGACCCGCAGCTGCCCGCCGCAGGAGAGACCGGCTGCGAAGGCCGCCTCGTCGTCGAAGCCGAAGTGCTCGGAGCCGGAGCCGCCCGAGCCGAGAACCTCCTGCGCGAGCGCGTAGGCCTGGGCCTCGACGCAGCCGCCCGAGATCGAGCCGATGGCGCTGCCGGCCGCGTCGACCGCCATCGAGGAGCCGAGGGCGCGCGGCGCCGAGCCGAAGACGTGCGTGACAGTGACCACGGCGACGCTCTCGCCCGCCTCGACGCGCGCGAGGAGCGGTACGGCGAGTTCGAGCACGGCGGCCTCCGACGTCGACGGGCGGGAGGGCGCGGAGCCGGGTCGTGCGGCCGGCGGGCGCTCACACGCGGGAAACATGCCGAGTATATGGTCGAACCCATGCCCGACGACTCCCCCTCGCTCGACCTCGTGATCCGCTCCTCCGCCGTCCTCACCGAGAACGGGACGCGGCCCGCCAGCGTCGCCGTCGCGGGCGGTCTCATCGTCGCCGTCGGCGACATCGACGCCCCCTGGAAGACCCTCGAGGAGGTCGTCCTCCCCGCCGGCCAGGTGCTGCTGCCGGGGATCGTCGACACCCATGTGCACGTCAACGAGCCCGGCCGCACCGAGTGGGAGGGCTTCGCCTCCGCCACTCGTGCGGCAGCGGCCGGCGGCGTCACCACGATCATCGACATGCCGCTCAACTCGATCCCGCCGACGACCACCGTCACGGGGCTGGACGCCAAGAAGGCCGCGGCCGGGCCCCAGGCGCTCGTCGACGTCGGCTTCTGGGGCGGGGCGATCCCGGAGAACCTCGGCACCCTGCGCGAGCTGCACGACGCGGGCGTCTTCGGCTTCAAGTGCTTCCTCTCGCCCAGCGGTGTGGACGAGTTCCCGCACCTCAGCACCGAGCAGCTCTTCGCGGCGATGCGCGAGATCGCCGCGTTCGACGGCCTGCTGATCGTGCACGCCGAGGATCCGGACGAGCTCGAGGCGAGCGCGAACAGCGGCGGCACCTCCTACGACGACTTCGTCGACTCCCGGCCGCCCGCCTCGGAGAACTCGGCGATCGCCAGCGTGATCCAGGCCGTCCGCGAGACGGGCGGGCGCGCGCACATCCTGCACCTCTCCTCCGCCGAGGCGCTGCCGCTGCTGCGGGAGGCGAAGGCCGAGGGGCTGCGGATCACCGCGGAGACCTGCCCGCACTACCTCACCTTCGACGCCGAGACGATCCCCGACGGCGGCACGCAGTTCAAGTGCTGCCCGCCGATCCGGGACGAGCGCAACCGCGAGCTGCTCTGGAAGGGCCTGCTCGACGGAACGATCGACCTGATCGCCTCCGATCACTCCCCCGCCACCGCCGCGCTCAAGTTCGCGCACGACGGCGACTTCGGCCTCGCCTGGGGCGGGATCTCCGGGCTCGAGCTGAGCTTCCGCGCGGTCTGGACGGGCGCGCGCGAGCGCGGGATCCCGCTGGAGCAGGTCGTCGCCTGGATGTCGACGGCGACCGCCGCCTTCGCCGGGCTCGGGCAGAAGGGGCTCCTGCGGGCCGGAGCGGACGCCGACCTGGTCGCTTTCGAGCCGGAGGCGGCGTCGCCGGTGGACGTCGACGCGCTCTCGCACAAGAACAAGGTCTCCGCCTACGACGGCCGCGTGCTGCGCGGCGCCGTCGCGGCGACCTGGGTCGGCGGAGTCCGGGTCACGGGCGGCAGCGAGGCGCCGGTCGGCCGGCTGCTCGACCGGCCCTGACCCGTCACCGGAAGCGGAGTCGGAGCGACGGGGCCGGGCCGCGTGTTCCGGTCACGTTTCCGCCGTGTGAACTCCCGCGGTTCCGGGCGCGGTTCCGGGCGGATCGCACAAGACTCGGGTGACGCGGGCGCCGGACGCTGAGCGCTCCGCCGGTGCGACGGGCTCGCCGCGCGCGGCATCCTGGCAGACGGGCACCGCTCGGCCGCGCGACCGCGGCCCCCGCGGAGCCCCACGAACCACCGAACGCGAACAGGAGCGGACATGTCGATCATCCTCGGAGACCACCAGTACGGGAAGGCCGAGAACCGCGTCGTCCGGATCTACCGCGACAGCCCCCGGCACGAGATCCACGACGTGAACGTCTCGACCGCCCTGCGCGGCGACTTCGCGGCCGCGCACCTGACCGGCGACCAGTCCGCGGTCCTCCCCACCGACACCCAGAAGCAGACCGCCTACTCCTTCGCGAAGGAGAAGGGGCTGCGCTCGATCGAGGCGTACGGCCTCGAGCTGGCCCGGCACTTCGTCGACGGCACCGAGACCGTGCACGGCGCGCGGATCGAGATCGAGGAGTTCGCCTGGGAGCGCGTCCTGGTCGACGGCGCCGAGCACGACCACACCTGGGTCCGCAAGGGCCAGGAGGTGCGCACCGCCTCCGTCACCGTCGAGGGCACCGGCGACGCGCAGCAGGTCTGGATCACCGGCGGCTTCAAGGACCTGACGATCCTCAAGTCCACCGGCTCGGAGTTCCACGGCTTCCTCACCGACCCGTACACGGTGCTCCCGCCGACCCGGGACCGCGTGATGGCGACCTCGCTGGTCGCGAAGTGGCGCTTCGCCCTCAGCGACGAGGAGATCGCCGCGAGCGACTGGGAGGCCGTCTACGCCGGAGTGAAGGCGCTGATGATCAGCCGCTTCGCCACCGTGCACTCGCTCGCCCTGCAGCAGACGCTCTTCGAGATGGGCAAGGCGGTGCTGGAGGAGTTCCCGCAGATCGTCGAGGTGCGCCTCTCGGCCCCGAACAAGCACCACTTCCTCTACGACCTCTCGCCCTTCGGCGTCGAGAACGACAACGAGGTCTACCACGCCGCCGACCGGCCCTACGGGCTCATCCAGGCCGCCGTCACCCGCGACGACGCGCCGGACGCCGGGCCCGCCTGGTACGCGTACTCGGGACTGGTGTGAGCGGAGGGTCCGGTCAGGGCGCCGGCCGGCGCGGCGTGCACCGCGGCCACGTCCTGCACGTGGCCGGCCGGCCCACCGTCGAGACGGCCGCGGACGCGCTGGTGTCGATCCCGGACGGCGCGCTCGTCGTCGGCGACACCGGGACGATCCTCTGGGTCGGACCGCACGCCGCACTCCCCCGCGACTACGCGGACTGGCCGGTCACCGGCGACGCGGGCGCGTTCCTCCTGCCGGGCTTCGTCGACACGCACCTGCACTTCCCGCAGACGTACTCGACCGACGCGTTCGGCGGCGGGCAGCTGCTCGAGTGGCTCGACACCGCGATCTTCCCGGCGGAGTCGCGGCTGGCCGACGAGGAGTTCGCCGGCCGCATCGCGCGGGCCTTCACCCGGCGACGGGTGAGCGCCGGGACGACCGCGGCGATGGTCTTCGGCTCGGCGTTCCCGCACGCGCAGGACGCGCTGTTCGAGCGGAGTGTCGAGGCGGGGCTGCGCACGGTGTCCGGTCGCGGACTGCAGACGGTCGGGCCGCCGTCGGCCGCGGCGCTGCTGACCGGCGAGGACGAGGCGCTCGCGCTCGTCGCCGAGGAGATCGACCGCTGGCACGCGGTCGACACCGGTGACCCCTCGACGGCGCTGCAGCAGGTCGCGATCGTCCCCCGCTTCTCGCTGTCGGTGAGCCCGACGACGCTCGCCGGGCTCGGCGAGCTCTACGACGGCGTCCGCGACCGCGGCGTGTACGTGCACAGCCACCTCAACGAGAACGACCGGCCGGGCGACGGCGAGATAGCGGCGGTCCTCGCGAGCTTCGGCACCCGCAGCTACCTGGACACCTACGACGGGCTGTTCCTGCCCGGCTCGCGGCGCGGCGGGTCCTCGCTGCTCGGCCGGCGGACGATCCTCGCGCACGCCGTGCACTGCCAGGACGCGGAGCTGCACCGGATGGCCGCGACCGGCACCTCGATCGCGCACTGCCCGACCTCGCAGCAGTTCCTCGGCTCGGGGACGATGCCGTGGCGGCGCACCGCTGCGGCGGGCGTGACGATCGCGCTCGGCAGCGACATCGGCGCCGGCGACGAGTGGCTGCTCGCGCGGGTGGCGAACGACGCCTTCAAGGTGCACCTGTCGGAGGAGGGCGACGCGTCGATCGCGCTGCACCCGGCCCAGCTGCTCTTCACCGCGACGCTGGCCGGTGCGCGGGCGCTGGACATGGAGGAGCGCTTCGGCAACTTCGACCTCGGCAAGGACGCGGACTTCCTCCGCATCGAGCCCCACCGCTGGGAGCCGCTCGCGGAGGTCCTCGCCCTCGGCGTCCGCGCCGACGATCCGGAGGAGGCGACGGCCCAGCTGCTGTTCGCCCTGCTCCTGGGCCTGCGCGAGCCCGCCATCGCGGCGGTCCACGTGCAGGGCCGCCGCGTCGTCGCTCCGGCGGAGTGACGGGCCGTCGTCCCCGTCCACGCGGTCTCCGCTCGAGTCGTGATCCCGATGATCCTGTCCCCGGGCGGAGCAGCGCGCTAGCGTCGGGCCATGACCCGTCGACTCGCCCCGGTTCTCGCCTCCGCGCTGCTGGGCCTCGTGCTCGCCGGCTGCGCGTCGTCTCCGACACCGGCGTCGACGCCCGACGCGAGCGCCGCGCCCAGCGCCGGTGACCTGGTCGCGGCAGCCGTCGACGTCCGATTCACCGGCGACGCGATGCGCCTCTGCCCGTTCGACGGCGATCCCGGCTTCACCATGGGACCGTCCCCGTGCGAGGACGGGCTCTCCCTCACCGGGATCGCACCCGACGACCTCCGCTCGCAGAGCGCGGCGCAGGGGTTCCGGCCGCGGACCGAGGACGGCGTCGAGACGATCCCCGCCTACGTGGTCGGACGCCTCTCGGGACGCTCCTTCGACTTCGTCAGCGCCGACGGCGAGCGGTACGTCCCCGTGGGCAGCAGCACGCCGACCGCCGCGCCGACGCCGGCTCCGAGCTTCGCGACGGACGAGGAGAAGATCGCCTACTCCGACGCCCAGCCCGTCCCGCAGCCCGAGGGCTGCACCGCTCCGGCGGGCGGCTGGCGGTCGATGGCGGCGCTCGGGCTGCACGAGGCCGCCGCCTACCAGCAGGCGCACCCGCGCGCCGTGCTCGGCAACGCGCAGACGTTCGTCGACCACAGCACGCAGATCGCACTGCTGTCCGTCGCGGCGGACGCCGACCCCGCGGTCGTCGCGGCGGATCTCGCCACGGCCTACCCGGGCGCACTCTGCGTCCTGCAGACGGACATCACCGCCGACGACCTGGACCGCGCCCAGGTCGACCCGGTCCTCGCCGCAGCCGAGACCGTCCTGTCCTCGAGCCTCTGGCAGCCGAGCGAGACGAGCGGCGACGATCCCGACCCGGTCTTCACGGTCCGGATGACCGTCCTCACCGACGAGGCGATCGAACGCGCGGCCGAGTACCCGGACGGACTCGTCGAGCTGCAGGCCTGGTTCGAACCCGTCGTCGACCGCGACGCCTCCTGAGCAGGCCGGCTCAGCCGCAGCGCCTATACGTCGAGGACCCCCCGAGGGCGAGCCTCCATGCTGGTCGAGTAGCCCCGCCAGGGGCGTATCGAGACCCACGCGTGCAAACGCAGCGGATCTCGATACGCGCGCTGCGCGCGCTACTCGATCAGCAAGAAAGAGTGCACCCAGCAAGAAAGAGTGCACCGACGTCCGGATCCTCGCCCCTTTCATGCTGGTCGAGTAGCCCCGCCAGGGGCGTATCGAGACCCACGCGTGCAGACGCCGGCGGATCTCGATACGCGCGCTTCGCGCCCTACTCGATCAGCATGAGCAGGGACGCTCAGCGCAGCCGCAGCGCCAGGAAGAGGTCGGCGCGGTCCGACGTGTTCGAGAGGTCGCGCTGGGTCAGCTCCTCCACGCGGGCGATGCGGTAGCGGACCGTGTTGAGGTGCAGGTGCGTCTGCTCGGCCGCGCGCACCCAGGAGCCGCCGCAGTCGAGGAACGCCGAGAGCGTCGCCACCAGCTGCGAGTTGTAGCGCGCGTCGTGCTCGAGCAGCCGGCCGAGCACCAGCTCGACGAACACCGCGCGCAGGTGGTCGGGCACCGTGCTCAGCAGCTGCACGGCCGAGGTCACCTCGCCCGCCGTCCCGATCCGCACCGGCGACGCGTCGCCCGGCGCCGACGGCAGCCGCAGCGCGTACCGCGCCGACCGCAGCGCCCCACCGAGCGCGGCCAGCGGACTCGGCGCGCTCACTCCGACCCGCAGCACCGCTCCGTCGAGCGCCGCACCGGCCCGGCGCAGCGCCGCGGTCACGACGGCCAGGGCTTCGTCGTCCGCCACTGGGACCAGCGCCACCGCGCCGTCGGCATCGCGCCCCACCACGGCCCGGCCCAGGTGCGCCACCGCGTCCGTGATCACGGCTCGCGCGAGCTCGCCGTCGCCGTCCGCCGCCGCCGCCAGCACCGCGAAGCGCTCGACGCCGCCGAGGCCCAGCTGGCGGAGGTAGACCGCCGTCTCGGGCTGCTCGCTGTCCTCCTCGATCAGCTCGAGCAGCCGGTCGGCGAGCGCCGCGTCGGCGAGCAGGGCCGCTTCGCGCTGCAGCCGGTAGAGCCCGATGACGCCGGTCAGCTCGGTGATCGCGTCGAGCAGCGAGGGGTGCCACTCGTTCCAGTCACCGGCGACGACGACGAACCACGAGGCGGCGCGGTGCTCCTCCGCTCCCGCGACGGCGAGGATCGACAGCACTCCTCCGTGCGCGTCCGGCACCGTCACCGGGGTGCGGCGCGTGGTCAGCGCGGCGTGCACGACGCGGTCGACCTCGTCGCTGCTCAGCGGGTCCGCGGTCGCGGCGGCCGAGCGCCCGGTCGCGGTCAGCACCCGCACCGGCCGCCCGAGCTCGGTCGAGGTGCGGGCGATCAGCTCGTCGAGCAGCTGCCCGCGGTAGACCTCGGTCAGCAGCTGCCGCTGGCGCGCGAGCCCGGCGGTCAGCCGCGCGACCCGATCGCCCGCCAGCGCATTGGAGAGGTGCGCGGTGATCGAGGCGAAGGACACGTCGGCCGGCACGGCGAACAGCGCGACCCCGTGCGCGCGGCAGGCGGCGACAAGGTCGTCGGGCACGAAGCCCAGGAGCCCCTCGCCGGCCAGCAGCGCGACGGCGCCGGAGGAGGCGACCGCGGCCACGAAGGTCTCGCTGTCCTCGGCCGTGCGCCGCCACATCATGCCGGTGAGCACGAGCTGGTCGCGCGCGAGGTAGCGGCGCGGGTCGAGCAGATCGGTGGTGAAGGTCCAGTTCACCTCGCGCGCGAGCGCCTCCTCGGTGGTGTGCACGGCGCGGATCCGCAGCGTCGGTGCGTCGAGGAGCTCCCGGAGCTGCACGCTCAGCTCCCCCGGTAGGTCGAGTAGGCGAACGGGCTGAGCAGCAGCGGGATGTGGAAGTGCGCGGCCGTGTCCTCGAGGTGGAACGCGACGACGACCTCGGGGTAGAACGACTCGGTGCCCGAGCGCTCGAAGTACGCGGCGGTGTCGAAGACGACGCGGTAGATCCCCGCGGGCAGCTCGGCAGGTCCGAACTCGGCCACGCGGCCGTCGGCGTCCGTCCGCGCGCTCGCGACCGGCTCCCAGCCGGATCCTCGTCGCGCCTGGAGCGCGACCGGCACGTCCTGCGCCGGCCGGCCGAGCACGGCGTCGAGCACGTGCGTCGTGACGTGACTGCGGTGCGCGCTCATCGACCCGCCTCCACGACGGCGCCGGTCTCCGGGCCGAGCGCCCGCACCCGCAGCACCGTGATCTCGCGCAGCTGGTCGGCGACGATCCCGCGCTCGGTCTCCTCGTCGAGGGCGAGCCGGCGCTCCAGCTCGGCGACGATCTCCGATCGGTCGCGTCCGGCTGCGCGGATGAGGAACACCCGCCCGAACCGCTCCTCGTAGGCCCGGTTGCCGGCCAGCAGCCGCTCGGCCAGCGCCTCATCCGGCGAGAGGCTCGACGCCTGCTCGGCGGCGGAGAAGTCGGAGGAGCGTCCGGTCCCCGCGTGCTTCTCGCCGATCCGGGGGTGGTCGGCCAGCGCCGCCTCCACCTCGTCGGCGGTCAGCGTGCGCGCGCTCGCGTCGGCCGCGTCGGAGAGAGCCTCGGTCGAGGCGTAGGGCGCGCCCGCGGCGACCTCGTCGGCCCAGCGCGGGACGGCGAGGCACGCCAGCAGCGCGTCGCGGAGGGTGGTGGGGTCGGTCATGCGGTCTCCTCGTCGGGCCGGGCGTGCGGCACGATGGTCGGATGGACGTGGTGGGGGTGGTGCTCGCCGCGGGCGCCGGCCGCCGGGCGGGCGGACCGAAGGCGCTGCGGGTCGATGCGGAGGGCGTGAGCTGGGTCGAGCGTGCGGTGGCGCGCCTCGGGGCCGCGGGCTGCGGGAGCGTGCTCGTGGTGCTCGGCGCCGGGGCCGAGGAGGCGCGGCCCCTGGTCCCGGAGCGCGCCGGCGTCGTCGTCGCGGAGGACTGGGCCGAGGGGCTGTCGGCCTCCCTGCGCACCGGGCTGCGGGCCGCGCACGGCGACGCCGCCCTGGTGACGCTCGTCGATCTGCCGGACGAACCCGCCGCGGTCGGCGAGCGCGTCCTCCGGGACTCCCCCGTCGGTCCGGCGGTGCTCGCGCGGGCGACCTACCGCGGTCGCCCCGGTCATCCGGTGCTGCTGGGCAGCGCGCACTGGCGGCCGCTCGCGGCAACGCTCACCGGCGACTCCGGCGCCCGCGACTACCTCGCGCGGCACGGCGCCGTCGCGTTGGAGTGCGGCGATCTCTTCTCGGGAGCCGACCGCGACGGACCCGGCTGACGCGGTCATCCGAGCCCGCTCTCGTCGAGCGCGTCGCGCAGGGCGCGCCAAGCGAGCGTGGCGCAGACCGAGCGCACCGGGTTCGCGGCGACCAGCAGCAGCGCCGCCTCGTCGCCGAGCGGCCCGTCCGCGACCGATTCCGCCCCGCGTCCGGACACCGCGTCGTGCGCCGCCATCGCGTCGAGGAAGGCGGTGACGCGCCCGCGGACCGTCACCGCGTCGAGCCCGTCGAGCTCGTCCGCGAGCAGCGACGCGGAGCCCTGCGACACCTCGCAGCCGCGCCCGCTCCAGCTGATCGCCAGCGCCGCCGCATCTCCAGAGACCCGGACCTCGATCCGGTCGCCGCAGGTCGGGGTGAGCAGCTCGGCGCGGCCGAGCACCTCCGCCGGCATCGCGTCGTCGCGCCCGACCGGATGCCGCGCGTGCGCCCGGATCAGCTCGGCCGCCTCGGCGCTCACGGCCGCTCCTCGAGCTCCGCCAGCTCGGCGTAGAGCGTGCTGATGCCCGCTATCCGCTCGCGCGACTCCCGCGGCACTGCGCCGAGCACCCCGGCGGCCAGCACGGCGACCGCGCTCATCGCCGCTGCGTAGCTGTCGAAGGCCGCCTCGCTGTCGACGGGGCACTCCAGCCAGACGGCGCAGCGATCCGCGAAGCGCCGTGCGTGAGCGTCGGCGAGCAGCACGACGGGCACCCCGTGCGCGGCCAGCACCTCGACGACGGCCGCGAAGGAGGCGGGCCGCCGCCGGAAGCCGACCAGCACCACCGCGTCCTCCGCGCCGAGCCCGGCGATCTCCTCGCCGAGCGACTGCCCGGGCTGCGGCGCGATCCGCACCCGGGCGCGCGCCTGGGCGAGCTGCTGGCGCAGGTGCAGCGCGACCGGGTAGCTGTTGCGCAGGCCGATCACGACGACCTCGCGGGCGCCCGAGAGCAGTCGGACGGACTCCTCGAGCCGCCCGTCGGCGAAGGTCGTGGCGAGGCGGCGGAGGTTCGCGTGCTCGCTCTCGAGGTGCGCGGCCAGCGCGTCGGCGGGGGCACCGGCCGAGGCCGGGCCGACCGGCACCCCGGAGCTGCGCAGCGCGCGGGCGTGCTCGCGCACCTCCTGCGAGTTGGAGAAGCCCAGCCGGCGGAAGAGCCGCGAGACCGTGGCCTTCGAGACTCCGCTGTGCTGCGCGAGCTCGGTGGCGGTGTAGCTGGCGAGGTCGCCGAGGTGGTCGAGGATGAAGTCGGCCGCGCGCTGCTCCTGCCGCGAGAGCGAGGCGTAGCCCGCGTCGATCCGGTGTCCGATGCTCGGTGCGGAGGCGTCGGTGCGGTGCTCGGCGATCGGCGCCGAGGCGGTCACACCCGTCCTGCCCGCGCCTCGGCGAACGCGTGCACCGCCGCCTCGAAGGCGTCCAGCGCGGTCGCGACATCGGCCTCGGTCACGTTCTCCTCGGGGTGGTGGCTGACGCCGCCCTCGCAGCGGACGAAGAGCATCGCGTACTCGGTGAGGTCGGCGATCGCCATCGCGTCGTGCCCGGCCTTGGAGAACAGCACCATCGGCTCCGCGTCGCCGGTCGCGCGGATTCCGGTGCGGACGACGTCCTGCAGCCAGTCGGCCGCGACGACGGCGGGCGCTCCGTGCGTCTCCTCGACGGTCAGCGCGAGTCGGCGGCGGCGGGCCGTCTCCGACATCGCGTGCTCGATCCCGTCCCAGACGGTGTCGCGGACGTCGTCGAACTCGGCCCGCAGATCGAGCGAGAACTCGACCCGGCCCGGGATGACGTTGACCGCGCCGGGGAACGCCTCGAGGCGACCGACGGTGGCGATCGCCCCGTGCTCGCGGGCGATGCGCTCGACGGCGAGCACGGCCTCGGCGGCCCCGGTCAGCGCGTCGCGGCGGCGGTCGAACGGCACGCCGCCCGCGTGCCCGGCCTTGCCGGTGAGGGTCAGCGCGAAGCGGCGGGCCCCGGCGATGGAGGAGACGACGCCGAGGGCGCGGTCCGCCTCCTCCAGGTACGGGCCCTGCTCGATGTGCGTCTCGAGGTAGGCGAGGACGTCGGCCGCGTCGCGCGCCGCGGTCGAGATGCGCGAGGGGTCGAGACCGAACTCGTGGAACGCCTCGACGAGGGTCGTGCCGTGCGCGTCCTCCAGCTCCCACCAGTGCTCGTCCCAGGTGCCGGCGACCGCGCGGGAGCCGAGCAGGGCCGTGCCGAAGCGGGTGCCCTCCTCGTCGCCGAACGCGACGACCTCGACGGCGAACGGCAGGCGCGTGCCCGCGGCGTTCAGCCGGGAGACGACGGCGATCGCGAGCATCACGCCGAGGATCCCGTCGTAGCGCCCCGCATCGGGCACGGTGTCCAGGTGCGAACCGAGCAGCAGCGCGGGCAGCCCGGGCGTCGCGCCCTCGTAGCGGCCGCACTGGTTGCCGGCCGCGTCCTGCCAGGTGCGCATGCCGGCGTCCTCCATCCAGCGCGCGGCCATCGCGTTGACGCGGGCGTGCTCGGGAGAGAGGTAGACGCGCTCGATCGCACCGCGGGTGCTCGACACCGCGGCGAGCTCGTCGCAGCGCGCCATGATCGCGGCGGCGTCGACGACGCTCACGCCGCGCCTCCCCGTGCCGAGTCGTAGACGCCGTACGCGCCCGCGACGCCGCCGCCCGGAGCGACGGTCGCGCCCGCGCGCCGCAGGACCGCCTCGAGCGCGGCGAGAGTGGTCAGCACCGTGTCCTGGCGGGCGTTGTAGCCCATGGTGCCGATCCGCCAGACCTTGCCGTGCAGCGGCCCGAAGGAGGTGCCGATCTCGATGCCGAAGTCCTCCAGCATCGCGCCGCGCACCGCATCGCCGTTCACGCCGTCCGGGATGTGCACCGCGACGACGTTGTTCATCTTGTGCGCGAGGTCGCCGAACACGCGGAGGCCGAGCCCCTGGACGCCGGCGAGCATCGCCGCACCGTGCAGCTCGTGCCGCGCGATGGTGGTGTCGAGGCCCTCCTCGACGATCAGCCGGGCGCACTCGCGCGCGCCGTAGAGCATCGTCGTGGCCTCGGTGTGGTGGTTGAGCCGGCGCGGGCCCCAGTAGTCGAAGACCATGCCGAGGTCGAAGTAGTTGGAGCGGACCGGGTGCGCGCTGACCGCGTCGCCCTCGTCGC
The DNA here is from genome assembly GCF_004011135.1 of Rathayibacter festucae DSM 15932. Classification (NCBI taxonomy): domain Bacteria; kingdom Bacillati; phylum Actinomycetota; class Actinomycetes; order Micrococcales; family Microbacteriaceae; genus Rathayibacter; species Rathayibacter festucae. Next base: position 938,811 of record NZ_CP028137.1, on the reverse strand, counting down.
GGATCCCGGCCTCGATGCTCTTGCGCGCCTCGATCACGGCGACGGCGCGCTCGGAGAAGGTGACGGGAGCGGAGCCGGAGGGCCCGCCGAGGCACTTCTGCAGGCCGGCCGAGACGGCGTCGAGGCCGAGCTCGTCGGCGCCGAACGCGTTGCCCGCGAGCGACGCGGTGACGTCGGTGTAGAACAGCACGCCGTGATTCTCGCAGACCGCGCCGAGCTCCTCGAGCGGCTGCGCCATCGTCGTCGAGGTGTCGCCGTGCACGACCGCGAGCACCTTCGGGCGCACGCGCTCGATCGCCTCGGTGATGACCGAGACCGGGAACACCTGGCCCCACTCCGCCTCGATCACGTGCACCTCGGCGCCGCAGCGCTCGGCGATCTCGCGGAGGAGATGTCCGAAGCGGCCGAAGACGGGCACGAGCACTCTGTCGCCCGGCTCGAGCATCGAGACGAGCGCGGCCTCGATGCCGGCGCGGCTGGTGCCGTCGACCAGCATCGTCTTCTCGTTCGAGGTGGCGAAGACGCGGCGGTAGAGCTCCTGCGTCTCGTTCATCATCGAGGTCATGAACGGGTCGTACTGGCCCACCAGCTGCGCGGACATCGCGCGGAGCACGCGCGGGTCGGCGTTGATCGGGCCGGGGCCCATCAGCAGCCGGGGCGGCGGGTCGATGGGGAGGAACGTCGAGATCGCGGGCGCGGTCGGAATGGGAGCCACCTTCTTCGCAGTCGGACGTGCAGAAACACCTGTTTCAGGTTCCGACCTTACTGCAACACACGTTTCGCCCATGTTTCGGCGTCGGTAGGTCTCGATACGGCGCCTGCGGCGCCTACTCGACCAGCATGAGCTGCCCTTCATGCTGGTCGAGTAGCCCGCATCGCGGGCGTATCGAGACCCGCCTACCTCGAGAGTCCCGCCGCCAGCTCCAGCAGCGCCCGATCCGCCCCGCGCGGACCGACCAGGCACAGCCCCACCGGTCGCCCGCCGACGCTCAGCCGCGGCGCCGACAGCGCCGGATACCCGCCGATCCCCGCGAGACAGGTCAACCCGAGAGTCGCCGTCCGAGCCGCATCGATCACCTCGGCCGACGCGTCGAGCGCCGGCGCGACCGACGACGCCGACGGCAGCAGCAGCACCCGTCCGCCGAGCGCCTCGTCGAGCCGCTCGCGGAACACCGCGACCCGCTCCCGCGCCGCCGCCTCGGTCTCCGCGTCGATCCGCGCCGCCGCATCGAACCGCGCCTGCACGTCCGGCGCCAGCACGCCCGGGTGCGCGGTGACCCAGGCACCGTCCGACGCCCACGCCTCCGCCGCCTGCACGAGCCGGAACGCCTCGAACATCTCCGCCAGCGGCGGCAGCTCGATCCGCTCGGCCCCGAGCCCGTCGACCACCGCCGAGAACGCGGCCGCGACCGGCGCGTCGACCCGCTCGAGCAGCGCGTCGCAGACGACGAACCCATCCGCGGGCGACTCCGCGGGCCCGGTCAGCGCGACCGCGGCGACCTTCCGCAGCGTCCCGAGATCCCGCGCCAGCCACCCCACCGTGTCGAAGCTCGGCGCGAGCGGCAGCAGCCCCTCGACCGGCACCGCTCCGTGCGTCGTCCGCAGCCCCCAGAGCCCCTGGTACGACGCGGGCACGCGGATCGACCCCGCCGTGTCCGTCGCGAGCCCGACCGCCGCCTGCCCGAGCGACACCGCGGTCGCGGGTCCGCTCGAGGAGCCACCGGGGATCGCCCCCGGCACCGCCGGGTTCGGCGGCGTCCCGTAGCCGGAGTTCCGGCCCGCGATGCTGTACGCGAACTCGTCGGTCTGCGCGATCCCGCGCACCGACGCTCCCGCGGCCAGCAGCATCGCGACAGCGGGCGCGGTCGACCGCTCCACGGAGGCCTCCGTCAGGCGCACGGGGATCCCCGCGCCGATCCGCTGCCCCTCGATCGCGAACAGGTCCTTCACCGCCACGTCCAGCCCGTCGAGCGGCCCCGACGCGGAGGCGGGCACGAGCGGCGCCCCGACCGCCCGCCACACCCGCGCATCGAGCGCCGGCGCGGGCGCCTGCACCTGCGCGGCGCGCACCCGCCAGGTTCCGGAGTCACGTGTCCACAGCTGCGTCACCAGCCCGCGCCCGCCACGGGCCGGCAGGTTCACCGTCACGACCAGCGCGTCGTCCGCCCCGAGGGCCCGCACGTGCAGCTCGGCGAGCGCCCGCGGAGGCGTCCCACCGCGCCGCCCGCGGAACCCCGTGATCGCCTCGTGCCCCACGAGCAGCCCGGAGGCGTCGCCGCGCAGCGTCGTCGGCTCGCGGACGAAGGCGTCGGCGAGCGCCGGCACGTCGTCGGCCGCCAGCGCGGCCTCGTAGGCGAGCACCGCGTCGACGAGCCCGTCGGGCAGCTCGCCTTCCAGCGTCGTGACGCGCGGATCAGGGCCGTGCTGCTCAGTCATCGAAGTCCGCCGTCCGCACGCGGGCGTGCACGCCCTTCACCAGGTCGACGACCTGCGAGATGTTGAAGTCCGTCGCGGCACTGAGGTACGCGTAGGCGAGACTCGCGTCCATCCCGTAGCGGGCCTGGAGCAGCGCGATCGCCGCGCGCACGCAGTTCTGCACCGCGACGTCGAGGTCCTCGTCCATCCCGGTCGGCACCAGGAACTCGGCCGTCTCGCCGAGCGGCCCGGCGATCTCGCCGAACGCGGCGAGCGCCTCCGCCCGCGGGATCACCTCGAAGCGCACCCGCACCCGCAGGCTCGCCTCCATCGCGGTCAGCGCGACCTCGCCGTCGCCCTGCGCGAAGTGCGGGTCCCCGACGTAGGCGAGGGCCTCCGGCACCTGCACCGGCAGATAGACGCTCGTGCCCGCCGTCAGCAGCGAGATGTCGATGTTGCCGCCGTGCGCACCCGGGGGCACCGAGTGCGGCCGCTCGTCGCCCGCCACCGCGACGCCCATGATCCCGAGGAACGGGTGCAGCTCGAACCGCGCCGAGCGCTCACCGCCCGGAGTCAGCGGCAGCACGCCCCGGCGAATGCCGTCGGCGCCCTCCTCCACCCGAGCGAAGGCGCTGAACGGGCCGGCAGCGAGCGGGTACTCCCCCGGCAGCGCGCCGCGCCCGTGCCGGTTCGAGATCACGCCGTACGGGACGCGCGGCTCGGCCTCGAGCAGCGTCATCCGGAGCAGATCGCCGGGCTGCGCGCCGCGCACCGCGATCGGACCGGTCACCACGTGCGGCCCGTCGACGGCGGTGTCGCGGAAGGGCCCGGCCGCGGCGAGCTCGGTCGCGTCGCGCAGCACCCCCTCGGGAGCCACACCGTGCGCCCCGAAGAACGCGACGGGATCCCGCCCCTGATCCTCCAGGACCCCCTCGTGGCTCAGCGTGTCGATGACGACCTCCGCACCGGAGTCCACGGTGAGCACCGCCCGGTCGCTCCCGCAGGGCAGCCGCCCCCACAGCACCGATCCCGGACCGGCCGGCAGGTACTCGACCCCCTCCGGAAGTCCCTCCCCGGGCTGCACCGCCCGCACCGCCGACTGCTCCTGCGCAGGCCGCTCCTGCGCGTCCCGCCTCTGCACGTCCTGCACGATGGCCGCCTCTCCGCGCGGGCCCGCCCCGCACTCCGTCCGACAGTAGCGGCGCCGTGTTGCGCCCTCGTGTCCCGGCCGCCCGCCGCATCCATGGCAGTATCGGCCCCGCACCACCCTCGCTCCCTCCCGCGAGATGCCACTTGTGCACGCGACACGCCGACGGAGGCGCTCACAAGTGGCATCTCACGGTGCCCGCCCACCCCTCCGACGACAGGACCCCCGTGTTCCGACGCCTGCGCACGCGCACCGACAACGTCCACCTCGGCCTCATGCTCGCCCTGACCTTCTCGACCGGCATCATCGACGCCGTCGGCTACCTCGGCCTCGACCGGGTCTTCACCGGCAACATGACCGGCAACGTGGTCATCCTCGGCATGGCGCTCGCCGGCGCCGACGACCTCCCGATCGTCGGCCCGATCATCGCCCTCGCCGGCTTCATGCTCGGCGCCGCGATCGGCGGCCGCGTCCTGCGCCCGGTGAAGGCCGGCTGGACCACCCGCTCCTCCTGGCTCTTCACCGTCGTCGGCCTGCTGATGGCCGTGCTCGCCGTCGTCCTCGGCGTCGTCCCCGAGCACCCCGAGCCCCTGGCCCTGACCGTCACCGGCGTGCTGGGCCTCGCGATGGGCCTCCAGGCCGCGACCGCCCGCCACATCGCGGTCAAGGACGTCACCACGGTCGTCGTCACCTCGACCATCACCGGCCTCGCCGCCGACTCCCGCCTCGGTGGCGGCAAGGGCCAGCCCTGGTTCCGCCGCGCGACCGCCGTCGTCCTGATCGCCGCCGGCGCCGGAGTCGGCGCCCTGGCACTCAACGTCGGCCTCTGGCTCGGCCTCGCCATCGCCGCCGCGATCACCCTGATCGCCTCGCTCCTCGGCCACCTCATCGCCCACGTGAAGCACGCGACCCCCGCGGAGGAGAAGGCCGCGGCCTGACCCGGCTCCGCCGCGTCAGGCCGCGGCCTGACCTCGCCGGGTCCTGCCTTCCTTTCCCCAGTTATGCATACGTTCCTTTGCACACCACAGCGTTGTGCGTAGTATTCCGACCATAGCGTTGGAGGAACAGGATGCCCGGCTACCGAATCGACTCGCAGCTCGCAGAGCTCGGTGAGAACGTACGCGGCTGGCGCATGGTGCTGGGCCTGACCGCTCAGCAGGTCGCGGAGCGCGCCGGCATCACTCGCGCGACAGTGCACAAGATCGAGGCGGGTGACCCCGGTGTGCGCTTCGGAAGCGTCGCTCAGGTCCTCCGAGCCCTCGGAGTGCTCGATCAGACCATCGCCGCTACCGACCCCCTCGCCAGCGACATCGGCCGACTGCGCGCCGGCCGTCTGACGAAGAAACGTGCCCGATGACCACCGTGGACGTTCTGGTCGACGAGAACGGCCGCTCCCGGCCGGTCGGTCGAGCGCACTTCACCCGCACGCGAGGCGAGGTCTCCACGACCTTCCTCTACGACGCCGACTACCTCACAAGCGGAGGTACGAGCATCGACCCTGTGCTGCCACTCGTGAGCGGCTCGCAACATCAGACCGGCCTCGTCCGCGCCTTCTCCGACAGCGCCCCCGACCGCTGGGGACGCAACCTCGTCGAGAAGGCCGAGCGGATCCGCGCGCGCGAGGAGAACCGCGCACCCCGCCGCCTCGACGACGTCGACTTCCTTCTCGGCGTGAGTGACGACACCCGGCAGGGCGCACTCCGCTACCGCCTTCCCGGCAGCGCAGCGTTCAGCGGGGAGCCCTCGACGGTCCCCCCGTTGCTGTCCCTGCCGACGCTCCTGCGTGCCGCGGACGACGTCTCCGCGGACGAGGACCCCAGCCGCGCGGTCAAGCAGCTTCTCGACACGGGGACGACCGGTCTGGGCGGGGCGCGACCGAAGGCGTCGGTGCGCCTCGAGGACGGCTCGCTGGCGATCGCGAAGTTCCCCCATGGAAGCGACGAATGGGACGTCATGGCCTGGGAATCGACCGCCCTGGACCTGCTGGATCGCGCGGGTCTTCGAACGCCCCACCGGAGACTCAGCCGCGTAGGCGAACGCAGCGTGCTGATCCTGCGCCGGTTCGACCGCACGGAGGACGGCCGGCGGATCGGCTACATCAGCGCGATGACCGCTCTCAGCGGTTCCGACGGCGAACACCGGGACTACGCCGAACTCTCCGACGCCATCCGCGATCTCTCCTTCTCGCCGCGCGCAGACCATCACGAGCTCTTCGACCGCATCGTCGCGAGCGTGGCACTCGGAAACACGGACGACCACCTGCGGAATCACGGCTTCCTCGCTGAGCGCGGCGCGTGGAGGCTGAGCCCGGCGTTCGACGTGAATCCGAACCCTGATCCGTGGCGTGCTCGTTCCACCTCGATCATGGGAGCCGACGCACCGCCTGACGAGGCGGAGGCGCTGATCGCGCTGGCTGAAGGATTCAGTCTCTCGGCGAGGGAAGGCCGTGAGCGGATGGTCCGGATCGCCGAGTCGCTGGCGCCCTGGCAGGAGTCCGCCCGGGCCAACGGCATCGCTCAACGAGAGATCAGCATGATGGCCGAGTCGGTTCGGCCGCGACTCGAGGCGGTCGTCACCGCTGCTCGCTGAAGGCGAGCGAGGACGCACGTTCTTCGGTTCTTCCCGATTCTCGGCCCCTGAGCCGCTCAGCGCGGCGGCCGCTGGCAGTGCGGGCAGAGGTGCGACGAGCGGTTCATGAACGGCACGCGCACGATCGGCTCGCCGCAGCGCGGGCAGGGCTTGCCGGTCTGCCCGTAGGCGTTGAGGCTGTGCGAGAAGTAGCCGGAGGCGCCGTTCACGTTGACGTACTGGGCGTCGAAGCTGGTGCCGCCCTCGGCCAGCGCGCGCTCGAGCACCGAGCGGACTTCGGCGAACAGGCGGCGGATCCGCGCCTCGGTCAGCGTCGAGCTCGGCGTCTCGGGGTGCAGCTCGGCCGCCCACAGCGATTCGTCCGCGTAGATGTTGCCGATGCCGCTGACCAGCGTCTGATCGAGCAGGGAGCGCTTGATGCCGCTGTTCCGGCGGGCCAGCACGGCGAGGACGGCCGAGAGGTCGAAGAACGGGTCGAGTGGATCGCGGGCGATGTGCGCGACCTGAGAGGGCACTGCCCGCAGCCAGTCGCCGTCGACCGCGTCGTCGCCGGCGTAGCCGCCAGGAGCGCCGTCCGCGGTGGGAGCCAGCGAGTCGATCGCCATCGAGCCGAAGATCCGCTGGTCCACGAAGTGCAGGGCCAGCTCGCCGTGCTCCGGATGCTCGATGCCGATCCGGATGCGGGTCAGCTTCGCGAGCGCGGCGTCGGCCGTCTGCAGCAGCACCTGCCCGCTCATCCCGAGGTGCACGAGCAGCGCCTCGTCGCGACCGGCCGGCAGCCAGAGGAACTTGCCGCGTCGCACCGCGCCGCGCAGCCGCCGCCCGACGAGCAGCCCCTCGAACGAGCCGAGCGGGTGCACATGGCGCTTGAGCGAGCGCTCGTCGACGATCTCGACGCTCGTCACCAGTGAGCCGGTGACGGCGGGAGCGAGCCCGGCCCGCACCACCTCGACCTCGGGCAGCTCGGGCACGGTCAACCCTCGATCGGAGCGGCGGGCGCGACCGGCTCACCGGGTGCCGTCGCCGAGAGGCGCGTCCAGGCGTCGAGAGCGGCGGCCATCTCGGCCGCCTTCTTGCTCGTCCCCTCGCCGCGCGCGGTGACCAGCCCGCCGACGATGACGGTGGCGACGAAGACCTTGCTGTGGTCCGGCCCGGTCGCCGCGATCTCGTAGCGGGGCGCGGGCGCGCCGCGCTCGGCCGCCGCCTCCTGGAGGCTCGTCTTCGGATCCATCGAGACGCCGAAGCGCAGCGGATCCGCGGTCAGCGGGGCGATCAGCCGCAGCACGAGGTCGCGGGCCGCGTCCGGACCGGTGCCGAGGTAGACCGCGCCGATGATCGCCTCGACGGTGTCCGCGAGGATCGACGACTTGTCGCGGCCGCCGGTCATCTCCTCGCCGCGGCCGAGGCGGAGGTGCTCGCCGAGGCCGATGCCGCGGGCGATCTCGGCGAGAGCCACGGTCGAGACCAGGCTCGCCCGGCGCTTGGCCAGGTCGCCCTCGCTCAGCGCGGGGTACTCGGTGTAGAGCATCACGGTCACGGCCTGCCCGAGGATCGAGTCGCCGAGGAACTCGAGGCGCTCGTTGTGCGGGAGGCCGCCGTGCTCGAAAGCGAACGACCGGTGCGTCAGGGCGAGCTCGAAGAGCTCACCGTCGAGGCTCACGCCGAGCGTGGCCTCCAGACGCGACCGGTCGTCGCTGGAGGGTGAGGCAGAGGTCTGGTTCACCATGGACCGCACGGCTCGTGTCGCGGGGCGACGCGGAGCCGAAGGGACTGGATCAGACGTTCGCGACCTTGCGGCCCTTGTACTCGAGGAACAGCGCGGTGCCCGCGGAGTCCTCGACGACCTTGGCGCGGTGCGGGAGGCTGTAGACGGTCTTGCCGTTCTCGACGGTCTTCACCAGGGGCGGGACCTCCGCCTTCCACTGCGAACGACGAGCGTGGGTGTTCGCGCGGGACTTCTTCCTCTTGGGAACAGCCATGATTCTCTCTTCTCTAGCTCGGTCGGATCAGGCGGGGCTGATCAGGTTCGGTCGTCTTCGGTGCGCGGCTCGGCGCCGGCACCACTGTCTGCGGAAGCTCCGGGCGCTGCGGCCCCACCGGTCCCCGACTCGCCCAACCCGGCGAGCGCGGCCCACCTGGAGTCGCGCGGAGCCTCGGGCTCGGACACGGAGGACTCGGCCAGCCGCTCCCCCGTGACAGGGTCGAGGCCCGGACAATCCGGCCGGCAGACCGGCTGGAACGGCAGCGACAGCACCACCGCATCCCTGACCAGAGGTTCAAGATCCACGTGGTCGTCGTGAACCTCATAGTCGAAAGCTTCGTCAGAAGAGTACGCGAAAAGTTCCTGGAACTCGACATCGACAGGCAGGGAGATGTCAGTGAGGCAGCGGCTGCACTCGCCGACGGCCTCCGCGGACACCTGGACGCTGGCCAGAATGCCCTCGTGCACCGACTCGATCCGGACGTCGAGATCGAGCGGCGCGCCCTGGCGGACGGCGACGATGCCCTCGCCGAAGGCCTCGGGCGCCTCGAGGTCGAGACGGTGCTCGCGCATCTCCCCCGGGCGGTTCACGATGTCGCGCACGTTCACGGTGAACGGCGTCTTCTTGAAAGTAGTCACGAGGATCGAGCCTAGTCCCCCGCGCCACGCCCGGGCGGAGGTCCGGCGGATCCCGCCGACGCCCCGCACCCCCACTCCTCAAAAGTTGCGGTAGTCGCGATCGACTACCGCAACTGCCGCGGAGTCGCAGAGTCCCGCTTCCGCCGCCGCGGCGAAGCAGAGAGTCAACACGCAAAAGTTGCGGTAGCCGGGATCGACTACCGCAACTTCTCCGGAATGGAGAGGGTGGTCAGTGGAAGGGGGCGCGTCAGGCGCCGCCCTCCTCCAGGGTCACCTCGATCGGCTCGTAGTCGGCGCCGCTGGTGTCGACGCCCTCGTCCGCGAGCTCGGCGAGCGCCTTCTCGACGTACTCGTTCGAGTAGGCCGTCTCCGGCGGGTCGTCGCTGATGATGGTCGCGCCGGTCTCGTTCTCCGTCGTCTTGGCGATGTCGACCGTCTGGTCCCAGGCCGCCTGATCGATCATGCCGACGCCGTTGGTCGAGGGCCAGATCAGCTTGTTCACCTCGTTGGTCATCCAGAGCTGGTGGCTCGTGCCGAGCGTGGAGCCGGCCGCGGTGACGATGTCCGCCGCCTCCTGCGGGTTGTCCTTCGCGTAGATCCAGCCCTTGATCGACGCCTTGATGAAGGCGACGGTCTGCTCGGCGTAGGCGTCGTCGCTCGAGAGCTTGTCCGCGTCGGCCCAGATCGCGTCCTGCAGCATCGCCGTGCCGACGTCGTTCCAGCTGATCACGTTGAGGTCGTCGGGCGTGTACAGCTCGCCCGTGGCCGGATTCGTCGACTCGAGGACCTGCGCGTACTCGTTGTAGGTCATCGCCTGCGCCGCGTCGATGTCGCCCGCGAGGAAGCCGTTCATGTCGAACTGCTGCTGCACGAGCGAGATGTCGTCGAGCGCGACCCCGTCCTTCTGCATGCCGGCGAAGAGCTCCCACTCGTTGCCGTAGCCCCAGCTGCCGACCTGCTTGCCCGCGAGGTCGGCGGGCGAGGTGATGCCCTTGTCCTTGAAGGAGATCTGCGTGGTGGCGCTGCGCTCGAAGATCTGCGCGACATCGGTGATGTTCGCGCCGTTCTCGATCGAGCCGAGCACCTTCGGAACCCAGGAGATCGCGTAGTCGGCGTCTCCGGAGGCGAGGACGTCCTGCGGGACGATGTCGCCGCCGCCCTCGGCGATGGTGACGTCGAGGCCCTCGTCCTCGTAGTAGCCCTGGTCGACGGCGGCGTAGTAGCCGGCGAACTGGGCCTGGGCGACCCACTGGAGCTGCAGGGTCACGGGCGTGAGATCGCCCGAGTCCCCCGAGGCTCCGGAGCCGGTGTCACTGGTTGCGCTGCAGCCGGTGAGCGCGAGGCCGACGGCGGCGAGTCCCGCCGTGGTCGTCATCGCGATGCGCGTGCGTCTGTTCACTGTTCCTCCTGGTGCGGTGCGGTGCGGGATGCGGCCCGGGCGGGCCGTCAGTGCCGTGGTGCGGATGGAGCCGTGGAGCGGATGGAGCGGTGGAGCGGATGGAGCGAGTGCCGTGGTGCGGATGGTGCGCGTGCAGTGTGCGGGTGGTGCGTTCGGGTGGTGCCGAAGTGCCCGTCCGGCGGGAGCCGGCGGGAGTGGAGGGACGCGCCTCAGCGCGCGTGGCTGCGCCGCAGCGCGAGCGCCTCGAGGCCCGCGGTGACGCAGTAGAACACGAGGCCCACGAGCACGGCCCCGAGCACGTAGGCGTAGGCGAGCGCGTAGTCACTGCCGGACGCCGCCGAGGTGATCGACTTGCCCAGGCCCCCGATCGGCCCGCCGAAGTACTCGGCGACCAGCGCCGAGATCACGGCGAGCGAGGAGGCGATCCGCAGCCCCGTGAAGAAGAACGGCACCGCCCCGGGCAGCGTGATCGTCCGCGCTGTCTGCCACGGCGAGGCGGCGTACGCGCGCATCAGATCGCGGTGCACGGGAGCGGCCTGCCGGAGCCCGCGCAGGGTGTTGACGTACACCGGCACGAAGACCGCGAGCGCCGCCACGAGCTGCCGGGCCGTCTCGACGTTGGCGCCGAACATCGTGTAGAGCACGGGAGCGAGCGCCACGATCGGCACGACGGCCGCGGCGGCGACGATCGCCGCCACCAGCCCGTCGAAGACCCGCACCAGCGCGGACACCCCGGCGACGAGCACCGCGAGCACCGCCCCGGCGACGAGCCCGATCAGCGCGTTGCCGCCGGTCACCCGGCTCCCGGCCAGGACCGAGCCCGCGTTCTGCGCGAACTCCGCCCCGATCGCGAGCGGCGACGGCAGCACGAACGGCTGCACGTCGAGCGCCGTGACGCCGACCTGCCAGAGCAGCAGCGCCGCGACGCCGAGCACGAGCGGCGCGACGACCGCCCGGGCGAGCGCGGGGCTGCTCACCGGTTCTCCACCCCGCGCGGCACCGCGGCGGCGTCGCCGTGCAGCAGCTCGCGCACGGCCCCGACGTCCGAGAAGAACGCCGCGTCCTCGCGCACCCCCGCCTCGCGCTCGGAGGAGTCGGGCAGCGCGATCCGCAGCACGTCCCGGATCCGTCCGGGCCGCGGCGACATCACGACGACGCGATCCGAGAGGAACACCGCCTCCGGGATCGAGTGCGTCACGAAGACCACGGCGGCCCCCGTCTCGCTCCGGATGCGCAGCAGCTCGGTCTGCATCCGCTCGCGCGTCATCTCGTCCAGCGCGCCGAAGGGCTCGTCCATCAGCAGCAGCCGCGGGCTCTCCGCGAGGGCGCGCGCGATTGCCACCCGCTGCTGCATCCCGCCGGAGAGCTGGTCGGGATAGGAGTCGGCGAAGTCGCCGAGTCCCACGAGCGCCAGCAGCTCGTCGACCCGCGACCGGCGGGCCGTGGCGCCGACGCCGTGCAGCTCGAGCGGCAGCGCGATGTTCGCGCGGATGCTCCGCCAGGGCAGCAGCCCCGCCTGCTGGAACGCGATCCCGTACTCCTGGTCGAGCCGCGCCTGCCGCGCCGTCTTGCCGAACACCGAGATCGTGCCCGAGGTCGGCTCGTCGAGGTCGGCGATCAGCCGCAGCAGCGTCGACTTGCCGCAGCCGGAGGGCCCGATCAGCGACACGAACTCCCCCGCGGCGATCTCGAGCGAGACGGTGTCGAGCGCGGTGACGCTCGTGCTCTTCTTCGTGGTGAACGTCTTCGTGACGGAGTCGACGACGACGGCCGGTTCGGCAGCGCTCATGCGGGCTGCTCCCCTCTGCGGAACGGACGGAGGGCGGTGCCGATCAGGCCGACGGCACCGGCGGCCGCGAGGCCCACCAGAACCGCGCCCAGGATCGGCGCCCAGGGCTTGGCGGGGTCTCCCCCGGCGGAGGAGGCGAACTCGATGATCATCCGGCCGATGCCACCGCGCAGGCCGATCGAGACCTCGGCGACGACGGTGCCGATCACGGCGCTGACGGCACCGAGCCGCAGCGCCGGGAGGAGGAACGGCACGCTCGCGGGGAGGCGCAGCCGCAGCAGCGTCTTCCACCAGCCGACGCCGTAGACGCGCATCAGCTCGACCTGGTGCGCCGACGGCGCGTTCAGTCCGCGCAGCGCGCCGATCGAGACCGGGAAGAAGGCGAGGTAGGAGGCGATCAGCGCCACCGACATCCAGTTCTCCCAGGTGAAGGCGCCGAGCTCGAGCTGCGAGCCCCAGCGGCGCACCAGCGGTGCGATCGCGATCAGCGGCACCGTCTGGCTCAGCACGATCCACGGCAGCACCGCGGACTCGGCCGTGCGGAAGCGCTGCATCAGCACCGCGAGCAGCAGCCCGACGACCACGCCGACGACCCAGCCCACGGCCGCGACCCCGAGCGAGAAGGCGCTGGCCTGCAGCACCGCGAGCCAGAGCACCGGGGCGTCGCGGGCGCCGGTGATCGGCTCCGCGAGCCGGCCGGCGATCTCCCAGAGGTGCGGCATCGCGATGGCGCTGGTGCGCGGGAGCACGGTGACGCCCTGGATCACGACGCCGGTCTCCGGCCCGAGGGCCTTGTAGACCTCCCAGAGCACCGCGAGCAGGAGCAGCCCGGCCGCGCCGAGCAGGACCCCGCGCGTCGCGGCCGGCGACCTCATGCCTTCGCCACGATGTGCGGGCCGAGGGCCGGGATGACGCGCTCGCCGTACACGCGCAGCGTCTCCTCCTTGTTGTCGTGCTGGAGGTAGCCGGCGAACTGCGTGACGCCGATCTCGGCGAGCGCCGTCAGCTTCGCGATGTGCTCGTCGGCGGTGCCGAGGACGCAGAAGCGCTCGACGATCTCGTCGGGCACGAACGCGGTGTGCGAGTTGCCGGCCCGCCCGTGCTCGTTGTAGTCGTAGCCCTCGCGCCCGGCGATGTAGTCGGTGAGCGCCTGCGGGACGGCGCCCGACGTGCCGTAGCGGCCGACGATGTCGGCGACGTGGTTGCCGACCATCCCGCCGAACCAGCGGCACTGGTCGTACATGTGCGCGCGGTCGGTCCCGATGTACATCGGCGCCGCGACGCAGAACTGCAGCGACTCCGGGTCGCGGCCGACGTTCGCCGCCGCGTCCTTCACGGTCTGGATCATCCAGCGCGCGATGTCGAGGTCGGCGAGCTGCAGGATGAACCCGTCGCCCGTCTCCCCCGCCAGCTTGAGCGCAAGCGGTCCGTAGGCGGCGACCCACATCTCCAGCGAGGAGCCGCGGCTCCACGGGAACTGCAGGGTCGAGCCGTTGTACTCGACCGAGCGGCTGTTGGCGAGCTCGCGGATGACGTGGATCGACTCCCGCAGCGTCTTCAGCGTGGTGGGAGCACCGCCGGTGACGCGGACGGCGGAGTCGCCGCGGCCGATGCCGCAGACGGTGCGGTTGCCGTACATCTCGTTGAGGGTCGCGTGCAGCGAGGCGATGACGGTCCAGTCGCGGGTCGCCGGGTTGGTGACCATCGGGCCGACGGTGATCCGGTGGGTCTTCTCGAGGATCTGCGAGTAGATGACGTACGGCTCCTGCCAGAGCAGGTGCGAGTCGAACGTCCACGCGTAGTCGAAGCCGTAGGTCTCGGCGAGGACGGCGAGCGCGACGGTGCGCGAGGCGGGCGGGTTGGTCTGGAGGACGACTCCGAAGTCCATGGGGCTTCCTTCGTTGCGGTGGGAAAAAGAGGACTTCAGGTCAGATCAGATACTGCGAGAGACCTCGCTTGATGTATTTGCCGTCGCCCTTGGTGCCGATGTAGTCGCCGGAGTCGACGACGACCTTGCCGCGGGAGATCACGGTGTCGACGTGACCGTCGATCTCGAAGCCCTCCCAGGCGGAGTAGTCCATGTTCATGTGGTGGCTGCGGCCCTCGCCGATGCCGATCGAGGTGTGCCCGTTCGGGTCGTAGACGACCACGTCGCCGTCGGCCCCGGGCTGGATCACGCCCTTCTTCCCGTACATCCCGAACATCCGCGCCGGAGTGGTCGAGGTCAGCTCGACCCAGCGGGGCAGCGAGATCTGTCCCGAGACGACGCCCTGGTACATCAGGTCCATCCGGTGCTCGACCGAGCCGATGCCGTTGGGGATCTTCGAGAAGTCGCCGATGCCCATGTCCTTCTGGCCCTTCATGCAGAAGGGGCAGTGGTCGGTGGAGACCATCTGGATGTCGTTGGTGCGCAGCGACTGCCACATGTGGTGCTGGTGCCCCTCCGCCTTCGAGCGCAGCGGCGTCGAGCACACCCACTTCGCGCCCTCGAAGCCCGGTGCGCCGAGCTGCTCCTCGAGCGAGAGGTAGAGGTACTGCGGGCAGGTCTCGCCGAAGACGTTCATCCCGCGGTCGCGGGCCTGCGCGATCTGCTCGACCGCCTGCTTCGCCGACACGTGCACCACGTAGAGCGGCGCGCCGGTGAGGTCCGCGATCATGATCGCCCGGTGCGTCGCCTCCTCCTCCGCCTGCCACGGCCGCGAGGTCCCGTGGAAGTACGGCGAGGTGTTGCCGGCGGCGAGCGACTGCTTCACCAGCTCGTCGATGATCGCGCCGTTCTCGGCGTGCATCATCATCATCGCGCCGTTCGAGGCGCCCTTCTGGAACGCCCGCAGGATCTGCCCGTCGTCCGAGAGGAACACGCCCTTGTAGGCCATGAACAGCTTGAAGCTGGTCACGCCCTCGTCCATCAGCTCGTCCATCGCCACCAGTGACGAGTCCTGCACGTCGGAGAGGATCTGGTGGAAGCCGTAGTCGATCGCGCAGTTCCCGGCCGCCTTCTCCTGCCAGGCCTGGTAGCGGTCGACCACGCTCTCGCCCGGGTACTGCACGACGAAGTCGACGATCGACGTGGTCCCGCCCCAGGCGGCGGCCCGGGTGCCGGTCTCGAAGGTGTCCGAGGCGAAGGTGCCGCCGAACGGCATCTCCATGTGCGTGTGCGCGTCGATCCCGCCCGGGATGACGTACTTGCCGGCCGCATCGATCACGCGGTCGACGTTCGCCGCGAGGTCGAAGCCCAGCAGCGTCGAGCCGGGCGCGAGCACCGCGGCGATGGTCTCGCCGTCGATCAGGACGTCGGCGGTGGCGGTGCCGGTCGCGTTGACGACCGTGCCGTTCGTGATGAGGGTCTTCATCGATGCTCCTCGGTGGTTCCGGTGCTGCGGCGGTCGCGCGGTCAGGACGTCGGCGGTCAGGGCTTCGGGATGCTCGTGTACGAGTCCGGACGGCGGTCCCGGTAGAACTGCCAGTCGTCGCGCATCTGCTGCACCATGTCGAGGTCGAGATCGCGGATCAGGATCTCCTCGCTGTCGCCCGAGCCGCGCTCGCCGACGGAGTTGCCGCGTGGGTCGATCACCTGGCTGGTGCCGTAGAAGTCGACGGCCAGCTCGCCGTACTCGTTGTCCTCGCGGCCGACCCGGTTGGGCTGGAGCACGAAGTAGCCGTTCGCCACGGCGGCGCACGGGCCCTCCACCTCCCACAGGCGGTTCGAGAGGCCCGGCTTGGTCGCGTTCGGGTTGAACACCATGTGCGCGCCGTTCAGGCCCAGCTCGCGCCAGCCCTCGGGGAAGTGCCGGTCGTAGCAGATGTAGACGCCGACCTTGCCGACCGCGGTGTCGAAGACCGGGTAGCCGAGGTTGCCGGGACGGAAGTAGAACTTCTCCCAGAAGCGGTCGAGGTGCGGGATGTGGTGCTTGCGGTACTTGCCGAGGATCGTGCCGTCGGCGTCGACGACCACGGCGGTGTTGTAGTAGACGCCGGTGATGTCCTCCTCGTAGATCGGCAGGATCATCACCGTGCCGAGCTCCTTCGCCAGCGCGGCGAAGCGCTGCACGATCGGGCCGTCGGCCGGCTCGGCGTAGCGGTAGTACTTCTTGTCCTCGGTGATGCCGAAGTACGGGCCGTAGAACAGCTCCTGGAAGCAGACGATCTGCGCTCCCTGGGCGGCGGCGTCGCGGGCGAACTGCTCGTGCTTGTCGAGCATCGACTCCTTGTCGCCGGTCCACGTGGTCTGGGTGATCGCTGCGCGGACGATGGTCATCGGTACCTCCATGCTTCGGTCGGCCCGGTCGAGGCTCCGCCGAGGTCCCGCGAGACGCGGGAGGCGGGGCCGAGGGGCCGTGGTCTCACTGTGGTCCGCGCGAGGGTCGAAGGCAATGACCGCTTCCGCTCCGTGCGCCGGACAGGGGTTCATCGTCGTCCTCCGACGTTTCCCGGGTGTTTCCGGCGCGGATCCGCAGCATTAAGGCGCCGGTCCTTCGGAATCCGCGGTGTCCGCGGTCCGCGGTAGCGTCGACGGATGCGCATCACGATCCTGGCCGGCGGCGTCGGCGGCGCCCGCTTCACCTCCGCGGTGCGCGAGCACCTCCGCGACCTCGAGGCGGCCGGCGGCGGTCCCTCCGAGATCACGGTCGTCGCCAACACCGGCGACGACATGTGGCTCACCGGCCTGAAGGTCTGCCCCGACCTCGACTCGCTCACCTACGCGCTGGCCGGTGTCAACGACACCGAGCGCGGCTGGGGCCGGGCCGGCGAGAGCGAGCGCGTCTCGGCCGAGCTGACCGCGTTCGGCGTCGGCTGGCCGTGGTTCACCCTCGGCGACCTCGACATCGGCACGCACCTCGCCCGCACCTCGATGCTGCGCGACGGGCTCACCCTCTCCGAGGCCACCGAGCGGATCACCGCGCGCTGGCCGCTGGGCGTCCGCCTGCTGCCGATGTCCGACTCCGACGTCGAGACCCACGTCGAGGTCGACCTGCCCGGCGAGGGCGTCCGGCTGCTGCACTTCGAGGAGTGGTGGGTGCGGCTGCGCGCGTCGGTGCCCGCCCGCCGCTTCGTCCAGCGGGGCGTCGAGGAGGCGCGTCCCGCCCCGGGCGTGCTCGAGGCGATCGCCGACACCGACGCGGTCCTGATCGCCCCGTCCAACCCGGTGGTGTCGATCGGGACGATCCTCGGCGTTCCCGGCATCGCGGAGGCCGTGCGGACCACCTCGGCCCCGGTCGTCGGCGTCTCGCCGATCATCGGCGGCGCGGTGGTGCGCGGCATGGCCGACCACTGCCTGCCCGCCATCGGCGTCGAGACCTCGGCGGAGGCGGTGGGCCGGCACTACGGCGCGCGCTCCACCGGTGGCCTGCTCGACGCCTGGCTGGTCGGCGAGGAGGACGCGGCGGCCGTCGGTGCCCTCGACGGCACCGGTCTGCGCGTGCACTCGGTCCCGCTCTGGCTCCGCGACCGGGACAGCTCGACGCGGCTCGCGGCCGACGCGATCGCCGCGGCGCGCGCCTGACCGGCGCCGGACACGCGCCACCGGCCGGCGCCTCCCAGCCTCGGGGGCCAGGCTGGCAGCACCCCTCACCGCACCATCGAAAGGACCACCCATGCCCGGAGCCCTCGTCCTCGCCGGAGGCGGCCTCGCCGGAATCGCCTGGGAGCTCGGCATCGTCCGCGGCCTCAGCGACGCCTCGCCCGAGGCGGCCCGCCTCCTCCTCGACCCCTCGACGACCCTGATCGGCACCTCGGCCGGCTCCGCCGTCGCCTCGCAGCTGAGCACCTCCGTCGGCCTCGACGAGGCCTACGCGTCGCAGCTGCGCGAGGAGTCCGCCGAGATCGGCGCCGTCGTCGACGTCGAGCGCCTGCAGGCGAGCTACGCCGCCGCGATCGAGGGCGCGACCTCGCCGGAGGACGCCCGGCGCCGCATCGGCGTGCTCGCCCTCGAGACCGCGACCCTGTCCGAGGAGTCCCGCCGCGACGTCATCGCCGCGCGGATCGCCGACGCCGACTGGCCCGAGCAGCGCCTCCTGATCACCGCGATCGACACCGCCACCGGGGCGCTCGCCGTCTTCGACCGCACGAGCGGCGTCGGCCTCGTCGACGCCATCGCCGCCAGCTGCGCGGTGCCCGGTGTCTGGCCGCCGGTCAGCATCGACGGCGTCCGCTACATGGACGGCGGCGTGCGCTCCGGCAGCAACGCCGACCTCGCCGCGGGTGCCGACTGGGTGGTCGTCATCACGCCGATGTCCGGCATCGGCTCGCCCGGTGTCGGCACGCTGCCCACCGCCGAGCTCGAGGCACTGTCGGGCTCGCGGGTCGAGGTCGTCTACGCGGACGAGGCGTCGATCGCCGCCTTCGGCCCGAACTCGCTCGACCCCGAGGTCCGTCCCGCCGCCGCGCAGGCCGGCCGGGCGCAGGGCGCGCGGATCGCCGCCCGGATCGCCGCACTGGTCGGCGCGGACGAGCCGGCCCGCGCCTGACCGGCGCCCGCGTCGCTCCTCCTCAGCGCTTCACGCCGTAGCGGAGGAACACCGTTCCGTCCGCGAAGCTGCGCTGCTGCCGGAGCTCGAGGCGGCTGCGGAAGCCGTGCGGGAGGAACGGCGTTCCGCCGCCCACCGCGATCGGCGCCACGTACCAGCGGATCTCGTCGACCACGCCGGCCAGGAGCGCCTGCGCCCCGAGGGTCGCACCGCCGACGGAGACGTCGTGCGGCTTCGAGCGCACCTCCTGCGCCACGCCCACCGGATCGAACGTCCGCTCGAGCCGGGTGCGGCGGGTGCGCACGGCGGGCAGGGTCGTCGAGTAGACGACCTTGTCCGCCGCGCGCCACATCTCCTGGAAGTCGTGGATGAAGGCGAACTGCTCGGCGAGCTCGTAGCCCGCGTCCCAGCCGCGCATGGTCTCGTAGATCCGGTGGCCGTAGAGGTACGTGCCCACTCCGGTCTCGGTCTCGTTGATGAAGCGGTGCAC
Organism: Rathayibacter festucae DSM 15932; assembly: GCF_004011135.1. Classification (NCBI taxonomy): domain Bacteria; kingdom Bacillati; phylum Actinomycetota; class Actinomycetes; order Micrococcales; family Microbacteriaceae; genus Rathayibacter; species Rathayibacter festucae. Next base: position 919,895 of record NZ_CP028137.1, on the reverse strand, counting down.
CTCGGGGCGGGGCGTGGCCCAGCTGAAATCCCCGGTCTCGTCGACGGTGTAGCCGTCGATCGAGGCGACACCGCTGTAGACGAGCGCGCCCACATCGGCCTCCTCTGCAGCCGGCTTCGGGTTCCGACCACGCCCGCGAGGGTAGGCGTGAGAGCGCTCCAGCGCAACGGCTGTGGGAGAACAGTCGCCGAACGACGGCCGAGCGGCGGCGGCGCCCCGCGATGAACTCAGTGCCTGCTGCTGAGCAGCGCCAGCACGTCGGCGTGGCGCCCCTCGGCCTCGGCGTCGCGGAGGAAGCGCACCCGGTCGACGAGCACCTCCTCCACCTCCGGCTGCATGGCGAGGATCCGCACCGTCTCGTCGAGGAACTCGTCCAGCGGCATCGCGCTCGGGTCGTCCTGCTGCCCCATCAGCGTCGTCTGCACGGCCGGCGGCACCAGCTCGATCACCTGCACCGGAGTCTCCGCGAGCTGCGCCCGCAGGCTCTGCGTGTAGGAGTGCACCGCGGCCTTGGTCGCGCTGTAGGTCGGGGTCGCCGGCAGCGGCACGAACGCGAGCCCCGAGGACACGGTCATCAGCACGCCGTCCGGCTTCGCGGCGATCCACGGCGTGAACGCGGTCAGCGTGCGGATCGTGCCGAGCAGGTTCGTCTCGACGATGGCCGCGGCGGTGTCGAGGTGCCCCGAGTCCTGCAGGTCCTCCGGCAGCATGATGCCGGCCATCGTGACGACGACGTCGAGGTCGGGGTGCTCCCGAGTGACCGTCTCGACCGCGGCGGCGATCGACTCCGGGTCGGTGACGTCGATCACGACCGAGTGCGAGCCGGGGTGGGCCGCCGTGAACTCGTCCAGCAGCTCGCTGCGGCGACCGCCCAGGATCACCGTGCTCCCCGCGTCGAGGAAGCGCTCGGCGAGGCCCCGGCCGATGCCCGAGGTCGCGCCGGTGATCAGGATGGTGCTGCCCGTGGTCTTCATGTGGTCTCCTCCGTGTCCCGGGCTGTCCCGCCCGGCTGACCCCAGCGTCGCCCTGCGCCGCACGGGCCGGAAGGGCTGGACGATCCAGGGATCGGCGGTCCCTGGTCCGCGATGCGCGCGGACCGGCAGGATGAGCGCATGGACCGACCTGCGCTCGCCGAGTTCCTCCGCGGCCGACGCGAGCGGCTGCAGCCGTCCGACGTCGGCATGCCGCCCGGAGCGCGCCGCCGCACCGCGGGCCTGCGCCGGGAGGAGATCGCCGCCGCCGTCGGCATGTCCGCCGACTACTGGTCGCGGCTGGAGCAGCAGCGCGGACCGCAGCCGTCCGAGCAGATGCTCACCGCGATCGCCCGCGGGCTGCGCCTGGACCTCGACGAGCGCGACCACCTCTTCCGGCTCGCCGGCCAGACTCCGCCCACCCGGCACCGGCGCGACGAGCACGTCTCCCCCGGTCTCCTCCGTGTGCTGGACCGGCTGGACGACACTCCCGCGCTGGTCATCACCGAGCTCGGCGAGACCCTCGTGCAGAACCGCCTGGCCCGCGCCCTCTTCGGCGACGGCGCCGCCTGGACCGGCCTGGACCGCAGCGGCATCCACCGCTGGTTCGCGCACCCCGACGAGGCCCGCCGCAGCTACCCCGAGCGCGAGCACGAGCACCAGGGGCGGATGCAGACCGCCCAGCTGCGCTTCGCCGCCGCGGCACCCGACGCCGACCCGCTGGCCGCCCGGATCATCGAGTCGCTGCTCGCGCGGAGCGAGGAGTTCCGCCGCTACTGGGAGCTGCAGGAGGTCACGGCCCGCTTCGAGGACCACAAGACCCTGCGCCACCCCGAGGTCGGCGAGATCGACGTCGACTGCCAGGCCCTCTTCACCGAGAACCAGGCGCAGGTGCTGCTGGTGCTCACGCCGCGCGCCGGCTCGCCCGCCTCCGCGGAGGCCCTCCGGCTGCTCGGCGTCGTCGGCGACCAGCGGCTGACGCCGTCGGCGTAGGGCCGGTGTCGACCGGGCGGTGTCCGCGAGGGTCCGTCCGCGCCGGGGCGCGTGTCCGCCGCGCGCCGGGGTCCGCCTAGGGTGGAGGCGGTCGCAGCGAGCGGCCGCGAAGGGTTCCTCATGAAGATCAGCCAGCTGCGTCACTTCGTGGCCGTCGCCGAGGAGCTCCACTTCGTGCGCGCCGCCGAGAAGCTCGGCATCTCCCGCGCGAAGCTCGACTCGTCCGTCGCCGCCGTCGAGCTCGACCTCGGCCGCCCGCTCTTCGAGCCGGGCGCCGCTGCCACGACCCTCACCGCCGCCGGCCGCCAGCGCCTCGCCTCGGCCCGCGAGGAGCTCGCCGCCCTCGGCGACGAGCCGGAGGAGGCCCCCAAGTCCGGCGGCAAGGCCAAGGCCTCGAAGGGCACCGGCCGCGCCCCCGTCGTCAAGGGCCAGCCCAAGCCCTACAAGCGCCGCCAGTCCCGCTGAGGCGCGGTCTCGCGAGGTTCTCCTGTGGGCCCTACCGGGCTCGAACCGATGACATCCACGGTGTAAACGTGGCGCTCTACCAACTGAGCTAAAGGCCCCCGTCGCGGCCGGGCCGCGGACGATCGGGATCGATCCTACGACACGGCTCGCACCGCTACTCTCGGCGCATGGCGGACACGGACGACACCCGCGCGAGGCGCCGGGCCGAGAGCCGCTGGCCGGCCTCCGCCGCGATCCTCGTGGCCGTCGCGCTCAACCTCGTCGGGCACGATCCCGGCACCTCGGTCGTCCGGATCGCCGCGGCGGTCCTGACGCTGGCGCTGCTGATCCCGCTGTTCGTCGTCAACCCGCGGCGGCTGGACACCGAGACCCGCTGGTCCCGCGGAGTGTCGATCGCCCTCGCGGTCGTGCTCGCCGCGGCGAACCAGATCAACGTCGTCCGGGTCGTCATCGACCTCGTCGACGGATCGGCCGACGGCCCGCTGCTGCTGCTCACCGCTCTGCAGGTCTGGGTGACCAACGTCGTCGCCTACGCGCTGATCTACTGGGAGCTCGACCGCGGCGGCCCCGTCTCCCGCGGCACGCTCGAGCGCTCGCAGCTGCCGCCCGCCGACTTCGCCTTCCCGCAGGACACCTACCGCGACACCGTCAGCGAGGTCGCGGTCGGCTCCTCCGAGAAGGCCGACTGGCGCCCGGGCTTCGTCGACTACCTCTACGTCTCGACGACGAACACGATGGCGTTCAGCCCCACCGACACGATGCCGCTGTCCAGCCGGGTGAAGCTCCTGATGGCCCTCGAGGGCTTCACCGGCTTCGTCCTGCTGGCCCTGGTCATCTCCCGAGCGGTGAACATCCTCAACTGACGCCCTGGCGTGTGCACCCCTGCACCCCTCCCGCGAGATGCCACTTGTGCACGCGACACGCCGTGAAAAGCGGTCACAAGTGGCATCTCGCGGAGAGCGTCAGGCGTGGGCCGGGGTGAGCGCGTCGATCGCGGCGCGGTAGTCGTCCATCGAGCGGGCCTCGCCGGGGGCGGTGATGAAGGTGTCGCGGATGACGCCCTCCTTGTCGATGAGGAAGGTCGCGCGCGTCGCGTAGCCCTTGCCCTCGAGGAAGACGCCGTACTGCTTGGCGACGTCGCCGTGCGGCCAGAAGTCGGAGAGCAGCGTGAAGTCGTAGCCCTGCTTCTCGCCCCAGGCGCGCAGGGTGTGCTTGGAGTCGACCGAGATGCCGATCAGCTCGACGTCCGCGTGCTCGAAGAGCGAGAGGTTCTCGCGCAGCGCGCAGAACTCGCCGGTGCAGGTGCCGGAGAAGGCGAGCGGGAAGAAGACGAGGGCGACGTTGCGCCGCCCGTGGAAGTCGCCGAGCTGGATGCGCTCGCCGTACTGGTTCGCGAGTTCGAAGTCGGGAGCCAGCGTGAGCTTCTCGAGAGCCATCGGACGATGTCCTTCCATGCGCACGAATGTCGCGCGAGCACGAGGGGCAATGCTAGACCCGCTCCGCCGATGAACCAAGGGACCGCGACGATCGGCCGCTCGACGCGCTCCGGCTGGAGAAATCCCACAGTGCCCTGTGCGGTTCCGTCGTGGATCGCCACACATGACCGGAATCGCTAGGCTTGCACGGGTGCCCGCGCGCTCCTCGTCATCCGAGGGTCCTGCGCGCGGATCCGCACCGCTTCATGAGAGTGATGTCTCGGGCACGATCTGCCCCCAGAGAGAGGTCGAGGGTGACTGTTAACGATCAGGACCCGTATTCCGTCGGACACGTCGACTCGGATCCCGAGGAAACGTCGGAGTGGAACGAGTCGCTGGACGCGCTCGTCGAGGAGCGGGGTGCCGGTCGCGGACGCGACGTCATGCTCAGCCTCCTCAAGCGCTCCAAGGAGCTGCACCTCGGCGTTCCGATGGTGCCGACGACGGACTACATCAACACCATCGCGGCCGAGAACGAGCCCGACTTCCCCGGCGACGAGGACGTCGAGCGCCGCTACCGCGCCTGGATCCGCTGGAACGCGGCCATCCTCGTGCACCGCGCGCAGCGCCCCGGCATCGGCGTCGGCGGCCACATCTCGACCTACGCGTCGAGCGCCTCGCTCTACGAGGTCGGCTTCAACCACTTCTTCCGCGGCCAGGACCACCCGGGCGGCGGCGACCAGATCTTCATCCAGGGGCACGCCTCCCCCGGCCCCTACGCCCGCGCCTTCCTCGAGGGACGCCTGAGCGAGCACCAGCTCGACGGCTTCCGCCAGGAGAAGTCGCACCAGGGGGGCGGGCTCTCCAGCTACCCGCACCCGCGCCTCATGCCGGAGTTCTGGCAGTTCCCGACCGTGTCGATGGGCCTCGGCCCGATCAACGCGATCTACCAGGCGCAGGCGAACAAGTACCTCACCAACCGCGGTATCAAGGACGCTTCCGACCAGCAGGTCTGGGCGTTCCTCGGCGACGGCGAGATGGACGAGGTCGAGTCGCGCGGTCAGCTCCAGGTCGCCGCGAACGACGGCCTCGACAACCTCAACTTCATCATCAACTGCAACCTGCAGCGCCTCGACGGCCCGGTCCGCGGCAACGGCAAGATCGTCCAGGAGCTGGAGTCGTTCTTCCGCGGCGCCGGCTGGAACGTCATCAAGCTCATCTGGGGCCGCGAGTGGGACGACCTGCTCGCCCGCGACACCGAGGGCGCGCTGCTCGACCTGATGAACAAGACGCCCGACGGCGACTTCCAGACCTTCAAGACCGAGGACGGCGCCTACGTCCGCGAGAACTTCTTCGGCCGCGACGAGCGCGCGAAGAAGCTCGTCGAGGACTACAGCGACGAGCAGATCTGGGGCCTGCGCCGCGGTGGTCACGACTACCGCAAGATCTACGCCGCCATGAAGGCCGCGACGGAGCACAAGGGCCAGCCGACCGTCATCCTCGCGCACACCATCAAGGGCTACGGTCTCGGCCGCAGCTTCGAGGGCCGCAACGCGACCCACCAGATGAAGAAGATGACGCTCGACAACCTGAAGGGCTTCCGCGACACCATGCGGATCCCGATCACGGATGCGCAGCTCGAGGAGAACCCCTACCTCCCGCCGTACTACCACCCCGGTCAGGGCGACGAGGCGATCGAGTACATGCAGGAGCGCCGCCGCGCGCTCGGCGGCTACCTGCCCGAGCGCCGGTCGAAGTACACGCAGCTCTCGCTGCCGGACGACTCGGCCTACAAGATCGGCAAGAAGGGCTCCGGGACGCAGGAGATCGCCACCACCATGGCGTTCGTCCGCATCCTGAAGGACATCCTGCGCTCGAAGGACTTCGGCAACCGCGTCGTCCCGATCATCCCCGACGAGGCCCGCACCTTCGGCATGGACGCGTTCTTCCCGAACGCGAAGATCTACAACCCGCGCGGCCAGCACTACACGTCGGTCGACCGCGAGCTGCTCCTGGCCTACAAGGAGAGCCCGCAGGGTCAGATCCTGCACGTCGGCATCAACGAGGCGGGCGCCCTCGCGGCGTTCACCGCGGTCGGCACGTCCTACTCGACGCAGGGCGAGCCGCTCATCCCGGTCTACGTCTTCTACTCGATGTTCGGCTTCCAGCGCACGGCCGACGCGATCTGGGCGGCGGGCGACATGATGGCCCGCGGCTTCATGATCGCGGCGACCGCCGGTCGCACCACGCTGACCGGTGAGGGCCTCCAGCACGCGGACGGCCACTCGCCGATCCTCGCCGCCACCAACCCGGCCGTCGTCAGCTACGACCCGGCGTACAGCTACGAGATCGCGCACATCGTGCAGTCCGGTCTCGAGCGGATGTACGGCGGGAAGCACCCGGAGCCGAACGTCATGTACTACGTGACGGTCTACAACGAGCCGATCGTGCACCCGAAGGAGCCCGAGGACGTGGACGTGGACGGCATCGTCCGCGGCATCCACCGCGTCTCCTGGGGTCAGTGGGACGGCCCGAAGGCCCAGCTGCTCGCGTCCGGCGTCGCCGTGCCGTGGGCGATCGAGGCGCAGAAGCTCCTCGCCGAGGACTGGGGTGTGTCGGCCGACGTCTGGTCGGTCACCTCGTGGAACGAGCTGCGGCGCGACGGCATCAACGCCGAGCACCACAACTTCCTCTACCCCGAGGACGAGGCGCAGGTGCCCTACGTCACGCAGAAGCTCGCCGACGCGAAGGGCCCCTTCGTCGCCGTCTCGGACTTCTCGCACCAGGTCCCCGACCAGCTGCGCCAGTTCATCCCGGGCGACTTCGCGACGCTCGGAGCGGACGACTTCGGCTTCTCGGACACCCGCGCCGCCGCGCGTCGCCACTTCAAGATCGACGGACCGTCGGTCGTGGTGCGGACGCTGCAGCTGCTCGCCAAGCGCGGCGAGGTCGACCCCTCGCTCTCCGCCCAGGCGATCCAGAAGTACAGCCTCCACGACGTGAACGCCGGCACCACCGGCAACGCGGGCGGCGAGAGCTGACGGACGGCTCGGTGCTCTCCTCCGACGACGCGCAGTCGACGCGGGGCACTGCCTCTTCCGCGGAGCGTCCGGCCACCCGGCCGGGCGCTCCGCGCACGAAGGAGCAGACCCTCGCGTGGCTCCGGACCCTCTCGGGCGAGCTGTCCACGCAGACCATCAAGAAGCTCGAGGACACGCTGCCCTGGTACGGCAGCATGCCGCCGGGCCGCCGCTCCGCAGTGGGCATGGTCGCGCAGGCCGGCATCACCTCGTTCATCTCCTGGTTCGACGACCCCTCGGCGACGCCGTGGATCGCCGCCGACGTCTTCGGAGCGGCTCCCCGCGAGCTGCTCCGCTCCGTCTCGCTGACGCAGACCCTCCAGCTGATCAAGGTCACCGTCGAGGTCGTCGAGGAGCGGATCACCAACCGCGGCGAGGACCTGCGCGAGGCGATCCTGCTCTACTCGCGCGAGATCGCCTTCGCCGCGGCCGACGTCTACGCCCGGGCCGCCGAGGCGCGCGGCCTCTGGGACGCCCGTCTCGAGGCCCTCGTCGTCGACTCGATCCTCACCGGCGAGGCCGACGACGAGCTGCCGAGCCGCATCGCGGCCCTCGGCTGGCACGGCCACGGCGAGGTCGCGGTGCTCGTGGGCACCGCGCCCAAGATGCTCGACGTCGACCAGCTCCGCCGCACCGCCCGGCACATGAGCGCCGACGTGCTGATCGGGGTGCAGGGCAGCCGGCTGGTGCTCGTCATCGGTCGCGCCGAGCCGAGCGAGAACGCGACGGAGGAGACCGGCCCGCCGGTCGCCTTCCTCGAGATCGCGAACGCACTGGAGCCGGGCTTCGGCTCCGGTCATCTCGTGCTCGGCCACGAGGTGCCGACGCTCGTCGAGGCCTCGCGCAGCGCCCGCGCCGCCCTGGCCGGCTTCGCGGTCGCGCGCTCCTGGCGCAACGCCCCGCGGCCGGTGAACGCCGACGATCTGCTGCCCGAGCGGGCCCTGGCCGGCGATCCCCTCGCCCGGCAGAGCCTGATCACCCAGATCTACAAGCCTCTGCAGAAGCACTCGACCGAGCTGCTCACCACGCTGTGGGCGTACCTCGACAACGGCCGCTCGCTCGAGGCGACGGCCCGCGAGCTCTTCGTGCACCCCAACACCGTCCGCTACCGCCTGAAGCGCGTGGCGGAGGTGATCGGCTGGGACGCGACGGGCGCCCGCGAGGCGCTCATCCTCCAGTCGGCCCTCATCCTCGGCTCGATGAGCGACCCGGACGGAGCGGTCCGCCGCCGTCCGACGCGCAAGTGAGCCGCACCCCTCCTCGCACCCCGTTGTAGAACCGCCACAAGCTCTTTGTGGTTTGTCAGTACCTCAGAGCGCCGCACGAACCGGCGCGGATCGGAAGACTGAAAGCGTGATCGTCGTCGTCGCCCCGGGTCAGGGCTCCCAGACCCCCGGATTCCTCGAGCCGTGGCTCGCCGTCCCCTCGGTGGCCGAGCAGGTCGCCGCGCACTCGGAGGCGGTCGGCATCGACCTCGCCGCCCACGGCACCGTCTCGGACGCGGACACGATCCGCGACACCGCGGTCGCCCAGCCGCTGATCGTCTCCGCCGGGCTGGTCAGCCTGGCCGCGCTGCTCGAGGGCGGCCGCCGCGAGCGCATCGCGGGCATCGCCGGCCACTCGGTCGGCGAGATCACCGCCGCGGCAGGAGCGGGAGTCCTCTCCGAGCCCGACGCCCTCGTCTTCGTCCGCGAGCGCGCCCGCGCCATGGCCGCCGCGGCCGCCGCGACGCCCACCGCGATGAGCGCCGTCCTCGGCGGCGACGAGGAGGCGCTCCTCGCCCGCCTCGACGAGCTCGGTCTCGAGCCGGCCAACTACAACGGCGGCGGCCAGATCGTCGTCGCCGGTGCGGTCGACGCCCTGCAGGCGCTGAAGGACGAGCCCCTCCGCGGCACCCGCGTCGTTCCGCTCCAGGTCGCCGGCGCCTTCCACACCCGCTACATGGCGCCCGCCCGCGACTCCCTCGCCGACGTCGCCGCCTCGATCACCCCGGCCGACCCGACGCTGCGCCTCTGGACGAACAACGACGGCTCCGTCGTCGACAGCGGCGCCCGCTTCCTGGAGCTGCTCGTCGGCCAGGTCGCCTCCCCCGTCCGCTGGGACCTCTGCATGGCCGCCTTCGCCGAGGCGGGCGTGACCGGCCTGATCGAGCTGGCCCCCGCCGGCGCCCTCGTCGGCCTCGCCAAGCGCGGCCTCAAGGGCCTCCCGACCCTCGCGATCAAGACCCCCGACGACCTCGACGCCGCCCGCGCCTTCATCGACGAGCACGCCGCCTAGCAGGAGAGACCCATGACGACCCCTTCCCTCACCCAGTCCAGCGGCAGCCAGTACACCCGCATCCTCGGCATCGGCGCGGCCCGCGGCGACCTCGTCGTCCCCAACGACGACCTCGTCGGTCCGATCAACTCCTCCGACGAGTGGATCCGCCAGCGCACCGGCATCGTCGAGCGCCGCCGCGCCTCCTCCGAGATCCAGGCCGTCGACCTCGCGACGACCGCTTCGCTCGAGGCGATCGAGAAGGCCGGGATCCGCGCCGATCAGATCGGCCTCGTGCTGGTCTCCACGATCAGCAACACCGTGCAGACCCCGTCGCTGGCGGCGCTCCTCGCCGACCGGATCGGCGCGAACCCGGCCCCCGCCTACGACATCTCCGCCGCCTGCGCCGGCTACACCTACGGCATCGCCCAGGCCGACTCGTTCGTCCGCTCCGGCCTCGCCGAGTACGTCCTCGTCGTCGGCGCCGAGAAGCTCTCCGACATCGTGAAGTCGACCGACCGCAGCATCTCCTTCCTCCTCGGCGACGGCGCCGGCGCCGCGATCGTCGGCCCGAGCGACACCGCCGGCATCTCGAAGACCGTCTGGGGCTCCGACGGCTCCAAGTGGGACACCGTCGGGATGGACAACCCGCTCGCCGCCTACCGCGACGGCGTCGCCGAGTGGCCGACGCTGCGCCAGGACGGCCCCTCCGTCTTCCGCTGGGCGGTCTGGGAGATGGCCAAGGTCGCCAAGCAGGCGCTGGCCGAGGCGGGCGTCGCGCCCGAGGACCTCGCCGCCTTCATCCCGCACCAGGCGAACATGCGCATCATCGACGAGCTCGCGAAGCAGCTGAAGCTGCCCGAGACCGTGACCATCGGCCGCGACATCGAGACGACCGGCAACACCTCGGCCGCCTCCATCCCGCTCGCGACCCACCGCCTGCTCGAGGAGCACCCCGAGCTCAGCGGCGGACTCGCCCTGCAGATCGGCTTCGGCGCCGGACTCGTCTTCGGCGCGCAGGTCGTGGTGCTCCCGTAGGGGGCGCAGGCCCACCCCTAAACTGACCTACGGTCACACGACGAACACCCCGATCTCGACGAACACCGAGTTCGAGAACACTCTGATCGAACACCCCTCAAGGAGAGAACCATGGCACTGTCCAACGAAGAAGTCCTCGCCGGCCTGGCCGAACTGGTCAACGACGAGACCGGCATCGCGACCGATTCCGTCGAGATGGAGAAGTCGTTCACCGACGACCTCGACATCGACTCCATCTCGATGATGACCATCGTGGTCAACGCCGAGGAGAAGTTCGACGTGAAGATCCCGGACGACGAGGTCAAGAACCTCAAGACGGTCGGCGACGCGGTCACCTTCATCGTCAAGGCCTCCGCGTAACCAGCGCCCCGCGCACCCCGTCCACGCGGCGGACACCCCGGCCAGGGCTCCGAGCCCGGCCGGGGTGCGCCCGGCACCCACCCGTCACGGAACAGAGATCGTCGTCATGAGTCCCAAGAAAATCGTCGTCACCGGCATCGGAGCCAGCACGCCCCTCGGCGGCACCGCTCGCGAGTCCTGGAACGCCCTTCTCGCGGGCGAGTCCGGCGTCAGCACGATCCAGGCCGACTGGGTGACCGAGCTCGAGCTCCCCGTCACCTTCGCCGCCCAGGCCAAGGTGCGCCCCGAGGAGGTCCTCCCCCGGCCCGAGGCCAAGCGCCTCGACCCCTCCAGCCAGTTCGCCCTGATCTCCGCCCGCGAGGCCTGGGCCGACTCCGGCATCACCGACGTCGACCCGCTGCGCGTCGGCGTCGACTACTCCACCGGCATCGGCGGACTCTGGACCCTCATCGACGCGTGGGACACCCTCCGCGAGCGCGGTCCCCGCCGCGTCCTCCCGATGACCATCCCCATGCTCATGCCCAACGCCGCCGCGGCCGCGATCAGCATGTCGATCCCCTCCCGCGCCTACGCCCGCACCGACGTGTCGGCCTGCGCGTCGAGCACCGAGGCGATCGCCAATGCCTACGAGCACCTCCAGCGCGGCCTCGCCGACGTCGTCATCGCCGGCGGCACCGAGTCGGTCGTCCACCCGCTCCCCCTCGCCGCCTTCGCGTCGATGCAGGCCCTCTCGCGCCGCAACGACGATCCGGCCACCGCCTCCCGCCCCTACGACGTCTCCCGCGACGGCTTCGTCCTCGGCGAGGGCGCCGCCACTCTCGTCCTCGAGACCGAGGAGCACGCCCTCGCCCGCGGCGCCCGCATCTACGCCGAGCTCGCCGGCGGCGCCGTCACCAGCGACTCGTACCACATCACCGCCCCGGACCCCGAGGGCTCCGCCGCCGCCCGCGCCATGATCGAGGCCCTCGAGCAGGCCGGCGCCGCCCGCACCGACGTCACCCACGTCAACGCCCACGCGACCAGCACCCCCGTCGGCGACATCGCCGAGTACCGCGCCCTCGCCCGCGTGTTCGGCGACCACCTCCCGAACATCGCCGTCTCCGCCACCAAGGCCGCCACCGGTCACCTCCTCGGCGGCACCGGCGCCCTCGAGGCGATCTTCACCGTCCTCGCCCTGCACGAGCGCACCGCCCCGCCCACCATCAACCTCACCGAGCAGGACCCGCAGATCCCGCTCGACGTCGTCACCAGCCCGCGCGACCTCGGAGCAGGGCCCCTCGTCGCCCTCTCCAACTCGTTCGGGTTCGGGGGGCACAATGCTGTTGCCGCGTTCCGGTCGGTGTAACGGGGCGTAGCCCCGTCACTCCGAGCGGACGCGCCTGCGCCGCGCATCGCGCGGCGCAGGCGCGTCCGCTCCCTGCGGGGTCGCGTTCGCAGGGCCGGTGCGGGTCGGCGACGGCGATCCGCTGGAACGCGGATCGCCGGATGCGCCTCGTGCCGCGAGGGTGGTCGTTCACCGCAAGCCATCCCCCGCAGTCCTGGGAACCAGGACCGCATCGCCTTCGGCTCGCTCCGTCCGACACCTCCGCAGGGCCCGGTCATGCTGGTCGAGTAGCCCCGCAGGGGCGTATCGAGACCCACCGTCCTCAAGAGGGCGGTCTGCAGACTCCTCCTTCAGGCGGTGGTGGATCTCGATACGCCCGCTCCGCGGGCTACTCGATCACCATGACGAGCTTGCTGGTCGAGCAGCCCCGAAGGGGCGTACCGAGACCGCCGTCCCCAGCACGGCGGACCAGCAGCCGGATCCCGCCGCTCCGACGAGCCGAAGACGCGCCCACCCGTCAGAGAGTCGCGCGCACCGTATCGCCGCGCGCCACGAGGCGCATCCGGCGATTCGCGTGCCAGCGAATCGCCGTCGCCGTTCGCACCCCGCTCTGCAGAACGCGACCACCTCCCCGAGCCGACCGCGCTGCGCCGCGCAGGGAGCGGCGCAGAAACAGGCCCAGCCCGCTCAGCCGACGCTGTGCATCCAGATGACCCGCGCGAAGTCGCTGGCGGCGCGGAACGGCTCGAGCTCGTCCTCCCAGGCCTGCCCGAGGGCGAGGCGCAGCTCGCGGTGCAGCTCGATGGGGTCGGCGCCGGCGCTCTCCATGGCGGAGCGGATGCGGTCCTCGGGGACGACGGTGTTGCCGGCGCTGTCCGTCTGCGCGTAGAAGACGCCCAGCTCGGGAGTGTGCATCCAGCGGCCGCCGTCGACGCCCGGCGACGGGTCCTCGGTGACCTCGTAGCGGACGTCGGCCCAGCCGCGGAGCGCGGAGGCGATCGCCGCACCGGTGCCGACCGGTCCCTCCCAGGCGAACTCGGTGCGCTGGGCGCCGCGCTGCACCGGCTGCTCGATCCAGTCGAAGTTCACGGCACGACCGAGAGCGCGACCCGCTCCCCATTCCAGATGGGGGCAGAGCGCGCGGGGGGCGGAGTGCACGAAGAGCACACCCCGAGTCTGTTGCGTCACCACGCTGTCCTCCGTCCTGGTGCGTCTTCCCCAACGACCTGGACCACGAGCGACGTGCAGTGCCTTCTTGTGCGGTGGACGAGCCACCAGACGAGATTATGCAGGACCCTCCGCGCCACGACAAGGCGCCTCGCCGCTCCCGCCGCCGGGTCGCGCAGATCCCCTGCCTATACTCGGGAAAGTCCGCCCGAACCGCGGCGTCGCCCGGCTCCGGGCCCGCGACCCGCTCGAGAGGAGCCCCGTGTCGGTCCGCGACGGTCTGCTCGCTCTTCTCACCCTCGGTCCCGCCTACGGGCTGCAGCTGCACGCCGAGCTGCTCGATCGGGCGGCCCACCGCCGACGGGTCAACGTCGGGCAGATCTACTCCACACTCGACCGGCTGCGCGAGCGCGGCCTCGTCGCGGCGGCGGGATCGACGGAGGACGGACTCCCCCTGCACGCGCTCACCGACGAGGGCCGGGCCGAGGCGCTCGCCTGGCTGAGCGGCGAGGGCGCCTCCGCCGAGGAGGACTGGGACGACGTGCTCGATCGCATCCTCCTCGCCTCGAGCCTCTCCGACGCCGACCTCGACGCGGTCCTCGACGCCTACGCGAGCACGCTCCCCGAGGAGCAGGAGGCGCTGGACGAGCACCCGCAGCGCCGCCTCGCCGCGCGCGCCGTGCAGGTGCGCGACGACGCGCTGCACCGGCTCCTCGACGCCGCCCGGGAGGAGCTCGTCGGAGCCGTGGACGGAGCGGCCGTCCGCGGGTACGCCCTCGAGCGCCCGCGGCGCGGACGCAAGGCGGCGGCGCGGGACGACGCCGCGACCGAGGAGCCGATGAGCGCACAGAACGACCGGCACGAGACAGGCGCGGGCGCCGTCGCCTAGGGTGGGGCCTATGATCCGTTCGCCTCTCGGCCTCCGCGTGTCCACCTCCGCGCGCCGACGGCTCGTCGCAGCCGGAGCGGGCACGGTCCTCGTCCTCTGCGCCGCCCTGGCCGCACCGATGGCGGCCTCCGCCTACGACCCGGCCGACTACCCGTCCTGGTCGGACGTCGAGGCCGCGAAGTCGAGCGAGACCGCGACCGCCGCCGAGGTCGACCGCATCACCGCGATCCTCGCCGACCTGCGCGATCAGGCCGCCGCCCTCACCGACGCCGCCATCTCCCGCGCGTCCGAGGCCGACGCCGCTCAGAGCGCGCTCGACGAGGCCACCCAGCGGGTGACCGCCCTCGAGGAGCGCGCCGCCGCCGCCCGTGCCGACGCGGACGCCGCGAAGGAGCAGGCCGGCCGGCTCGCCGCCCAGCTGTACCGCAACGGCGGAACCGACGCCACGCTGAACCTCCTGGTCGGCGGCGATCAGTCCGACAAGCTGCTCTACCGTCTCGGCACCATGAGCCAGCTCACCCTGCAGACCAGCCGTCTCCAGAGCGACGCCGAGTCGACCGAGAACGCCGCCGCCTCCCTCGCCGACCAGGCGGAGCAGGCGCGCACGGAGCGGCTCTCCCTCGTCAGCGCCGCGCAGGACGCGCTCGCGACGGCGCAGGCCGCGCAGTCCGAGGCCGACGCGAAGGTCGCCGACCAGGAGCAGTACAGCGCCGGGCTCTACGAGCAGCTCGCCTCGCTCAAGAACACCACGGCCGCGCTCGAGGAGGAGTTCGCCACCGGTCAGGAGGCGAAGGCCGCGTTCGAGGAGCAGGAGCGCCTCTCCCGCCTCGCCGCCGAGGCGGAGGCCCGGCGTCAGCAGGCCGCGAAGGCGCCATCCGCACCCTCCGCCCCCGCACCGGCTGCGCCCGCGGCCCCGTCGACAGGCGGAGGCGGCGGCCCGGTCGAGCTCGGCAACGACGACGCATCCGGCAAGGACAGCAGCGCGAAGACCATCGCCGCGCTCGGCACCTACGCCGGCCGGACCGACGGCATGTCGCCGGCGCAGGCGCAGAACTACGCGCGCTCCGTCATGGGTGTGCACGGCTGGGGCCAGGACCAGGCCGACAGCTGCCTCATCCCGCTCTGGAACGGCGAGTCGGGCTGGCGCTGGAACGCGCTGAACCGCTCCTCGGGCGCCTACGGCATCCCGCAGGCGCTGCCGGCGAGCAAGATGGCGACCTACGGCGCGGACTACCAGACCAACGCCGCGACCCAGATCGACTGGGGTCTGGCCTACATCTCCGACCGCTACGGCTCGCCGTGCGCGGCCTGGTCGGCCTGGAACAACCGCTCGCCGCACTGGTACTGAACCACCGCACCGCAGCCTCGATCGGGCAGTCGCCTCACTTCGCCTCGTCGTAGGCGTCGACGATCGCGACGGTGACCGGGAAGTCGATGTCCTGATCGCCGAACAGCGCCCGCCCCGCGCGCACCGCGGCCTCGCGCACGACCGCGGCGACCCGCTCCGCCTCCTCCGCGGGCGCGTGCACGATCACCTCGTCGTGCAGGAAGTACACGAGGTGCGCGAGCGCGCCCTCCGCGCGCAGCCGGGCTCGGAGCTCGCCCATCCAGCAGAGCGCCCACTCGGCAGCCGTGCCCTGCACGACGAAGTTGCGGGTGAAGCGCCCCCAGTCGCGGGCGCGCTGACCACCGGCGTCGACGTCGCCGGGCGGTGAGCTGCGCCCGAGCCGCGTCGACACCCGCTCGCCCCGCTCGCCGGCGCGGGCGGCCGCCTCGACGTGCGCGACGGAGAGCGGGTACGCGCGCGTGAGTCGCGGGAGCAGCCGCCCGGCCTCGCCGCTGGTCGCCCCGTACATCGCGCCGAGCATCGCCACCTTGGCCCGCGGTCGGTCCGGGACGACTCCCGCGTCGACGATGCCCTGGTAGAGGTCCTTGCCCCGACCCGCGGCGGCCATCACGGAGTCGCCCGCCAGCGCGGCGAGGATGCGCGGCTCCAGCTGTGCCGCATCGGCGACCACCAGCTTCCAGCCCGCGTCGGCGGTCACTGCGGCGCGGATCTGCCGCGGCAGCTGCAGCGCTCCCCCGCCCGACGTCGCCCAGCGGCCGGTGACGACGCCGCCGACGACGTACTCGGGCCGGAAGCGCCCGTCGTGCACCCAGGCGTCGAGCCAGGCCCAGCCGTTGGCGGTCAGCAGGCGCGAGAGCTTCTTGTACTCCAGCAGCGGCGGGATCACCGGATGCTCGATCGAGGTCAGCTCCCAGGAGCGGGTCGACTCGACCGCGAGTCCGGCGCGGCGGAGCGCGCGCAGGAGGTCCGCCGGCGAGTCGGGGTTCAGCTCGGGCGCGTCCAGCTCGCGGCGGATGTCGTCGGCCAGGGCCTCGAGGCGGGCCGGCCGACCGCCGAAGCGCGGACGCGGGCCGAGCAGGTCGGTGAGGACGCGGTCGTGGACGTCGGCGCGCCACGGCAGCCCGGCCGCGGCGATCTCGCGGGCGATCAGCGCGCCGACCGACTCCGCGGCGAGCAGGAGCCGCAGGCGCCCGCCCTGCGCGGCCGCCGCCAGCGCCTCCTCCTGCCGGGCGAGCTCGACCAGCGGGTCCAGCTCGTCCGTCTCCGCGGGCGCCTCCTCGAAGCCGAGCAGCGTGTCGCCGGCGACCGGGGCGGCGGCCCCGGCGTCCCAGGCGTCGGGAGCCGAGCGGGCGAGCGGCGAGCGCGCCGTCTGCTCCGAACGGCGGAGGATCGCCCGGGCGAGGCGGAGATCGTGGCAGCGCGCGATGTGCACGCCCTCGGCCAGGAGCGCCGGGTACCAGCGGGCGGTGTCGTCCCAGACCCAGCGCGGACGCTCCGCCTCCCGCTTCCGGACGAAGGCGGCCAGCTCGACCGGACCGCGCCCGCCGCCCACCTCGGCCCCCGAGCCGTCCGCGACGACAGCCCGCCACTCCCCCGTGGGGCCACCGGTGAGCGCGAGGAGCATCCGGCCATTCTCCACCGCGGCGGCGCGAGCTCGGACGACGGCCTCGGCCGCCGGACTCACGGCGCGGGCGCCCCGGCCGGCCTCGACGCCGGGTAGCCCGGGAACGGCTTCTCCTGCGCGGTCAGCGGCTGATGTGCCCACAGCGTGGCCGCGATGGTCTCCATCGACCGCGAGTAGCCCACCAGCGTCCGCTTGCCCGGCTCCGCGGCCCAGGTGACCGCCCGGAACCAGCTCTCGCGGTAGGGCCCCGTCTCGATTCTGCGGATCAGCCCGATCCGCCCGGTCCGCATCGCGTCCACCATGACCCACTCGTCGGGCCCGCTGCTGCGCAGCATCTGGAGGGGACTCCACTCGATCATCTCGCCTCCTGCCCGGTCGATCCGCTGCCGTGGCGAGCACGGGCGCCGCGGCGTACACTCGCAGACTATCGAACACATGTTCGAACGGCCAGTCGAGTCCGGCGGGTCGAGAGGAGCAGGCGGGAGCACCCACGATGGCGGTGATCGACGAGACGGCGATGGTCGCGACCGACGGCGACGGAGTGCCCGTCGCGCTCGAATGGCGCGGCGCCAGCTATCGGGTGAGCGACCGGCCGACGGTCTGGACGCGCACCAGCGACTGGTGGGCGCCGCTCGACGGCTTCCCGCCGACGTTCGGCGGCGTGCCGGTCAGCATCGGCGGCTGGCGCTTCCAGGCGACCGATCTCGAGACGGGCGGAGCGTTCGTGCTCGACGTCGTCGCCTCGACGGATCCGTGCTGGAGCGTGGTGCGGTGCTACGAGTGAGGGCGGGCGGGTGCGACCCCGGACCCCTCTCCTTGCTGTCGGACCGCTACTTGCTGTCGGACCAGGGCGCCTTCGTCATGGCGACCAGAGCCGCGACTCCGGAGACGAGGCCGACACCGGCGATGGCGGCTACGACGAGCCAGAGCACGAGTTCCATAGGGCCAGTCTACCGAGTGCGTCGAGCCCCCGTTCCATCGCCCGGCTCTGCAATAGCGTGAGCGGAATGACCGACTCCCCCACGCGCGCGAGCGTCGGACTGCGCTCCGAGCGCGGTCCGATCCTCCTGGCGCTGATGATCTCGACCGCACTGGTCGCCCTCGACGCGACCATCCTCTCGACCGCGGTGCCCTCGATCGTCGCGGACCTCGGCGGCTTCGAGCAGTTCCCCTGGCTGTTCTCCATCTATCTCCTCGCCCAGGCGGTCTCCGTCCCCCTCTACGGCAAGCTCTCCGACGTGATCGGGCGGAAGCCCATCATGCTGATCGGGATCGGCCTCTTCCTCGTCGGCTCGCTGCTCTGCGGCCTGGCCTGGAGCATGCCCGCGCTTATCGCCTTCCGCGCCCTGCAGGGCCTCGGCGCCGGGGCCATCCAGCCGATGGGCATCACCATCGCCGGCGACATCTACACGGTCGCCGAGCGGGCGAAGACCCAGGGCTACCTCGCCAGCGTCTGGGGCATCTCCTCGGTCGTCGGCCCCACTCTCGGCGGCGTGCTCTCGGACCTGGGCGCCTGGCGCTGGATCTTCCTGGTCAACATCCCGCTCTGCCTGCTCGCGGCCTTCCTGCTGATCCGCAGCTTCCGCGAGACCACCCGCGGCGAGCGCACTCCGCTCGACCTCGCCGGCGCGTCGGTGCTCGCCCTCGGCACGGCGCTGCTGATCCTCGGCCTGCTCGAGGGCGGCAACGCCTGGCCCTGGCTCTCGCCCGCGGGCGTCGGCGTCTTCGTCGTCGCGGCGCTCGCCTTCGCCGGCTTCGTCGCCATCGAGCGCCGGGCGGTCGCCCCGGTGCTGCCGCTCTGGGTGCTCACGCGGCGGGTGCTGCTCTCGACGAGTCTCGTCTCGGTGACGGTCGGCGCGATCACGCTCGGCGTCACCTCCTACTTCCCGACCTTCGCGCAGGGCGTCCTCGGCAGCTCCGCCCTCGGCGCCGGCTTCGCGGTCGCCGCGATGACGATCGGCTGGCCGGTCGCGGCGAGCCTCTCCGGCAGGCTCTACCTGCGGATCGGCTTCCGCCGCACGGCCTTCCTCGGCGCGGCGCTGGTCACCGTCGGCACCGGGCTGACGATCCTCCTCGGCGCCTCGTCGAGCCTGTGGGAGATCGCGGGCTTCTGCGTGCTGATCGGCGCCGGGATGGGCCTGGTCGCCACGCCGACCCTCATCCGCGCGCAGGCGAGCGTCGAGTGGAACGAGCGCGGCGTCGTGTCCTCGACGAACTTCTTCGCCCGGAACATCGGCAGCGCGATCGCCGTCGCGGTGTTCGGCGCGATCGTCAACGCCCAGGCCGGTGGCGGCGATCCGACGCCCGAGGGCCTCGCGAACGGCACCCGCTTCGTCTGCATCGCGCTGACGGTGCTCGCCGTCGGCATGCTCTTCGCCGTCCGCGCGATGCCGAAGGACGACCCGCGACCGGCCGAGGCTCCGGCCGCGACCCCCGCGGAGTCCTAGCGCGGAGCGCGGCGGGCGGCGGAGAGGGCTCTCAGCCGCTCGACGTGCCGGCGCCGCGTGCGGTGGATCCAGCGCTGCACCGGGTCGCCGAGCCCGGGGTGCCGGCGCAGCGTGTGCAGGGCGCGGTCGAGGCGCCGCACCATGTCGGCCGCGGCGCCGAACGGTCGCGCCGAGATGCCGACCTCCAGGTGGCGGTCGTAGACGATCCGGTGGCGCAGCCCCAGATGCACGCTGATCTCGACGTCGTCGTGCACGTAGGGATCGTCGCGGTGCATCTCCCCCGCGATCTCCTGCCAGGCCGAGCGGCGGACGGCGCAGTTCGAGCCGAAGAGCGGCCAGTTGGCCAGCGCGGAGCCCATCAGCACGAAGTACGCGTCCATGTAGACGATCCGGGCGAGGGTCCGCGCGACCGGGCCGAGCTCGACGAACCGGCCGGGGCCGGTCACCGCGCCGACGTCCGGGTCGGCGAAGTGCGCGGCGATCCGCGCGAGCCAGTGCCGGTCGGGCTGCGAGTCGGCGTCCAGCCGGGCGAGCACGTCGCCCTCCGCCTCGTCGAAGCCGTGCGCCGTGCTGGCCGGGATGCCGGTCCCGCCGTGCACGATCACCCGGGCGCCCGCCGCGCGGGCGATGTCCGCGCTGTCGTCGGTGCTGCCGTCGTCGACGACGACGATCTCGAAGGGGGCGAGGGTCTGCTCGGCCAGGAGGGCGAGCAGCCGCTCGAGGTGCCGGGCGTCGTCCTTGACGGGGACGACGACGGAGATGCGTCGGGAGTCCATCAGGACAGTCAACTCGATCCGGGCCCCCGCCCGGACATCCGCCACGCCCGCGACCGCGGCGGTCGGCGTGTCAAGCGTCTGCCGGCCGGGCGACGCCGGTGCTGGGATCGGGATCGAGGAGGCGCGCCGCGCCTCGGAACAGGAGACGTCATGACCCAGGGACCCCGCGACTTCCGCCCCACCCGCGCCGTCGTCACGGCCTCGGACTCCGGCATCGGCCGAGCCGCCGCCGTCGCCCTCGCGGAGGCCGGCATGGACGTCGGCATCACCTGGCACAGCGACGAGCAGGGCGCCCTTGAGACCGCGGACGAGGTGCGCTCGCACGGCCGCCGCGCCGAGGTCGCCCGCCTCGACGCGACCGAGCTCGACCGGGTCGGCGACGTGGTCGAGGACCTGGCTCGCCGCCTCGGCGGACTCGACGTCTTCGTCAACAACGCGGGCGGGGGCGGCGGCGAGCCCTTCCTCGAGCAGAGCCTGACGAGCTGGCGCGAGGTCATCGCGCTGAACCTCGACGGAGCGTTCGTCGGCCTCCAGCGCGCCGCCCGCATCATGGTCGAGCAGGGCACCGGCGGCCGCCTCATCGGCGTCACCAGCGTGCACGAGCACCAGCCCCGCGTCGGCGCGAGCGCCTACGTCGCCGCCAAGCACGGACTCGGCGGACTGCTGAAGGTCGCCGCCCTCGAGCTCGGCCGCTACGGCATCACCGCCAATGCGGTGGCACCGGGTGAGATCGCGACCCCGATGAACGACGCGGAGGACGTGGATCCGCACGGCATCGACCGCCCGGGCATCCCGCTCGGCCGCCCCGGCGACGCGCGCGAGATCGCGGCCGTGATCGCCCTCCTCGCCTCACCCGCGGGCGCCTACATCACCGGAGCGTCCTACGCCGTCGACGGCGGCATGCTGCAGATGGGGCCGCAGGCCGGCTCGCACCTGCTGCAGGACGACTGGCGGGACGCCTGACCGGCCGACCATCGCGCCCGCCCGACCGGTACTCTCGAAGAGGTGCTCCGGCGGGCGGGGCGCTCGAACCGAGGGTGCAGGTGACGCGCGTGTGGTTCCGCCGTCGACGCAGGTTCAAGATGGAGCCGTACGACCCGGACGAGAACCCGTCGCGCGAGCCCGTCTCGGTCGAGGAGGCCGCGGAGGAGGGTCTGCTGCTCGCCCAGTACGCGAGCCGGATGGCCGTGAAGAACCGCGTGCTGATGGACGGCCTGGCCGAGGGCGTCCCCTTCGACGTCCGGCACTACTCCGTCATCGCCGCCGCCGAGCTGGAGAAGCTCGCCGACGAGTCGGAGGCGGCGGCCGAGCGCCTGCGCGCCATCGCCGCGGACGCGACCCTGGTCGGCGGCCGCTCCGACCACGTGCACGACTACCGCTCCGCCGACATCGACAACCTCGACCACCGCGAGCGGCTCTCGCTCGCGGTCGCCGACTCCCTGCGCCACCGCGCGCGGGACGAGCAGTACCTGGCCTCGCTCGTCGACGACGCTCGGCAGGACGCCTGGCGGGAGCTGTCGCAGTCGATCGAGGAGACCCTCGACCGCGCGCCGCTGATCGACGCGGACGACGAGGAGTACCAGCGAGACCGCTCGGTGCGGATGGCACTCGTCGTCGTCGACGACCTGGCGAAGCTCGCGGCCGAGCGCGGAGTCGCGCTCGAGGAGTGAGGCGGGCTCTCGCGGTCGGCGCGAGTCACCGGATCAGCGGATGACGCCGGTCAGCACGAGGGGACGATCAGGCCCAGCCGGCCCGGAACGACTCGGTCGCCTCGGAGGAGCGCTCGCGCACGGACTCGAGCAGCTCCACCATCGAGGTGCTGCGCAGGAATGCGAGCCGGTCGAGCTCGGTCACCGGAGCGACTCCAGCGAGCTGCCAGGCGTGCGCGGCCGGGTCCTCGGCCAGCTCGACGACGGCGCCGTAGCGCTGCTCGACGAACTCGCTCGCAACCGCCAGCGCCGTCCGCACCGCGGACTCGGCGGAGCGCAGCAGCTCCTCGTGCTCGGGCGCCCACTCCAGCGGCGCGACGGGACGCACCTCGGCCTTCGGGTACGGATCGTCGTCGTACCAGCGGACGACCTCGAAGCGGTTCTCGCCGACGCTGTCGATGGTGACGAACGACTCGGCGCCGTCGATGTTCAGGATGCGCGCGACCGTGCCGATCGGGAAGCGCTGGTCGCCGCCGCCGACCTCCTGCCCGCGCTCGATGAGCACGACGCCGAACGAGAGCGTGTCGTCCTCGAGCACGTCGCCGAGCATCCGCAGATACCGCGGCTCGAACAGCCGGAGCGGGAGCGGCATGTGCGGCAGCAGCACGGAGCCGAGCGGGAACATCGGGAGGTCAGGCACGAGAACAGCGAACCACGTCGTGCGGAGAGCGGCCACTACGGGCTTCCGGGCGGCGGACGTGCTAGCGCCGACGCGGTCGACGCCGGCGGAACACCATCCGTTAACCAACGGGGAGGAAGATCCGCCCGTGACCGCTGAAGTGAACCTCGACCAGATCGTCTCCGAAGTGTCCGCGCGCCTGCGCACCCGCTTCCCCGACCGCTCCGCCGCCGAGGTGGAGTCGGCCGTCCAGAAGGAGCTCGACTCCCTCGCCGACCGCCCGGTCCAGGACTACCTGTCCGTCCTCACCGAGCGCGCCGCGAAGTCCCGCCTCAAGAAGTCCCGCCCGGACGCCTGACCGGCCGCCACTCCGCCCGCTCCGCAGAAGTCGTCGTACGCGACGCCCGAGTACGACAACTTTCGCGCACGCGCGACGGGGACCGACGGCGAGGTCGCGTCGAGTGCGCAGAAGTCGTCGTACTCAGCGCGCGAGTACGACAACTTCTGCGGAGTCGGGGCGCGGACCGGCGGCGCCACCGCGTCGGGACGGAAGTAGGGCGTACGGGACTTGAACCCGTGACCGACGGATTATGAGTCCGCTGCTCTGACCGGCTGAGCTAACGCCCCGCGGCGCCCGAGGCGAGCGGGGCGGGCCGTCAGGAGGCGGCTCGGCCTGCCGGAGCGGACGCTGCGTCGGCGGCCGGATCGGCCACCGGCTCCCCACGATACAGGCTCTCGAAAGTGCTGATCGTGCGGTTGATGTCGTGTGCGGCGACGATGCGGAGCGAGCTGCGCTTGAGGGCCTCGAGGCGCTCGGGGTCGGCCGTCAGGACGTCGGTGAGGCCGTCGGCGAGGGCCTGCGCGCTGCCGGGCTCGAAGAGGTGGCCGTTCTCGCCCTCGTGGACGAGGTGCGGGAGGGCCATCGCGTCGGCGGCGACCACGGGCAGGGCCGACGCCATCGCCTCCATGGTGGCGATGCTCTGCAGCTCGGCGATGGAGGGCATCGCGAAGACGGTCGCCCGGCTGTACGCCTGCTTCAGCTCGGCGTCGGAGACGTAGCCGGTGAAGTGGACGCGGTCGGCGATGCCGAGGGTGGTGGCGAGCTGCTGGAGGTTGCGCATCTGGTCGCCGCCGCCGACGATCTCGAGCTGCGCGTCCAGCGACGGGTCGAGCAGAGAGACCGCGCGGAGCAGGACGTCGATGTGCTTCTCGCCGGTGACGCGCCCCACGAAGAGGATCCGGTTGGCGGTGCGCGGGGTGAAGTCTGGCGTGTAGTTGTCGGCGTCGATGCCGCAGGAGATGGCGTGCACGCCCTGCAGCCCCGTGTACTTCTCGAGGAACTGCGCGGCCTTGCGGGTCGGCGTCGTGACGGCCTCCGCGCGGCCGAAGGTGCGGCGGGCGGCCCGCCAGGCCATCGCCACGGCCTTCGCCTGGGCGGCCTTGGGCAGGAGCGTGAACTCGAGCATGTTCTCGGGCATGAAGTGATTGGTGCCGATGATGCGGATGCCGCGCTTGGCCGCCTCCTGGCCGAGGCCGCGGCCGACGATGACGTGGGACTGGAAGTGCACGACGTCGGGCTTCACCTCGTCGAGGATCCGCGCGCTGTTCTGGCGGATGCGCCACGGCATCGCGAAGCGCAGCCAGTCGTGCGGGGGCCACCGGAGGCTGAAGAGGCGGTGCACGATGATCCGCTGACCCTCGTGGTCCTCGACGCGGGTGCCGCTCCAGCCGTCGGCGGACGGGGCGACGACGTGCACCTCGTGGCCGCGCGCCTGCAGGCCGGCGGCGAGGCGCTCGGCGAACTTGGCGGCTCCGTTGACGTCCGGCGCGAAGGTGTCGCAGCCGATCACGACGGTCAGCGGGCGGCGGGCGGCGTCCGCCGGAGCGGAGTCGCCGGTCGACGACTCGGGGCGTGACGCGTCGCGGGGATCTGACACGGAGTGGGTCCTAACGATGTCGTGTCGCTCGAGGGAGAGGAGCGATCGGCGTGGGTTCGGGCGGGTGCACGGCGTCTCGAAGCGGTCCCAGTGTAGGCGGGGAGGGCGCCGGATCCCGGGATTGCGGCGCCTCGCGTCGGGCGGCTCAGCGGGCCTGCGGGTGGTGCTTCGCGAGGAGGAAGACCCCCCAGATGGCGACCACTCCCGCCGCGATGAAGAGCGGGATCGCCCACGGCGCCGCGTACTGCGCCTCGCCGAGGACGATGATGCCGATCGCCACGGCGACCAGCGGGTCGACGACGGTCAGGCCGGCGACGACGAGGTCCGGCGGCCCGGAGGCGTAGGCGTTCTGCACGAAGTAGCCGCCCAGCGCGGTGGCGGCCAGGAGCGCCACGATGCAGACGACGGTCAGCGGGTCGAACTCGCCGAACTTGATCCGGTTGAGGACGACCTTCGCGAGGGTGGCGACGAAGCCGTAGACGACGCCGGCGCCGAGGATGTAGAAGATCGCGCGGGCCTTCTTGCGGAAGACGCGGAAGGCGATCACGAAGATCGTCAGCACGACCGCGAGGATCACCAGGATGGTGATCAGCTGCGAGGTCTGGATGGACTTGTCCACTGCATTGAACGCCGCGACGAGGACGAACAGGCCGACACCGCCGACGCAGAGGACGATCGCCCGGATCGAGGACGGGTTCAGCCGCACCTTGCTCACCCGGGCGTTCACGATCGCCGTGATGACGAGCGCGACCGCGCCCAGCGGCTGGACGACGATGAGCGGGGAGAAGCCGAGACTGGTGAGCTGGAAGACGATCGCGAGCGCCAGCATCAGCGTGCCGATCACCCACGACGGTCGCGAGAGCAGCGCGAAGAGCTGCCCGCCGCTGAGTC
Organism: Rathayibacter festucae DSM 15932; assembly: GCF_004011135.1. NCBI lineage: Bacteria > Bacillati > Actinomycetota > Actinomycetes > Micrococcales > Microbacteriaceae > Rathayibacter > Rathayibacter festucae. Next base: position 894,586 of record NZ_CP028137.1, on the reverse strand, counting down.
CGCTCGAGCCGGAGCGCTTCGAGAAGCGCTCGACCTTGACGACTCCGCGGTGCTGGAACTGCGCTCCGAGCGAGAGGAAGACCGCCCCGATCAGCGCGATCGGAATGCCGATGAACTGCGCGGGATCGAGGGTGAACTGATCCGCCAATTCAGTGAGATCAGTGGGCATGGGGACGACCCTACCCAGATTCGATCCGTGCATCCTCCGACGCACGGGGGACCTCGGCTAACCAGCGGATGACGATCAGGACGGCCCCCCGCAGGGCCCGCGATACCCTGATCCCCATGGCCGTCCTCCCCATCCGCATCGCCGGCGACCCCGTCCTGCACTCCCCCGCCGCCCCCGTCACCGAGTTCGACGACGCGCTCCGCACGCTCGTCGCGGACATGTTCGAGACGATGGACACGGCGCCCGGCGTCGGCCTGGCCGGACCGCAGGTCGGCGTGCCGCTGCGGCTCTTCGTCTACGACTACGAGGCCGACGACGGCACTCCCCGCCGCGGCGTCGCGATCAACCCCGAGCTGTTCGTCACCCCGACGCCGCTCGGCGAGGCCGACGAGGACACCGAGTCCGAGGGCTGCCTGTCGTTCCCCGGCGAGCGCTTCCCCCTGCGGCGCTCGGAGCGCGCGATCCTGCGCGCGGTCGACCTCGACGGCACGCCGTTCGAGATCGAGGCGGAGGGCTGGTTCGCCCGCGTCTTCCAGCACGAGTTCGACCACCTCGACGGCGTCCTCTACACGGACCGCCTCGAGCACGAGTACGCCAAGCCCGTCGCGAAGATCACCCGCAAGCGCGGCTGGGGCGTCCCCGGCGTCTCCTGGACCCCGGGCGTCGAGCACCTCGAGGACTGAGCGTCCGAGACACCCCGCCTCCGCTCCGATTCCGGGCCGGCGCTCCCTGGCCTAGGCCAGGTCGACGCCGTGCACGCCGTTGTGGTGGCGCACGGTCGGGAAGGACGCGGTGACGCTGCGCCCGACGCCGGGCGTGCGCTTCTCGACGACGTCGCCGCCGAACAGGCCGGCCCGCTCGCGCAGCTCCGAGAGCGCCGGGCTGTCGATCCGGTCGGTCAGCGCGCGCAGGTCCGCGTCGACAGCGCTCGCGTCGGACTCCGCGCCGGCGTGGCGCTCGCGGTCGTCGTCGACCTCGACGCGCAGGCCGGTGGCGGTCCAGCGGGAGGTGATCCGCAGCTCGGTGCCGGTGCCGCCGGACTCCAGGGCCTCGTCGAAGGCGTACTCGAGGACGCGCATCACGGCGACGTCCGCGCCGTCCTGCAGCGGGAACGGCTCGCCGAACGTCTCCTCCTGCACGACCAGGCCGCGCTCGCGGGCGCTCTCGATCAGGGCGTCCGTCCCGCCGGTCGCGGGGAGCTCGCGCGGATCGACCGCGGCGACCGTCGCGATGCGGCGCAGCTGGGCGAGCGACGCCTCCGCAGCGCTGACGGCCCGCCCAGCGGAGCGCGAGGCGGCGGCGGGATCGCGGTCGATGGTGAGGCGCACGCTCTCGGCCTCCTCCACGACCTTCGACGCGGCGCGGACGGCGAGCTGCTCGAGCTCGCCGACGATACGCAGCCGCGCCTCCTGCTCGCGGACGGACAGCTCGAGGGCGACGGCGCGCGCAGCCTCCTCGGCCCGGCTGTCGAGCGCGCGGCGCTCGGCGGCGGCGGAGCGGCGCCACAGGACGATCGCCCCCGCCGCGACGATCAGGGCGAGGACGAGGACGACTTCGAGCACGACGGCCTCCGGGGCATCAGGGAACGGCGCAGGGGGACGCCGGAGAGCGATGGTACCCGGCAGCGGGCGTCGGAGCCGGAGGCGCGGCGGGGGCTTGCGGTCGGCCAACCCGACTCGAGTGAGCGCTCAGCCCTCGCGACGGCTGCGCGCCACGGTGAACTTCGCGCTGCGCTCGATGATCTTGGTCGGCCCCACGGAGCGGCGCAGCTCGGCCGGGTGCGCGAGGTGCGAGTTGAACACCGTCCACAGCTCGCCGCCGGGGCGGAGGATGCGGCCGGCGGCCGCGATCATCCGGCGCGCGACGAGGTCGGTCACCGCGCCGTCGGAGTGGAACGGCGGGTTGCAGAGCACCACGTCGACCGAGCCGTCGGCGAGCGTGGAGGCGTTGTCGTCGCGGAGCAGTCGGATGCGGTCGCCCAGGCCGTTCGCCTCGGCGGTCAGGCCGGCGGACTCCACGGCCGCGCGGGAGCTGTCGGTGGCGATCACGTCGAGGTCCGGGCGGGCGAGCGCGAGCGACGCGGCGAGCACTCCGGAGCCGCAGCCGAGGTCGACCGCCACTCCCCCGGGCAGCGCGGCCGGGTCGAGCGCGGCGAGCAGCGCCCGCGTGCCGAGGTCGAGCTTGGCGCCGGCGAAGACGCCGGGCAGTGCGACGACGTCGAGCCGGTGCTCGGCCAGGCGGCGGCGCTCCGCTCCGGGGGCGGCGGGCTGCTCCGCCTTCGCCTCGCTCGCGAGCAGCGCCCGCGACTTCTGCCGCGCGAGGCTGACGTCGATCCGGTCGTAGCGGCGGGCCAGGACCTCGTTCATGCCGAGCGACATGTGCTTGATCCGCCCGGCGGCCATGAGCTGCGCGGCGGGATTCGCGAGCGCGACCTCGGCCGCGACGGCGGCCAGCGCGTCGAGCGAGCGCGGGAGGCGCAGCAGCACGATCTCGGCGCCCTCGACCGCCTCGGCGATCGAGTCGGCGATCGTGAAGGGCGCGAGCTCGATGCCGGCGGCGCGGACCGCCTCGGCGTTGGCGGCGAGGGCCCGCTCGGCGACGATCGAGTCCTGGGCGGAGGAGACCGCCACGCCGTCGGCGGCGAGGGCGAGCGTCAGCGCGCCGAAGGCGTCGCCGATGACGGCGACCCGGGAGTGCCCCGCGGCGAGGTCGAGGAGGAGGCGGTCGCTCGCGTCGACCGCGACGAGGTCGGGGGCCTCGACGTCGGGCCGGCGGCGGAGGAGGTCGAGGACGTCGTCGCGCATGGGGGCTCCGGTCGGGGTCGCGGCAGAGAGCACGGCGGACCGGTGAGCACGCAGGGAACGAGGCGCGGAGACCGGGCCCGGAGGACCGACTCGAGGGCACGAAAAAGGGCCCAGGAGTGGAGTCCCAGGCCCTTCGCTCCCCGACTTGGACTCGAACCAAGAACCTACCGGTTAACAGCCGATTGCTCTGCCAATTGAGCTATCGAGGATCATCCGCTCACCCGGAGGCGAACAGCGCGTGACTACTTTAGCAAAGTCTGCGCGAACTCCAAATCCTGGATCAGTAGCCGAGCGCCGGGTCGACGACGCCGAGCAGTTCGCGGCCCGCGGCGAAGGCGGCGACATTGGCACGGACGCGCTCGGCGAGCAGCGGTGTCGTCATCTCCGGGGTGTCCGCGGAGTGCGGGGTGATCAGGCAGCGCGGCTCGCTCCAGAGCGGGTGCCCGTCCGGCAGCGGCTCCGGGTCGGTGACGTCGAGGGCGGCTCCGGCGAGCCGTCCCTCCGCGAGGGCGGTCACGAGAGCGTCGGTGTCGACGAGGCTCCCCCGGGCGACGTTGACCAGCACGGCCTCGGCCGGCAGCCGCCGCAGGAGCGCGGCGTCGACCAGCCGGGCGGTGCCGTCGGTCGCGGCGGCCGCGAGCACGAGGACGTCGGCGTCGGCGACCACGTCGGGCAGCTGCTCCGCGGGGACCGTCCGGTCGGCTCCGGGCACCTCCGCGGCGGTCCGGCGGACCACGGTGACGTGGGCGTCGAAGACGCTCAGCAGCCGCAGGAGCTCGACGGCGATGCCGCCCGCGCCCACGACGACGACCCGCGCGCGGTGCAGGGTCCTGGCGCGCTTCGCTCCCCAGGAATCGGCACGGGCGCGCTCGGGCAGCGAGCGCAGCAGCGCGAGGGTCAGCGCGAGAGCGTGCTCGGCGACCGGCTCGGCGTAGGCGCCCTTCGCACTCGTCCAGCGCAGTCCCTCCCGCTCAGTGCCGCGCAGCACGGGCGCGAACACGTCGACCCCCGCCCACGGCAGCTGCACCCAGCGGATGGCCGGGTGCTCCGCGAGGACCGCGGCGAGCTCGTCGGTGCGGCCGTAGGAGAGCCAGAGCAGCGCCCCCGCGTCCTCGACGCCGACGACGGTCCCGCCGCCGGCCTCGATCGCGTCGGTGAAGATCTGCTTCGGCCGGGGCAGGACGGCGACGCGCGGCGCGCTCATCCGGCCTCCTCCGCGGGCGCCGTGCGCGCGGCGCGGGAGGCGTCGAAGCGCTCGAACTCGGCGAAGGCGGCACCGAGCTCGCGGACGTACGGGTGCCGGGAGTCGTTCAGCACCTCGAGCAGCGGTCCGTAGGCGACCACTTCGCCCTCGACCAGCACGGCGATCCGGTCGGTGGCCCGGCTGAGCACGTCGATGTCGTGGCTCACGACGACCGCGGCGAAGCCCTCCTGCCGGCGCAGATCCGTCAGCAGGTCCACGATCGACTCGCGGACGGTCGCGTCGATGCCGGAGGTCGGCTCGTCGGCGATCAGCACCTTCGGGCCGAGCACGAGCGCGCGGGCGATCGCGACGCGCTGACGCTGACCGCTGGAGAGCTCGTAGGGGAAGCGGTCGAGCAGGAACAGCGGCAGGTGCACGGAGTCGAGCAGCGTCGCCACCCGGACGGCCGCGCTCTTCGGGTCGTAGTGCCGGTCGCGGAGGAAGATCGGCTCGGCGATCAGCTCGGAGACGGTCAGCTCCGGGCGCAGCACCGCTCCGGCGTCCTGCGCGAGGTGCGCGACGTCGAAGGTGAAGCGCTTGATCTCGCGGGCTGGCATCCCGCGGAGGCGGTGGCCGGAGACGGTGGCCTCGCCGCCGATGATCACCGGCCGAGTGCGCGCGCCGGCGCCGGCCGGGCCGTCGAGACCCTCGCCGCCGAGGACGCGCGCCAGCGTCGACTTGCCGGAGCCGCTGCCGCCGAGGATGCCGAGCACCTCACCCGGCTCGACGCGCAGGCTGACCCCGCGCAGCGCGGTCCAGCGCCCGCTGATGCCGCGCGGCGGGTACTCGACGCTCAGGTCGTCGACGACGATGGGCGCCGAGGCGGCGGCGGCTCGGCTCACGCCTTCCGCTCCGCCTCGACGATGCTGCGCAGGAGCTCGCGGCGCTCGGCCTGCTCCCCCGGGTCCGGCACCGGCAGCGAGGCCAGCAGCCGCTGCGTGTACGGGTGCTTCGGCGCGGACAGCACCTCCTCGCCCGTGCCCTCCTCGACCAGCTCGCCGCGGTAGAGCACCGCGATCCGGTCGGCGAGCAGGTCGACGACGGCGAGGTCGTGGCTGATGAAGAGCGAGGCGAAGCCGAACTCGCGCTGCAGCTCCGCGAACAGCTCGAGCACGCGCGCCTGCACCGAGACATCGAGCGCCGAGGTCGGCTCGTCGGCGATCAGCAGCTTCGGCTCGAGGGCGAGCGAGCGCGCGAGGCTCGCGCGCTGGCGCTGGCCGCCGGAGAGCTCGTGCGGGTAGCGGTCGCCGTAGGAGCGCGGCAGCTGCACCGCCTCGAGCAGCTCGTCGACCCGCTTCCGGGCGGCACCGGCGTCGCGGGCGCGCCCGTGCACGATCAGCGGCTCGGCGACGCACTCGGCGATCGTCAGCAGCGGATTGAAGCTCGACGCCGGGTCCTGGAAGACGAAGCCGATGTCGCCGCGGACGGGACGGAAGGCGCGCTCGCGGATGCCGCGCATCTCCTTGCCGAGCACGCGCAGCGAGCCGCCGGTGACGGTGGTCAGTCCGGCGATCGCCCGGCCGATGGTCGTCTTGCCCGAGCCGCTCTCGCCGACCAGGCCGAGCACCTCCCCCGCGCGGATGCGGAAGGAGACGCCGTCGACGGCCACGAAGCCGGGGCGGCCGAGGCGGCCCGGGTACTGGATCCGCAGATCCTCGGCGAGCACGAGCGTCTCGGCCTCCGGGGCGCCGGCGCGCTCGATGGCGCGCTCCTTCGCCCGGGCGACGCCCTGGCCCACGTGCGGGACGGCGGCGAGCAGCTTGCGGGTGTACTCGGCCTTCGGAGCGGCGAACAGCTCGGCGACCGGCGCCTCCTCGACCAGCTCGCCCTGGTACATCACGGCGACGCGATCGGCGAGGTCGGCGACGACGCCCATGTTGTGGGTGATCAGGACGATCGAGGTGCCGAAGTCGTCGCGGCAGCGGCGGAGCAGGTCGAGGATCTCCGCCTGCACCGTCACGTCGAGGGCCGTGGTCGGCTCGTCGGCGACGATCAGCCCCGGGTCGAGCACGAGCGCCATCGCGATGACGACGCGCTGCTTCTGGCCGCCGGAGAACTGGTGCGGGTAGTAGTCGACCCGCTTCTCCGGCTCGGGGATGCCGACCGTGCGCAGGACGTCGATGGCGCGCTTCCGCGCGTCCTTGCGCGAGACGGAGGCGTGCGCGCGCAGCCCCTCCGCGATCTGCCAACCGACGGTGAAGACGGGGTTGAGGGCGGTGCCGGGCTCCTGGAAGACCATGGCGACGTCGGTGCCGCGGAGCTCGCGCAGGCGCCCCTTCGGGACGGACACGACGTCGGTCGACGAGCTGCCGTCCTTCTTCGAGAGCAGGATGACGCCGGAGGCCGTCGCCGTCTCGGGCAGGAGCCCGAGGATCGACTTGGCCGTGACGGTCTTGCCGCTGCCGGACTCGCCGACGATGGCGAGCACCTCGCCGCGCTCGACGCGGAGGCTGACGCCGGCCACCGCGCGGACCGCACCGCGATCGCTCGCGAAGGCGACCTCGAGGTCCTGGATGTCGACGATCGGGCGCGAGCCCGCGTCGGCGGGACGGCTGTCGGCGGGACGCTGGACGCTCATCGGGTCTTCTCCACTCCGGCGACGGGATCGTGTCCCGGCGTCTCCAGGCCGTCCGCGGGGAGCGCGCCGCCCGGGACGACGGACGTCGCGGCGACGTCGCCGGAACCGGCGGCCACCGCCCGCCGGCCGCGCAGGCGCGGGTCGGCGAGGTCGTTGAGGCTCTCGCCGACCAGCGTGATGCCGAGCACGACGAGGACGATGGCCAGGCCCGGGAAGACCGAGGTCCACCAGATGCCGCTGGTCACGTCGGACAGCGCCTTGTTGAGGTCGTAGCCCCACTCGGCGGCCGAGGTCGGCTCGATGCCGAAGCCGAGGAAGCCCAGGCCCGCGAGGGTGAGGATCGCCTCGGACGAGTTCAGCGTGAAGATCAGCGGCAGCGTGCGCGTGGCGTTGCGCAGCACATGCTTGAACATGATCCGCGGTGTCGAGGCGCCGATGACCTTCGCCGACTCGACGAAGGCGTCGCCCTTGATCCGCACCGTCTCGGCCCGGATCACGCGGAAGTACTGCGGGATGTAGACGACCGTGATCGAGACCGCGGCGGCGAAGATGCCCGACCACAGGTTCGACTGGCCGCCGGAGATCACGATCGACATCACGATCGCGAGCAGCAGGGTCGGGAAGGCGTAGATCGCGTCGCAGATCACGACGAGCACGCGGTCGAGCCAGCCGCCGAGGTAGCCGGAGACGAGACCGAGGAAGACGCCGAGGAAGATCGACAGCACGACGGCCACGACGATGACGAGGAACGCCGTCTGCGCGCCCCAGATCACGCGCGAGAGCACGTCGTAGCCGCCGACGGTGGTGCCGAGCAGGTGCTCGGCACTCGGCGGCTGCTGCGCGCCGAACGACTCGGTGCCGGTGCGCAGCTGCGAGTAGCCGTAGGGGGCGATCAGCGGCGCGAGGGCCGCGACGAGGAGGAACGCGCCGGTGATCACGAGACCGGTGACGAGCATCCCGCGCTGCAGGCCCACGCTCTGCCGGAGCTGGTGGACGACCGGCAGCCGGTCGACGAGGCGGCGGCGCGGGCGCGCCGGAGTGGTGGTGCTCATGGGTCAGTACCTCACTCGCGGGTCGATGAGCGCCGCGATGACGTCGACGATGAAGTTGGTCAGCGCCACGATCACGGCCAGCAGGGCGACGATGCCCTGCACGGCGACGAAGTCGCGCGCCTGGAGGTACTCGGCCAGCTGGAAGCCGAGGCCCTTCCACTCGAAGGTCGTCTCGGTGAGCACCGCGCCGCCCAGCAGCAGGGCGATCTGCAGGCCGATGACGGTGATGATCGGGATGAGCGCCGGACGGTAGGCGTGCGTGCGGACCAGGCGGAACTCGCTCACTCCGCGCGAGCGGGCGGCGTCGACGTAGTCGGTGCCGAGGGTCCCGATCACGTTGGTGCGCACGAGGCGGAGGAAGATGCCGGCGGTCAGCAGGCCGAGCGCGATCGCCGGGAGCACCGCGTGCGAGAGCACGTCGGCCACGGCGGCGGGGTCGCCGGTCTGGATCGCGTCGATCAGGTAGATGCCGGTCTTGTTCTCGAGGAACTGCAGCGAGAGCTCGGTGTTCGTGGTCGCGCGACCGGCGACCGGGAACCACTTGAGCCAGACCGAGAAGACGAGCTTGAGCAGCAGCCCCGCGAAGAAGACGGGGGTCGCGTAGCAGAGGATCGCGAAGATGCGCAGGACCGCGTCGGGCGTGCGGTCGCGGTGGTAGGCGGCGAGCATCCCGAGCGGGATGCCGACCAGGAACGCCACGATCAGGGCGTAGAAGGCGAGCTCGACGGTCGCGGCGCCGTAGGTGACCAGCACCTCGGTGACCGGGCGGTTGTCGCTCAGGGTGGTGCCGAAGTCGCCGCGCAGCAGGTTGCCGAGGTACTCGAGGTACTGCACGATCAGCGGGCGGTCGTAGCCGGCGGCGGCCACGCGCTCGGCCAGCTGGTCGGCGGTGAGCCGACCGCCCAGCGCCGCGGTGATCGGGTCGCCCGTCGAGCGCATGAGCAGGAACACCATCGTCACGAGGATGAAGACGGTCGGGATGATGAGCAGGAAGCGGACGAGCAGATAGCGCCCGAGTCCTCCTCCGGAGCCGCGCGGTCGCCGGGTGGGCGCCGTCGCCGCAGCCGTCGTGGCTGTCGTCACGTGATGCCTTTCGTGGAGAACGGCCGGCGCCTCCCGGGTGGGGAGGCGCCGGCCGGAGGGGTGGATCAGCCCTTGCTGAGCGCCGCGTAGCGGAACTTGAACGAGGCGTCGAGGGTGTCCTCGGCTCCGCTCACGGTGCTGCCGACGATCGCGACCTGCGAGCCCTGGAGGTAGGGCAGGGTCGACAGCTGCGCCGCGACCTTGTCCTGGATCTCCTCGATCAGCGCGGTGCGCGCATCGGCGTCGGTGGTGGAGACCTGCTCGGCGATCAGGCTCTGCACGTCGGCGTCGTCGAAGTGGTTCGCGAGGAAGTTCTCCTTGATGAAGAACGGCGACAGGTAGTTGTCGGCGTCGGAGTAGTCCGGGAACCAGCCGAGCTGGTACGCCGGGTAGACGTCGCTCGAGCGGTCCTTGGAGTACTGGACCCACTCGGTCGTCTGCAGGTTCACGGTGAACAGGCCGGTCGACTCGAGCTGGTCCTTGATCAGCGCGTACTCGTCGCCCGAGGACGGACCGTAGTGGTCGTTCGAGTACTGCAGGTTGAGGGTGACCGGGGTGGTGACGCCCGCGGCCTGGAGCGTGGCCGCCGCCTTGTCGGCGTCGACACCGCCCTGGCCGTCGCCGTAGAGGCCCTTGAGGGACTCGGTCGCGCCGGTGAGGCCCTGGGGGACGTAGGAGTACAGCGGGGTGTAGGTGCCCTTGTAGACCTGGTCGGCGATCTCCTGGCGGTCGATCAGATCGGCCGCGGCCTGGCGGACGGCGAGCGCCTTGGCCGCGTCGGCCTCGGCGGTCGTCGCGCCGAACGGCTGCGTGTCGAAGTTGAAGACGATGTAGCGGATCTCGCCGCCGGGACCGTCGACGACCTTGACCGCGTCGTTCCCGCGGAGGTCCTCGACGTCGGTCGCGGAGAGGCTCCGGTACGCGACGTCGATGTTGCCCTCCTGGATGTCCAGCTTGAGGTTCGAGCTGTCCGCGTAGTACTTGACGTTGACGGTGCCCGTCTTCGCCGCGCCGAGCACGCCCTGGTAGTCGTCGTAGGCCTTGTACTGGATGAGGTTGTTCACGTCGTAGTTCGCGATCGTGTACTGCCCGGCGAAGGCGTCGCCCGAGACGATGTCCGCGTCGGCGGTCAGCTCGTCGGCCGAGAAGACCTCCTCGTCCACGATCGGGCCCGCGGGGCTCGAGAGGATCTGCGGGAAGGTCTGGTCGTTCTCCGACTTCAGCGTGAAGACGACGGTGGTGTCGTCCGGCGCCGCGACGCTGTCGAGGTTAGCGAGGAGCGACGACGGGCCGTTCTCGGCCGCGATCGCTACCTGGCGGTCGAAGGAGAACTTGACGTCCGAGGAGGTCAGGTCGTGGCCGTTGGCCCACTTCAGGCCGTCCTTGAGCGTGACCGTGTACTCGGTCGGCGCCGTGAACTCGGCCGACTCGGCGATGTCGGGCTCGACGTCCGGGCTGCCGTAGGGGGTGTTCATCAGGAACGGGAACACCTGGTTCATCACGGCGAAGGAGCCGTTGTCGTACGAACCAGCGGGGTCGAGCGTGGTGATCTTGTCGGTGGTGCCGATGGTGAGCGTGCCGCCGGCCGCGCCGCCGGTCGAGTCCCCGCCGCCGGCGGAGCAGCCCGCCAGCACGAGCGCGACCGCGGCGAAGCCTGCTGCCGTGCCGAGTGCCCGCGAACCGCGAGTGAATCCGGATGTCATCTCCGTCTGCCTCTTCCTGTCAGAAATCGGATGCGGACCTCGGCGTGGAACGCGGTCCCGCGGCGCAGAGTCCGTCGCGCACGGGGTCCGTGCGGAGCGGTGTCGATCCGGCGCACTGTCCTTCAGGCGCACGGTGTTCTCTGGGCGCACGGGGGCCACGACGCTGAGCGCCCGCATTGCTGTTCCTCAGTGGTAACACATGCGGAAGCGCTCTCCGAACCGGCGCGGGCCGTCGAGCGCTTTCTTCACACGACTGCAACACGTCCCTCATCGAGGGCACGGGGCGCCCGCGGCGCCCTCATTCGGTGCGCAGGGCCCGCTTCTCGCGCTCCAGCTCGACCAGGCGGACCTGCACGGCGCGGGAGAGCACGGGGTCGGTCGAGGCGCGCTGCAGGGCGCCGCGCAGCTCGGCGATCTCCCGCAGGAGGTCGCGCTCGATCAGTGAGATCGCGACGTCCTTCGAGTAGCGGGCGAGCCCGGCCTCGTCGGCGGCCGGGATGGGCGCCACGGCGAGCTGGTGCACGAGCGAGGCGAACGGCCCGGGCACGTCGGCCGCCACGTGCTCGACCCAGTCGCGGTCCTGCGCGCGCTCGAGGTTGGCGACGACGGCGTCGCGGACGACGCGGAGGGTCTCGTTCGTGACGGCGGCGTGCGCGGCCCGGGCGAGCAGCGACTCCCCCATCACCTGGGGCAGCTGGAGCATGGCCATCAGCGCCTCGCGCTCGATCCGCGTGACGACGTCGACGGGGAGGTCGGCGATGCGCGCGCCGGCGGGCGCCTCGGGGGCGTCCTCCTGCGGGCGCTCGTCCCGGCCGCCCGGGGCGTTGCGCGCGCGCGAGCCGGCGGAGCGGACGGCGGAGTTGACCTCGGACATGTCCAGGCCGAGCATCCGGGCCAGCTCGCGGGAGTAGCCGGGGCGCAGCGCCGGGTCGCGGATCTCGGCGACGACCGGGGCGGCGGCGCGGAGGGCGGCGATCCGGCCCTCGACCGTGTCGAGGTCGTAGCGGGACAGCAGCTGCCGGATGACGAACTCGAACATCGGCTTCTTGTCGTCGATGAGCCGGCGGACGGCGTCGTCGCCGCGGTTGAGGCGCAGGTCGCACGGGTCGAGGCCCTCGGGCGCGACGGCGACGAAGGTCTGCGCGGCGAAGCGGTGCTCCTCCTGGAAGGCGCGCATCGCGGCCTTCTGGCCGGCGGCGTCCGGGTCGAAGGTGAAGACGACCTCGCCGACGCCGCTGTCGTCGCCGAGCACGCGGCGCAGGACCTTGATGTGGTCGACGCCGAAGGAGGTGCCGCAGGTGGCGACCGCGGTCGTGACGCCGGCGAGGTGGCAGGCCATCACGTCGGTGTAGCCCTCGACGACGACGACCCGGTGGCCGCGGGAGATGTCGCGCTTGGCCAGGTCGAGCCCGTAGAGGACCTGCGACTTGTGGTAGACGGGCGACTCGGGGGTGTTCAGGTACTTCGGACCCTTGTCCTCCTCGAGCAGGCGGCGGGCGCCGAAGCCGACGGTCTGGCCGGTGACGTCGCGGATCGGCCAGACGAGGCGGCCGCGGAAGCGGTCGTAGACGCCGCCGCGGTTGCTGCTGCTGACGAGGCCCGCCGTGGTGAGCTCCTCCTCGGAGAAGCCGCGGCGCTTGAGTGCGGTGGTCAGGCCGTCCCAGCCGTCGGGGGCGAAGCCGACGCCGAAGCGGTCGGCGGCGGCGCGGTCGAAGCCGCGCTCGCCGAGGAAGCGGCGGCCGACGTCGGCGCCGGGGGTCGCGAGCTGCTCGCGGAAGAACTCCTCGGCGGCGTTGTTCGCGGCGATGAGCCGGGCGCGTCCGCCGGTCTCGGGGGCCTGGCCGCCGCCCTCCTCGTACTGCAGCGGGAAGCCGATGCGGCCGGCGAGCCGCTCGACCGTCTCGCTGAACGAGGTGTGGTCCATCTTCATGACGAAGCTGTAGACGTCGCCCGACTCCTGGCAGCCGAAGCAGTGGTAGAAGCCGGCCTGGGGGCGCACGTGGAAGCTCGGGCTGCGCTCGTCGTGGAACGGGCAGAGCCCCTTCAGCGAGCCGACGCCCGCCGACTTCAGGGTGACGTACTCGCCGACCACGTCCGCGATGTTGACCCTGGCCTTGACCTCCTCGACATCCGTCTGTCGAATCCGAGGCATGCCCCCCATCGTAACCGCCGCCACCCGCCCCCCGGCCGAGTGCGCCGTTTCCGCCCCTCCCCTGCCGGCCGAGCAGCCGCGGAACCAGCAGGAAGGAGCGCCGACCGGCGCACCCGCCTCCTGCGCACATGCTGGTCGAGCAGCCGCGGAACGCGGCGTATCGAGACCCACCGTAATCAGCAGGACGGGTCTGCAGACTCGTCCTGCTGACGCTGGTGGATCTCGATACGCCCGCTCCGCGCCCTACTCGGCCAGCAGGGCTTCCCACCCCGCCGGACACGTCGGTCTCGATACGGCCGCTCCGCGCCCTACCCGACCAGCATGGCAATCAGCCTTCCGGCGGGCACGCCGCAGGGTGCAGCCGAACGCGTGATTCGCGTGCCAGCGAATCGCGCTAGGCGTCCGCGCCCCGCTCTGCGGAACGCACCACCCCGAGGAGCCGACCGCGCGGACGCCGGGCAGGGACCGGCGTCCGACGTGAGCGGGGCTGCGCCCCGCTCACGTCAGGAGCACAGCCTCTCGAACCAGCTCAGGGCGCTCTGGTCGGTGAGGTTGGCGACCTGGTCGACGACGACCCTGCGGCGGGCGTCGTCGGTGCCGGCGGCGTTCCAGTCCTCGGCGAAGCCGGCGTCGAGGGCGCCGGCGCCGCGTTCGAGGAGGGTGTCGGCGAGGCGGGTGAGGACCTCGCGCTGCTGGGCGTAGATGGGCTGGCGGGTGTTCCGCGACATCACGAAGGTGGCGACGATGCCCTTGAGCACGGCGATCTCGGCCTGCTGCTCGCGGGGCACGACGACGTGGCCGCCGAAGCGGACGAGGTCGGGGTGGGAGTAGGCCTCGCGGGTGGCCTCGGTGGCGGAGGCGGCGAAGCGGCCGATGAGCTGGCTGGTGAGGTTCTTCAGCCGGGCCTGGTCTCGGCGGGAGCCGTCCCAGGAGTCGACCCAGACGTCGAGGGAGTCGAGGCGGTCGAAGGCGGCGACGAGCTCGTCGTGGCCGATCTCGCCGCCGACCCAGGAGTGCATCGACTCGACGAGGTCGTCGTGGTCCACGCGGGAGCCGAGCGCGGCGACGTCGATGTAGCCGGAGAAGACGGCGTCCTCGAAGTCGTGCACCGAGTAGGCGATGTCGTCGGAGAGGTCCATCACCTCGGCCTCGATGCAGCGGACTCCCTCGGGGGCGCCCTCGCGCATCCAGGTGAAGGCCGGCTCGTCGTCGGCGTAGAAGCCGTACTTGGCGCGGCCGGACGGGTCGGCGACGGAGCGGGTGTCGGGCCACGGGTACTTGCAGCTGGCGTCGAGGCTCGAGCGGGTGAGGTTCAGGCCGTAGGGGCGGTCGTCCTCGCCGAACACCTTCGCCTCGAGCCGGGTCAGCAACCGGAAGGTCTGCGCGTTGCCCTCGAAGCCGCCGATCGACTCGGCCCAGGTGTTGAGGGCACGCTCGCCGTTGTGGCCGAAGGGCGGGTGGCCGATGTCGTGAGCGAGGCAGGCGGTGTCGACGACGTCGGGGTCGAGGTCGAGGCTCGTGGCGAGCTCGCGGCCGATCTGGGCGACCTCGAGCGAGTGGGTCAGCCGGTTGCGGGCGAAGTCGACGCCGGCGGTCGGGCTGAGCACCTGCGTCTTCGCCGCGAGGCGGCGGAGCGAGCTGGAGTGGAAGAGCCGGGCACGATCGCGGGCGAAGTCGGAGCGGCGGGTGCTGTGGTCCTCCGGCAGGAACCGCTCGACGTCGACGAGCGAGTACCCCCAGAGCGCGCGGTCATCCACCGCTGTGGTGGATCTCGGCGGCCGAGACGGCGTCGCGCTGGTCGGCGTTCAGCTCGCGGGACTCGAGCCAGCGGTCGGGCAGCGACGGCGTCTTCGGCGAGCCGGCGCGGCCGCGCTGGCCCTCGGCCGCCTCGCCCGGGTAGGGCACGTCCGGGTCGAGGGTGGCGAGCAGCTCGTCGAGCTCGGCGAGGGTGACCACGGAGGCCATCTTCGCGCGCAGGTCGCCGCCGACGGGGTAGCCCTTGAAGTACCAGGCGACGTGCTTGCGGATGTCGCGGCAGCCGCGCTCCTCGCTCTCGAAGAACTCGCAGATCAGCTGGGCGTGCCGGCGGAAGGCCGTGGCGACCTGGCCGAGGGTCGGTGTGAAGCGCTCGTCCGAGCCCGCGAAGGCGGCGGCGAGGTCGCCGAAGAGCCAGGGGCGGCCGAGGCAGCCGCGCCCGACGACGACGCCGTCGCAGCCGGTCTCGCTCATCATCCGCAGCGCGTCCTCGGCCGACCAGATGTCGCCGTTGCCGAGCACCGGGACGCTCGAGATCGCCTGCTTGAGGGTCGTGATCGCCGACCAGTCGGCCTGGCCGCTGTAGAACTCGGAGGCGGTGCGGGCGTGCAGCGCGATCGACGCGACTCCCGCGCCCTCCGCGGCCCGGCCGGCCTCGAGGTAGGTGAGGTGGTCGGAGTCGATGCCCTTGCGCATCTTGACCGTCAGCGGGACGTCGCCCGCGGCCCGCACCGCGCCCTCGACGATCTGACGGAACAGCGGGAGCTTCCACGGCAGGGCCGCTCCCCCGCCCTTGCGGGTGACCTTGGCGACGGGGCAGCCGAAGTTGAGGTCGATGTGGTCGGCGCGGTCCTCGGCGACGAGCATGGTGACGGCCTCGGCGACCGTCTTCGGGTCGACCCCGTAGAGCTGGATCGAGCGGACCTTCTCGCTGGGGTGGTGGCGGATGAGGCGCATCGACTCCGGGGTGCGCTCGACGAGCGCGCGGGAGGTGATCATCTCGCTGACGTAGAGCCCGTTGCCGAACTCGCGGCAGAGCCGGCGGAACGCGGTGTTGGTGATCCCGGCCATGGGCGCGAGGACGACGGGGGCGTCGAGTTCGAGGGGGCCGATCCGGAGCGCCGGCGCGGTGCGCGCGGGCGGTGCGGCCATGAGAGTGGAGGACATCGGTATCGATTCTCCCAGATCCTGTGTTGGGGAAGGCGAACGAGCGGAGAGGTGGGGACGGATGGACGGGAACGGCACTGTGGAGGACGACACCGTGGAGGACGGATCAGTGGAGGACGGCACCGTGGAGGACGGCCCGGCGCGGTTCGAGGCGGATGCGCGCGAGCGCGGACTCGACGTCGAGATCGTCGACCGCCCGGAGGCCGGCAGCCTGGCCGAGGCGGCCGAGCTGCTGGGCATCGAGCCGGGCTCGATCGTGAAGTCGCTGGTGGTGAAGCGCCACGACGGCGGCTTCCTCTTCGCGCTGGTGCCCGGCGGCCGGCAGATCTCCTGGCCGCTGCTGCGCGCGGTGGTCGGCGTGAACAAGCTCCGCCTGCCCGACGAGTCGGTGGCGCTGGAGGCGACGGGCTACCGCCGCGGCACGATCACGCCGATCGGCTCGACGACCGCCTGGCCCGTCGTCGCGGACGAGCGGATCGTCGGCCGCAGGATCGCGATGGGCGCCGGCACGAGCGGCCGGAGCGCCTTCGTCGACGCGGACGCGCTGATCGCCGCCTACGGCGCGACGGTCGCCGACATCACGATCGAGGAGCCTGCTCGCTGACAGCGGGAGCCGCGGACGCCGGGACCGCGCAGACACCGTCCTCGCAGACGGGCACGTCCGTCGCGCCGAGCATCTCGAACGGCCCGCTCGGCACTCGGTCACTCATGCGACGACCGCCCGCTGCGACAGCACGTGCTCGAGCACCTCGGTGAACGCCGTCGGCTCCTGCGCGCCGGAGACCCCGAAGCGGCCGTCGAGCACGAAGAACGGCACCCCGTTGATCCCGTACTCGCGCGCCTGCGCGATGTCGGACTGCACGTCGGCGAGGTGCCGCTGCTCGTCCAGAGCGCGCCGAGCCTCGTCGGCGTCGAGCCCGACCTCCGCGGAGAGGGCGGCCAGGACGTCGGTGTCCGCGAGGTCGCGCCCCTCGACGAAGTAGGCGCGGAGCAGCCGCTCCTTCAGCTCGAGCTGGAGCCCGTTCGCCTTCGCGTGGTGCAGCGCCTGGTGCGCCCGGACGGTCTTCACGTGCACGACCGACTCGAAGTGGTAGTCGAGGTCGACCCCCGCCGCGATCGCGGTGACGGAGTCGAGCATCTGCTGCGCCTGCTCCAGCGGGACGCCCTTGTGCTGGGCGAGGAACTCGGCCGTGCCGCCGCGGTAGTCCTCCGGCGTCTCCGGCGACAACTCGAAGCTGCGGTACTCGACCGCGACCTCCGGCGCGTCGGGGTGGGCGGCGCAGAACGCCGCCAGCCCGCGCTCGAACTTGCGCTTGCCGATGTAGCACCAGGGGCACGCGATGTCGGACCAGATGTCGACGGTGATGGGGGTCTGCGCTTCGCTCACTCCGAGGACAACCGCGGCGACGGGGAGCTATTCCCGCAGCACCCGGACGAGCTCGTCGACGTCGGACTCGTCGTTCCAGAGGTGGAAGGCGACGCGGAGGCGTCCGCCCCGGCCCGAGACGCGCAGCCCTGCGGCCTGCAGGCGCGCCAGATCGGCGCCGTCCTCGTCCGGCCAGGAGACGATCGCGCGGTGCTGCGGCGCGCGGTCGAGGCGCTCGCAGAGCTGATCGCCCAGCCCGGAGGCGCGCGCCCAGACCTGAGCGAGGTCGAGCGAGCGGAACAGCTCGAGCGACGCCTCCGCCCCGACGAACGCCTGCCAGGCGGGCGAGACGTCGAAGCGCCGGGCGTTCTCGGCGAGGTGCATCGCGGGCCCGTAGCAGGAGGACCAGACGTCCTCCCCCGAGTACCAGCCGGCCTGCACCGGCAGCAGCTCGGCCGCGTACTCGGGCGAGACGGTGAGGAAGGCCACGCCGCGCGGCGAGCAGAGCCATTTGTAGGCGTGCGTGAGGGTGGCGTCGAAGCGGGAGGCGTCCACCGGCAGCACGCCCGCGGCCTGGGTCAGATCGCAGGCGGTGCGCACGCCGTGGCGGGCGGCGGCCTCGACGACCGCGTCGAGATCGGCGAGCGCCCCGCTGCTGGACTGCACGGCCGAGAAGACGACGAGGTCGTCGGCGTCCTCGACCGACTCGGCGAGCGCCTCCAGCGGCACCGAGCGCACGACGACGCCGCGGTGGGCCTGGGCGAGGAAGGGGAAGACGATGGAGGAGAAGTCGCCGTCGACGCAGAGGACGTGCGCTCCGTCCGGGAGCGAGGCGGCGAGCACGGCGGCCATCGCCGAGGTCTGCGAGCCGATCGCGACCCGGTCGACCGGCACTCCGGCGATCTGCGCGAAGGAGGCTCGTGCGCGCTCGGCGACCGCCCCGTAGCCCGCTGCGGTACCGCCGCCGGCGGACCACTCGTCGAGGTCCGCGCGCAGGGCCTCGGCGGTCGACCGAGGCGGCAGCCCGAGCGTGCAGGCGTTGTGGTACCCGCGGGCGCCGGGGAAGAGCGCTCGGAGATCGGCGGGGGCCGGGGATGCGGTGCTCACCCTCCGAGGATCCCCCTCGACGCCCGGATCGCCAACCTCGCGGCAGTACCGGGCGCGTCGTGCGTCACCGCGTGGCGAGGGCGTGGGCCTGCTCGATCAGCGCGACCACTGCTCGAGCGTCCCGCACGTCGACGGGTGACGGAGCGCCGTCGAGCAGGGCGCGGGCGACTCCGGCGAGGAATGCCGCGTAGTGCCCGCGCTCGCTCGGCACGACCGTCGTGCCGTGCTCGTCGGTCAGCGCGCCCTCGGCACCCGCGGGCACGACTCCGAAGTCGTCGTCCAGCGGAGTCGCACTGCCGCCGCGCAGCGCGCCCTCCTGGGGATCGAGGCCGTCGACCGAGAACGCGGCCCGCGTGCCGAGCACCCGGAAGCGGGGCGCCGAGGCACGGGCGACCCGGCTCATCGTCAGGTGCGAGCGCACGCCGGACTCGTGCCGCAGCGAGACGAAGGCGTCGTCCTCGCTCGCGCCGCCCGCGTGCACGACGCGGGTCTCGGCGGCGGTGACGACGGCCGGGCCGAAAAGCACCAGGGCCTGATCGACGAGGTGGCTGCCGAGGTCGAAGAGGATGCCGCCGCCCTGCGCCGGCCCGATCGCGGTCTGCCAGCGCCCGGTCTTCGGGGCGCTCCAGCGCTCGAACGTCGACTCGAAGCGGATCACGTCGCCGAGCGCGCCCTCGTCCAGCAGCCGGCGCAGTGTGAGGAAGTCGGCGTCCCAGCGGCGGTTCTGGAAGACGAACACGGGCGCGCCGCCCGCCTCGGAGGCGGCGAGGATCGCGTCGACGTCGGCCGTGCTCGGCGCGAAGGGCTTGTCGATGACCACCGCGACACCGGCGGCGAGCACCTGCTCGGCCTGCTCGCGGTGCACGGAGGGCGGAGTGGCGAGGACGACCATGTCGGGTCGCTCCGCGAGCACGGCGTCGAGGCCGCCGACGATCCGGGCGCCGGGATGCGCGGACGCCGCCGCCGCCGCCCGCTCGGGATCGCTCGTCGAGATCGCGACCAGGTCGAAGTCGGAGTCCGCCTCGACGAACGGCGCGTGGAAGACGCGGCCGGCGAGTCCGTAGCCGACGAGCCCGACGCGGACGGTCCTCCCGCGGGTCATGACGACGCCCCCGGCACGTCCACGGCGCCGCCGAAGCGGCGGGTGCGGCCGGCGTAGTGCTCGATCGCGCCCCAGAGGTCCTCGCGGGTGAAGTCGGGCCAGAGCCGGTCGAGGAAGACCATCTCGGCGTAGGCGCTCTGCCAGAGCAGGAAGTTGCTGGTGCGCTGCTCGCCGGAGGAGCGCACGAAGAGGTCGACGTCCGGCATGTCGGGCAGGTAGAGCGCCTTGCCGATCGTCTTCTCGGTGATGCCGGACGGCTTCAGCCGGCCCGCGGCGACCTCGGCGGCGATCCGCTGCACCGCGTCGGCGATCTCGGTGCGGCCGCCGTAGTTGACGCACATGGTGAGCGTGAGGACGTCGTTGCCCTCGGTCAGCTTCTCGGCGTACTGCAGCTCGTTGATGACCGACGCCCAGAGCCGCGGCTTCCGGCCGGCCCAGCGCACGCGCACGCCCCACTCGTTGAGCTGGTCGCGGCGGCGGTGCAGCACGTCGCGGTTGAAGCCCATCAGGAAGCGCACCTCGTCGGGCGAGCGCTTCCAGTTCTCCGTCGAGAAGGCGTAGACGCTGAGGTGCTTGACGCCGATCTGGATGGCTCCCGCGACCACGTCGAGCAGCGACGCCTCGCCGCGCTTATGCCCCTCCACCCGGGTCAGCCCGCGGGAGTTGGCCCAGCGGCCGTTGCCGTCCATCACGATCGCGACGTGCTCGGGCACCGCCTTGCGCGGCAGCTCCGGCGGGTGCACACCGGTCCAGTCGAGGGGGCGGAACGGGACGGCGTCCCTGTGGGTGAACGGCTTCATCGGGTGACGTGCTCCAGAGATCTCAGTCCGCGCTCGAGGTGCCACTGGGTGTAGGCGGCGACCACGCCGCTCGCTCGGGAGCGGGTCGAGGGCTCCATCGTCTCGGCGTGCTCCCAGTCTCCCGTGAGCAGGGCGCCCAGGAGGACGACCACCTCCGGGGCGACGCGCGGGGCGCCGGGCGGCGTGCAGTCCTCGCAGACCACCCCGCCGAGCTGGACGACCACCGCGCCGTGCGGGCCGGGCGCGCCGCAGCGGGCGCAGTCCTCGAAGCTCGGCGCCCAGCCGGCGATCGAGAGCGCGCGAAGCAGGTAGGAGTCGAGCGTGAGCACCGGCTCGTGCTCGTGCTTCGAGAGCGAGCGCAGGGCGCCGACGAGCAGGAGGTACTGCTGCAGCGAGGCGTCGGCGTCGGTGAGGCGGTCGGCCGTCTCGACCATCGCGCTCGCCGCGGTGTAGCTGTCGTAGTCGGCCGCGATGATCGCGCCGTACGCGCCGAGCGACTCGGCCTGCGTGACGATGTCGAGGCTCCGGCCCTCGTAGAGCTGCAGGTCGGCGACCATGAACGGCTCGAGCCGCGAGCCGAACTTGGAGCCGGTCTTGCGCACGCCCTTCGCGACCGCACGGATCTTGCCGTGGCTGCGCGAGAGCAGCGTCACGATGCGGTCGGCCTCGCCCAGCTTGTGGGTGCGCAGCACGACGGCTTCGTCACGGTAGGTGGGCATGCGCTCGATTATCCTCCCCACCCCTGACAACCCCGCGGTGGACCGGCACCCGCCCGCTCCCGCCCGTGGAACGATGGCTCGGTGGCCGCCTCCCTCTTCGAGATCCCCGCCTGGGCCGACCTCCTCGCCATCGCGATCGGCTGCCTGCAGGGCGCGATGTTCGCGGGCGAGTTCCGCGACCGCCGGATCGACCTGCTCGGCGTCACGATCATCGGCACGGCGACGGGCCTCGGCGGCGGCGTGCTGCGCGATCTGCTGCTGCAGACCCCGCTCGTGGCGCTGCACACCAACGCCTACCTGCTCGTCGCGGTGACGGCCTCGCTCTTCGGCATGCTGCTGCAGCACGTGCTCAACCGGGTCGACGGCACGATCACGGCGCTCGACGCCCTCACGATCGGGCTCTTCGGCGCCATCGGCACGACGAAGGCGCTCTCGCTCGGCGTGCCGGAGGTGCCCGCGGTGTTCGTCGGCACCGTCTCGGCCGTCGGCGGCTCGGTGATCCGCGACATCCTGCTCAACCGTCCGATCGCGCTGATGCACGTGGGCTCGCTCTACGCGATCGCCGCGACCGCCGGCACAGTGGTGCTCGTGGTCGCGCTGCGGTTCGGGATGGTGATCGACTACGCGGCGCCGATCGCGGTGCTGGTCACGGCGGTCATCCGGCTGCTGGCGGTGCGCTACGGCTGGAGCCTGCCGGAGCAGCGGGCGCTGAGCCGGGTGCCGCGGCTGGGCTGGCGGAAGCGCGGCTGACGGCGGGGATGCACGTCCGGACGGCTCGCGGAAGCCCGCGCCCGTGTCGGAGGTCCGACCTAGGGTGGCGGCATGACCGCTGCGGGCACCACGACCGACCGACACGACGTGCTGATCATCGGCGGGGGGAACGCGGGGCTCTCGGTCGCCGGGCGCCTCCGCCGCTACGGGGTGGCGGACGTCGCGGTGATCGAGCCGCGCGAGACGCACCTCTACCAGCCGATGTTCTCCCACGTCGCCGGTGGCACCGCTCCCGCCTCGAAGGCGACCCGACCGCAGGGCTCGGTGACGCCGAAGGGAGTCACCTGGATCCGCGATCGGGTGGAGGCGATCGATCCCGCCGCGAAGACGGTCGTCCTCGCCTCCGGTCGGCGGGTCGGCTACGGCGACCTCGTCGTCTGCCCCGGCATCCAGAAGGACTGGGACGCGGTGCCCGGGCTGACGGAGGCGATGGCGTCGCCGGTCGGCGTCTCGAACTACGAGTTCGACTACGCGCGGAAGGCGTCGAGCGTGCTCCGCGGTGTCCGCTCCGGCACGGTCGTCTTCACCCAGCCGAGCGGCCCGGGCACCTGCTCGGGCGCCTCGCAGAAGCCGATGTACCTGGCCTGCGACTACTGGCGCGAGACCGGCGTGCTCGCCGACATCCGTGTCGTGCTCGTCGTGCCGACTCCCACGATGTTCGGCATGCCGCTGATCGACGCGGAGCTCGAGCGCAAGGTGGCGGAGTACGGGATCGACGTGCGCTACAGCCGCGAGCTGGTCGAGGTGGACGCCGAGAAGCGGACGGTCGTCATCGCGGGCGAGGACGGCCGCCGCGCGCAGCTGGGTGTCGACCACGACGGCGGGCACGTCGGCTCCGAGCAGCGGGAGACGCTCTCCTACGACGTCCTGCACGCGGTGCCGCCGCAGTCCGCGCCGGACTGGCTCGCGGGCACCGGACTCGTGGCGGAGGGGAGCACGGGCGGCTTCGTCGAGGTCGACCCGCTCACGCTGCGCCACCCCCGGCACCCCGAGGTCTGGGCGCTCGGCGACGCCGCGGCCACCACCAACTCGAAGTCGGGTGGCGCGCTCCGGCAGCAGACGAAGACCCTGGCGAAGAACCTCGTCGCCGCCCGCAAGGGGAAGCCGCTCCCCCAGGTCTACAACGGCTACTCGGTCTGCCCCTTCGTCGTCTCGCGCTCGACCGTCGTCTTCGCCGAGTTCGACGACCGCTACCGCCCGAAGCCGACCGTCCCCTTCTGGAAGGGTCTCGCCAAGGAGCGCCGCCTCACCTTCCTCGCCGACCGCTACCTGCTCCCCTGGGTCTACTGGAACCTCATCCTGCAGGGCCGCGCCTGAGACGAAGGTCCGCCTCGGCAGCGACCGCAGCAAGCCCGCAGCATGCTGGTCGAGTAGCCGCGGCACGCGGCGTATCGAGACCCACCACCGCAAGAACGGGGGTCTCGATACGCCCGCTCCGCGAGCTACTCGACCAGCATGAGAGGGACAGCGCCGCCTCCGCGGCGACCGCAGCAGCGCGCACAGCATGCTGGTCGAGCAGCCGCGGCACGCGGCATCCTCATGCTGGTCGAGTAGCCGCGGAACGCGGCGTATCGAGACCCACCACCGCATGAACGGGGGTCTCGACACACCCGCTGCGCGGGCTACTCGACCAGCGTGAGGGGGCACCTCCGCGGGCTGCTCGCCCGGCGAAGGAGGGTCAGGCCGAGGCCGTCGCCAGCTCGCGGTCCGGGGCCTCCTCGCGGAGGGCGCGGTTGACGGCCGAGACGATGGCCTTCAGGGAGGCGGTCGAGATGTCGGCGTCGACGCCCACGCCCCAGAGGGTGCGGCCGTTCACCGAGCACTCGACGTAGGAGGCGGCCAGCGCGTCGCCGCCGGCGCTGAGAGCGTGCTCGACGTAGTCGAAGACGCGGACCTCGACGCCGTGCTGGGCCAGCACCGCCTCGAAGGCGTTGATCGGGCCGTTGCCGGTCGCGCTCGCGGTGACCGTCTCGTCGCCGACTCGCAGCACGGCGTCGAGGGCGATCGAGCCGCCCAGGTCGCTCGAGGTGCTCGTGCGGGCCAGCTCGAAGCGGCCCCACTTGTCCTCGGCGCGGTGCGCGGGCGCAGGCAGGTACTCGTCCTGGAAGATCGTCCAGATCTGCTCGCTGGTGACCTCGCCGCCCTCGGCGTCCGTCTTGGCCTGCACGACCGCGGAGAACTCGATCTGCAGGCGGCGCGGCAGGTCCAGCGCGTGGTCGGTCTTCAGCAGGTACGCGACGCCGCCCTTGCCGGACTGCGAGTTGACGCGGATGACCGCCTCGTAGGAGCGGCCGAGGTCCTTCGGGTCCACCGGCAGGTACGGCACCGCCCAGGTCAGCTCGTCGCGGCTGACGCCGGTGCGCTCGGCCTCGGCCTCCATCGCCTCGAAGCCCTTCTTGATGGCGTCCTGGTGCGAGCCGCTGAACGCGGTGAAGACCAGGTCGCCGGCCCAGGGGCTGCGCTCGGGCACGGCCAGCTGGTTGCAGTACTCGGCCGTGCGCTTGATGCCGTCCATGTCGCTGAAGTCGATCTGCGGGTCGATGCCCTGGGTGAACAGGTTGACGCCCAGCGCGACCAGGTCGACGTTGCCGGTGCGCTCGCCGTTGCCGAAGAGGCAGCCCTCGATGCGGTCCGCGCCGGCCAGGTAGCCCAGCTCGGCCGCGGCGACTGCCGTGCCGCGGTCGTTGTGCGGGTGCAGCGAGACGATGATGTTCTCGCGCTGGGCGAGGTTCCGGCACATCCACTCGATCGAGTCGGCGTAGACGTTGGGCGTCGCCATCTCGACGGTGGCGGGCAGGTTGAGGATGACCTTGCGGTCCGGGGTCGGCTCGAAGACCTCGACCACGCGGTCGCAGATCTCGCGGGCGAAGTCGAGCTCGGTGCCGGTGTAGCTCTCGGGCGAGTACTCGTAGTACACGGCGGTGCCGGGGACGGACGCCTCCATCTCGCGGCACTTGCGCGCGCCGGCGAGGGCGATGTCGATGATGCCCTGGCGGTCCTTGCGGAAG
The DNA here is from genome assembly GCF_004011135.1 of Rathayibacter festucae DSM 15932. Lineage (NCBI taxonomy): Bacteria > Bacillati > Actinomycetota > Actinomycetes > Micrococcales > Microbacteriaceae > Rathayibacter > Rathayibacter festucae. Next base: position 870,007 of record NZ_CP028137.1, on the reverse strand, counting down.
ACGACCTCGCGCTGCAGCACGCTGGTCGAGTTGTAGAGGTGCACGATCGCCTGGCGGGCGCCGCGGATCGACTCGTAGGTGCGCTCGATCAGATGGTCGCGGGCCTGAGTCAGCACCTGGATGGTGACGTCCTCCGGGATCGCGTCCTCCTCGATGAGGCTGCGGACGAAGTCGAAGTCGGTCTGGCTGGCGCTCGGGAAGCCGACCTCGATCTCCTTGTAGCCCATCCGGACCAGGAGATCGAACATGATCCGCTTGCGCTCGGGGCTCATCGGATCGATCAGCGCCTGGTTGCCGTCGCGGAGGTCGACGGCGCACCAGCGCGGCGCCGTGGTGATGCGCTTGGCCGGCCAGGTGCGGTCGGGCAGCTCCACGACGATCTGCTCGTGGAACGGCTTGTACTTGCCGATCGGCAGCGACGACGGCTTCTGGGTGTTCTTCATGAGGGTGCTCTCCCGGCGCGCGGACGCGCCTGTCTCTCGTCTCGCGGGGATCCGGATGCGGATCGAACCACGCGGGTGGTCTGTGGTGACGATGGGTCTGGTTCAGCCGACGACGGACTCCGCGACGAGGAGGGCCTGAGGATCAGATCTCGTCGCGGCGGCTAAGAAGGAGCAGACCGATGCGCACGCGACCACGGTAGCACTGCGCTCGCAGGTCGGCACCCCGGCGCGGCAGTGCGGCGCGCTGGCCGGCTCAGGCGACGAGCCCGTTCTCGTAGGCGTAGACGACCAGCTGCACCCGGTCGCGCAGCCCGAGCTTGCCGAGCGTGCGGCTGATGTGCGTCTTGACCGTGGCCTCGCTGAGGAACTCCGCCCGGGCGATCTCGGTGTTGCTGAGGCCGCGCGCGGCGAGGTGGAAGATCTCGCGCTCCCGGTCGGTCAGCGTGCCGAACGCGGCGGGAGTCTCGCGGCCGCTCCCCGGCGCGCCGAAGTGCTCGAAGAGCTCCCGCGTCGCGGAGGCGGCGACGACCGCGGTGCCGGCGTGCACGGTGCGGACGGAGGCGAGCAGGAAGCCCGGCTCCGTGTCCTTGAGCAGGAAGCCGCTCGCCCCGGCGCGGATCGCGCGGGCGGCCGCCTCGTCCAGGTCGAAGGTGGTGAGCACCAGGATGCGCGGCGGCTCCACGCCCTTCTCCGCGGCGTCGGCGAGGATCAGGCGCGTCGACTCGATGCCGTCGACCCCCGGCATCCGGATGTCCATCAGCACCACGTCCGGGGCCAGCCGGCCGACGAGCTCCGCGCCCTCCGCGCCGTCCGACGCCTCGCCGACCACCTCGAGGTCCGGCTGGGAGCTGAGCAGCATGCGGATGCCGGCGCGGAAGAGCGCCTGGTCGTCGACGAGGACGAGGCGGATGGTGTCGGTCATGCGGGGTGGCCTCCAGAGGCGACGGGCAGGGCGGTGGAAGAGGGGGCGGGCAGGCGCGCGTCGACTACGAAGTCGTCGCCGTCGGGGCCGGCGCGGAGGACGCCGCCGACGAGAGCGGCGCGCTCGCGCATCCCGACGAGCCCGTGCCCCTCCCCGGGCACGCGAGCGGCGGCCTCCGCGTCGGCGCAGCGCGCGTTGCGGACGGTGAGGACGATCTCGCCGGACTCCCGGCGGAGCGCGACGTCGAGCGGGGAGCCGGGCCGGCCGTGCCGGAGCGCGTTCGTCGTCGCCTCCTGCACGATGCGGTAGAGCGCGAGGCCGATGCCGCGCGGCACGGTCTCGAGGTCGACCTCGAGCTCGGACCGCAGCTGCGTCCCGGCTCGGGAGACGCTCTCGAGCAGCGCCGGCAGGTCGCGCGCCTCCGGCTGCGGTCCGTCGCTCTGGCTGTGCCGGAGCTGAGCCAGGAGGACGCGGACGTCGCCGAGCGCGTCGCGGGCGACCGAGGAGATGGTGAGCAGGGCGGCGTCCGTCTGCGCCGGGCTGGACGCACCGAGGTAGCGGGCGCCGTCCGCCTGCGCGATCACGACGGCGAGCGAGTGCGCGACGACGTCGTGCATGTCGCGGGCGATGCGGTTGCGCTCCTCGACCGTGTCCAGCTCGCGCTGCGCCGCCGCGCGCTCGCGCTCGGCCTCGGCGCGGAGGGTCTGCCCCTCGCGCGCTCGCCGCACCGAGCGGGAGAGCAGGCCGACCGTCCAGGAGAGGCCGAGCGTGGCGAGGATCCCGCCGAACACCGCTCCCCCGGTCAGGATCGGCGAGGGGATGGACTGGACGAGCCGGAAGACGATGATCAGGTAGACGACGGCCACGATCGCGCCGAGCACCGCGGAGACGGCCCCCGCCGCGCGCACCCGGCGCCGCTCGGACGCGCCGGTGCCGAAGAGCACCGCGAGGATCGCGAGGTCGGCCGGACCCGGTGCCAGCTGCAGACCCATCTGCAGGAGCGCCCCGCCCCAGGCGATCGTGAGGGAGAGCGCCGGCGCCCGGCGGTGCAGGACCAGCGCGACCGCCAGCACTCCGCCGACGACCGGCTGGAGCGAGCCGTCGGGCGCCGCGAACGGCACGGTCGAGATCAGCAGCAGGAGGAGCGCCTGCCAGCCCGCCGCTCCGACGGCGAAGCCGTCCTGCGGACCGGCGACCCGTACCACGAGGGCATCGATCCTGTCGTCGGGACCGACCGGCCGCCGCACCCCGGCGCGCCAGACGAGGACCTCCAGGCCGGCGAGGAGGGCGGCGACGACCAGCGCCGTGACGGCGCGGAAGAGCAGGACCTGGTCTGCGCTCGCCTCCTGCGGCAGCAGCTGCTCGGTCCCGCTCAGCGCGGCGACCAGCCCGGCGACGCCCGCGAGCAGGAGGGCGCCGACGAGGGTCAGCGTCCGCGTCCAGGGCCCGAGCCGGCGCGCCGTGGACCAGAGGACGAGCAGGCCCACGAGGACACCGTCCACCGGCACGCCGAGGAGCGGGATCCCGCCGCCGGTGACCATCCCGACAGCGACCAGGGACGGCGCGAGGGCCGGCAGGAAGGCCGCGAGGCCGAGGCCGAGCGCGATCAGCAGGCCGCCGCTGAGGTGCTCCGGCGCGATCAGGCCGGCCGCGCTCAGTCCGAGGTGGAGGACCCCGAGCAGGGCTCCCGCGATCGGGAGCGTCGCCGGACGATCCAGGAGCGCACGCATGGGCCCCACGCTACGCGGCGACGTCGCCGCGGGGCGTCGTCCGGGAGAGTGACTGCCGTCCCCCTCCCGATCCGGCGCCGCGCTCACCGGCTCAGAAGCCGAGGCGGCCGAGCAGCTTCGGGTCGCGCTGCCACTCCTTGGCGACCTTCACCCGGATGGAGAGGAACACGCGCCGGCCGAGTAGCCGCTCGATCTGCTCGCGCGACACGGCGCCCACCTCGCGCAGGCGCTGACCGCCCTTGCCGATGATGATGCCCTTCTGGCTGTCGCGCTCCACGAAGACGTTCGCGTAGATGTCGATGAAGGAGCCGTCCTCGCGCTCGACCATGTCGTCGAGGGTCACGGCGAGCGAGTGCGGCAGCTCGTCCGAGACGCCCTCGAGCGCGGCCTCGCGGATGAACTCCGCGATGCGCGAGCCGGTGTCCTCATCGGTCACGGCCTCCTCGGGGTAGAGCGCGGGCGAGACCGGCATGAGGCGCAGCAGCTCGACCGCGAGCACGTCGAGCTGCTCCGCGGTGACCGCGGAGATCGGCACGATGGTGTCCCACTCGCGCAGCTCGGAGACGGCGAGCAGCTGCTTCGCGACCGACTTCTTCGAGGAGAGGTCGACCTTGGAGACGATCGCGACCTTGCGGGCGCGCGGGAAGGCCTCGAGCTGCTCGTTGATGAAGCGGTCGCCGGGGCCGATCGGCTCGTCGGCCGGGAAGAGCATCCCGATCACGTCGACGTCGCCGAGGGTCGAGGTGACGAGGGAGTTCAGCCGCTCGCCGAGCAGGGTGCGCGGGCGGTGGATGCCCGGGGTGTCCACCACGATGAGCTGGCCGTCGGGGCGGTGCACGATGCCGCGGATGGCGCGCCGCGTGGTCTGCGGCTTGGAGCTGGTGATGGCGATCTTCTCGCCGACCAGCGCGTTGGTGAGCGTGGACTTGCCGACGTTCGGGCGGCCCACGAACGACACGAAGCCCGCCCGGTAGGGGGTCGTGGGAGTGCTGGGGTCGGTCATCGTGCGTCCTCGTCCTGGTGGTCTGTCTCGGCGACGATCGCGACCGGTCCGGTGCCGGTCTCGCCTGAGGGATCGTAGTCGGGATCGCGCCGCACGATGACGGTCGAGATGGTGCCGCGGCGGGGATCCGCCTGCTCGGCCTCGAGGATCACCCCGTCGATCCGGGCGGTCGCGCCCCGCTCGGGCAGGCGGCCGTAGGCCTTGGTGAGCAGTCCGCCGACCGAGTCGACGTCGTCGTCCTCGAGTTCGAGGTCGAACAGCTCGCCCAGCTCGTCGACGGGCAGCCGCGCCGAGACGCGGTAGACCCCCGGCTCGGTCTCCTCGAAGAGGTCGACCTCGCGGTCGTACTCGTCCGAGATGTCGCCGACGAGCTCCTCGATCAGGTCCTCGAGCGTGACCAGCCCGGCGATGCCGCCGTACTCGTCCACCACCATGGCGAGGTGGTTGGACTCGAGCTGCATCTGGCGCAGCAGCTCGTCGGCCTTCTTCGACTCCGGCACGAACAGCGCGGGGCGGGCGAGGTCGGCCGCCGAGTCGTCGTCGTCCGGGCGCTCGTAGGTGTGCCGGGCGACGTCGCGGAGGTAGAGCACGCCGAGCACGTCGTCGACGCCGTCGCCGATGACGGGCAGCCGGGAGATGCCGCGGCTGAGCAGGAGTCCCATGCCGGCGCCGACCGACGCCCCGGCCTCGATCGTCACCATGTCGGTCCGCGGCACCATCACCTCGCGCACCAGCGTGTCGTTGAACTCGAAGATCGAGTGGATGAGCTCGCGGTCGTCCTGCTCGAGGACCGACTGCTCGGTCGCCTCGTCGACCATGCTCAGCAGCTGCTCCTCGGAGGAGAAGCCGGCCGAGCGGCCGGTGCCCGGGGTGACCCGGTTGCCCAGCGCGACGAGGCCGTGCGCGATCGGGCCGAGCGCGACCCGCAGCACGTGCACGAGCGAGGCGCTGGAGCCGAGCACCGCGCGGGCGTGGGCGCGCCCGACGCTGCGCGGGCTGGAGCCGACGAGCACGAACGAGACGGCCGCCATGATCAGGATCGCGAGCAGGAGCGCCAGCCAGAGGGCGTCGACCACGACGACGAGCACGGTGGTGACGAAGACCGCGGCGGTGGTCTCGGCCGCGATCCGGGTGAAGTTGACGACGTTGACGTGCGCGCTCATGTCGCCGGCGATGGCCCGCAGGGCGCGGGAGCTGCGCGAGTGGTTCGCCATCTCGAGGACGTCGCTGCGCGAGAGCACACCGAGGGCGGCGTCGGTGGCGGCGAGCCAGCCGCCGAGGGCGACGAGGCCGAGGGCCGCGATGAGGAGCTGGACGGTGAGCACGCCGGGCCTAGCGGCGTCGCTCGCTGATGTGGAACCCGACGAGGATGTCGCGCTGGATGCCGAACATCTCGCGCTCCTCCTCGGGCTCCGCGTGGTCGAAGCCGAGCAGGTGCAGCAGCCCGTGGGCCGTGAGCAGCAGCAGCTCGTCGAGCACGGAGTGGCCGGCGGCCTCGGCCTGGCTCTGCGCCACCTGCGGGCAGAGCACGATGTCGCCGAGCAGGCCGGCAGGGGTCGGCTCGTCCTCGGTGCCGGGGCGCAGCTCGTCCATCGGGAAGCTCAGCACGTCGGTCGGGCCGGGCTCGTCCATCCACTGCACGTGCAGCTGCTCCATCGCGCCCTCGTCGACCAGCACGATCGCGAGCTCGGCGTCGGGGTGCACGTGCATCGAGTCGAGCGCATAGCCCGCGAGGCGCAGCAGGGTCGCCTCGTCCACGGGGATGCTCGACTCGTTGTTGATCTCGATGCTCACGGGGTGCGGTGTTCCTTCGATCGGGAGGGGCTCGGCGGGGCGGGAAGCGGTAGTAGGGCGCTCAGGCGCGCGGGCGCTTGGGCTGCGCGTCGCCGGTCGAGCGGGTGGCCGCCCGGCGCTCGGCGCGGGCCGCGAACTCGCGGGCCTGCTCGCGCTCGAAGCTCTGCGCCTGCTTCTGCTGGTCGTACTCGGTGTACGCGTCGACGATCCGGCCGACGAGGCTGTGACGGACCACGTCCTCGCTGGTCAGCCGGGCGAAGTGGATGTCCTCGATGTCGTCGAGCACCCGGGTCACCAGACGGAGTCCGCTGGAGCCGGCGGGGAGGTCGACCTGGGTGATGTCGCCCGTGATCACCATCTTCGAGCCGAAGCCGAGGCGGGTGAGGAACATCTTCATCTGCTCCGGCGTCGTGTTCTGCGCCTCGTCGAGCACGACGAACGAGGAGTTCAGCGTGCGGCCGCGCATGTAGGCGAGCGGCGCGACCTCGATCGTGCCCGCCGCGAGCAGCTTCGGCACGATCTCCGGGTCCATCATCTCGTTCAGCGCGTCGTAGAGCGGGCGCAGGTACGGGTCGATCTTGTCGGTGAGCGAGCCGGGCAGGTAGCCCAGCCGCTCCCCCGCCTCGACCGCGGGGCGAGTGAGGATGATCCGCTCGACCTCCTTGCGCTGCAGGGACTGCACCGCCTTGGCCATCGCGAGGTAGGTCTTTCCGGTGCCGGCCGGGCCGATGCCGAAGACGATCGTGTTCTGGTCGACGGCGTCGACGTACTCGCGCTGCCCCAGGGTCTTCGGGCGGATGCTCTTCCCGCGCGCCGTGAGGATGGCCTGGCCGAACGCGTCCGCGGGTCGCACCGGCCCGCCGTTCTCGAGGATGCGCGCGGACTCGCGCACGCCCTCCGGGTCGAGGTCGTGGCCGCCTGCCGTCATGAGCACCAGTTCTTCCACCAGGCGCGCCGCCGCGGCGACGGGGGCGCCCTCGCCGTCGAGGGTCACCTCGTTGCCGCGCACGTGCACCCGGACGTCGGGGAATCGCGATTCGACCGCCCGGATGAGGCGGTCCTGGGGTCCGAGGAGGCGCACCATGGCGATTCCGTCGACGGCGATGACGCGGTGCGTCCCGCCGGTGGTCCGGTCCGCGTCGCTCTGCGGGACCGTCGGCTCCGTCGAGCCGGTTCGAGTGGGGTTCTGGTCCGCGGAGCGATCGCCCGCGTGATCAACCGGTGGCAAGGGAGCCTTCCGTCAGGTGGCCGCCCAGGACGTGGGCGTGGACGTGGAACACGGTCTGACCGGCCTCTTCGCCGGAGTTGAAGACGAGGCGGAACTGGCCGTTGCTGTGCGCGTCGGCCAGGGTCTGCGCGACGACGGCCATCTCGGCGAGGAGCTCCGGATCGCCCGCGGCGAGCTCGGCGACGTTCGCGTACTCGGGGGTCTTCGGGAAGATCAGCAGGTGGACGGGCGCCTTCGGCGCGATGTCCTGGATCGCGAGGATCCGCTCGTTCTCGAACACCACGTCGGCGGGGATCTCGCCGCGGACGATGCGCGTGAAGACAGTGGGCTCGGTCATGCATCCATCTTAAACGGGGCGACGGCGACGACGGGGGCGCGTTCGCCCAGGGCGCGCGGATCGGCGGGGATCACCAGCGGCCGAGACGGGCCGAGAGCACGGCGATCGCGGCCGGGCCGGCGGTGGAGGTGCGCAGGACGGAGTCGCCGAGCGCGACGGCCTCGGCACCCGCGTCGGCGAGCGCGCGCAGCTCCTCCTCCGCGATGCCGCCCTCGGGTCCGACGACGAGCACGAGGTCGCGCCCGTCCGGCTCGATCGCGGTGAGCCGCTCCTCGGCCGAGGGCTCGAGCACGAGCACGCGCGCCGTCGCGGCCCGCTCCACCAGAGCACGCAGGCCGACGACCGCCGACACCTCCGGCACCCGGGCGCGGAGCGACTGCTTGCTCGCCTCGCGGACGATGCTGCGCCAGCGCTCGCGGCCCTTCTCCTCCTTGACGCCCGACCAGCGCGAGACGGAGCGGGCGGCCTGCCACGGCACGACCTCGTCCACGCCGAGCTCGGTCGCGGCCTGGATCGCCAGCTCGTCGCGGTCGCCCTTCGCGAGCGCCTGCACGAGCACGAGGCGCGGGCTCGGCGCGGGCACCTCCTCGACCGACTCGACCGCGAGGACGACCCGCGACGCCTCCGCGCTCTCGACGACGGCCACGGCGACCCGGCCTCGGCCGTCGCCGACGCGGACGCTCTCGCCCGCGCGGATCCGGCTCACGGTCGCGAGGTGGCGCGCCTCCGCGCCGGAGAGCTCCAGCCGGCCGCCGGCGACGAAGTCCCCGGAGTCGAGCGACTCGTCGATGTAGTGGTGCGCCACGCCGGATCCGGTCAGCCCAGGAAGCGGTCGCGGAGCTTGGAGAAGAGCCCCTGCTGGAAGTGCGTGAGGGCCGGCTTCTGTGGCTTGTAGTGCTTGGCGAACTCCTGCACCAGCTCGCGCTCGCGGTGCCCCAGCTTGGTGGGAGTGACGACCTGGATGCCGACGCGGAGGTCGCCGCGGCCGTTGCCGCGCAGCTTGGTGACGCCGCGGCCCTTGATCGTGACGATCTCGGTGCTCTGCGTGCCCGGCTTCACCTCGATCTCGATGTCGCCGTCGAGCGCCGCGAGGGTCGTCGTCGAGCCGAGGATCGCGTCCGTCATCTGCACCTCGAGGGTACAGAGCAGGTCGTCGCCGTTGCGGCTGAAGATGTCGTGGTGCTTGACCTTGATCTCGAGGTAGAGGTCGCCGCTCGGTCCGCCCGCCGGGCCGACCTCGCCGCTGCCGGGCATCTGCAGGCGGAGGCCCGTGTCGACACCCGCGGGGACGTCGACGGGGATGGTCCGGCGCGCGCGGACGCGGCCCTGGCCCTGGCAGGTGGAGCACGGGGTGGCGATGACGGTGCCGTAGCCGCGGCAGGTGCCGCAGGGGCTGGCCGTCATCACGTTGCCGAGCAGCGAGCGGACGGTGCGCTGGATCTGGCCCGAGCCGTGGCAGATGTCGCAGGTGACCGGCGAGGTGCCCGGCTGGCAGCACGAGCCCTGGCAGGTCTCGCAGAGCACGGCCGTGTCGACCTCGAGGTCGCGGTGGGTGCCGAAGATGACCTCGTCGAGCGAGACCTCGACGCGGAGCAGCGCGTCCTGGCCGCGCTCCCGGCGCGACCGCGGGCCGCGCGAGGAGCCCTGCGCGCCCTGGCCGAAGAACGTCTCGAAGATGTCGCCGAAGCCGCCGAAGCCCTGCCCGCCGCCGCCGGGGAAGCCGTCCTGCGGGCCGCGGTCGTACTGCTGGCGCTGCTGGGCGTCGCTCAGGACGTCGTAGGCGTGCGTGACGAGCTTGAAGCGCTCGGACGCGTCCGCGCTCGGGTTGACGTCGGGGTGCAGCTCGCGCGCGAGCCGGCGGTACGCCTTCTTGATCTCGTCGGCGGAGGCGTCTCGGTCGACGCCGAGGACTTCGTAGTGATCGGCCACAGGGGGCTTCGTCCTTCGTTCGTGGGTCGGTGCGCCGGGCACGGCGGACCTGTCGGGAGCCGGGGGTGTCCGGCGAGGGTCTGGGAGCGGGTCATTCCTCGCCGAGGAGGCGGGAGAGGTAGCGGGCGACGGCGCGGACCGCCGCGATGTTGCCGGAGTAGTCCATCCTGATCGGTCCGAGGACCCCCAGGCGCGAGACCTGGCCGCCGGCCGTGTTGTAGCCGCTGGTCAGCACGGAGGTCTCCTGGAGGCCGAACGGCGCGTTCTCGCGGCCGATGCGGACCGAGATGCCGCGCGGGTCCGGCGTCATCTCGGCGAAGAGGCGCAGCAGCTCGACCTGCTCCTCGATCGCCTCGAGAACGGGGTAGATGCTGCCGGAGAAGTCCTCCTCGGTGCGCACCAGGTTCGCGGCGCCCGCCATCACCAGGCGGTCCTGCCGGTTCGCGCCGACCTGCTCGAGCAGCGTCTGCACGACCGGGTCGACGACGTCGCGGCGCTCGGGGCTGAACTGCTCGGTCGCGCTCTGCAGCGTCTCCGCCGCAGCGGCGAGACCGAGCCCGAGAACGGCCGTGTTGAGCTTCGCCCGGATCTCGCCGAGCAGCAGCTCGTCGACGTCCTCGGGCGTCTCGAGCACGCGCTGGTCGACGCGGCCGGTGTCGGTGATCAGCACGGAGAGCAGCCGCCGCGGGGCGAGGGCGACCAGCTCGACGTGACGGATGCGCGCCGCGCCGAAGGAGGGGTACTGCACGAGCGCGACGCTGTTGGTGAGCTGCGAGAGCAGCCGCACCGTCCGCACGAGCACCTCGTCGAGGTCGGGGCTCTGGCCGAGGAAGGTCTCGATCGCCTGCCGCTGCGCCGCGGTCAGCGGGCGCAGGTCGGTCAGCTGGTCGACGAAGAGGCGGTAGCCCTTGTCGGTGGGGACGCGGCCGGAGGAGGTGTGCGGGGCCGCGATCAGCTCCTCCTCCTCGAGCTGCGCCATCTCGTTGCGGATGGTCGCCGCGGAGACGCCGAACGCGTGGCGCTCGACGATCGACTTGGAGCCCACCGGCTCGCGGTTCGCGACGTAGTCCTGCACGATCACGCGCAGGACCTGGAGACCGCGCTCCGTCACCATACGACCGACCTCCCGCCGGACTCCGGGTGCCTCGCGGCACGACCACCTCGGCGCCGTGGCGCCGCGCGGAGCTTGGCACTCCGCGAGATTGAGTGCCAATCATAACCGCGCAGGAGGAAGGAGGGCGGGGCTCGCCCAGGATCCGCCCCCGTCGCGACTCGCTCTCTGCCACGATGGACGCCGAGCGCCCGGGGTCGCCCGACGCGCCGATTCCTGAGACGGAGATCACCATGTCGGCCACCCCGCCCCCGCCGCCGCCCGCCTACTCGACGCCCGCCCCGCCGCTGAACCCGGCCGACGAGAAGACCTGGGCGATCGTCACCCACATCACGGGCATCTTCTTCAGCTTCATCCCGTCGCTGATCGTCTACCTCGTCTTCAAGGGCCGCGGGCCCTTCCTCGAGGCGCACGCGAAGACGGCGCTGAACTTCCACCTGACCACGCTGATCGCCTACGTCGCCGGGACGATCCTGAGCTTCGTGCTCGTCGGCTTCATCGTCTTCCTCGTCGTGCCGATCCTCGTGATCGTCTTCGCGATCATCGCCTCGGTGCGCGCCAGCGCCGGCGAGTACTACACGTACCCGCTGAGCATCCCCTTCTTCAAGTAGAGACGCCGCCTTCCATGCTGGTCGAGTAGCCGCCGCAGGCGGCGTATCGAGACCCACGCACATCGGACGGTGGATCTCGATACGCCCGCTCCGCGGGCTACTCGATCAACATGACCGAAAGCAGCCGCCGCAGGCGGGGCCACATGCTGGTCGAGTAGCCGCCGCAGGCGGCGTATCGAGACCCCCGTCCATCAGACGGAGGATCTCGATCCGCCCGCTCCGCGGGCCGCTCGATCAGCAGGGAGCGGTCCGGCTCAGCCGTCCGTCAGGCGGCGGACGACCGCGTCGGCCAGCAGCCGGCCGTGCAGGGTCAGCACGAGGCGCCCGCGGAGGGCGGCCCGGCCGTCGACGAGGCCGTCGGCGATCAGCCCCGCGACCTCGCGGCGCCGTTCCGGGTCGATCGCGTCGATCGGCAGCCCGTCCGCCAGGCGCGAGCGCAGCAGCACGTCCTCCACCCGGCGGGTCGCGGCGTCGAGGGTCTCCCGTCCGGCGGCCGGCGACGAGCCCGAGTGCAGCCGCTCGGCGTAGGCCGCCGGGTGCTTCACGTTCCACCAGCGCACCCCGCCGACGTGGCTGTGGGCACCGGGCCCGACGCCCCACCAGTCGTGCCCCAGCCAGTAGGACAGGTTGTGCCGCGACCGATGCGCGTCGTCGCGCGCCCAGTTGCTCACCTCGTACCAGGAGTAGCCGGCCGCGGCGAGCCGAGCATCCGCCAGCTCGTACATGTCGGCGGTCAGGTCGTCGTCCGGAGTCGCCACCTCGCCGCGGCGGATCTGCCGCGCGAGCTTCGTCCCGTCCTCCACGATCAGCGCGTACGCCGAGAGGTGGTCGGGCCGGTTGGCCAGCGCCGAGTCGAGCGAGCGCTCCCAGTCGACCAGCGACTCCCCCGGCGTGCCGTAGATCAGGTCGAGGCTGACCTGAAGCCCCGCCTCGCGCGCCCACTCGACGACGAGCGGCACGCGCTCGGGATCGTGGGTGCGCTCGAGCGTCGCGAGCACGTGCGGCACGGCCGACTGCATCCCGAAGCTGACCCGGGTGAACCCGGCGTCGGCCAGCTCGCGGAGGTAGGCGGCGTCGACCGAGTCCGGGTTCGCCTCCGTCGTGATCTCGGCGCCGTCGGCGACGCCGAAGTGCCGCCGGAGCCCGTCGAGCATGCGCACCAGATCGCGGGCGGGCAGCAGCGTCGGAGTCCCGCCGCCGAAGAACACGGTCGCCGCGGGACGCCTCGGCAGCCCGGCACTCGCGAGCACACCCTCGCCGAGCGCCATCTCGACGATCGCCTCGTCGGCGTAGTCCTGCTGCTTCGCGCCGCGCAGCTCGGTCGCGGTGTAGGTGTTGAAGTCGCAGTAGCCGCAGCGCACCCGGCAGAACGGGACGTGCACGTACAGCCCGAGGTCGCGGGTCTCCACGCCGTCGGCGACGGAGGCCGGCAGGAGTCCGTCGAGCGGCGCCGGGTCGGCGAGCGGGAGGGCGCTGCCCACGTCAGCTGACGCGCGCCGGCAGCAGCGCGCGCAGGTACTTCTTGACCTGCCGCTTCTGCACGACCCGCAGGACGGGGGTGCCGAGGCGGTAGAGGGCGGTGGAGGGCCGCGAGAAGACGCGGATGACGAGCCAGACCGAGTCGTCGGCGCGCTTCTCGACCACGAACGACTCCTCGCCGCTCTCCGGGTGGCCCTCGAGGGTGCCGTAGGCGAAGCCGACCTGGTCGGGCTCGTCCACGACGTAGACGACCCGCACGGGGGCGTTCACCGTCCGGCCGAGCAGCGTGATCTTGAGCACGGCCGTCACGCCGGCGGTGATGTAGGGCGTGCCGTCCGCCGAGAACTGCTCCTCGGTCGGGCGGCTGGCGAGGTCGATCGGGGTGCCGGCGGAGTCGAAGTTCACGCCGGTGTACTGCACGCCGCTGCCGGCGGTGATGTCGGTGACGGCGATGCCGCTGCCGCGCTGCACGCCCCACGTCATCAGCGACGCGGTCGTGATCGCGAAGCGCTCGGCGCCCGAGCCCAGGCGCGCCTCGAAGCGCTCGGCGGTGAAGCCGTCCGGCGGGTACTCGAGCAGATCCGGCGCGAGCGTGCCGCCGACCGCCGCGTAGGTGACCTGCGGCTGCCCCTCGAAGCTCGAGCGCCGGACGCTCACTTCTTGTCCTTCGTCTCGACGTCACCACTCAGGGCGGCGATGAACGCCTCCTGCGGGACCTCGACGCGGCCGACCATCTTCATGCGCTTCTTGCCCTCCTTCTGCTTCTCGAGCAGTTTGCGCTTGCGGGTGATGTCACCGCCATAGCACTTGGCGAGGACGTCCTTCCGCATCGCGCTGATCGACTCGCGCGCGATGATGCGAGCGCCGATCGCGGCCTGGATGGGCACCTCGAACTGCTGGCGCGGGATCAGCTTGCGCAGCCGTCCCGTCATCAGCACGCCGTAGGCGTAGGCCTTGTCGCGGTGGACGATCGCGCTGAACGCGTCGACCTGCTCGCCCTGCAGCAGGATGTCGACCTTCACCAGGTCGGCCTCCTGATCGCCGGCGGGCTCGTAGTCGAGCGAGGCGTAGCCGGCCGTCTTCGACTTGAGGTTGTCGAAGAAGTCGAAGACGATCTCGCCGAGGGGCATGTGGTAGCGGATCTCGACGCGGTCCTCGCCGAGGTACTCCATCCCGATCAGCGTGCCGCGACGGCTCTGGCAGAGCTCCATGATCGTGCCGACGTAGTCCTTCGGCGCGAGGATCGCGGCCCGGACGATCGGCTCGGTGACGCTGGCGATCTTGCCGACCGGGAACTCGCTCGGGTTGGTGACCGTGACGGTGCTCTTGTCGTCGGTGGTCACCTCGTAGATGACGGACGGCGCCGTGGTGATCAGGTCGAGGCCGAACTCGCGGTCGAGCCGCTCGGTGACGATCTCGAGGTGCAGCAGACCGAGGAAGCCGCAGCGGAAGCCGAAGCCGAGCGCGACCGAGGTCTCGGGCTCGTAGACGAGCGCCGCGTCGGAGAGCTTGAGCTTGTCCAGTGCCTCGCGGAGGTCGGGGTAGTCGCTGCCGTCGATCGGGTAGAGACCGGAGAACACCATCGGCAGCGGCTCGGTGTAGCCGGGCAGCGCCTCGGTGGCGGGCTTGGACGCGGTGGTGACGGTGTCGCCGACCTTCGACTGGCGGACGTCCTTCACGCCGGTGATCAGGTAGCCGACCTCGCCGACGCCGAGGCCCTTGGTGGAGACCGGCTCGGGGCTGGAGACGCCGATCTCGAGGATCTCGTGAGTGGCACGCGTCGACATCATCTGGATCTTCTCGCGCGGCGAGAGCTGACCGTCGATCATCCGGACGTAGGTGACGACGCCGCGGTAGGAGTCGTAGACGGAGTCGAAGATCATCGCGCGAGCGGGAGCGTTCTTGTCGCCGACCGGCGCGGGCACCAGCTCGGTGACGCGGTCGAGCAGAGCCTCGACGCCGACGCCGGTCTTGCCGGAGACGCGGAGGACGTCGGCCGGGTCGCCGCCGATGAGGCTCGCGAGCTCGGCCGCGTACTTCTCCGGGTCGGCGGCGGGGAGGTCGATCTTGTTGAGGACCGGGATGATCGCCAGGTCGTTCTCGAGCGCGAGGTAGAGGTTCGCGAGGGTCTGCGCCTCGATGCCCTGCGCGGCGTCGACCAGCAGGATCGCGCCCTCGCAAGCGGCGAGCGAGCGGCTGACCTCGTAGGAGAAGTCGACGTGACCGGGGGTGTCGATCATGTTGAGCGCGAAGGTCTGTCCGTCGCGCTCCCAGGGCATGCGCACGGCCTGCGACTTGATCGTGATGCCGCGCTCGCGCTCGATGTCCATCCGATCGAGGTACTGCGCGCGCATCGCGCGGTCCTCGACCACGCCCGTGATGCCGAGCATGCGATCGGCGAGCGTGGACTTGCCGTGATCGATGTGGGCGATGATGCAGAAGTTGCGGATGGACGCCGGATCGGTCGCGGCGGGCTCGAGCCCGAGGTGTGCACGTGGAGACATCGTGCGTCCAGTGTCCCACGGCCGGGGTGCGGCGGCGGGCGAGGGGCCGGGACCGGCCGGATGCGGTGCAGAACGTCAGCTGTGGAGGGGACTCGTCGCCGATGGGCGATGAGCGCGGTTCTCCGCTGATGTTCTGCGGCAGTCCTCGCTAGAGGTCGAGTCCGTAGGTGCGCGTGGGCTCGATCCTGGGCGGGTTCTCGCGCTCGGGGAGCCGGACGAAGCCCATGCTCTCGTAGAGGGCGTGCGCGGCGAGCATGTCGGTGCCGCTGTTCATGACCACGCGCTGGAGTCCCCGCTCGACGGCGAGCATCACCACGAACTCGGTGAGCAGGCGGCCCAGCCCGCGGCCGCGCGCCTCCGGAGCGACCGCCAGCAGCCGCCAGTCGAGCTCACCCGGGCGACCGAGGGAGTAGAGGTTGGCGCCGGGAGCCGCGGTGGTGACGGTCGCGAGGATCGCGCCGGCCTCCTCCGCGACCCAGACCTCGCCCTCGCGGTCGTGCCGGGCGACATCGGCGACGTCCGCCGCGTACTCCTCCCCCAGCTCGTAGTCGTGGGCATAGGCGGCGAGGCGCAGGCGGGAGACCTCGGCGTACTCCTCCGGGCGCACCCGGCGGACCAGGACGTCGTCGGCGCTCATGCGCTCGCCGCCGCGGTCGGGGCCGGCAGGGCGCGCAGCCCGTGCTCGAGGTCGGCGGGGTCGGCCGCGAGGCAGACGCGGATCCAGCCCTCACCGGTGCGCCCGAAGGCACTGCCCGGCGCGACGGCGACGAGGGTCTCGAGCAGGAACGCCTCGGCCCAGGAGGCGACGTCGCCGTCGCTCGCGTGCGAGACGTCGATCCAGAGGTAGAAGGCGCCCTCCGGCTCGCGGAAGCGGATGCCGCGCTCGTCGAGCAGCGCCGTCGCGAGCCGCAGGTTGGCGAGGTAGTGCGCGGAGGCGTCGGCGACCGCGTCCTGCGGCCCGGTCAGCGCCGCGAGGGCCGCGCGCTGGTCGGGCGTCGCGACGCAGCTGATCGACGCCTCCTGGACGGTGACCATCGTGGAGGTCAGGCCGGGCGGGGTGACCAGGTAGCCGACGCGGACGCCGGTCATCGCGTAGGTCTTCGAGAGCGAGAAGACGCTGAAGACGCGGTCGTCGTCGTGGCCGGCCTCTTGCGCGAGCGCGGCGAGGCTCACGTGCGGGCGGCCGTAGGTGAAGCACTCGTAGACCTCGTCGCTGATGATCCAGAGGTCGTGGCGGCGCGCGAAGTCCAGCAGCCGCTCGAGCATCGGCCGCGGCAGGACGATGCCGAGCGGGTTCGACGGGCTGTTCACGATGATCGCGCGGGTGCGATCGGTGACGATCCGCTCGAGCTCGTCGAGATCGGGGAGGAAGCCGTTCTCGGCGCGCAGCGTGTAGGGCACCGGGACGGCGCCGATCATCCGCGCGTTCATCGTGAAGGTGGTGTAGCCGGGGTCGGGCAGGAGCACCTCGTCGCCGGGGCCGAGCGTCAGCGTCATCGCCTGGTACAGCGCCTGCGTGGCGCCGACCGTGACCCAGACCTGCTCGACGTCGGCACGGAACCCGTTGTCGCGGGCGAGCTTGGCGACGATCGCGCGCCGCAGCTCCATCAGGCCGCCGTTCGGGCCGTAGCCGGTGTCGTCCGCGGCCCAGGCGGCACGGGCCGCCTCGATGATGTGCGGTGCGACGGCGACGTCGGGCTCCCCCACGGCGAGCAGCGTCACGCCGTCCAGGCGGAGGGCGATCTCGAACAGCCGGCGGATGCCCGAGGGCGGAACGGCGGGGATGTGATCGGCGAGTCGGGGCATCGCTGGTCAGGCTACTGGCGGGCTCCTCCCGCGAGATGCCACTTGCGTACGCCTCGCGCGGCGTGTCGCGTACGCAAGTGGCATCTCGCGGGAGGGGACGGGGCGTGGGCGGCGGGCGCGGCGCGGTTGAAGGGTGGCGGCGGGTGCGCTAAAGTTCCTTGTTGGCTTGCGCTCCACCATTGGCGTGTGTGGAGTGATTCAGAAGCCGGCGACCTCCAGTCGCACCGGGATGGCGTTTCCACGCCACCGGAAGGGGCACTCCGTCGAGTAGCCGGCTGCACACACATCCGAGAAGAAGGTAATAGACGTGGCAAACATCAAGTCGCAGATCAAGCGCAACCTCACCAACAAGAAGGCGAACGAGCGCAACAAGGCCGTCAAGAGCGAGCTGAAGACCGCCGTCCGCGCGGTGCACTCCGCCATCGCCGCCGGCGACACCGAGAAGGCCGCCACCGCGCTCGCCTTCGCCGCCAAGAAGCTCGACAAGGCCTCGAGCAAGGGCGTCATCCACAAGAACCAGGCCGCGAACCGCAAGTCGGCCATCGCGAAGCAGGTCGCCGCGCTGTAAGGCTGCGTCTCGCTGCAACGACGAAGGGTCCGGCGTCTGGCCGGGCCCTTCGTCGTTTCCGCTCGCCGTCGACGGACTCCTCGTTCCTCGTCGTCCGTCGCGCGGTCGGCTTCCCGAGAGGGTCGCGCTGAGTGGAGCGGGTCGCGTTCCGGCTACGACGATTCGCTGGCACGCGAATCGCCTGTTCGCCTGCGCGACGGCGGCTCCAGCACCACCGGCGCCAGCTCGCCAGGACACCGCGCAGCACGAGCCCGCACGACAACATGCTGGTCGAGTGGCCCCGAAGGGGCGTATCGAGACCGACCGTCGTCAGCACCAACGGCGCAAGCTCGCCAGAACATCGCGCAACACGAGCCCGTGCGACGACATGCTGGTCGAGTAGCCCCGCAGGGGCGTATCGAGACCCACCACCGCAAGGACGTCCGGTAGCGTCGCCGTGACGGACGACTCCCGCGGGGAGCTGCCCGGCGCGGGATCGGGGGATCATGACCAGCACGGAGACGGCGAAGCCGCTGAGCCAGGACAGGGCGATCCTCCTCGGACTGCTCGGGATGATCGTCGTGCCGACCGCGATCGTGGTCGGCACGAACTCCTGGACGGAGCCCCAAGCCGCGGACTGGGTCAGGATGGCCCTCGGCTCGGTGATCGCCGCGCTCGTCTCCGTCGTCGCAGCCTGGTGGCTCGCCTTCGACCGCCGTCGCGCGTACGCCCCCGGCCGCACCTGGTTCTGGGGCGTCGCCTGCGTGGTCACGCTCGTCGCCGTCTCGACGATCTCCTCCGCCGCGGATCGACTCACCCGGTTGATCGAGGCGGGCTGACGGTGGCCGCACCGCTCGACGCCACGACCTCTCCCGCCCGACCGCGGACCTCCGGACACCGGGCGCGGATCGGCTTCTGGACCATGGCCTGCCTCGGCGTCCCCGCCGCGCCCTTCTCCTGGTGCTGGTTCGGCTTCGCGATGGCCGAGGCGCAGTCGGAGCAGGGCAAGGCCCTCGCCGCGGGGACGACGATGGCGGGCTTCGGGGAGGCCGTCGGAGGAGTACCGGTCGCCGTCGCGCACGTCGTCGGGCTGATCGTGCTCCTCGTCCTCGCGCACAGGGCCTATCGGGGATCGGCGCTCGTCTTCGCGGGCACGGCGGTGGTCGTCGCGTCGGTCATCGGGCTCGGCGGCGCGCAGCTGCTCTTCGGCGGAGCCGTCTTCCACTTCGACCCGGAGAACCGGCAGACCTACGTCCCCTGAGACCGACGGTGCTGACGGGTCGGATCTCGATACGCCCGCTCCGCGGGCTACTCGATCACCATGGTTCTGGCACGCCCATCACGCGATGCGATACCCGCACGCTGATCGAGGAGCCCTGCACGGCAGGCCCGGCACATGCATGCCGGTCGGAGGAACCCCGCGTGGCGTGCCCCAGCACCCGAATGCTGGTCGAGGAACTCGGCCTGGCGGGCCCGGCACGTGCATGCTGGTCGAGTAGCCCCGCAGGGGCGTATCCAGACCCACCGCCCCCAGCAGGAGAAGCGCCGAACGTCAGACCCCGCGCGCCGAGATGACGGACACCATGCGCTCGAGCGCGAAGACCGGGTCGCGGGTCGCACCCTTCACGTTCGCGTCGGCCTCCGCGACGGTCAGGATCGCCGTTCCCAGGCCGTCACCGGTCCAGCCCGCCAGATCGCGGCGAGCGCGGTCCACCTGCCACGGCGCGAGTCCCAGCCGCGAGGCGATCTGGCCGGACCCCTCGCGCGACCCGGCGACCTTCGCCATCGTGCGCAGCTTGCTTGCGAACGCCGCGACGATCGGCACCGGATCCGCACCCGACGCGAGCGCGTGCCGGAGCCCCAGGAGAGCCTCCCCGTGCCGACCGGCGATCGCGGCATCAGCGACCGTGAACGCGGTGGTCTCGACCCGACCGCCGTAGTACTTCGCGACCGTCGCCTCGGTGATGTCACCGGTGACATCGGAGACGAGCTGCTGGCAGGCCGAGGCGAGCTCGTCCAGGTCGTCGGAGAACGCCGATACCAGCGCCCGCACCGCACCGGTGGTAGCCGTGCGCCCCGCGGTGCGGAACTCCGCGATCGCGAAGTCGACCTTGTCGCTCTCCCGCTTGAGCTCGGCGCAGACGATCTCGATGCCGCCGCCGGTGCCCGAGCGGATCGCGTCGAGCAGCTTCTTGCCGCGGTTCCCACCGCCGTGCCGCAGCACGACCGTCGCGCCGTCCGCGGGCTGGGCGAGGTACTCGATCATCTCGACGAGGAACGCGTCGGAGCACTTCTCGACGTTGGAGACGCGCAGCAGCCGCGGTTCGTCGAACAGCGACGGGCTCGCCAGCGTCAGCAGCTCCCCCGGCGCGTAGCCGCCGGCGTCGATGTCGTTGACCTCGAGACTCGGGTCCTCGGCGCGCAGGAACTCGCGGAGGAACCGCAGTGCCCGGTCGGCGAGGAACTGCTCGGGACCGGTGATCAGCACGATCGGAGCGGGTCGCGTCTGGTTCCACGCGAGCTGCGGGATCGCCGCCTTCGAGGGGGCCGCCTTGCCGCGCGCCGGGGCTCTGCCTGCCATGCCGTCGTCCTTCCGTGACCCTCGATTCTACGAGTCCGGAGACACCCGCTGGAGGAGCGAGGAGAGGTCGCGCCGTCAGGACGGACCGCGCCGTCGCTGCCTCTCCAGGTACTTCCGTCGGTACCTGCGGGAATCGGAGAAGGCGCCGATCCCCGTTCCGACCAGCGCGACCGCGGAGACGACGATCCACCACGGCGGCTGGTGGGGCACCGCGGCCAGGAACAGGAGGAGTGCCACGTGGGCGAACATGACCAGAGAGATCGAGACGCCGGGTTGATCCTTCCGGAGTTCGGGTCGTTCCTTCCGAGTCACGCCGACTCCTTCTCCTCGTCACGCCACGTCGATCCCGTATCCAAGCAGTCGGCGACGTCCGCGACCGATCCGCGGCGCCAGGCTGTCCACTCCGTCGCAAGACACCTGCGGATCGGGTTCTGGCAGCACCGTCCTCCCCGGCGACCGGCGACCCTCGGCCGAGCACAGGCGTGACCCCACCTCCCTGCTCGTCCAGAGCGGCCACCGGGGCGGCGGCGCCGCTCGTCCAGACGACGACCCCCTCGGGTCGCGAGGAGAGCAGCACCGTCCCCTCGAGGTCCGTCCGCAGGGCGCGGGTGCCGCGCTCGGCCAGCAGCGCGAGCAGCGACGGCGTCGGGTGGCCGTACGTGTTGTCCGCGCCGACCGAGACGAGGCCGATGCGGGCACCCAGCGCGTCGTAGAGGGCGGGCGACTGGTCGGCGGAGCCGTGGTGCGCCACTTTCACGACGTCGACGCGGCCCGGGTCCAGGCGTGCGAGCCGGCCCTGCTCCTCGGCGCCGAGGTCGCCGAGCATGGCCAGCGAGAGCGGCCCGCCGATCGCGTCCGCGGCGATGTCGATCCGCAGGGTCACGCTCGCCTCGTTGCCGCGGAGGGTGGTCCCCCGCTCCGGCCAGACGACTCGCCAGTGCAGCGAGCCGACCGAGCCGCTGTCGCCGCGCGCCGCCTCCCGCACCGCTGCCCCGCCGGACACGAGGTCGGCGCGATCGCGGGTGTCGCCCTCGTCCGCCACCGGGCCGACGAGCGCCTCGTCGACGCGGCCGACCACGGCCGCCAGGCCGCCGACGTGGTCGAGGTCGTAGTGGGTGAGCAGCAGCAGCGCGAGGCGGTCGATGCCGAGCAGGTCGAGGCACGCGTCGAGCCGCTCCGGCAGCGGCCCGGTGTCGACGAGGACCACTCCGGCGTCGCCGCGGATCAGCACCGCGTCGCCCTGCCCGATGTCGCACATCGCCACCCGCCAGTCCGGCGGGACGGCTCCGGAGCGCAGCAGCGGCGTCGCCACGCTCGACACTCCCCCGACGACCAGCGCCCCGGCGAGCACGGTCGCCGCGACCTGTCGCGCCCGCGCGAGACGACGCGAACGGGTGACGAGCAGCAGGGCGAGCACGGTCAGGACCGTGAGCGCCAGCATCCCGCCGAGCCCGGGCAGCCAGGCGATCCGCGGCGACGGCCAGGTGGCGACGGCGCGCGCGATCGAGGCGATCCACCGGGCCGGCACGGCGGCGAGGCGGATCGCGATGTCGGCGCCGCCCGGCCACCACGGCGCCAGGAGGCAGCCGATCAGCCCGAGTCCGGTGGCCACCGGGGCCGCCGGCTCGGCGAGCAGGTTCGCCAGCACCCCGTAGACCGGGATCGACGGGTCGATCAGCAGGACCGCGGGCTGGCAGGCCAGCTGGGCCGCCAGCGGAACCGCGACCACGAGCGCGAGCGGACGCGGCAGCACGTCGCCGAGCCGGTCCGCGATCGGCTCCGCCGCGAGCAGCAGCCCGCCCGTCGCCAGCACGGACAGCACGAAGCCGAGCCGCCCCGCGATCGCGGGATCGACGAGCATCAGCAGGACGACACTCGCCAGCAGCGCCGGGACCGCCGCGCCCGAGCGCCGCCCCAGTCGCGCGAGCAGCACGACGCTCGCCATCACCGCCGCACGGACGACGCTCGGCTCCGGAGTGACCAGCACGACGAACGCCGCGAGGACCGTCAGAGCCGAGACGGTGCGGAGCCTGCGGCCGGCGCCGAGCAGCGCGGCGACGAGCCAGCCCGCCGCGACCACGACCGCGCAGTTCGCGCCGGACACCGCGGTGAGGTGGGTGAGGGAGGCGGTCCGCATGTCGTCCTCCAGATCGGACGCCAGGGCGGAGGTGTCCCCGGTCGCGAGCCCGGGCAGCAGACCGGCAACGTCTCCCCCGAGCACCGCGGTCCGGGCGAGGAAGCCCGAGCGCAGGACCTCCGCGACCGCCGCCACCCCCACGGGCGGACGCCGCTCGAGCACGGCGCTCGCCGTCAGGAGCGTGCTCTCGCCGACGACGCCCGGCTCCTCGGCCCGAGCCCGCAGCACCACCTCGGAGCCGACCGGCAGCCGCCCTCCGGGCTCGGCGAGGAACACCCGGACCGGCGCGGACATCGGCTGATCCCCCAGCTGCAGTGCTGTGGCGTCGAACCACACCCCGCCGGTGACGAGCGGACGTGCGGACGTCTCGACCCGGACGAGCACGGCCTGAGCCGTTCGGGACTCCGCGGCTGCCCGCAGCTCAGGAGGATGCCGCTCGGGAGTCGTCACGACGACGGAGGTGACGGCCAGCGCTGCTGCCCCGAGCGCCACCGCGATACCGGCGAGGACGACGGCAACGCGCCGCCGACGAAGCAGTCCGAGAGCCAGGACGGCGACGAGGCACACGGACCACGCGACCGTGCAGAGCAGCACCCCGCCCCCGAGGACGGCGGTGACCGGCAGCAGCCCGGTCGCCGCGGCCGCCGCCCAGGCCGAGAGCGCGAGCGGCAGCAGCCGCAGGTCCTGCGCGCGGATCACGGCGCCACCTGCTCGCGGAACGCCTCGAGCGTCTTCTCGCCGACGCCCGGCACCTCCAGCAGCTGGTCCACCGAGGTGAACGGCCCGTGCTCCTCCCGGTAGGCGATGATCTTCGCCGCCATCGCAGGGCCGATCTCGGGCAGCTCCTCCAGCTGCGCAGCCGTGGCCGTGCTGAGGCTGACGATCCCGCCCGCGGCGGCAGCACCTCCGGCGGCCGGAGCCGTGCCGCCCGGTACGACCGCCGCACCCCGCTCCGGGACGAGGATCTGCTCGCCGTCCACGAGCCGGCGCGCGAGGTTCACGGCGGCCCGCTCGGCCGGCTCCGTGAAACCACCCGCCGCCGCGAGCGCATCGGCCACCCGCGCACCGGGATCGAGCAGATAGAGGCCGGGCGCGGTGACCGCTCCGGCGACGTGCACGTAGAGCACCTCACCGGGGCTGCTGCTCGCCGCGGGCGTCGCGTTCCCTTCCGTGGACGAGGGCGCTCCGGACGGACCCGCCGCAGCAGTGACACCACCGGCCGGCGCGAGCACCTCCGTCCGGCCGCTCGCCCGCGTCCCGGCGAGGAGCACCGCGACGACCGCCGCCGCGATCACCAGCACCATCGCCGCGCCGACCCCGATCCGCCAGCGCGACCGCGCTCGCCGCGGACGGCGCAGCAGCCCCGCGGGGTCGTCGGCCTGGCTCGTCTGCTGCATCCGACGACGCTAGAACGGCCCCGATCTGGCGATCAGCGACTCCTTCGGTTCAGTGGACGAAGCTCGAGATCCCGTCCTGTGGAGGACGCCCGCCCCGACCGCTCAGAGCAGTCGCAGCCGCCCGACGATCTTGTCCACGCGGTTCCTCGGCCCGATCAGACCGACCGCCAGGTACTCGACGAGCTCGGGCGGGGTCGCCCCGAGCGCCTCCCGGTACTCGTCGTACACCCGGGTGTCCTGCGCGGCAGCGGGCATGTCGGCGACGAACGTCCCCTCGTGCGCCTCCGCCTTCGCCCGGATGGTCCGCAGCGTCGCCGCGTCGGCCGCGAGCACGGTGCAGCCCGCCCACGGCAGCCCCGGGTGCTCGGAGCCCGAGGCGTCCTGCGCGGCGGGGCCGAGCAGCCCGGGCACCTGCGCACCGGTCGCCGCGGCGACGCAGACGGCGGCGTTCACCGCGCGCCCGATCGGCAGTGTCTCGTCGACCACGACCACCCACTTCAGCCGCGCCGATCGGGTCGGCGCCGCGGTGTCGATCTCGTCCTCGGCGTAGCCGACAGGTGCAGTGCTCATCGTCATCCCTCTCTGGTCGGTCCTCCCGACCGGCCGCGCTCACGATAGGCGGATGCGCGAGCATCCCGCAGGATGTCCGTATGAACGACCAGCAGAACCGCGATGGGGTGGTCCTCGACGCGCTCGACATCGCCATCCTCCGCCTCCTGCAGTCGGATGCGCGGATGTCCAATCGCGACATCGCGACCGCGGTCGGCGTCTCCCCCACCACCTCCCTCGATCGCATGCGGCGGCTGCGCACCCACGGCGTCATCCGAGGCGCCACCCTCGACGTCGACCTCGCCGCGATCGGCCGCGGCGTCCAGGCGCTGATCGCCGTGCGCATCCGGCCGCCGTCGCGCGAGGTGATCGAGTCGTTCCGCGACTGGGTCAGCGGCCTCGAGCAGACCCTCGGCGTCTTCGTCACCGCCGGCAACGAGGACTTCATCATCCACGTCGCCGTCCGCGACAACGACGACCTCTACGCCTTCGTCATCGACCGCCTCACCGAGCGCCGCGAGGTCGCCGACGTCCGCACCTCGGTCGTCTACCAGCACATCCGCAACGGAGCGGTGCCGCCCGCCTGACAGCGCGTCACAGGCGGAAACGTCGAAGGGCCCCTCCGCGATGGAGGAGCCCCTTCGAGGTGAGCCGGTGCTCGGGACGGCCTAGGCCGGCTTCGTCACCAGATTCACCAGGCGCGGTGCGCGGACGACGGCCGTGACCACCTCGCGGCCCAGCAGCGCCCGCGCGACACCGGTGGCCGCGCGCGCCTTCTGCTCGAGCTCGTCCGAGGAGATCTTCGGCGAGACCTCGATGCGGTCGCGGACCTTGCCGTCGACCTGGAGGATCGCGGTGACCTTCTCCTCCACCAGGAGCGTCGGGTCGGCCTTGCGCCAGAGCGCGTGCGCCACCGAGCCCTCGTAGCCGAGACGGTTCCACATGTCCTCGGCCGTGTACGGCGCGAAGAGGTTCAGCGCCATCGCGACGACCTCGGTCGCCTCGCGGACGGCGGGGTCGCCTGCGCCGGCGCCGGAGTCGATGACCTTGCGGGTCGCGTTGACCAGTTCCATCAGGCGCGCGACGACGACGTTGAACTTGAACGCCTCGATCAGCGAGGGCGACTCGGCGAGGAAGCGGTGCGTCTGCCGGCGCAGCGCCGCGTCGCCGTTCTTCCACTCCACGTCGGGCTTGGTCGTGACGTCCTTCGCCAGGCGCCAGGCGCGGGCGAGGAACTTCGCGCTGCCCGAGGGTGAGACGTCGGCCCAGTCGATGTCGTCCTCGGGCGGGCCTGCGAACGCCATCGTCAGGCGCACGGCATCGACGCCGAACTCGTCCAGCTGGTCCGACAGGCGGACGATGTTGCCCTTCGACTTCGACATCGCGGCGCCGTCCATCTGCACCATGCCCTGGTTGAGCAGCGCGGTGAACGGCTCGGTGAAGGAGACGTAGCCCAGGTCGAAGAGCACCTTGGTGATGAAGCGCGCGTAGAGCAGGTGCAGGATCGCGTGCGTCACGCCGCCGACGTACTGGTCGACGGGCGCCCACTTCTCGGCGAGCTTCGGATCGAACGCCTGGGTGTCGTCCTTCGGCGAGAGGAAGCGGAGGAAGTACCAGGAGGAGTCGACGAAGGTGTCCATCGTGTCCGGGTCGCGGCGCGCGGGGCTGCCGTCGTTCGGGTTGGCGACGTTCACCCAGTCCTCGGCCGCGCCCAGCGGCGAGGAGCCCTTCGGCTGCAGGTCCAGGCCGTCGGTCGAGGGCAGGCGCACGGGCAGCTGGTCCTCGGGGACCGGGATCAGCTCGCCGTTCTCGCCGTGGATGATCGGGATCGGCGTGCCCCAGTAGCGCTGGCGCGAGATCAGCCAGTCGCGCAGGCGGTAGTTCTTCGCCGAGCGGCCGCGACCGCGCTCCTCGAGCAGCTTGATCACGCGCTCGATCGCGGTGCGCTTCGACAATCCGTCGAGCGGGCCGGAGTTGATCAGGCGGCCGTCGCCGGTCAGCGCCTCGCCGGTGGTGGCCGGGTCGAGCGAGTACTCCTTCTCGAGCGCGGCGAGCTCCTCCGGGTCCTTGGGGATGACCGGGATCGCGCCGGTGACCGAGGCGGTCGTGTCGACGACGACCCGCACCGGCAGGTCGAAGGCGCGGGCGAAATCGAGGTCTCGCTGGTCGTGCGCGGGCACGGCCATGACCGCGCCGTGACCGTAGTCGGACAGCACGTAGTCGGCCGACCAGATCGGCAGGCGCTCGCCGTTGACGGGGTTGATCGCGTAGCGGCCGAGGAACACGCCGGTCTTCGGGCGGTCGACGGTGAGGCGCTCGATCTCGCTCGACTTCTGCACCTTCTCGAGGTAGCTGCGGAAGGCGGTCCGCAGCTCGGGCTCGGCGCCCTCGACCAGCTCCGCGGCCAGGTCGGAGTCGGGTGCGACGACCATGAAGGTCGCGCCGAAGAGGGTGTCGGGGCGCGTCGTGAAGACGGTGATCCGCTCCTCGCGGCCCTCGATCTCGAACTCGACGTCGGCGCCGATCGAGCGGCCGATCCAGTTGCGCTGCATGGCGATGACCTTCGACGGCCAGGAGCCCTCGAGCTGGTTGAGGTCGTCGAGCAGGCGGTCGGCGTAGTCGGTGATCTTGAAGTACCACTGCGTGAGCTTCTTCTTCACGACGACGGCGCCGGAGCGCTCCGAGGTGCCGTCGGCGAGGACCTGCTCGTTCGCCAGGACGGTCTGGTCCACCGGGTCCCAGTTGACCCAGCTGTCCTTGCGGTAGGCGAGGCCCTTCTCGTACATCTTGAGGAACAGCCACTGGTTCCACTTGTAGTACTCGGGGTCGGAGGTGTGCAGCACGCGGTCCCAGTCGAAGGACGCGGCGTAGCGCTTCATCGAGCGCTTCTGCTGCTCGATGTTGTCGTAGGTCCAGGTGACCGGGTTGAGGCCGCGCTTGATCGCCGCGTTCTCGGCGGGCAGGCCGAAGCTGTCCCAGCCGATCGGGTGCAGCACGTTGAAGCCCTGCTGGCGCCAGTAGCGCGCGATGACGTCGCCCAGCGCGTACGCCTCCGCGTGGCCCATGTGCAGGTCGCCGGAGGGGTAGGGGAACATGTCCAGCACGTACTTGCGCGGGCGCTTGTCGGTGGAGTCGCCGGTCGCGAACGGCCGGGTCTCCTCCCAGATCGGGAGCCACTTCTCCTGGAGCGCGCGGAAGTCGTAGCGCTCCTCGTCGGTCGGGCCGGTCTGCTGGGAGGTCTCTTCTGCCACAGGTGTGTCCTACTTCTGTGAGGGTGGGGGTGGGCGCGCGCTCGGAGGGCGCCTGCGTCCGACCAACAACCCTACTGGCCTCTAGTGGCCGGGCGACGACTCCGCCGTGACGAGCAGGTCGACTCCGAGCGCGGCCAGCAGCGCGCGGGCCTTGAGGCGGGTCTCCTCCACCTCCTCGTCGGGGATCGACAAGGTCGTGATGCCTCCGCCGGTGCCGATCCTGGCGCGGGCGCCGTCGAGCACGAGGGTGCGGATGGTCATCGCGAGATCGAGCGAGCCGTCGCCGCCGAGGCGGCCGAACGCGCCGGCGTAGAGACCGCGCGGCCCGGCCTCCCACTCGCGCAGGAGCTCGATCGCGCGTCGCTTCGGCGCTCCCGTCATCGAGCCGGCGGGGAAGGTCGCGGCGAGCAGCTCGGCCGGTCCGACAGCGGGCGCGAGCTGCGCCGACACCTCGCTCACCAGCTGGTGCACGTGCGGGTAGGTCTCGATCTCGAGGAGGCGGTCCACCTGCACCGACACGGGAGCGGCGATGCGGGCCAGGTCGTTCCGCACGAGGTCGACGATCATCACGTTCTCGGCGCGCTCCTTGACGCTCGCGAGCAGCTCGGCCCGCAGCTCCGCGTCGACGACGGGGTCGGCGCTGCGCGTCCGGGTGCCTTTGATCGGATGCGTGGCGACGCGGCCCTCGGCCGTGACGTCGAGGAAGCGCTCGGGCGAGGCGCTGACGAGGGCGAGCCCGGCGACCCGGATCAGTCCGCCGTGGTGGCTGGGACTCGAGCGGCGCAGGCGCCGGTACGCCTCGACCGGATCGAACGCACCCTCGACCACCACCTCGTTGGTGAGGCAGAGCTGGTAGGCGTCACCCGCGCGGATCGCGGCCTGGCAGTGGGCGATCAGGGCTCGGTACCGCTCGGGACCGTGCCGCCACTCGGCGGGCCCGGACGGCTCCGCGTCGCGCGGCTCGCCGATATCGGCAGGGGTCTCGCCGAGCGCCGTCAGCGCTCGCTCCAGCCGCCGCGCCTCCTGCTCCCTCTCCGGGGAGGAGACGAGGTGCAGGGTCCGCCGGGCGTGGTCGAACTCGAGCACCGGGTCGCCGCGGATCAGCGCGAGCGCGGGCGGAGCGTCGGCGTCGACGGAGGCGGGCGGAAGGGCGACGAAGGGCGCACCCGCCTCGTAGGCGATCCAGCCGTACCGGCCGAGCGCCCGGTCGCCGGTGCGCTCCGTCTCTACGGCGGCGAGCGCCGCCGACACGTCCCCGCCGGGCCCGACCGTCAGCACGTCGTCCGAGGATCCGAGGAAGGAGAGGCCCTCGACGGCGTCGCGGC
This sequence comes from Rathayibacter festucae DSM 15932, assembly GCF_004011135.1. NCBI lineage: Bacteria > Bacillati > Actinomycetota > Actinomycetes > Micrococcales > Microbacteriaceae > Rathayibacter > Rathayibacter festucae. The sequence continues at coordinate 841,323 of NZ_CP028137.1, read as the reverse complement.
CGGAGTCGAGCCAGAAGGAGGCGTCCGCCGAGGCGAACAAGCCGAGGTATGCTCGCTCGGGATCGACCCAGGCCAGCTGCCGCCGGGCGGCGGAAACCTCGGGGAGCGCGGCCACTGGGCTAGCGTAGGCGGTCGTGGACGGCGAGCTGGCGCGGAAGTGGGACGGGCGGGAGCTCGGTCCCGCTGTGGACGACTCGGCCGGTGTCCTCCTCGCGGCCGACTCCTGGCTGGTGTCGGAGGGCCGCGTGCGCGGTCTCGAGCTGCACCGGGAGCGGTTCCTGGGCGCCGTCGCCGACGCCGGGTCGACTCCGGGCGTCGGTTCCGACGACACCGCGGCGTTCTTCGACGCCGCGATCGCGGCGCTCCCCCGCAGCGGCGACTCCTTCCCCCGCGTCGAGCTCACCGCAGAGGGTCTGCGCCTCCGGCTGCGCGATGCCCCGCCGCGGGGCCGCACCGTCGTCCTCTGGACCAGCCCCGTGGATCCGCGCCGCACCCCGGAGCGCAAGGGACCCGACATCGCACGGCTGGCGCTCCTGCGCTCCCGCGCTCTCGCCGCCGGTGCGGACGAGGCCGTGATCCTCGGTCCCGACGGCGCCGTAATCGACGGCGCCTCGAGCGCTGTGCTCTGGTGGCTCGGCGACGCGCTGGTCGTCCCGCCCGCGAGCAGCCGCCGGGTGCGGAGCGTGACCGCCCGCACGGTCTCCGTGCTGGCAGGAGCACTGGGCGTCGACGTCATCGAGGCGCCGGCTGAACCGGTCGACCTCGACGGCCGCGAGGTGTGGACGGCGAACGCCCTGCACGGCCTGCGCCTGGCCACGGGCTGGGTCGACGGACCGGCGCTCGCCGCGGTGCCGGGCCGGCTCGACGCCTGGCGCCGGCGCCTGGACGCCCTCCGCCGCCCCCTCCCCTGACGCGCGCGAGGCGCTGGAACGGACGGCGTGCCAAGGACCGGTCACCGCGCGCCGATCCCTCGTCGTGCGCACCCGCTCGCGCCAGGATCGAAGCAGTCCGCTCGTGATGCCGCCCTCACCCCGACGGCGCCCATCTCTCGAGAAGGAACTGCGATGACACCACAACCCCCCCGCCCGCTCGCCTCAGGTCTCGTCGCGCTGGTCGCGACCGGCGCCCTGCTCCTCAGCGCGACACCCGCCCTCGCTCAGGGCGGTCTCAGCACCGCGTCCTCGAGCGTCTCCGCCGCCGCCAGTGCGTCGGCCCCCGACGCACTGAACCCCGGCCAGCAGCTCCTCGCCGGTCAGTCCATCGCCTCGAGCCAGTCGGGAGGCGGCTACACCTTCCGGATGCAGGACGACGGCAACGCCGTCGTCTACGACGAGGTCGGCCACGCCCACTTCAGCACGGGCACCTCGGGGCGGAGCAACCGCCTCGTGATGCAGGAGGACGGCAACGTCGTGATCTACTCCTCCGACGGCCGTCCGCTCTGGAGCACCGGGACGGACAACGAGCCGAACGCCCACCTCGTCATGCAGTCGGACGGCAATCTCGTCCTCTACCGCGAGGACGACTCCCCGGCCTGGGCGAGCGACAGCAACAGCAGGATCCCCGAGCCGCCGTTCAGCACTCTCTAAGACGACGAGGTGCTGTACCGCGGCCACCAGCTCACGTCGCCGAACGGACTGTTCCGCGCCGTCATGCAGCGCGACGGCAACCTGGTCGGCTACGGCCCGGACGGCGTCGTCTGGAGCACCGGCACCTTCGGCACCGACAACCAGCTCCTCGTCTCCGACGACGGCTACGCCCTGATCATCGGCGCGGACGGGGGGATCAAGTGGGCGGCCGACACCGGGGGTGAGGCCACCTCCCTCACGCTCGACGACAGCGGTGTCCTGACCGCTCTCGACGAGGACGGCGCCGTCCTGTGGACGAGCCAGTCCGGGCTGCCCGGCGCGCAGCTGTACGCCCCCAACACCCTCGAGGTCGACGACCACCTCCGCTCCGATGACGGCGCCTACCGCGCCGTGATGCAGGCCGACGGCAACTTCGTCGTCTACGGCCCGACGGGAGCGATCTGGCAGACCGCCACCTCCGGAGTCGAGAGCTCGTTCCAGTTCTCGAAGGACGGCACGGCACAGGTCGTGGCCGGCAACGGCGCTGTCACCTGGGCGGCCACGCCCGCGGGCGGCGCCGCTCCGTTCCGCCTCGTGATGCAGAGCGACGGCAACCTCGTCGAGTACGACGCCCACCACCACGCGGTCTGGTCCAGCCGCTGACGGCTTCTGCAGTCCGGCTCCCGCAGTCGCGGTGACGCCTTCACTCGACGGCCCAGCCCGTGCTCCTCAGCACGAGCCGGGCCGTCGTCGTGCCCTCGGAGCAGCACGCGACGGGTGCGCGCACCGACCGCCGACGCCGTCCGGAGGGCCGGGAACCGGAACACGCGACAGAGAGCACGTGTCGAACGCCAACGGGCGACGGGCTCGAACGCAGGTGCTTCGGTGAGAGGGACGACCGCTCGGTGATACCGACCTCTCGCCCTCCACGACAACACCTCGAGAAAGAACTGCGATGACATCTCACACCTCCTCACGCCCACTCGCCTCCGGGCTCGTCGCGCTCGTCACGACCGGCGCCCTGCTCCTCGGCGCCGCGCCCGCCTCCGCTGAGGGCGCGCACGGCGCAGTCTCGGCACCCCGCTCCGAGACAGCACGCGCGGGCGACTCCGCGACCTCCAGCACCCTCGAGGCCTCCGCCCAGCTGTCGGCGGGACAGTCCATCGCCTCCGGCGGACCCGGGGGCGGTTACACCTTCCGGATGCAGGACGACGGGAACGCCGTGACGTACGACCAGGCCGGCCGAGCCGTCTTCAGCACCGGCACCTCGGGGCGCGGCAACCGCCTCGTGATGCAGGAGGACGGCAACGCGGTGATCTACTCCGCCGACGATCGCCCGCTCTGGAGCACCGGGACCGACATCGAGCCGGACTCGCACCTCGTCATCCAGGCGGACGGCAACCTCGTGCTCTACCGCGTCAACGGCTCTCCCGCCTGGGCCAGCAGCATCAACGGCCTGATCGCCGAGCCGCCGCTCAGCACCCTCCTCACCTTCGAGGTCCTGCACCGTGGTCACCAGCTCACCTCACCGAACGGACGGTTCCGCGCGGTGATGCAGCGGGACGGCAACCTCGTCGGCTACGGCCCCGACGGTGTCGTCTGGAACACGGGGACTCGCGGGACCGACAACTGGCTGGCCGTGAGGCCGGACAGCATCACGGTCGAGCGCGAGGACGGGACGCGGAAATGGGTGGCTGAAACGGGGGGCGGGGTCGACCACGTCACCCTCGACGACAGCGGCGTGCTGACCGTTCTCGACGAGGACGACGCCGTGCTCTGGACGAGCCAGTCCGGGCTGCCCGGCGCGCAGATGTACGCCCCCAACACCCTCGAGAGGGACGACCTCCTCCGCTCCGACGACGGCCGCTACCGTGCCGTGATGCAGGCCGACGGCAACTTCGTCGTCTACGGCCCGACCGGAGCGATCTGGCAGACCGCCACCGCCGGCGTCGAGAGCTCGTTCCAGTTCTCGAAGGACGGGACGGCGAAGGTCGTAGCCGGCAACGGCGCCGTCACCTGGGCCTCGCAGCCCGCCGCCGGCGGCGCCCCGTTCCGCCTGGTGATGCAGAGCGACGGCAACCTCGTCGAGTACGACGGACAGGGCCACGCGATCTGGTCCCTCCGCTGACCCCGCCGGGATCGATGCGTCGGCGGACGCGCTGACGTCACCTCCGACGGCCCGGCTCGTGCACACCCTGCACGCGCCGGGCCATCGGCGTCTTCGCGCGCGAGGTCCGGCCCTGCGCGACTCCCCCTCAGAGGTCAGAAGCGGGACGACGCGACAACGACCCTGCGCCCCGCGCCGGAACGCATCGACGTCCAGCAGCAGTGCTTCGGTGAGAGGGAAGACCGTTCGGCGATGCCGCCTCGTCGACGGCGGTGCCGATCTCTCGAGTAAGGAACTGCCATGACATCCACCTCACATCCACGCTCCCTCGCCTCCGGACTCGTCGCGCTCGTCGCGGCGGGAACCCTGCTCCTCGGCGCGACACCCGCCCTCGCCGAGAGCGCCGCCGGAGCAGCATCGTCGCCGAGCGGCGCTCCCGCCTGGTCCGCCGGCGCCGGGACGACCGCCGAACCGCCGCACGACACCCTCGGCACCGGCGGCACCCTCGCGCCGGGCGAGCAGCTGACCTCGAAGAACGGGCTGTTCCGCGCGGTCATGCAGACCGACGGGGACCTCGTCGGCTCCGGGCCCTCCGGCGTGATCTGGCGCACCGGCACCCACGGCGCGGGCAACCGCTTCGTCCTGCAGAACGACGGTGACGCCGTCGTCCTCGGCGCCGACGGCTCGGTGAAGTGGGCGACCGGCACCAGCGACGACACTCTCACCGTCCAGCTCGACGACAGCGGAGTGCTGAAGCTCGTCGACGACGAGGGCGACCTGGCGTGGGACAGCCAGTCCCAGCTGCCGGGGTCGGTCCTGTACGCCCCGAACTACCTCTCGACCGGTGACGTGCTGCGCTCGGACGACGGTCGGTACCTCACGGTGATGCAGTCGAACGGGGACCTCGTCGTCCACGGTCCGACGGGCACTGTCTGGCAGAGCGGGACCTCCGGGGTCGACAACGGGCTGTACGTCGCCGAGAACGGCGTCGCGTCGATCTACGACTGGCGCGACACCGTGGTCTGGACGAACGGTCCCGCCTCCGGTGCGGGCGGACCGTTCCGGTTCGTGATGCAGAACGACGGCGCCCTCGTCGAGTACGACGGCCAGGGCCACGTCGTCTGGTCCAGCCGCTGACGGCAGCGAACAGCGGGCTCCGCCGAGGCGGTCGGCCCTGCTCCGACGGCCCGGTCGTGCGCATCCCGCACGGACCGGGCCGCCGTCGTGAAGGCCCGAGGTCGGGGCGACGGGCGAGCGAGTGCCTCCGTGATGCCGGCGAGCGCTGGACCGGGACACGGCGTCCCGAGCGCACGCCCGATCCCGCCCCCGCATGCGAGCATTCGAGGATCCGCTCGGCGATGCCGACCTCTCGAGAAAGAACTGCGATGACGCCTCCCTCTTCCTCACGCTCCACCGGAGCCTCGCGCTCCACCGGGCCCTCCCGATTCGTCGGCTCCGGGCTCGTCGCGCTCGTCGCGACCGGGGCTCTGCTCTTCACGGCGACGCCGGCGTTCGCCGAGGAGGCGGTGCAGCAGACGCTCTCCACGTCCTCCGCCGACTCGGCGCCCGCACTCCGGACGAACGCCGACCCGCAGTCCCGCGTCGCCGGCGCGTACTACAACGCGCTGGAGGGCGGCGAGGAGCTCGCCCCCGGCGAGAGCATCGTCTCCGACAGCCCCGGACCCGCCTACGAGTTCGTGATGCAGACCGACGGCAACGCCGTCACCTACGGACCCGACGGCCGCGTCGTCTACGCGACCGGCACCGCCGGCCGCGGCGACCACCTCGTCATGCAGACCGACGGCAACGTCGTGATCTACTCCGCCGACGACCGGCCCGTCTGGAGCACCGGCACGAACGACGAGCCCGGTGCGTACCTGATCATCCAGCAGGACGGCAACCTCGTCGTGTCCCGCGAGAACGGCTCCCCCGCCTGGGCGAGCAGCGTCAACGGGAGGATCGCCGAGCCCGCGACCGACACCCTCTTCACCGGCGAGACCCTCCGCGGCGGGCACCGGCTGACCTCCGCCGACGGCCGCTTCCGCGCCGAGATGCAGACCGACGGCAACTTCGTCGGCTACGGCCCGCAGGGCGTCGTCTGGACCACCGGCACGCGCGGCGCCGGCAACCGGCTCGTGCTGCAGTCCGACGGCAACGCCGTGATCTACGGGCCGGACGGCTCGGTCCAGTGGTCCTCCGGCACCCGCGGCTCGGATCTGCGCCTCGGCATCAACAACGCGGGATCGCTGATCATCGTCGACCAGGTCGACACCGTGCTCTGGACCAGCCAGGCGCAGCTGCCCGGCTCGAGCCTCTACGCCGAGAACGGGCTCGCCGCCGGCAGCCTCCTCCGCTCGGCGAACGGCGTCTACCGCGCCGTCATGCAGGGCGACGGCAACTTCGTCGTCTCCGGCCGCTCCGGCCCGATCTGGTCGACGGTCACCTCGGGCGCCGGCAGCTCGTTCAACCTCTACGAGGACGGCTTCATGGCCGTCGTCCGCGGCGACGGCGCCGGGACCTGGACGGTGACGCCCCGCGCCGGCGCGGTCGCTCCGTTCCGCCTCGTCATGCAGGACGACGGCAACCTGGTCGAGTACGACGGCCGCAACCAGGCGGTGTGGGCGAGCCGCTGACCGCGGTCGACCCGACGCAGCTCCGATCGGGTCCCGCCCCGCGGCGGGCCCCTCCCGACGGCCCGGCTCGTGCCTCCCCGGCACGGGCCGGGCCGTCGGCGTCCCCGGGCGGCGCGACCCGCGGCCGAGGGCGGGCCGCCACCTCCGGCGCGCGGGCGCCGGCGGGGCACGGTTCGTCGCTGCTCCCCCGCGCGTCGCATGATGGAGGGGTGAGCGACGCCGGCGACTTCATCCGCACGGCGCTGGAGTACGAGGGCGACGTCTGGCGCGCGCAGGACGTGCGCGAGCGGCTCGGAGCGGGCCTCGATTCCACCGGCGCCTCGGTCGGCGCCGTGCGCGGGACCGTGCGGGACGCGCTGAAGAAGTTCCGCGGGCTCGAGCACGACGACGTCACCGCGCTGTCGTCGGAGCTATGGGAGCCGCGCGTCTTCGAGACGCGGCTCGCCGCGATCGTCCTGCTGCAGTCGCGGGCGGCGCTCCTGCGCGCCTCCGACCTGACCCGGCTCGAGGGATTCGTCCGCGATGCACGGGTCGAGGAGTTGACGGCGCCGTTGGCCCGCGACGTGATCCGTCCTCTGCTCGAGAGCAGCAGCGGATCCGCACGGGCTCGGGTCGACGGCGTGCTCGACCGATGGGCCGCCGAGGGCGGGACGCTCGCCGAGGCCGAACGACGGGTCCGGCCGGCGTCCTGATCCAGCCGGATCACCACTCGATCACGACCGCGCCCCCGCGGCGTGGCGCGGCGAGCGCCGTGGAAGCATTCGGGAGAACCGCCCACCGACTCCGCTCGAAGGACCCGCGATGACGCCTCTCCACCCCGCCCGCACTCTCTTCTCCGGGGCGGTGGTGCTCGTGACCGCGGGCGCCCTGCTGCTCGGCGCGACCCCTGCCCTCGCCGCCGGCCCCGGGCACGTCCCGACCACGGTCGCCACCGCCGCGAACGTCTTCACCGACGCGCTGGTCAGCGGAGAGCAGCTCGCGCCCGGCGAGAGCATCGCCTCGGTCGGCGGCGGCTACCGCTTCGTGCTGCAGACCGACGGCAACGCCGTCACCTACGACGCGAGCGGCCGGGCCACCTTCAGCACCGGCACCCAGGGCCGCGGCGACCGCCTCGTCATGCAGGCCGACGGCAACCTCGTGATCTACGCCGCGGACGGCCGACCCGTCTGGTTCACCGGCACCGACGGCGAAGCAGGTGCCGCCGTGCGGATCCAGAGCGACGGCAACCTGGTCGTCAGCCGCGCGAACGGCAGCCCCGCGTGGGCGAGCAGCATCGGCACGACGATCGCAGCGCCGCCCACCGACTTCCTCTACCCCATCGAATCCCTCCGGCCGGACGGACGCCTCACGTCGGGCGACGGCCGCTTCACCGCGGTGATGCAGGGCGACGGCAACTTCGTCGGCTACGGCCCGAACGGAGTGACCTGGAGCACCGGCACCTCGGGCGCCGGGAACCGGCTCGTGCTGCAGGAGGACGGCAACGCCGTGATCTACGGTGCGGACGGCTCGGCGAAGTGGGCCACCGGCACCAGCGGCTCCGGAGTGCGGATGAACCTCGACAACACCGGCAGGCTCGTCCTGTACAGCATCGAGGACACCGTGATCTGGAGCAGCCGGATCGCCTTCCCGAGCAGCACCCTGTTCGCTCCGGCCGCGCTGTACGCGGGCGAGGGCCTCCGGTCGGGCAACGGCGCCTACCGAGCGACGATGCAGGCCGACGGCAACTTCGTCGTCTCCGGCCGCACCGGTCCGGTCTGGTCCACCGGGACGTCCACGTCCGGCGACTTCCTCTCGATCGACGAGAGCGGATACCTGGCGGTCGCCGGCCAGGGCCGAGCGAGCTGGAGTGCCCTGCCGCGCTACTTCGTCGATGCCGGCCCCGCTGTGCCGCCGTTCCGCCTGGTGATGCAGGACGACGGCAACCTGGTGCAGTACGACGGGCGCGGTCGCGCGAGCTGGTCCAGCCGCTGATCGCCGCGCTCCCGCGCTGAGCGGATTGCCGGACCGTCCCCCCGGTCCGGGGATCCGCCGCGTCGGGAGTCAGCGGGCGGTTCGGTCCGCGACCGTGATCCGCCGGTCGAAGGCGAGGGTCGCGGGGACGCGGTGCGCGATCAGCACGACCGTGCGGCCCGAGGCGGCGTGCAGCAGGTCGGCGAGCAGCGCGTCGGCGACCGGCGCGTCCACCGAGGCGGTGGGCTCGTCGAGCACCAGCACGTCGAAGTCGGCCAGGAGGGCGCGGGCGAGCGCCAGGCGCTGCGCCTGACCGCCCGAGACCAGCGAGCCGCGCTCGCCGACCCGGGCGTCGAGACCGCCGCGGGCCGCGGTCCAGGAGGCGAGGCCGACCCGCTCGAGGACGGCGGTCAGCACCGCGTCGTCGGCCTCGGGCCGGGCGAAGAGCAGGTTCTGCCGGATCGTGTCGTCGAAGAGGTAGGGCTGCTGCTCGACGAGGCCGACCAGGCGCCGCAGCTCGGCCTGCGGAAGTGTCCGGGCCTCCACCCCGCCGATCCGGTAGGAGCCGGTGTGGTCGAGGAAGCGGACGAGCGCGTGCGCGAGCGTCGTCTTGCCCGAGCCGCTGCCGCCGGTGACGAGGATCCGCTCGCCCGCGCGCAGCTCCAGTGAGACGTCGCGGAGCGCGGGCGTCTCGGCTCCGGGCCAGGAGACGGAGAGGTCGCGGAGGACGATGTCGCGGCCGAGCGGGACGGCGGCCGACGGATCGATGTCGGCGTCGGTCGCCAGCGCCGGCGACGCGGCCTGCGCGTCGAGGTCCGCGAGCCGCTGCGCGCTCGAGAGCGCCGAGCGCGCGCTCTGCACCGCCAGCGGAGCGGCGGCCGCGACCTCGAAGACGGCCAGCGGTACCAGGGCGAGCACCCCGAGCGCCGGACCGCCGAGCTCGGCGACGGCCGGGATGCCGAGGGCGAGACCGGCCCAGACCGCGCCGCCGGAGCACAGCGCGAGGACGGCGGCGGCGAGCCCGGTCGACGCCGCGCGCCGGCGGGCGGCCCGGGTGAGCGCCGCCTCCGCCTGCGCGACGTCGGCGATCGCCGCGTCGGCCGCGTCGAAGGCGATCAGCACGTCGAGCCGGGTGACCAGCAGGTTCAGGCGCTCAGCCAGCTCGCCGCGCAGCGGCGCCAGCTCGCGGTCGGCGCGCGCCGAGACCAGCCCCGAGCCGAGGGCTCCGCCGACGAAGGCGAGTACGAGCAGACCGAGCAGCACGGCGCCCATCGCGGGCAGCAGGAGCCAGACTCCCACCACCGCGGCGGCGGAGACCACGGCGGAGACGACCAGCGGCTGCACGATCCGCAGCGGCACGTCCTGCTGGGCGTCGACGTCGGCGACCACCCGCGAGACGAGATCGCCGCGGCGCACCCGACCGAGGCCGTCCGGCGCCACGGGGACCAGCCGGTCGTAGACGCCGGCGCGCAGCTCGGCCAGCACGCGGAACGCCGCGTCGTGCCCGGAGAGGCGCTCGAGGTAGCGGAAGAGCGCCCGCGAGAGCGCGAAGGCGCGCACGCCGACGACGGCCATCGAGAGGAAGAGGATCGGCGGCTGCTCGGCCGCCCGCACGATCAGCCAGGCCGAGCAGGCGAGCAAAGCGACGACCGACGCGGACGACAGCAGCCCGAAGGACAGGCCGGGAAGGAAGCGCCGCGGCGCCGGCATCGCCGCGCGCAGCACATCGGCGCGGTTCACCGGAGCACCGCCTCGGCGGGGGCGAGCGCGAGGACGGCGTCGGCGGCGGCGATGGTCGCCGGACGGTGCGTGGCGACGAGCACGATCACGCCCTCGTCGGCGAGAGAGCGGAGCCCGGCGAGCAGCGCGCGCTCCGATTCCTCGTCGAGCGCGGCGGTCGGCTCGTCGAGAGCGAGCACGGCGCAGCCGCGCTCGAGGACGCGGTGCACGGCCCGGGCCACGGCGACGCGCGCCGCCTGCCCACCGGACAGTCCGGTGCCGTCCACGTCGATCCGCCGGCCGGGATCGAGGCTGGCACCCGCGACGGCCAGCGCCCGCAGGACGCGCTCCGGGTCGGGCGAGCGCGTGCCGAGCGCGACGTTCGAGCCGACGGTCCCGGGGAGCAGATCGGGCCGCTGCCCCGACCAAGCGAGCCAGTCGCGATCGGAGGAGCCGTCGACGGCCTCCCCTCCGAGGGCGATCGCGCCGGTCGCGGGAGCGAAGCCGGCGAGGGCGGCGAGAAGGGTCGACTTCCCGGATCCGCTGGGCCCCGTCAGCGCCGTGATCGAGCCGGCGGGCAGGACGGCGTCGACGGGCGCGAGCACGCGGCCCGCACCGTCGTCCACCGCGAGACCGCCCAGCTCGAGCGCTCCCGAGCGGCCGGGCACCGCGGTTCGCCCGGGGACGGTCGCCGCCGCCTCGATGATCGCGAAGGCCTCGTCCGCCGCCTGCACACCGTCCGCCGCCGCATGGAACTCCGCACCGACCTGCCGCACCGGCAGGAACACGTCCGGCGCCAGGACCAGCACGAAGAGCCCGATCGCGAGTCCGAGCGAGCCGTCGACCAGCCGCAGCCCGATCGACACCGCGACGAGCGCGACCGAGAGCGAGCCGGCCAGCTCCAGGACGAAGCTGCTGACGAAGGTCACCCGCAGCACCTTCATGGTGTGCACGCGGTAGTCCTCGGTCAGCGCGCGGATGCGGGCGCTCTGCCGCTCCGCCCGTCCGAAGATCTTCAGCGTGGCCAGTCCGCCGACCGTGTCGACGAAGCCGGAGGCCAGCGCCTGCAGGCGGCTCCACTGCCGCTTCTGCACCGCCTGGGTCGCCCAGCCGATCAGGATCATGAAGACCGGGATCAGCGGCAGGGTGACCACGAGGAAGAGCGCGCTGAGCGGATCCGCGAGGAAGACCACGAACGTCAGGATCGGCGTGGTGACCGCGGTCGCGATCAGCTGCGGCAGGTAGCGGGCGAAGTAGCCGTCGAGCGCGTCGAGCCCGCCGCCGAGCAGGGCGACGACGCCGCCCGAGCCACCCGTGCGGCCGGCCGGACCGAGTGCGACCAGCGCGGCGAGGACCGCCGACCGCAGCTGCGCCTTCGCGTCGGCGCCGCCCCGCGCGGCGTTCACTTCGACGGCCCAGGCCAGCAGCGCGCGCACCGCCACGACCCCCAGCAGCGCCGCGAGCGACGGCGCCAGGTCGGCGGCCGAGCGCCCGTCGACCGCCCCGGCGACGAGCTGCGCCACCAGCCACGCGAACGCGACCGCGGTCGCCGTACGGGCCAGCGCGAGCGCCCCGCCGAGCACGAGGAACAGCCGTGCGGAGCGGGCGTAGCGGAGCAGTCGGGGGTCGAGGGGCTTCACGGTCGCGATCGGTCAGTGCGCGTCGACCGGGATGTGGCTCCGGGTGATGCGCTTGCGGAAGATCCAGTAGGTCCAGGCCTGGTAGCCCACGATGAGCGGGACGAAGACCAGCGCCGTCCAGCTCATCACCGTCAGGGTATAGGGCGTGCTCGAGGCGTTCTCGATGGTCAGGCTGTTGGCGACGTCGTTCGAGGCGGGCATCACCGCCGGGAAGAGCGTGGTGAACAGCGCGAGCACCGCGAGGCCGATCGTGCCGGCCAGCAGGGCGAAGGCGCGGCCCTCCCGCCCGCGCACGTTGGCGACCCAGGCGAGCACCAGGGCGGTCGCCGCGGCGATCGACAGCAGCCAGGACGGGCCGCTCCCCTGCGCCAGGTTCGTCCAGCCGAGGAACACCGCGGCGACCGCGATGGTCACCAGTCCCGCCCGCGTCGCCAGCCGGCGCGCCCGCTCGCGGATCTCGCCGTCGGTCTTCAGCGAGACGAACACGACGCCGTGGGTGAAGAAGAGCAGGAGCGTCGTCGCGCCGCCGAGCAGCGCGTACGGGTTCAGCAGGTCGAAGACCGTCCCGATGTAGTTGTGGTCGGCGTCCAGCGGCACGCCCTGCACGATGTTCGCGAAGGCGACGCCCCAGAGGAACGCGGGCACGGCCGAGCCGACGACGATCATGGTGTCGAACCGCTTCTTCCAGGCGGCCTCCGGGCGCTGGTGCCGGTACTCGAAGGAGACGCCGCGGGCGATCAGCGCCAGCAGGATCAGCAGCAGCGGCAGGTAGAAGCCGCTGAAGAGCGTCGCGTACCACTCGGGGAACGCGGCGAACATCGCCGCTCCCGCGACGATGACCCAGGTCTCGTTGAGGTCCCAGACCGGCCCGATCGTGTTGATCAGGACGCGGCGGTCGGTGTCGTCGCGACCGAGGAACGGCAGCGACATCCCGACGCCGAAGTCGAAGCCGTCGAGGACGAAGTAGCCGATGAAGAAGACGGCGACGATCCAGAACCAGAGCGTGGCGAGATCGAGCGATCCGAGGTCCATGTGCGCAGTGCCCTTCTCAGTAGACGGTGCCGACGAGCTGCGGGCGACCGCTCTCCTCGTCGATCTCGGGGGCGTCGTCGGGGCCGGCCTGGGCCGCCCGCTTGATCAGCCGGAACTCGACGACCGCGAGGGTGCCGTAGATCGCGGTGAAGGCGATCAGCGAGATCAGCACCTCGAGGCCGCTGACCCCGGGCGAGACGCCGTCCGCGGTCTTCAGCAGGCCGAAGACCAGCCAGGGCTGACGGCCCATCTCGGTGAAGACCCAGCCGACGATCATCGCCATCAGCGGCAGCGGTGCCGCCCAGATCGCGATCTTCCACATCCACTGCTTCGGCTGCCGGCCCTTGCGGGTGAACCAGAGGCCGGCGGCCGCGACGCCGATGGCGAGGACGCCGAGCGCCATCATCCAGCGGAACGACCAGTAGGTGACCCAGATGATCGGCGTGTAGTCGCCCGGTCCGTAGACCGCGCTGTACTGCGCCTGCAGGTCGTTGATGCCCTCGACGGTGCCGGTGAAGGTGTGCGTCGAGAGGAAGGAGAGCAGGTAGGGGATGCGGATCGAGAAGAGCTCGCTCGAGCCGTCGGGGGTGCCCCAGGTGAAGACCGAGAACGAGGCGTCGACGCCGGTGGACGTCGTGTAGAGCGCCTCCGCGGCCGCCATCTTCATCGGCTGCGTGTCGACCATCGCGAGGCCGAGCGAGTCGCCGGTGAAGAGGGTGAGGCCACCGCTGATCAGCATCATCCAGGCGCCGAACTTCAGCGCCGGGCGCATCGTCTCGAGGTGCTGGTTCCGCGAGAGGTGGTACGCGGCGACGCTGACGATCACCGCGGCCGAGACCATGAAGCAGGCGAAGATCGTGTGCGGGAACGCGGCGAGCGCGACCTTGTTGGTGAGCAGGGCCCAGATGTCGGTGAGCTCGGCGCGGCCCTTGGCCTCGTTGATCCGGAAGCCGACCGGGTTCTGCATGAAGGCGTTCGCGGCGATGATGAAGTAGGCCGAGAGCGTCGTGCCGAGTGTGGTGAGCCAGATCGTCGCGAGGTGCAGCTTCGCCGGGAGCTTGTCCCAGCCGAAGATCCAGAGGCCGATGAACGTCGCCTCGAGGAAGAACGCGAGCAGGCCCTCGAAGGCGAGCGGGGCCCCGAAGACGTCGCCGACGAAGCGGGAGTAGTCGCTCCAGTTCATCCCGAACTGGAACTCCTGGACGATGCCGGTGACCACGCCCATCGCGAAGTTGATCAGGAAGATCTTCCCGAAGAACTTCGTCAGCTGCAGATAGTGCACGCGACCGGTGCGCACCCAGCAGGTCTGGAAGATCGCCACCGTGAGCGCCATGCCGATGGTGAGCGGCACGAAGAGGAAGTGGTAGATCGTCGTCAGGCCGAACTGCCAGCGCGACAGGAGGAGCGGGTCCAGGAGTTCGTTCACGGCTCCGAGCCTAGGTCGGCCGGAGGGGCTCGAAGCCCTCGGATCCCAGTACTGGGGCGGATGTGCGCCTCCCGCGAGGCCCCTGGCGACACCCTTCCGGGGCGGTCCGAGGCGCCCGCCGCCGGCCCGAGTGTCAGCGACGTCTCGACGTCGAGACAGAGCGTCTCCACGTCGAGAGATCTCCGCCCGTGGGTCCGGTCGAGCAGCGCCCGCGTCCGTCAGAGGGTCGGCGACGGACCTCTCGACGGCGAGCGATCACGTGCGCCGACGCTTCCTGCTGTCGAGCTCGCATCTTCACAGGTCTTTCCCAGCCGCCCCGGCGTCGCGCGTCCGCCGTGGGAGATCGTGCGCCGTCACCGCGCGACGCTCGCGGCTCCCGCTCGGCCGCGCCCCCTACGATCGAGGGATGCCGAGCAAGGGGAGCTACGCCAAGGGTGTCGCGAAGCGCGAGGAGATTCTGCAGACCGCCCTCGAGGTGTTCTCGCGGCAGGGGTACCGCAAGGCCTCGCTGCGCGAGATCTCGGAGGAGGTCGGCCTGACGCAGGCGGGGCTCCTGCACTACTTCGACTCGAAGGAGGAGCTCTTCGCCGAGGTCCTCCGCAAGCGCGACGACACCGACCGCGCCGTCTACGACCTCGAGCAGAAGGGCGACCGGGCGATCGAGCAGGTCGTCGAGCTGATCCGCCACAACAGCGAGGTGCCCGGTCTCGTCCACCTCTACGCGACGCTCTCCGCCGACGCGACCGACGAGTCGCACCCCGCGCACGAGTTCTTCGTCGAGCGCTACCGGACGGTCAACGAGGTCTTCGCCGCCCGCGTCCGCGAGGACCAGAGCGAGGGGCTCATCGCGGCCGACATCGACCCCGAGCTCGCGGCGAAGATGATCACCGCGCTCTCCGACGGACTGCAGGTGCAGTGGCTGCTCGACGACCGGGTCGACATGGGCTCGATCGTCGAGACCTTCTGGTCGCTGCTCAAGCGGGTCCGCTGAGATGCCGGAGCGCACGCGGCCGTGAACGACGCTCTGACCGGCATCCTCGCCTTCGTCGTGAGCGTGCCGCCCGTCTGGCGGACGCTGCTGGCCGGCCTCGCCGTCTTCTTCGAGACGACGATCCTCGCCGGGCTGATCGTGCCGGGCGACACCGTCGTGATCGTCAGCGCGACCGGCGTGACGTCCCCCCTGCAGTTCGTCGCCCTCGCGATCGCCGTGATCATCGGAGCGCTCTGCGGCGAATCGGTCGGCTTCTACCTCGGCCGCTGGTTCGGGCCGCGCATCCGCGGCTCTCGCCTCGGCCGCCGCCTCGGCGAGAAGAACTGGCTGCGGGCCGAGCGGTACCTCGCGCGCCGCGGCGGCATCGCCGTGTTCCTCTCGCGCTTTCTCCCGGTGCTGCACTCCCTGATCCCGCTGACCGTCGGGATGAGCGGCATGAGCTACCGGACCTTCATGGCCTGGACGACGCCCGCGTGCATCCTCTGGTCGTTCGCCTACGTCGGCGTCGGGGCCGCCGCGGCGGGCGGCTACCGCGAGCTGTCGGACAGCCTGCACTACGCGGGCTACCTCTTCGTCGGAGCGATCGTGGTCTTCGTGCTGGTCGTCATCGGAGTCAAAAAGCTCCTCTCACGCGCGGAGGCGCGTCACCTCGACGAGTGACGCGCCTCCGGGCGTGAGCGGGTCGGGTCAGCCGATCAGGCCGGCCGAGGTGAGCCACTCGGTCGCGATGGCCGCGGCCGACTTCTGCTCGTTGACGCTCTCGGAGTTCAGCGCGACGAGGTCGTCGGCGGTCAGCTTCGCGCTGACCCCGTTGATGATCTCGGCGGCGTCGTCGTCGACCTTGTCGGACACGATCGGCACCACGTTGTCCGCGACGAACAGGCCGTCGGGGTCGGCGAGGGGCAGCAGATCGTTCGACTCGATGTTCGGGTCGGCGGTGTAGATGTTCGCCATCTGGATCTGGTTGCTGGCCAGCGCGTCGACGGTCGTCGATCCGCCGCTGTCCTCGATCGCCTGGAACGTCGTGGCGATGCCGTACTTCGACTGGAGCGCGTCGGGCCCGTAGGGACGGGTCTGCAGCTCGGAGTTGCCGCCGAGCACGATCGGGTCGGTGACGTTCTTCAGCGAGGCGATGTCGGTCAGGTTCCACTGGTCGGCGAAGGCCTGGGTGACCGTGTAGGAGTTCTGGTCGCTCGCGTCCGCGGCGTCGAGCGCGCGCAGTCCGTCGGGCAGGGCGTCGGTGAGCGCCGAGTAGACGTCGTCGGCCGTGGTCGCGGTCGTGTCCGGCTCCAGCGCCTGCAGGAGGCTGCCGCCGTACTCGGGGAACACGTCGATCGAGCCGCTCTCGATCTCGGGCAGGTAGATCTCGCGCTGACCGATGCGGAAGTCGCGCTGCACGGTCATCCCCCCGTCCTCGAGGGCCTGCGCGTAGATCTCGGCGATGATCTCGTTCGAGTAGTAGTCCTGCGAGCCGATGACGATGGTGTCGCCGCCGGCGGTCGCTCCCGATCCTTCGTCGAGCGGATCGCTGGACGAGCACCCTGCCAGCGCCACCACGGCGCCGACCGCGAGTGCGCTGAGAACGACACGGCCCTTCTTGGTTGCTGTGAACATCTCTTATTTCCCTTCGTCGATGGGGATTCCCACCACCGCGCGGCGTCGGAGTGACGACGCGCGGAAACCTGAGCGCTCGGTCGTGGCGCGGCCGAGGCCGAGCACGACTCCGCGGGGCACGGCGATCCGCTGGAGGACCGCGAACAGCACCTCGCTGAGCAGCGTGAGCACGATCACGATGATCGAGCCCGCGAGCATCTGCGGGTAGTCGCCCGCCTTCACGCCCTGGAAGATGTAGCGGCCGAGACCGCCGGCGCCGATGTAGTCGGCGAGCGTCGCCGTGGCGATGATCTGCAGGGCCGCGACGCGCAGACCGCCGATCAGCAGCGGCAGACCGAGCGGGATTTCGACCTTCGCCAGGATCTGCCACTCCGTCATGCCGACGGAGCGCGCGGCGTCGACGGTGCGGCGGTCGACCGCCTCGAGCCCGGAGTAGGCGCCTGCGAGGATCGACGGGATCGCCAGGATCACCAGTGCGATCAGCGGCGCGCCCAGGCCGAGGCCGAGGCTCATCGCCGCGAGCACCAGCACGCCCAGCGTGGGCAGCGCGCGGAGGCCGCCGGCGACGGGCACGGCGATGCCCTTGCCCTTGCCGGTGTGCCCGATGAGGTAGCCGAGCGGGATGGCGATGGCCGCGGCGATGACCAGCACGATGAGGCTGATGCCGAGGTGCTGCGCGACGCGGGTCGGGACGCCGTAGATGCCCTCCCAGTGCGTCGGGTCGCCGATCCAGGCGAAGGCCTGGGCGATGAGGTTCACGCGGTCACCGCCTTCGCGCTCGCGGCGCTCCTGCGGCGGGAGCGGCTCCGGTCGAGGGTGGTCCACGGCATCAGCAGGCGCCCGAGCAGGACGAGGAGTCCGTCGAGCACGAGGGCCAGCACGATCGTGAGCACGATGCCGGTGATGATCTCGCCCTGGATGCCGCGCTGGAAGCCGTCGGTGAAGAGCAGGCCGAGGCTCTGGATGCCCAGCACCGCTCCGACCGTCACGAGGCTGACCGTGCTCACCGTGACCACGCGCAGGCCCGAGAGCAGGACGGGACCGGCGAGCGGGAACTCGACCTTCCAGAACCGCGCCCAGGCGGAGTAGCCCATCGCCGTCGCCGACTGGGTCACGTCCTCCGACACCGCGGAGAGCGCGTCGGAGGTGGTCCGCACCATCAGCGCGATGCCGTAGAGCGTCAGGCCGATGATGACGTTCGCGGTGGAGCGCAGCGGGATGCCGAGCAGCGCGGGCAGCAGGATGAACATCGCCAGCGACGGGATCGCGTAGAGCACGCCGAGCCCGGTGAGCAGCGTGCCGCGGCTCCAGCGGTAGCGGTTGGCGACCCAGCCGAACGGCAGCGAGATCACGAAGCTGAGCAGGATCGGCGGAACCGAGAGCGCGAGGTGCGCCAGCAGGTTCGCGAGGATCTGATCGGTGTTGTTGACGACCCAGTTCACGCGCCGACGCCGTCCTGCGCGCGCAGGACGCCGGTCGGCCGCCCGTCGCCGTCGACGACGATCCGGGCACCGTCGCGCTCCTCGATCGAGAGCGAGCGCTTGCCGCGGTCGGCGCCGACGAAGCCGGCGACGAACTCGCTGGCCGGGTTCGCGAGGATCTCGGCGGGCGAGCCCTTCTGCGCGATCCGGCCGCCCTTCTCGAGGATGACGACCTGGTCGCCGAGCAGGAACGCCTCGTCGATGTCGTGGGTGACGAAGACGACCGTCTTGTCGAGCTCGCGCTGCAGGCGGAGCGTCTCGCGCTGGAGGTCGGCGCGCACGAGCGGATCGACGGCGCCGAACGGCTCGTCCATCAGCAGGATGTTGGGGTCGACGGCGAGGCCGCGCGCGACGCCGACGCGCTGCTGCTGACCGCCGGAGAGCTGGCTCGGGTACCGGGTGGCGAGGGAGCGGTCGAGGCCGACGGTGTCCATCAGCTCGAGCGCGCGGTCGTGGGCGGGCTTCTTCGCGACGCCGTTCAGCCGCGGCACGGTCGCGATGTTGTCGATCACCCGCCGGTGCGGCAGGAGACCGGAGTTCTGCATCACGTAGCCGATGCGGCGGCGGAGGGAGACGGCCGGAAGCCGAGAGATGTCCTCGCCGTCGATCTCGATCGTGCCGCCGGTCGGCTCGATCATGCGGTTGATCATCCGCAGGATCGTCGTCTTGCCGCAGCCGGACGAGCCGACGAAGACGGTGGTCTGCCGGGAGGGCAGCACGAGCGAGAAGTCGTCCACCGCCCGCGTGCCGTCCGGATACTGCTTGCTCACTCCGCGGAATTCGATCACGGTCCTGCTCTTCCCTGTCCCGTGGTCCCGGTCAGAACCTGGCGATCAGCAAAACATCATTCGGAGACGCGTGCCAACCCGGATGGCGCAGTGTTGCACCGGAGCGTGGAAAGAGCTAGGCCGCCGGCGGCCGTCGCGGTCAGGCCTCGATCGGCCCGTAGTGCATCGAGAGGTAGTTGCGCAGCAGCACCCGGGCCTCGTCGATGAAGCGCTGGTCGCCGGCCGGGTCGATGAGGAAGGCGCGGGTGAGCATCGCGTCCGCGACCTCGATCACGACCTCGAGGCGGAACGACAGCTGGGCACCGCCGGGCAGGCCGTACTCGGAGGCGAGGATCTCGGCGAAGCGGCGGGCGAAGAAGCCGGCCTCGAACGCCTCCCCCGCGACCTCGGGGGCGTGGATCGTGTCGACGAAGCGGATCGAGCGGAAGCCGGCCTCGGTGCGGTGCATCTCGCAGAACGCGTCGACCGCGCAGTCGACGGCGCCCCACCAGTCCGCCGGGTGCTTCTCGCGGATGTCGGTGATGACCTTCTTGCGGAAGCGCTCGAGCGCGCGCTCGCGCAGGGCCTGGAGCACGGCGATGCGGTCGGGGAAGTAGCGGTAGACGGTGCCGATCGCGGCACCCGCGCGCTCGGCCACCATCGCGGTGGTCAGGCGGTCGAAGCCGACCTCGTCGACCACGGCCGCGGCGGCGTCGAGGAGGGAGGCCAGCCGGGCCGCGCTGCGGACCTGGACCGGCTCGTTGCGGACCTGAGGCGACTCTCCGAAAGGTCGATCGACGAGGTTTCCAAGCGGCACGGCGAAGCTCCTTCGGTATCGGTTTCTACAATCGTACGCACGCGGACGTGCCGTTCGCGTCGAATCACCGAATGTCTCTCGCTTTCTTCGCCCCGCGTAGGGTGGGCGCGCAGCGGCACCCCAGGAGGACCCATGTGCGGACGCTTCGTCCTCTCGCAGACCAGCGCCGACCTGGTCGCGCTCTTCGACATCGATGAGCCCGGCGCGGATCTTCCGGGCCCGTCCTGGAACATCGCACCGACGCAGCGGATCGCCGTCGTCGCGGAGTCGATGAAGGGCGTGGAGGAGGGCGAGCCGCCGCGCCGCCGCCTGGCCGGCGCGCGCTGGGGCCTGGTGCCCCGCTCGGCCGCGGATCCGTCCGGAGCGCCGCTCTTCAACGCGCGGATCGAGTCGGTCGCCGAGAAGCCCTCCTTCCGCGAGTCCTTCGCGGCGCGACGGGCGATCGTGCCGGCCTCCGGCTGGTACGAGTGGCGGGTCGGTGCCGACGGCGCGAAGGCGCCCGTCTTCGTCTCCCCGGGCGGTGGCGCGCTCGTGCTGTTCGCCGGGCTGTACGAGTGGTGGCGCTCGGCGGAGCCCGGCGCACCGTGGCTGCTGTCGGCGACGATCCTGACCCGCCCGTCCGCGGGAGCGGTGGCCGAGGTGCACGAGCGGATGCCCGTGCTGCTGCAGCCGGAGCTGATCGAGGACTGGCTGGACCCGCTCACGCCGGGTGACGGCTCGCTGCTGCGAGCGGCGTCCGACGGCGCGGCCGAGCTGGCCGAGGAGCTCGACGTGCACCGCGTCGGCGCCGCGGTCGGCACGGTGGGCAGCAACGGGCCGGAGCTGATCGAGCCCGTCGAGGACTGAGCCGGACCGGCGTCCCCCCACCGGCGCAGCGCGGCGCCCGCCGGACGGGGGCGTCCGGCTGTCGGGGCCGTCTGGCACACTGGGCGGATGCCGCTGACGCCTGAGAGCAAACCGATGAGCGCCGGGGCGGCCGAGGTCCTGCACCGCGCCGCACGGATCGAGGACCGGATCCACGCGCTGCGCATGCGCCGGGTGACGCGCAAGGGCTACGTGCCGCGGGTCATCCCCTACACCGGCTACGGCACCACCGAGCAGCTCCGCGTGCTCGCGCGCGTCCTCTACACCCGGCCCACCCCGCCCGGGGCGGAGGAGGTCCAGCCCGTGGAGAGCGTCCGCGGCTGGCGCAGCTTCACGAGCCTCTACATCAGCGGCGCGGTCGTCTCGGTCTCGGTGGACGGGCAGAGCCACCGGATGGTCGCGGACCGCGGCGGGGTGATCGACACCGACATCCCGATCACGCTCGAGCCGGGCTGGCACCGCATCACCCTCACGGTCGAGGGCGGTGCGCCGGTCGAGGCCCCCGTCTTCATCGTGCGGCCGGAGGCGAGGATCGGCGTCGTGTCCGACGTCGACGACACGGTCATGGTCACGGCGCTCCCCCGGCCCTTCGTCGCCGCCTGGAACACCTTCGTGCTCGACGAGCACGCGCGGATGCCCACGCCGGGGATGGCCGTCTTCCTCGACCGCTTCTCGCGGCAGAACCCGGGCTCGCCCGTCATCTACCTCTCCACCGGCGCCTGGAACGTGGCGCCGGCGCTGACGCGGTTCCTGTCGCGGCACCTCTACCCGGCGGGGGCGCTGCTCCTGACCGACTGGGGTCCGACGCACGACCGCTGGTTCCGCAGCGGCAAGCAGCACAAGGAGGAGAACCTCCGCCGCCTCGCGGTCGAGTTCCCCGACGTGCGCTGGCTGCTGGTCGGCGACGACGGGCAGCACGACGAGGAGATCTACTCCGACTTCGCGCACGAGCACCCGGAGAAGGTCGCGGCGATCGCGATCCGCCAGCTCTCCAACGGCGAGGCGGTGCTCGCCGGCGGCCGCTCGAAAGCGGCCGACCTCTCGGAGACGAGCGGCACCCCGTGGGTCTACGCCCCGGACGGCGCCGGCATCTCCGAGCAGCTGACCGAGCTCGGCATCCTCTAGCCCGGCCCCTCGTCGCCGTACTCAGCAGGACTGGTCTGCGGACTCGACTCCCGGCGACGGTGGATCTCGATACGCCCGCTCCGCGAGCTACTCGATCAGCATGAAGCCATGCTGGTCGAGTAGCCCCGCAGGGGCGAATCGAGACCCGCCGTCACCAGCAGTGCGGGACTGCAGACCCGCCGTCCGGCGACGGTGGATCTCGATACGCCCGCTGCGCGGGCTACTCGATCAGCATGGGCTCGATCAGCACGAGGTCGGTGCGCGAACGACCGAGGCCGCCCGCTCCCCGGAGGGGGAGGGGCGGCCTCGGTCGTGGGGGACGGACTACGCCTGGTGCGCGGCCTGGAGGTCGAGCGTGATGGTGACCTTCTCGCCGATGAGCACGCCACCGGTCTCGAGGGCGGCGTTGTAGGTGAGGCCGAAGTCGGTGCGGTCGATGGTCGCCTTGGCGGTCAGACCAGCCTTGTAGTTGCCGTAGGGGTCGGAGCCGAAGCCGCCGAACTCGACCTCGAAGGTCACGGGCTTGGTGACGTCCTTGATGGTGAGCTCGCCGTCGACGAGGAAGTCGTCGCCGTTCGCGCGGACCGCGGTCGACACGAAGTGGATCGAGGGGTACTTCTCGGCCTCGAAGAAGTCGCCGGTGCGGAGGTGTCCGTCGCGGTTGGGCTCGTTGGTGTTGATGGAGGCGACCTCGGCGGTGGCCTCGACCTTGGAGTCCAGCGGGTTCTCGCCGGTGGTGAAGGTGGCGGTGAAGCGCTCGAACTTGCCCTTGACCTTGCTGATCATCAGGTGGCGGACGCTGAAGCCGACCTCGCTGTGCGTGGGGTCGATGACCCAGGTGCCGGCGCGGTATCCGGGGATGGTGGTGGTGTCGCTCATGGTTTCTCCTCGAGAGTGTGAATCGCGCGGGAAGCTCGTCCCCGTCCGATGTATGCAAGCGCATCGACGGATCGAGTATTCCATGTAGCGACAACCTTTTTCGACAACGGACCCCTATCCGACGACTGATGGACACTTCCACGCCGCCTTCCACCCTCGGAAGGGGCACAGGCGGTCGACACGGCCCGGGTGAGTCCGTGCGGAGCACGACGAAGACTGAGGACGGCCCCGCAGCATCCGCGCGATCCCCGGCCAGAGCCGGCGCCCCTCCGGAGGCGCCCTTCGACAGGAGACACCGATGACCGACGCCCCCACCCCCGCCGACGCCCTCCGCCGCCGCACCGTGCTGGCCGGCGCCTGGGCCGCTCCCGTGGTCGGAGCCGCACTCGCCTCCCCCGGCGCCGCGGCCTCGACCACCGAGATCACCGGGACGATCGTCTTCACCCCCCGCCAGTACCGCGGGACCCGCGTCGGCGACCGGGTCGAGTTCCCGCCGCTGACCGGCACCGTCACCATCTCGCGCGGTCCGATGCCCTCGAAGGCCTTCGTGAACTTCTCGGACCCGAACGAGCGCGTCGACCTCCGCCGCGACGCGGGCCGGTTCACCCCGGTCGACCCGGTGACCGGCCGCTTCTCCTTCGACGGCGTCTACAACGCGATCGTCGACGGAGAGAACCCGTTCGGCTTCGCCTACGCCGGCATCGCGGAGGAGGACGCCGACGGCGCGATCTTCGGCTACGACGTCGCCGAGCTCGACGGCTGAGCCGTCCGTGGCTGCCTTCCTGTCAGCGCACGGCCGTCGGCTCCGCGTCGCGCACCGGGTTGCGGATGCCGAGCAGTGAGACCAGCCCGCCGAGGAAGAGCAGCACGGCGGTCGCGATCGCCGCGCGGCGGAAGCCCTCGGCGTCCAGGCTGTCGCCGACGATCAGGGAGGTGGCGGCGATCGCGACCAGCCCGGCGATCCGCGAGACCGCGTTGTTGATGGCGGAGCCGACTCCGCTGTGCCGGCTGTCGACCGCGCCGAGGATGGTCGAGGTCAGCGGGGCGACGGTGATCGCGAGGCCCAGCCCGAACAGCAGGATGCCGGGCAGCAGCTGGGTGGCGTAGCCAGCCGGCGGACGGACGCCTGCCAGCAGCAGGAAGCCGACGCCGGCCACCAGGGGTCCGACACCCATGAACAGCCGTGGCCCGAACCGCGCCGTCAGCGAGCCGGCGACCTGCGAGAGCAGCAGGAGCAGGATCGTCGGCGGGAGCGTGGCGAGGCCGGCGAGCGTGGCCGAGAAGCCCAGCCCCTGCTGCAGGTAGAGGCCCAGGGCGAAGAAGCCGAACGAGAGCGCCCCGTAGATGAACGCCGTCGAGACGTTGCCGACCGTGAAGTTGCGCGAGGCGAACAGCGAGAGCGGCAGCATCGGGTTCGGCGTCCGCCGCTCCCAGAGCACGAAGGCGACCAGGGCGGCCAGACCGCCGATCAGGGCCACGAGCACCAGCGGGTTCCCGAAGCCGAGCCGCTCCTGCTCGATCAGCGCGAAGACCGGCCCGCCGAGGCCGATCACGCCGAGCACCGCGCCGACGCCGTCGATCGGCACGCGGGTGCCGGAGTCGACGTGGCCGAGCCGGCGCAGGAGCAGCAGCGTCACCGCGATCGGAAGGATGTTGAGGGCGAAGACGTAGCGCCAGGAGCCGGCGTCCACGAGCAGCCCGCCGATCACCGGGCCCGCGATCGTCGCCGTGCCCGTCCACGCGGTCCACGCGCCGATGGTCTTCGCCTGCGCGGCGCCGTGGACGGTCGCGATGATCAGCGCGAGCGAGCTGGGCACGAGGATCGCCCCGGCGGCACCCTGGAGCATCCGCGCGACGATCAGCACCTCCGCCGTCGGCGCGAGCGCGCAGAGCAGCGAGGTGACGCCGAAGCCGATCAGACCGATCGTCATGCTGCGGGCGCGCCCGATCCGGTCGGCCAGCGAGCCGGCGACCAGGATCAGCGCGCCGAGGGTGATCAGGTAGCCGTCCACCACCCACTGCTGCACGGCGAGCCCGCCGCCGAGCTCGCGGGTGATCGCGGGCAGTGCCACGTTGACGACGGTGCCGTCGAGGAACGCCACGAAGGAGGCGAGGATCGCGACCACGAGGACCGCGCGCGGGCGGCTCGTCGCGGTGCCTGCGGAGGTGCTCATCGCTGCTGCCGGCTCATCCGCTCACCGTACTCCGAGCCGACGCGGCGCAGCGCGGCACCGCCGATACAGACTCGTCGCCTACTCTCTTAGCCATGTCTGCGCAAGGAACCGCCCGCAGCGGCGTGCTCGCCCGCGTCCTCGGTGTCGTCGGAGCGAGCCTGGCCGGAGGGCTGCTGATCACCGTCGGCGTCACTCCCGCCCTCGCCGTCACCGGGCTCGCCGCCAACAACCCGATCGGCCTCTTCGAGACCGTGCCCGAGTACCTCGAGCTGGGCCAGCTGGCGCAGAAGACCGAGATCTACGCGAAGAACGCCGACGGGACCGACGGTCTCCTCGCCTCCTTCTACGCGCAGAACCGCGAGGAGGTGGCCTTCGACCAGGTCAGCCAGTTCGTGAAGGACGCGGCCGTCTCCACCGAGGACCCGCGCTTCTACGAGCACGGCGGCGTCGACCTGCAGGGCACGATCCGCGCGGTGCTGAGCAACGTGGTCGGCGGCGATCTGCAGGGCGGGTCCTCGATCACCCAGCAGTACGTCAAGAACGTCCTCGTGCAGAAGGCCGAGGCGCTCAGCGACACCGACGCCGCCGCCTCGCAGGCCGCCTACGACGAGGCGACCGCCACGACGCCGGCGCGCAAGCTCAAGGAGATGAAGCTCGCCGTCGACCTCGAGAAGAAGTACAGCAAGGACGACATCCTGCTGGGCTACCTCAACATCGCCGGCTTCGGCGGGCAGGTCTACGGGATCCAGGCCGCGGCCGAGTACTACTTCTCCAGCACCGCGGCGACGCTCTCGCTCGCCCAGGCCGCCAGCCTGATCGCGACGGTGAACAACCCCAACGGCCTCCGGATCGACCAGCCGGAGAACATCCCCGAGAACAAGGTCCGGCGCGACTACGTCCTGGACCGGATGCTCGAGGAGGGGAAGATCTCCCAGGCCGACCACGACGCGGCGGTGGCCGAGGAGGTCGTCCCGGCGATCAAGGAGACGCCCACGGGCTGCCAGCAGGCCGGCAACGCCGCCTTCTTCTGCGACTACGTGACCCGCGTCATCCAGAACGACCCCGCGTTCGGCGACGACGAGAACACCCGCTTCGCCAACTTCCAGCGCGGCGGCTACAAGATCTACACGACGCTCGACCGCGAGCTCCAGGACGTCGCGACGGCGGCCACGAACGAGTGGGTGCCGAAGACCCCGATCGACGACGTCAACATCGGCAGCTCGACGCTCTCGATGGAGGTCGGCACCGGCCGGGTCCTGGCGATGGTGCAGAACAAGGACTACGACGCGGCCGGCTCGGTCAACGGCGAGAACTTCTCCGCGATCAACTTCAACGCCGACACCGCCTACGGCGGATCCGCCGGCTTCCAGGTCGGCTCGACCTACAAGATCTTCACGCTCGCGCAGTGGATCGCCAACGGCCACACCATCTACGAGACGGTGAACGGACGCGAGCGCACCTTCACCGAGTTCCCCTCCTCCTGCGAGCCGAGCGGAGAGTGGAACGGGAGCTTCGCCGTCGGCAACGACGAGGACGAGAACGGCACCTACAGCGTGCTGCAGGGCACGATGCGCTCGATCAACACCGTCTTCGTCGCGATGGCGCAGCAGCTCGACCTCTGCGCGATCCGCGACCAGGCCGCCGCCTTCGGCGTGAAGACCGCCTCCGGCGCTCCGCTGCAGCCGATCCCCTCGGCGATCCTCGGCTCGGCCGACCAGATCGCGCCGATCTCGATGGCGACCGCCTTCGCCGGCTTCGCCAACAACGGCACGGCCTGCACCGCGATCGCGATCGACGCGATCACCGATTCGACCGGGGTCGGCGTCCAGGCGCCCGTCTCGACCTGCACCCAGGCGCTCTCCCCCGAGCTCACCGCCGTGGCGAACGACGCACTCCAGGACGTCGTCACCGGCGGGACCGCCGCCGCCTCCGATCCGGAGGACGGCATCGAGCACATCGGCAAGACCGGAACGACGGACGACGCCGTGCACACCTGGATGGACGGCGCGTCCAGCCGCATCGCAACGGTGGTCTGGGTCGGCAACATCACGGGCGACGCGTCGATGCGCGGCGTGCTGGTCCGCAGCGCGGAGACGAACGCGCGCGCGTACGCGTCGAACATCCGCCACTACATCTGGAACAGGGTGATGACGGCCGCCGACGAGAAGTACGGCGGAGACGACTTCGCCGAGCCGAGCAGCGCGCTGCTGAACGGCCGGCAGATCGCCGTGCCGAACGTCGCCGGGCAGTCCGTCGACGACGCGACCGAGGTGCTCGAGGACCTCGGCTTCGACGTCGAGGAGGGCGCCACCGTCGACTCCGCGACGCCCGCCGGGACCGTCGCCGGCACCGACCCGGGCGCCGGGACGACGATCGCCCGCTACTCCAGCATCACGCTGCTCGTGAGCAACGGCGCCCTGGTGCCCGCGCCCGAGACGCAGGCGCCCGCTCCCACGGCGACCACGGCGCCGACCGCCACGGCCGAGCCCACCGCGGAGCCGACCGCGACTCCGACGCCGCTGCCGACCGCGACGCCCACCACCACCCCGACGGCGGAGGTCGACCAGTGAGCGGCTTCGATCCCGGCTTCCTCGGCGCCCCGCTCGCGGCGCCCCGTCCCTCCGGCGAGCGCGTGGTGCGGCAGCTGCCGTACACGCACTTCGAGGTGCTCCTCGACCCGGAGCGCCGGCTCGCGCTCTCGACCGCGGTGAACATCGACGGCGCGCGGCTGCTCGACCTCGGCCGCGGCGACGACTGGCACCTCGACGAGCGCGTGCCCGCGAGCGAGCAGACCGGGCCGGAGGTGTACGCGCGGAACGACTTCGACCGCGGCCACCTCGTCCGCCGTCGCGACCCCGTCTGGGGCGAGCCGGCCGAGGCGCGCGCCGGCAACGTCGACAGCTTCTGCTACACGAACGCGGCGCCGCAGGCGAGCGGCTTCAACCAGTCCAAGGAGCTGTGGCTCGGCCTCGAGGACCTCGTCCTCGAGTACGCGCAGGCGAACCGCGCCCGGATCGACGTCTTCACCGGACCGATGCTGGCCGAGGGCGACCCGGTCTACCGCGGCATCGGCGTCCCGCTGCGCTTCTGGAAGATCGCGGCCTGGAGCCCCGACGGCACGACCCTCGCGGCGAGCGCGTACCTGCTCGACCAGACCGCGCTGGTGCGGCGGATCGTCGACGGCGAGGACCGCGAGGGCCTCGCCCCGCTCGGTGCCTACCGGACCTTCCAGGTCGCGGTGTCGAGCCTGGCCGGGCCGACGGGTCTGGACCTCGACGCCCTCGCCGCCGTCGACGTCCTCGGCGCGGCCGGAGCGCGGGCGGAGCCGCCGCGCGAGCTGCTCACAGCCGAGGACGTGGCGCGCGGTCTGACCGCCCGCTGAGCCGCACGCCGAGCCGCCCGGCGGTCCAGGATGGGGGCATGACCTCCCCCGTCCTCGTCGAGATCGACGACTCCGGCACTCCCCTGCTCCGCGATCCCGGCGCCGGCCTCGTCCGCGTCGACGAGCCGGGCTATCTGCGCGGCGACGGCGTCTTCGAGACGCTGGCCGTGATCCGCGGCCGTGCCCGCGGGCAGGAGGAGCACCTGGCGCGCCTCGCGGCCTCCGCCGCGGCCGTCGGGCTCGAGATCCCGTCCGCCGAGGTGTGGTCCGCGGCGATCGCCCTCGCGGTCACCGAGCACGACGCGGTCGAGGACCTCAGCATCCGGCTGGTCGCGGGCTACCGGGACGCCACGACGGCGCGAGCGACGGTCCGCGCGGAGCCGACCGCCGACTCCTCGGAGCTGCGTGACCGGGGCGCCGCCGTCGCCGTGCTCGACCGCGGCTACCCGCACGGGGTGCAGGAGGAGGCCCCCTGGCTGCTCAGCGGCGTCAAGACGACCTCCGGCGCCGTCACCCGCGCCGCACTGCGCGAGGCGAAGCGGCGGGGCGCCGACGACGTGGTCTGGCGCACGAGCGACGGCCTCCTGCTCGAGGGCGCGACCTCGAGTCTCGTCCTGCTCGCGGACGGGGTGCTCGTGACGCCCGCAGCCGGCGCCGGGATCCTCGACGGGACGACGGTGGCGAGAGTGCTGGCGATCGGCGAGGGGTGCGGCCTGTCCTCCGCGCGGCGGGACCTGCCCGTCGCGGCGCTGGCCGGCGCCGACGCGGCCTGGCTGGTGTCGAGCACCCGGCGCGCCGTGCCGATCCGCGCGGCGGACGGACAGCCGCTGCCCGTGGACCGCGCACTGACCGCGGCGTTCGAGGAGGGACTGCTCGCCGACTGACGTGTCCCGGGCGCTCAGGCCGGGTCGGCGAGCTCGCGCGCCGTCCAGGCGCCGACCCCGACCGATTCCGCATGGCGCAGGTCGTCGACGGTGTCGACGTCCAGCCGCAGCGTCGAGGACTCGGGCAGCTCGAGCACGCGGTAGCCGGCAGCGACGTGCTTCTCCCGCGAGTCGAGGCCGAAGGCCGGCTCCGGGCCGGTCCCGCCGGGCAGGAGCAGCGCGGTCGTGCCGCTGCCGGCGCGGTCGCCGACCATCGCCGGGGTGTCGCCGGCGGCGGCGAGCGCGGCGTCGAGATCGGCGGCGGTGAGCGCGGGCAGGTCGGCGGTCAGCGCGATGACGGGCGAGCCGGGGCGGTGGTCCTGCGCCGCCGCGATGCCCGCGGCGACGGCGGGGTTGAGCTGCCCGGGATCGCCGACGACGTGCAGGCCGGGGTGCTCGAGCGCGGCCCGCTCCACCGCAGACATGTCGGAGGTGACGAGGACGACGGCGCCCACGGACTCCGCCGCGCCGACCGCGGCCAGGGTGTCGAGGAGGAACGCCTCGGCGAGGGCGGAGCGCGCCACGAGCTCGAGGCGGGTCTTCGAGGTGCCACGGCCCCGGTAGACGACGACGGCGGTCCAGGCGCCGCTCACGACGCGACCCGCCCGGCCGCTGCCGCGAGCCCGGCCGCGTGGCCCTCGGCGTAGCCCTCCGCGTGCGCCTCGTCGGCGCCGACGCGGAACATGTCGTCCGGACCGGTGCGGGTCAGCGTGCGGGCGCCCGGTGCGTCGAGACCGCTGACGAAGCGGTCGAGACCGCGGACGACAGCGACGGGGTGCCCGGTCGCCTTGCCCTTCACCAGGTCGCCGAGCGCGGCGATCTCGTCGGCGACCGCGGGCATGGTCACCGCGAGCGTCCGGCCGAGCGCGTCGACGGCGCCGCGCAGGTCGTCGATCACCAGCAGGCCGGCCGCGCCGATCGCCGCGTCGGTCTGCCCGACCCGCCAGGCACGGCCGAGCGTGTCGCTCACGACGACGCCGACGCGCGCTCCGAGCCGCTCGCGCAGACCTGCGCAGAGGGCGCGGGCCGAGGCGTCCGGATCCTCGGGCAGCAGCAGGACGGTGCCCTCGGCGACGTTGCTGGAGTCGACCCCCGCCGCGGCCTGGACGATGCCGAGGCGGTTCTCCACGATCCGGGTGACCCCGTGCGCGTGCGCGCGGGTGGCCACGACGCGGACCGTCTCGGCGGTGATGGCGTCCTCGCGGTCGTCGGCCGCGACGACCCGGCCCTCGGCCTTCGAGACCACCTTGCTGGTCACGACGAGGACGTCGCCGTCGACGGGACGGTCGGGTTCCGGAGCGGCCGCGACCGCCACGAGGATCAGCTCGAGCAGGTCGTCCCCCGGGACCACCTCGGGGATCCCCTCGAGGACCCAGGCCGCCACGCGCATCGCACTCATCCCGCCATTGTCCCAGGCGCCGGAGACGCGGAGCGCACGCCCCCCGGGCGCTTGCGGCCCGGGCCCGGAACGTGCGAGCGAGAGGTCAGGAGGCGAGGTACGCCGCGACGGCCGGCGGCACGTAGGGCGAGACGTCGCCGCCCAGTCCCGACACCTGGCGCACCAGCGAGGAGGAGACATGAGCGTGCGCGGGGTCCGGCAGGAGGAAGACGGTCTCGACGTGCGCGAGGTTGCGGTTCACGATCGCCATCGGCGTCTCGTAGGCCACGTCGACCTGCGAGCGGATGCCCTTCACCAGGATGCTCGCGCCGACGTCGGTGCAGTAGTCGACGAGCAGTCCCATGCTCCAGGAGGCGACGACGATCGACCCCTCGATGCCGGCCTCGGCGATCGACTGCTCGATCAGCGCCACGCGCTGCGCGATCGGCAGCAGCGCGGTCTTGGACGGGTTGTGCACGACGACGACGTGCAGCTCGTCGACGAGGCGCGCGGCGCGCTCGATGACGTCGAGATGCCCGAGGGTGACGGGGTCGAACGAGCCGGGGACGACGGCGATGCGGGCCATGCCCCCAGCGTATCGGGCACCCCGGCGGGCCGGCCGGGCCCCGGCCACCCCGTCGGGGGTCAGCTCTTGCCGAGGAACTCGCGGTCGCGCTCCTGCACACGGCGCTCGAGCGCGGCGCGCAGGCGGTCGTGCGTGGCGAGCACCGGATCGGTCTCGAGCAGCCGCTCGGCCAGCACCCGGGCCTCGAGGATGAGCCAGGAGTCCTGCACGACGCGCAGCAGGCGCAGGGAGGAGCGCCCGCCGGACTGCGAGTCGCCCAGCACATCGCCCTCGCGGCGCAGCTCGAGGTCGGCCTCGGCCAGCTCGAAGCCGTCCAGGGTCGCCGCGACGGTCTCGACCCGCTCGCGTGCGGTCGTGCCTGCCTCGGCCGCGGTGACGAAGAGGCAGACGCCGGGCACCCCGCCGCGCCCGATCCGGCCCCGCAGCTGGTGGAGCTGCGAGACGCCGAACCGCTCCGCGTCGAGGACGATCATCATCGACGCGTTCGGCACGTCGACGCCGACCTCGATGACCGTCGTCGAGACGAGGACGTCGATCTCGCCTGCCGCGAAGGCCCGCATGACGGCGTCCTTCTCCTCCGCCGTCATCCGGCCGTGCAGGGCGGCCGAGCGCCGCTTCCCGAGCAGGGCGTGCCCGTGGACGCCCTCGATCGTCTCCGACACCGTCGACAGCGGGGTGGCCGCGGGCTCGTCGTCACCGGCGAGCGGACCCTCCGCCGGCTCCCCGGGCTCGATCGCCGGGCAGACCAGGTAGACCTGATGGCCCTTCCGGATCTCCTCCTCGGCCCGCTCCCAGGCCCGGGCGATCCAGGCGGGGTGATCGGCCAGCGGCACCACGTGGCTGGTGATGCCCGGCCGGCCGGCCGGCAGCTCGCGGATCGTCGAGACGTCCAGGTCGCCGAAGACGGTCATCGCGACCGTCCGCGGGATGGGCGTCGCGGTCAGCACGAGCACGTGCGGCGGCTGCGCCCCCTTCCGCCGCAGCGCGTCGCGCTGGTCGACGCCGAAGCGGTGCTGCTCGTCGATCACCACGAGACCGAGGTCGTAGAACGAGACCTTGTCACCGAGCAGGGCGTGCGTGCCGACCACGATCTTCGCGGTGCCCGAGACGATCCTCAGCAGGGCCGCGCGCCGGGCCGCGGCGCCGAGGCCGCCGGTCAGGAGGGTCGGCGAGAGCTCCGCCGCCAGCTCGGGCCCGAGGGTGCGCACGATCGAGCGCAGGTGCTGACCGGCGAGCACCTCGGTGGGCGCGAGCAGCGCGGACTGCCCGCCGCTCTCGGCCGTCGCGAGCATGGCCCGCAGCGCGACCAGGGTCTTGCCCGAGCCGACCTCGCCCTGCACGAGCCGCGACATCGGCGACTCGGCCGCGAGGTCGCCGGCGATCTCCCGGCCGACCGTCCTCTGGTCGTCGGTCAGCGTGAACGGCAGCGCGGCGTCGAAGCGCTCGAGCAGACCGCCGGGCTCGGCGACCCGCCTGGTCCCCGGTGTCGAGCGGGCCGCCGCTCGCCGCTCGAGCAGAGCCAGCTGCAGCAGGAACGCCTCGTGGAAGCGCAGGGTGTCCCGCGCCGGGATCTCCTCGCCCTCGCGCTGCGGCCGGTGGATCAGCTCGAGCGCGGCGCCGAGGTCGAGCAGCTTGCGGTTCGCGCGCACCTCGGCGGGGATCGGGTCCTGCACGTACTTCAGGTCGTCGAGCACCACGTCGATCGCCGCCTGCAGCTGCCAGCTCGCGATCGTGCTGGTCGCGGGGTAGATCGGGATCGGCCGCTCGGTCCAGTCCTTCGTGAGCGCCGACTTCGCGATCGGGCCGTGCGCCGTCACCTCCTCGTCCTCGAAGAGGCGGTAGTCCGGATGGGTCAGCTGCTTGGTGTCGCGGAACATCGAGACGGTCCCGGCGAAGATGCCGCGCACGCCCCGGCGCAGCTGCGTGGCGCGCCAGGGCTGACCGAAGAACGTCAGCGAGAGGGTGCCGGTGCCGTCCGAGATGATCACCTCGAGCAGTCCCCCGCGGCGGTTCTTCATCTCGCGCGAGCGCACCTCGCGGACCTCGGCGACGATCGTCACGTTCTCGCCCACCGGCAGCCGCGACACGTCGGTCAGCTCGCCGCGCTTGGCGTAGCGGCGCGGGTAGTGGCCGAGGAGCTCGCCGACCGTGCGGTAGCCGAACGCCTTCTCGATCGGCTTGGCCGTGCGCGGGCCGATCAGCGGCGCGAGCGAGGCGTCGAGGGGGTCCGGGATCACCCGACGATCATAGGTCGGACCTCGGACGCCGGACCCGCGTGAGGCCCGGGAGGACCGATCGCGGCGCGACGGCCGCGCTCAGGCGGCGGCCGGTGCCGGCGGAGGAGCGCAGTCCGGCGACCACCGTCGTCGCCGCGCGCCAGCCCGCGGACTGCTCCGCGAGCACCGGCGCGTAGCGGACGCGCTCGACCCCCTGCCGGAGCTCCCGCAGCGCGGCCCGTGCGCCCTCGTCCTCACCGAGGGCATCGGCGATCAGAGCCTCCTGGGCTCGCGGCGACTCGCCGTCCTCGACCGGGACACCGAGGTCGCGCGCGCTCGCCACCAGCTCGGCCCAGGCCGGCTCGAGCGATCCGTCGGCCGCCCGGCGCCGGCGCACGGCGCGCTGGACGACGCGCAGGAGCCACGGCACGAGCAGCAGCAGGACCAGCAGCGACCAGAGCGTGACGACCGGGGCTGTGGACGTCGTGGAGCCGCCGAGGGCCCCGGGCGTCGCCGTCGCGGTCGACGCCGTGGGCGTCGGCGTCGCCGTCTCGCCGGGCTCCGCGCCGGGCGCGGCACTCGCGGCGGCTCCGGGGGTCGTCGACGGGGCGGAGGTCGTCGCGCTCGGCAGCGTGTACGAGGCCGGGGCGCCGCGGCTCGGCGTCGGCTCGAACGGCAGCCAGCCGACGCCCTCGAAGTACAGCTCCGGCCAGGCGTGCAGGTCGGACGACTGCACGCGGTAGCTGGTCAGCTCGGTGCCCGGCGAGGGCACGACCGAGCCGGGCTGGTAGCCGATGGCGAGCCGGGAGGGGATCCCCAGCTCCCGCGCCATCACGGCCATCGCCGAGGCGAAGTGCACGCAGTAGCCCTCGCGGACCTCGAGGAAGGAGGCGAGCACGCCGACGCCGTCGCCGTCGTAGCCCTCCTCGGCGGGGGTGTCCTCGGAGTAGCGGAACTCGGACGAGCGGAAGAAGGTCTGCAGCGCGCGGGCCCGGTCGTAGGCGGTGACCTCGTCCGCGGTGACCTCCGTCGCCGTGCTGCGGACGATCTCCGGCACGTCCTCCGGGAGCGAGAGGTAGCGCTCGAAGCCGGTGGGCACGGGCGCGTCGAGGAGCTGCTGGGGATCGGGCTCGAGGCGCAGCGCCTGCACCTGGTACTCGTCGCCCGCGCGGGTGGTGGCGTCGCCGCGGATCGAGCCGTCCTGCACGTCCTGCAGCCAGCCGTCGCCGACCCCGCTGAGCTCGGAGACCGGGTAGGGAACCGGCAGCCAGCGGCTCCGCAGGGTCTCGACCGAGACGTCGACCTCCTCGGTCTCGCGCGGAACGGCCTCGCCGAGACCGGCGGGCGCGATGGGAGCCGCGATGTCCGCCGTCTCCTCGGTGTCGCTCGGCGCCCAGTCCTCGCCCTCGAAGTCCGAGACGGTGAGCACGCGGAGGTAGACCGGCAGGTCGGAGTCGGTCGAGTAGCGCAGCACCGTCACCGGGTTGGGCCGGCGGAGGTCGGCGCCGAGGGCGACGACCGGGTCGATCGAGCCGTTGAAGAGCGTGCCCGAGACCCCGGACGGCGTGGAGACGCGGGTGAAGCCGCCCGCGGAGCCGGCGACGAGCCCCGCGGCGATCACGACGACCCCGGCCATCGCGATCGACGGCACGGCGGCGCCGAGCGAGCCCCCGCGCGGCGCACGGCGCTCGGGACGCGCGCTGACCGCGAGGATCCCGAGGTAGACCAGCGCCGTGAGCAGCAGGCTCGGCCAGGAGACGTCGGCCGGGTCGATGATCGCCGGCACCGCCAGCAGGGTGGCGGGGAAGAGACCGGCGAGCGCGGGCAGCCGCACCGAGAAGGCGAAGAGGTCGGCGGCCCAGGCCAGCACGACGACACCGCCGACGAGGAGGAAGGCGATGCCGTTGTCGGCGACCGCCGGCAGGCCCTGCTCGGCGATCGAGGTGAAGCCGGCCTGGGCGAGTGTCTGCGCGTCGGCGATCGCTCCCGGCGTCGGGACGAGGAAGAGCAGCGCCCGCCCGGGCACGAACATCGCGGTGAGCACGCCGACGGCGGCCAGGGTGCCGAGGATCGGCGGGACGACCGGGTGAGAGCGGACGGCGCGCGCGGCGGCCGGGACGGCGAGGACGACGCCGACCGCGACGGCCAGCTGGACGAGCCAGCCGATGCCCTCGAGGAGGCGGCCGATGCCGGAGGACGCGGTGACGAGCGAGAGCCAGAGCAGGACGGAGAGCAGGACCGAGCCCGAGCGGGCGTCGCGCCCGCGGCGGCTCACGCGACCACCCGGAGCGCGAGGGCCTGCGCCCACGCCTCCTCGACGGCGGTGCGCGGAGTGACCGGGACGGGGTACCAGCCCAGGGAGCCGAGCGCGGCCTCCTCCTCGGGCGTGCCGCCGACGAGGAAGGCGACGGCCGGGCGCGCGTGGGCGGCGAGGGAGGCGAGAGCGGCGAGGTCCTCCTCGTGCAGCCGGGAGAGGACGGCGAAGACCGGGCGGCTGCCGCCCGCATCGCGCATCTCGGCGGCGATGCGGCCGACCGCCTCGACCGACTCGGCGGCGGGGGCGAGCTCGGCCAGGCGCAGCAGCACGTCGTGCGCGGCCTCGCGCTCGTCCTCGGAGCGGACGGGCTGGTCGGGCGCGCCGGTCTCGATCAGGTGCGTCTCGAAGCCGCGCTCGAGCAGGTGCACCGCGAGCGAGGCGGTCATCGAGACCGCCCACTCCAGGCGGTCGTCGCCGCCGCGCTCGTCGAGGATGCGCGCGGCGCGCGTCTCCAGCAGGATCCAGGCGTGCGGGTCGGTGTTCTGCTCGTCCTGGCGGACCTTGAGCTCGCCCGAGCGGGCGCTGGCCCGCCAGTGCACGCGGCGCATGGCGTCGCCGGGCCGGTAGTCGCGCGGGATCACGTCGTCGGTCCCGGCCCCGGCGGTCGCGTGGGCGACCGGGCTGGAGCCGCCGGCGCCGTGGGCGTCGAGCACGTCGCTCTGCAGCGGGACGGCCCGCGGAGTGACCACGAAGGGCTGCGCCGCGCCGGCGATCGTCTCGCGCACGGCCAGGCCGAAGAGGTCGCCGCGGAGGAGCCGCAGCGGGCCGATGCGGTGGATGCCGCGCCGCCCCGCGGGGAGGCGGTAGCGCGCGCGGACCCGGCTCGAGCCGCTCCCCCGCTGCGCGACCGCCGGCAGGGTGAACGCGCCGCGGGCGACGGTGCGCCCGGAGACGAGACCGCGCTCGACGCGGTCGAGCCGGTCCTCCGCCCGGGCACCGGCCCGCAGGGCCGCGCCGCGGTTGTCGAGGACGACGTCGACGTCGACCACGTCGCCGACCGCGACGACCTGCGGGGCGAAGCGCCGCTGCACCTGCAGCACGGGCGTCACGGCGAGCAGCGCGAGGACGGCGGCGACGGGCAGGCCGAGGAGGACGATCCCCACGAAGAGCAGCTCGCGGAACTCGATGACCGGCGCGACGACGATCCCGAGCGCGCCGAGCACGACCAGTGCCCAGCCGCGCAGGGTGAGCGCGACCCCCCGGACGGCCGGGAGCGCGCCGATGCGCCGAGCCGGCCGCTCCGCACCGCGCCGCTGGGGCTCACGGGACCGGGGTGCGCCGGCGCGGGGACCGCGCGGCTCAGTCGGCACGGCCGCTGAACGGGACGGGGGTGGCGGCGACGATGCGCTGGACGATCTCGGTGACGGAGTGCGAGGCGCCGGTGCCGGAGCGGCCGGGGAGCCGGGTCGCCGGCAGCAGCCGGTGGCCGAGCACCGGCACCGCGAGCACGTCGATGTCGTCCGGGACGACGAAGTCGCGGTCGTTGATCGCGGCGAGCGCCTTCGCCGCGGCGATCAGCTGCAGGGTCGCGCGCGGGCTGCCGCCGAGGCGCAGCTCGGGATCGATGCGGGTCGCCTGCATGATCGCCACCACGTACTCCTGCACCGGCGGGGCGACGTAGATCGACTGGACGTAGTCCATCATCCGGGCGAGCTGATCGTGGCCGACCACCTGGCGCAGCTCCTCCAGCGGGCTCGCGGCGTCGCGGGTGCGGATCATCTCGAGCTCGGCGCGCTCGTCGGGGTAGCCGAGCGAGAGCCGCGCCATGAAGCGGTCGCGCTGCGCCTCGGGGAGGCTGTAGGTGCCCTCCATCTCGACCGGGTTCTGCGTCGCCACCACGGCGAACGGCCGCGGCAGGATGTGCGTCACGCCGTCGACCGAGACCTGGCGCTCCTCCATGCACTCCAGCAGCGCCGACTGGGTCTTGGGCGAGGCGCGGTTGATCTCGTCGCCGATCACCACGTTCGCGAACACCGGGCCGGGCTTGAACTCGAAGTCGCGCGTGGCCTGGTTGAAGACCGAGACCCCGGTGACGTCGGAGGGCAGGAGGTCCGGGGTGAACTGGATCCGCGAGACGGTGCCGCCGACGGAGGCCGCCAGCGACTTCGCCAGCACGGTCTTGCCGGTGCCGGGGACGTCCTCCATCAGCAGGTGGCCGCCCGCCAGGAACACGGTCAGGGCCATCGAGACCTCGGCGTCCTTGCCGTCGATCACGCTGCACAGGTTCTTCAGGATCGCGGCGCAGTGGGCGCTGAACTCCTCGCGGGTCATCGCCGACCCGGGAGCCGCACCGCGGTCCGATGCCGTGCCGACTGCGGAGCGGGTCTCATCGAGGGACGTCATAACTGGTGATTCTCGCAGTGCGAACCGGAAAACGGCTCAGGCTTCCGGGGGGCTCCCAGCCCTCGGCGCGAGTCCTATGCTCGGAACGGTGACCAGGATCATCGCCGGCTTCGCCGGATCGCTCACCCTGCGGGTCCCCCGCGCCGGCACGCGACCCACGAGCGACCGGGTGCGCGAGGCGATCTTCTCGGCGCTCGAGGCACGCGACGCCCTCGACGGCGCGACGGTCATCGACCTCTACGCGGGCTCCGGTGCGCTCGGCCTCGAATCGGCCAGCCGCGGCGCCGCGTCCGTGCTGCTGGTGGAGCGCGACCCGAAGGCCGCGAAGACCGCCGGCGAGAACGCCCGCGCGATCGCGACGGCCGCGGCCTCGAACAAGCGCCCGAAGCCCCGGATCGAGGTCGTGATCGCCTCCGTGCGCTCGTTCCTCGACGGCTCCCCCGCCGTCAACGCCGACACGGTCTTCCTCGACCCGCCCTACGACCTCCCCGAGGACGAGCTGGCCGCCGACCTCGCCGGTGTCCTCCCGCTGCTCGCCGAGCACTCCGTCGTCGTCGTCGAGCGGAGCTCGCGCAGCCCGGAGCCGCGCTGGCCCGCCGGGCTCGAGCGCGACCGGCGGAAGGACTACGGCGAGACGACGATCTGGTGGGCGTCGCCGGCGGCGGGCGAGTAGCCGACCCGCCCGCCGCCGCGGATCAGCCCGCGGCGCCGTCCCAGCCCAGGTAGGGGTCCCAGCCGCCGCGCTCGTCCAGCGCGACTCCGCCGAGCCGCACCTCCGGCGCGCCCTCGCGCACCGTGCCCAGGGGCGTGAAGCCGGGTGGCAGCGCCGCGCCCGGCGGGAAGCAGGCGAGCATCGCGTGGTCCTCGCCGCCGCCGAGAACGAGCGCGCGGGCGAGCGCCGCGTCGATCCCGTCCACGGCCGTCAGCGGCGCGGCGTGGGCGTCGACGGCATCAGGATCGAGATCGAGCACGACCCCGCTCGCCCGGGCCAGCCGCCGCGCGTCGAGGACGACGCCGTCGGAGACGTCCATCATCGCCGTGGCGACGCCGCCCGCCGCGATGCCGGCAGCGATCGGCGGCGTCGGCCGCAGCTGCGCGTCGAGCACCTCGGGATGCTCGGATCGGAGCGCACGGGCGAGGGCCGCATCGGGCTCGCCGGCCGTCCGGGCACGCTCGAAGAGCAGCCGGAGGCCGAGCCCGGAGACGCCGAGCGGCCCGGCGGTCGCGATCACGTCGCCCGGGCGCGCGCCGCTCCTCAGCACCGGCGGCCGGCCGTCGAGCGAGCCGAAGGCCGTGATCGCCAGGGTCAGCGTCGCGGAGGCGGACAGGTCGCCGCCTACCACGCCGCAGCCGGGGGCCATCGCCGCGCAGCCCGCGGCGAGACCGTCCGCGATCCCCTCGAGCACGTCGACCCCGAGACGCTGCGGCGCCGCGATGGCGACCACCAGCGCGGTCGGGCGGGCGCCCATCGCGGCGACGTCGGAGAGGTTGGAGGCGGCGGCCTTCCAGCCGAGATCGAACGGCGAGGACCAGGCGAGCCGGAAGTCCGGGCCGTGCACCATCATGTCGGTCGTGACGACGAAGCGGCCGTCCGGCGCCCGCAGGACCGCGGAGTCGTCGCCCGGCCCGACGAGCGTCTCGGCACCGCCGCCGAGCCTCGGCAGGATCCGTGCGAGGACCTCGCCCTCGCTGAGCTCGGCCAGGGTGGGGCTCGGATCCGGTGCCATGGTTCACACGCTAGCGTTGCCGTCGATGTCCTCCCGCCTCCTCCGCACCCCCCTCGTCGCCGCCGCCGCCGTCCTGCTCCTGAGCGGCTGCTCGGCCGCCGTGGCGCTGCAGCCGGCCGACGACGCGACGAACGAGGGCTGCGCCGAGGTCTCGGTGCGCCTGCCCGACGTCGTCGCCGAGCTGCCCGAGCGCGAGACGAACGCGCAGGGCACGGCGGCCTGGGGCACCCCCGCCGCCGTCATCCTGCACTGCGGTGTCACGCCCCCCGGTCCGACGACCGAGCTCTGCGTCTCGGTCAGCGGCGTCGACTGGATCATCGACGAGTCGCAGGCCGCCGACGACGTCTACACGCTGACCACCTACGGCCGCGATCCTGCCGTCGAGATCACCGTCGACCAGAGCCGCGCCTCCGGCACCTCGGCCGTCGTCGACCTCGCGAACGCCGTCTCCTACCTGCCGCAGGAGCGCGCCTGCACGAACGTGTCCGACACGGACACCCTCGACCCGCCGAGCACGCCCACGGGCTGAGCGCGTGTCAGACCGCGGTGCCGAGCGCCGCGGCCGCGACCTCGAGCGCCCGCTCCGGCGTCGCTCCGAGCGCCCGGGCCCGCGCCGCGTACGCGCCGGCCGCCAGCTGCAGCTCGTGCTCGACCGAGTCGACGCCACCGGACACGACCGTCCCGGCGCGTCCCCGCGTCTCCACGATCCCCGCGGCCTCGAGCTCCTTGTAGGCCCGCGCGACGGTCCCCGGAGCGACGCCCAGCTCCTCGGCGAGGGTCCGCACCGCGGGCAGCCGAGTGCCGACCAGGAGCGACCCGGCGGCGACCTGCGCGGTGATCCCCTCGCGGATCTGCTCGAACGGCGCCCGCGGACCCGGCTCGAGCCTGAGGCCGAGGCCCGCCTCGGTCATCGGACCGCGGCCGGGACGCGCTCGAGCGCCAGGTCGAGCAGCTCGCTGATCAGGTCGGGGTAGTCGACGCCGCTCGCGCCCCACATCCGCGGGAACATCGAGATCGGCGTGAAGCCGGGCATCGTGTTGATCTCGTTGATGACGAAGCCGTCGGCCGTGAGGAAGAAGTCGACGCGGGCGAGGCCCTCGGCCCCGATCGCGGTGAAGGCGCTGACCGCGAGGGCTCGCATCTCGGCGAGCTCGTCCTCGGTGAGCTCGGCCGGGCAGACCAGCTCGACGCCCTTCATGCCGAGGTACTTCGCCTCGAAGTCGTAGAAGCCGCCGCCGCTGACGACGACCTCGCCGGCCACGGACGCGCGCGGGGACTCTCCCCGGCGCGCTCCGAGCACGCCGATCTCGACCTCCCGGCCGACGATCGCGGACTCGATCAGCACCCGGGAGTCGTGCGAGAACGCCTCCTCGAGGGCCGCGTCCAGCTGCGAGCGCTCGTCGACCCGGCTCACGCCGACGCTCGACCCGGCACGGGCCGGCTTGACGAAGGCGGGCAGGCCGAGCTCGTCGAGGGCCGACGACGCGTCGCTCGGGTCCTCGCGCCACTCCGCCTCGGTCACGGTGTACCAGGGGGCGACCGCGATCCCCGCGGCGCGGAAGACGGTCTTGGTGAAGTGCTTGTCCATCCCGAGCGCGGACGCGAGCACGCCCGAGCCGACGTAGGGCAGACCGACCAGCTCGAGCATCCCCTGGACGGTGCCGTCCTCGCCCCACGGGCCGTGCAGGATCGGCAGGACGACGTCCACGTCGCCGAGCGAGCGGACGGAGCCGTCGGCCGCGGTGACGGTCAGCTCGCGGGAGAGCGCCGACTCCGGCCAGCGCACGCGCGTGCCGTTGTCCTCGACCCGCGGCAGGGCGCTCGCGTCGAGCGCGAACTTCTCCGGCCGGTCCTCCTCGAGCACGAACGCGCCGTCAGCGGTGATCCCGACGGGGATCACGTCGAAGCGGTCACGATCGATCGCCCGCAGCACCCCCGCCGCCGTTGCGCAGCTGATCGAGTGCTCGCTTGAACGCCCCCCGAACAGAACGGCCACTGCGAGCTTGCTGGTCATCGAGGTTCCTCTCACCCTGGGGCTCGTCCGAATCCGTGGTCAGGTGCGGCGCGATGTCCTTCGGATCGAGCGTACCGGCGAGCACCTGCGACACCTGCTCGACGATGGGCATGTCGACTCCGCGGGCCCGGGCGAGCTCGAGGATCGGCGCGACCGAGGAGAGCCCCTCCGCCGTCTGCTGCATCGACTTCACGACGTCGCCGAAGCTGTAGCCCTGGCCGAGCAGGCGCCCGGCCGTGTTGTTGCGCGAGAGCGACGAGCTCGACGTCGCGATGAGGTCGCCGAGGCCGGCCAGCCCGGACATCGTCTCGGGCCGCCCGCCGTAGGCGACGGCGAAGTCGGTCATCTCGGCGAGGCCGCGGGTGATGATCGACGCCTTGGTGTTCTCGCCGTAGCCGACGCCGTCGACGATGCCGATCGCGACGGCGATCAGGTTCTTCAGCACGCCGCCGAACTCGGTCCCGATCACGTCGGTGTTGACGTAGGAGCGGAAGTAGCGGTTGGTCGCGGCGAGCGCGACCTCCTGCGCGGTGACGAGGCTCTCCGAGGCGATGACCGCCGCGGTCGGCTGCTCCTTCGCGATCTCGAGCGCGAGGTTCGGCCCGGAGGCGACCGCGATCCGGCTCGGATCGATCGGCAGCACCTGCGAGATCACCTCGCTCATCCGCTGGCCGGTGCCCTTCTCGACGCCCTTCATCAGGCTGACCAGGACGGTCCGCTCGGTGAGGAACGGCGTGATCGCCTCGAGGTTCCCGCGCAGGGTCTGCGACGGGATGGAGAGGTAGACGTGGTCGGCGCCCTCGAGCGCCTCCTCGATCCGCGGGGTCGCCCGGATGTTGCGCGGCAGGTTGATGCCGGGGAGGTAGTCGCTGTTGCGCTTGGCCTCGGTGATCTCGCGGGCGAGCTCGGCCCGCCGCGCCCACATCACGACATCGGAGCCGCCGTCGGCGAGGATCTTGGCGAAGGTGGTCCCCCAGCTGCCGGCGCCGAGGACGGCGACGCGGCGCGGCACGGGGATCGGCGCCTTCTCGGTCCTACTGCCCCTGCTCAAAGCGTCCCGTGCCCTTCTGATTGTGCTCGGCCGGGTTCCAGCGCTTCTCGGGTGCCGTCTCGCCGCGGAGCTCCTCGAGCAGGCGGGTGATCGCGGCCATCACGACGGTCGACGCCTCGTTGAGGGTCGCGGAGTCGAGGCTGCGCCCGCGGAACGCCGACAGGTCGACGGGATCGCCGACCAGGACGTCGACGCGCTTGCGGCGGAAGAGGGTGATCTTCCTCGAGTAGCGGCCCATGACCTGCTGGGTGCCCCAGTGCGCGACGGGCACGACGGGCAGTCCGTACTGCAGTGCCATCCGCACAGCGCCGGTCTTGCCGCGCATCGGCCAGAGCTCGGGGTCGCGGGTGAGGGTGCCCTCAGGGTAGATCAGGACGGAGCCGCCCCGGTCGACGAGCTCCTTCGCCGCCTTCAGCGGCTCGCTGCCGCGCACGGAGCCGGCCCGCTCGACCGGGATCTGCCCCGAGGCGCGCAGGATCGCTCCGGCGACGGGGATCTTGAACAGCGACGCCTTCGCCAGGAAGCGCGGTGCGCGACCGGCCCGCCACAGCACCCAGCCCGTGATGAACGGGTCGATCTCGCTGTAGTGGTTCGGTGCGAACACGAACGCGCCCTTGCGCGGGATCTTGTCGATGTCGCGGACCCGGAGGTCCACGGAGGCGGTGAGCGTCGGGATCACCAACGCCGCGAGGAGCCAGAAGATGGACGGGCGGCTTCGTTCAGACACCCGCCCATCCTCGCACCCCGGCTTCGCCGCCCCCGCCGCCCACGCCAACGCGCGGCGCGGCTCCGTGTCTCGGCGATGAGGAGACGGCTGCAGCGCCGTGGG
Source organism: Rathayibacter festucae DSM 15932 (assembly GCF_004011135.1). Taxonomy (NCBI): domain Bacteria; kingdom Bacillati; phylum Actinomycetota; class Actinomycetes; order Micrococcales; family Microbacteriaceae; genus Rathayibacter; species Rathayibacter festucae. The sequence goes on along the minus strand of NZ_CP028137.1, from coordinate 797,773 downwards.
CTCATGCTGGTCGAGTAGCCCCAAAGGGGCGTATCGAGACCCACCGTCCCCCGGTGCGTGGATCTCGATACGCCCGCTCCGCGGGCTACTCGATCAGCATGAAGCGCCCTGCCGTGCTCGAGGGCGCGCATCGACCGGAGGAGACGCCCGCAGACCATGCTGGTCGAGCAGCCCCGCAGGGGCGTATCGAGACCCGCCGGAAGCGACTCCGGCTCGCAAGATCTGACTCGGCACGCGGGATCCAGCCGATCCGACGAGCCGGAGGCGATTCCGCGAGCCGGAGGTCGCGCCGACGAGCGGCGGCGGGATGTCCGGCACGCGGAAACGGCTCCGGCTCGCAGGATCGGGGGGATTCTGCGAGCCGGAGCCGTTCCAGCGTGCCGGAGGTAGTGCGGGACTACGCGTCGAGCGAGAAGTCGGCGCCGAGCAGCTCGAGCTTGGTGAGGAAGTTCTCGTAGCCGCGGCTGATGATGCCGACGTTCGAGACCGAGGAGGTGCCCTCGGCCGAGAGCGCCGCGATCAGGTGCGAGAAGCCGCCGCGCAGGTCGGGCACGACGATGTCGGCGCCGTGCAGCTTCGACGGGCCGGAGATGACCGCGGAGTGCATGAAGTTGCGCTGACCGAAGCGGCAGGCCTGGCCACCGAGGCACTCGCGGTGGATCTGGATGGTCGCGCCCATCTCGACCAGCGCGTCGACGAAGCCGAAGCGCTGCTCGTAGACGGTCTCGTGCACGATCGACACACCCTTGGCCTTGGTCAGCGCCACGACGAGCGGCTGCTGCCAGTCGGTCATGAAGCCGGGGTGCACGTCGGTCTCGATGATGACCGGCTTGAGCTCGCCACCGGGGTGGTAGAAGCGGATGCCGTCCTCGGCGATCTCGAACGCGCCGCCGACCTTGCGGAAGACGTTGAGGAAGGTCGTCATCTCCTGCTGGCGGGCGCCGCCGACGAAGATGTCGCCGTCGGTCGCGAGGGCCGCGGCGGCCCAGGACGCGGCCTCGTTGCGGTCGAAGAGCGCGCGGTGGGTGTAGCCCTCCAGGCGGTCGACGCCCTCGATGCGGATCACGCGGTCGGTGTCGACCGAGATGATCGCGCCCATCTTCTGCAGGATGTTGATGAGATCCATGATCTCCGGCTCGATCGCCGCACCCGACAGCTCGGTGATGCCCGACGCGCGGACGGCGGTGAGCAGCACCTGCTCGGTCGCGCCGACGCTCGGGTAGGGCAGCGACACCTTGGCGCCGTGCAGGCCCTCGGGCGCCGACATCCGGATGCCGGAGGGCAGCTTCTCGACGATGGCACCGAAGTTGCGGAGCACCTCGAGGTGGTAGTCGATCGGGCGGTCGCCGATGCGGCAGCCGCCGAGGTCGGGGATGAACGCCTCGCCGAGGCGGTGCAGCAGCGGTCCGCAGAACAGGATCGGGATGCGGCTGGAGCCGGCGTGGGCGTCGATATCGGCGAAGTGCGCGGACTCGACGTTGGAGGGGTCGAGGATCAGCTCGCCCACCTCGGGGCCCTGCTTCACCTTGACGCCGTGCACCTCGAGGAGGCCCTTGACCACGCGGACGTCGCTGATGTCCGGGACGTCGCGCAGGGTGGACGCGGTCTCGCCGAGGAGCGCGGCGACCATCGCCTTGGTGACGAGGTTCTTCGCGCCCTTGAGCTCGATCCGGCCCTTCAGCGGCCGCCCGCCGTGGATGGTGATCCGCTCGGTGGTCATCCCCACACGGGCTCCCGCCGCCTTCGCATCCTGTGCTCCCGCCGCCTTGGCGTCCTGAAGAAGTGTGTTCACGCTATTTCACCGGCAATGTCTTGGGCCGCCAGCTCGCGCGACGGGTCTCGAATTCGGAAATGAGCGCTTCGTCGCGCAGGGTCAGGCCGATGTCGTCCAGCCCTTCGATCAGGCGCCAACGAGTGTAGTCGTCGACCTCGAAAGGGAAGGTCTCGCCACCGGCGGTGACCGTACGACCAACCAGATCGACGGTCATTTCTATTCCCGGCGTCGCATCGATCAGCTCCCAGAGCCGGTCGATGTCGCTCTCCGCCAGGGCCGCCGCGAGCAGCCCCTGCTTGCCGGAGTTGCCGCGGAAGATGTCGCCGAAGCGGGAGGACAGCACGACGCGGAAGCCGAAGTCGCGCAGTGCCCAGACGGCGTGCTCGCGGCTGGAGCCGGTGCCGAAGTCGGGGCCCGCGACGAGGATCTGCGCACCCTGGAACGCCGGCTGGTTGAGCACGAACTCCGGGTCCTGGCGCCAGCCGTGGAAGAGCGCGTCCTCGAAGCCGGTCTTGGTGACCCGCTTGAGGAAGACGGCGGGGATGATCTGGTCGGTGTCGACGTTGCTGCGCTTCAGCGGCGCGGCGATGCCGGTGACGGTCTCGAACTTCTCCATGATCAGGCCTCCACCAGCTCGCGGACGGGCTCCAGATCCGACGGACTGGAGAGGGTGCCGCGCACGGCGGTCGCGGCGGCGACCAGCGGCGACACCAGGTGGGTGCGGCCGCCCTTGCCCTGCCTGCCCTCGAAGTTGCGGTTCGAGGTGGAGGCGCAGCGCTCCCCCGGGGCGAGCTGGTCCGGGTTCATGCCGAGGCACATCGAGCAGCCGGCGAAGCGCCACTCGGCGCCGAACGCGGTGATCACCTTGTCCAGGCCCTCGGCCTCGGCCTCGATGCGCACGCGGGCGGAGCCGGGGACGACCATCACCCGGACGCCGGGCGCCTTGGTGCGGCCGGCGATGATCGACGCGAAGGCGCGGAGGTCCTCGATGCGGGAGTTGGTGCAGGAGCCCATGAAGACCGCGTCGACCGGGATCTCCTTCATCGGGGTGCCGGCCTCGAGGTCCATGTACTCCAGCGCGCGGCGGGCGTTGGAGCGCTCGTTCGGGTCGGCGATCGCGTCGGGGTCGGGCACGGCCTGCGAGAGCGAGACGCCCTGGCCGGGATTGGTGCCCCAGGTGACGAACGGCTCGAGCGCGTCCGCGTCGAGGACGACCTCGGCGTCGAAGACGGCGCCCTCGTCGCTCGGCAGCGTCCGCCAGTAGGCGACCGCGTCCTCCCAGTCCTGCCCCTCGGGGGCGTGCGGGCGGCCCTCGAGATAGGCGAAGGTCGTCTCGTCGGGCGCGACCATGCCGGCGCGCGCGCCCGCCTCGATCGACATGTTGCAGATCGTCATCCGGCCCTCCATCGAGAGCGCGCGGATCGCCGAGCCGCGGTACTCGAGCACGTAGCCCTGACCGCCGCCGGTGCCGATCTTCGCGATCACGGCGAGGATGATGTCCTTCGCCGTGACGCCCTCGCGCAGCTCGCCCTCGACCGTGATCGCCATGGTCTTGAAGGGCTTGAGCGGCAGGGTCTGCGTGGCCATCACGTGCTCGACCTCGCTGGTGCCGATGCCGAACGCCATCGCGCCGAACGCGCCGTGGGTCGAGGTGTGCGAGTCGCCGCAGACGACGGTGATGCCGGGCATGGTCAGCCCGAGCTGCGGGCCGACGACGTGCACGATGCCCTGCTCGATGTCGCCGAGGGAGTGCAGGCGGACGCCGAACTCGGCGGCGTTGCGCCGCAGGGTCTCGATCTGGGTGCGGCTGGTGAGGTCGGCGATCGGCTTGTCGATGCCGACGGTCGGGGTGTTGTGGTCCTCGGTCGCGATCGTCAGATCGGGGCGGCGGACGGGTCGGCCGGCCTGGCGGAGGCCGTCGAAGGCCTGCGGGCTGGTCACCTCGTGCACCAGGTGCAGGTCGATGTAGATCAGGTCGGGCGTGCCGTCCTCGCCCTTGGCGACGAGGTGGTCGTCCCAGACCTTCTCGGCCAGGGTGCGCGGGCGCTCGGCGGCCGGGATCTCGGCGGCCGAGGGCGCGGCGGTGTCGGGGGAACTGTCGTTCATGACGGGTTTCTCTTCCTCAGGAATGGTGGTCAGCCCGCGAGAGACACCGCGACGAGGGAGGCCTGTCAGATCGAGGTCTCGTCGCGGCGGAGAAGAAGGAGCCGGCCGAACAGCATTGACCGAGGATAGCACCGCGCCGACGAGCGGCAGGGAGGCGCGGCCCGAGCGGATCGGGGCGGACCGGAGCGGCCGTCAGGGCGCGACGAGCATCGCGATGAGCACCGCGGGGACCACCAGCAGCGCGGCCGCACCGACCACGACGCCGCCGACGACGAAGACCGCGGCCACCGCCGCGCCGACCATCCCGACGAAGCCCGAGCGCCGCTTCACCGGCAGCGCCTCGTGCTCGAACCAGTCGCCGTCGAGCGGGTCGGGCGACTCTCGCTCGAAGCGCTCGGCCTCGTCGATGCGGGCCGGGAGCGCCGCGAGCATCATCGCCGCGTGCTTCGACTCGGCCGCGAGCTCGAGCGGGCGCACCAGGGCGCGCTCGGCGAACTCGAACGGGTCCTCGTCGGTGCGCACCAGCGCACGCTCGAAGGCCCGCCGCTCCTCGGGAGCGGCGCAGTTCTCGATCAGGTAGCCCCACCGGCCCGCCTCGATGAGGTCGCCGGACCTCCGGTAGAGCTCGGACAGGAGGACGCGGGGGTCGATCCAGGTGGGGTCGGCCTCGACGCAGCGCTCGAGCAGCGACACGGCTCCTCGGACGTCCCCCTCTGCGAAGCGCATCTTCGCGCGATCGAGAGCCTCGACGGTGTCCATCCCTCCAGTATGCCCATCGACAGCCCGGCTCTGCAGTCCGGAGCCGGAGTCGCTGCCACCTGTTCGAGGGGCACGACCAGTGGAGCCGGGTCGACGGTCTAGGCCCGGGGCACGAGCACGGCCTCCACGACGACGACCGTCACGTTGTCCCGTCCGCCCGCGTCGACCGCGGCGCGCACGAGCTCCTCGGCGACATCGGCTCCGTGCAGGTCCCCCGCGTCGCGGCGGGCGAAGAGCTCGGCGATGCGGGCGTCGGAGAGCTCCTTGGTGAGGCCGTCGGAGCAGAGCAGGTAGGTCGCCCGGGGCACGATCGGCAGAGTCCAGACGTCCGTCTCGACCTCGTCGTCGGCGCCGAGCGCCCGGGTGACGATGTTGCGGTCGGGGTGCGACTCCGCCGCCTCCCGGCTGAGCAGGCCGGCCGAGACCAGTTCCTGCACCGCCGAGTGGTCGACGGTCAGCTGCTGGATCCCTGCGCCGTCCCAGCGGTAGACCCGGGAGTCGCCGACGTTGAACAGGGCCCAGGAGGCCGGTCCGCCGCCCTCCGGCCGGACGAGCGTGAGGCCGGTGAGCGTCGTGCCGCAGAGGGCGCCGCCGACGTCGAGGTCGCGGACCGCGGCGTTCGCCGTCTCGACGACGGCGAAGACGTCCGACACCGGGCCGATCGCCTCGGCCGCGCTCGCCCGCAGGCTCTCGACGGCGGTCGAGCTGGCCAGGTCGCCGCGGGCGTGCCCGCCCATGCCGTCGGCGACGGCGACCAGCGTCGGCGCGACCAGGAGGGCGTCCTCGTTCACCCGGCGGACGGCGCCGACGTCGGTGCTGCTCGACACCGTCAGGTGCAGGACGCCCTGGGGCAGCTCGATGCTGGTCGTGCTCGTCGTCGCAGTCACGGGACCGGGCTCACTTCTTCTCGGCGCGGTCCTGCCCGTCGGCGTCGGCGACGACCTCCGGGTGGCCGTCGTGCAGCTCGATGTGGGAGTGCTCGCGGCGCATCTTGATCAGGCTGGCGACCGTGGCGACGGTCATGCTGACGACGATGACGGCGAGCGAGGTGATCGTGTCGATGTCCCAGACCGGCAGCGGCTCGCCGCCGTTGAGGAACGGAAGGTCGTTCTCGTGCAGGGCGTGCAGCACGAGCTTCACGCCGATGAAGGCGAGGATGAACGCGATGCCGTACTTGAGGTACTCGAGCTTGTCGATCAGACCGCCGAGCAGGAAGTAGAGCTGGCGCAGGCCCATCAGGGCGAAGATGTTCGCGGTGAAGACGATGAACGGGCTCTCGGTGATGCCGAAGATCGCCGGGATCGAGTCGAGCGCGAAGAGCAGGTCGGTGGAGCCGATCGCGAGGAACACGATCAGCATCGGGGTGAAGTACTTCTTGCCGTCCTTCACCGTGCGGATCTTCGAGCCGTCGAACTCGTCCGAGATCTTCACGCGCTTGCGCAGCAGGCGGATGAGGAGGTTGTCGGTGCCCTCGTTCTCGTCCTCCTTGCCGAACGCCTGGTTCCAGGCGGTGTAGACGAGGAAGGCGCCGAAGAGGTAGAAGATCCAGCTGAAGCTCTCGATCAGCTGCGCGCCGAGCAGGATGAACACCCCGCGGAAGATCAGCGCGATGATGATGCCCACCATCAGCACTTCCTGCTGGTACTTCGGCGGCACCGCGAAGCGGCCCATGATGATCACGAAGACGAACAGGTTGTCGATCGACAGGCTGTACTCGGTCAGCCAGCCCGCGACGAACTGGCCGGCGACCTCTCCCCCGCCCAGCAGCAGCATCACCAGGGCGAAGATGAGCGCGAGCGTGACGTAGAAGCCGACCCAGAGGCCGGACTCCTTCAGGCTCGGCACGTGCGGGCGCTTGTAGACCAGCAGCAGGTCCGCGGCCAGGATCAGGCTGAGGACGACGAACGAGCCGGTCACGAACCAGACGGGCAGCTCTTGCATGGGGACCTTCCGGGGGTGAGTGGATTCCGACGGTCTCTCCCCGGGGAGCGGGCCGTTAAACGAGAAGAACCCCCGGCCATGACCGGGGGTTCTGCTCGTGTTGCCGTGGTGACCCCAGCGGGATTTGAACCCGCGTTACCGCCGTGAGAGGGCGACGTCCTAGGCCGCTAAACGATGGGGCCGCGTTTTTGCAACTCGAAGAGTGTTGCACACGGATCCGCACCGGTGCAAATCGAGCGGGCGGACGGCGCGGTCCCCGAGGCCGTCTTGCACCGCGGCGGCCCCCGCGAGAGGCTCGGAGCATGCGACTGACCAAGCTCGAGCACGCCACCGTCCTCGTCGAGGAGGCGGGCTCGCGGCTCGTCCTCGACCCCGGCTCCTTCACCCGCCCCCTCGAGGGCACGGCCGGCACCGTCGCGGTCGTGATCACCCACGAGCACGCCGACCACTGGACCGCGGAGCAGCTGGAGCGGCTGCGCGCCGCGAACCCGGCGCTGCGCATCCTCGGCCCGGCCGGTGTCGGCGCGGCGGCCGAGGGCTTCGAGGTCGAGACGGTCGCCGAGGGCGACGTCGTCGAGGTCGGACCGTTCGAGCTGCGCTTCTTCGGCTCGCGGCACGCGGTGATCCACTCCTCGATTCCTGTGATCGACAACGTCGGGGTGCTGGTGAACGGCCGGTTCTACTACGCGGGCGACTCCTTCACCGTGCCGGCCGGCGTCGACGTCGAGGTGCTGGCGGCCCCCTCCGGTGCCCCCTGGATGAAGATCGCGGAGTCGATCGACTACGTCCTCGCGCTCGCGCCGCGGCACGCCTTCGCGACGCACGAGCGCGTGCTGTCCGAGGCGGGCCAGAAGCTCGGCCACGACCGCCTCGGCTGGGCGACCCGCGAGGGCGGCGGCGAGTACCACGCCCTCGAGCCGGGCGACGTGCTCGAGCTCTAGCCGGCCGTCGGGGTGGGCTTGGTCGTTCAGAGCACGCGGGCGTCGAGGATCTCGGCCTGATCGAGGTCGGTCCCCGCGGGCAGCACTCCGATCTGCACGAGGGCGCCCTCCGGCACAGTGCCGTCGGGCGTGATGATCGAGGCGCCGTCGATGTTCGACTTCGACGCGTACAGCGAGACGTCGTCGAGCACCTCGGCCCGGTAGACGCCGTCGACCCAGACCACGACCCGCTTCCCGGAGTTCACCAGCGCACGACTCATCGTCACCGCGACCCGGTCACCGGTCCGCTGGACGCTGTCGATGCCGTCGAGCGTCGACTGGAAGAGCAGGTCGGCCGCGGCGACGTCCACGCCGGAGGCCAGCTCGCCGACCTGGACGAGGTCGCCGTCCTTCACGGGAGTGGTGGGGACGATCTTCGTGCCGCCCGGGACGTCGTACTTCCACGCGTACCAGCCCCTGCCCTCGTTGTAGTCGCCCGCGTAGCGCCCGTTCACCCAGACCACGACGCGCTTCCCGGAGCGGACCAGCGCCTCGCTCATCGTCGCCTCCACGTACCCGCGGACGACCGAGACGTCCGTGATCCCGACCGCGTGGTCGGAGCTCACGTCCCTGGGGAAGCGGCCATGTGCTTGCAGCTCCTTGAGCTTCGCCACCACCGGCCCCACATCGGTGTAGCCCATCTTCTGGACCGATTCGTCCGGTTCGGTCGTGCCGTAGAACACGCCGACCAGGTTCCCGTTGACGATCAGGGGTCCACCCGAGTCCCCGGGTTGTCCGATCTGCTCGGTGCCGCCGTTGGTCGCCGTGGTGTGGATCCCGATGGCACCGTGCGCCATCGGCCCCACGTTCCGGATCCAGACCTTCTCCGTTCTCTGCAGAGCGAGCCAGCCCTCGCCCACCCCGTAGATGTTGCCGACAGAGCCGACCCGGTACCCGCCCGGTCGCAGCGTCGGGTAGCGCGGCAGCTCGTGCCTCTTGGAGAGCCGGACGAGCTTCATCTCCAGGGGGGCGAGCGAGATCGTCTCCGCTACCGCGACCTCCGCCCGCACCTCCTCGCCTCCCTCGCTCGGCGTGTACCGGTAGAAGACGTCGGTCGCTTCGCAGTGATCCGCCGTGAGCACCCAGTCCGCGGCGATCGCCGTCCCGGTGCAGGGAAGGCCGCCCTGGAGGCCGAACCGCGAGCCGTACACCTCCACCACCCAGGGCTCATTCGACCTCGTCCCCGAGGTCAGCGCTGCCGCGGGGGCCGCCGCCCCCACCCCGACTCCCAGCACGATCGCCAGGCAGACCACCCCCGCTGCGATGTGTCGCACGACTCGATCTCTCATCACCGTCACTTCTTCTCCCTTCAGGTCGGGTGTCCCGCCCGACTCTCTCTCAACTCAGAACGAACGTCTTACTGAGGCGCCTCGGCCGGCGGCGGGGCGGCCGCGGCCCGATTGCAGCCGCAGCGGGCCCGCGTCGGGCGGGAGACCCTCGGCATCCCGGCATCAGAGGACGCGGGCGTCGAGTATCTCGGCCTGATCGACGTCGGTGCCCGAGGGGAGCACTCCGATCGTGACGAGCGCACCCGCGCGCACCGTGCCGTCGGGCACGACCACGGAGCCGTGGGCGTCGTTCGACTTCGACGCGTAGTACGACACGTCGTCGATCACCTCGGCCCGGTAGACACCGTCGACCCAGACCACGACCCGCTTCCCGGAGTTCACCAGCGCGCGACTCATCGTCACCGCGACCCGGTCACCGGTCCGCTGGACGCTGTCGATGCCGTCGAGCGTCGACTGGAAGAGCAGGTCGGCCGCGGCGACGTCCACGCCCGAGGCCAGCTCGCCGACCTGGACGAGGTCGCCGTCCTTCACGGGAGTGGTGGGGACGATCTTCGTGCCGCCCGGGACGTCGTACTTCCACGCGTACCAGCCCCTGCCCTCGTTGTAGTCGCCCGCGTAGCGCCCGTTCACCCAGACCACGACGCGCTTCCCGGAGCGGACCAGCGCCTCGCTCATCGTCGCCTCCACGTACCCGCGGACGACCGAGACGTCCGTGATTCCCGATGCCTGCTCGGGACTCGTGTGCCGCGGGAAACGGCCGTGCTCCTGCAGCTCCTTCAGCTTCGCCACCGCCGGCCCCACGTCGCTGTAGTACATCTGCTGGACGCGCGCTCCGCCGACACTCGTACCGTGCAGCACGCCGACCAGCCGACCGCCGATCATCAGCGGTCCGCCCGAGTCCCCGGGCTCCCCGATCTGCTCGGCGCGATCCGTCATCGCCGTGCTGGTGAGCTCGAGGACGTCGTCATCGGTCTGCAGGACGTCGTGGACCCGCACCTTCTCGGTCCGCTGCAGGGCGAGCGGGCTCGCCCCCATCCCGTACACGTCGCCGACCGATCCTCTCCGGTATCCCTTCGGGAGCAGCGTCGGGTACTGCGGCAGAACGTGGTCGCGGGAGAGCCGCAGCAGCTTCATGTCAGCGGGGGCCAGGGAGATCGTCTCCGCGACGGGCACCGTGGCCAGGACCTCGTCCTCCGCGGGATCCAGTGAGTACCGGTAGTACACGTGGCTCGAGGGGCAGTGATCCGCGGTGAGCACCCAATCGGCGGCGATCGCCGTGCCGGTGCAGCTGCGCCCGTCCCGGCCGTCGAACGAGTCGTACAGCTGCACCACCCAGGGCTCGTTCGACCTCGTCCCCGACGTCAGCGCCGCCGCGGGCGCCGTCGTGAGCGCACCGATGCCCAGCACGGTCGCCAGCACGACCAGCGCAGCCGCCGTCCTCCGCAGGAAGCGAGTCCTCATCGCCGTCACCTCTTCCTCAGCGCGTGGGTCACCCGGGGCCGGGGTCCCTCTCCGCCCGAGAACGATCGACGGATCACCGAGGACGCGTCAAAGATCTGGCGCCGAAGAGTCCGGACGGCGGAATCAGGGCCGAGCGACGACGTGCTCGAGGTCGGCGCCGAACTCGAACGTCCGGTCGACCACGTCGCCGGAGTGCAGCACCGCGGGCAGCCAGAAGCGCGCGTCGTCCCACATCCGGCCGTAGGGGACCTCGTCGAGCGGGACGAAGGACGCGGCGAGCTCCCCCGACGCCACGACCTCGCCCGACCAGCGGCGGCAGACGAAGACGTGCGAGCGCTGGCTCCACGCGGGTCGGCGCGGGAAGAGGTAGTCGAGGGAACCGCGCGGCTCGAGGTCGGCCGGCTCCGCGCGCAGGCCGACCTCCTCCGCCAGCTCGCGGACGGCCGCCTCGACGGGCGACTCCCCCGGCTCGAGCTTCCCGCCGGGCGCGACGACGCGGCCCTCGCCCAGTCCGCGGAGCTTCCTGCCGAGCAGCACCTCGGTGCCGCGCGGCGACTCGCGGAGGACGTAGACCACGCAGACCTCGGGCAGCGGGTCGGTCGGCGGCCGCACGCCCATGCCGCACCTCCGCTCGCCGGGTCCGGGGGGTCGGGACCGCCGTCGTAGGCTAGCCCGGTGACGACGACCGCGCTCGAGCGCTTCCAGGCCCTGCTGCGGGTCGACACGGTGTCGCACTCCGACGAGTCCGACACCGACTGGAGCCGGTTCCGCGTCTTCCAGGAGCTGCTCGAGCAGTTCTACCCCGCGCTGCACAGCGCCCTCGAGCGCGAGACCGTGGCCGGCCACTCCCTGGTTTGGCGCTGGCGCGGCACCGAGGACGGCGAGCCGTCGGTCCTGATGGCGCACTACGACGTGGTCAGCGTCACCCCCGACGACTGGTCGATCGCGCCCTTCGCGGCCGACACGGTCCTCCGCCCGGACGGCCGCACCGCGATCGTGGGGCGCGGCGCGCTCGACGACAAGGGCTCCCTCGTCGCCCTGCTCGAGGCCGTCGAGGCGGCCGTCCTGCGCGGCGAGCGGCCCCGCCGCGACGTCTACCTGGTCTCCACGCACAACGAGGAGACGGCGGGGGACGGCGCGCCGTCGATCGTCGCGCTGCTCGGGGCGCGCGGCGTCCGCCCGCGCTTCGTGCTCGACGAGGGCGGCAACGTCCGCCGCGGCATCGTGCCCGGAGTGACCAAGCCGATCGCCGTCATCGGCGTCACCGAGCGCGGCATCATGAACCTCGAGCTGACCTGCCGCGACGCGGGCGGGCACGCCTCCGCCCCGCCGCCCCTGCCCGGCATGCTCGCCACCCAGCGGCTCGCGCGGGCGATCCACCGCCTCACCGAGAACCCGTTCCCCTCGACGCTCCCAGAGCCGATCGCCGAGCTGGTGCGCGCCGCCGCGCCCCGCGCCGACTCCGCGCACGCGGTCTGGTACGCGAAGCCGCACGAGCACCCGGACGCCGTCGTCGCGGCCCTGGCCGCGCACTCCAACCGCTCCGCCGCGATGCTGCGGACGACTGTGGCGATCACGCAGCTGCGCGGCAGCACCGGGGCGAACGTCCTCGCGTCGACCGCCAGCGCGGTCGCCAACGTGCGGATCAATCCGGGCGGGACCGTCGCGGGTGTCGTCGAGCGGATCCGCGCGGTGATCGACGACCCGGAGGTCGAGATCGAGGTGCGCGTCGCGCACGAGCCCTCCCCCGTCTCCCCCACCGGCGAGCCCGGCGACGGCGGTCCGTACGACGTGCTCCGCACCGTGGTGCAGGAGGTCTTCCCGGAGGCGATCGTCGCGCCCTACGTGCAGACCGGCGGCAGCGACGCCCGGCACTTCCACGCGATCAGCGACGGCGTCTACCGCTTCATCCCGTTCGAGATCAGCCCGCAGCAGCAGCTCGGCATCCACGGCGCCGACGAGTCGGTCGAGGTCGACCAGTTCGAGCGCGCCATCGCGTTCTACGCGCGGCTCCTGCTCGAGCTCTGACGACTCCCTCTGCAGAACCGATGCGCGGCGTGGGCGGTCGGTGTGCGGGGAGTGCGCACCCGGTGAGCGGTTCCTGAGGACGGAGTCGCTGTCCGGCGCTGAATCTGGGAAAACCGTTCGATGACGCGCCGGTCCTCGTTGGCCGTCCGTTCACCCCGCGATGATGGACTGAGCCTCGCGGGAGCAGTTCCCAGCCCGCGGACCAGCAGTACAGCACCATGCGACATCCCGTACCGACGCCGACTCGATCGAGCCGGCCCCACCGATCGTGGAACCCGAGGATCATGACTGTCCGCCAGGCCGAGTACCCCCGGCCGAACCACTTCATCCTTCACCTCAGCGACACCCACTTCATCGCCGGAGACGGCGGGCTGTACGGCTCCGACGTCGACAGCGAGGCCCAGCTCCGCCGCCTGTTCGACGAGCTGGAGGCCTCGGGCGGTCGCCCGGAGGCCGTGGTCATCACCGGCGATCTGGCGGACAAGGGCGAGCCCGAGGCGTACGCCAAGCTCCGCGCCGTCGTCGAGCCGGCCGCCGCCCGCCTCGGTGCCGAGGTGATCTGGGTGATGGGCAACCACGACGACCGCGGTGCCTTCCGCTCCGGGCTGCTCGACCAGCTGCCGACCACGCAGCCGATCGATCGGGTGCACGACGTGAACGGACTGCGCATCATCGCGCTGGACTCGACCGTCCCGGGCGCGCACTACGGCGAGATCTCGGACGCCCAGCTGGACTGGCTCGCGGAGGAGCTCGCCAGCCCCGCGCCGCACGGCACGATCCTGGCGCTGCACCACCCGCCGGTCCCGAGCGTCCTCGACCTCTCGGTGCTCGTCGAGCTCCGCGACCAGCCCGCGCTCGCGGAGGTGCTCGAGGGCTCGGACGTCCGCAGCATCATCGCCGGCCACCTGCACTACTCCTCGACCGCGACGTTCGCCGGCATCCCCGTCTCGGTCGCGTCGGCCACCTGCTACACGCAGGACCTCAACGTGCCGGTCGGCGGCACCCGCGCCCGCAACTCCGCGCAGGCCTTCAACCTCATCCACGTCTACGACGGCACGGTGCTGCACTCGGTGGTGCCGATCGGCGCCTCGACCGAGGTGTCCTACGTCTCGGCGAACGAGACCGAGCGGATCCTCGCCTCGCACGGCGTCGAGATCGCCCCGGCCACCGCCGCTCCGCTCGAGCAGGTCGAGGCGCTCTACCCACCCGTCGTGGAGCCCGTCGGCGTCAGCGCCTAGCGGCCGGCGTCCGGTCTGCAGGCGATCCGCGCCGAGGGGCGATCCCGTCCGCGGGACCGAGGCTCCGGAGCCGCGGATCGCCTGCGGAACAGACGTCAGCGCTGGGAACGACTGCGGTCGAGGGCGAACAGGTGCCCGGCGAAGGCGAGGGCCGCGCCGAGCGCGATGCCGACGCCGATGCCCGCGCCGATCCCGATGCCGGGGAAGACGAGCGCGCTGGCGAGCCCGAGCAGCAGCCCGAGGACTCCGCCGCCGATCGCCCAGGCCATGCTCAGTCCACCCGCTCCCAGGGCGCCGGGATCGGGTAGTACTCCTCGAGGAAGTCGATCACGGCGCGGGTGCGCACCTCCGCCGAGATCTCGGGGAAGCTGCCGTCGTTGAGGCAGAAGAAGTCGACGCCGCGGTTCTTCAGCAGCTTCTTCATGTCCTTGAGGCCCTGGTGCATCGTCGTGTCGACGTACTTCACCGAGGCGTTCTCCTGCACCACCGCGCGGCCGGTCATCAGCGCGTAGTAGTGGTAGAGCGAGTTGGTGACGGAGACGTCGCTCGCCGAGCGGAAGCGGCTGGCGGCGGTCGCGGTGAACTCCGGCTCGAACTCGGTCTCGAGCTCGGCCATCACGCTCTTGCGGAGCGGCGTGGCGGCGTGCTCGAGGTGCCGGGTCGTCATCGCGCCGAAGCGCTCGCGGAGCAGGCGGCGGTTGACGCGCGCCGCGTTCTCGAACCCGCTGCGGGAGGCGTTGGAGTCGCCCATCCCGATGCGGGTGGTCGCCTCGATGAACTTGGTGATCCCGCCGGGCGAGAAGAAGATCGACGGGTCGACGGGCCGGCCGAAGAACATGTCGTCGTTGGAGTAGAGGAAGTGCTCGGCCAGGCCCGGGATGCGGTGCAGCTGGCTCTCGACCGCGTGCGAGTTGTGCGTGGGCAGCACCGAGAGGTCGCGGAAGTGGTCCTCGCTGCGGACCAGCGTGACGTCGGGGTGCTCGTCGAGCCAGCGCGGGCGCGGCGAGTCGGTGACGATGTAGATGTGCCGGACCCACGGCGCGTACATGTAGACGCTGCGGAGGGCGTACTTGAGCTCGTCGATCTGGCGGAAGCGCGCGGGGGCGTCGTCGCCCTCGCCGACGACGTAGCTGGCCATCCGGGCGGCGCGGGCGCGCTGGAACTCCAGATCGGTGCCGTCCACCCAGGAGAAGACGATGTCGACGTCGAAGCGGATGTCGCTGACGAGCGGCTCGAACATGCCCTCGAAGGTCGGCCAGGTGCGGCCGTAGGCCTCGACGTGCGCGTCGATCGCCTCGGCGACCGGGAGGCTGCTGCGCATCAGCGCGTTCTCGGCGGGAGTGGTGATCTCCTCCTCGCCGACCTTCCAGAACTCGAGGCGGACGCCGCTGCGGGCGCCGTAGCGGAGCGAGCCGCTCGAGGAGACGCGGGGGCGGAAGAGCGAGAAGACCGCCGCGCGCGGATACGGGGCGATGGCCCCCTCCGCCAGGAGCAGCGGCGGGGTGCCGCGCTTGTCGAGCGTCTTCACGTAGAACGGCTCGGTCGCGAAGGCGCGCGCGAGCAGCGTGGCCAGCTCGGCGCCGAGCGAGCGGTCGATCGCGAGGAAGGGCGCGCCCTTCGTGCCGCGGATGAGACGGTAGGGGAACTCCGCCTCGTCGAGCACCTCGCCGAGCGCGATCAGGTCCTCAGTCCAGGCCGCCTGCGGGGTCGTACTCGAGTTGACCAGCGAGAACAGACCGGCATGGACGACCACGTCGTCACGGTCGAAATGGCGCGGACGCAGGAGGGCTGACGGCAGAGGACGGACGGAAGGCATGATTCACATTATCCGCCGCCCGTTTCGTGCGGATGACCGTCCTGCTCAGCTTGACAGGGAGTGCAGCCGCTCCAGGGCCGCGTCCCCGGCGCGCGCGGCCTCCCGGGCCCGGCTCTCCTGGCGGGCCGAGGCGACCCCGAGGGCGAACGCCGGCTCGCCGCGGCGGGCCGCGACGAGGGCGTGCCCGCGGAGCACGTCGCGGGCGGCGAGGGCGTCGCGCTCCTCCCCCAGCGCGTCGGCGACGGCCTTCGCCGCCTTGGCGATCCGATGCTGCGTCGCGCCGACGGCGTCCGGGACGACCGCGCTCCAGGCCTCGGTGACGTAGCGCAGGCGCTTCGCGGCCTTGCGCAGCTCGTGCCGGGCCTCGACGTCGTCTCCGCCCGTCCGGGCCGCGTCGACGCGCGAGACCTCCTTGGCGAGGGAGCGGCGGACGAGCTTCTTCGCGCTCGTGCCCGCCTTCGCGGTCCGCGGCGGGTCGGCCAGCAGGGCGTCGAGCGCGGCGAGCAGGGCGAGGTAGCGGGCGCCGCGCAGGGTCTTGGCGACCCGCTGCAGGGAGATCGTGTGCCGACGCTCGGTCGCGTCGAAGAGGGTGCTACCGGCGACGGCCTTCGCGGGCAGTCCCTCCCCCGCCTCGTCGACGGCGCTGCGAAGGCGGGCCGCGAGCACCTCCTCGTCGCGGGCGGCGCCGAGGACGCCGGCGAGCCAGCGCAGCTCGTCGCGCAGCGGATCGAGGGCCTCGCGCTCCAGCACGGAGCGGGAGGCGGCGAGAACGCTGCGCAGGCGCCGGGTGTGCAGGCGCATCCGGTGCAGTGCGTCGTCGGCCTCGAGGCGCACCCGCGGATCGACGGCGCGCAGGCCGGTGAGGAGCTCGCGGATCGCGGCGAGCGCCACCTCCCCGCCGTCCTGGGGTGCGGGGTGCGCGTCCTCGATCGGACCGCCGGTGGCCCGGGCCAGCTTCGAGGCGCTCTCAGCGGGGCGGGCGCCGGCGGCGAGCAGTCGCTCCTCGATCGCGTCGAGGACGGCCTCACCCTCGGGGCCGTGGACGTCGACGAGCTCGACCTCCCACTCCCGCCAGCGCCGCTCGAAGCCCGAGCGCTGGTCGTGCGCGATGACCAGGTCGTCGGCGATCTCGGCGAGGCGGCGGCCGGCGGAGTCGGCGACGCGGGTGATCGAGCGGACGGTCTCCAGGGTGGCGAGCGGCTCGAGCCGCGCGCGGCCGACGTGGCCGAGCACCGGCTCGCGGACCTCGGCCGGCACGGTGCGGGAGGCGGTCAGCGGGGCGTGGATCTCGGTGCGGCCGGCCGAGCCGGGCAGCTTGACGTGCCAGCCCTCGTCCTCGCCGCCCTCGCGGCGGCGGAGCGTGATCCGCCCGCGGGAGAGCGCGCGGTCCGCGGTGTCGAAGTACTGGGCGGACAGGCGGACGGGCTCCTCGGCGAGCGCCGTGGCGACGGTGCCCGCGCCGGTCAGCTCCGGCAGGGCGGTGTCGGCGTCGACGTCGTACTTCCGCTCCACCTCGGTCTGCACGCGCCGCGGCGCCTCCGCCTTCGTCCGGTCCGCACGCTGAGCCATGGTCCATTGTGCGCACGCGGACGGCGCTCCCGGCGGCAGGCCCGCGGCGGGGCGCGAGGTCGGCCTAGGCTGGAGCGATGACCGCGCCCGTCCCTCCCGTCGCCCGCCGTGTCCCGCTCGAACGCCGTCACCACGGCGATCTGGTGGTCGATCAGTACGAGTGGCTGCGGCAGAAGGAGGAGCCCGAGGTGATCGCGCACCTCGAGGCCGAGAACGCCTACACCGACGCGCTCCTCGCTCCCCTCGCCCCGCTCCGCGAGCGCCTCTTCGACGAGATCCGCTCGCGCACGAAGGAGACCGACCTCTCGGTCCCCGTCCGCGAGGGCGCCTGGTGGTACTTCTCCCGTTCCTACGAGGGCCGCCAGTACGGCGTGCACTGCCGCGCGCCGATCTCCGGCCCGGACGACTGGACCCCGCCCTCCATCGCCGAGGGCGGACCGCTCGAGGGCGAGCAGGTGGTGCTCGACGGCAACGTCGAGGCCGAGGGCCACGAGTTCTTCTCGCTCGGCAGCTTCGACGTCTCCGCCGACGGGCGCTACCTGCTCTTCGGCACCGACGTCGAGGGCGACGAGCGCTACACCCTGCGCATCCGCGACCTCAGCACCGGCGAGGACCTCCCCGACGTCGTCGAGGGCACCGGCGGCGGCGCGACCTTCGGCGCCGACGCCCGCTTCGTCTTCTACCCGACTGTCGACGAGTCCTGGCGGCCGGACACGATCTGGCGGCACGCCGTCGGCACCGAGTCGACCGCCGACGAGGTCGTCTTCTCCGAGCCCGACGAGCGCTACTGGATCGGCGTGGGCCTCACCCGCAGCCGCCGCTTCCTCGTCATCGAGATCGGCAGCAAGATCACCAGCGAGTGCCTGCTGCTCGACGCGGAGGACCCGACCGGCGAGTTCCGTTCGGTCTGGCCGCGCCGCGAGGGCGTCGAGTACGAGGTGGACCACGCCGTCGTCGACGGCCGCGACCGCCTGCTGATCGTGCACAACGACGGCGCGCTCGACTTCGAGATCGTCGAGGAGCCGGCCGACCTCGCGCTCTCCCCCGAGGAGCGGGCGGCCGAGCGCCGCGTCCTCGTCCCGCACACCCCGGGCCGCCGGATCGAGGGCGTCGACGCCTTCGCGCGGCACGTCGTCGTCTCCTACCGCGAGGCGGGGGCGACGCGCCTCGGCCTCCTGATCGACGGCGACGGCGGCGCGCGCCTGGACGAGATCGTCTTCGACGAGCCGCTGTACGACGCGGGTCTCGCCGGCAACCCGGAGTGGGAGCAGTCCGCGCTGCGGCTCGCCTACACCTCGTTCGTCACCCCCTCCACGGTGCTCACCCTCGACGTCGCGACCGGCGAGCGGACCGTGCTCAAGCAGCAGCCGGTGCTCGGCGACTACGACCCGGCGCGCTACGAGCAGCGCCGCGAGTGGGCGACCGCCGAGGACGGCACGCGCATCCCGCTGTCGCTGGTCTGGCGGAAGGACGCGGCGGCGCCCGACGAGGCCCCCGCGCCGCTCCTGCTCTACGGCTACGGCTCCTACGAGGCGAGCATCGACCCCGGCTTCTCGATCGCGCGGCTGTCGCTGCTCGACCGCGGCGTGGTCTTCGCCATCGCGCACGTCCGCGGCGGCGGCGAGATGGGGCGCTCCTGGTACGAGGAGGGCAAGACGCTCGCCAAGCGGACCACCTTCACCGACTTCGTCGACGCGGCGCGGCACCTCGTCGAGGCCGGCTTCACCACGCCGGAGCGCCTCGTCGCGCAGGGCGGCTCGGCCGGCGGCCTGCTGATGGGCGCGGTCGCGAACCTCGCCCCGGAGGCCTTCGCCGGGATCCTGGCGCAGGTGCCGTTCGTGGACGCGCTGACCTCGATCCTCGACCCGTCGCTGCCGCTGACCGTGATCGAGTGGGACGAGTGGGGCGACCCGCTGCACGACCCCGAGGTCTACGCGTACATGAAGTCGTACTCGCCGTACGAGAACGTGCGCGAGGGCGTCCGGTATCCGCGGATCCTCGCGACGACGAGCCTCAACGACACCCGCGTGCTCTACGTGGAGCCGGCCAAGTGGGTCGCCCGGCTGCGCGAGGTCGGCGCACCGGCGCTGCTCAAGATCGAGATGACGGCCGGGCACGGCGGCGTGAGCGGGCGCTACGAGCGCTGGCGCGAGGTGGCGTTCGAGTACGCCTGGATCCTGGACGTGCTCGGGCTGGCGGAGGAGACCCGCTCCTGAGCCGGGGATCCGGATCGGGCGGGCGCGCCGCAAGCCCCACCGGCGCGTCGATCGCGCCGCGTAAGGTTCGGGGTGCCGACCGAGGGGAAGTGCAGAGATGAGCGCAGGACTGTCGATCGACCGGGCCGCGGCCTGGGTCGCCGATCAGCGGTGGTACGCGAGCAAGGGGCGCCGCCCCGAGCTGGAGATCCGGGGCGAGTGGCGCCTGGAGCGCGGTGACGGCGACGTCGTCGTGCACCTCGTCATCGACCGGGCCGGCTCGAGCCCGGTGCTGTACCAGGTGCCGGTGACGGTGCGCTCGGCGCCCGTCGCGGGCCTCGAGGACGCGCTGATCGAGAGCGACGGCACCCGCTTCGTCTACGACGGACCCCGCGACCCGCTGTTCGCGCGGGCGCTCTTCGAGCTGATCGCCGACGGCGGCTCCTCCGACGCGGAGGGCGCCCTGGGCGGCGCCCGCGCCGAGGGACACCGCCAGCCCGGCGCCGTGATCGGCGCGTTCGCGTCGTCGCGGATCCTCAGCGGCGAGCAGTCGAACACCTCGATCATCGTGCAGACCACGGCGGAGGACGGCTCGGCCGGCACCCCCGTGATCGTCAAGGTCTTCCGCGCGCTGCACCACGGCGAGAACCCGGACGTCACCGTGCAGTCGGCGCTGAACGCGGCGGGCAGCACGCTCGTGCCGCCGGTGATCGGCAACGTCACCGGCGAGTGGGACGACCGCGGCGAGCCGACCGGCCGGGCCTTCGGGCACCTCGCCTTCGCGCAGGAGTTCCTGCCGGGCGTCGAGGACGCCTGGCGCGTCGCGCTCGAGGCCGTCGCCGGCGACACCGACTTCACCGGGCCGGCGCGCGAGCTGGGCCTGGCGACCGCGCAGGTGCACTCCACCCTCGCCGAGGTGATGCCGACCGAGGACGCGACGCCCGAGGTCGTGCAGCGGATGATCGCGACCATGCGCCGCCGGCTGCGGATCGCCTCCTCCGAGGTGCCCGTCATCGCCGAGGACGCCGACGCGATCGACGCGGTCTTCCAGGCGGCCGAGCAGGCCCCGTGGCCGCGGCTGCAGCGCATCCACGGCGACTACCACCTCGGCCAGGTGCTGGCCGTGCCCGGCCGCGGCTGGGTCCTGCTGGACTTCGAGGGCGAGCCGCTGCGGCCGATGCACGAGCGGCTGCTGCCGGACATCGCACTGCGCGACGTGGCCGGGATGCTCCGCTCCTTCGACTACGCGGCGGGCGCGCACGAGCAGGCGTCGCCGGGCGACTCCCGGGCCGCCTGGGCGCTGGCCAGCCGCCGCGCCTTCCTCGAGGGCTACACCGAGGAGGCGGGCGACGCGGTCACCGCGCACCGCGCCGTCCTGGACGCCTTCGAGCTCGACAAGGCCATCTACGAGGCGATCTACGAGGCGCGCAACCGCCCGGAGTGGCTGTCGATCCCGGTGACCGCGGTGCAGCGGCTCGTCGGACGCTCGTAGGGTGCAGGTATGACCGCACGCGACGAGACCAGCGACGCCCCCGACTCCGCCCGCCACGAGGACGGGCCGCTCGACCCGCTGAGCGACTTCAGCATCCCCGGCGACACCGACCTGCATGTGGACGGCGACGCCTCCGGCGCCGACGGCCGGAAGGTCGCGGAGCCCTCCGAGGACGACTCGGCCGAGTAGCTCGGCCGACGGCGGATCTCGATACGCCCGCTCCGCGGGCTGCTCGGTCACCATGTGGGCCCGCTTCGCGGACTGCTTCCTCGCACGATCACCCATGCTGGTCGAGCAGCCCCGCAGGGGCGTATCGAGACCCGCCATCACCAGCACTCCCGGCGACAGCGGATCTCGGCACGCCCGCTCCGCGGGCTGCTCGATCAACAGATGGGCCCGCTTCGCGGACTGCTTCCTCGCACGATCCCCCATGCTGGTCGAGTAGCCCCGCAGGGGCGTATCGAGACCCACCATCGCCTGCACTTCGGGCGACAGCGGATCTCGATACGCCCGCTCCGCGGGCCACTCGATCAGCAGGGGTGGCGGATGCGGGACGCCCTGCCGCAGAACGTCGGCGGAGAGGGGTCGTCGTCGCTCATCAGAGATGACCGCGGCTCCCAGCTGATGTTCTGCTCGGGCCGGGCGGCTCAGCGCACCGGCGCGAGCGGCGTGACTGCCGGGCCCTCCAGCACCGTGCCGTCGGCGGCGAAGCGCGAGCCGTGCAGGGGGCAGTCCCAGCTGCGCTCGGCGTCGTTCCAGGTGACGACGCCACCCAGGTGCGGGCAGACCGCCGAGACGGCGCAGCGGCGGCCCTCGACCGTCGAGACGGCGACCGGCTGGAGCCCGTCGCGGGCGAGCGCGCCGTGCCCCTCCTCCGGCACCACGTCCACCGACCGCGGCGCGCGCAGGGCCGACCAGTAGCCGTGGGCGTACCAGGCGCCGACCGCGGCGAGCGCTCCGGCCCCCTCCGCCATCACCCGGGGCAGCGTCGGGCGGCGGTGCAGGGTCTTCGCCCACGCCGGTGTCTCGCCCCTCGAGTCGCCGACGAGCGTCAGCGCCGCCTGCACCGCATTGGTCATCCCCCACTTGTCGTAGCCCGAGGCGAAGAAGATCCGCCCGCGGCCGCGCGGCAGCCAGCCGACGAACGGCACGCGGTGGAACGCCTCGTAGTCCTGCGCGCTCCACTGCGCGACCGGCTCGGCACCGGGGAAGGAGCGTCGGGTCCAGGCGATCAGGTCGTCGACGCTCTCCTGCGTCCGCGCCCTCCGGCCGACGACGTGGCCGTTGCCGCCGATCAGCAGCAGCCGCTCCCTGTCCCGGTCCACGTCGCGGATCGAGCGCGAGGGCCCGTCGACGGAGAGGTACATGCCGTCCGGGATCGTCTCCGCGCCACGGAACGCCACCGCGTAGGAGCGCAGCGCGACCTGCTTGGCGAAGTAGAGCCCGCGGTCCAGGATCGGGGTGCCGGTGAGCAGGTACGCCCGCTCGCCGGTCACCTCGCCGGCGCTGGTCCGCACGCGCACGGGCGAGGACGCGCGCATGCCGAGCGCGCGGACGCCCTGCACGAGCACGCCGCCCGCGGCCCGGAAGTCGGCGGCGAGCGCCGTCAGCACCGCCATCGGATCGAACTCGGCCTGGTCGTCGAGCGCCACGGCGGCGGTGCTCGGGAAAGGCGTGTCCAGCGCGCCGACGAGGCGGGTGGCCAGACCGAAGCGGCGGGCGGTCTCGTGCTCGCGCAGCACCGCGTCCACCCCGTCGGGGGTCTGGGCGTAGCTGTACGCGGTGCGGCGCTGCACGGGCACGCCGGCCTCGCGGAGGTAGTCGACGAGCCAGGTGAAGCCCGCGAGGTTGGCGGCGACGTAGGCCCGGGTGACCGCGGGGGTGTTGCGGGCCGCGATCTTCGAGAGGTGCGTCCCCTGCAGGAGGCTGAGCTTCGCCGTGCTGCTGCCGGTCGCGACCTCGCCGACCTCGCGGGCCTCGAGGACGAGGACGCGGCGGCCGCTGCGCTGGAGCAGGAGCGCCGTCACCAGCCCCGAGAGGCCGGCTCCGACGATCACGTCGTCGTAGTGCGCGCCCGGCACGAACGCGTCGCCCGGGATCGGCGCGGCGTCCTGCCGCCAGAGCGAGGTCCGCTCGATCGCCGGCACATCGATTCGCTTCATCGGGTCTCCCTGCACTCGGGCCGCGGAGGGCGGCTCGGACCGACGCTACGCGCGGCGGCCGGACCCGTCAGGGTGTTGACAGCGCGCGCGGCCGTCGGCGGCGGCTCAGAGCCAGCCCCAGCGCTTGAACAGCCGGTGCAGGACCACGCTCGAGGCGACCATCAGCCCGAGCGCCGCCGGGTAGCCCCAGGCGAGGTGCAGCTCGGGCATCGCGTCGAAGTTCATGCCGTAGACGCTGGAGATCATGGTCGGCGCGAAGAAGATGGCGGCCCAGGCGGAGATCCGCTTGACCTCGTCGTTCTGCTGGTTGCCCGCCTCCGCGAGCTTCTTCATGTCCTCGTTCTGGCGCTGCGCGACCAGCGTGGCGTTCACCGCGAGGATCTCGCGGAGCGTCGTCCGGAAGCCCTCGACGCGCTCGTCCACGACGGCGACGTGGTCGGCGACGTCGCGGAGGTAGCGGCGGAGCTCGACGTCCTCGCGGAAGACGTCGAAGTCGGTGACCAGCCGCCCGAGCATGCCGGTCAGCGGACGGGTCGCCCGCTGGAAGTCGAGCACCTCCTGGGACAGCTCGTAGATGCGCCGGGACACGGCGGGGTCCCCCTCGAAGACCTGCGCCTCGATCTCGTCGATGTCGTTCTCGAGGCCGGCGACGACCGGGGCGTACTGGTCGACGACCGCGTCGAGGATCGCGTAGAGGACCGCCACCGGGCCCTTGCGCAGCAGCTCGGGGTCGGCCTCCATCCGGCGCCGGACCAGGGAGAGGTCGGGCTTCTCGGAGTGGCGGACGGTGACGACGAAGTTCGGCCCGACGAAGAGGTGCAGCTCGCCGAAGTCGACCTCCTCGCGCTGGTCCGCGTAGCTCGCGGCCCGCAGCACCACGAACATGTCGCTGCCGTAGCGCTCGAGCTTGGGCCGCTGGTGCGCGCTGATCGCGTCCTCGATCGCGAGCGGGTGCATCGAGAACTCGTCCTCGAGGGCCGCCAGCTCGGCCTCGGTCGGACGATAGAGGCCGATCCAGGCCATCGCGTCCGGCAGCTTCTGCAGGGCGGCGAGCGCCTCCGGGATGCTGTGCGGCGAGACGACGCGCCGGCCGTCCTGGTAGATCGCGTTGTCGACGGTGCTCCGGCGGACCGGCTCCTCCTCGGGGCGGATCCGCTCGATCGGGCTGGTGTCCTCGGCGGCGGCGCGGGTGCGCGAGCCGAGACCGAGGAGGGTCGAGGGCACTCGGGGCAGCTTCACGCGGGGCCTCCTTCGATCGACCGACGACCCATTCTGCACCCGCGGGTGAACGGGAGGTGTCCGGCGCCGACGGCTCGGCCGGCGTCCGGTGTCGGAGCCGCTCAGTAGCCTGGAGGGGCACGACAGGGAGCGCCACCGCACACCCGCAGACCCCGCGAAAGGACGGTCGTGAAGCTCCTGCACACCTCCGACTGGCACATCGGCCGCACCTTCCACGGCCACTCGAGCGTCGCCGCGCTGGGCCTCGTGCTCGACGCACTGGTCGAGACGGTGCGCTCCGAGGCGGTCGACGTCGTCCTGATCGCGGGCGACGTCTTCGACTCCGCGGTGCCGGCGGCCGAGCACTACACCCTGCTCACCCGCACGCTCGAGGCGATCCGCGCGGCCGGCGCCGAGGTCGTGCTGACCAGCGGCAACCACGACTCCCCCGCCCGGCTGGGCTTCCAGGCCGGGCTGCTGCGCGGCTCCGGCGTGCACGTGCTCACCGATCCCGAGGCGTACGCGGAGCCGGTCGTCCTCCGCGACGGGCACGGGGTCGAGGTCGGCGTCTACGGCATCCCCTACCTCGAGCCGGCCCTCTACCGGCACCGGCACCCGGAGGAGTCGCTGCGCCGCCACGAGGACGTCCTCGCCTTCGCGATGCGCCGCATCCGCGCGCACGCCGAGGCGGCCGGGCGGCGCTGGGTGGTGCTCGCGCACTGCTTCGCCGTCGGCGCCCCGGCCGGCACGGTCGAGCGCGACATCACGGCCGGCGGGATCGACTACGTCTCGGTCGACCACTTCGCCGCGGCCGACTACGCGGCGCTCGGGCACATCCACGGGCGGGCGACCCTGCTGCCGAACGTGCGCTACTCCGGCGCTCCGCTGCACTACTCGTTCGGCGAGGCCTCGAAGCCGCGCGGCGGCTGGCTGGTCGAGCTCGGCGCCGACGGGCTCGGCGAGGTGTCCTGGTCGGCGCTGCCCGTGCCGCGGCGGCTGAGCGTGATCGAGGGTCGGCTGGACGAGCTGCTGAGCGACCCGTCGCTTGCCGAGTACGAGCCGGACTGGGTCTCGGCGGTGCTGACCGACGACGTCCGCCCGCTCGACGCGATGGCGCGGCTGCAGTCCCGCTTCCCCGGCTGCGCGACGCTCGAGCACCGGCCCCCGCACGCGGCGGTCGACGAGCGGCGCTACGCCGAGCGGATCCGCGGGCGCAGCGACGTCGAGGTGATCGACGACTTCCTCGCGCACGTCCGCGGCGGGCACGGCGCGAGCGAGACCGAGCGCGCGCTCGCGCTCGACGCGCTGGCGCAGGTCGACGCCGAGGCGCTGCGGTGAGGATCCGCCGCCTCTCCTTCGCCGGCCTCGGCCCCTTCCGCGCGGAGCAGGAGATCGACTTCGACCGCCTGGAGGACGTCGGGATCTACCTGATCGCCGGACGCACCGGCGCCGGCAAGTCGACGATCCTCGACGCGATCAGCTTCGCGCTCTACGGCTCGGTGCCGCGCTTCGACGGCACGGCCTCGCGGCTGCGCAGCGACCACAGCGCCCCCGAGGACGAGACCTTCGCCGAGCTCGACTTCGAGGCGGCCGGCCGGCTCTACCGGGTGCGCCGCTCACCGGAGTACGAGCGGCCGGCCAAGCGCGGCGGCGGCACCACCCGCCAGGCGGCGAAGGTCGCGCTGCTCGAGCACGTCGACGGCGAGTGGCGGGGGCTCTCCTCCAGCGCGCGGGAGACGGGGGCCGACATCGGCCGGATCGTCGGCCTGACCAAGGACCAGTTCCTCCAGGTCATCCTGCTGGCGCAGAACCGCTTCCACGAGTTCCTGCTCGCGAAGAACGACGACCGGCAGCGGCTGCTCCGCACCCTCTTCGCGACGGAGCGCTACGACCTGCTGCGCCGGCGGCTCGTCGAGCAGCGGCAGGAGAGCGGAGCGGCGCTCGAGGAGGAGCGCGCGGCTGTGACGGCGCTGGCCGACGAGGCGGTCCGGCTCACCGGTGACGAGGAGACGGCGCCGACACCGCCCGATGCGGAGTGGTTCCGCGCCCTGGTGACCCGGCTCGACGCTCCCCTCGCGCTCGCCCGCGACGAGGTGGCGGAGGCCGACGCCGCGTTCCGCGCGGCCGAGACCGCCCGGGACGAGACGCGGCTGGTGAAGCGGGCACAGGACCGCCGCCGGAGCGCGCTGATCGAGGCCGAGGAGCTCGCGGTCGCGGAGTCGCTGGTCGTGCAGCAGCGCGAGCGGATCGAGCGCGCGCGGCGGGCGGACGGGGTGCTGCCGCTGCTCAAGGGCGCGCGCACGGCCGCCGAGCGGGCCGTCGCCGCCTCCCGGAGCCGCGACAGCGCGGCCGAGGCGTTCACGGCCGCCTTCGACGAGCCCGCGGACCGAGCCGCGGCCACCCGGGCCGCGGAGCGCCTCGCCGGAACGCTCGGCGCGCTCGCCGATGCGCTCGCCGACGAGCGCGGCTTGCCCGAGGCGGTCCGCCGCGCCGAGCGGACCGTCACCGCACGGGAGCGGTCCGCCGCCGCGCTGGCCGTCCTCGAGCGCGAGCTGCGGGCGCTGCCCGCCCTTCTCGACGCGCTCTCGGCGGAGGAGGACGCGCTCGCGCCGGACGCGACGGCGCTGCCGGCCCGCACCGAGGAGCTGGCCGCGCTCGAGCGCCGGATCCGCGCCGCCGCCGAGCGTGCGAGTGCCGCGACCGTGCTTGATCGCCTCCGCTCCGCCCACGCCGAGGCGGCCCGGGCGCACGGCGTCCGCGCCGCAGAGCACGCCGAGCTGGTCGCCCGCCGCTTCGCGGGCTTCGCCGGCGAGCTGGCCGGAGCGCTCGTTCGCGGTGACCCGTGCCCGGTCTGCGGCTCCTGCGAGCACCCACAGCCCGCCGAGCACGGCGAGCTGCCGCCCGTCGGCACCGGCGAGATCGAGAAGGCGCGCACCGCCGTCGACCGCGCCGCCGCCGCGATGGACGCTGCCCGCGAGGCCGAGAGCGCCGGCGCGCTCGCCCTGGCGGCCCTCGAGGAGCGGGCCGGCGCCACGACCGCCGAGGAGCTGCAGACCGCCCGCGCCGAGGCCGAGATGCGGCTCGCCGCGTCCCGGAGCGCCGCGACGCGGCTCGAGGAGCTGCGGCGCGAGCGGTCGGACCTCCGTCTCCGCAGTGACGACCTCGCGGCGGCCCTCGACACCGCCCGCGCCGAGCACCAGCGCCTCAGCTCCGACGCCGCCCTCGCCGCCGAGGCGCTGCGCCTCCTGCGCGAGCGGATCGACGCCCACCGCGACGGCGCCGCCAGCATCGCCGACCGCGTCGCGGCCCTCACCGCGCAGCGCCGCCTGGCCGAGGCGCTCGTCGAGGCCGAGGACTCGGCGACCGCCCGCCGCGAGGCCGCCGAGAGCGCCGACGTCCAGCTCGCCGAGGTGGTCGCCGACCGCGGCTTCGCGAGCGCCGACGACGCCGAGTCCGCCGCCCTCACCTCGGGTGAGCGCGCCCGCGCCGAGGCCGTGGTCGCCGAGCACGAGCGCCGCCGCAGCGCCGTCGACTCGGTGCTGGCCGACCCCGAGCTCGCCGGCCTGCCGACCGCCCCCGTCGACCTCGCCGCCGCGGAGGAGGACGCGCGCGCCGCCTCCGCCCGCCGCGACGAGGCCCGCTCGCGGCACTCGGTGCTCGAGCACCGCGCCGCCCGGCTCGCCGAGCTGGCCGTCCGCGCCGAGGAGCGCCTGGGCAGCCTGGACGCGCGCCTGCGCCGGCACGAGGAGCTGCGCGCCCTCGCCGAGACGATCGACGGCCGCGGGCAGAACACCCGCCGGATGGACCTCGAGGCCTTCGCCCTGGCGGGCCGGCTCGAGGAGATCGTCGCCGCCGCGAACCTGCGGCTGAACGCGATGACCAGCGGCCGCTACGCGCTCGTGCACGACGACTCGCTCGCCTACCGCGGCGCCGCCTCCGGGCTCGGGATCGACGTGCTCGACGCCTTCACCGGCGCCCGCCGGCAGCCCGCGTCGCTCTCCGGCGGCGAGACGTTCCTCGCCTCGCTCGCCCTCGCCCTCGGCCTGGCCGACGTGGTCACCATGCAGTCCGGCGGCGTCTCGCTCGAGACGATGTTCATCGACGAGGGCTTCGGCTCGCTCGACGCCGAGACCCTCGAGACCGCGCTCGGCACCCTCGACGCGCTGCGCTCCGGCGGGCGCACGATCGGCCTGATCAGCCACGTCGACGCGATGCGCGAGCGGCTGCCCACCGGGCTGAAGGTCGTCGTCAGCGACCGCGGCGACAGCAGGATCCTCACGGCGTGACGGAGCGACCCGCTAGGGTCGTCGGCAGTGACACGGGGTGCCCACCAGGGCTGAGATGAGACCCGTCGAACCTGATCTAGTTCGTACTAGCGAAGGGATGTCGCGAATGAGCATTCGCACGCCTGCCCACCCGACCATCCTCGACGGCGCAGCCGTCGCCCGACACCTCGGCGAGCTGCGCCGCGCAGCGCCGCTCGTGCAGTGCATCACCAACGCGGTGGTCACCGGCTTCACCGCCAACAGCCTGCTGGCTCTCGGCGCGAGCCCCGCGATGTGCGATCTGCCCGGCGAGGCCGGCGTCTTCGCCGGCATCGCCTCCGCGACGCTGGTGAACCTCGGCACCCCGCACGCGGAGCAGCGCGACGGCGCCCGCGAGGCCGTCGCGGCGGCGAGCGCGGCCGGCACCCCCTGGGTGCTCGACCCGGTCGCCGTCGGCCCGCTGCCGGTGCGCACCGCGCTCGCGGCCGAGCTGCTCGAAGCGCGACCCGCGATCATCCGCGGCAACGCCTCCGAGATCCTCGCCCTCGCCGGCCTCGGCGCGGGCGGTCGCGGTGTCGACGCCGTCGACGGCCCGGAGGAGGCGCTGGAGGCCGCGAACGCACTCGCCCGCCGCTCAGGAGCCGTCGTCGCCGTCTCGGGAGCCGTCGACGTCGTCACCGACGGCGAGCGCGTGGTCCGCGTCACCGGCGGGCACCCGCTGCTCACCCGCGTCACCGGCGGCGGCTGCGCGCTGGGAGCCGTGATGGCCGCCTTCCTCGGCGCCGGCGGCTCCGACCCGCTCGGCGCCGCGGTCGCCGCGTCCGTCGTCTGGGGCCTCGCCGCCGAGCGCGCCGCCGAGACCGCCGCCGGCCCCGGCTCGTTCGCGGTCGGCCTCCTCGACGCTCTCGCCGCGCTCACCGCCGACGAGGTCGAGAGCGGGGCGCGGATCGCATGATCGACCTCTCGCTCCAGCTCGTCACCGACACCCGCCTCTGCGGCCCGCGCGGAGTCCCGGCCGTGGTCGCCGCGGCCGTCGCCGGCGGTGTCCGCGTCGTCCAGGTCCGCGACCACGAGGCGACCGCCGCCGAGCTCGTCGCCCTGACCTGCGCCGTCGCCGCCGTCCTCGACGAGCGCACGACCCTGCTGGTCGACGACCGCGTCGACGTCGTCCTCGCCGCCCGCCTGGCGGGAGCCCGCGTCGACGGCGTGCACGTCGGCCAGTCCGATCTCCCGGTCCTCGCCGCGCGCAGCATCCTCGGCGCCGGCGCGGTGATCGGCCTGACCGCGAACACCCCGGCCCACCTCGCCGCCGCGCACGCCCTGCCCACCGGCACCGTCGACTATCTCGGCGTCGGCGTGATCCGCGCGACGGCGACCAAGCCCGACCACCCGGTCCCGCTCGGCATCGACGGCTTCGCCGCCCTCGCCGCCGCGACGCCGCTCCCCTGCGTCGCCATCGGCGGCGTCACGGCCGGCGACGCCTCGGCCCTGCGCCGCGCCGGCGCGGCCGGGCTCGCGATCGTCTCGGCGATCTGCGCGGTGGACGATCCGGAGTCCGCGGCCCGCGCCTTCCGAGCGGAGTGGGACCGATGAGCGCCGCGCTCCCGCAGCCCCGGCCGATCCCCCGCGTCCTCAGCATCGCCGGCACCGACCCGACCGGCGGCGCCGGCATCCAGGCCGACCTCAAGTCGATCGGCGCGCTCGGCGGCTACGGGATGGCCGTGGTCACCGCCCTCGTCGCGCAGAACACCCGCGGCGTGCGCTCGATCCACCTGCCGCCCGCCGCCTTCCTCCGCGAGCAGCTCGACGCGGTCAGCGACGACGTCGAGATCGACGCCGTGAAGATCGGCATGATCGCGAACGCCGAGCTGGGCGGGATCATCGCCGCCTGGCTGGACGACGTCCGCCCGCCGCTGGTCGTCGTCGACCCGGTGATGGTCGCGACCAGCGGCCACCGCCTGCTCGACCCCGAGGCGGAGGAGGCGGTCCGCGCGCTCGTCCGCCGTGCCGGCCTCGTCACGCCCAACCTCCCCGAGCTGGCCGTGCTCGCCGGAGCCGAGCCGGCCGCCGACTGGTCCGCCGCGCTCGAGCAGGCCCGCTCCGTGGCCCGGGATCTCGGCACCGCGGTCCTGGTGAAGGGCGGGCACCTCGACGGCCCGGCGACGCCCGACGCGATCGTCACCCCGGACGGCGGCGTGCGCGAGGTGCCGGGCGAGCGTGTCGCCACCCGCAACACCCACGGCACCGGCTGCTCGCTCTCCTCCGCGATGGCGACGCTCCTCGCCGGCGGCGGGACGACTCCGGACACGCTCACGCAGGCGCTGACCGAGGCGAAGGACTGGCTGAACGGGGCGCTCCGCGGGGCCGACGGACTCCGGGTGGGCAGCGGCAACGGCCCGATCGACCACTTCCACCGCCTGCGCGCCCCGGCGTTCTGCGAGCGGATGTGGGCCGAGACGGAGCAGCTCCGCGCCGAGATCGACGCGCTTCCGTTCGTGACAGCGCTCGGCGACGGCTCCCTCACCCGCGACGACTTCGAGTGGTACCTCGAGCAGGACGCGCTCTACCTCACCGAGTACGCGCGGGTCCTCGCGATCGCCGCTCAGCGGGCGCCGAGCACCGCCGAGCAGGTCTTCTGGGCGGAGTCGTCGGCCTCGGCTCTGGCGGCGGAGGCGCAGCTGCACCGCGACCGCCTCGGCGAGCGCACCGCGACGGCCTCCCCCGTCACCCGCGGCTACGTCGACCACCTGCTCGCGGTCGGCACGAGAGGGAGCTACGGCGAGATCGTCGCCGCGCTGCTGCCCTGCTTCTGGCTCTACGCAGACATCGGCGAGCGCCTCGCCGCGGCGAACCGGCCCGGGCACCCCTACGCGGACTGGCTCGTCACCTACGCGGATCCTGCCTTCGCCGTCGCGACCGAGCGCGCGATCGCGATCACCGAGGCGGCCGCCGCCCGCGGCACGAACGCGGAACGCGCCGCCATGGGCGACGCGTTCCTGCGCTCGAGCGTGTTCGAGCGCGACTTCTTCGCGGCTCCGCTCAGCCGATCGCCTCGCGGAGGACGTGCATGAGCGCGTCCAGCTGAACCGTGTCGGCCGAGGCGACCTCGGCGTCCGCGCCGTCGAGCGCGCGGGCGGCGAGGCCGGCCTTCGCGTCGATCAGCTCGGCGATCTTGGCGTCGATCGTGTGCGCCGCGATGATGCGCCAGGCCGTGACCGGCTCCTCCTGGCCGATGCGGTGCACGCGGTCGATCGCCTGCGTCTGCTCGGCCGAGGTCCAGGACAGCTCGGCCAGGACGACGTTGGACGAGGCCTGCAGGTTGACGCCGACGCCCGCCGCGGTGAGCGAGCAGACCGCGACCGACACGTCGGGGTCCTCGTTGAACGCGTCGATCTGCGACTGGCGGAACGTCGCCGACTGGTCGCCGCGGATCGAGACGGAGGTGAGATCGCGCTTCTCGAAGGTCTCCTCCGCCTGGTCCATCACGTCGATGTGCTTGGCGAAGAAGACCACCTTGCCGACCGAGCGGGCCAGCTGCGAGGCGTAGTCGGCGGCGAGCGCCGCCTTGGCCTGGCCGATCCGGCGCACCATCGTGAAGACGTTCTCGCCGGTCTTGGCCGACTTCGACTCCTCGAGCTCGCTCTGCGCGACGATGCGGACGAAGCGCTCGCGCTCGTCGTCGTCGAGCTCGTGCGTGATCGACGCGGTGACGGCCTTGTAGCGCTGCAGCATCCGGGCGCCGAGCTCGCGCTCCGCCTTCTGGATCGAGCGGCCGAGGTCGTCGTCCAGCTCGACCGGCAGGTCGACGATCCGCTTCGAGGGCAGGTCCGCGGCGACGTCGATCTTCTTCCGCCGGACGATGCCGAGGTCGATGACCGCCTCGCGCGCCTCCGGGTAGAAGCCGGTGTCCGCGGGCGTGAGCCCGGTGTCCTCGAGCAGGCTCATCAGCTCGGGCCCGGGCTTGGTCTCGTCGATCCAGCCGAGGAAGCGCCAGATCGCGCGGAAGTCGTCCACGTCGTTGATCAGCGGCGTTCCCGTGAGGGCGATCATCAGCGGGTCGTGGCCCGGCGTCGTCTCGCGGATCTTCGCGGCCAGCGCCAGCACGCTCTGCGAGCGCTGCGAGCGGAGGTTCTTGATGAAGTGCGCCTCGTCGACGACCATGCCGCGGAAGCCGAGGCTGCCGAGCCAGCCGATGTGCCGGTCGAGGATGTCGTAGTTGACGATCACGACGTCGGCGAACGCGTCGAGCGTGCCGCCGTCGCCGTGGATGACGGTGGCGCGGCGCTGCGGCGTCCAGCGCTCGACCTCGCGCGCCCAGTTCATCTTCACGACGTTGGGCACGACGGCGAGCAGCGGGTACGAGCCGGTGACGGAGGCGGCGAGCAGGCTCTGCGCCGTCTTGCCGAGGCCCGGCTCGTCGGCGAGCAGGAAGCTGCGGTGCCCCTCGCGCGCGCCCTCGATGAAGCGCGCCTGGTGCGGCATCAGATCGCGACCGCGCGGCGTCACCCGGTCGATCTTCGGCGGCTCGGGCAGCTCCATGCTGGCGGCGCGGCCGCCGGCGCCGTACTCGAACGCCTTGAAGAGCGGACCGAGCAGCTCCCAGTCGTCGAGGCGACGGCGGGCGGGGGTGGGCGCGCTGGCGATCGAGAAGTCCGGCGGGAGGAAGGGGTTGGCGAGCTGTCGGGCGCGCACCGACGGCGGCACGACCTGGTTGACCGGCACCTCGGGCTTGGGCTCCGGCTCGGTCACGATCAGCAGCTCGTCGGGGCTCAGCTCGGCGCCGGCCTCCAGCAGCCAGTCGCGGCGCAGCTTCTGCGCGGCCGCGGTGATGCCGGCCTCCGACTCGAGCAGGGCGATCAGGCTGGTGTCGCGCGCCGCGGTCTTCGCGAGGATCGTCGCGATGCCGTCGAGGCGCTTCATCTCCTCCGCGCGCTGCGAGTCGCTCAGCTCGGTGTCGCTCTTCACCCGCTTGCGCTCCTCGCGCATCAGCAGGGCGATGACGAGGAACTTCGTGCGATTGGTGGGCCCGACCTTGCCGGTCTGGGCCTTCGCCTCGAGCTCGCGCACGCGACGGGCGAGGATCGGGATGATCCCGGAGTTGTCGACGCCGCGCGGGCGCGATCGGGGCCGAGTTCCCGGGCTCGCGCTCGTCGAACGACGCGACTGACCGGACTGACGCTGGCCGCTGCGAGCCATGCTCCTCCTCGACGTGGACGGGGGCGGAGGAGGGGTTCCCGCGCTCTACCGTCGCATTGCACTGTGCGTGTCTTGCGTGCTGTGCGTGTCTTGCCTGCACCGCGTGTGTTGCACTGGCCGCGTCACGCCGGGGACGAGACGGGCACCGATGCCCCCGGTGGCCGTCGGGAGCTCCGAGCAACGGGTCTGAGACCCGGTCGCAGCATCCCCGGCGTGCGGGTGCGCGACGAGTCTACTCCTCAGCGCCGGATCGGCCGCACCCCGGGCCTCCGGGCGCGTTCAGCGGCCGCGGGATCACTCGGCGACGCGCACCCGGATGATCAGGCCCGCGGCGACCACGACGCCGACCGCGGCGAGGTGGAGCGAGGACCAGACGGCGTCCGGGAACGAGAACGGGAAGACCGGGTTCCAGAGCACGACGATCGGTGCGAGCCCGATCAGCCAGTAGTAGGCCTTCGCCTGGATCGCGAACCAGCCGATGACGGCCGCGAGGATCGCCACCGGGTACCGGACGAAGTCGTAGGCGTCGCCGCCGACCAGCGCGAGCCCCGCGAGCAGGATGATCGCCTCGAGGATCCCCGGCGCCAGCGCCATCCGCGCGCTCGAGCGGGACGGGTAGCGGGCGGTCGTGCCACCGCGCGGGGGGCCGGACTTCTCAGCGTTCACCTGTCGATCGTACGGGGCGGAGATCGGCGGAGGCCTCGGACACCTCGATGCCGCATACCCCCGCCGGGTATCGCCACTCCCGGCGTAAACTGAGCGGGTGATCGAGGATCTGAAGAAGCGCTCCCTGCACCGCGCCCGCATCCTGGCGGGCCAGATGCGCGGCCTCGAGAAGGCCATCGAGAACGAGGACTACTGCGTCGACATCGTCACGCAGTCGCTCGCCATCCAGAAGTCGCTCGGCTCGCTGAACAAGCTGATCGTCGAGAACCACCTCCGCACCCACGTCACCGCGATGTTCGACGAGGGCGGCGACGCGCGCGAGGCCGCGATCGCCGAGCTCGTGAAGATCTTCGAGCTGTCGAACAACCGCTCGTGACCGCGCTCACCGCCGTCCGAGGCGACATCACCCGCGAGCAGGTCGACGTGATCGTCAACGCCGCCAACTCGTCGCTGCTCGGCGGCGGCGGGGTCGACGGGGCGATCCACCGCGCGGGCGGCCCCGAGATCCTCGAGGAGTGCCGGCGCCTCCGGGCCGGCGAGCTGCGCGACGGACTCCCCGCCGGCTCCGCGGTAGCGACCACCGCCGGCCGCCTCGCTGCCCGCTGGGTCGTGCACACCGTCGGCCCCGTCTACTCGCGGAGCGACGACCGCTCCGCCGTCCTCGCCTCCGCCTACACCGAGTCGATCCGCGTCGCCCGCTCCCTCGGCGCGCGGACCGTCGCCTTCCCGGCCGTCTCCGCCGGCGTCTACGGCTGGCCGATGGCCGGCGCGGCCCGCATCGCCGTCGACTCCGTCCGGCTCGCCGCCGCCGAGGACGGCCCGGGCACCCTCGACGAGGTCCGCTTCGTGCTCTTCTCGGACGACGCCCTCGCCGCCTTCCGCGAGGCGCTCGGCTAGCTCGCCGTCCCGCTCGCGGCGCCGCTGCTCGAGTCGGTCTCGGTGCCCGAATCCGTCCCGGTACCCAGGTCCGTCCCGGTGCCGCTCCCCTGATCGCCGAACGACCCGGGCCCGCCGCTGCCCGGGAAGCCGCCGTCCGACATCCCGCCCCGCTGCGACGGGTCGAACCCGCCGACGGCGGAGGACCCGACCGAGTTCCCGACGGCGTAGCCGATCCCGAAGCCGCCGCCCAGCAGCAGCAGACCGGCGAGGACGGCGAGCGCGATCCGCCGGACGCGGCGCCGTCGCCAGAGCGGCTGACGCGGCTGCGCGGGCTCCGACGCGCTCGGTGCCGCAGTCCCCACCGTCGGCGGCGGCCACTCCGCCGTCCCCGGTGCCTGGTTCTCGATCGTCCTGCTCATGCTGCGCCTCCGGCTCTCGTCCGCACCCGGCCGGGTGCACGATCGACAGTGCCGCCACCGCCTATGCCCCGGGCAAGAACCGCTGATCGATCCCCGAAGAGCTCCAGGGCCACCCCCGCCCGACCTGTTCGGAGCGGGCAACGACGAAGGGAGCCGGACCTCTCGGTCTCGGCTCCCCTCGGCTCGCGGCGCGTCGCCGCGCAGACGGCGCTACGCCGTCTTCGGCCGCGCGAACTCGTCGTACGGCAGGGTGATCGGCCGGGTGCGCGGGGGCATCCGCAGCACGGAGTCGAGGGCCGGGCCGAGGGTCTCGCGCCAGGCGCCGTAGCCGGCCTCGTTGAGGTGCAGGCCGTCGGGCGAGTACTGCTCGAGCAGGGCGCCGTCCTCGCCGGCGAGCACCGGCCAGAGGTCGAGGTAGCCGGCGTGCGCGGTGGGCGCGAACTGCCAGAGGTGGCGGTTGACCTCGCGGATCTGCGCGCCGAACTCGCGGGCGCGCGGCAGGATCGAGGTCACCAGGATCCGCACGTCCGGGAGGTCGCGGCGGAAGGTCGCGACGATGGTCTCGATGTTGCGCACGATGTGCTCGGTCGTGCGGTGGTAGGCCAGGTCGTTCGTCCCGACGAGCAGGACCACCGTGTCGGGCGCCCCCTCGACGAGCTCGGGCAGCCGCTCGACGACGTCGTCGCTGGTCGCTCCGCCGATGCCCTCGTCGACGACCGTCGACGCGGTCAACCACTCGTCCCAGGACCCGCCCTGGATGATGCTGTCGCCGATGAAGGCGACCTTTCCCAGCTGGAGATCGCGCCCCGCGTCCGTGTCCGATCGTTCGCTCATCGTGCTCCTCTCGTTCGCGTCCGAGGCGGCGTCGCCGCCCGCGGACCCCTCCATTGTCACCGCTGCGCCCCGCGCCCACCAGGGGAGCGCTCCTCGCCGGCGTCGGCGAGGTCGGTCGCGGTGGCCGTGATGCGGTTGGCCATCCCGTTGAAGATCACGCCGTGGAACGGCAGCACGGCGAACCAGTAGAGCCGGCCGCCGAGCCCCTGCGGGAAGAAGACGGCGCGCTGGGTGTACACGGATCCGCCGTCCTCGCCGGGCTCCGCGCGCATCTCCAGCCAGGCGCCGCCGGGCACCTTCATCTCGGCGCGCAGGCGCAGCAGCGTCGGCCGCTCGATCGCCTCGACGCGCCAGAAGTCCAGGGCGTCGCCCGCGTGCAGCCGCTCGGAGTCGCGGCGCCCGCGCTGCAGGCCCACTCCCCCGACGAGCTTGTCCATCCAGCCGCGGATCGCCCAGGCCAGCGGGAAGGAGTACCAGCCGTTGGTGCCGCCGATGCCCTCGATGACCCGCCAGAGCTTCGCCGGGTCGGCGTCAGTCCGGCGCACCTTGAGGTCGACGTAGACCGTGTGGCCGGCCCACTCCGGGTCGCTCGGCAGCGGGTCGCTGGGGGCGCCGACGACCTCGGCGTTCTGCCAGCTGGTCTCGATCTCGCCCGCCTGCATCTTGCCCAGCGCGAGCCGGACCGAGCGGCGGTACGGCGTCAGCCCGCCCTCGGGGTCCGGGATCAGCGCGCGGATGTCGTCCTCGCGCACCACGCAGTCGTACTGCAGCGACGCGATGATCGGCACCGCGAGCGAGCGCGGGATCGGCGTCACCAGGTTGACCCACTGCGAGGCGAGCCACGGCGTGAACACCGGCAGCGAGGCGATCGGCCGCTGCGCGAGCCCCGCCTCGACCGCGTAGCCGTTCATCATCTGGCCGTAGCGGAGCACGTCCGGCCCGCCGATGTCGAAGGTGCGGTTCAGCGTCGCGTCCTCGAGGGCGGCGGCGCCGAGCAGGTAGTGCAGCACGTCGCGGACGGCGATCGGCTGGATGAAGTTGCGGACCCACTGCGGCGCGGGCATGTACGGCAGCACGTCGGTGAGGTGGCGCACCATCTCGAACGAGGTGGAGCCGGAGCCGATGATGACGCCGGCCTGCAGCGCGATCGTCGGCACGCCGGACGCCATCAGGATGCGGCCGACCTCGGCCCGCGAGCGCAGGTGCGGCGAGAGCTTCTCCACGTCCGGGTGCAGGCCGCCGAGGTAGACGATCCGGTCGACACCGGCCGCGAGCGCGGCCTCGGCGACGTTCCTGGCGGCGCCGCTCTCCACCTGCTCGAAGCGCGCGTGGTCGGCGCCCGAGCCCATCGAGTGCACGAGGTAGTAGAGGACGTCGACGCTCTCGAACGCGGCCGCCAGCGACTCCGGGTCGCTGAGATCGCCCTGCGCCACCTCGACGTCCTCGGCCCACGGGACCTCGGCGAGCTTCCGCGGGTCGCGGACCAGCACGCGGACCCGGTAGCCGGCCTCGAGCAGGCGCGGGGTGAGGCGGCCGCCGATGTAGCCGGTCGCTCCGGTGACGAGCGCCAGCGGGCGCGACGGGTCCGAGGGGCGCGACGGGGCGGGTGAGGATTCGCTCATGCGAGCCACGGTACGCCGCCGCCCCTGGGCGCTCTCCCGCTGGTGCGCCGCTCCGGCCACTGCTAGGACCGCCGGAGCCGCCCCGGCGGAGTCCGGAGGCGTCAGTCGGCCGGTCGCTCCGCACCGAGGATCGTGCGGACCTTCTCGACGTCGTCGTTCATCTGCCGGATCAGCGGCTCGACGCCCTCGTAGGCCACCTGACCGCGGATGCGCGAGACGAAGGCCACGTCGACGACGCGGTCGTAGAGGTCGATCGTCTCGTCCAGAAGGTAGGCCTCGACCTGCTTGGGCGGCACGCCGACGAAGGTCGGGTTGCTGCCCACCGAGATCGCGGCCGGGTAGCTGCGGCCCTCGGTGACGAAGCGGCCGGCGTAGACGCCGTCGGCGGGGATCAGCCCCTGCGACTCGGGCGAGAGGTTCGCGGTCGGGAAGCCGAGTTCGCGGCCGCGCTTGGCGCCGTGCACGACGACCCCGCGCACCACCGGCTCGTGGCCGAGCAGCCAGGTCGCGTGCTCGACGTCGCCCTCGGCGAGCAGCTCGCGGATCCAGGTGGAGGACACCCGGCGGCCGTGCTCCGGCCGCACGTCGTCGATCAGCTCGACCTCGAAGCCGTGGGTCTCCCCCAGCTCCCGCAGCATCGCGACGTCGCCGGCGCCGTGGGCACCGAAGCGGAAGTCGGAGCCGACCAGCACCACGCGCGCCTCCAGGGCGTCGACGAGCACTTGCTGCACGAACTCCTCGGGGGTGAGCGCGCGGAACCGCTCGTCGAACGCCAGCAGCAGGGTCGCGTCGATCCCCGTCCCGGCCAGCAGCTCGAGCTTCTGCTCGTTGCCGACCAGCGCCGGCGGGCACTTCTCCGGAGCGATGACGCTGAGCGGATTGCGGTCGAAGGTGACGACGACCGCCGCGAGACCGCGCTCGCGGGCCCGCGCGTGCAGGGTGTCGATGACGGCCCGGTGGCCGGTGTGCACGCCGTCGAACTTGCCGATGGTGACCGCGGACGGGCCGATGCCGGTGAGGTCGGCCGGGCGCTGCTCGACGCGCATCAGGCCTGCTTCCCCGCGGAGGAGCGCCGGCCCTGCACCCGCAGCCACCAGAGCCCGAGCACCGGCAGCACGAGCGGGATGAGCAGGTAGCCCGCGCCGAACGCCGCCCAGACCGTCGACTGCCGGCCGAACGGATCCGCGCTCGAGAGCCCGAGCAGCTGCGGCACGAGCACGCTGATCGCGCCGACGACGAGCACGCCCACCAGCTCGAAGGTGATGGTCACGAAGGCGATGCGCTGCCAGATGCGACCGGGAGCCACGAGGGCGATCGTCGCGACGATGTAGACGACGGCGGAGAGCGCCGAGAGCGAGAACGCGAGCGGCGCCTCGTCGAAGCGGTCGATGATCTGGAAGACCGAGCGGCCCGTCGCGGCGAGCGCGAGGATGCCGTAGACGACCACGAGGAGGCTGCCGATCCCCCGGGACCGCGCCGAGCGGGCGGGGCGCTGATCGGGGTTCGGCAGAGCTGGGTCCTGGGCCGCCCGTCCGGGCGCATCGCTGGGTTGGTTCGACATCGCAGGGTCAATGGTAGGCGCTCGCTGCGCCCTCTCCCCCTCGGCCGGGGATCGGGGGCGTCAGGCGGCCTGGAAGAACCAGATCTGGTGCATCCGGTAGACCATCACGGCGATCGCGAGGCAGACGACGCCGAGGATGACCGTGCTCCACCGGCTGCGCTCGATCAGCGCCCAGAAGCCGGCGGCGAGCGGCAGGATCAGCGCCGAGACCAGGTAGATGTAGAACTCCGGCAGGCTGCCCGAGGGCCGGTTGCCGACCAGGGGCGAGACGATCGCGACGGCGAGCTGGACGATCAGCAGGAGCTCGACGATCGCGGTGGCGCCGACCGTGACGTCGGAGGGGCGCCGGCCGATCATCCCGAGCACGAGGCAGAGCAGGCCCGCCGCCACGGCGATGCCGACCTGGAGCGTGGTGAACCAGTCGATCACGATGCGCCCACCCGGAGCTCCTCGGTGGGGAAGTTGACGACGCTCTTCAGCGCGGCGCCGCGGCGCTCGGCGAGGCCGACCAGGCGCTCCCCCGGACCGACGGCGGCGAGCAGGCCCTTGGCTCCCGCGAACGCCTCGGGCACCGGGATCCGCTTGCCGTTCGCGAGGTCGACCGCCTCGCCGGCGTCCAGGTGCAGCAGTGGGAACAGCTCGCCCGCGACAGCGGTCGGCGTGAGCAGGGCGGCGGGGACGTCGAGCTCGTCGATGACGCCGGCCCCGGCGACCCGGAACGGGCCGACGGCGGTGCGGCGGAGCACGGTGAGGTGCCCGCCGACGCCGAGCGCGGCGCCGAGATCGCGCGCGAGTGCGCGGATGTAGGTGCCGGAGGAGCAGGTGACGCGGACGTCGAGGTCGAGGAAGCCGTCGGCCTCCCGGCGCTCGAGGACGTCGAAGGCGCTCACGGTGACGGGTCGCGCCGGAAGCACGACCTCCTCGCCGTCGCGGACGCGGGCGTAGGCGCGGCGACCGTCCACCTTGATCGCGCTGACGGCGCTCGGGATCTGCTCGATCGCGCCGGTGAGGGTCGCCACGACGGCGTCGACCGTCTCCGCGGTGAGGGCCGCCACGGCGCCGGGCTCGGCGGTCGTGAGCGTCTCGCCCTCGCGGTCGTCGGTGCTCGTCGCGGCGCCGAGGCGGATCGTCGCCTCGTACTCCTTGTCGAGGCCGACCAGGTAGGTGAGGAGCCGGGTCGAGGGGCCGAGGCCCAGGATCATCAGCCCGGTCGCCATCGGATCGAGCGTCCCCGCGTGTCCGACCTTGCGCGTCCCGGCGCGGCGGCGGGTCCGCGAGACGAGGTCGTGGCTGGTGATCCCGCCCGGCTTGTCCAGCAGGAGGATCCCGTTCGGAGCCGCCGCAGAAGGGCTGGGAGTCTCGAGCACGGGTGCGAGGATACACGCGCAGTTCGGGAGTCGGCCGCGCGGAGCCCGCGCCCGGCACGGCCGCCGCCCGCCGCGGTTCTAGGCTGTCCTGATGAGGATCGCCGTACTCGGAGCGGGCGCCGTCGGCGGCACCGTCGCCGCCCTCCTGGACCGCGCAGGACACGACGTCGAGGTGACCGCCCGCGGCGAGAACCTGACGGCGATCCGGCGGCAGGGCCTCCGCCTCGACGGCGCCTGGGGCGAGCACACCGCCTGGGTGCGCTGCGGCGAGACCCTCGACCTCGTCCCCGATCTCGCCGTGCTCTGCACGAAGGCGCAGGACGCCGAGGACGCGCTCCGCGCCAACCGCCGCACGGTCGACGGCACGCTCCTCGTCGTGGTGCAGAACGGGCTCGACGGCCTCGACGCCGCCGCCCGCCAGGTCCGCGACGCCCGCCTCGTCGGCGCGCTCGCCCTCTTCGCGGCCAGCCATCTCGAGCCCGGCCGCGTCACGGTGACCGCCCCGGCGACGACGACCCTCGGCGTCCCCGGACGCCCCGCCGACGACGACGTCCGCCGGGCCGCCGCGATCCTCGGCGAGGCGGTGCCCACGGCCACCACCGACGACTTCCTCGGGGCGCAGTGGACGAAGCTGCTGATCAACGAGGTCAACGCGCTGCCCGCGATCACCGGCCTCTCGGTCCAGGAGACGATCGCGCACCCGGGCCTGCGCCGGCTGCTCGCGCGGGCGATGCGGGAGGCGGCGCGGACCGGCCTGGCCGCCGGCGTCCGCTTCGGCGCGCTGCAGGGACTCTCCGACGCCCGGATCCGCGCGCTCGCCGCCGCGCCGCTGCCGGTCGTCGAGCTGCTGCCGCGGCGGATGGCGACCCGGATGGGCGACGTGCCGAACCCCGGGTCGACGCTGCAGAGCGTGCGGCGCGGAGTCCCGAGCGAGATCGACCATCTGGCCGGCGCCGTCGTCCGCACGGCGCACCGCCTCGGGCGCGAGGCGCCGGTCAACCAGCTGCTCGTCGAGCTCGTGCACGAGGTCGAGCGCTCGGGCGCGTTCCTGCCCGCGGACGACGTGGTCCGGCGGGCGTCCTCCGTCTAGCGGAGGAGACCGGGACGACTCAGCAGGAGTCGGCGAAGAGCCGGCGCGGGTGCTCCGGGTCTCGGACGTCCACCAGGATCCCCGCGATCCGCTTCGGATCCGTGCTCGCCCGGTAGGCCTCGTCGACGGGCGGCTCCTGGGTGTCGAGCCGGATCGACGTGCTCCACGCTCCGCGGAGCTCGGGGCGCAGAGCGAACGGCCCGTCGACGAGCAGCACGGCGTCGCGGCCGGCGGTGCGCCAGCGCGCCTGCCGCGCCTCGTCGCGCACGCCGTCGTAGCCTGCCAGGACGAAGCCGGTGCTCCCGCCCAGCTTGAACGGATCGAGCAGCACCCGGCGCAGCAGCTCGTAGTCGTAGCCCGCGAGGTAGGCGCGCTGCGCCTCCGGGATCGACGGATCCTCCCGCTCGGCCCGGGGACGGCGGAAGTCGGCGAGGTGCGCGACCACCGTGTCCCGGCCCGCCCGGCGCATCGCCTCGACCAGCGCGAGCGCGAACGCGCCGGACACCTCCGGGTCGTCGCCGTCGATCCCGACCGCCACGCGGCCGTGCCCGTAGTTGTGCAGCACCTCCGCCGCGAGAGCGTCGAGCACATCGGCCTTCTGCGGAGCCCACTTGGTCATTCGCCCACGATACGCGGGACGGCCTAGGGTGACCTGATGCCCACCGGATCGACGCCCGCCGCATCGATGCCCGCGCTGTCCGCCGCGATCGTCGACTGGTTCCGCGAGAACGCCCGCGACCTGCCCTGGCGCCGCGAGGGCTTCCCCGCCTGGGGCACCCTCGTCAGCGAGTTCATGCTCCAGCAGACGCCGGTCGTCCGGGTGATCCCGCGGCTCGCCGAGTGGCTCGAGCGCTGGCCGACCCCGGCCGATCTGGCAGCCGTTCCTCCTGGTGAGGCGGTGCGCGCCTGGCAGTCGCTCGGCTACCCGCGCCGCGCGCTGCGCCTGCACGCCTGCGCCGTCGCGATCACCGAGCAGCACGGCGGGGTCGTCCCGCACGACGTCGAGACGCTCCTCGCCCTCCCCGGCATCGGCGACTACACGGCGCGCGCGATCGCCGTCTTCTCCTTCGGCCACCGCCACCCCGTCGTCGACACCAATGTGCGGCGGGTGATCGCCCGCGCGATCGACGGCGCGGCCGAGCCCGGCCCGCCGCGCGCGAAGACCGACCTCGCCGCGATGGAGGCGCTCCTCCCCGAGGACCTCGCCGACGCCGCCGCCTTCAACGCGGGCGCGATGGAGCTCGGCGCGATCGTCTGCACTGCGCGCGCTCCCCGCTGCGACGCCTGCCCGATCCGGGACGCCTGCGCCTGGCGGGCCGCCGGCTACCCGGCCTACGACGGCCCGGTCAAGGCGCGGCAGAAGAAGTACGAGGGCTCCGACCGGCAGGTCCGCGGCCTGATCCTCGCCGAGCTGCGCGCCGCACACGGCCCGGTGACCGCGGCCGAGATCGCCACGCTCTGGCCGGAGGCCGAGCAGCGCGACCGCGCCCTCGCCGGCCTCCTCGCCGACGGCCTCGCCACGGGCACGCCGGACGACGGCTACCTCCTCCCCCACTCCTGAGCGGCGCTCCGGTGTCGGACGGGGCGGGTAGCGTGGCGCCGTGACCGGTCGCCGACTCCGACTCCCCCGCCCCGACGCCGAGCTCGACAGCGCGCTCGCCGCCGTCCGCACCGCGAACGACCTGCCGGGCGCCTTCCCACCCGAGGCCCTCGCCGAGGCCGAGCAGGCCGACCGCAAAGCCGACGACGCGGGCCGGATCGACCTCACGGGCGTCCCCTTCGTCACCATCGACCCGCCCGGCTCCCTCGACCTCGACCAGGCCGTGCACCTCGAGCGGCGGTCCTCCGGAGTCGTGCTCCGCTACGCCATCGCCGACGTGCCGGCCGTCGTCCGCCCCGGCGGCGCCCTCGACGCCGAGACCCGCCACCGCGGCCAGACCTACTAC
The DNA here is from genome assembly GCF_004011135.1 of Rathayibacter festucae DSM 15932. Classification (NCBI taxonomy): domain Bacteria; kingdom Bacillati; phylum Actinomycetota; class Actinomycetes; order Micrococcales; family Microbacteriaceae; genus Rathayibacter; species Rathayibacter festucae. The sequence goes on along the minus strand of NZ_CP028137.1, from coordinate 753,900 downwards.
CTCCCCGACGGCCGCGTACCGCTGCACCCGCCCGTCCTCTCCGAGGGCACCGCCTCGCTCCTCCCCGACCTCGAGCGCCGCGCCCTGGTCTGGACCCTGGAGCTCGACGACGCCGCGGAGCCGCGCGCTGTCCGCCTCGAGCGCGCCCTCGTCCGCAGCACCGCCCGACTCGACTACGCCGGCGTCCAGCGCAGCGTCGACGCGGGCGACCCGCATCCCTCGATCGCGCTGCTCCCCTGGTTCGGCACCGAGCGCCAGGCCCGCGAGGCCGAGCGCGGCGGAGCGAGCCTCGCCCTCCCCGACGAGGAGATCGTCGCAATCGACGGCGGCTACCGGATCGAGCGCCGAGCACCCCTCGCGTCCGAGGGCTGGAACGCCCAGGTCTCGCTGCTCACCGGCATGGCGGCCGCGACGATGATGCTCGACGCGGGGGTCGGCATCCTCCGCACCATGCCCGCGGCCGACGAGGACACCGTCGCCGCCTTCCGCGCCCGCATCGGGGCCCTCGGCGTCCCCTGGGGCGCCGACGAGCCCTACGGCGCCTACCTCCGCCGCCTCGACACCGCCGACCCCGCCCAGCTCGCGATCATGTCGGCCGCGGCGACGCTCTTCCGCGGCGCCGGCTACACCGCTTTCGACGGCGCCGCCCCGGAGCAGCCCGAGCAGTCCGCTCTCGCCGCCCCGTACGCGCACGTCACGGCCCCGCTCCGCCGCCTGGTCGACCGCTTCGGCCTGGCCACCTGCCTCGCGATCTCGACCGGAGCGGAGCTCCCCGCCTGGCTCCGCACGGCCCTGCCCGAGCTGCCCGCCCTGATGACCGCGAGCGACCGCCGCTCCGGAGCCGCCTCCCGCGCCGCCACCGCCGTCGTCGAGGCCGCGATCCTCCGCGGCCGCGAGGGCTCCACCTTCGAGGGCGTCGTCGTCTCCTCCGCGAGGACCCGCTCGCAGGTCCAGCTGCTGGACCCCGAGATGACCGTCGACGTCCCGGTGCCGCAGACGCCGGGAGCCCGTGTCGTCGTCGTCCTCGAATCGGTCGACGTCGCCACGGGCTCCGCGATGTTCAGGCCTGCTGCCTAGTCCTCGTCCTCGTCCTCGCGCGGCTTCACATAGGGGTCCGCGTCGCCGGCGTAGTCCGCCTTCGCGGCGAGCGACTGCACCTGGGTATCCTGGTTGCGCGCCGTCGCGAGGAGGTCCTCGATGTGCTTCGCGTTCTCCGGGATCGCATCGAGGATGAACTCGAGCGACGGCGTCAGCCGCGCCGTGATGTTCTTGCCGACCTCCGTGCGGAGCATGCCGGTCGCCGCCTTCAGGGCGAGCGCCGAGTCGGCGCGCTCCTCGTCGGTGCCGTAGACCGTGTAGAACACGGAGGCGTGCTGCAGGTCACCGGTCACCTGCACGTCGGTGATGGTGACGAAGCCGAGTCGGGGGTCGCGGAGTCCGCGCTCGAGCCGCTTGGCGACGATCACCTGAATCCGTTCGGCGAGCTTCCTCGCCCGTGCCGGATCTGCCATGGCTGGTCCTCATCTCTCTCGACGAACCGTTCGGCTCGCCATCTAACCACTCCCCGGCAGTCCTGCCGGTCGTCTTGCTGGGGGCTTGCCCTCGCGACCTCACCCCGGGTCTTCGTGCTGGCTGCAGCGCGGCTGCGCCGGCGCGGATGGGGTGCCTCGCCGCGGCTCCTTCCCGCGCGGCTGCGCCGCGCCCGCCAGACCCGAGCCAGGAGCCGCGACGAGACACCCCACCCGCACCTCCCGTCCGTACAGGCGGAAGTCCGTACTCCCGGTCCCCCTCCCGCGCAGGCGCCCCACCCCACGTGCTGGTGCAGGTACCCGACGCGACACGCCTCGGAGACCGGGCCCCTCTGCACGTGCTGGCGACTCGATCCTCCCGCAGGGAGGGAGGCCACTCCTGCCCTCGCGCGACAGGCTCGGGTCTGGCGGGCGGGCCGCAGGCCCGCGGGAAGTCGCGCGAGGGCAGGAGTGGCCTCCCGATCCCCCGTCAGACCAGGGGCCGAAAGCCAAGGCCAAGGACCCCCTGGAACGCCGGAAGGCCCGGGCGGACCCGGGCCTTCCAGTGGGATTCAGGGTCAGCCTCGCGGCTTCTCCTTCATCTCGATCGTCTCGATCTCGTCGCCGATCTGGATGTCGTTGTACTTGCCGAGACCGATACCGGCCTCGTAGTCCGTACGGACCTCCGTGACGTCGTCCTTGAAGCGACGCAGCGACTCGATGGCGAGGTTGTCCCCGACGACGACGCCGTCGCGGATGACGCGCGCCTTCGAGTTGCGGGTGATCGTGCCGGACCGGACGATGACACCCGCGATGTTGCCGACCTTGGAGGAGCGGAACACCTCGCGGATCTCGGCGACACCGGACTGGACCTCCTCGTACTCGGGCTTGAGCATGCCCGTGAGCGAGTTCTCGACCTCTTCGATCGCGTTGTAGATGACCGAGTAGAAGCGGATGTCCACTCCCTCTCGAGCAGCGCGCTCGCGGGCCTTCGGGTCGGGGCGGACGTTGAAGCCCACGATGATCGCGTTGTCGATCGTCGCGAGGTTGACGTCCGACTCCGTGATCGCACCGACACCGCGGTGGATGATGCGCAGCTGCACCGAGTCGTCGACCTCGATCTTGACGAGCGACTCCTCCAGCGCCTCGACGGCACCGGACACGTCGCCCTTGATGATGAGGTTGAGCGACTCGACCTTGCCCTCCTCGAGAGCACGGGTGAAGTCCTCGAGCGAGATGCGCTTACGGGCCTTGGCCAGCAGGGCGTTGCGCTGAGCGGCTTCGCGCTTCTCGGCGATCTGGCGGGCGGTGCGGTCCTCCTCGGTGACGAGGAAGGTGTCGCCGGCGCGGGGCACGGACGAGAGTCCCTGCACCTGCACCGGTCGCGACGGCACGGCCTCGAGCACGGCGACGCCGTTCTCGTCGGCCATCGCACGGACACGGCCGTAGGCCGTTCCCGCGACGATCGCGTCGCCGACGCGCAGCGTTCCCGACTGGATGAGGACCGTCGCGACGGCACCGCGTCCCTTGTCGAGCTTGGCCTCGATCGCGACTCCGCGGGCCTCCTTGTCGGGGTTGGCGCGCAGGTCGAGACCGGCGTCCGCGGTGAGCAGCACGGCGTCCAGGAGGTCCTGGATTCCGGTGTTCGCGCGGGCCGACACGTCGACGAACATGACGTCTCCGCCGTACTCCTCGGCGACGAGGCCGAACTCGGTCAGCTGCTGGCGCACCTTGGCCGGGTTGGCGTCGGGCTTGTCCACCTTGTTGACCGCGACCACGATCGGCACGTTGGCCGCCTGGGCGTGGTTCAGCGCCTCGATGGTCTGCGGCATGATGCCGTCGTCCGCCGCGACCACGAGGATCGCGATGTCCGTGACCTGGGCACCGCGGGCTCGCATGGCGGTGAACGCCTCGTGACCCGGGGTGTCGATGAAGGTGATCGGGCGCTCGATGCCCTCGTGCTCCGCGACGACCTGGTACGCACCGATGTGCTGCGTGATGCCGCCCGCCTCGCCGGCGACGACGTTGGCGTTGCGGATCGCGTCGAGCAGGCGCGTCTTTCCGTGGTCGACGTGACCCATGACGGTGACGACGGGGGGACGGATCTGGAGGTCCTCGTCCGTCTCGTCCTCGAGCTCCTGCTCGAGGTCGAGGCCGAAGCCCTCGAGGAGCTCCTTGTCCTCGTCCTCGGGCGAGACGACCTGGATCTTGAAGCCGAGCTCACCGCCGAGCACCTCGAAGGTCGCCTCGTCGAGCGACTCGGTCGCCGTCGCCATCTCGCCGAGGGCGAAGAGGACGGTGACCAGGTTGCCGGGGGGCACCGGCACGCCGGTCATGGCCTCGATCTTGTCGGCGAAGTCCGAGATCGACGCGCCGCGGCGCAGACGGATGACCGTCTTGCCGTCGCCGCGGGGGACGCTGACGCCGCCGAGCGACGGGGCCTCCCTGAGCTCGAACTCCTGACGCTTCGTGCGCTTCGACTTGCGGGCCTTGCTCTTGCCGCCACCGCGACCGAAGGCACCAGCGGTGCCACCGCCGGGGCCGCGACCGCGACCGCCGCCGCCACCGGGACGAGGGGCGAAGCCGCCACCCGCTCCAGGGGCGCCGCCGGGACGCTGGAAGCCGCCGCCGGCCGGACGGCCGGGGCCGCCGGGACGACCGGCTCCGCCACCGGGACCGCCGGGACGCTGGCCAAAGCCGGCGGGGCGCTGGCCCATGCCGGGTCCACCGGGTCGGGGCGCACCGGGGCGGGGAGCCGCGGGACGGGGGATGTTGCTGGGCGTCGGGCGCGAGCCCATGCCCTGCGAGCTGGCGAACGGGTTGTTGCCCGGGCGCGGGGGCGTCGCGGGACGCTGGCCCATGCCCTGGTTGCTCGCGAAGGGGTTGTTGCCCGGACGCGGGGCGCCACCGGGACGGCTGGAGCCGCCGGGAGCGGAGCTGCTGCCGCCGGACTTCGGCGGGGCTGCCGCCGGGGCCGGACGCGGGGTCGCCGGCTTCGGTCCGCCGGGGGTGGCGGGCGAGGCGGCGGGGGTCGCTGCAGCGGGCTTCTCGGCCGCGGGCGCCGGAGCGGCGGCCTCGGTCGGAGCCGGAGCGGCGGGGGCGTTCGCAGCGGCCTGGGCGCGAGCCGCGGCCGCGGCCTCCTGGGCGGCCTGAGCGGCCGCCTGACGCTCGGCGACCGACATCGGCGGAGCCGGCGCCGGAGCGGGCGGCTTGGCCGGGCCGGGCATCGGCGCGGAGGGGCGGGCACCCGAGGGGCGGGGAGCCCCGGGCCGGGCGGTGCCGGCGGCGGGCGCCGACGGGGTCGACGATGCACCCGTGCTCGCGCTGCCCTGGAGGGCCTGGCGGAGCTTGCGGGCGACGGGGGGTTCGATGCTGGAGGACGGTCCCTTGACGAACTCGCCCAGTTCTTTCAACTTCGCAAGTGCGACCTTGCTGTCGACGCCGAGTTCGGCGGCGATCTCGTGCACGCGTGGTTTAGCCACTTCTCTCCTGTCTCGGACCTGCGCCCAAGACGGGGCAGGCCATCACAAACGGACGGATCTCATTTCGAGCCGCTCATCAGTCGTTGCTCATGATCAGTTCACGGGCCGTTCTGCCTGTTCTCTCTGCGGTGTGATCGTTCGCCTGGCCGGTTCCTCAGGGTGAGGAGCCGAGCCGGTCAGGTCACGGGTGACGTACTGCTCCACGGCGCTCGCGTCCACGCTCTCGCGCGTCCGGAACGCCCTGCTGAACGCGCGGCGCTTCACCGCGAGCTCGTAGCAGTCGTACGCGTCGTGCAGCCACGCTCCCCGCCCAGCACGGACACCCCGCGGGTCTACCACGAGGACGTTCGAGGGGAGGACGAGCCTCAGAAGTGAGGCCCTTGGGGCGCGCAGACGGCAGCCGACGCACGTTCTGACGGGTTCCACTGTACTCCCTCGTTCCCGGGAGCGCCTCCCCGCACCGCCGACAGCGGGGATCACTCCCCGTCCATCACCGAATCGGGCTGGATGTCGATCTTGGCGCCGGTGAGCTTGGCGGCGAGTCGGGCGTTCTGGCCCTCCTTGCCGATCGCGAGCGAGAGCTGGTAGTCCGGCACGAGGGCGCGGACGGCCTTGAGGCTCTGGTCGATCACGAAGGCGCTGGTCACCTTGGCGGGCGAGAGCGCGCTGGCGACGAAGGTCGGCAGGTCGGAGGAGTAGTCGACGATGTCGATCTTCTCGTTGTTCAGCTCCGCGGTCACCGCGCGCACGCGCTGGCCGAGCTCGCCGATGCACGCGCCCTTGGCGTTGACGCCCGGCTCGGTCGCCCGCACGGCGATCTTGGTGCGGTGGCCGGCCTCGCGGGCGAGCGAGACGATCTCGACGACGCCGGACGCGATCTCCGGGACCTCGAGGGCGAAGAGCTTGCGGACGAGCGACGGGTGCGTCCGCGAGACCTGGACCGAGGGACCCTTCGGGCCGCGGCTGACGCTCGTCACGTAGACGCGGATGCGGCGGCCGTGGCTGTAGTCCTCTCCGGGCACCTGCTCCTCGGGGGAGAGGATCGCCTCGATCGAGCCGAGGTCGACGTGGATCATCTTCGGGTTGGGGCCCTGCTGGATGACGCCGGCGACGATGTCGCCCTCGCGGCCCTTGAACTCGCCGAGGACCTTCTCGTCGCCGATGTCGCGCAGCCGCTGGTTGATGACCTGCTTGGCGGCGAAGGCCGCGATGCGGCCGAAGTCGCGCGGCGAGTCCTCGGACTCGCCGACGACGGCGCCCTCCTCGTCGATCTCGGGGACGAACACGCTGACGTGCCCGGTCTTGCGGTCGAGGTGCACGCGGGCGTCCACGGCGGTGGCCTTGTCGGCGTCGTCCGCCTGGCCGATGTGCTTGAGGTAGGCGGTGAGGATCGCCTGCTCGATGATCTGCACGAGTTCCTCGAAGGGGATCTCGCGCTCGCGCTCCAGCAGGCGCAGAACGCTCAGGTCGATGTCCATGGGCGGGCCTTTCTCTCTATTCACTTGGGGCGTGGCGGCGCAGCGCGACCACGTCGAAAAACGGTCCGACGCCGGCGGCGCCACGGCCGGAGCCGGGCCCGCGCGTCGGGACCATTGAGCATAACCGACCGCGCTGAGGGCGGACGGGACGGAGGGACCGGAGCCGCTCAGGCTCCGAGGCGGGCGAGCGCCTCGGCGGCGGGCAGCTGCTCACGCTCGCCGGTGCGCCGGTCCCAGAGCTCGACGATGCCGTCGGCGGCGCTTCGGCCGGCGATGACGATCAGCGGCACGCCGATCAGCTCGGCGTCGCCGAACTTGACGCCCGGCGAGACCTTGGGCCGGTCGTCGATCAGCACGTCGCGGCCCGCGGCCTCGAGCGAGGCGCCGACAGACTCCGCGAGCGCGAGCGCCGCCGGGTCCTTGCCGGTCGCGATCACGTGCACGTCGAACGGCGCGACGTTCTCGGGCCAGATCAGCCCGCGGTCGTCGTGGTTGCTCTCGGCGATGATCGCGAGGATCCGGGTCACGCCGATGCCGTAGGAGCCCATGGTGACCGTGACGAGCTTGCCGTTCTCGTCGAGGACCTTGAGGCCGAGGACGTCCGCGTACTTGCGGCCGAGCTGGAAGACGTGGCCGATCTCCATGCCGCGGGCGGTCTCGATCGGGCCGGAGCCGTCGGGAGCGGGGTCGCCGCTGCGGACGTCGGCCACCTCGACGACGCCGTCGCCGGAGAAGTCGCGGCCGGCGACGAGGTCGAGCACGTGCTTCCCGGCGATGTTCGCCCCGGTGATCCAGGAGGTGCCCTCGACGACGCGGGGGTCGAGCAGGAAGCGGATGCCGCTCGCGGACTCCTCCCCCAGGACGGCGCCCTCGGCCGACCACGGGCCGATGTAGCCCTTGACCAGCGCGGGGTGCTTCGCGAAGTCCTCCTCGGTCGCGGCCTCGACCTCGGCGGGGGCGAAGGCGACCTCGGCGCGCTTGAGGTCGACGTCCCGGTCGCCGGGCAGCCCGACGACGACGAGCTCGCGGGTCCCGTCGAGCGCGGTCAGCGCGAGGACGACGTTCTTGAGCGTGTCGCCGGCGGTCCAGGCGCGGCCGTCGGCGCGCGGCTCCTGGGCGTTGGCGAGGTCGACGAGCGACTGGATGGTCGGGGTGCCGGGCGAGTCGAAGACGCGCGCCTCGGCGAGTCCGTCCACGGGCAGCGCCTCGGGCACGGGCGTCCGGTACGCCTCGACGTTGGCCGCGTAGCCGCCGGCCGAGCGCACGAAGGTGTCCTCGCCGACCGGGGTCGGGTGCAGGAACTCCTCGCTGCGCGAGCCGCCCATCGCGCCGGCGTCCGCCTGCACGATCACGTACTCGAGGCCGAGGCGCGCGAAGATCCGCTCGTAGGCGTCGCGCTGCACCTGGTAGCTCGCGTCGAGACCGGCGTCGGTGTAGTCGAAGGAGTAGGCGTCCTTCATGGTGAACTCGCGGCCGCGCAGGAGGCCGGCGCGGGGGCGCGCCTCGTCGCGGTACTTGTCCTGGATCTGGTAGAGCGAGAGCGGCAGGTCCTTGTAGGACGAGTAGAGGTCCTTCACCAGGAGGGTGAAGAACTCCTCGTGCGTCGGCGCCAGCATGTAGTCCGCGTCCTTGCGGTCCTTCAGGCGGAAGACGCCGTCGCCGTACTCGGTCCAGCGGCCGGAGAGCTCGTAGGGCTCGCGGGGCAGCAGCCCGGGGAAGTGGACCTCCTGCGCACCGGCGGCCGCCATCTCGGCGTGGATGATCGCCTCGATGCGGCGCTTCACCTTCAGACCGAGGGGCAGCCAGGCGAAGACGCCGGGGGCCTGACGGCGGATGTAGCCGGCCCGGACCAGGAGGCGGTGGCTCGCGACCTCGGCGTCGGCCGGATCCTCTCGGAGGGTGCGGACGAACAGGTGCGAGAGACGGGTAACCACGAGGGACGATCCTATCCGGAGTCCGCGGCGGGCTGTCCCGCGCGGACCGGGGTGGCGGCGGACCGGGCGCGTGCCGGTCCGCCGCCCGCGGTCACTTCGAGACGACGACCACCGGGGAGCCGGTCGAGGTGTCGTCGGCGGGCATCTCGGCGGCCAGGCGGTTGGCCTCCTCGATGAGCGTCTTGACGATCTCGGACTCGGGGACGGTCTTGATGACCTCGCCCTTGACGAAGATCTGGCCCTTGCCGTTGCCGGAGGCGACGCCGAGGTCGGCCTCGCGGGCCTCGCCCGGTCCGTTGACGACGCAGCCCATGACGGCCACGCGGAGCGGGACGCTCATGCCCTCGAGGCCGGCGGTCACGTCGTTGGCGAGCGTGTAGACGTCGACCTGCGCGCGGCCGCAGCTCGGGCAGGAGACGATCTCGAGCTTGCGCTCGCGGAGGTTGAGCGACTGCAGGATCTGCAGGCCGACCTTGACCTCCTGCGCGGGCGGAGCGGAGAGCGAGACGCGGATGGTGTCGCCGATGCCCTCGCCGAGCAGGATGCCGAACGCCGTCGCCGACTTGATCGTGCCCTGGAACTCGGGGCCGGCCTCGGTGACGCCGAGGTGCAGCGGCCAGTCGCCGCGCTCGGCGAGCTGGCGGTAGGCCTGGACCATGATCACCGGGTCGTTGTGCTTGACCGAGATCTTGAAGTCGTGGAAGTCGTGCTCCTCGAAGAGGCTCGCCTCCCAGACGGCGCTCTCGACGAGCGCCTCAGGGGTGGCCTTGCCGTACTTCTGCAGCAGGCTGGGCTCGAGCGAGCCCGCGTTGACGCCGATGCGGATGGAGACGCCCGCGGCCTTCGCGGCGGCGGCGATCTTGCCGACCTGGTCGTCGAACTTGCGGATGTTGCCCGGGTTCACCCGGACGGCCGCGCAGCCCGCGTCGATCGCGGCGTAGACGTAGTTCGGCTGGAAGTGGATGTCCGCGATGACCGGGATCTGGCTCTTCTTCGCGATGATCGGCAGCGCCTCCGCGTCGTCGCGGCTCGGCACGGCGACGCGCACGATGTCGCAGCCGGAGGCGGTCAGCTCGGCGATCTGCTGGAGCGTCGCGTTGATGTTCGTGGTCGGGGTGGTGCACATCGACTGCACGCTGACCGGGGCGTCGCCGCCGACCAGCACCTTCCCGACCTTGATCTGACGGGTCTTCCGGCGAGGGGCGAGGGTCACGGGGACCTTGGGCAAACCCAGATTCACAGCAGGCACGAGCCCCATCGTACGCGCGCCGCGCGGCCGGACGCCGCCGCTCCCCCGGTTCCCAGGTCCCGCCGATCTCCGCCGTCCGCGCCACGCCTTCCTCGACCGGATTCCGGAACCGCCACCGTCCGATCTGCAGGAGATCCCCGGCAGATAGCGTGCGCACCCCCGTCCCCGCGAGCAGCCTCCGGCACATCTCCTGCACATCGAACCGAGCTCAGCCGGCCGGGCCGGAGTCTGCGCCACGTGGAAGGCGAACGCGCGAATCGCGTGCCAGCGATTCGCGATAGCCGTCCGCAACACGCTCCTCCCCACGCCACCCGTCGCAAAGCCGACTGCGGCGAGCCGGGCAGGGACCGGCGCCACCTCCAAGGCGAATGCGCGAATCGCGTGCCAGCGATTCGCGATAGCCGACCGCAACCCGCTCCTCCCAACACCACCCGTCGCGAAGCCGACTGCGGCGAGCCGGGCAGGGACCGGCTCGCAAGACAGCTCAGAACAGCTGGATCGGCTTGACGATGTCGGCGTAGATCAGCAGCGCGCTCATGCCGCCGAGGAGCAGGACGACCGCGTAGGTGAGCGGGAGGAGCTTGGCGATGTCGACGGGGCCGGGGTCGCGGCGGCCGAAGAGCTTGGCGATGCGGCGGCGCAGGCCCTCCCAGAGGGCGCCGGCGATGTGGCCGCCGTCCATCGGGAGGAGGGGGACGAGGTTGAAGACGAAGAGCGCGACGTTGAGGGAGGCGAGGACGCCGACCATCGTCTGCACCTTGGAGACGACGGGCAGCTGGTCGGAGGCGGCGATCTCGCCGGCGATGCGGCCGACGCCGACGACGCTGATCGGTCCGTTGGCGTCGCGGGCCTCGGTGCCGAAGGCGGCCTGCGCGACGTCGATGAGGCGCTGCGGCAGGTTGAGGATGACCCCCGCGACACTCCTGATGTTCTCGCCGACGGTGCCGGGGACCGCGGTGATCGGCTGCTGCACGAGGGCCTGGGTCGGCGAGATGCCGATGAAGCCGACGGTCTGCGTCTCGACCGCGCCGGAGGAGTCGAGCACCGCGTTGCCCGCGGCGTCGGTGACGGCCACCTCGTTCTCGGCCGGGGTGATCGTCAGGGTGAGGGGCTGGCCGTCGCGCTCGACGGCGACGCTGAGCGGCACGCCGGCGGACGCGCGGATGATCGGGGTGAGGTCGTTCCAGGAGGAGACGGGCGTGCCGTCGATCGCCGTGATCGTGTCGCCGGGGAGGATGCCGGCCGCGGCGCCGGGCGCGAGCGGGTCGTCGGCGGAGCAGCTCTCGGTGGTGGTGTCGCTCGCCGGGACCACGCACTGCGAGACGGTGGAGATGGTCGAGGTGTTCTGGGCGACGCCGATGCCGCAGAGCAGCACCGCGAAGAGGACGGTGGCGATCACGAGGTTCATGAACGGGCCGCCGAACATCACGATCACGCGCTTCCAGACCGCGAGCCGGTAGAAGGCGCGGTGGTCCTCGCCCTCGCCGATGGTCTCGGCGCTGGCGGCGCGGGCCTCGTCGATCATGGTCGCGTAGCCGCCACGGCGGGGCTCGGGGTCGGGCGCCGACTCGTTGCCGTTCAGCCCGTTGAAGAAGCCCGTGCTCGACTCGCCGACGCGGTCGCCCGGGTGCTTGGGCGGGTACATCCCGATCATCGCGATGTAGCCGCCGAGGGGCAGCGCCTTGACGCCGTACTCCGTCTCGCCGCGGCGGACGGAGAAGACCGTCCGGCCGAAGCCGATCATGTACTGCGTGACCTTGACCCCGAAGAGCTTCGCCGGAACGAGGTGCCCGACCTCGTGCAGCGCGATCGACAGGGCGACGCCCACGGCGATGATGACGACGCCGAGGACGAAGAGCAGCACGGATTCCACTCGGTCACTGTAGGCCGCGGGGTGACCCCTCGGCTGGAGAGGCGCTGGAGGATCGCGATGAGGGCGCGATCAGCCCGTCGCGCTCAGGCGGCGGCGATCCGCGCGTCGGCCGTGCGGCGCGCCCAGGCCTCGGCCTCGGCCAGCGACTCGCGGGTCAGCTCGCCGTCCACGGTGTGCGCGTCGACGACGGCCTCGACCGTCGCGAGGATGTCCAGGTAGCCGATCCGCCCCGCGTGGAACGCCTGCACGGCCTGCTCGTTCGCGGCGTTGAAGACGGCCGGGTACGACGCCCCCGCGACTCCGACCTTCTTCGCGAGCCGGACGGAGGGGAACGCCTCCTCGTCGAGCGGCTCGAACGTCCAGGACTGCGCGCGGGTCCAGTCCAGCGGCACGCCGACGCCGGCGACGCGGTGCGGCCAGTCGAGGCCGAGGGAGATGGGCAGTCGCATGTCGGGCGGCGAGGCCTGGGCGATCGTGGAGCCGTCGACGAACTCGACCATCGAGTGGACGATCGACTGCGGGTGCACGGTCACGTCGATCCGGTCGTACGGCACGTCGAAGAGCAGGTGCGCCTCGATCACCTCGAGGCCCTTGTTGACGAGCGTCGACGAGTTGGTGGTGACCACGAGGCCCATGTCCCAGGTCGGATGCGCGAGCGCCTCCGCCGGGGTGACGTCGCGGAGGGAGGCGCGGTCGCGCCCGCGGAAGGGACCGCCCGACGCGGTCAGCACCAGCCGGCGGACCTCGCGGTGCTCCCCCGCGAGCAGCGCCTGCGCGATAGCCGAGTGCTCGGAGTCGACGGGCACGATCTGGCCGGGAGCGGCGAGCGAGGTGACCAGCTCGCCGCCGACGATCAGCGACTCCTTGTTCGCGAGGGCGAGGGTGCGGCCCTCCTCGAGCGCCGCGAGCGTCGGGCCGAGGCCGACCGAGCCGGTGATGCCGTTCAGGACGACGTCCGCGTCGACCGAGCGGATCAGCTGCTCGGCCTCCGCGGCGCCGAAGGCGGTGTGCTCGACGCCGAAGTCTCGCGCCTGCTGGGCGACGACCTCTCGGTTGGAGCCGGCGCCCAGGCCGACCACCTCGAAGCGGTCGCGGTTCGCGCCGATGACGTCGAGGGCCTGCGTGCCGATGGACCCGGTCGAGCCGAGGATGATGACCCTGCGCATCCGCCCATCCTGGCACGGCGGCTCCCGGCCCTCCCGGGCCGACAGCCCCTCCGGGTCAGCTCACCGCGAGGATGTCCACCACGAAGACGAGGGTGTCCGTGCCGCTGATGCCCGCGTTCGCGTTGCCCGCCTCGCCGTAGCCCTTGTCCGGCGGGATGACCACGAGCACCTGCGAGCCGACGGTCTGGCCGACCACCGCCTCCTTGAAGCCCTCGATCACGTCGCCCGTGCCGAAGGACGCGGGCGTGCCCTTGCCCCAGCTCTGGTCGAAGACCTCGCCGGTGCCCCAGACCACGCCCTGGTACTGGACGATCAGCGAGTCGCCGTCCGCCACGGTCTGCCCGTCGCCCTTCTTGAGCACCTCGAGCTGCAGCTCGGCCGGCGGGTCGGTCGCGGGGATCGTCACGGTCGGGGCGCCGTCCTCGGCGAGCGCCACCGTCGGCAGCCCGTCGACCGGGGCCTGCGGCTCGCCGGTCGCGGCCGAGGGGACGATGCCCTCGACGTCGATGACCATCACGATGGAGTCGTCCGCGGCGATCCCGAGGTCGGTGCTGCCGGCGTCGCCGAACGCGTCGGCGGGCGGGACGACCGCGACGACGCGCGAGCCCACGGTGGCGCAGTTGACCGCCTTCACCAGGCCGGCCAGGTACTGCTCGGTGTCGACCTCGAAGGCCGCGCGGCCCCCGGAGGCGTAGCTGCTCGCCGAGAACTCCGCGCCGCTCGTGCCGTTGTACAGGGTGTAGTCGACGAGGACGGTGTCGCCCTCGGCGACCGTCTCGCCGGTGCCGTCGATGACGGTGGTGCCCTCGGTCGCGTCGACGCTCATCGGGGTGGGGAAGACGGTGACCGGCTTGGTCCCGAAGTCGCCGGCGGCGTCCACCGCCTCGGACGCGTCTCCGGAGGAGATGCAGGAGAGCGGAGTCGGGCTCGCACTCGGGGTCGCCTCGGGGGTACCGGGGGTGCCCGGCGTGCAGGCCGCGAGGCCGAGGGAGGCGCCGAGGACGGCGAGGATCGCGAGGGTTCTGCGCACGGGTGCACCTTTCCTGCCCGGCAGGGAGCGGGACGACGTCGGGGGGATCGGACCATCCTGGGGTCTGCGCCTCTGCCCCGGCTGAACGATCCCTCCACGGCGCCCACCCGGTCGCGCCGCCCCGGAGCGTCCCCGGCCCCCTCCCCGGGAGCCGCGCCTAGCATGGAGGAATGCGTGAATTCTCGGTCCCCCAGTCCCGCGCGCTCGTCACCGAGCTCCCCGGCCCCCGCTCGATCGCGCTGCAGGAGCGCCGCGTCGCCAGCGTCTCCCGCGGCGCCGGAACCCTCGCCAACATCTACATGGATCACGCCTCGGGCGCCGTCCTGGTCGACGTCGACGGCAACCGCCTGATCGACCTCGGCTGCGGCATCGGCGTCACCACCATCGGCCACGCGCACCCCGCGGTCGCCGCCGCCGCCGCCGCCCAGGCCGAGAAGCTGACCCACACCCTCTTCACCGTCACCCCGTACGAGAACTACGTGCGGGTCGCCGAGAAGCTCGCCGAGATCACCCCCGGCGACTTCGAGAAGCACTCGATCCTGGTCAACTCCGGCGCCGAAGCGGTCGAGAACGCCGTCAAGATCGCGCGCAAGCACACCGGCCGCCGCGCGATCGCCTCGCTCGACCACGCCTTCCACGGCCGCACCAACCTCACGATGGCGATGACCTACCGCCCCTGGCCCGAGCGCGCCGGCATGGGTCCGTTCCCCGGTGAGATCTACAGCCTCCCGATGAGCTACCCCTTCCGCGACCCCGAGGGCATGACGGGCGAGGAGGCGGCCGAGCGCTCGATCGACTACATCCGCACCCACATCGGCGCCGAGGAGCTCGCGGCGCTGTTCGTCGAGCCGATCCAGGGCGACGGCGGCATCATCATCCCGGCGGCCGGCTACTTCGAGCGGCTGTCGGAGTTCTGCACCGAGAACGGCATCGTCTTCGTCGCGGACGAGATCCAGGCCGGCATCGCCCGGACCGGCGCCTGGTACTCGATCGAGCACTTCGGCGTCGTCCCGGACCTCATCACCTCGGCCAAGGGCATCGCCGGCGGCTTCCCGCTCGCCGCAGTCACCGGGCGCGCCGAGATCATGGACGCCGTGCAGCCCGGCGGCATCGGCGGCACCTTCGGCGGCAACCCCGTCTCGACCGCGGCCGCGCTCGCCACCTTCGAGGCGATCGAGTCCGAGGGGCTCATCGCCGAGGCGCAGCGCGTCGAGCGCGCCCTGCAGGCCCGCATCGGCGACTGGGCCGAGCGCTTCGCCGTCGTCGGCGAGGTCCGCGGCAAGGGCGCGATGTTCGGCGTCGAGCTCGTGCACCCCGGCACGAAGAAGCAGAACCCGGAGGCGCTCTCCGCCGTCCTCAAGCACGTCACGACCAACGGCGTCATCGCCCTGGACGCCGGCAGCTGGGACAGCGTCCTGCGCATCATGCCGAGCGTGGTCATCAGCGAGGAGCTGATCGACGACGCGGCCGGTGTCATCGAGGAGGCGCTCGCCACCTTCGGCTGAGTCACTCCCTCTGCGTCGACCTGCGGGCCGCTCCTCGTCATGAGGGGCGGCCCGCGGTCGTCCGCCCCGGCCCGCGGGAGGGCCCCCGGTGGAGCGGTCGGCGGAGCATGACCCGAGCGGCATGCACCCGCCGGTAGCGTCGGGCGAATGCCGACCGACGACGCTCCCGCACCGCCGACACCCCCGGGGATCGGCGTCTCCGCGCGCGTGGCCCGCTTCACGATGAGCCGCCTCGGCCGGATGATCTACCGCCCGATCGTCGAGGGCCGCGACAACGTCCCGCGCACCGGCCGGGTCATCCTCGCCAGCAACCACCTGTCGTTCATCGACTCCCCCGTGCTGACGCTGCTGGCGCCCCGGCCCGTGCAGTTCCTCGCGAAGGCCGACTACTTCACCGGCACCGGCGCGCGCGGTGCCGCGTCGCGCTCGTTCTTCACGGCGGTCGGGGCGGTGCCCGTCGAGCGGGGCGCCGGCCAGGCCGCGCAGGAGGCCCTCGACCTCGGCCGCGCGATCCTCGAGCGCGACGAGGCGTTCGCCGTCTACCCCGAGGGCACGCGCTCGCGCGACGGCCGCCTCTACCGCGGGCGCACCGGAGTGGCGTGGCTCGCCCTCACCACCGGCGCACCGGTCGTGCCGGTCGGGCTGGTCGGCACGCAGGAGCTGCAGCCCGTCGGCTCGAGGATCCCCCGCCTGCACCGGATCACGGTGCGCTTCGGCGATCCGCTCGACCTCTCCCGGCACGGCTCGGCCGACTCGGGACGCGCGCGCCGGCACGCGACCGACGAGGTGATGACCGCGATCCACGCGCTCTCGGGCCAGGAGGCCGCGGGCGTCTACAACGAGTCGCCGCCGGTCACCACGGTCGAGAGGATCCGGCGGGCGCTGCCGCACGAGCGGCGCTGACCTCTCCGGTCGCGGCTGCCCGAGCCCGCCCGGATCAGTGCGCGTCGGCCGCCGAGGTCTGCGGCTCGTGTCCCACGGGGAAGTTCACCGAGTTCGCGATGAAGCACAGCCGGGAGGCCTCGTCGTGCAGCGACTGCGCGAGCTCGATCATCGACTCGTGCGCGACGCGGACCCGCGGCCGGAGGGTCACCGAGACGAAGCGCCCGCCCTCGCCCTCCTGCACCATCCGCCCGGCGGCGTCGTCGATGTACTCGGTCACGACGACGCCGTTCTTCACCGCGACGTGCAGGAACGAGAGCAGGTGGCACTGCGCGAGGGCGGCGAGCAGCAGCTGCTCGGGGTTCCAGCGGTCCGGGTCGCCGCGGAAGGGCTTGTCGGCCGAGGCGAGGATCGGCGGCGGGCCCTCGGCGACGAGGACGTTCTGGCGCCCGTAGTCCCGGTAGCCGCTGGTGCCGGTTCCGCGATTGCCCTCCCAGACGACGGATACGGCGTAATCGTGCTCCGCTTGCATCGGAATCCTCCTTCTCGGCCGTGGTTCAGGCCGGTCTCGACGGTCTGGACCCCTGCTCCTCCGAGGCCCGTGGGTACACTCGGGGGACCATGACAGACACGCTCGCTCCCCAGGTTCCCACGTCGGCCGTCCCCCAGGAGCGTCGCGTCGCGACCGAGATCCCGGGGCCGCGATCGAGGGCCCTGCACGAGCGCCGCCTCGCCGTCGTCCCCACCGGAGTCGGCACCGCGCTCCCCGTCTACATCGACCGCGCGCACGGCGCGATCCTCGTCGACGTCGACGGCAACCAGTTCATCGACCTGGGCGCCGGCATCGGCGTGACGACGATCGGCCACACCGACGACGCGGTCGTCGCCGCCGCCACCGCGCAGCTCGGCCGCCTCACCCACACGCTCTTCACCGTCACGCCCTACGAGCCGTACATCCGCGTCGCGGAGCTGCTCGGCGAGCACACCCCCGGCGACCATGCGAAGAAGACCGTGCTGGTCAACTCCGGCGCCGAGGCCGTCGAGAACGCGGTCAAGATCGCCCGCAAGCACACCGGCCGCCCCGGCGTCGCGGTGCTCGACCACGCCTACCACGGCCGCACGAACCTGACGATGGCGATGAACTTCAAGGCGCTCCCCTACGGACTCGGCTTCGGCCCGTTCGCGAGCGACGTCCACCGCGCGCCGAGCTCGTACCCTTACCACGACGGCCTCTCGGGCGCCGAGGCGGCCGAGCAGACGATCTCCTACCTCGAGAAGACGGTCGGAGTGTCCGCGCTGGCCTGCCTCGTCGTCGAGCCCGTCCAGGGCGAGGGCGGCTTCATGGTCCCGGCGCAGGGCTTCCTGCCCGCGCTGCAGAAGTGGTGCACCGCGAACGGCATCGTCTTCGTCGCCGACGAGATCCAGTCGGGCATGGCCCGCACCGGCGCCTGGTTCGCCAGCGAGCACTTCGGCCTCGTCCCGGATCTGGTGCTCTCGGCCAAGGGCATCGCGGGCGGCCTGCCGCTCGCCGGTGTCACCGGTCGCGCCGAGATCATGGACTCCGCGCAGGCCGGCGGCCTCGGCGGCACCTTCGGCGGCAACCCCGTCGCAGCGGCCGCGGCGGTCGCCGTCTTCGAGCGGATCGAGCAGGACGGCCTCCTCGCCGAGGCCGACCGGATCGGCGCCCGTCTCGGTGCCGCGCTGCACGCCCTGCAGGAGCGCTACGACATCATCGGCGACGTGCGCGGCATCGGCGCGATGATGGCGATCGAGCTCGTCGAGCCGGGGACCGCGCAGACGACCAAGCGGCCGAACACCGCGGCGGTCGGCGCGATCATCGACTACGCCGCGAAGCACGGCGTGCTCGTGCTCAGCGCCGGCACCTACGGCAACGTGGTGCGCTTCCTCCCCAGCCTCGCCCTCACGGACGAGCTGCTGGACGAGGCCGTGGCCGTCCTCGGCGAGGCGTTCGCGACCCTCTGAGCCCCGCTCGCACCGACGACGGCCCGGCCCCTCCGCTCAGGAGGCGCCGGGCCGTCGGGCAAGATGGGGGGATGTCCGCAGGTACCTTCACCCTCGCCGAGTCCGTCGAACTGGCGGTGGTCGAGCGCTCCGGCTTCGTCGAGTCGCGCCACGCCGGGTCGGCCGTGCTCCTCGACTCCGACGGCCGCGTGGCCCGCACCCTGGGCACCCCGACGGCGCCGGTCCTCCCCCGCTCCTGCCTGAAGCCCTTCCAGGCCCTCGCCGTGATGACCGCCGGCGTCGAGCTGAGCGGGGCGGAGGCGGTGATCGCGACCGCGAGCCACGCCGGCATCCCGCAGCACGTCGCCCTGGTGCAGAATCTGCTCTTCCGCGCGGGCCTCGACCACACCGCCCTGCAGTGCCCGGCCGACTGGCCGAGCGACTCGGCCTCGCGCACCAAGCTGCTGCGCGCCGGAGCCAGCGCGGACCCGCTCTACATGAACTGCTCCGGCAAGCACGCGGCGATGCTGCTCGCCTGCGTGCAGAACGGCTGGAGCACCGACGACTACCTCGAGCGCTCGCACCCGCTGCAGCAGCACATCGTGGACACGATCGAGCGCCTGACCGGCGAGCGGATCGCGGGCTCGGCCGTCGACGGCTGCGGCGCACCGGTGCACGCACTGCCGCTGACCGCGCTGGCGAAGGGGATCTCGCGGATCGTCTCCTCCTCCCCCGCCTCGCCGTTCGGGCTCTACCGGCAGGCGGGCGTGCTCACCGAGGCGATCCTCGAGAACGCGTGGGCGCTGGACGGCCCCGGCCGCGACAACACCGTCGTGATCGAGCGGCTCGGCCTGGTCGCCAAGCTCGGCGCGGAGGGAGTGCTCGTGATGGCCTCGCCCGACGGCACGACGGTCGCGCTCAAGATCCTCGACGGCAGCCTGCGCGCCGCCACGGTGGTCGCGCTCAAGCTGCTGGTGGAGGCGGGCACCGTGGACCGCACGGCGGCGAACGAGGTGCTGGTGCGGCTCAACCCGGTCGTCACCGGCGGCGGCAAGCCGGTCGGCGCGGTCCGCGCCTCCTACGTCTGAGGCGCCGGGGCGCCGCCGGAGCGGCCGGTCGCGCCGCTACTGCGTGCGCGCCAGCCGCTTCGCCCGGGCCGCCGCCGACACCTGCGTGACGACGACGATCAGGATCGCCAGCACGAACACCGCCGACGCGATCACGTTCGCCTCGGCGGGGATGCCGCGGGCCGCCGCGATGTAGATGTACTTCGGGAACGTGGTGACGGAGCCGGAGTTGAAGTTCGTGATGATGAAGTCGTCGAAGCTCAGCGCGAACGAGAGCAGGGCCGCCGCGAGGATGCCGGGCAGCAGCAGCGGGAAGGTGATCCGCCAGAAGACCTGGCCCGGTGAGGCGTAGAGGTCGCGCCCCGCCTCCTCGAGTCGCGGGTCGAGGCTCGCGACGCGCGCCTTCACCGTCACCACGACGAAGCTGATGCAGAACATCGTGTGCGCCAGGATGATCGTCACGAGGCCCTTCTCGGTGCCGACCGCGAGGAACTGGGCGGCCAGACCGGCGCCGAGCACCACCTCTGGCGTGGCCATCGGCAGGAACAGCAGCAGGCTGATCGCGGAGCGGAACCGGAAGCGGAACCGCACGAGTGCGATGGCGATCATCGTCCCGAGCGCGGTGGCCAGCACCGTCGCGACGACGCCGACCAGCAGGCTGTTGCCGAACGCCGTCATCACCTCCTCGCTCGTCCACGCCGACACCCACTTGTCGAAGGTGAAGCCCCGCCAGGCGAGGTTGCTCTTGCCCGAGTCGTTGAACGAGTAGACGAAGGTGTAGCCGATGGGGATCAGCAGGAAGATCAGGGCGAGGGCGGTGTAGATCCCGAGCCCGAGGCCCTTGAAGCGACGCGGGCCTCGCACCGGTGCGGGAGCGGGTGCCCCCAGCGCCTCCTGGGCGCTCGCGACGGGCCGGTCGGCGGTGGCGGTCACAGGAGGTCCTCCGTTCCACTGCGCTTCACGTAGAAGCCGACGATGACCAGGATCACGGCCATCAGGACGATCGACAGCGCGGCGGCGGCCGGGTAGTTCTCGAGGGTCAGGAAGTTCGCCTCGATCGCGTTGCCCACCATCGAGGTCTGCGACGAGCCGAGGAAGTCGCGGCTCGCGTTGATGTAGTCGCCCGCGGCCGGGATGAAGGTGAGCAGCGTCCCCGAGACGATGCCGGGCATCGAGAGCGGCACGGTGACCTTCCAGAAGACCGAGGCGGGGCGGGCGTAGAGGTCGGAGCCGGCCTCGAGCAGCCGGGTGTCCAGCCGCTCGAGCGTCGTGTAGAGCGGCAGCGTCATGAAGGGGATGAAGTTGTAGGTGATGCCGAAGACGACGGCGATCGGGGTCCCCGTGAGGTGGCCGTCGGAGGGCAGGATCGCGACGGTCTTGAGGGCCTGCACGAGCGGGCTCTCGTCGGCGAGGATCTGCTTCCAGGCCAGGGTGCGGAGCAGGAAGCTGATGAAGAACGGCGCGATCACCAGCGTCAGCAGCAGGTTCTGCAGCAGCGGCCACGGCCGTGCCTTGACGCCGATGAAGTAGGCGAGCGGGTAGCTGATGACGAGCGCGAGCACCGTGGCGATCAGCGCGTAGCCGAAGGAGCGGATCGCGTGCGGCCAGTAGTCGGCCATCACGACGAGGTAGTTCTGCCAGGCGAAGCCCGGCGCGTACTCGCCGATGTCGCCGTCCGGCACCTCGACCTGGAACGAGGTCAGCACGAGCGAGATCAGCGGCGTCAGGAAGAACAGCAGCATGTAGACGATGCCCGGCAGCAGGAGCACCAGGGCGATCGTCGACCGCCGGCGGACCGGCGGATCGAGCGTGTCGGCCGAGCCGGTCGCGAACGCGGCGAAGGCCATGCCTACGCCCCTCCGGAGCGACCGGCGAGCAGCCCGCGCTTCTGCAGGGCGATCGAGCGGGTGGAGTCGTCGGCGGCGAAGCGGGGCACGGTGCCCGGCTCGTCGGCCAGCCCGAAGCCGTGCTCGATGCTCCAGCTGACCCAGACCTGCGCGCCCTCGCCGACGACCGGCCCGAAGACCATGTTCTGCGCGAAGACGACGATCGAGCCGAGAGTCGGGATCTCGATCGTGTACTGCGTGCTGACGCCGCTGAAGGAGACGTCGACCACGCGGCCCGGCCCGAGCACGTTGCGGTCCGGAGTGTCGGCCGGCGCCTCGGTGAGCAGGAGGAGCTTCTCGGGGCGGACGCCGATGGTCATCTCCCCGGACTCGCGAGCGGCACGGGCGGTGGGCACGACGATCCGGGCGTCGCCGGCCGCGATCGTCAGCGCGGTGGCGGTCGAGCCGACGACCTCGCCGGTGAAGAGGTTCGACTGGCCGAGGAAGTTCGCGACGAAGACCGTCCGCGGGAGCTCGTAGAGCGCCTCGGGGGCGCCCATCTGCTCGATCCGGCCCTTGTTCATCACCGCGACCGTGTCGGCCATGGTCATGGCCTCCTCCTGGTCGTGCGTGACGTGCAGGAAGGTGAGGCCGACCTCCTCCTGGATCGACTTCAGCTCGAGCTGCATCTGGCGGCGGAGCTTGAGGTCGAGCGCGCCGAGCGGCTCGTCGAGGAGCAGGAGCGCGGGCCGGTTGACGATGGCCCGGGCGAGGGCGACCCGCTGCTGCTGCCCGCCCGAGAGCTGGGCCGGGCGGCGCTGGGCGAGGTGGTCGAGCTCGACCAGCCGGAGCGCCTCGTGCGCCTTGCCGACCGGCTCGTCGATCCGCCGGCGCTTGAGACCGAAGGCGACGTTCTCGAGGATCGACATGTGCGGGAACAGCGCGTACGACTGGAAGACCGTGTTGACCGGGCGCTGGAAGGTCTTGGTGGCCGTGACGTCCTTTCCGCCGATGAGGATCCGGCCGGCGCTGGGCTCCTCGAGGCCCGCGACGAGGCGCAGGGTAGTGGTCTTCCCGCAGCCCGAGGGTCCGAGCAGGGCGAAGAAGGAGCCCGCGGGGATCGTGAGATCCAGCGAGTCGATGGCGGTGAAGCCCGGGTACTGCTTGCTGATCCCGACCAGCTCGAGGTCGGCG
The DNA here is from genome assembly GCF_004011135.1 of Rathayibacter festucae DSM 15932. Classification (NCBI taxonomy): domain Bacteria; kingdom Bacillati; phylum Actinomycetota; class Actinomycetes; order Micrococcales; family Microbacteriaceae; genus Rathayibacter; species Rathayibacter festucae. The sequence goes on along the minus strand of NZ_CP028137.1, from coordinate 731,744 downwards.
CCGCGCTCGGCGAAGGTTCCCATCGCCATCAGATGCCCAGCAGCACTTTCTGGAACTCGGCCTGGTAGTCCTTCTCCTCGTCCGCGGTGAGCGTCCGGAAGATGTGGGACTGCGCGAGCGTGTCCTCGTCGGGGAAGATCAGCTGGTTCTCGGCCAGCTCCGGGTCGATGCTCTCCATGGCGTCCTTCGCTCCGTCGACGGGGGTGATGTAGTTGACCCAGGCGGCCACCTCGGCGGCGACCTCCGGCTCGTAGTAGTAGTTCATCAGCGCTTCCGCATTGGCCTTGCGCTGGGAGCCCATCGGCACGACGAAGGTGTCGTTCCACAGGGTGCCGCCGGAGTCGGGGAGCGCGAACTCCCACTTGTCGCCGGCCTCGGTGTTGATCAGCGTGATGTCGCCCGACCAGCAGATCGCCGCGAGGGTGTCCTCGTTCTGCAGATCGTTCAGGTACGCGTTGCCCTTGATGTTGCGGATCTGGCCCTCGTCGACCTGCTTCCGGAAGACGTCGATCGCGTTCATGAACTCGTCGTCCCCCCAGGAGCCGGCGATGTCGGTGCCCTGGGCGAGCATGATCAGCCCGATGGTGTCGCGCATCTCGCTGAGCACGCCGACCCGGCCGCGCAGTGCCGGGTCCCAGAGGTCCTCCACGCTCGCGAGTCCGTTCGGCAGCTTCTCCTTGTTCCAGCAGATCCCGGCGAAGCCGGCCTGGAACGGCAGGGAGCGGTGGCGGCCCGGATCGAAGTCCGGGTTCGCGAGCGAGGGGGTGAGGTTCGCGATGTTCGGGATGTTCGCGTGGTCGAGCTCCTGGATGTAGCCGCGCCGGGCCAGCCGCGAGACCATCCACTCGGTCAGGCAGACGGTGTCGGCGCCGATGTACTGGCCGAGCGCGAGCTGGTCCTTGACCTTGCCGTAGTAGGAGTTGTTGTCGTCGACCGCGACGTTGTAGGTGACGGAGATGCCGGACTGCTCCTCGAACGCCGTCAGAGTCGGGTAGCCGCCGTCGTCGTCCTCGTCGAGATAGGCGGGCCAGTTGTCCCAGACCAGTCTCGGATCGGAGGCGGACTCGTCGACCGCGGCGGTGGGGGCGGCGCGCGAGACCGGGGCGCAGCCGGCGAGCGCCAGCGCGCCGACGCCGAGCCCGAGACCGCCGAGGACCGCGCGCCGCGAGAGCATCGCGCGCCGCTCCCGCTCGCGGGATCGTGCGACGGCGATGGCCTCGCGGAGGACGGGGTCCCTCGGGAGAGGACGGGTCATGGCTGCGGCTCCTGACTGCGTCGGTGCTCGGGCCCACCGGCGTGAACGTGGGGAAATACTGGCACAGTGCTCGGACGTCTGTCGATGACGGACGGAGGAGATCGGTGATCTGGAAACATGATTGTCACGAAATCCGCGCTCCGAGGGCTCTCCGACCACGGATTCCTCCTGTTCGGCGCCGGTGGTCAGGACGCCGGGGCGTCCGGCCAGCGCGCACGACGGAGACGGTCGTCCACCAGGAGCAGCACCCTGTCGCCCGCGCAGAGAGGTGCCGGCGGGAGCGGACCCAGCACGACCCGCGCCTCGGCCGGGGGGAGGTCGAGCACGACGGGAGCGCTCGCGCGGAGGCGGGCGAGGAGCGCCCTCGCCACGGACCACTCCGCGACCGACCCGAGGATCGCCGCGCCGGCCGGAGGCAGCCCGTCCGCCACCGCCGGGACCGGGAGCGCGGGGACGCCGGCCGCGGTGAGCCTCGCCCTCAGCGCCCCCGCGCGATTCGTCAGGACCGCGAAGGGCTTCTCGCCCCTCGGCACGACCGGCACGGCCGCCGGACGCCTGCCCGGCGGCGACGGCGGCGACGCGAAGACCTGGATCCGCTCCCCGCGCCACCAGCCGCCGCCCGGGGGCAGGTCGCCGCGGTACGGCTCGCCGTGCAGCGCGAGCAGCTGGTGCTCCTGCCGGTGTGCGGCGCGCAGCAGCAGGACGTCGTCGAAGGCGTCCCGGAGGCCGGCGAGCCCGTCGGTCGCCCGGCGGGCGGTGGCGACGATCGGCTCCCCGCCGGAGCGGAGCGCCGTCTGCAGGGCGTCGAGGAGTCGCCGGCGCTCGTCCTCGGTGCAGCGCCGCAAGAGCAGATCCAGATCGTCGAGCAGGAGCGGACCGGACGGCCCCTCCTCGGCGACGACCGCGTCCCAGGCCTCCTCGACGTCGAGCGGGCCGACCGTGCGAGCGCCGCCGAGCTGCGCGGCGACCGTGCGGAGCGCGCCGCTGCGACCGGAGCCCGCTGCTCCGAGGACGAGGAGGGAGCGGTGATCGAGGTGGACGACGTCCTGGCGCTGCTCGGCCGGGCGGTCGACGACGCCGAGCGCGATCCGGCCCGTCCGCCGGCGCTCCGGCAGGGGGATCCGGTCGGGGAGCGGGTCGAGCCAGGGCCGGTGCGCCGGGGCAGACCCGGCGCCGCTCCGCCTCGCCCTGGCGATGTCGTCCTCCTGCGCGAGGGCCGCCTGGACCAGCTGCCCGCGGCCGCCGATCGACACCACGCACCGGCCCGCCGCGCGGTGCGGGATCCGCGCGGCGGCGTCCGAGCCGATCAGCGCTCGCGAGTCGGCGGCGTCGTGCACCCGGAGCGCGATCCGGAGGCCGCAGTTCGCCGCGACCGCGTCGCGGACGACGCCCACCGGCCGCTGGGTGCACAGCACGAGGTGGACGCCGAGCGAGCGCCCGCGCGCGGCGATGTCGGCGAAGGTGCGGTGCAGCTCCGGTGCGCGCTCCAGCACGACCGCGCACTCGTCGACGACGACGACCAGTCGCGCGAGCACTCCGGGTGCCAGCCGGGCGATGTCCGGGACGCCGCGCTCGGCGAGGACCACCTCGCGACGGCGCAGCTCGGCGGCGATGCTGGTGAAGGCGCGGAGAGCCCCCTCGGTGTCGAGATCGGTGATCACCCCGGTCACGTGCGGGAGGGGCCGGAGCGCGCTGAACCCCGCGCCGCCCTTGAAGTCCGCGAGCAGGAACGTCACGGCGGTCGGCGAGTGCCGGATCGCCAGCCCCACGACCCAGGCGATCAGGAGCTCGCTCTTGCCGCTCCCCGTCGTCCCGCCGACGACGGCGTGCGGCCCGTCGCGGACCAGATCGATCTCGATCGGGCCGCTCGGCGTCCGCCCCAGCAGCACCGGGAGGCCGGTGCCGTCGTCGGGTCCGTCCCGGGCACCGAGGTCGGAGAGCAGCACGGTCTCCGGGAGCTCCGCCGGTCCTGCGCCGCGGGCGGCGGCGAGCGACTCGGCGTAGCCGCGCGCCTGCTCCGCGGCCACGAAGTCGACGACCAGCGGCTCCGTCGTGCCGGGCCCTCTCCGGCCGACGACGCTCGCGACGCCGGCTCCGCCGAGCTGCACGATGCAGCGGCACCGCTTCGGCAGCTCGGCCGCTGTGCCGGCGAGGGCGAGGACGGCGTCCGCCTCGGTCGCCGCGTCCCTCTCCAGGACGGCGAGGGCGAGCGGCGCGCCGACCGACCGCGTGTGCGGAAGAGCGCGGAGGCAGCGCCAGCCGGTTCCGGACGGCAGCTCGATGCGGAGGGCTTCCGGCGCGACGAGCTCCGCGATCTGCACCAGGAGCCCCCGCACCAGCGCGCGGGTGAGGACGGCGGGGCCGACGACGCCGATCCCCGAGGACATCGCTGCCAGCAGCACCTCCCCGTCCTCTCGCGCCCCCTCCCCTGTTCCCCTCGCCCGACCGAGCACGACCTCGAGTCCCTCCGCCGGCCGACGCCAGCGGGCGTCCGCCGGGACGCGCTGCTCGAGGACGTCGAGCGGGAGCGGCGACGCGCGGCGGAGGGCGGCGAGCTCCTCCGCCCGCGCCTCCGCCGTCGCAACGGCGTGCTCCGCGAGCTCCCGGGAGTAGCGCTCCGCCTCCCGCCGCGCGGTGCGGCGGCGGAGACGGGCCGCGTCGAGGAAGGAGGCGAGCGCGACCACCGGTCCGAGAGCGGCGAGGGCCAGCGTGTACGGCGACGAGGTCAGCGCGTAGAGCACCAGGGACGACAGCACGGGGGTCAGCGCCGCGATCCACGGGAACGGCGGCCGCGGCGGCGTGCTCGGCGGAGTGGGCGGCAGGAGCCGTGCCCGGGGGTGCTGGATCGTCATCCGACCAGCGAAGCGGACGCCGGCCGCGCGCGGTGGGTCAGCGGGTGATCGGTGGACGGTTCGAGGCTGTGGAGGAGCCGTCGACCCGCTCCACCGCCATCTCGACCGCGGACAGCAGGAGCCTGCTGCCGATCTTCGCGCGGTAGCGGCGGCCCGCTTCGAGCGGGAGCGGGGCCTGCGTCGGGGCGACCAGCACGGTGCCGTTCGCGGACCATCGATCGCTGACCCACAGGCCGCCCTCGTCGAAGCCGAACTCGAGGTGCGTCTTCGACAGCGAGCGCGTCGGATCGGGGACCGCGAGGATGTGCCGGAAGGTCTCGCCCGCATCCGGCAGCGGCTGGCGGCCGATGAGACCGCTGCCGGTGACGATGGCGTGCTGCCCGGAGGCGAAGATCAGCTTCACGAGCCCCTGACTCGGGGGCGCCATGGGCGCTCCGGGAGCGGGCCGCCGGTGCCGGCCCGGTGCGAGACCGGGGAGCCAGGCACGGCGCGAGGGGTCGAGGACGGTGGTGTCGCCGCTCGACGCGGGGCGGGAGGCGCCGGGAGTCGCGTGCGAGGCCACCGAGGTGCCGCACTCTCCGCAGAGGATCGCCCCGGGATCGAGGGTGGAGCCACACGTGCTGCAGATCACCGAGACCACCCCTCCTCGACCCATGGTACCCGGGGCTCCGGCGGGCCTCCCGGATCCTCGATCAGTCGCTCTCGCCGGTGACGGCGAGCACGTCGACGACGATCACCGTCACGTTGTCGCGTCCGCCGTTGCCGAGCGCCGCCTCGACCAGTCCGTCGGCGGCGTCCTGGGCCGTCTCCGCGGTGGAGAGCACGTGCTCGAGGCCCGCGTCCGTGAGCTCCTTGGTCAGGCCGTCCGAGCAGATCAGCAGCCGCGACGGGGCGATGACGGGAACGAGACGGTAGTCGGGGACGGGCGGCTCGTGGAAGCCGACCGCCCGGGTGATCACGTTGCTGTGCGGGTGCACGTCGGCCTCGTCCCGGGTGATCAGGCCCGCATCGACGAGCTCCTGGACGATCGAGTGGTCGACCGTCAGCTGGACCAGGGCGCCCTGGACGCAGAGGTAGACGCGCGAGTCGCCGATGTTGAAGACGGACCAGTAGGGCTCGCCGCCCACGGCGGTCAGTGCCGCTCCGGTGACGGTGGTCCCGGTCCCGCCGTCGGCGGTCTGCGACTGGCGGGCGATGTCGTCCACGGCCTCACGGAGCGCGCGGTCGATCTCCTCCGATCCCACCGTGCTGCCGGTCGCGGCGAGGGAGAGCCGGGACACGACGGCGTCGCTCGCCACCTCTCCGGCCGCGTGGCCGCCCATCCCGTCGGCGACGGCGAAGAGCGGCGTCTTCGCGAGGTAGCTGTCCTCGTTGGCACTGCGCACCAGGCCGACCTCGGTGCGCGCCGCCCAGCCGAGGGTGACCTCCGCGGAGGGCGTGTCCGACGACCAGGCCGAGACGGGGACGGTCACCGACGCTCGGCTGCGGCCGATCTGCGTCATCGCGTCTCCTCGCCTCCGCCGGCTCCGCGCACGCGGGCCGATCCCTCCGATGCTAGCGGCTGTGCGAGCACCGGAGACGCCCGCTCAGCGGCGCTGCGCAGCGCCCCCGCGGAGGATCGGACCGACCGTCGCCCGCGTGGGCGAGAGCGCTTCCGCGACAGTGGATTCCGTCATCCGGGACGCCTCGCCGATGCGGATTCACTTGCCGGGCCCCGCCGAGGCTGCCAGGATCATCGCATGAGCCCCTCCCGCCCTCCTGCGCCGCGCCCGCTCCAGCTCGACGACGTGTCCAAGGCGATCATCGAGCAGCTGCAGGCCGACGGCCGGCGGTCCTACGCCGAGATCGGCAAGGCGGTCGGGCTCAGCGAGGCGGCCGTCCGCCAGCGGGTGCAGAAGCTGACCGAGTCGGGCGTGATGCAGATCGTCGCCGTGACCGACCCGATGCAGCTCGGCTTCTACCGGCAGGCGATGATCGGCGTCCGCGTCACCGGGGACACCAGGGTGGTCGCGGACAGCCTCGCGGCGATCCCCGCGGTGGACTACGTGGTGCTGACGGCCGGCACCTTCGACATCCTCGCCGAGGTCGTCTGCGAGAACGACGACGACCTGATCGCCCTGCTCAACCAGGAGATCCGTTCGCTCCCGGGGGTGCTCTCGACCGAGACCTTCGTCTATCTGAAACTCCACAAGCAGTTCTACAACTGGGGAACGCGGTAACCGATGACCACAGAGACAGCATTCTCGAGCCAGGGCCTCGCGTCCGGCGATCCGGTGAAGGGCGAGGACGCCCCGGCCGGCTTCGACGACGCGGCGCTGCAGAAGAAGGCCAAGGACCACCTCTGGATGCACTTCACCCGCCAGTCGGTGATGGACTCCGGCGCGGGGGTCCCCATCATCACCCGGGGCGAGGGCCATCACATCTGGGACAGCACCGGGCGCAAGTACCTCGACGGGCTCTCCGGGCTCTTCGTCGTCAACGCGGGCCACGGCCGGCGGCGGCTCGCGGAGGCCGCGGCCAAGCAGGCGGCCGAGCTCTCGTTCTTCCCGCTCTGGTCCTACGCGACGCCCTCGGCGATCGAGCTCGCCGATCGCCTCGCGGATCACGCACCGGGCGACCTCAACCGCGTGTTCTTCTCGACCGGTGGCGGTGAAGCCGTCGAGACGGCCTTCAAGCTGGCGAAGCACTTCTGGAAGCTCCAGGGCAAGCCGGGCAAGCACAAGGTGATCTCGCGCTCGGTCGCCTACCACGGCACTCCGCAGGGCGCGCTGGCGATCACCGGCATCCCGGCGATGAAGGCGATGTTCGAGCCGATCGTGCCCGGCGGCTTCCGCGTGCCGAACACCAACTTCTACCGCGCGCCCCAGCACGGCGACGATCTGGAGGCCTTCGGCGTCTGGGCGGCGGACCGCATCGAGGAGATGATCGAGTTCGAGGGCCCCGAGACGGTCGCCGCCGTCTTCCTCGAGCCGGTGCAGAACTCCGGTGGCTGCTTCCCCCCGCCGCCCGGCTACTTCCAGCGGGTGCGCGAGATCTGCGACCGGCACGACGTGCTCCTCGTCTCGGACGAGGTGATCTGCGCCTTCGGGCGGATCGGCCACATGTTCGCCTGCGACGAGTACGGCTACGTGCCGGACATGATCACCTGCGCGAAGGGCATGACCAGCGGCTACTCCCCCATCGGCGCCACCATCGTCAGCGACCGCATCTACGAGCCCTTCCGGCACGGCGAGGTCTCCTTCCCGCACGGCTACACCTTCGGCGGACACCCCGTCTCGGCCGCGGTCGCGCTGGAGAACCTCGACATCTTCGAGGAGGAGAAGCTCAACGAGAACGTGCGGGAGAACTCGCCGCTCTTCCGCTCCACGCTCGAGAAGCTGCTCGACCTGCCGATCGTCGGCGACGTCCGCGGCGCGGGCTACTTCTTCGGGATCGAGCTGGTCAAGGACAAGACGACCAAGGAGACCTTCGACGCCGAGGAGTCCGAGCGCCTGCTGCGCGGCTTCCTCTCGAAGGCGCTCTTCGACGCCGGCCTGTACTGCCGGGCGGACGACCGCGGCGACCCCGTCGTGCAGCTCGCGCCGCCGCTCACGATCGGTCCGAAGGAGTTCGACGAGATCGAGCAGATCCTCCGCTCGGTGCTGACGGAGGCCTGGGCACGACTCTGACGTGCTCGTGCGCGCCGCCGGATCGAGTGGCGGCGCGCACGAGCCCGCTGAGCACACCTCACGCGGCACGGCGCCCCTCGACGGCCCACGGGCACGGCTCGCCGCCCTCGAGCGCGGCTACGAGGATCCGCGAGTCGTGATCGTGCGGATCGAGCCGGACCGCCTCCCGCGCGAGGAGCGCCGCTGAGCGGGTCGACCCCGACGACCAGTGGAGCGTGGCGAGCAGGACCAGCAGCGGTCCCCGCTCCGTCCCCGGCGCCGCCGCGGCGGCGTGCCCGACGAGCCCGATGACGGACGGCGCAGCGGCGCGGTCGGGAGAGGCGACGAGTCGGATGATCCGCTCCCGCCCTTCCCGCCGTTGCGCGCCGACGATGAGCGCGGCGAGCGCGCGGGTCCGCGGCTGCCAGGGACGCCCCGCGGCCGCGCGCAGCAGAAGGGACTCGACGTCGGCCGTCACCGCCTCGGGGAGACGAGCGCGCGGGTGCCGGTCGAGCAGCGCGTCCACCTCCGCCGCGATAGCCAGCGCCTCCCCTCGGTCGACGGCGGGCAGCAGCTCCGCCGAGGGGGTCTCGCCGGACGTCCCGCGGACCGTCGTTCCGCTGCCCGGTCGGCTCGGGCGGCGCGGGCCGGCGGGGACGAGCACCTCCACGGCGATTCCGAGCTCCTGCGCTCGACTGCTCAGCGCGCCGATCAGCGCACCGGCGGACGGAACGCGTCGGCCGGAGGAGAACAGCACGATCACCAGGCACTCCACACGCCCGAAGCGCCCGAGGGCCCCGATCCAGACCCGAGCGGCTCGTGTCGGATCGCCGACAGCGAGGTCGAAGCGGAGGGCGCCGGTGGGCGTCCCACCCCTCACCGGGAGGAGGACGACGCTCTCGTGGGGCGGATACCCGACCAGGCGAGGGATCGCCGCGAGCACGGCGCTGTGATCGACGGGACGGACCGGAGGCGATGCAGTGGATGTCATGCGGCAACGGTGGCGGGCCCGGCGTCGCTGCGGGGCGGGACCCACGGCGACCGGAAGACAGATCGCCGGAACGCCACCTGTGGAGGACGCCCGCCGACCGCGCCCGGACGCGCGCCCACCTGCTGGTCGACCAGCCACAGCCCATCGCGCGCGAGGACATGCTGGTCGAGTAGCCGCCGCAGGCGGCGTATCGAGACCCACCGTCTCTCGGTGGGTGGATCTCGATACGCCCGCTCCGCGGGCTACTCGATCAGCATGAAGCGCTCGGCGCTGCAGACCTTCAGCTGGAAGCACCTCCTCCCTGCTGGTCGAGTAGCCCCGCAGGGGCGCATCGAGACCCGCCCACCGTCAGCACGGCGGGACTGCGAAGTCAGTGGATCTCGACGCGCCCGTTCCGTCCTCCACAGGTCGCTTAGCTGCGGAGCCGTCCACCGATGTCCGATTCCCGCCGGTCGGCCGAGGGTTCCGCGGATACTCTCGTGGCATGAGAACGACTCCCCTTCACGTGCGCCGCACCGTCAGCCCCCTCGGCCGGATCGAGGTCGGCAGCGACGGCGAGTCGATCGTCTCGCTCGCGATCGAGAACGGCGGAATCCTCCCGCACGACCACCTGCCCGACGGCTCGCTCCCCGTCCTCTGCAGCGCGGTGGATCAGCTCGACGCCTACTTCGCGGGTGAGCGGCGCACCTTCGACCTGCCGCTGCTGCTCCGCGGGACGCCCTTCCAGCTGGAGATCTGGGGAGCTCTCCAGGGGATCGGCTTCGGCGAGATCACCTCCTACGGTGCCCTCGGGCAGGCGACGGGACGGCTCCGCTCCGGCCGGCCCATCGGCGGCGCCGTCGGCGCGAATCCGATCCCGATCCTCGTCGGCTGCCACCGCGTGCTGGCCGGAGACGGCCGGATCACCGGCTTCAGCGCCGGCGAAGGCGTCGCCACGAAAGCCTGGCTGCTCGATCACGAGGGGATCGCGCACCGATGACGGTCGAGGACGGGCTTATCACCGACGCGGACGGGACCGTCCGCTGCGGCTGGAGCGGCGACGACGTCGAGTACCGCCGCTACCACGACGAGGAGTGGGGCGTCCCCCTGCACGGAGACCGTCCGCTCTTCGAGAAGATCTGCCTCGAGGGCTTCCAGGCGGGGCTCTCCTGGATCACCATCCTCCGCAAGCGGCCTCGGTTCCGCGAGGTCTTCCACGGCTTCGATCTCGACGTCGTCGCGGCGATGGACACGGACGACGTGGACCGGCTGATGGAGGACGCCGGCATCATCCGCAGCCGCCCCAAGATCCTCGCGACCATCGGCAACGCGCAGGCGGCCGTCGCCCTGCGCGAGCGCGACGGCGACGGCGCGCTCGACCGCCTGGTCTGGTCGTTCGAGGAGGACACGCCGTCCGACCGCGTCGTCCGCCCCGCCGATGTCCCCACCTCGACGCCGGCGTCCCTCGCGCTCTCGAAGGCGCTCCGGAAGGCCGGCTTCCGCTTCGTCGGTGCGACGACCATGTACGCCCTGCTGCAGTCGGCCGGCGTCGTCGACGACCACCTCACCGGCTGCTTCCGCGCCCGCTCCTGACGCTCAGGCCGACCGCACGACCAGATCCAGCTCGCCGCTGCCGGCGTTCGGCGCCAGCTCGAACCCGCGGGACGCCGCCCACTCGACCAGCTCGGCGAGGGAGTCGGTCTCGACGCCGTCCTCCGCGAGCGCGCGGACGAAGAGGCCCTTGCCCTGCTTGTTGAAGTGGTTGAGGTTGCGCAGCTGCCCCGACGCGTCGCGCGACCGCACCCGGACGAAGAAGCGCCCCTCCCCCGGCTGCAGCGGCCCGAGCGCCGCGTAGGACTCGCTGCGCAGGTCGAGGACGAGTCCCGGGAGCGCCGACAGCTCACGCCCCGCCCCGGCAGCCCACCAGCGCTTGAGCGGCATCCCGGGGATACGCGAGTCGTGCGACAGCCGGTACGCGGGGATGCCGTCGAGGCCCCGGACGGGACCCCAGAGCGCGGACTGCACCACGACGATCCGGCCGAGGACGCCGCGCGCCCCGGCCGAGAGCGACGCCGCCTCGAGCGCGTCGAACAGCACGCCGTCGAACCGGTCCACAGCGGGCATCGCCGGCGCGGTCGGCAGGGCCGCGTTGCGCTCGATCTCGCCGAGCTGGCGGGGACCGAGCTTCAGTGCGCGGGCAGCCGCATCCCGGTCGCCGGCGAGCGCGACCAGCGCATCGCGCAGGGCGACTCGACGCTCGGTCAGCCCCGGGAACGACAGCGCCTCGACCCGGAACTCGGCCGATCCGCCGTCGCGCTTGGTCTCGGACGGGGGAAGCAGGACGTGCACGGGACTCCTCGGGAGGACGGCGTGCGAGAGCGCACGCGGGGAATGCGGCGAGGGGACGCCGCGCACGACGGAGGGGCCGGGCGATCGCGATGATCACCCGGCCCCTCCGGTCGCCGCTCGAGGCGGCGGGTCGTCAGACCAGCGCGGCCTCGCGGGCCACGACGGTGACGACGTCGTTCTCGACGGACAGGAAGCCGTCGTCCGCCTGCGCGGTGATCCGGCTGCCGTCGGCGGCCGTGACGCGCACCTCACCGGAGGCGAGGATCGCGAGCATCGGCTCGTGACCGACCAGGATGCCGATCTCGCCCTCGACGGTGCGGGCCGAGATCTGCTTGGCCTCACCCGCCCAGACCTCCGCGTTCGCGGAGACGACGCTGACCTTCAGGAACGCGGCCATGATCAGCCGTTCTCCTTCTGGATCTGGGCCCACTTCTCCTCGACGTCCGTGATCGGGCCGACGTTGAAGAACGCCTGCTCCGCCACGTGGTCGAACTCGCCGCGGGCGATCGCGTCGAACGACTCGATGGTGTCCTTCAGCGGGACGGTCGAGCCCTCCACGCCGGTGAACTTCTTCGCCATGTACGTGTTCTGCGAGAGGAACTGCTGGATCCGGCGCGCACGCGACACCGTGATCTTGTCCTCCTCGGAGAGCTCGTCGACACCGAGGATCGCGATGATCTCCTGCAGCTCCTTGTTCTTCTGCAGGATCTGCTTGACGTTCGTGGCCACGCGGTAGTGGTCGGCACCCAGGTAGCGGGGGTCGAGAATGCGCGAGGTCGAGGTCAGCGGGTCGACGGCCGGGTAGAGGCCCTTCGACGCGATCTCACGGGAGAGCTCGGTCGTCGCGTCGAGGTGCGCGAACGTCGTGGCCGGCGCCGGGTCGGTGTAGTCGTCGGCGGGGACGTAGATCGCCTGCAGCGAGGTGATCGAGTGTCCGCGCGTCGAGGTGATGCGCTCCTGGAGCACACCCATCTCGTCAGCGAGGTTCGGCTGGTAGCCCACCGCGGAGGGCATGCGGCCCAGGAGGGTCGACACCTCCGAGCCGGCCTGGGTGAAGCGGAAGATGTTGTCGATGAAGAGCAGCACGTCCTGCTTCTGCACGTCGCGGAAGTACTCCGCCATCGTCAGCGCGGAGAGCGCGACGCGGAGGCGGGTTCCCGGCGGCTCGTCCATCTGGCCGAAGACCAGGGCCGTCTTGTCGAAGACGCCCGCCTCCTCCATCTCGGCGATGAGGTCGTTGCCCTCACGGGTGCGCTCGCCGACGCCGGCGAACACGGACACTCCACCGTGGTCCTGCGCGACGCGCTGGATCATCTCCTGGATGAGGACGGTCTTGCCGACGCCCGCTCCGCCGAACAGGCCGATCTTGCCGCCCTGCACGTACGGGGTGAGGAGGTCGATGACCTTGATGCCGGTTTCGAAGAGCTCGGTCTTCGACTCGAGCTGGTCGAACGCCGGGGGCTTGCGGTGGATCGGCCAGCGCTCGGTGATCTCGAACGACTGTCCGTTGATCGTGCCGTCGGCGTCAGCGTTGAGCACCTCGCCGATCACGTTGAAGACCTTGCCCTTGGTCACGTCGCCGACCGGGACCGAGATCGGCAGGCCGGTGTCGTGGACCTCCTGGCCGCGGACGAGTCCGTCGGTCGGGTTGAGCGAGATGGCGCGGACGAGGTCGTCGCCCAGGTGCTGCGCGACCTCGAAGGTCAGCTTGGACGAGACGCCCTCGACCTCGACGTGCGTGTAGAGCGCGTTGTAGACCTCGGGGATCGCGTCGTGGGGGAACTCGATGTCAACGACGGGGCCGGTGACGCGGGCGATACGGCCGACGGCCCCGCCCGGAGTCCCGGTCGCCGCCTCAGGTGCGGTCAGTGTCATTGCTTCTTCCTTCTGTGGTCTCACCGCACCCGGAGGGCGGAGGCTTCGTGTCGGGGAGGTGCGCCGTCTACTTCGAGGACGACAGGGCGTCGGCGCCGCCGACGATCTCGGCGATCTGCTGCGTGATCTCGGTCTGGCGCGCGTTGTTCGCGAGCCGGGTGTACGTCTTGATGAGGGTGTCGGCGTTGTCGCTCGCCGACTTCATCGCCTTCTGGCGCGCCGCGTGCTCGGAGGCCGCCGACTGCAGCATCGCGTTGAAGATGCGGCTCTCGACGTAGACCGGCAGGAGGCGGTCGAGGACCGTCTCGGGGTCGGGCTCGAACTCGTAGAGCGGGTACAGATCGGTGTTCTGATCCTCGGCGCCCTCGACGACCTCGAGCGGCAGGAGCCGGACGACGGTCGGCTGCTGGGTGACCATGCTGACGAAGCGGTTGTACACGAGGTGGATCTCGTCCACTCCGCCCTCTTCGTCATCGAGGTTGTAGGAGTCGACGACCGCGTCGGCGATCTCCTTCGCCGTCTCGAACACCGGCTGGTCGGTGCCGCCCGTCCAGATGCGGACGCTCGGACGCCGGCGGAACGAGAAGTACGCGTTCGCCTTGCGGCCGACCAGGTAGAAGACGACCTCCTTGCCCTCGCTGCGCAGCAGCGAGGCCAGCTCCTCCGCCTCCTTGAGCACGCTCGAGGAGAACGCGCCGGCGAGGCCGCGGTCGGAGGTGAAGATCACGATCGCGGCCGTATCGAGCTTCTCGCGCTCGGTCGTGAGCGGGTGCTCGACGTTCGAGTAGGTCGCGACGGCCGACACGGCGCGCGTGATGGCGTTCGAGTACGGCGCCGCGGCGGCGACGCGGTTCTGCGCCTTCTGGATGCGCGAGGCCGAGATCAGCTCCATGGCGCGGGTGATCTTCTTGGTCGTCTGGGCCGAGCGGATCTTCGACCGGTAGACCCGGAGTTGCGCTCCCATGTGTCTCCTGTAGTCCTTCTCTGAATCGTCAGGGGGCCGCTGTTAGCGACGGCCCTTGACGATCTTCTCCTGGCCGACCTCGTCGGCCGAGATCGCCTTGTGCTCCTCGCGCCCGACCGAGGCGAGCGGCTTGCCCTCACCGGTCTGGAACTCGAGCTTGAAGCCGTCGACGGCACGGTGCAGCTCGGCGACGGTGTCGTCGGAGAGCACGTTGGTGTCGCGCAGCGTGGAGAGGACCTGCGTGTTGCGGCCCAGGTAGTCGAGCAGCTCGCGCTCGAAGCGCAGCACGTCTGGGACGGGCACCTCGTCGAGCTTGCCGTTCGTTCCGGCCCAGATCGAGACGACCTGCTCCTCGACGGGGTACGGCGAGTACTGCGGCTGCTTGAGCAGCTCAGTGAGGCGGGCGCCACGGGCGAGCTGACGGCGCGAGGCGGCGTCGAGGTCCGAGGCGAACATCGCGAAGGCTTCGAGCGAGCGGTACTGCGCCAGCTCGAGCTTCAGCGTTCCGGAGACCTTCTTGATCGACTTGACCTGGGCGTCACCGCCGACTCGCGAGACCGAGATGCCCACGTCGACCGCCGGACGCTGGTTGGCGTTGAAGAGGTCGGACTGGAGGAAGATCTGGCCGTCGGTGATCGAGATCACGTTGGTCGGGATGTACGCCGAGACGTCGTTCGCCTTGGTCTCGATGATCGGGAGACCCGTCATCGAGCCGGCGCCGAGCTCGTCGGACAGCTTCGCGCAGCGCTCCAGCAGGCGGGAGTGCAGGTAGAAGACGTCGCCGGGGTACGCCTCGCGTCCCGGCGGACGGCGCAGAAGGAGCGACACGGCGCGGTAGGCCTCGGCCTGCTTCGACAGGTCGTCGAAGATGATCAGCACGTGCTTGCCGCCGTACATCCAGTGCTGGCCGATGGCCGAGCCGGTGTAGGGGGCGAGGTACTTGAAGCCGGCGGGGTCCGAGGCGGGGGACGCGACGATCGTCGTGTACTCCATCGCTCCGGCGTCCTCGAGCGCGCCCTTCACCGAGGCGATGGTCGAGCCCTTCTGGCCGATGGCGACGTAGATGCAGCGGACCTGCTTGTTCGTGTCGCCGGACTCCCAGTTGGCCTTCTGGTTGATGATCGTGTCGATCGCGATGGCCGTCTTGCCGGTCTGGCGGTCGCCGATGATGAGCTGGCGCTGGCCGCGGCCGACGGGGATCATCGCGTCGATGGCCTTGATGCCGGTCTGCAGCGGCTCGTGGACCGACTTGCGCGACATGACGCCGGGGGCCTGGAGCTCGAGGGCGCGGCGGCCCTCGGAGGCGATGTCGCCGAGTCCGTCGATCGGGTTGCCGAGCGGGTCGACGACGCGGCCGAGGTAGCCGTCGCCGACGGGGACGGAGAGGACCTCGCCGGTGCGGGTGACCTCCATGCCCTCCTCGATGCCGGAGAACTCGCCGAGGACGACGACGCCGATCTCGTTCTCGTCGAGGTTCTGGGCGAGGCCCAGCACGCCGTTGGAGAAGCGGATCAGCTCGTTCGCCATGACGCCGGGGAGTCCCTCGACGTGGGCGATGCCGTCGGCGGCGTCGATGACGTAGCCGACCTCGGTGGTGGACGCCTTGCCCGGCTCGTACGACGAGACGAAGTCCTTCAGCGCGTCGCGGATCTCATCCGGGCTGATGGTGATATCTGCCATGGGAATTCCTATTCGTTGGGTCCGTGCGAGCCGAAGCGGTCGTCGGGGCCTGACCTGGGTGGTGCGGAGGTCGGAGGCGGCGCGAGCCGCTCCCTGAGGATACGTGCGTCCGTCAGGACGCGAGCTGGAGCTTCAGGTCGGACAGCCGCGCCGAGACGGTGCCGTCGATGACCTCGTCGCCGACGTGCAGTCGCATGCCGCCCAGGAGGGAGGGGTCGACCAGGACGTTGACGGAGACCGGGCGGCCGTACTGGCGCGTGAGCGCCGAGCGGAGCCGGTCGAGCTGCTCGGGGTGCAGCGGAGCCGCGACCGAGACCGTGGCGATGGTGAAGCCGCCCTGGTCCGCGACGACGCCCGCCGCGAAGCGGACGAGCTCGGGGATGCGGCGACCGCGCGGGTGCGCGATCAGCTGGCGGAGGATGGCGAGGGTCTCCGCGGAGGCCTTGCCCTCGAGGAGGCGCTGCACGAGCGCGACCTTCGAGTCCGCCGCGGCGAGCTTGCTGCCGAGCGCGAGCTCGAGCTGAGCATCCGACGCCACGACGGCGCCGAAGGTCTGCAGCTCGGTCTCGAGCGAGACGCCCTCCGGGGTGGCGGACGCGATCGCACGGACCCCGACCTCCTCGATCCCGGCGATCAGATCGCTCGGGCTCGACCAGCGGTGGCCGACGACGACGGTGAGCAGGCGCTTGGCCGGCTCGCCGAAGGGTGCGAACACCCGGGCGACGAGGGCCTGCCTGCTGCCCGCGTCGGTGCTCGGGTCGGAGAGGACCGTGCGCAGCTGCGCCTGCCCGTCGATGACCCGGGCCGCCTCGAAGAGCTGCTGGGCCGTGTCGAGGGACGCCTGGCCGCCGAGGGCGGAGAGCTCCGCCTTCGCCGACGCGAGTGCCTGCCTGGACGCGCTGCCCATCAGCTGTTCGCCTTCTCCGAGGCCTCGAGGTCGGCGAGGAAGCGGTCCACGATCGCGGACGCCTTCGCGTCGTCGTTGAGGCTCTCGCCGATGACGCCGGAGGCGAGATCGATGGCGAGGGTTCCGACTTCGGAGCGCAGAGCGACGACGGCCGACTGGCGGTCCGCCTCGATCTGGGCGTGCGCGTTCTGGAGGATGCGCTCGGCCTCGACCTGCGCCTGCTCCTTCTTCGCCGCCACGATCGCGTTGCCGTCGGCGTTCGCCTTCTCGCGGATCACTCCGGCCTCGGCGCGGGCCTCGGCCAGCTGAGCGGTGTACTTCTCGAGTGCGATCTCAGCCTGTCGCTGGGCCTCGTCGGCCTTCGCGATGTTCCCCTCGATCGCGGCGGAGCGCGCGTCGAGCATCGTCTGGATGCGCGGCAGGACCAGCCTCCAGAAGAAGAACAGCAGGATGAGGAAGATCACCCCCGACCAGAAGAAGTCGTAGAACTCCGGGATCAGAATGACCGCGGGGACGTCACCTTCTTCCGCAGCGATGTTCACAGCGGTGCTGAACACGACTACGCCGCGAAGATGAAGTAGGTGGCGAGACCGATGAGCGCGAGCACCTCGGTGAACGCGATGCCGAGGAACATCGTGGTCTGGAGGCGGCCGGCCATCTCGGGCTGGCGCGCCATGGCCTCGACGGTCTTGCCCGCGACGATGCCGACACCGATGCCGGGGCCGATCGCTGCGAGGCCGTAACCGACCGTCGCGATGTTGCCGGTGAGTTCGGCGAGAACGGTGACTGAGTCCACGAGTGGGTCCTTTCAGTGGGGTGATCGTGTGAACGGGCGGGAGCCCGTGAGTAGTGGGGTCAGTGCTCCTCGGCGACGGCCAACTGGATGTAGACCGCAGCGAGGAGAGTGAAGATGTAGGCCTGCAGCACCGCGACCAGCAGCTCGAAGAGCGTGAAGGCGCCGCCGAAGGCGAAGGTCACGACACCGAAGAGCTTGAAGCCCGGGTCGATCTGCGAGCTGAAGAGGAAGAACTGCGTGGCCGAGAAGCAGAGCACCAGGAGGAGGTGCCCGACGATCATGTTCATCACGAGCCGCAGCGCGAGCGAGAGCGGACGGATGATGAACGTCTGCAGCAGCTCGATCGGCGTGAGGATGAAGTAGATCAGGAACGGGGCTCCGGGCGGGAAGAGGGCGTTCTTGAAGAAGCCCATCCCCCGGTCCTTGATGCCGGCGTAGATGAAGGTCACGTACGCGACCAGGCCGAGGAAGAGGGGCATGCCCACGACCGACGTTCCCGCGATGTTCAGGAACGGGACGATGCCGGTGAGGTTCATCGCGATGATCGCGAAGAAGATCGTCACCAGGATCGGCAGGAAGCGGCGCGCGTCCTTCTCGCCGAGGATGTCCTTCGCGATCGTCACGCGGACGAAGTCGAAGGCCATCTCCACGACGCTCTGGAAGCGGCCCGGGACGATGCGCATCTTGCGCGTCCCGAGGTAGAAGAACAGCATCAGGGCGATGACCGCGATGAAGCGGACCAGCATGACGCGGTTGATCTCGAAAGGGGTTCCCTCGAAGAGGAAACCGGGCGGGAAGAACTCGGAGATCGACGGGGTGTGGAAGTCACTCTCACCGGTCGAGGACGAGACCAACAGGGTCACAGCGTTAGCAAACAGCGCTAGCTCCTGGAATTCGGGGCGTGGCACGTGGCAGACGAACGACGTGAATCGTTCGGACGCAACGCTCTCGCGACGACGAAAGGTGGGGTATTCCGCTCGGACGGCGTTCGCACTCGGCGGTCGACATCAACGATGAGACGACCTGAGGACGGGCACACGTCGCCTGCGGGGATTGGACCCTACTGTAGCAACAGAACGGCCTGAGAGCCGAATCGTGATCCTCTCAGACGCCACTCGGGGCGCGCTCATCGGGCGATGTCGCTGACGTTCGCCATGCGCGAGCGCGAGACGACGAGCACGTCGATGACGAGCGAGCCGAGCACCGCCGCGATGATCGTGACGAACATCGCGGTGCTGTTCAGCCACGGCTGGTCGCGCAGAACGAGGGCCGCGATCACGAAGAGGACGAACTTGGCGAGCCAGGTGCCGAGCACCACGGCGAAGAACCCGCCGATGTCCATCCGGTTGGCGACGAGGATGCTGGCGGCGGTGAGCGCCACCATGACCCCGCCGACGACGGCGCCGATCAGGGCGCCGACGGCGCCCTCCCCGCCGGCGGCGAGGAATCCGACGATCGCGCCGACGACGGCCAGAGCGAGGACGAAGACGCCGCCCACGGCGAGCGTGCGCCGCAGGACGGGCACCGAGGCGGGCTGGGGACGGGGGGCGGCCGGGGAGGCTCCGGTCATGATGCTTCTTTCCGCGCCTGATGCGGCGCTGTCGTGTCGCGACCGAGCGGCAGGCCGATCGGCGAACGGCTCGTGTCCGTCTCGGACGCGCGGTCGAGGGGGTCGAGGACGGGGGACGCCTCCGCCGACTGCGCCGCCGCCTCGAGCCGCTTGCGGCGGCTGAGCGGGAGGAGCGTGACGACGGTGCAGGCGAGCAGCCCGATCGCGAGGAAGGCGAGCGGCACCCAGAGCACGTCGACGACGAACATCAGCAGGCAGCTGAAGGCGACGACGGCCGTCCAGGCGTAGAAGATCAGCACGGCGTGCAGGTGCGAGTGCCCCATGTCGAGCAGCCGGTGGTGCAGGTGCTTGCGGTCGGCGCTGAACGGCGACTTGCCCGCGCGCAGCCGCCGGATCACCGCGAGGCCGAAGTCCATCAGCGGGACGACGAGGATGGCGAACGGCAGGATGATCGGGATGAACGCGGGCAGCAGCTCCTTCGCCGCGAGCTGCGAGGGGTCGATCTGCCCCGTGACGGCGATGGCCGACGTCGCCATCAGCATGCCGACGAGCAGCGCTCCCCCGTCGCCCATGAACATCTTCGCCGGGCGCCAGTTGATCGGCAGGAAGCCCGCGCAGGCGCCGACGAGGACGACCGCGATCAGCGAGGCGAGGTTGAAGTAGTCGGTCGGCGACGTCTGCTGCACGAGCAGGTAGCTGTAGAGGAAGAACACGCCGTTGGCGATCAGCGCGACGCCGGCGACGAGGCCGTCGAGGCCGTCGATGAAGTTCAGCGCGTTGGTCACGAGCACGATCGCCAGCACGGTGATGATCAGCGACATCCAGGGCGAGCCGACGGTGAGGCCGCCGATCGGCAGCGAGACGATCTGCACGCCCTTCCAGGCGATCAGGCCCGCGGCGATCATCTGCCCGGCGAGCTTCGTCGTCCAGTCGAGGTCCCAGATGTCGTCGGCGACGCCGATGAGGACGATCAGGAGGCTCGCGCCGAGGATCGCGAGGATCGGCTCGGGATTGGCGAACACCAGCCGGAAGTAGGGCAGCTGCGAGGCGATGCCGAAGCCGACGAGGATCCCGAGGAACATGGCGATGCCGCCGAGGCGCGGGGTCGGCCTGGTGTGCATGTCGCGCACCCGGATCGCCGGGTAGAGCCGGTACCGCAGGCTGAGCTTCCAGATGACCCACGACAGCCCGCAGGTCACGACCGCGACCGCGAGCGAGACCAGGACGAAGGTGATCATCGGCTACTCACCCGGGGTGGAGTCGGGGCGCGCGGTGCCGCTCGCCGCCGGCTCGTCCTGCACCTGAGCGCGCGACGCCCAGTCCGGTCGCGCCGTGGGAGCGGGCTGCTCCTCGGCGGCGACGGGCTCGTCGTCCTCGACGGTCGGGTCGCTGAGCTCGGTGGAGGCGTCGTAGGACGCGACCGGCGCGGGGGCCTCGGGCTCCTCGGCCGTGGCGACGCCGTCGAGCAGCAGGTCGCCGACGACCTCGCGGATGCTCTCGGCCGAGACGACGCCCTGGCGGAGGATGCGCAGGGTGCCGCCCTCGAAGCTGAGCGCGGTCGCGTCGACGATGGTGGAGGACTCGCTCGCGCCCGCCGGTCGGTCGCTGTAGCGGCTCCCGGCGGTGCCCGCGTCGAGGTAGACGTCGACGGAGTCGCCGAGCTGGTCGAGCGCCTCCTGGGCGGTGGTGGCGGACGGGCGGCCGGTGCGGTTGGCCGAGGAGACCGCGAGCGGCCCCGTCTCGGCGAGGAGCTCGAGGGTGACCGGGTTGTCGGGCATCCGGAGGGCGACGGTGCCCCGAGTCTCGCCCAGGTCCCAGACGAGGGAGGGCTGCGCGTGCAGCACGATCGTGAGCCCACCCGGCCAGAAGGCCTTCGCCAGCTCGCGGACGGCCTCGGGCACGTTCTCCGCGAGTGCGTCGAGCGCGGCCACGTCGCCGATCAGCACGGGTGGCGGCGACTGGCGGGTGCGCCCCTTCGCGTCGAGCAGGCGCTGCACCGCCGCGGCGTCGAAGGCGTTGGCCGCGATCCCGTAGACCGTGTCGGTCGGCAGGACGACGAGCTCGCCCCGGCCGATCGCGGTGCGCGCGAGACGGGTGCCGGTCAGGAGGTCCGTGTCGACGGAGCAGTCGTAGATGCGTGACATAACGCCGCAATGATACGGGACCACCGGTGGCGACCACCCGGAGGGCGCGCGCCGCTCCGGCAGACGGCTCCTGCACCGAGGAACCGCGCCGAGAGGGGGCCCGCTGCACGCGACCAGGCGATCCGCGCCCCGGGACGCGCCAGTCGAGGCGAGGTGGAACGGGGGCGTCCTACCGTGTCCCGGCGGCTCGCCTGCCGTCGTGATCCCCGACCGGGAGGCTCCCTCGATGGACCGGACGTCCTGCCGCGCGCTGGAGTCCGGGGCTCTCCGCCCCGGAGCTCGATGATCCTCCGCGTCGCCGCACTGCTGCGCTCTCCGACAGCGCGGAGCTCCTCGAACGCCGCCCTCGAACGGCTCGTCTCCCGCGGCACGAGCGCGGTCGTCGGCCTCGTCGTCGCCGTCCACGTGTCACCCGCGGAAGCGGGTGTCTATGCGATGGCGTTCCTCGCGCTCTCCCTCCTGCAGGAGATCGGGGAGAACACGGTGCGCCCGCTCGGCGTCGCGATGTGGCGGAGGGAGGGGGGCGCGCGCCAGCTCCGGCGCGCCGCCGCCGTCGTCTCCGTCGGCGGGGCGACGGCGATGGCGGTCGCGATCGGTCTGCTCTGGGCCCTGTCGGCGGCGTCCGCCGCGCAGGCCGTCGCCCTCCTGCCGTTCGTCGCCGTCGCGGCGCTCCACGGAGCGATCCTGCCCGCACTGACCCGGGCGCAGTACGAGGGACGCTGGGCCTCGATCGCGCGGGGCCAGGCCCTCGGCAGCATCGCCTCGATCGTCGTCTGCGTCCCACTCGCTCCCGTGCTCGGCATCGCGGCCGGATCGCTCCAGACCGGGGTGACCGAGGGGATGCTCCTCCTCCTGCTCTCGAGACGGGGGACGCTGCCGACTCCCGACCTGCCAGGTCGGCCGATGCTCAGGGACTACGTGATCCCCACCCTGCAGAGCAACGTCTTCGGCTGGTTGCAGGGCCAGTCCGAGCGGATCGTCCTCTCCGCTCTCGGCGGAGCCACGACACTCGGGCTCTACTCGATCGCGAGTCAGATCGCGCGCGCCGTCTCGGACGCCGTCGTCCTCGGACTCACCAACGTCCTCCGCGCCCGGGTGGCCAACTCCCGGACGGACGAGGAGCGGCGCGCAGTGCTCCGCTCCGTGATGCTGCAGGCAGCGGTCGGCGCCCTGGTCGTCCAGGCGACGATGGTCGCCCTGGATCTCCTCGTCCTCGGCCGCGTCCTCGACTCCTCCTGGCATCCCGCCCTGCTGATCGTGCCGATCCTCTCCATCTCCTCCGCGCCGATCGCCTGCATGTGGTGCGCCTCCTCGTTCCTGATCGTGCAGGGCCGCGCGAGCGTGCTCGTGCCGTGGCACTGGATCGGCGTCGCTCTCAGCGTCGGAGCCGGATTCGCCGTCGCCGCCGATCTGCTCGCGGGCGCGTGCGCCGCCGTCCTCCGCGACGCCGTCGCCCTCGCCGGTCGCCTGCCGCACGTCGGGCAGGACCTCGGCCGCGCCGGCCTCCTGCGCGTCTCCGGCTGCCTCGCGGCCGGCGTGCTCATCGGTATCGCAGGCTTCTGCGCCGCGCTCCTCCCCTACAGCTGACCACCCGTGCCCCGACCCCCCGATCTCTGAGGCGACCCGCCATGACACCACCTCCCACCGGCTCGCACCGGCGTTCGCTCGCGCGGTCTCCACGACGACTGCCGCCACCGCCCGGTCAGCCGGAGTCCGCGCGCCCGAGCCCAGCGCCCGCGCAGCGCTCGAACGCCGTCTGGCTTCCCGCCCTGGCGGTCCTCCTGCTCGGCGCCGCGGTGGTCGCGGTCGTGACCGGCGAGCTCCGGATCCCGGCGCTCGCCGCTGCGGCGGCCTGCGTGCTGATCGTCGCCCGGCTGCTCCCGCCGGCCGCAGCCCTGACGCTCGTCCTCGTCCTCTACGCGGTCGTCCCGTTCGACTACCTGGCGCTGCCCGCGCCGTTCCAGATCCTCAGTCCGATCATCGTCCTCGCGGCACTGCTGGCGGTCGCCACCGGAGCTCCACCACCGCCCTGGCTCCGCAGGACCCGGCTGGTGGCGCCGGCCGCGTTCACGGTCTACGCACTCGTCATCCCCGTCCTCCGGCCGCAGGGGCAGATCGAGACGATCGCCTCCTGGACGGCCGTCGTCGTCATCGCGCTGATCGCCCTTCCGCTGTGGATGAGCGACCCCTCGGTCTTCCGGCCGCTGACCACCGCCCTCCTCCTGGTTTCGATCGCCCTCGCGATCGTCGGGACGGTCGAGTCCACGACCCGGTCGAACCTCTACGCCGAGATCTTCGCCTCCGCCCCGTTCCCGCTCACGCAGGAGTGGAGCGTGTACCGGATCCTGACGACGCTCGGGCACCCGCTGGTGAACGGCACCTTCTTCGCCTCGGTCGGGTCCCTCGCGTTCGGGCTGTTCCTCAAGGGCAGACGACCGGGTGCCCTCCTCGGCTTCGCGGCCTGCTGCGCAGGGGTGCTGCTCTCCGGCTCGCGCAGCGCCGTGATCGCGATCGCGGTCGGCGTCCTGGTGGCGGGCGGCGTGACCCTCTTCCGCCTCACGGGGAGCCGCCTCATCAGACTGATCCTCGCGTTCGCCCCTCTCCTCGTGATCGTGTCGACCGTGGGCGCTCAGGCCTTCGACTCCCGCTCCGAGACGGAGGAGGGCGAACGGTCCGCAGACGTCCGCGACCTGGTCCTCCGGATCGGTCTGAAGGTGCTGCCGACGGAGTCGGGCGTCTTCGGCTCCGGCGGAGGACTGTCGGGCGTCGTCTTCGCGCAGAACGGCGGGGGGACCTACGTCCTCGAGAGCAGCCTGTGGCAGACGGTCTTCAGCTACGGGCTCATCGGCACGACGCTTCTGCTGGCCCACCTCCTGATCGTCCTGATCTGCTCGATCGCCCGGGGTGCGGTGGCCGGTCCCGCGATGCTGGTCGCCTACCTGGTGGCGGCGTCGGCCTTCAACCTCCTCGAGTCGGCGCCGGCCGCTCTGATCATCCCGGCACTCGCCCTGCTGCTGACCATCGCGGAGGCCCGGTCGGAACCGGCACCGCCGCGCGCACTCCCACCCGTCCCTCTGCGCCGCGTCAGCCCCGACGAGCGCTCCTCGAGCAGCACGCCCCCACGCCGTTCCAGCAGCGCAGGACAGGCGCCTCGGAGCAGCCGGACCGGCGACGATCGGGTCGTTCCGGCCGCTCCGCGCCAGGAGCACCGGAGACCGCGCCGCACGCCGCAGCCGCGGCGAGCGTCTTGGTAGCGTCCCCCGAGCCGCTGGACACCCCGCCCCCGGCGGACACCGAGGAGTGCTGATGACATCGACGCGCCGCTGGCTGGTCGCCACGACGGAGTACGCGGGGCTGACGCCCTACACCGGCGGAATCGGGCGCGGTTTCGCCTCGCTGCTGCCGGCGCTCGTGAGAGCAGGCGTCGAGGTCGACCTCGTCGTCCTCTCCTGCGACCCGCCGCTCGACGGCTTCGATCCCGAGGGCGTGCGGATCCTCGAGTACGTCCGCCTGCGCCGCCGGCCCGCCATCGGCCGGCTCCTGCAGCGGGCGCTCCACCTGCGCGCGCTCGTCCGCCGCACCCGCTACGACGCGATCTTCCTCGCCGAGTGGGAAGGCCTGGGCGCGCTGCTCCCGCGGCACGCCCCGCTCGTGACGAACCTCGCGACCGGCTACCGCATCGCGGACTGGATCGCGGGCGGGTCGGCGAGAGGGCGCACCCTCCGCACGCGCCTGCTGATCGGGCTCCAGAAACGCCTCGAGACCCGCCAGATGAGACGGTCACGCGGACTCGTCCCGATCTCCCGCGCGGTCCGGGACTGGTACTCGACGCGGATCCCCGAGCTTCCGCCCTCGGTCGTCGTCCGCAACTGCATCGACGTGCCGACGGTGCAGCGGAGCGCGCGGTCCGGCGACCTCCCGGACGGCTGGCCGCCGGGCCCGGGTCCCGTGGTGCTCTTCCTCAGCCGCATCGAGCGGCGCAAGGGCGTCGAGACCGCGGTGCACGCCTTCGAGGCACTGGCCCGGACCCGTCCGGACGTCTCCTTCGTCTTCGCGGGAGCCTTCTGCTTCCTCGAGCCGACGGAGGCCGAGCTCCTCGGCATGGTCGCCGACGAGCACCGCGAGAGGTTCACGTTCCTCGGCCACGTCGGCGGTGACGAGGTGTTCGCCGCGATCAGGGCCGCCACCGTGGTCACCTGTCCCTCGCGCTGGGAGGGCTTCGGGAACGCGGCGCTCGAGGTCAAGGCGGTGGGAACCCCGCTCGTCGCCACCACCGGCAGCGGCTTCGACGACTTCTGCGAGGACGGCGTGGATGCGCTGATGGTGCCTCGGGACGACCGCTCGGCGCTCAGCGAGGCGATCGGACGACTGCTCGATGAGCCGGAGCTCAGGGAGCGCCTCACCGATCGCGCTGCGCGCGGGATCCACGCCTTCACCGCGGACGCGGTGGCACCGGACCTGCTCGCGGCCGCCCAGCAGCTGCTCGAGGGCAACGGCCGGGCGATCGGCGGGGCGATCGGCGGGGCGATGGCCTCGAGCGAGCATCGATGACCTGCCCGAGCGCGGCGCGTCCCCGCTCGGTCACGATCGGCGTCCCGGTCTACGGGGTCTCCGCGTACGTCGAGCGCTGCCTCTCCTCGCTCTGGGCGCTCGCGCTGCCGCCCGGATGCGCGGTGGAGGTGATCATCGTGGACGACGCGAGCCCCGACGACTCGATGGTGAAGGTCCGCGCGTCGATCGCGGACGCGCCTGGGTCGTTCTCGGTGCTGGTGGTGACGCACGAGTCGAATCGCGGCCTCGCCGAGGTGCGGAACACGATCCTCGAGCACGCCACCGGAGACGCGCTCTGGTTCGTCGACTCCGACGACCACGTCCACCGGGACATGCTCGCTGCGATGGTCGACGCGATGTCCGGCGAGGTCGACGTCGTCGTGACCGGCCTGATCGCCGTCGGCGAGTCGGGCGAGCGGCTGCCCGTCGGAGCGATGCCGTACACCGGGGACCGCCTCTGGAGGGGATGCGACGCCGCGGTCGAGCTCTTCGAGTTCCGGCTCTGGGCCTTCCTCTGGAACAAGCTCGTCCGACGCGAGCTCTACGACGGCCTCCGCTTCCCCGCCTCCCGCTCCTACGAGGACACGGCGCTGATGGCCGTCCTGCTCGCCCGTGCGCGCACGGTCTCCTTCGTCGATCGAGAGCTCTACGTCTACTCCGTCCGCCCCGGCGCGATCACGGACGGCCTGCGGGTCGACCTCCTGGACCTCTCGAGGAACGTCCGCCACGTCGTGCGCCTGCTCGAGGCGGACTTCCCCCGACTCGCCGCGCACCCCTCGGTCAGCTCCTACACGGCGCGGGTCGCCCACCTGTCGGCGCTGCACCACGTCGCCGAGCACCCGTCCGCCGGCGACGTCGGCCGCACGATCGAGCGGGAGGTCTCGGCCGACGTCCGAGCGAGCGACGTCCTCCGCACCGTCCGCGACGGGCACCTCGCCGTCGCGGGCGCACTCGCCCTCATCGCCGTGTCGCCGAGCACCTATGTCGGTCTGCGCCGCCGGTCGACGACGTGCGTCCTGCGCCACCTGCATCGATTCCGGCGCGTCTGACGCGGTCCGAGCGGCGCAGCGCGCCAGTTCCCCGACGAACACGTCCCTACGGGTCGACGCTCGGTCCCGCGCGAATAGCGTCCCCGCCATGCCAAAATCCCTCGCCGTCATCGGCACGCGCGGCTACCCCAGCTACTACGGCGGCTTCGAGACCGCGGTCCGTCGGCTCGCCCCCCACCTCGTCGACGCGGGCTGGGACGTCACCGTCTACGGGCGCCCCGGAGCGACCGTCGACGACGCCGAGAGCCGGGACCCGCGCGTGCGCACCGTCGTCACCTCCGGCTGGGACTCCCGGTCGCTGAGCACGCTGAGCCACGGGCTGAGCGCGACCCGCGACGCGGTGCGACGCGCCCCCGATGTCGCCCTCGTCATGAACGCTGCGAACGGCCTCTTCCTCCCGCTGCTCGAGCGAGCCGGCATCCCCACCCTCGTCAACGTGGACGGCATGGAGTGGGAGCGGGAGAAGTGGGGGCCTCTCGCGCGATCCGTCTTCCGAAGGGGCGCGCGGATGACCGCGGCGCACGGCACCGAGCTCGCCTTCGACTCGCACGAGATCGCCCGGCGCTGGGGCACCGACTTCCAGCGCGACGGCGTCTTCCTGCCCTACGGCGGCGACGTCCCGCCGGCCCTGCCCGTTGAGCCCGGGCTCCGGCACCGGTCGTACGCCCTCCTCGTCTCGCGGTTCGTTCCCGAGAACACCGTCGAGGAGTTCTTCGCCGCCGCTCCCGCGATCGCGCGCACCCACGACGTCGTCATCGTCGGCTCCACCGGCTGCGGCGGCGCACTGGATCAGCGGGCCGCTCGCCTCGCGGCGTCCCACGAGCGCATCCATCACCTCGGTCACCTCCGCGACGACGCCCGGCTCTTCTCGCTCTGGCAGCACGCCGGCGCCTACTTCCACGGTCACAGCGTCGGCGGCACCAACCCCGCGCTGGTCCAGGCCATGGCGTGCGGTGCTCCGACCGTCGCCCGCGACACCGTCTACAACCGGGAGGTGCTCGGGGACGCCGGCGTGTTCGTCGCACCGGACGCCCCGTCGATCGCCGCGGCGGTCCGGCGGATGCTCCTCTCCCCCGACGAGCAGTGCGCCGCGAGCGACGCGGCCCGCGAGCGCGCCCGCGAGCACTACACCTGGAAGGCGGTCTGCTCCGCCTACGAGGAGACCCTCGCCGGGCTGGTGGACGACGCGTCGGGACGGTCGCCGCGTCCGCGCGGCCTCCGCCACCCGCTGGTGAGCCGGTGAGCGGGTCCGTCGGCCGGCGACGCCGACCCCGCCCTCCGGCGGCGGCGTCCAGCCCGCGGACGATCCTGTTCCTCCATCCCTCCGACGAGACCTACGGCGCCGATCGGGTCCTCCTCGAGGCGCTGCGAGCGGTCCCCGAGGACGTGACGGCCGAAGTCTGGCTCCCGGACGACCTGGACTACCCGGCTCGCCCCCTCACCCGCCTGCTCGAGGAACGCGGTGTCACGGTGCGCCGCATGCCGCTGCCCGTGCTCCGGCGCGCCTACCTCCGCACGCGCCACCTCCTCTCCTTCCTGCGGCGGACCGCAGCGACCGGCCGGGCGATCCGCGAGCTCGATCCGGCGCTCGTCTACGTGAACACCGCCGCGCTCGCGCTCGTGCTGCCCGTCGCCCGCCTCCTCGGTGCACCGACCCTCCTGCATCTGCACGAGCACAGTCGAGGGATCGAGCGGTGGGTCCTCTGCCTGCTGTTCCGCTCGGCGGACCGCCTCGTCGTCGTGAGCCGAGCGGTCGCGGACACGCTGACCGCCTCGAACCGGAGACGGTCGACCGTCGTCCACAACGGATTCGAGAGCACACCGCCGGTCCCGCTCCCGCAGGGAGACGAACTCGTCTTCGTCCTGGCGAGCCGGTGGAACGCGTGGAAGGGCCACGAGCACTTCCTCCGGGTGTGGAGCCGCCTCGAGCGCCGGGACGTGCGGCTGATCGTCCTCGGCGGGCCTCCGGTCTGCGGGACCGGAGTGGACGTCCCCGGCATCGTGGCGGGCATGCGGAACGGCGAGTCCGTCGAGGTGCGCGGCGAGTGCGAGGACGTGCGGCGAGTGCTCGACGCGGCTCACGTCGTCGTCGTGCCGAGCACGTCGCCGGATCCCCTGCCGACGATCGCCCTGGAGGCCGCCGCAGCTGGACGAGCAGCCCTCGTCAGCCGCTCCGGCGGGCTCCCCGAGATCGTGCTGGACGGAGTGACCGGGCGCACTCTCGCTCCCGGCGCGGTGGAGGAGTGGGTCGCGGTCCTCGAGGGCCTGGATCGCGCCGCCGTGGAGTCGTTCGGCCGGGCCGCGCACGAGCACTCCAGGGCGGCGTTCTCCCGGACCGAGTTCGTGCGCCGCATCGGCGAGGAGCTCCGAGTGATGCTGCGATGACGCCGCCGAGACGTGCACTCGTCGTCGCGAGCCCGTACTCCGAGGGGGCGGCCAGGGCCCTGATCACCGGCGCCGCGTCCCGCGGGGCCATGGCCGCGGAGATCCTTCCGCGCACGAGGCTCGTCGCTCTCGCCGCGTCGCTCCCTCTCCCCTCCGCTGCAGCCCGCACGACCTTCGGGCGGCGGATGCGCGTCCTCCGGGACGGGTACGCCGCAACTCGTCCCCACCGGGTCGAGCGGGTGTCGCATCTGGCCGAGATGGTGCTCCGCGCGGGTCTCCGGCTGCCCTGTCCCGGTCTCGCGCTGCGGGCGTCCTACCTCTCCAAGGTCCTCTTCGACCGGGCGGCGGCGGCTGTCGAGCTCCCCGAGGTCGCGGTCGTGCTGGGCTTCCCGGGCGCCTGCCTCGCGCTCTTCCGCGCCCACCCCGACGCCCGGCGGGTCCTCCACGCCGTCGACGCGCATCCGCGAGCGCACAACGGCGAGCTCCTCCGGCACTTCTCCCGCCGCCGGACCTGGGACGAGCGCTACCCCGGGCGCCTCGTGCGCCGGATCGAGAAGGAGCTCAGGCTCGCCGACATCGTCCTCACCCCCTCGGCGCTCGTCTCGGAGCAGATGGCCCGGTACGGCGTCGATCGCGCGAAGATCGTGCAGATCCCCTACGGCGTGAGCCTGACGGGCTTCACCCCCGACGGGCCGACCGTCGACCGCGACCCCGAGCGGCGGCGACTCGTCTGCGCGGCCCACCTCTCGCATCGCAAAGGGATCCCCCAGCTCCTGGACGCCGTTCGAGGGCTGCCGGTCGACCTCGTCCTTGCCGGCGGGGTCTTCGACCGGCGCCTCCTGCGCGGCGCCCCGCCGAACGTGATCATCACCGGCCCGCTCTCCGCGGAGGACCTCGCGCGGGAGTTCCGGGCCGCCGACGCCTTCGTCCTCCCGACGCTGGAGGACGCCTGCTCCCTGGTCGTCGCCGAAGCCGCGGCCTCCGGGCTCCCGGTCATCACGACCGACGCCAACGGTGCCTCCGCCCTTCTCGACCCGCGGCACAGCACGGTCCTGCCCGCGGGTGACGTCCGGGCGCTCCGGGACGCGCTCGGCCGGGTGCAGCCGCTCGATCGGGCGACCCGGCGGGCGATCGCGGACTCGGCGCGCACCGCGGCGACGTCGATCACCGACTGGACCACCTATGCGGAGCGGGTGCTCGACGTCGTCCTCGCCGAAGAGGGGAGACAGGGGACGGATGCTCGGGCGGGCAGCGGTCCGCGACGCGAGCGGAACTGAGAGAATCTCTCGCAATAGCGAGCACACCTCATTTTCTCGTGTACGGTGCTGTTCCTGTCCTCCTGGCTCGAGGCGGCGCCGCTCTCGGCGCCCGCCTCCCGCTCCCGCCCCTCATCGAAGAAGAGACCACCGCCATGCTCCGACGCCTCGACGGCACCGAACCCCTTGTCATCGCCGTGACCGTGACCACCGGAAAGCGCACGACGACACTCGCCCGCGTCGTCGAGGCGGCTCTGCAGGCCGGCGCCGACTCGGTGCACGTCGTCTTCAGCGGCAACGGCGGCCAGGAACGCGTGCTGCGCCGACTGCTCCCGGCGGGCCTCGACGCCCGAGTGAGCTCCACGGTCCTTCCGAACGATCTCGGCACCGCCGGCGGCTTCCGGGCCGCGATCGAGCACTGTCGCACGCAGGAGCTGGACTACGCCTGGCTCCTCGAGGACGACACCGCGCCGCGGCCGGACGCGCTCGCGGTGCTGCTGGCCTCTCCCCTGGCGCTCGATCCGCGGGCCTGCCACGCGAGTCTGCGCGAGACCGACTTCTACCAGTCCCAGCTCGTCACGGGTCGGCCCGCCGCCGAAGTGTTCCCGAGCCCCGGCCGGTTCCTGGACACCGACCTGCGCCGGCTGCTGAAGCGCGGAGCCGGTGGCCGGTGCGGGGCGCGCCCGCAGGAGCCGATCGTGGTTCCGATCGCGCCCTACGGCGGCTTGCTGGTCTCCCGGGCCGCGCTCGTCGAGGTGGAGCCGCCGCGTCAGGAGTTCGTGCTCCAGGGCGACGACCGGGAGTGGACGCGGCGGATCACGCGGGCCGGCTTCACGATCACTCTCCACCCCCTCAGCCGGATCGACGATCTCGACCGGTGCCGGAGCGCGGCCGAGCGCGCGTCGGCGACCGACGTGCTCCTGCACTCCTCGAACTCCCGCGAGCTCTATCTCGCCGTCCGGAACCGGACCGCCCTCGACCTCGAGCTGGCCCGGACGGAGGGGCGCCGCGGCGGCAGCGTCTTCGCGCTGAACCGCGGAATCTACTGCGCCGCGCTGGCGGCCTGCGGCCTTCGGTGGGGCCGGGCCGCGACGGCCGGCACGATCCTCCGCGGCGTCGTCGCGGGCAGCCGGGGGCGCTTCCTCTCCGTGCGCTGAGTCGTCGCCGGACCTCCGGGGCGGGCCGTCGATCCCCGGGGCGGGCCGTCGGCTCCCCGGGCCGGGTCGCCGGGCCCGGGTCAGGCCGCCAGGAGGCCGAGCTCGACGAGCTCGTCGAGGAGCTGCTCGATCTCCGCCCGACGGCCGTCGTCGAGCACGTCGCCGAGGTCGTCCGCGGCGTGGACGACCTCGGCGGCCCCTGCCCTCGAGTGCGCGTCCTGAGCGGAGAACCGCTCCCAGAGCAGCCGAGCCGACCCCTTCAGCACGACCGGCTGCGCCTCCGCGGCTGCACCGAGGGGCAAGAGGTAGAGGCCCTGCGGAGTCGCCATCGCCGCCACGTGGGACCCCGTCGCGGACGGCCTGCAGGACGTCCGCGCGCCGTCGACGACGGTCTTCGCCGCCGGAGCCGTCCGCTCGGTGACGGGCACCGGCGCGGGAGCTCCGCCGGCGGGAGCGGTCCTCCCGGGCGCGAGTCGCGGAGCAGCGATCGGGTCGGCTCCCAGCGGAGAGGCGCGGCGCACGGCCACGAGGTCCTGGATCGCGGGCAGGAGCGCACGCATCGCGGCGACGAAGCGCCGGGCACGCATCGCCAAGCGGGCGGAGGCGGTCGGCGGGAGCAGAGGGTGGTCGATCACGAGGTCCCGGCCGGTGGGGTGGAGCGCTCGCCGGAGCACGACGAGACGCTCCGCGAGTGTCGGCGCCTGGACGATCGCCAGCAGCCAGTCGGCCGTCCTGCTCGGCCGGCGCGTGCGCAGCCGCCAGAGCGCGTACTGGCGACTCGGCCGGGCGGGCAGGGCGACGGTCCTGCCGATCCGCGCGAGGAAGGGGGCGATCGGCTCCAGGCAGCCGAGCTCCGCGGCTCGAGCGACCACCGACTCCTCCCGGCCCTGTGCCGCCACCACGGCGACGAGCTCCTCGAACTCCTCCTCGCTGCGCTGCTGATACGGCGAGCGCAGGCTGTGCAGGGCGGAGACCACGACGGACGTGTCGAAGCCGATCGCCCGCACCGGAACGCCGGCGACGACGATCTCGCAGCGGGTCCGCCAGAGCACCTCGAAGGCGAGCTGCGGATCGACGAAGAAGCCGGGCCAGCTGGTGTGCACGTCGATGTCGCAGGGCCAGGAGGGGTGGAGGAGGGTGATCGAGTGGGTCACGAACGCCCGGTGCGCAGCGGATCCCGGCCGGACCGACCAGCCGCGCTCTCCGAGCAGGGTCAGCAGCCGGTCCGCGTCGCCCGGGGCGACGAGGACGTCCGCGTCGCTGGAGGGATGGGGACGGCGGATCCGGTGCGCGTCGGCGATCGGGCCCTTCAGGAACAGGGCGCGGATGCCCGCGCCGCGGGCGAGGTCGTCCACCAGAGCGTGGACCAGGCCGACGGCGGCGGCGAGCGGGAGGTCGGCGAGGGGTCGCATGGTGACTGCCGCCCCTCTCCGTCGGTGGCGCGAATCCGCACCGCAGAACACCGTAGGAGCCGTTGGTCGGAGAATTCCGCCTCGGCGCATTAAGCGGTCAATTGTGGTCGCGGAACATCACCCGGACGGGGGGAAACCACCTTCTCGGGAGCGTACGGGACCGTCCGACAGCCCGCTCGGCGTGCGGTAACGTCCCAAAGGGAAGCCCCTGTCCCCCCTTTTCTCCCCACTCACAACAGGAGCACTCGTGCGAATTCTCGTCACCGGCGGAGCCGGCTTCATCGGCTGCAACTTCGTCCACCTGACTCTCCGGGAGCGCCCTGACGCGCAGATCACCGTGCTGGACAAGCTGACCTACGCGGGCAATCGCGCCTCCCTCGCCCCGGTCGCCGACCGCATCACGTTCGTCGAGGGCGACATCGCCGACGCCGAGCTGGTCGACCGACTGGTCGCCGACGCGGACCTGGTCGTGCACTTCGCCGCGGAGTCGCACAACGACAACTCGCTGAACGACCCGACGCCGTTCCTCGAGACCAACATCATCGGCACCTTCACCCTGCTGCAGGCGGTGCGCAAGCACGACGTCCGCTACCACCACATCTCGACCGACGAGGTCTACGGCGACCTCGAGCTCGACGACCCGGCGAAGTTCACGGAGCAGACGCCGTACAACCCCTCCAGCCCGTACTCCTCGACGAAGGCCGGCAGCGACCTGCTGGTGCGCGCGTGGGTCCGCTCCTTCGGCGTGAAGGCGACGATCTCGAACTGCTCGAACAACTACGGGCCGTACCAGCACGTCGAGAAGTTCATCCCCCGGCAGATCACGAACGTCATCGACGGCGTCCGGCCGAAGCTCTACGGCGCCGGCGAGAACGTCCGCGACTGGATCCACGTCGACGACCACAACAGCGGCGTCTGGGCGATCATCGAGCGCGGGGCGCTCGGCGAGACCTACCTGATCGGCGCGGACGGCGAGAAGAACAACCTCGAGGTCGTGACCCTGATCCTCGAGGAGTTCGGCCAGGGCGCGGACGCCTTCGACCACGTGACTGACCGGCCCGGCCACGACCTCCGCTACGCGATCGACTCGACTCGCCTGCGCACCGAGCTGGGCTGGGAGCCGCGCTACACCGACTTCGAGTCCGGCCTCGCCGCGACGGTGCAGTGGTATCGCGAGAACGAGGACTGGTGGCGGCCGCAGAAGGCGGCGACCGAGGCGAAGTACTCGGCACAGACCACAGAGCACTGACATCACCGAGAGAGGTACGGGGCGAGTGAGCCGTTGACTGCAAGAACTCGAGTATGGAGGAAAGTGGAGTCGATCGCCGTCGTCGAGGAGACCGAGCGAGTCACCGTTCTCGACCTCGTGCACGACGACGCCCGTCCGATCGTTCTGACGGGCTCCGCTCTCGCTGTGTGGAACGAGATCGACGGAGAGTCTGACCAGTCGGAGATCACCCGCCGGCTCGCCTCGACCTTCGATCAGGACGCCGCAGGAATGCTCGAGGACGTCGCTGCCTTTCTCCGCCACCTGGAATCCGCGCACGTGATCAGGTCCTTCGAGATTTCACGGGCCGAGCAGGAACGGAGGGCATCATGAGCGGGGCGACTGCGCTCGACCTCGGCACAGCCGTGCAACTGGCCCATGCCCTCACCGCTCATGTCGCCGAGGAAATCGGCGTGCGGTCGCTCTGTGTCAAAGGGCCGGTGCTGCATGAGCAGGAGCTCCGCGCTGCCCGCGTGTCGAGCGATGCTGATGTGCTTGTGGAACCTGACCGGCTCGACGACCTCGTATCTGCTCTACAGCGGCGCGGTTGGCAGGAGCGCTTCGTCGCCGATGTGCCGCGGATCCTGAGCAATCACGCCGTCACTCTCTTCCACCAGGAATGGCCGTGCGACATCGACGTCCACCATGGCTTCCTCGGGTTCCTTGCGCCTGAGCGGGATGTCTTCGAGACGATCTGGGCGCGTCGCAGTTCCACTCGAATTGCGGGGACGGAGGTGGTCTGCGCGGATCCCGTCGCGAATTCGGCGATGCTCGCTCTGCACTGCCTCCGTGAGATGCACGACAGCCGAAATCGCACCGAGCTCGCCGGGCTGGTCTCGGTATGGACAGCCGATCGCCGTGAGCTCGACGCCGATGACCTGCTCGATTTCGCCAATGCGACCGGATCGATGGAGACCCTTCGTCCGTTCTTGGAGCAGATCGACGTCGACGCTCCTGTGGGGCCGTTCGACTCCCGCGCCCTCGCTGCGTGGAATCTACACACCTCCTCTGTCGGGGCAGGGCGAGCTGCGGCTTGGTTGGCCGCGATCACGGCGGCACCCTGGCGAGAGCGGCCGCGGCTCCTGGCTCACGCCGTGCTCCCACCGGAGAGCGAGTATCGGCTCGAGCACCCAGAGATCGGGCCGGGGCGGAGGGACTTCGCGGCAGCGATCCGCCGACGCATCGTCAATGGTGCGCGAACACTCCCCCCGGCCGCGGTGCAGATCGCTCGGGCCCGCCGACTCGTCGCCACAGCGAGTACCGCGGAAGACATGAGCGTCGCGGCACGACCGCCCGTGAACACGATCCATTCACCGAGCACTTCATCGAGAGGCGGAGACGACATGTCGAAGTCCGTTGCCATCATCGGGACCCGCGGGTACCCGAGCTACTACGGAGGCTTCGAGACGGCTGTACGGAGGATCGCGCCCTACCTCGCCGAACGGGGCTGGGATGTCACGGTCTACGGCCGCGACGGCTCCACCAAGGACGACGACGCGAATCGCGACCCTCGAGTGAAGACGAGGGTGACCCGCGGAATCGAGTCCAAGTCGTTGAGCACGCTCACTTACGGGCTCAGCGCCTGCGTGGACGCAGTTCGGCGCAAGCCCGATGTCGCCCTCGTGATGAACGTCGCTAACGGGTTCTGGCTGCCGCTCCTCCGAGGCCGCGGCATCCCGACCGCGGTGAACGTCGACGGGATCGAGTGGGACAGAGCCAAGTGGGGAAAGATCGCAAAGAACGTCTTCCGCAGCGGCGCGAAAGCGACCGCGCTGTTCGGTGACGAACTCATCTACGACGCTGTCGAGATCTCACGGCGCTGGAAGAAGGACTTCAAGCGCGATGGGACCTTCATTCCCTACGGGGGTGACGACCCGGGACCGCTGCCCGAGGTCGAGGGATTCCCACACAGGGGCTACATCCTGATCGTTGCGCGCTTCGTCCCGGAGAACACGATCGTCGAGTTCCTGGATGCTGCGGAGATCCTCGGCGAACGTTGGCCCGTCGTGATCGTCGGCTCATCCGGATATGGAGGAGAGCTCGATGAGCGTGCTCGTAGTCTCGCTGCCGAGAAGAAGCACATCTCCTGGCTGGGCCATGTGAGTGACGATCGCAAGCTCTTCGCTTTGTGGCAGCATGCTGGCGCATATTTCCACGGCCACAGCGTCGGCGGAACAAATCCCGCATTGGTTCAAGCGATGTCATGCGGAGCACCGACCGTGGCTCGAGACACCGTGTACAACCGGGAGGTCCTCGATGACTGCGCTATCTTCGCTCAGCCCGACTCCGCGTCGATCGTCGCGGCAATCTCGCAGCTGATGAGTGACCCTGATCGCCAAGAGGAGCTGAGCGTCGGGGCCCACGCGAGGGGCCGTTCGCACTACTCGTGGGACGTCGTATGCGCCGGATATGAGGCTGTAATCGAGCAGCAGCTGGCCCGGCGGAAAGAGCGCGTGAGGTGACCGCTCGTCGGTCCGACCCGGCTCGATCGATCCGGCTGGTCCCCGAACTCCGTGCGGTTCATCTCGAGCGGTACCCGCGAACGACCCCTGCGTCAATGCTGTACTTCGAAGAGAATTACGATCTCGCGGGCATTCCTCTTCCGGCCGAGATCCGGCAGGTTCGTCTGCGATCTCTCGTCGCCGAGTTCTGGTCGTCGAAGGCCGAGATCCTCGAAATGCCCGAGCCGCTGTGGGTGAGGTTTCTCCCGCGGGGAGCAGCGATTGCGGTGCTTTTCAAAGCGACGGGGGCGGTGAGACGTCGTCGTCGGCTGATCGGCACCTATGCGATGGAGAACAACTCGCTTCCACGCCTCATCGGAGGTGAGGGGCGGGTACCGGCGCCGATCGTCCGCATCTTCGCCCTGGGACTTGGCTTGTACATGCGGCTTTTCGTCGACCGTATCGCCTTCGCCAGCACTGGAGCCGAGCACCTTTACACCGCCCTCCCGTTCGTCGGTGGCATCGACCGGAAGTTGGTCGAAGAGCTGCCTTCGGCACTCGCGGCAGAAGATACGGCCGTCGATGGCGGCTCGGCGCTCTTTGTCGGTGTGCTCGAACCGCGCAAGGGCGTCCGCGAGCTCATGTCTGCGTGGGAGCAGGTGGAGCGCTCCGAGCAGCGGGCGACGCTCACCCTTGTCGGGCCAGGGCCACTAGCGGAGGAAGTGCGGGATTGGGTCGCGCAGCGTCCTTCTTCTCGGTGCTATCTCGGTCAGAGGCCGCGACAAGAGGTGCTCGCGTTACTGCGCAAGAGTCAGTTGCTGGTCGCGCCGTCGATCCCTTACGGCCGTTGGCGCGAGCAGATCGGGCTTCCGATCAAAGAAGCCCTCTCCGTGGGCGTCACAGTGGTGACCACGCGGCAGACGGGCCTCGTCGACTGGCTGGAGGAGCACGGCCATCTGATCGTCGATCCGCCGGCGGGCAGGGCCGGGATCGATGCGCTGGCGGCTGCCATCACCCGCGCGTTCGCCGCTCCCCTCGGAAGAACGACCGTTCGTGCCAGTCTCCCCGAGGTGGAGGGGCGAGTCGTGTCCGACCTCTGGCTACACCGGGCGGCACTGTGAGTGACTCGTCGAACCCGCGAAGAACTCGGATCGTAGTGGTGAACCCCCTGGGCGGGACGCTGCTGCATTACGCGGAGGCATTGAATCAGCTACTCGTGGTGGCCGGACGCGATGTCGAGGTGATCTCGTTCGAGGAGCCGTCTGCATCCGGAGATTCCCGACACGGGTGGCTCGTCAAATACCTCCAGGCACTTGGAACCGGCGTCCGACGAGCAGGTCGACGCGGTCGACTGATCATCACATGGCCCGTACTGGGCTACTGGGACTTCTTGTTCCTCGCTGTTGTTCGAGCGTTCGGGGTGCGGCCTTCAGTGATCCTCCACGACCCTGAGCCGCTCGTGCACGCCGTCGGCTATTCCTCATCCGCACGGAGGATCGCCCGTCTCCTCTCGCCACGATCCGGGCTACTTGTGCACAGCAGATCAGCGCTCACAGTCGTCGAGACGCACGCGATGGGCCGCATGACGACCGTTCTCCCTCATCCCATCCGCAACGTCAGCCCTCCGCAGGAGGACTTGGAACGCGGAAGCGCCGTCCGTGTCCTCGGCCAGTTCAAGCCGGATCGAGACACAGCATTGCTCGAGGCGATCGCCGCCGCCGGGCCGAAGGGCGCCGCCCTCGAAGTTTGGGGTCGCGGCTGGCCGAAGATCACGGGGTGGGATGTCCACGATGGATATGTCTCAGAAGAGCGCTTGGATGAGCTGATTCGCACGGCCGGCGCGATCCTCATTCCTTATCGGCGCTTCTACCAGAGCGGTATCGCGATGCGGGCCCTCGAATGCCGAGTACCGTTCGTCGGGCCCAGCGAGAGCAGCCTTGCCGACCTCTACGGTCCTGCGTCACCACTGCTCGTCGCCCCTGGCGATGCCCAGAACGTGTCCGCCTGGTGGGACGCGATCCGTGCGGCCGGAGCCGCGTCGCCGGATGAACTGGATGCTGCCGCCCATGTCGCGTCGCGCCAGGTCGCTCGTGCTTGGGAGTCTTGGCTTGACCAGTCCCGCCCGACGGGCAAGAGGAGAACCCGATGAACCAGCTCATCTTCTGGATCGGCTTGAGCCTGGTGCTCTCGTTGTTCCTCGCTTCGCGACTCCGCCTCCTCATCGCCGTATCGGTCGGTCTCTATGTCCTTTTGCCGACCATCGCGGCCTCCCTCGTCGTGGGTAATCCCGCGGGAGTGCCGGGCATACATCCGGCCAGTTGGCTCGCACTGGTCGGCATTGCCGTCCAGGCTCTCCTCCACCTCGAGGAAACGGTGCGAGTCGCCCTTCGATACAAGCTCCTGATTGCCGCCGGCTCGATCATGACCGTTGCCGCGGTTCTCTTCACCTTCAACGCCTCCGGAGACGGCGGCCTCGGGCTGATCGTCAATCAGATCGTCGCGCCGTTCGCGCTTTTCATCCTCGTCAGGATCGAGCTCAGCCGACGGGTTTCATCTGGGCTGTTTCTTGCCCGGACGGTCGTGGCCCTCGGCGCCATCGAAGCGATGACGGCGATCGCCGTCCGGCTCGGGTTGATCACACAGCCCTTCGACATGCAGCTGTCGGGCTACAGCTGGTACGAAGTACCCTTCGTCCGAGCGCTCGGTACGCTCGACCATCCGCTCGCCCTGTCACTCCTCATGACGATGTGCATCGCGCTTCTTCCCAGCGTGCGTTCCTCGATCGCGCAAGTCTCCCTCGGCATCGCCTTCCTGGCGACCATCTTCCTCACGGAGTCACGGACCGGACTTCTTCTCGGCGCTGTCGGTCTCCTTCTCGTCATGGTCAGGAGAGGCGCCTCTCTCGGTGCGCGTCTGGCAGCACTGGGCGCCATGGCCGGTGCGCTGCTCGTCTATCTGAACTCGACGTTCGCAACGGGGCTCGCAGAGAAGCTCGTCGACGACACCGGCTCCGCGAATGCCAGGACACTGGCGGTTCAAGCCATCCTCGGCGACTGGGCTGAGTACGGCGTGGTCGGCACCGGCTCGGGAAGCAGCTTCGACGTCGCGCGATCTCTCGGGCTGCGGACGAGTTTCGAGAACCCGTTCCTCATGTACATGGTCGACTTCGGCCTCCTGTCCACCTTCGTGTACTTCGGAGCAATGACGTTAGCCGTTCTGTGGCGGGGAGCGCGCGTGACTCCTGGGGGTCAGGTCGCAGGCGTCCTCGTCCTCCTGGCGGTGCAGACCTACAGCAGCGTCGCATCGAACACGAGCGCCGGAGCCTTGCTGTGGCTGGCAGTGGCGTTCGCTGCTCGCGACATGATCACGACGCGTCCGACAGAGAACATCGTGGACACCCCGCTCTCGTCACGTCGACTTGGCCCCGGCCGACCAGCCGGGAGAAGTGGATCCGCGGCCCGCGTCCCACCGACGCCGGCTCGCGGCGGCGCGAAGTCAGCCCGAGCGGGATGGACGCGGTGACGACGTCGGGCGCTGACGAGAGCGGACGTATGGGTCGAAACGTCGCGCTCGCGACGCTCGGCAACGCATTCGCCCCGCTCGCTGCCCTCGCGACCGCGCCGATCATGGCGCAAAGCCTCGGTGTGGCCGGGCGTGGCGACGTGGCAGCTGCGACCGCACCGCTCTTCCTGGCAACGACTGCCGCAACTTTCGGCATTCCTGCTGCAGTGAACTACTCGATCGCACGTCACCCTCGCCTGATGCGATCGCTCGCGCTACGGGGCACCGTGCTGATCGCCTTCGCCGGTGTGATCGCTTCAACGGCAGTGTTCCTTGCTGCAGGCTTCCTCAGTGGTGGTGATCCCGACTTACGGGGTCTGATCGTGCTCGCTGCATCCGCCATCATCCCGGGCCTGTGCGTAGCCCTCCTGCAGGCTGTCGCGGCGGGAAGCCACCAGTGGGGGCTGGTGGCTCGAGAACGGTTCCTCACCGCGGCTACCCGGCTCGCCGCCTTCATCGCCTTCGCCGCAACGGGTCACCTCACCGTGTTCTGGGGTGTCGTCATCCTCGCTCTCTCACCAGTCCTCGGCGGATTCGCTTATTTTGGGCTGAAGCCCGCAAGCAGTACTGCGGAATCAGACGCTCGGACCGTCGTCACGATGCACTCCCTCCTCGGCTACGGGGTGCGCGTATGGATTGGATCCATCTCGGGGGTCCTGCTCACTCGGCTCGATCAGACGTTGATGACCCCGCTCGCTGGATCCTTCGCCCTCGGCCTCTACGTGGTCGCAGTCAGTATCAGCGAGTTACCGCTGATCGTGAACAACGCTGTCCGTGAAGTCACGTTCTCCGCGGATGCCGCTGAGAACAGCGACTCCCGACTCGGACTGTCGTCACGACTCTCCACCCT
Source organism: Rathayibacter festucae DSM 15932 (assembly GCF_004011135.1). Classification (NCBI taxonomy): domain Bacteria; kingdom Bacillati; phylum Actinomycetota; class Actinomycetes; order Micrococcales; family Microbacteriaceae; genus Rathayibacter; species Rathayibacter festucae. The sequence continues at coordinate 690,806 of NZ_CP028137.1, read as the reverse complement.
CGCAGCTCTCGCTGCCGCGATCACCATCGGGGCAACGCTCTGGTGGTGGCTCCCGCCAGTCTTCGGCGACGAGTTTCTCCCCGCGATACCTGTGACAGTCATCCTGCTCGGCGCTGTCGTACTAGGAAACCCAGGCTCCATCGCCGGGATCGGCTTGAGTTCGAGAGGACGCCCAGGGACTCGAAGCATGTCGCTCTTGATCTCCTGCGTCGTCAACGCGGCGATGCTGATCCTGCTCGCACCCGTCTTGGGAGCCGTCGGAGCCGCGCTTGCGACCCTTATCGGCAATGTTCTCGCGAGCAACCTCAACATCTTCTTCCTTTGGAAGCACTTCGGGGTGTCGCCGGCCGACTTCTACTTGATTCGCAGGTCGGACTTCGGAGTCCTCGCAATTGTCTTTAGGAAGCTGATGTCGCGGTTCCACCGGGGTTGATCAGCCGTCAGCTGCCGGATCGCAGAGGACGACCGGCCACGAGAAGACCTTCGACAAGCGAATCGATCTTCGGTGAAACGTCCTCGATGTCCTGCCTAGCACGCTCGATCTCGACCACTGCGAGGGAGCGATCTATGAAGGTGGACCAGGAGGAGATGCGGGCGTCCAGCCCGACCGAATCGTGGTAGTCGAGGTATTTGAAAGCAGGCTTCGCCGGAACCTCGTCTGCAAAGCTGATGAGTGAGGCCGGCGTCCTGAGGCTGTGAGACAGAATCACACCGTGCATTCCGGAACTCACGACGCTTTCGGCAGAGCGAATGAGGTCGATCATTTTTTCCGGCTCCAATGTGGGTTCTGCAACGCTATACCCGGCGGCGACCAGTTCCGAGATCCTCCTCCGTCCTGCCGCGGATCGGTAGACGGTGAAGTGCGGGATCAGCACCTTGCCCTCTCGCCGGCCTGTGACGGGCCGCAACGACCGAACCACCAGCCCTGGATCGCCGAGCTGCATCTGCTCGTCGAGCCCCAGAGCCGCTCGCGTCCTAGGCCCACGGACCGCAAGGAATCGATCGCGAACCTCTGCCGCTCGTTCAGGCGAGACGACAGGCTGGTTGAGACCACTCCCCCAGATCAATCCTCGTCCGCCGGAGGCGAAATACGGCACCAGAATCGACCCGATCGCCGCGACGTCCTCGCGCCCCAAGGGCGACCACCGCACCCGGCGCCCGAAGGTCTCCGACAGCACCAGTTCGGTCAGTTCATCGCCGTAGTTGGTGAAGGCGCGATCGAGGGGATGGAGAAGGCGCCCCCATGCGCCACCATGCGCGCGCACCTCAGCAGCGAGGACTCTGGGTGAGCGTCGGGGTGACCACCAGTAGGCAGCGAGGTCCTTCGTCACGGGTGACGTCCTTTCAAGGGTGGAGAAGCACGGATTCGACCGTTTCGGAAGTGCGGGTAGCGCTTGTGATTACCCCCACTACGGAGGACTGCTACCCCCATTCCGGAGGGCGGAGTGGAAGACTCAGCGCAGCCACCATCAGCGTATAGCTCTCCGCTACCGCACTTCTCCGTACTGTCACGCGGTCGTCACATCGCCATGCCAGACTGATTCGACTCCCCGAGGCCGACCGCTTGTCCGGGTACGAGAGACGACTGCTGGAGGAGGACGGATGACGATTCGGCGTGAAGTCACCCCGAAGCTCTCTCTCGCAAAGATGACGGCCACCGGCTCGTTCAGGCACGACATCCAGGGACTCCGGGCGGTCGCTGTAGCGCTCGTGATCGCAGACCACGTCGACCTCCCTCCGTTCCACGGCGGGTACATCGGGGTGGACGTGTTCTTCGTCATCTCGGGCTTCCTCATCACCAGCCATCTGATGTCGCGGTTACGGTCAACGGGACGAATCGGCTTCGCCGACTTCTACGCACGGCGCATGAGGCGCATCCTCCCGGCCGCCCTCCTCGTAGCTGGAGTCTCACTGGTGGCCGCGCTGCTGTTCATGCCGCCGCTCACCGCAGGCGGGCTGACCCGGATGGCGATCGCCACGGCCCTTTATGTGCCCAACCTGGAACTGGCCCTGTCGGGGACGAACTACCTCGCGGAGCGCGCACCGTCTCCCTTCCAGCACTACTGGTCGCTCGGGGTCGAGGAGCAGTTCTACATTGTCTGGCCGCTCGTCCTACTGGCGCTCTTCGTCGTTCTTCGGCGATCACCCCGTGCCATCGCGGCCGGCCTCGCCGTTCTGGTACTCGCCTCTTTCGTGCTCTGCGTCCTGCTCACCGAGCGCTCTCAGCCTTGGGCATTCTTCTCGTCGGCTACGCGCGCGTGGGAGCTGGGAACAGGCGGCCTCGTCGCCTGCTTGGTCTCCAGCGGCTGGCTGAAACAGGTACGGGACCGCGTTCCCGCTCTACTGCCAGCCCTCGGCTGGGTGGGCCTCAGCGGCACAGTCCTGGCAGCCGTCATGTATTCGGACAGCACACTGTTCCCAAGCTCCTCCGCCGCGCTTCCAGTCATGTCGACGGCCCTGGTGATCTTGGGCGGATCGAGCCTCACCGGGGCAGGCCCGGTTCGTCTTCTCCGATGGGCGCCGTTCCAGGCCGGAGGGCGCATCTCCTACTCGCTCTACCTCTGGCACTGGCCCCTGCTGGTGATCCCGCAGGCCGCGGTGGGGCTTTCGACACCACTTCCCCTCTGGCTGAAGGGCGCGCTGATGCTCCTCGCCATTGGACTGGCCGAGCTCACATACCGCTTCGTGGAGGCGCCCTCCCGGAACGCCCCGATGCTGGTTCAGGGTGGACCGAGAAGATCTCTCTGGGTCGGCGGCGCCGCGTCAGTCGCCCTCGTTCTGCTGGCGATGGCAGCCGTTCCGCTCTCCGCAGCGCGGCCGCTCTCGTCCACGAGGATCAACGCAACGGAGGCGCCAAGCGATCCTCCGCGTTTCTCACCGGTCGTCCCCGCCAACCTTTCACCAGGGCTCAGCTACGCGGACGAGTCGACATCGGAGGTGCACCGCAATGGCTGCCACATTCCCGACTCGGCCACCACGACGGTCAACGACTGTGTACTCGGAGACGCTTCGGGGACGGTGGAACTCGCGCTCTTCGGTGACTCACACGCCGCACACTGGTTCGGCGGTCTGAGTGCCTGGGCGGAGGGCGAGAGCATCTCGCTCCGGTCCTATACGAAAGTGGGGTGCCCCTCCGTGCCGGTCCTGGTGCTCGACGCATCGACCCCGTACACGGCGTGCACGCAGTGGCGCGATGCCGTGATCCAGCGACTGGTCGCCGATCCTCCCGACGTCATTCTGTTGTCCAACACCGACCGTCTGCCCTTTGCGGCCGGCGAACCGCGCAGCGACGTCTGGACTCGAGCGATCGGGGACCTCGCGCTCCGGCTCCCGGCGTCGGCCCGTGTCCTGATGATCGCCGACACTCCCAAATTCCCAGAGGAGGCACCCCGCTGCCTCTCCGCGCATCTCGAGGACGCTGCGGACTGCGGTATTCCACGTTCGGAGGCGCTCGACCAGGCCTGGATCGATTCGGAGCGCGGCGCGGCCCATTCAGCAGGAATGCGCTACGCAGACTTGAACGACTTCTTCTGCACCGCCACCCGCTGCGAGGAGATCGTGGGGAACACACTTCTCTATCGCGACACCAGCCACCTCACTGAGACGTGGTCGGTGGCCATGCGGAACGAGCTCGCGGCTGCAATCACCCCCTCTCTGGCCGGCTAATCACCGCCCCGCCCGATCACCCACTCCATGAACGAGGAAGACCATATGCCCCTCATTCCCCGTCTCGCCCGCCTGCCGCTCATCTCCGCCTCCCGGAACAATGCGAGGATCGCGACGTCCATGCTTGCATTGACCGTCGTCAACCTCGTGTCACGTGCGCCGTTGACGTCTTCCGAAGGACCCGTCGTCAGCCTGACCAGCTACAGCAAACGGGTCGACCAGGTTCACCTCGCCATTGAGAGCATTGGGCGAGGCACCCAGAAGCCGTCGCGCCTCATCCTGTGGCTCGACGAGCCCGAACGACTTGCAGACCCGCCGCGCGCCCTGCGTCGTCTCGTCAGGCGAGGGCTCGAGATCCGGGAGACGCCGAACTACGGGCCCCACAAGAAGTACTACCCCTACGTCGCGGGTATCGAGCACCACTCAGTGCCGATGGTCACGTCCGACGACGACACGATGTATCCGCGGCAATGGCTCGAGACTCTTATCCGAGCCCATCGGAAGGACCCCGATCTCGTCGTCGCTCACCGCGTGAATAAGATCGAGGTTCGCGATCGGACCATAGCGCCGTACGCGTCATGGAAACGCGCGACGTCGCCGACACTGAGTCCACGAAACTTCGCCGTCGGGGTACGAGGGATTCTTTATCCCCCGGCTTTCCTCGACGTCCTTCGTTCACAAGGGACCGGGTTCGAGGCCGTTGCACCGCGCGCGGACGACGTCTGGCTCCACATGAACCTGATCCGCAGCGGCGGCAGGGTGCGGCCTGTCTTCGATCTGGCTGCGGAGGACTTCCTCCCTGTTCGGGGCGGTGGCAAGGTCGCCGGACTCTGGGCTTCGAACATCGAAGCCGGCGGGAACGACGAGCAGATCAAGAACACCTACGGGACCGCAGAGGTGACCGTAATCATCGAAGGCTGAAATCGGCTCGTGTTCGGGTCATTCCGATCACACTGCCGGGCGAAGGACGATCTCGAGGGTGGGCTTCTGAGTGCTCTCCATCGAGTCGATCTTCACGACGAGCCCGACCCCGGACGCGATATCCGGCTGATCGATTCCGACGCTCATCATCGACCGCGGGCTGTCCGCCACGAAGGCAGTCACGTCGAGTTCGCGCGCCGACTTCACCGAGTCCACTCCGACGACACCGAGTTCCTCGCCCATCGCGGGCCGGTTGGTCCAGTTCATCGATGCCGCCGCCCACGAACCGGCAACGCGTCGTACCGTGAGATCCATCGAGCTGCCCCGAGTGTCGTCGACGACCGCGGAGAAACGCAAGGTGGCGGAGACGATCGTTCCGACCGGCACCCTCGACAGGTCAAATGCCATGTAGGCGACCCGGTCGTTCGCTGGATACTGGGTCAGGTGCCGCACTTGAAGCGGGTTGTCGCGCCCATAGGTCACGGATGGTGCCGAACCGGTGACCCAGGTGTCCGCCGACGGCGTGAGAGTAGTCGTCGTCGTCGCGTCGGAGGTGGGCGTGACCGCAACGCACGTCGAGACCGGTGAGCCACGACCCGCGACCGCGGCGGCTGCGACGACGTTCTGACCGATCTGAAGAGCACCAGTGACTGTCCAGCGCGCCGACCCGTCGCTTCCCGCAGTGACCGTCGTGGAACCGACAGGGGTGCCCGCCGCACGCGTGGCGCCGCAGGTGCCGGGGCTCTGCGAATAGACGTCGACGACGACCGTCTCCCCGGGTGCCGCCGATGTGACCCCGATTGCACTCCCGGCCCCTGCGTAGTCCGCGGTGGCCGAGGTGATCGTCGGCGCGCTCGGGAGCACAGTCGCTGTATCGTGAAATGTCAGTTCGATCGACGGCTTCGCGGCGATCGACTCCAGTGAATCGATCTGGACGATGAGGCCGACCCCGCTCGGTCGATCCGGCTGAGTCAGACCGATGTTCGCCTCACCACCGGCTTTGAGGCGCACATAGTCGGTGATGTCGATCCGCCGGACGGTCCGTGTGGCATCGACGTTCGTAGATCCCACGCGATATGTCATGGCCGGTCGAGTGTCGTAGCTCACCGTCGCTGGGTCCCATGGTCCCGAGGTCTCCCACGCCTCCACATCGATGTCGGTCCCGCCCGAGTCGACCACTGCCGCGCTGAACGTCAGTGTTGCGGTCGCGATGGCCTTCGGATCGATGCCGCCGAGATCGAACCTCAGGTATGCGAGCCGATCGAACTGCGGGTAGAGCGCATGATGGCGAACCGTGAGCGTGGCGGTCCGGTTGTAATTCGTCGTCGTACCACCTTGCACCCAGGTGTCGGACTCGGCCACGACAGCAGCCCTCGCCGAATCCGTCACAGTGATCGTCTTCGTCGCGTAGACGTAGTCGTACCCGGAGTCGACGACTGCACTCACCCGCACCGATCCATGGCTGAGTCCGGTCACTTGTCCACTCTCCGTGACCGATGCGACGGCTGGATCGGAGGTGACGTACCGCACTGCACCGGCGGCCGGAGCTCCCGCGGGCGCAGCCACCTGAGCGGCAATGGTCGTCGTCCCTCCGACCTCGATATTCTCGGAATCGACCGAGGCGGTAATTGAGTAGTGGGGCGTTTTCGGTGAATTCGCCAGGCGGGCATCGTTATCTCCGAAAACCTCCACTTCGTCGATGACTGCGACCTTGTCCAGCGCTGTGTCGCCGTGAGTCACGATTCTGACGTAGCGTCCGGTCCGAGGGCCGGTCTGGAAAGAGGCCCAATGCCTCTGTTCGATCGCCTTCGCCTGACCAGTGTAAACGGTCGTCCACGTCGACTTGTCCGCGGACAACTGAACCTCGAAGAACTGCCCTTTGGTGGGCAGGTAAAGCCAGATGATCTCGAGGTGATTGACTATCTGTGAGTAGCCGAGATCGTACTGCAGATAAGAATCCGTTGAAGTCGACCAGCGCGTGTAGGGCTGTCCGTCGACAGTCCTCCCCGCTTGCCCCGCATTATCGGAGGCTGTCGCGGTCAAGACTTGAATCGGACCGCGATTGATGTACACGCGATAGATCGCCTCGGCAGATCCTGATCGCTTGACGCGGATGACAGCGACTCCAGGAACCGACGTGGCCTGCGTGACCGACGCCGTCGCTCCAGCTTGCGCGTACGCCTCGACCACAGGAGGAGTTGACCGGACCGAACCCGTTACGTCGTAGGTGCGGGTCTGCGGCGAGAACGACGACAGAGGCTTGCCCGTCATCGCAAGATACTTCAGCGCAGGGGAACCGGTCTCGCTCGACGTCGCGCCCCAGCCTGCGAGTGGCGTGATTGGCCGAGGTCTTTCGATTTCCTGCGCCGGGCGGAGCGGGGTGAAGTCGACGGCGAGAGTGTAGGACGTCGCGCCGGAAAGCTGGATCGCGAGTTTCGAGACTCCGAGGTTCGCGGTCTGTCCGGCCGGGGCAGGCGAGGCAGGGAGGGGTGCGGCCGCTCTAAAGCTGAAGGTCGAGGAGTTGGGCGACACGATTCGCACCAGCAGCTGCTTTCCCTCGAGCGACAGGACAGCCGACCGGCCGTCATCGGCGATAGCGATATCGGCCCGGGTGTGCGCGAACCACCACGCGTCGCCGGTCACCCCGCTGACCTCGTCCTGCACCAAAGCTCGCGAGCGCCCATCGGTCAGGGCGACGCCGCGCTTCCATGTCGCAACACCCGCACTCGCACTCGAGAGATCAGCGACAGTGGCCGCCCGATCCGCTGTTGATGCCACGATCTGCTGCGATGCGGTCGGGCTCGTTGCTGCATCAGGACCCGGCCCGCTCCCGAAGACCATCGTGTTGCTGCCCTCCGCGCGCTTCCGGTAGTAGTTCCAACGTTCCTCGCTCGCGACGGTGAAGTATCCCGGAAGGCTGTAGGAGTCGGTCCCGAGCTCCCCGAACCAGTTGACGCCCTGAGCATCGAGGACGAACGAGCCGTTGTCGAGATCCGAATGGCCGGTGATGGGCCCACTGGTCGCGCGAAGACCGGCCCAAAGCGCGTCGGTCTGATCCCAGCCCGACCGGAGGGTCGTCACGCCCGCGCTGCGGAAGGCTGAGTCGAGCGATGGCGGTGCAACCGCGGTCGTCGGCGCTGGTCGATACCACAGGAGCGGTCGCGCGCTCACGACGTCGGCGTCGAAGCCGTCCCTGCCGACGATTGATCGGGACCGAAACGAGAAATCCTGGTAAAGGTATTCGAGCCCCATCAGCGGCACGGTCAGCGCCTCGTTCACCCACGCGTCTCCGAAATTGAATTGACGGCCGCTGGGCCCAGTCAGAGCGTTCGCCCACTGAGCCGATTCCTGGAGGCCAGGAGTCGCCAGGAGTCCACGGTCACTCCCCGTCGCTATTTCGAGCGACGCGATGTAGCTAGTGAGATAGCTGGTGGAGTAGGCCCAGTAGGTGAGGCCCTCCGCGAAGCCTCCATCGGGCCCGTATGACGGGAGACCGTACCGCAAGCTCGAGGTCACGGCATCAAGAGCGCTTTGCGCGATCTGCGGATCGGTGTCAGCGACAACAAGAGCCGCCATTCCTATTCCGCTTCCCGAGACGATGTTCCAATTGCTCGCCTGCTTCGTCCATGCGTATTTCGCAGCTGTGCTCGAATACGCTGAGAGCGCCGGAGTCAGTGCCTTCTCGACAAGCGCGGATCGAATACTGTTCCGTTGCGCGGGCGAGAGAGCAGAGTAGACCCAATCATATCCGACCGCAACGGCGTGAGCCATCTCCGCTGTATCGAGAAAATTGTCAGGGTTCCAGTTCGGAAAGGAGGACGCCGCTTGGAGTTCGGCCGCGAGACGCTCGGCGTAGACGGCCTTCCCGGTCTTGCGGTAGGCGAATCCCAGAGCGTAAGCGCGGTTCATCACTGTCCGACTCGTCTCGAGCATTGTTCCCGAGGAGAGTTGATAGGTGACAGGCGAGGTCGAGAGATACGCATCCGCCTCCTTTTGCACCGAGCCACCCCACGCACGCGCAGTATTGTCAGAGTTGATGAGCCCGAACGTCGTGGCAAAGTCCGAAGCCGAGGCAATGAGACGAGGATGAGCGGACGTGACCGTCGAGACCGGAACTGCCGATGGATCTGCCTGCGCAACAGGCGCCACGATCACTCCCGCCAGCACGAAGAGCGAAGCGAAGACTGCGACAAGGGCTCGGGAGCGCTTCGCGAGTGACCCCCGCGGCGACACTCGATAGGAGCTCATAGGCTGAGTCGACAGTGAACCTCGCATGATGATCCTCGTCCATGCCTGAGACGGTGAGGTCCGCCAGTCCGTCATACTCGTTCAAGGCGAAGAGTTTTTTACGGGGCTGACGGATCGCCGTGCTTCTGGAGTTGTAGGGGTCAGGCTACAAACGGCCCTCCGGAGCCTTGAACCCCCCATGGGGGGATTAGCGTGTAAGTCTGATTCAGTTGTAGCTGCGATCCCCCGGCGAGGAGATTCGACTCGCCTTCGACGAAGCATGATGCTGGGAGGAGCCGCCGTGGGGACAGCGAAGCTGACGCCGTCCCGACGAGTGCGCGTCGCGCTGATTCTGCTGTATTCGATCCTCCTCGTCGGCGTCGTTCTCTGGCCCGAGCCTGTAGACGCAGGCCTCCACGATGAGATCGCCCGCTGGATCTGGCGGCTCAACGCCGCGGGAGTCGATCAAATCACCTACGCTGACATCGAATCCATCAGCAATGTTCTCCTCTTCGTGCCTTTCGGCGTCCTCGTCGCTTTGCTCATCGCCCCACGCAAGGAGTGGATCGCCATCGTGATCGGAGTCGCCGCAAGCACCGGAGCGGAAACACTCCAGTGGCTCCTTCTGCCTGACCGCTTCGCAACGGTCAGTGACGTCATCGCGAACGGGATCGGCGCCGCGCTCGGAGCGTTTTCGGTCGCCGTGCTGCGGGTCGCGGCAGGACGACGTGCTCGCAGGGCGGCCTCGGATCGAGCGGACTGACCGGAATCGTTCACGATTCCTACGAGGTGCGACGCCATGATCGCACCAGTAATCGGGCCGAGAACCAGCTCAGCGCACCGCCACCGTCGACCGATCGCGCCCGGTCAGATCCCGCTGCGTCGTCGCCCCGCGCCAGCCGTCCGCCGTCAGCAGCGCGCGGATCTCCGCTCCCTGCAGCTCGCCGTGCTCCATCACGAGGACTCCCCCGGCCCGGAGCAGCCGGAGCGCCGTCCGCGAGAGCGAGCGCACGACATCGAGCCCGTCCTCGCCGCCGTAGAGCGCGGCCGGCGGGTCGTAGCGCTGCACCTCGATGTCGCGCGGGATCGCCGCCGACGGGATGTACGGCGGGTTGGAGACGACGACCGAGACCGTGCCGTCGAGCTCGGGCAGCGCGTCCGCGAGGTCGACGAAGACGATGCGGGCGTTCTCGAGGCCCAGGCGGTCGCGGTTGCCGCGGGCCCAGAGGAAGGCGTCGACGGAGTTCTCGACGCCGATCACCTGGGCGTGCGGGACCTCGTGCGCGAGTGCGAGCGCCAGCGCGCCGCTGCCGGTGCCGAGGTCGACGGCGATCGGCGACTCGTCGGCCACGGCGCGGAGGGCGTCGATGGCGAGCTGCGCCACTCCCTCCGTCTCGGGCCGGGGCACGAAGACGCCGGGGCCGACGGCGAGCTCGAGCGAGCGGAACGGCGCGACGCCGGTGATGTGCTGGAGCGGCTCGCGCGAGGCCCGGCGCTCGATCGCGTGGTCGTAGGCGTCGCGGGTCGTCTCGTCGAGCGGGAGTCCGGTGATCAGCCGCGCCTGGAGCGACCCGCGGCCGAGGCCGAGCAGGTGGCCGAGCAGCAGCTCGGCGTCGACGTCCGGGGTGGGCACGCGCGCCGCGGTCAGCCGGGCGACGGCGTCCGCGAGGAGCGCACGCGCGTCGAGGTCCATCGTCACCGTGCTCACGACTCGTCGGAGCCGATGTCGGCCAGGCGGGCCTCCTCGTCGAACTGGATCGCGCTCTCGACCACGGGGTCGAGCGCTCCGTTCATCACGCCGTCGAGGTTGTAGGCCTTGTAGCCGGTGCGGTGGTCCGCGATGCGGTTCTCGGGGAAGTTGTAGGTGCGGATCCGCTCGGAGCGGTCCATCGTGCGGATCTGCGTCTTGCGCGCATCCGAGGCGGCAGCGGCGATCTCCTCCTGCTGGCGGGCGAGGATGCGGGCGCGCAGGACGCGCATGCCGGCCTCGCGGTTCTGCAGCTGGCTCTTCTCGTTCTGCATCGAGACGACGATGCCGGTCGGGAGGTGGGTGATCCGCACCGCGGAGTCGGTGGTGTTGACCGACTGGCCGCCGGGGCCGGAGGAGCGGTAGACGTCGATCTTGAGGTCGTTCTGGTTGATCGCGACCTCCTCCGGGGCGTCGACCTCGGGGAAGACGAGCACGCCGGTCGTCGAGGTGTGGATGCGGCCCTGCGACTCCGTCACGGGGACGCGCTGCACGCGGTGCACACCGCCCTCGTACTTCAGGTGCGCCCAGACGCCCTGCGACGGGTCGGTCGCGTTGCTCTTGATGGCGACCTGGACGTTCTTGTAGCCGCCGAGGTCGGACTCGTCGCGGTCGAGGATCTCGGTCTTCCAGCCCTTCGCCTCGGCGTAGTGCAGGTACATCCGGAGCAGGTCCGCCGCGAACAGCGCGCTCTCGGCGCCGCCCTCGCCGCCCTTGATCTCCATGATCACGTCGCGGCCGTCGTCCGGGTCGCGCGGGATGAGCAGGCGGCGCAGCTTCTCCTGCGCGACGCGCAGGGACTCCTCCAGCTCCGGCACCTCCTCGGCGAAGGCGTCGTCCTCGCGGGCGAGCTCGCGCGCGGCCTCGAGGTCCTCGCCGGCCTGGATCCAGGCGGCGTGCGCCGACTTGATCTGGTTCAGCTCGGCGTAGCGGCGGTTGACCTTCTTCGCGCGCGCGGCGTCCGCGTGCAGGGCGGGGTCGGACAGCTGCGTCTGGAGGTCCTCGTGCTCGGCGAGGAGGACGCTGACGGATTCGAACATGGGGTTCCTGGTTTCCGGGTGGTGGTGGAGGGGTGGGCAGCACATGCTGGTCGAGGAGGTGCCGCAGGCGCCGTATCGAGACCGACGTGCTCAGCGGGGTGGGTCTCGATACGCCCGCTCCGCGGGCTACTCGACCAGCATGGAGCGGCCCGCTGCGCGGCTGCTTCGCGAACAGGGCGGCCCGCTGCGCGGGGTGCTCGAACGGGATGAGCGCGCCGCAGGTGCCGTGGGACGCGAAAACGCCCGCGGCCGCCCCCGGAGGGGCGACCGCGGACGTCGGGGCAGCTAGTGGTGGCCGTTGCCGTGGTTCCCGGTGGTCGGGCCGACGGCGGACTTCGAGACCTGCATCAGGAACTCGACGTTCGAGGACGTCTCCTTGAGGCGGGACAGGATGATCTCGAGCGCCTGCTGCTGGTCGAGCCCGGCGAGGGCGCGGCGCAGCTTCCAGGTGATCTTGACCTCGTCCGAGCTGAGGAGCATCTCCTCGCGGCGGGTGCCCGACGCGTTCACGTCGACGGCGGGGAAGATCCGCTTGTCGGCGAGGTGGCGCGAGAGACGGAGCTCCATGTTGCCGGTGCCCTTGAACTCCTCGAAGATCACCTCGTCCATCTTCGAGCCGGTCTCGATGAGCGCCGTCGCGAGGATGGTGAGCGAGCCGCCGTTCTCGATGTTGCGCGCCGCTCCGAAGAACTTCTTCGGCGGGTACAGCGCCGACGCATCGACGCCACCCGAGAGCACGCGGCCCGAGGGAGCGGCGGTCACGTTGTAGGCGCGGCCGAGGCGGGTGATCGAGTCGAGCAGCACGACGACGTCGTGGCCCAGCTCGACGAGGCGCTTGGCGCGCTCGATCGCGAGCTCGGCGACCGTGGTGTGGTCCTCGGCCGGGCGGTCGAACGTGGAGGCGACGACCTCGCCGCGCACGGTGCGCTGCATGTCGGTGACCTCCTCGGGACGCTCATCGACGAGCACGACCATGAGGTGGACCTCGGGGTTGTTCTGCACGATCGCGTTGGCGATCTGCTGCAGGACGATCGTCTTGCCCGCCTTGGGCGGCGCGACGATGAGGCCGCGCTGGCCCTTGCCGATCGGGGCGACCAGGTCGATGATCCGCTGGGTCAGCTTGCCCGGCTCCGTCTCGAGGCGCAGGCGCTCGGTCGGGTACAGCGGCGTGAGATCGTGGAACTCGACGCGCGCGGCGGCCTCGTCGACGGTCTGGCCGTTGATCGAGTCGACGCGGACGATCGCGTTGTACTTCTGGCGGCCGCCGCCCTCGCCCTCGCGGGGCTGGCGGATCGCGCCGACGACGGCGTCGCCCTTGCGCAGGTTGTACTTCTTGACCTGGCCGAGCGAGACGTAGACGTCGCTGACACCGGGCAGGTAGCCCGTGGTGCGCACGAAGGCGTAGTTGTCGAGGACGTCGAGGATGCCGGCGACCGGGATGAGGACGTCGTCCTCGCTGATCTCGGGCTCGAAGTCGTCGCCGACCGCTCCCCCGCGGCGCTTGCGGTCGCGGTAGCGGCTGCGGCGGCCGTCCTCGCCGTCGGCCTGCTGGCCGTTCTGCGCGGAGCCCTGGGCGTTCTGGCCGTTGCCGCCCTGCGGCTGGCCACCCTGGTTGCCCTGGTTGCCGCCCTGGTTGGACGGCGCCTGGCCGTTGCCGTTCTGCGCGGCGCCGTTCTGGCCGCCGCCGTTCTGGCCGTTGCTCTGGCCGCCGTTGCTCTGGGCGCTGCCGCCCTGGCCGTTCTGCTGGCCGTCGTTCGCCTGGCGGTCCTCGCCGCGGCGGTTGCGGTTGCGGCGGTTGCGGCCGCGGCCGGTGCCCTGCTGGTCGCCGCCGTTCTGCTGGCCGTCGTTCTGCTGGTCGCCGGAGTTCTGCTGGTCGTCCTGGCGGTCGCCGGAGTCCGGCTCGTCGCCGGCGTCCTGCGCGGAGGACTCGACGGCGTCGGTGGTCTCGGGCTGCTCGCTCTGCTCGGCGCTGCCGCCGCGGCTGCGACGGCGTCCGCGACGCTCGCGCTGACCGCCCTCGCGGGAGGAGTCGTCCGACTCCGGCCCGTTGGGCAGCTCGATCTCGATGACCGGACGCGGCGCCTGCTCGGCGTCGGGGGCCTGCTCGAGGACGGGCGGGAGCTCGGGGATGAGCGACTCGACGCCGCTGCCGGCCGGCACGTTCAGGTGCTCGCCGGCGGCGACGGTGCCACTGGAGGCGCGACGCGAGCCGCGGCGACGGGGCGCGCGCTCGGCGGCGGGCTCGGCCACCGGCTCGGCGGCGACGGGGAGCTCGAGCTCGACCGGGGCGGCCTCGGCGGCGGCGGGCGCCGGCTCCTCGACCGTGGTGGCGGCCTGCTCGAGGACGTCGGCGGTGTCCGCCTCCGTGCTCTCGGCGGGCGCGGTCGACTCGACGGGCGTCTCGAGCGCCGGGGCGCTCTGCTCGGCGACGTCGGCGGGCTCTGCCTCGACGCTCGTGCCGTCCACGACGGGCTCGGCCTCGGCCGGCTCGGCGAAGGACTGCTCGGCGACCGAGGGCTCGGCGGGCGCCTGCTCCTCGGCGGGAGCGGCGGGCTCGGCGCCCTCGGAGTCCGCACCGGCGCGGAGGTCCGAGATGGCCGAGACGAGCTCGCCCTTGCGGAGCTTGGAGGCTCCGCCGATGCCGAGGCTCGTCGCGAGGGCCTGGAGCTCCGCGACGCGGAGGCCGATGAGATCGGCGTTGGTGTCCGCGGCGGTACCGCGGGTGTTGACATCTGTCACTGGAGAGGGGTTCCTTCCCCCCGGGAGCGATCGCTCACCGGGAGAGCACATCAGCCGTGCGGGTCCATCGCGAGTTCTGATCCACGCGATGCTCTCGGTCGCCGGCTCGACCTGCCTCGGGAAGCGCAGAGAGGGCACGAGCGACCAGGCGCTGATCTGCACGAGAAGCAGGGGCGCCCTTCACACGATGTGATGGCCGTGATTATCGGGACGATCCGTCGGACAGATTCCGCTCGTTACGCGGCTCCTCGGGATGCGATCCCCACTGTAGCACCCTTGAAGTCGACGGCCAGCATGTGCGCCCGCCACGGCGTGTGCGCCTCCTTCGCCACCAGATCCGCGGCGGCGAGGCGCTGCGCGGGGTCGCTGCAGAGCACGAGGACGCTCGGTCCGGCGCCGGAGACGACGGCCGCGTAGCCGTGCGAGCGCAGCAGCGCGATCAGCTCGGAGGTCTGCGGCATCGCGGCCGCCCGGTAGTTCTGGTGGAGCTTGTCCTCGGTCGCCGCGAACAGCAGCTCGGGGCTCTGGATGAGGGCCGCGATCAGCAGCGACGAGCGCGACACGTTGAAGACCGCGTCCTCGTGCGGGACGCTGATCGGCTGCAGCGAGCGCGCCAGCCGCGTCGACATGGTGTGCTCGGGCACGAAGACGACCGGCGAGACGCCGCGGTGCACCATCAGCTTCTTGGAGCGCGGCCGCAGCGGCGCCTCCGGCCCGCCCTCGGCACCGGGCTCCACCCAGGCGATGGTGAGACCGCCGAAGAGCGCCGGCGCGACGTTGTCGGGGTGCCCCTCCATCTCGGTCGCGATCCGGAGCAGGTCGTCGGAGTCGAGCTCGACGATGCCGTCGAGCAGACCCTTGGCCGCCATGATCCCGGAGACGATCGCCGCTCCCGAGGAGCCCATGCCGCGGCCGTGCGGGATGATGTTGCGCGCCGTCACCTCGATGCCGGGCATCTCCTGCCGCTGGTCGGCGAAGGTGTAGGCGATGGCCTGGACGACGAGGTTCGTCTCGTCGGTCGGCACCTCGCCCTCGCCCACACCGTGCACCGCGACCCGGGCGCCCGTCGCCGTGACGGCCGTGACCTCGAGCTCGTCGTACGCCGAGAGCGCGAGGCCGAGCGTGTCGAACCCGGGGCCGAGGTTCGCCGAGGTCGCGGGGACCTTGACGTGCACGGAGCGGCCGACGGGAACCGCCGAGGTCATGCGCCGGCCAGCCCCAGCACGTCGGCGATCGCCGCGGTATCCACGGGCACGACGGTCGGCGTGATGTCCTCGCCGTCCGCGGTGCGGAGGGCCCACTGCGGGTCCTTCAGGCCGTGGCCGGTGACGGTCAGCACGACGGTGGCGTCCTTGGGGATCGCTCCCGCCTCGGCGCGCTCGAGCAGGCCGGCGACGCTGATCGCGGAGGCGGGCTCGACGAAGACGCCGACCTCGCCCGCGAGGATGCGGTACGCCTCGAGGATCTTCTCGTCGCTGATCGCGCCGAAGTAGCCGTCGCTGACACTGCGCGCGTTGAGCGCGAGCTCCCAGGAGGCCGGGTTGCCGATCCGGATCGCGCTGGCGATGGTCTCGGGGTGGCGGACGGGGGCGCCGTGCACGATCGGCGCGGAGCCCTCGGCCTGGAAGCCGAACATCCGCGGCAGCTTCGTCGACTCGCCGCGCTCGAGCTCCTCGGAGTAGCCGCGGAAGTAGGCGGTGTAGTTGCCGGCGTTGCCGACCGGGACGATGTGGAAGTCCGGCGCGTCGCCGAGGACCTCGACGACCTCGAAGGCGGCGGTCTTCTGACCGGCGATGCGGTCCGGGTTCACCGAGTTGACCAGGTGCACCGGGTAGTTCTTCGCGAGGTCGCGGGCGATGTCGAGGCAGTCGTCGAAGTTGCCCTGGACCTGCAGCAGCTGCGCGTTGTGCGCGATCGCCTGGCTGAGCTTGCCGAGCGCGATCTTGCCCTCGGGCACGAGCACCGCGGCGGTGATGCCGGCGTGCGTCGCGTAGGCCGCGGCCGAGGCGGAGGTGTTGCCGGTCGAGGCGCAGATCACGGCCTTCGCGCCGTGCTCGACGGCCTTCGAGATCGCCATGGTCATGCCGCGGTCCTTGAAGGAGCCGGTGGGGTTCATGCCCTCGTACTTGACCCAGACCTTCGCGCCCGTGCGGGCCGAGAGAGCCGCCGCCGGGATGAGCGGGGTGCCGCCCTCGCCGAGCGTGATGACGGGGGTCGCCTCGGTGACATCGAGGCGGTCCGCGTACTCGTGCAGGACTCCGCGCCACTGCTTGGCCATCTCAGGCTCCTTCAACTCGTAGAACGGACGTCACGGCGCCGACGAACCCGTGGGATTGGAGAGCGGTGACGGTGGCCGCCAGATCGGACTCTGCCGCGGCGTGCGTGCCGATGACCAGGGTAGCGGTCGGCTCGCGCCGCTCCGCACCGGTGTCGGCGAGGGGGTCGAGCACGGGCGGCGTCTGCACGAGCGTCTCGACGGAGACCCCGTGCTCGGCGAAGACGCCGGCGATCTGGGCGAGCACGCCGGGGCGGTCGAGCACCTCGAGCGTCACCTGGTAGCGGGTGGTGACGTGCCCGATCGGCAGCACCGGCAGTCCGGAGCTGGCGCTGGTGACGAGGCCGGGGCCGCCGACGACGTGGCGACGGGCGGCCGAGACGACGTCGCCGAGCACGGCCGAGGCGGTCTCGACGCCGCCCGCTCCCGCGCCGTAGAACATCAGGCTGCCGGCGGCCTCCGCCTCGACGAAGACGGCGTTGTTCGCGCCGTGCACGGCGGCGAGCGGGTGCGTGCGGTGCACGAGCGCGGGGTAGACCCGCGCCGAGACGCCCTCCTCCCCCGTCTTCGCGTCGACGAGGCGCTCGCAGATCGCGAGCAGCTTGATGACGTAGCCGGAGGCGCGGGCCTGCTCGACCTGCTGCTGGGTGACGCCGGTGATGCCCTCGCGGTGCACCAGGGAGACCGGGACGTCGGTGTGGAAGGCGAGCCGGGCGAGGATCGCCGCCTTCTGCGCGGCGTCGTAGCCCTCGATGTCGGCGGTCGGGTCGGCCTCGGCGTAGCCGAGCTCGGTGGCGAGCGCGAGCGCCTCCTCGAGGGTGGCGTGCTCGGTGTCCATCCGGTCGAGGATGAAGTTGGTGGTGCCGTTCACGATGCCGAGGATCCGGTGCACCCGGTCGCCGGCGAGGCTGTCGCGCAGCGGGCGGATGATCGGGATCGCCCCGGCCACCGCGGCCTCGTAGTTGAGCTGCGCGCCCACCTGGTCGGCGGCCTCGAACAGCTCGTTGCCGTGCGCGGCGAGCAGCGCCTTGTTGGCGGTGATCACGTCGGCACCGGAGGAGATCGCCTTGAGGATGTAGCTGCGCGCCGGCTCGAGGCCGCCGATCAGCTCGACGACGATGTCGGCGCCGAGGATCAGCGCCTCGGCGTCGGTGGTGAGGTACTCCCTCGGGATGTCCGCGGTGCGCGGTGCGTCGAGGTCCCGGACGGCCACGCCGGCGAGCTCCAGCGGCGCCCCCACGCGCTGGGCGAGCTCGTCGCCGTGGTCGAGCAGGAGGCGCGCCACCTGGGCACCGACGGACCCGGCGCCCAGCAGGGCGACGCGGAGGCTGCGGTACTCGATCATCGGAGGATGGCCTTTCGTTCGATGCCGGCATCGCGGCGGAGGAGGTCGTCCTCGGTCTCGCCGTGCACGATGACGCGCGCGACTCCGTCCCGGACGGCGACGACCGGGGGGCGGCCGAGGTGGTTGTAGTTGCTCGAGAGCGACCAGCAGTAGGCGCCGGTCGCGGCGACGGCGAGCAGGTCGCCCGGCTGCACGTCGGCGGGGAGGAAGTCGTCGTGGACGACGATGTCGCCCGACTCGCAGTGCTTCCCGGCCACGCGCACGAGGGCGGGCTCGGCGTCGGAGACGCGGTTGGCGATCCGCGCCGTGTAGTCCGCGCCGTAGAGGGCGGGCCGTGCGTTGTCGCTCATCCCGCCGTCGACGCTGACGTAGCGGCGCACGCCGTCCGTGCCGACCGCGACGTCCTTGATGGTGCCGACCTCGTAGAGGGTCAGCCCGGCGGGCCCGATCAGCGAGCGGCCCGGCTCGATGGCGATGTGCGGCACCGGGATCCCGCGGGTCGCGCACTGCTCGCCGACCGCGTCCGCGATCGCCGCGGCGATCTCGCCGATCGGGGTCGGGTCGTCGGCGCTCGTGTAGGCGATGCCGAAGCCGCCGCCGAGGTTCAGCTGCGGGACCGGGCCGTCGGCGAGGAGCCCCGCGTGCACCGCGAGCAGCCGCGAGGCCGACTCGGCGAAGCCGGCCGAGCCGAAGATCTGCGAGCCGATGTGGCAGTGCAGGCCGAGGAAGCGCAGGCTCCCGTGCGAGCGGATCCGCGCGACGGCGTCCGGGCAGTCCTCGAGGGTGATGCCGAACTTCTGGTCCTCGTGCGCGGTGGCCAGGAAGCTGTGGGTGTGCGCGTGCACGCCGCTGTTCACCCGCAGCCGCACCGGCTGGACGCGGCCGTGTCGCTCGGCCGCCGCGGCGACCCGCTCGATCTCGAGCACGCTGTCCAGGACGATGGCGCCGACGCCGGCCTCGACCGCCCGGTCGATCTCGGCGAGCGACTTGTTGTTGCCGTGCAGGCCCATGTGCTCGGGCTCGACGCCGGCGGCGAGCGCGACGGCGAGCTCTCCCCCGCTGCAGGTGTCGATGTTCAGGCCCTCGGCCCGCATCCAGCGCGCGACCTCGGTGGAGAGGAACGCCTTGCCGGCGTAGTAGACGGTGACGCCGGTGCCGATCCGGCCGAGCTCGCGCTCGAAGGCCTCGCGCGTCGCGACGGCGCGGCGGCGGGCGTCGTCCTCGTCGACGACGTAGAGCGGGGTGCCGAAGCGGGCGGCCAGCTCGGTGGCCGCGACGCCGGCGATCTCGAGACCGCCGTCCGCCGAGCGGAGCGTGCCGCCGGACCAGACGCCGTCGGCGAGGGCGTTCGCGTCCTCGGGGCGGTGCAGCCAGTCCGGAGCGAGGGGATGACGGGGGGCGCGGACGGGTGCGTCGGCGTGTGCCACGGGTGAGACCTCACAGGAGAGAGTGGGAGCGTCACTGCGTGGCGAGCGAGTCCGGATTGACCCCTGAAGCCAGCAAGATCCTTGAGAGTGCTGTCGGTGGCAGTGCTCTCGGTGCTCGCACTGCCGCCGTTCGGCCCGCGGGACACGCGGGCACAGGGCTCCGATCCTACCGGTCGGGCGCTGCGCGTCCGTCGCGGGTCAGGAGCAGACGCCGGTCTCCTGCTGCGCCGGGTCGCTGAGGAACGTTGGAGAGAGGTCGAAGGAGGCGTCCAGCGAGTCGGCCGTCACGGCGACGTCGGTGAGCGCGAGCCCCTGCGGCACGGCATCGGCGATGCAGACGGAGCGCGCGGCGAGCAGCCCCTCGGCCACGGCGCCGAAGCGGTCCTCGACGTCGGCGGCGCTGATCGTGGTGCCGCCCGCCGTCACCTCGGACGGCGTCAGCTCGATCGCGCCGTCGGCCGCGCCGAGCTCGATGCCGACGCCCGCGGCGAGGGTGAGCCCGAGCACGTCCACCGAGGTGTTCACGCGCACCAGCGGCGGGTCGAGCGTCACCCCGTCGATCGGCACCTGGCTCCGCGCGGCGACGAGCGTGCTCACCGAGTCGGGATCGAGGGCCACGGTCGCGCGCCCCGCCTCGAGCGGACCGTCGCCGCTCGCGGGGACGCCCTCGAGAGTCGCGTCGACATCGCCGTTCAGGTCGCCGAACGCGACGTCCTCGCTGCGGATGTCGAGCCGGTCGAGCGAGCCGGCGATCAGCTGCGGCAGCACGGCCCAGCCGGCGACCTCGACATCGACGGGGTGGTCCGCGGGGAGCGAGAGCGCCTCCCGGATGCTCGACGCCGCGGTGTCGGCGACCGCGCGGCGGGCGAGCACGTCGCCGACGACGGCGGCCACCGCCAGCAGCACGATCACGATCACGGCGACGATCGCGATCCGGCGGCCGCGGCGCGGCGCACCGGCGTCGGCGGCGGTCACATCCGGTCCGGAGCGGTCACGCCGAGCAGCGAGAGCCCGTTGCGCAGGACCTGCGCGGTCGCGTCGTTCAGGCGCAGGCGGGTGGAGTGCACGGCCTCGATCGGGTCGTCGCCCTGCGGGACCACGCGGCAGTTGTCGTACCAGCGGTGATACAGACCGGCGATCTCCTCGAGGTAGCGGGCCACCCGGTGCGGCTCGCGCAGCTCGGCGGCGAGGGCCACGATGCGCGGGAACTCCTGCAGCCCGCCCAGCAGCGCCGACTCGCTCGGGTGCACCAACGTCTCGGGAGCGAACGGCTCGCGCGGCACGCCCGACGCCTCCGCCTTGGCCGCCACCTGGCGGGTGCGGGCGTGCGCGTACTGCACGTAGTAGACGGGGTTGTCGTTGCTGCGCTTGGTGAGCAGGTCGAGGTCGATGTCGAGCGAGGAGTCGGCCGACGAGCGCACCAGGGAGTAGCGCGCGGCGTCGACGCCCACGGCCTCGACCAGGTCCTCCATCGTCACCACGGTGCCCGCGCGCTTGGACATCCGGACCGCCTGCCCGTCGCGGAGCAGGTTGACGAGCTGGCCGATCAGGATCTCGAGGTTGACGCCCGGGGTGTCGCCGAAGGCCGCGCACATCGCCATCATCCGGCCGATGTAGCCGTGGTGGTCGGCGCCGAGCATGATGATCGCCCGGTCGAAGCCGCGCTCGCGCTTGTCGAGGTAGTAGGCGAGGTCGCCGGCGATGTAGGCCGCCTCCCCGTCGCTCTTGATGATGACGCGGTCGCGGTCGTCGCCGAAGTCCGTGGTGCGCAGCCACGTCGCTCCGTCGGCCTCGAAGATGTGGCCGAGCTCGCGGAGACGCCCGATGGCCCGCTCGACGGCGCGCGACTCGTGCAGGGAGTTCTCGTGGAAGTAGACGTCGAAGTCGACGCCGAACTCGTGCAGGCTCTGCTTGATCTCGCCGAACATCAGGTCGACGCCGATCGAGCGGAAGGTCTCGTTCAGCTCCGCCTCGGGCAGGACCGAGAGGTCGCCCGGGTAGGCGGCGACGACGCGATCGGCGATGTCGGCGATGTAGGCGCCGCCGTAGCCGTCCTCCGGGGTCGGCTCGCCGCGGTAGGCGGCGAGGACGCTCCGGGTGAAGCGGTCGATCTGCGCGCCGTGGTCGTTGAAGTAGTACTCGCGGGTCACCTCGGCGCCCTGCGCGATCAGCACTCGGGCCAGGCTGTCGCCGACGGCCGCCCAGCGGGTCCCGCCGATGTGGATCGGGCCGGTGGGGTTCGCGGAGACGAACTCGAGGTTCATCTTCAGACCGGAGTAGGCGGAACCGGTGCCGTAGGCCTCGCCCGCGTCGACGATCGCGCCGGCGAGCGCGCCCGCGGCGGCGGCGTCGAGCCGCACGTTGAGGAACCCGGGGCCGGCGACCTCGACCGAGGCCACGCCGTCGACCGCGCCGAGGCCCTCGGCGAGCTCGGTCGCGAGCTCGCGCGGGTTCGCCCCGGCCTTCTTCGCGATCTTCATCGCGATGTTCGAGGCCCAGTCGCCGTGGTCGCGGTTCTTCGGCCGCTCGAGCACGACGTCGCCGAGCGCGACCTCGGCGTCGCTCCCTCGTCGCTGCACGGCGTCGAGGACGAGGGCGTGCAGGGAGGCGGCGAGCTGTTCGGGAGTCACGGGGCACGATTCTACCGGCCGGTCCGCCACCCCCTCCTTCCCGCCGATCGCCCCGCCTGCTGACGGGGTCGGGTCTCGATACGCCCCTCCGGGGCTACTCGACCAGCAAGAAGGAGCCGAGCCCACTCGGCGCCCACTCCCCATCGATCGAGCACTCGCCCTCCTCGCCGTCGAATCGAGCAGCCCCGTTTCATGCTGATCGAGTAGCCGGCGCAGCCGGCGTATCGAGATCCGCCGTCACCGAGAGCCCACCTGCCGGACCCCGCCCGCCCGCGCCCCGGCGCCCCGACCGCCGCGATTGCTAGGGTGCAGCGCATGCGCCGACCCGCCGCCCTCGCTCTCCTCGTCGCCGTCGCGGCCCTCGCCGGCTGCGCGCCGGCCGCGGATCCGGCGCCGAGCGCGAGCGACGCGGTCACCGGCACTCCGATTCCCGTCACCTGCGAGCAGCTGGTGCCCGCCTCCACCCTGACCGGACTCTGGGCGGGCTTCTCCCCCAGCGACGCGGTGGAGCCGACTGCGGTCTCCGCCGAGATCGCCGGCTACGACGGCCTGGTCTGCGGCTGGGCCGACTCCGAGGGCGCCGACTTCCAGGTCGCGGTCGCCCGGCTCGACCCGGCCGTCATCGAGGCCCTCAAGAACGAGTTCTTCACCACGAGCGAGGCCGTCCCGACCTACGGCCGGCCGCCGGAGATCGAGGGCTACTACGAGGTCGCCGACAGCCGCGGCATCGCGGACGCCTTCATCGGCGACCACTGGCTCGAGGCGTCGAGCGCGTCGTTCGTCGAGCCGGGCGACCCGGAGCCGCTCGTCCGCGCGGCGCTGGACGCCCTCGCCGGCTGACCGCCCGGGTCCGAGGGGGTCGGCTCAGCCCAGGCGCACCGGCGAGACGTGGTCGTCCTCGACGACCTCGTCGCAGGTCGCCTCGACGTTCATCGTCTCGAGCCGCAGGTCGGTGAGGTAGCTGCTGAGGAAGGCCGTGTCGGCGGTGTCGCGGCCGGAGGAGATCCGGAGCATCGACGGCCGCGGAGCAAGCCGGGTCGCGTCGACCACGTGCCAGGCCCCGTCGACCCAGGCCTCCGACACCGCGTGGAAGTCGCGCGGCTCGAGCCCAGGAGCGTAGACGGCGGTCACCCGCGCCGGGATGTCGAGCGCGCGCAGCAGCCCCACGACGGTGTGCGCGAAGTCGCGGCAGACGCCCTGCCCGCTCTCGATCACCTGCGCGGCTCCCCCGGTCGCGACCGTCGAGCCGTAGACGTAGGAGAGGTGCGCGTGCACCCACTCCTCGACCGCGGCGAGCGCCTCGAAGCCCCGGGCCCGGCCGAATTCGCGCCGGGCGATGCCGCCGAGCGCGTCCGTCTCGGCGTAGCGGCTCGGCCGCAGGTACTCGACCAGCTCGAGCTCGCTCGGCTCGTCCGGCACGCCGCGCCCGGAGACGCGGCCGCGGTACTCCACCTGCATCGCCCCGGCGTTCGCCGCGACGCGGTGCACCCGCGCGCCGTGCCGCGCCGGGAACTCCCGCACCGGGACGGGCTCGCCGTCCAGCGTGACGGTGAACGAGTCCTCGAACCCGTCTCCGGTCGGCGTCGCCGCCAGGAGGAAGATCAGGTCGGTCGGCCCGTTCAGTCGCAGGCCCAGCGAGGCGGAGACGGTGCGCAGCATGCCCCCATCGTGGCACGACCGCACGGCCCGCCACGGCGTCCAGCGGCGCCCACCCCGGGTGCTAATGTTGACAGGCACTCCTGGCCCCCATAGCTCAGGGGATAGAGCACTGCCCTCCGGAGGCAGGGGCGTAGGTTCGAATCCTACTGGGGGCACCACTCTCGAAGGCCCGGAATCGCGCGGAAAGCAGCGCGAACCGGGCCTTCTTCGTTCCCGCCCGCTTTCTCAAACGGCCGCCTCGACCAGGTCAGGGTCCTCGGCTGATCAGCTGCCACCTGTGGCCGCGCGCCGCGGTCGCCGGAGACGCTCGACGACGCCGAGCACCCGGGCGCGCACGGCCTCGGTCCTCCGCTCCGTGAGCGCGCCGAAGGCCCAGCCCACGGCGCACGCGAAGAGCGCGAGGGCGAGGACGCCCGCCCAGCTCGCCGCGGACGGCGGCCACCAGGCCGACGGCGGCGGGAACAGCACCGCGTGGAGCAGCATCAGCACGGGCACGTGCGTCGCGTAGAGCGAGAACGAGAAGCCCGAGACCCAGGTGCCGCCGCAAAGCAGACGGTCGAGACCCTTGCCGGGGATCCCCTCGGAGCGGCACAGCACGACGACGAGGGCCACCGCCGCGATCGTCGTCGCCCACGTCGTCCAGCCGAGATCATCCGGGCCGGCTTTCGCGAGGCGATCGACCGACATCGCCGAGATCACGAGCAGGAGTACGGCGACGATCGAGGCGGCGGTGCCCTTCGGCCCGAGTCGGGAGAGGAACCGCGTGGCCGCCGCTCCCCTCCAGGCGACCGCCGCGCCGGCGAGCCACGCCAGGAAGAGGCCCGTGCCCGCCGGCCCGAGAACACAGACGACCACGACGGCTGCGGTGGCGCACAGCGTCCTCCGCCGCAGGGAGCCGCGCGTGAGCCCGACGAGGAGCAGCGGGAACAGGAGGTAGTACCCGGCCTCGTAGCCGATCGACCAGAGCGGCTGGTCGGTGCCGAAGGGCCGGACCAGGTGCGGCTGGAGGAAGACGACGTTGCCCAGTGCCCCGAGGACGTTGCCGTCGACCTGGGCGGAACCGCCCGGCGCGTACTGCGGCCGGTCCGCGAGGAAGGCGACGCCGACGGCGTCGAGGACGGCCGTGAGCACGAGGGCCGGGATCAGGACGAGCCACAGCCGGGTCAGGCGGGAGGTGAGGTACTTCGTCCAGCTGAAGGCGCCGCGGGCGAGACCGCTGCGGACGGAGCCGCCGACGAAGAAGCCGCTCAGGACGAAGAAGACGATGACGGCACCGTGACCGAGGGACGTCAGCGCGTAGAGCGCGCTGTCGACGGGGCCGAGCCGCGTCTCAGCAGCTGGGACCAGGAAGGCCTGCCGCACGTGAGCGACGAGGACGAGCAGTGCGGCGCAGGCCCGGACGGAATCGAGGGCTCGGTAGGTCATCGCGGCCGCTCCGTCCCGTCACCCGGACGCGGCGGAGCTCGCAGCGATCGCAGCGGGGGACGTCAGCAGGCTGCCGCATCGGCGGCGGCCCTCGTCCTCAGGGCGCTGCCGACGGCGGAACTGGCGCGGGACGGCGCGTCCGCCAATCTGCGCGACGCCTACAGGGGCTCAAATCGAATCTCGCTGCTAGCGAAGAACTTCGCGCCGCAGGTGACGGCCTCGATATGGCGGCGAACGAGGATCGAATACATACGCGTCACATAAATAATGGCAACAGTTTTCACGGTCGCGAACCAATAGCGGCAGCGAGTCAATCGGCAATCATTTTTTGGCGTTGCGCCTGCGGCGCGCCGATCAATAGTGGCGAGAGGCGAGTGAATCGAATTCCGCTCCCGACCACCCACGGAATGACGAGGGCTAACAGGAAGTCGAAAGCAGTTCCGTTCGGCGGGGTACTCAGAGCCCAGAGGACGACGGGGTGCGCGAAGACCACGAAGAGCCCGCCGCTCGAAAGAAACACGATCACCCGACCGCTTAGATCGCCGAATAGTCGGACGATTCGCTCGGCAAGCACGATGAGCGCCGCGCTGATCGCAATAGCGACTGCAGCACTGAGAAGTGGCGTTCCGACGTCAGCGCGCTTGAGGTCGAGTGGTGCGGAGACGCCAGTCGAAATGAGCGCTACCGCGCCGGAGAGTGCACTCACTGCGATGACGAACTCGGCGCGGATCGACTGACGGTAGTGCGCGAAAGTGGTGCCCGCAACGACGAAGACGAGCCCTGCGAGTCCAGTGCCGATGCCCAACGGCAGGAGGGAGAAAGCTTTCGGCGCGACGCCCGCGGCGAGAAGCAACGTCACGGCGATCACCCAGTGAGCCTTGAGAGGCAGCCCCTGCAGCACCCGATAGAAGAGCGCGACGAAGAGCAGCGCCGAGACGAACCAGAGGATGGAGAACGGACGGCCGACGAAGTTCCCGCCTGCGATGGGCCGCCAGATGTCTTCGAGCTCGAGGTCACCGATGACGATCTGCTGCACGAGCCAGACGGGCAGGAGGATCGCGAGCCAGGCGAGGTAGGGAACGGCGAGCGTCAGAAGGCGCTTGTGCGCTTCAACCCGGAGCGGTCGCCAGCGTGTCCAGAGGTAGCCACTAAGGAAGAAGAACAAGGGCACATTCCATGTGAAAAGCGCTCTTCGTGACCAGTCGGGGGCAGTCCAGACGTGGCAAGCGACTACTGCGACGATGCCCAGGATGCGGACAACATCGATCGCAACCGAGCGAGGTGCAGAGATCATGACTCACGGTAGCTCGCGGTGGAGCGAGCCTCATCTGTCGACTGCTGACCGACGGAACGGGCAATTTCACCCGACATGACCACTACTGATATTGCCTTACGAAGGCAGCCCTACCGTGATAATCACAACTTAATCAAAGCGATTCGATGCAACGTGCATGTCTCCCGAAGGCCTTCGGCTCCCACCGGGGCGGCACTCTTCAAGGACCGTCAAATCCGATTAGGTGTAATTTGATCCGCGCGACTCCTGTACAGGTACACCCTCGAGAATCAGTGCACGATCCGAGTAGCGGCGAGCGGAGGATTCGAGGCGACTTCCTTAAACTATGCAGGGCAACAATCGTCTAATCACTCCGAGAACCCTCGCTGGGCCACGATCGTCCGCTGACCGCCGCTTCGACCTGCGGCCGAGTAAATCGAGACGATGTTCGACGCAATCAGGTGTACAGGTAGTTGGTCGCGGCGCAGTTGTCGTCACAGAAACCATCTCGCCGCGCCGGTCGGGCGCCGCAGGCGATGCACTGCAGAGAGGTGGAGCTCCTGCGCGAAAATACGAACATCGCCGGGAGGTTTCGACGCTGCGAACGCTCAGGCGCCGACGCATTGACGCTCGACTCGACAGGGTGTCGATCGAGCGCGCCGAGAATTCTGGCGACGATCGAGGGCGGTCGAGAAATTTTCATGAGCATCGTTAGCTCCGTATCTACGCGACTTTCGGGTCGTCGCGTTTTGACGCATCCTACGCCCCCCGTAGGGGTACGGGCAGAGTGGAATTCCGTGCAAGACCTGGAAAGTCGGGGCCTCACAGCCTCGTCCGTTCGCGACAGCAGTGGCGCGCCGTCCCGAGCGAGCGTCGACGCACCTCGGCTGCGGTGCGCGCTCCTCCACCCGCGCCGCCGAAACGCGCTCGGCACACACCGCGTTCCTGAGAGCGGCGTCGTAGGGTGAGCGCGTGAAGATCCTTGTCGTCGAAGACGATCCAGCCATGGGCGAAGCACTCGTGGGCGGCCTAGAAGACGCCGGCTACGAAGCGGAGCTGACGACGAACGGCATCGACGCGCTCGTCGCGTTCAGCAACGCCGAGTTCTCGGCCGCCATCGTCGACGTGATGCTCCCCGCGATGTCGGGCTTCGAGATCTGCCGGCGCATCCGCGAGTTGGGCCGCTCCACGCCGATCCTGCTGCTCACCGCCCGCGACTCCGTGGAGGACCGCGTCTTCGGCCTGGACGCCGGCGCGGACGACTACCTGACGAAGCCGTTCGCGTTCACCGAGCTCAACGCGCGGCTGCGGGCGCTGCTGCGGCGGAGCCCCTCGCTGATGTCCACCTCGATCGAGGTCGGCCGCATCACCGTGGACGGCTCCAGCATCCGCCGCACCGCCGACAACACGCGCATCCACGTCAGCCCGAAGGAGCTCGAGCTGCTGAAGCTGCTCATCTCGCCGGTCGGCTCGGTCGTCACCCGCCAGCGCATCCTCTCCGAGATCTGGGGCGGCGGCGAGATCGTCGACAACAACATCGTCGACCAGTACGTCAGCTACCTCCGCAAGAAGCTGCCCGCCGAGGACACCGGGGTCAGCATCGTCACGGTGCGCGGCAAGGGCTACTTCCTCCGCCCGGTCGAGTAGCCGCATGGCCGCTCCGAGCCCGCTCGCCGCGGCGCGTGCCGCGAGGCGGCGCTCGGGAGCCCTGTCGATCCGCGCCAGGATCACGGTCGGCTCCGTCGCCGTCGCGACCGTGCTCTTCGCCCTCGCGGCGATGCTCTTCTACCAGGTCGTCACCGGGATCGTCGAGCGCAGCGAGCGGACGATCCTCGTCTCGATCGAGGACGAGATCCGCCGCGACATCGCGGCCGGCGACGTCCCTCGGGTCCGGGACTCCTCCACGGGACAGCTCTACCTCGCGATCACCCCGGACGGCGCGGTCGACGCGACCACCATGCCGACCGAGGTGCGCCGCTCGGTGCAGGCGGAGCTGCGCGACCGCGCGGCCGACGCGGTGCCGCGCTACACCGAGGTCGCCACCGCCACCACGCGCTACCTGGTGCGCATCACCGCGGTGGAGGGCGAGGACGGCACCTGGAGCGTCGCCACCGCACGCGACCAGGCCGCGTCGCAGCTGGTGCTCGACGACTTCGCGCACGTGCTGGTGTACGCGGCGATCTTCCTCGTCGTCACCTTCGGGCTCGCCTCCTGGATCCTCACCGGAGCGGCACTGGCACCGGTGCGCCGGATGCGCGCGCGCGCCGACCAGATCGCCGCCGACCCCACTCCCGGCGATCAGCTGCCGGTCGTCGGCACCCGCGACGAGATCGACGAGCTCGCCGAGACGCTCAACGCGTTCCTCGCCAAGCAGACGGCCTCCCTGGCGCGGGAGAAGCAGATGGTCTCGGACGCCAGCCACGAGCTGAGGACGCCGCTCGCCGCGCTCTCGGCCCAGCTCGAGATCGCACACCACCGCGTGGAGGACCCGGTCGCCGTCGACCGCGTGATCCTCGACGCGCAGAAGAGCGTCGACCGCCTGGTCCGCCTCGCCTCCGCACTGCTGGACATCTCCCGGATCGAGAGCCGATCGGCCCGACCCGCGTCGCCCTTCGCCGAGCTGGTCGACGAGCTGGTCGGTGCGGTCGACCGCACCCGGCTGCTCGCGGCCGAGTCGGACGTCGAGATCGACTACGAGATCGACGAGCGCGAGCCCGCCCGGCTCTACGCCGTCGCCACCCAGGACTTCGGCCGGGTGATCGACAATCTCGTCCGCAACGCGATCCAGGCGATCGGCCACGGCGGGACGATCGTCGCGGCGCTCGCGCAGAAGGACGGCCGGCTGCTGCTGACGGTCTCCGACGACGGACCGGGCATGCCGGCGAAGTTCATCCCGGTCGCCTTCGACCGCTTCTCCCGCCCCGACGACTCGCGCACGATCGCCTCGGGCGGCAGCGGCCTGGGTCTCGCTCTCGTGCACACCACGGTGCTCTCCGGCGGCGGGACGGTCGCGCTCTCCAACAGGGAGCCGCACGGCCTCGCGGTCGACATCGTCCTGCCTCCGGTGGGCTCCGCCGCCCGCTGAGGCGACGGCCCGGCGCACGGGCCGTCCGATCAGGACGGTCCGGTCACCATGGCCCGGACGCGAAGAAGGCCCCCGGATCGCTCCGGGGGCCTTCGAGGCGGGTCAGCGCCGCTCGTCCTCCGGACGGATCGGCACCGGCTCCGCGTCCGCGGGAGGCGGCGACCAGACCGGCGCCGTCGACTCGGCGGGGGTGCCGTCGAGCAGGTTGCGCGCGCGATTGACCACCTCGGGGTCGACGATCACCGAGTAGCTGGTGGCGATGACCTGCATCGTCGAGGTGAAGTCGCGGCGGCGGCGGTTGACCGCGTAGGAGGCGAGGCCGAAGAGCATGCCGAAGCCGGCACCGAGCAGCACGGCCGCGATGAGGAAGGAGAACTCGGTGGTCGGCGAGAAGATGATCAGCAGCAGGCCGAGGAAGACACCGAGCCAGGCGCCGGAGGCGGCGCCGGCGAGAGCGACGCGGCCCCAGGTGAGCTTGCCGGTGACGCGCTCCACGCTCTTGAGGTCGTTGCCGAGGATGGCCAGCTGCTTGACCGGGAAGTCGGCCCGCGCGAGGACGTCGACGGCCTGCTGCGCCTTCTCGTAGGTATCGAAGGTGGCGAGGATCTCGCCGCG
This sequence comes from Rathayibacter festucae DSM 15932, assembly GCF_004011135.1. NCBI lineage: Bacteria > Bacillati > Actinomycetota > Actinomycetes > Micrococcales > Microbacteriaceae > Rathayibacter > Rathayibacter festucae. Next base: position 660,732 of record NZ_CP028137.1, on the reverse strand, counting down.
CGGGATCGTCGGGGAGGCGGCGCCCCGGCGGTTGTTCATGGGCATCTGCTGAGTCACCTGCTCAGACTGTCACAGAGGACTTGGAGCATTCTGGACACGGATCGGGAGCTTCCCGAGCGCGCGGTGGGAGCGGCGGGACCCCGCGCTCGGCTTCCGCAGGGGCGCCCGGGTCTAGGTTGGTAGCCGTGAGTTCCGCCAGAGTCTTCGTAGCGCGCTTGGCCGGCTGCAGCGTGTTCGACCCGGCGGGCGATCGCGTCGGCAAGGTCCGCGACGTGCTGCTCGTGCACCGTCAGAACGACGCGCCCCGCGTGGTCGGCCTCGTCGTCGAGATCCCCGGCCGCCGCCGGGTGTTCGTCTCGATCGGGCGGGTCACCAGCATCGGCAGCGGGCAGATCATCACGACCGGTCTGATCAACGTGCGCCGCTTCGAGCAGCGCGGCGGCGAGGTCCGCGTCATCGCCGAGCTGCTCGGCAGGAGGATGACCTTCGTCGACGGCTCGGGCGACGCGATCGTCGAGGACGTCGCGATCGAGGAGGTCGGGCCGGGCGAGTGGGAGCTCGCGCAGCTCTTCGTCCGCCGCCCGAAGACCAGCCCCTCCCCCTTCGCCAAGGGCGCCACGACGTTCGCCGGCTGGCGCGAGGTCCGCGAGAGCGTGTCCACCGAGGCGCAGTCGGCCGAGCAGTACGTGGCGAGCCTCTCCGAGCTCAAGCCCGCCGACCTCGCCAGCACCCTCCTCGACCTGCCGCAGCAGCGGATGCTCGAGGTCGCGGGCGAGCTCTCCGACGACCGGCTCGCCGACGTCCTCGAGGAGATGCCCGAGAGCGAGCAGGTCGAGATCCTCGGCCGGCTCGACGACGACCGCGCGGCCGACGTCCTCGACCAGATGCAGCCGGACGATGCGGCCGACCTGATCGCGCAGCTCTCGGACGAGCGCGGCGAGGCGCTCCTCGAGCTGATGGAGCCGGAGGAGGCGGACGACGTCCGCATGCTGCTCTCCTACGCGCCCGAGTCGGCCGGTGGACTGATGACGACCGAGCCGATCATCGTCTCGTCCGAGGCGACCGTGGCCGAGGGCCTCGCGATGATCCGCCGCCACGAGCTGGCCCCGGCGCTCGGCGCCGCGGTCTGCGTGACCCTGCCGCCGTACGAGCCGCCGACCGGCCGCTTCCTCGGCGTGGTGCACTTCCAGCGGATGCTCCGCTACCCGCCGCACGAGCGCCTCGGCACGCTGCTCGACCAGAGCCTCGACCCGATCACGCCCGACACCTCCGCGGCCGAGGTCGCCCGCATCCTCGCGAGCTACAACCTCGTCTCGGTGCCGGTCGTGGACGAGTCGCACCGCCTGGTCGGCGTCGTCACGATCGACGACGTGCTCGACTACCTCCTCCCCGACGACTGGCGCAGCCACGACGGCGACGAAGAACCGCGCGTGCCGGTGAGCACGACGACCCAGGGCATACCGATCCCGGCACCGGTGGCGGCGGCGGGCAGGTTCAAGGCAGGACGACGAGGACGGAGGGGTGCGCGTGGCTAGGGACACCAGGCAGGATCGACGGCTCGACGCCCCGAAGGGCCTGCGCACGCGGGTGCTCCCCCGGCGCAACCGCCAGAGCAGCGACCGCTTCGGCCGCCTGACCGAGTCGTTCGCCCGCGGTATGGGCACGCCGTGGTTCCTGGTCGGCATGACGATCTTCTGCGTGTTCTGGCTGCTGTTCAACACCTACGGCCCGGAGGAGTCGCGCTTCGACTCCCAGGCCCTCGGCTTCACGGTGCTCACGCTGATCCTGTCACTGCAGGCCTCCTACGCCGCTCCCCTGCTGCTGCTCGCGCAGAACCGCCAGGACGACCGCGACCGCGTGCAGATCGAGCAGGACCGCCAGCGCGCCGAGCGCAACCTCGCCGACACGGAGTACCTGGCCCGCGAGGTCGTCGCGCTCCGCCTGGCGATCCGCGACATGGCGAGCAAGGACTTCATCCGCTCCGAGCTGCGCAGCCTCGTCGAGGAGCTCGAGAAGGACCGGGCGGAGTCGATCGCGAGCGAGCGGCGCGATGCCTGACGCCGCCGTGACCGGTCCGGCGGATTCCGCCGCCCTCGAGAGCGCGGTGCTCGCGGCACTCGCCCGGGTCATCGATCCGGAGATCCGGAAGCCCATCACCGAGCTCGACATGGTCGACGCGGTGAGGGTGGGCGAGGACGGCGCGGTGACCGTCGCCATCCGGCTGACGATCGTCGGCTGCCCGGCCGCGTCCGCGATCGAGCGCGATGTCCGCGCGGCGGCGGAGTCGGCGGCCGGCTCCGCCGCGGTGCGGGTCGAGGTCGGCGTGATGACGCCCGCGCAGCGCACGGCTCTGACCGAGCGGCTGCGCGGCGGGCGGCGCGAGATGCCGTTCGGCCCGGACTCGCTGACGCGGGTCTACGCGGTGACGAGCGGCAAGGGCGGGGTCGGCAAGTCGACCGTCACCGCGAATCTGGCGGTGGCCCTGGCCCGGCGCGGGCTCGCGGTCGGGCTGGTCGACGCTGACGTGCACGGCTTCTCCATCCCGGGGCTGCTCGGGCTGATGCACGACGGCCGCGTCGCCGGGCCGACGCGGGTCGGCGAGCTGATGCTCCCCCCGGTCGCGCACGGCGTGAAGGTGATCTCGATCGGGATGTTCCTCGAGGGCGACACCCGCGGAGCGGCCGTCTCCTGGCGCGGACCGATGCTGCACCGCACCATCTCGCAGTTCCTCACCGACGTGTACTTCGGCGACCTGGACGTGCTGCTGCTCGACCTGCCGCCGGGCACGGGCGACGTCGCCATCTCGATCGGGCAGCTCCTGCCGCACGCGGAGGTGCTGATCGTGACGACTCCGCAGCCGGCCGCCGCCGACGTGGCGGAGCGCAGCGGTGCGCTCGCCCGGCAGTCGGGGCAGCGCATCGTCGGCGTTGTCGAGAACATGTCCGGGCTGCCGCAGCCCGACGGGTCCGTCCTCGAGCTCTTCGGCAGCGGCGGCGGGGCCGAGGTGGCCCGCCGGCTCAGTGCGAGCGGAGAGGACGTGCCGCTGCTCGCGACGCTGCCGATCAGCGTGGCGCTGCGGGCGGGCGGCGACGACGGACTTCCGGTCGTCATCGGCGATCCCGAGGACCCGGCCGCCGTCGCGATCACGGAGCTGGCCCGGACCCTCGCCTCGCGGCCGCGCGGGCTGACGGGGCGACGCCTCCCGATGTCGGTCGGCTGAGGCCTTCGCCGCAGGCGCTGGTTCGGGTGGGTCTCGATACGCCCGCTCCGCGGGCTACTCGACCAGCATGCAGGGAAAGCCTCAGCGCGTGCAGCATGATCGCCCCATCCATGCTGGTCGAGTAGCCCCGGAGGGGTGTATCGAGACCTACCGTCGTCGGCGCGTGCGGCTGACGGAGGGTGGGTCTCGATACGCCCGCTGCCGCGGGCTACTCGACCAGCATGAGGACCGCTCGTCGGGCTGCTCGGCCCGTGGTCGCGTCAGGTGGCTTCGAGGTCGATGGGCGGGGGTGCCACCGTCGAGAGCTCGCCGGCTCCGGCCGAGCGCTTCATCGTCGTGTAGTAGCTGTCCGCCGTGGAGGCGCCGCCGCCCGCGGTGACGGGCGCGGAGACCGCCGAGGGCGGCTTGACCGTGGGGGCCGGCTCGTCCTCGAGCAGGGCGTCGCGGATGATGCGCCGCGGGTCGTACTGCCGCGGATCGAGCTTGCGCCAGTCGACCTCGTCGAACTCGTCGCCCATCTCGTCCTTCACGCGCTCGCGCGCCTGCGTGGCGAATCCGCGGACCTTCCGCACCAGCGCAGCGAGCTGCGAGGCGTAGTAGGGGAGGCGGTCAGGGCCCAGCACGAAGACGGCGATGACTCCGATGATGAGGAGCTTGTCGAACGTCAAACCGAACACGGGACCACCCTAGTCCGCCGCGCCTGCGCCGACGACCGCGCGGACCCCCGTACCCTGGCGATGCGCAGGCGCGATCCGCCCGCCGCGACCACCACCAGAGGAGCCCACCCGTGTCCGACAAGGATGCCAACTGGAAGTACGCCGAGGACGCCGTCGTCGAGCCCGAGGCGATCGCCTCCGCCCGGCGGCTCGCCGTCGAGCTGGGCATCGATGCGATCGCGCCCTCGATCGGCGCGCAGTCCGCCCTCGTCGCGGCGGCCGCCCGGGCGACGTCGATCATCGAGATCGGCACCGGCACCGGCGTGAGCGGACTCTGGCTGCTCGACGGCGCCCCGGAGGCGATGCTCACCTCGATCGACTCGGAGGCGGTGCACCAGCAGCACGCCCGAGCCCAGTTCCACGAGGCCGGCATCTCGCCGAACCGGCTGCGCCTCATACCCGGCCGCGCTCTCGAGGTGCTCCCGCGGATGAACGAGAACTCCTACGACATCGTCTTCGTCGACGGCGACCCACTGCAGGTCATCGAGAACGTGGAGCACGCGCTGCGCCTGGTCCGCGTCGGCGGCACCGTCCTCGTGCCGCACGCGCTCTGGCGCGGCCGCGTCTCGAACCCCGCGCAGCGGGACGAGATCGCCTCCGCCTTCCGCACGCTGGTCGCCGAGGTCTGCGGCTCCCCCGCCGTGGTCAGCGTGCTGTCGCCGATCGGCGACGGGCTGCTCCAGGCGAACAAGCGCCGCGCGTAGCACGGGCCCGACCCCGGGAACGAGGGAACGCCCGTCGCATCGGATGCGGCGGGCGTTCTCGACGGTGCTGGTGGGTCAGGCTGGAGTCACCACCGACGCGAGAGCGTCGTGGAGTTCCTTCGCCTCTGCATCGTTGACTGAGACGACGAGGCGTCCGCCGCCTTCGAGCGGAACGCGCACGACGATGAGTCGCCCCTCCTTAACAGCCTCCATCGGTCCGTCTCCGGTCCTCGGCTTCATGGCCGCCATAGAGTTCCCCTTTCGTGACGTATCCGTCTATTATCGTGCATCCGCGCCAGGGACGAAATCGGCGGCCTTCCGCGGAAACACGGCGTCGATCACGGCGGCGTCCAGTCGTAGCCGTCGACGGCCCAGCCGATGGTGATCCAGCCGATCTGGCCGGCGATCGAGACGAGCACCAGCGCGCTCCGGAACAGGGGCGAGCGCGGCACCGCGAGCGCTCCGACCAGCGGGAACATCGGGCCCAGCAGGCGGAACGTGCTCGACTGCGGGAAGAAGAAGGCGAAGAGGTAGACGCCGTAGCCCGCGACCCACGCGCGGCTGAAGAGGTCCAGCCGCCGCATCCAGGGCGAGGCCAGGACGCCGACGAACAGCAGCACGAGGACGACGACCAGAGCGATGCCGAGCATCGGCGCGCCGAACCACCAGCCGCCCCACCACGCGCCGCCCTGGAACCAGGAGGTGAAGGGGAACAGCTCCTGGTAGCCGATGTAGGAGGCCCGCCAGGCCAGCTCGGTGTCGGTGTAGGCCGTCGGCGAGCCGGTGACCGCCCAGGCGACCGCCGGCCACAGGAAGCCGACCACGAGGCCCCAGACCGTGAGCGCGACGGCGGGCACGGCGTCGGCCCGCGGGAACGGCTCCTTCGCGCGCCGGACGAGCCGGTAGACGACGTAGAGGCCCATCGCCGCGGCGAAGGCCAGCCCGCTCGGGCGCGTCAGCCCGAGCGCGAGCACGACCGGGAAGACCCAGGCGTACCGGCGCCGGACGAGCAGCAGCAGCACGATCGCGGTCAGCATCATCGCCATCGACTCGGCGTAGGCGATCTGCAGCATCGGCGAGGTCGGCGCGACGCAGAAGAACAGCACGGCGACGAGCGACTGCGACTCGCTCAGCGAGTGCCGCATCAGCCGGTAGAGCACCAGGCAGGCGACGGCCGCGCAGATCACCGAGACGGCGACGCCCGCGGTCGCCCAGCCGAGCCCGGTCAGCACCATCAGCAGGCGCACGACGACCGGGTAGAGCGGCATGAACGCCCAGGCGTTCTCGCCGATCTCCCCCGCCTCGGTCACGGGCAGCTCGGTCGGATAGCCGGCGGTCGCGATGATCTCGTACCAGCGGCCGTCCCACATCGTCGCGAAGTCGACGTAGGCCGGCGATGGACCGGTCCACGAGTTCGCCTGCTGGTTCGCGGCGAACTGCAGCATGATCACGGTCGTCACGATGCGGGTGAGGACGAAGACCGCGAGGACGCGCGCCCACCAGGGGACGAGGCGCAGCTGCGCGCGGCGGCGGACCGGGAGCCCGGTGAGGACGGCGCTCACGCGGAGCCGCTCAGCCAGCGGCGGAGGCCCTCGGTGCAGTCGGTGATCTCGTGCACGGCGACGTGCTCGTCGTCGGCGTGCGCCTTGAGCGGGTCGCCGGGGCCGTAGTTGACGGCGGGGATGCCCATCGCCGAGAAGCGGGCGACGTCGGTCCAGCCGTACTTGGGCTTGGCCTCGGCGCCGACCGCGGCGATGAAGGCCTGCGCGAGCGGCGCGTCGAGCCCGGGGCGCGCGCCCTCCGCCAGATCGACGACCTCGACCTCGAAGCCCTCGAACAGCTCACGGAGGTGCGCGACCGCCTCCTCGCCGGAGCGGTTCGGCGCGAAGCGGTAGTTGACGTGCACCGTGCAGAGGTCGGGGATCACGTTGCCCGCCACTCCCCCGCTGATACGGACCGCGTTGACGCCCTCGCGGTAGACGAGGCCCTCGACCTCGACCTCGCGCGGCTCGTAGTCGGCGAGGCGGTCCAGGATCGGGGCGGCGGCGTGGATCGCGTTCTCGCCGACCCAGCTCCGGGCGGAGTGCGCGCGGCGGCCGTGCGTCGTCACGTCGACGCGGAGGGTGCCGTTGCAGCCCCCCTCGACCTCGCCCCGCGTCGGCTCGCCGAGGACGGCGAAGTCGGTGGCGAAGACGTCCGGGCGGTGGCGGGAGAGGCGGCCGAGGCCGTTGAGGTCGGAGGCGACCTCCTCGTTGTCGTACCAGATCCAGGTGACGTCGACGACCGGATCGGTCAGCTCGGCGGCGAGGACCAGCTGCACCGCGACGCCCGCCTTCATGTCGGTGGTGCCGCGGCCGACGAGGTGCTCGACGCCGTCGATCGTCTCGGCGCGCACCGGGAGGTTCTCGTTGATCGGCACCGTGTCGAGGTGGCCGGCGATGACGACGCGCTGCTCGCGACCGAGGTTCGTCCGGGCGACGACGGTGTGGCCGTCGCGGATCACCTCGAGGTGCGGGTACTGCTCGAGGGCCAGCTGGACCGCGTCGGCCAGCGCCAGCTCGTCCCCGGAGACGGAGGGGATGTCGCAGATCACCCGGGTCAGGGCGATCGGATCGGAGCGCAGATCGAGGGGCGCGACGGGCGCCGGGGCGGAGGTCGGTACGGCCATGCGCCCCAGGGTACCGGCCGGATCGTGCGCGCTACCCTGGGCGACATGAGCCTCCAGAACGCCGCTGACTCCGCCGTGCCCGCGCCCGCCTCCGCCTGGGGCTACGGGCTGGCGACGATCGCCTCGGACGGGACCGTCCTCGACACCTGGTTCCCGGAGCCGCGGCTGGGCACCATCCCGGCGGGACGCGACCCGTGGATCGTGCCCGCCGAGTTCGAGGCCCTCGCCGGTGAGGACGCGCGGCGCGAGGTGCGGATCGACGTGGTGACGCTGCAGATCGACCTGCAGAACGCGCCGGCCTCGACCTCCGACGCGTACCTGCGGCTGCACCTGCTCTCGCACCTGCTCGTCCAGCCGAACACCGTGAACCTCGACGGGATCTTCGCGCACCTGCCGAACGTGGTCTGGACGAACGCGGGGCCGGTCGCTCCGGACTCGTTCACCCGGCTGCGTCCGTCGCTGCGGCGTCACGGGATCCAGGCCGCGGGGATCGACAAGTTCCCGCGACTGACGGACTACGTCACGCCGGCGAAGGTGCGCATCGCGGACACGTCGCGGGTGCGCCTGGGAGCGCACCTCGCTCCCGGGACGACGGTCATGCACGAGGGGTTCGTCAACTTCAACGCCGGGACGCTCGGCAGCTCGATGGTCGAGGGCCGCATCTCACAGGGAGTCGTCGTCGGCGACGGCTCGGACATCGGCGGCGGCGCCTCGATCATGGGGACGCTCTCCGGCGGTGGCGTGCAGCGGGTGTCGATCGGCGCGCGGGCGCTGCTCGGCGCGAACTCCGGCATCGGCATCTCGATCGGCGACGACACCGTCGTCGAGGCCGGGCTCTACGTCACGGCGGGCACGAAGGTCGTCGTCGTCGGCGGCGCCCCGCGCGCGGACGGGCGGCCGCAGACGGTCAAGGCCGTCGAGCTGTCGGGCGTGCCGAACCTGCTCTTCCGCCGCAACTCGCTCACCGGCGCGGTCGAGGTGCTCCCGCGCACCGGAGCCGGCATCGAGCTGAACACGGCCCTGCACGCCTGACGCGGGGCTTCGACGCGGCCGTGACCGGCCCATGCTGGTCGGCAGCCGCGGGGCGCGGCGCATCGAGACCCGCCCCTCGGCGGACGTCGGGTCTCGATACGCCCGCTGCGCGGGCTACTCGACCAGCATGAGGGGCCCGCTGCGCGGGCTGCTCGACCAGCATGGTGGGCCCGCTGCGCGGCCTGCTCCACCAGCAGGCAACGGCGCACCGCTGAACGCTGCGCGGTACATGCTGGTCGAGTAGCCGCGGGACGCGGCGTATCGAGACCCACCCGTCGAAGGACGCCGGGTCTCGATACGCCCGCAAGCGGGCTACTCGACCAGCATGAAGCGCCCGTAGCCCGGGTCAGCGGTCGGTGGGCCAGTGGCGCTCGGGGGCTCCCGTGTAGAGCTGCTGGGGGCGGCCGATCTTGGTCTGCTTGTCGGTGTTCATCTCGCGCCAGTGGGCGATCCAGCCGGGCAGGCGGCCGATGGCGAACAGGACGGTGAACATCCGGGTCGGGAAGCCCATCGCCTTGTAGATGACGCCGGTGTAGAAGTCGACGTTCGGGTAGAGGCGGCGCTCCTTGAAGTAGTCGTCCTCCAGCGCGAGGGCCTCGAGCTCCATCGCGATGTCGAGCAGCGGGTCCTTGACGCCGAGCGCCTGCAGCACCTCGGAGGCGCTCTCCTTGACGAGCTTCGCGCGCGGGTCGTAGTTCTTGTAGACCCGGTGGCCGAAGCCCATCAGGCGGACGCCCTCCTCCTTGTTCTTCACCCGCTCGACGAAGGTCTGCACGCTCTCGCCCGACTCGCGGATGCGGCCGAGCATCGTCAGCACGGCCTCGTTCGCGCCGCCGTGCAGCGGGCCGAACAGGGCGTTGATGCCGGCAGAGACCGACGCGTACAGGTTCGCCTCGGTCGAGCCGACCAGGCGGACGGTGGAGGTCGACGCGTTCTGCTCGTGGTCCTCGTGCAGGATCAGCAGGCGGTCGAGCGCCTTCGAGAGCACCGGGTCCACCTCGAACGGCTCGGCCATGGTGCCGAAGTTCAGGCGGAGGAAGTTGTCGACGAAGCTCAGCGAGTTGTCCGGGTACAGGAACGCCTGGCCGATCGCCTTCTTGTGCGCGTAGGCCGCCATCACCGGCAGCTTCGCGAGCAGGCGGATGGTGGTCAGTTCGACCGCCTCCGGGTCCTTCGGGTTCGAGCTGTCCTCGTAGTAGGTCGACAGCGCCGAGACACCGGCCGAGAGGACCGACATCGGGTGCGCGCTGTGCGGCAGCGCGTCGAAGAAGCGCTTGAGGTCCTCGTGCAGCAGCGTGTGCCGGCGGATGCGGTCGTCGAAGCCGGCGAGCTCGTCCGCGGTGGGCAGCTCGCCGTAGATCAGCAGCCAGGCCACCTCGAGGTACGTCGCGTTCGTCGCGACCTCCTCGATCGGGTAGCCGCGGTAGCGCAGGATCCCCTCGTCGCCGTCGATGTAGGTGATGCTCGACTTGGTGGCGGCCGTGTTGACGAAGCCGTAGTCGAGCGACATCAGACCGGTCTGCTTCGACAGGGTCGAGAAGTCGATGCTCGAGGAGCCGTCGACGCTGCGCAGGACCGGGAACTCCGCGGTGCGATCACCGAACGTGAGCGTCACCTTCTCGGGCAGGACCTCGGCCGCGGCCGGCGCACTCTCCGTGGCGGGCTCGGGTGTCTCCACCGTCGCGGTTCCGTCGCTCTGCGTGCCGGATTCGGTCACAACGCCTCCCAGGTCATCGGTCGCACCCGGGTGCGCTCGCGCGGAGCGGGCGGCGCCGGGGGCTGGAACTGTCCGGAACCAGGGCCGTTTGTGGCGACGCTGACCGAACCCCATACAGCCTATGGGCAAAGCGGCGGCACTGTGACACCGCCCAGTGCTCGCCCCCGTCCGTTGTGGGGATCCTTCAGGATCGCGGTGAGCCGAGGGTCAGAGACCGCCCGCCAGCCGCTCGGCGGCGGCCGCGATCCGCTCGTCGGTGGCCGTCAGCGAGAGGCGGACGTGCTCGGTGAAGTGGTCGCCGTAGAAGACGCCGGGGCCGGCGAGGATCCCCAGGCGCGCGAGCCGGTCGATCGACTCCCAGGCGGGTCGTCCCTCGGTCGCCCAGAGGTAGAGGCCGGCCTCGCTGCGGTCGACGCGGAAGCCCGCGGCCTCGAGCGCCGGGCGCAGGAGGTCGCGCCGGGAGCGGTAGCGCTCCTTCTGCTCCGCCACGTGCCCGTCGTCGGCGAGAGCGACGACCATCGCCTCCTGCAGCGGTGCGGGGACGATCATCCCGGCGTGCTTGCGGACGGTGACGAGCCGAGCGATCAGCTCGCGGTCGCCCGCGACGAAGGCGGCGCGGTAGCCGGCCAGGTTGGACTGCTTGCTGAGGGAGTAGACGCCGAGCACGCCGCGGCGGTCCTCGCCCGCCACGCGGGGGTCGAGGACGCTCGGGATCGGCTCGTCGGCCCAGCGGCCGTCCCAGCCGAGCTCGGCGTAGCACTCGTCGCCCGCGACGACGGCGCCCAGCTCGCGCGCCCGGTCGACCGCGCGCTTCAGGGCGTCGACGCCGAGCACGGCGCCGTCGGGGTTGCCGGGCGAGTTCAGCCAGACCAGGCGCGTCTCGGCCGGCCACTCGTCGGGGTCGTCGGAGGCGAGCACCGAGGCGCCGGCGATCGCGGCGCCCATCGCGTAGGTCGGGTAGGCGGCGCGCGGGTGGACGACGACGTCGCCCTCACCGAGGCCGAGCAGGAACGGCAGCCAGGCGACGAGCTCCTTCGAGCCGATCGTCGGCAGCACCTCGTCGAGGCCGAGCCCCGGAACGCCCCGGCGCCGGGCGTACCAGGCGGCGATCGCCTCGCGCAGGGCGGGCGTGCCGACCGTGGTCGGGTAGGCGTGCGCGTCGGTCGCCCGGGCGAGCGCCTCGCGGATCGGCTCCGGCGTCGGGTCGACGGGCGAGCCGATCGAGAGATCGACGAGGCCGCCGGGGTGCGCGGAGGCGACCCGGGTGGCGGGACCCATCAGGTCCCAGGGGTAGTCCGGCAGCGGTCCGAGTGCCACGGACGCGCGCTCAGTGGCTCTGCGGCGGGAGGACGGCGATGACCGGGTGGTCCTTCGCGATCACTCCGACCTTCGCGGCGCCGCCGGGCGAGCCGATCTCGTCGAAGAACTCGACGTTGGCCTTGTAGTAGTCGGACCACTCCTCGGGGAGGTCGTCCTCGTAGTAGATGGCCTCGACGGGGCACACCGGCTCGCACGCCCCGCAGTCGACGCACTCGTCGGGGTGGATGTAGAGCGAGCGCTCGCCTTCGTAGATGCAGTCGACCGGGCATTCGTCGATGCAGGCGCGGTCTTTGACATCGACGCACGGAAGTGCGATCACGTAGGTCACGGTCGTGGACGTCCCTTCGAACAGTGTTCTCTATCGTACGGGGAGCGGCGGGGCGGTGCTGTCGGCCGCCGGTTCCGCCGGAGCGGGGCGGGACGGCGGGCGGACCCGCGGCCAGGCGATCACCACGAGGGCGATCAGCGCGGGGGCGAAGGTCCAGACCACGCCGAGGCCGTTGGCCGGCACGAGGACCGAGCCGCCGGTGCTGCGCAGCGCCAGCAGCCCGATCGCGCCGAGCAGGCCCATCGCGGTGCAGAAGGCGACGAAGCGGTCCACCATCACGAGACGGAGTCCGAGCAGCAGGAGCAGCACGGCGGCCAGCGACACGGCGAGGCCGACCGGGAGCTCCGCGTCGCCGACGGTCACGGTGCTCTGGTGCGCGACGGTCGTGATCGCGCCGACCACGGCGCCGGTCAGCACCGAGAGCAGGCCCGAGACGATGCGGGTGCCGAGATCGGGCCGCTCCTCGGCGACCGGCTCCGGCGGGGTCGGAGCACCCTCGGGGCGGAAGCGCTCGAGGCGGCCGATCGGGAACGCCGGGCCGCTCGAGAGCCGCAGCTCGTCGCCGCCGACGACGAGCTGGGTGCGGTGCGCCTCGAGCGCCGCGCGCTTGCGGGCGTAGTCGGTGTCGTCGAGCTCGATCGCGACGTCACCGGGCTGCTCGGGGACGGCCTCGGGCAGGACGGCCAGGTAGCGCAGTCCGAGCCGCTCGGCGGCCGTCGAGGCGATCAGGGCGGCGCGGATGTGGTCGGGATGGCCGTAGCCGCCGCCGACGTCGTAGGAGAGCACGAGGGTCGCGCCGGTCTGCACGAGGACGGCGACGAGGTCGGCGATCGCCTCCTCCTCCGGCGCGGAGGTGAAGGAGCGCGGGTCGACGGGCTCGAGCGGGACGGGCACGCGGCCCGGGCCCCACTGCATGCCGGAGTCGCGGTAGACCCGCGGGGCGAGACCTGCGGCGCGGGCGGCCGGGTCGCCGAGGAAGCGGTGATCGGCCACGCCGAGGGCGGTCAGGGCGACGACCAGCTCGGTGGTGCGGTGCGCGGCGAGCTCGTCCGAGCCCTCGAGGTGCGCGAGATCGGCCGGGATGACCTCGCCGCACTCGCCGCGCGTCGCGGTGACGACGGTGACCGCGGCGCCGTCCGCGACGAGTCGCGCGAGGGTCCCGCCCATCGTGATGGTCTCGTCGTCGGGATGGGCGTGCACCGCCACGACCCGCTCGCCTGCGCCGTCTCGACTCGCGTCCACTCTCCGCCTCTCGTCCGTCCTGTGCTCTCGTTCCGCCGCGCGGCCCCGCCCGGAGAGTCTCCGACCGGCTGCTCTGCGCCGCACATCGCACGCCCGGCGTCATGTGTGGACACACGACCGGATGGCCACTACAGTCATCCACGGGTTAGCAAGGCTTACCTGAGGATGCGGCCCGGGGGTGGGCTTCGCACCGTCCTCCCGTGCAGACGACGAAGAGAACACACGTGCTCGCAAACTACCTCATCGGCCTCCGTGAAGGCCTCGAAGCCGGGCTCGTCGTCGGCATCCTCGTCGCCTACCTGACCAAGCTGCAGCGGCGCGACGTCCTCCCCCGGCTCTGGACGGGCATCGCCGCCGCGGTCGTCCTCTCGCTCGTCACCGGCGCGATCCTCACCTGGGGCCCCTACGGCCTCAGCTTCACCGCGCAGGAGCTCCTCGGCGGCGGCCTCTCGCTGCTCGCCGTCGGCCTCGTCACCTGGATGATCTTCTGGATGGGCGCGAACGCCCGCAGCCTCAAGGGCGAGCTCGAGTCCAAGCTGGACGCGGCGGTCAGCGGCTCCGCCCTCGGGATCGTCGTGCTCGGCTTCGTCAGCGTCGGCCGCGAGGGCATCGAGACCGCCCTGTTCGTCTGGGCGAGCGTCTCCTCGAGCAGCGCCTCCTCCGCCTCCAACGCCTGGGTCGGCACGATCGGCGCGTTCCTCGGCATCCTCAGCGCGGTCGTCGCCTCCTACCTGATCTTCCGCGGCTTCGTCCGGATCGACCTCGGCCGCTTCTTCACCTGGACCGGCGGCTTCCTCATCGTCGTCGCGGCCGGTGTGCTGCTCTACGGCGTCGGCGACCTGCAGGAGGCGGCGCTGCTGCCCGGCTGGGGCACTCCGCTGTTCGACCTCGGCCCGATCCTGCCGGCCACGGTCGCCGCGGTCCTCGGCGGACTCTTCAACTACACGCCCGAGCCGACGGCGCTGCAGTTCTCCGCCTGGCTGCTCTACCTCGTCGTCGTCGGGTCCCTCTTCGTCCGCCAGGTCCGCTCCCGCCGGCCGCGACGGGGCAGCGCGGCCCCGGTCACCGCTCCCGTCGCCACCTCCGTCTGATCCCGCCCCGGCACCGCCGGAACGACCTCCCACCACCAGGAGAACCATGCCCCTGCGCACTCGACCCCGCCTCCCCCGCGTCGCCACCGGCCTCGCCGGCGCCGGCGCTCTCGCCCTGCTCCTCACCGGCTGCGTGCCGAACACCCCGGCCGCCTCCTCCGCCGCGGCCCTCGACGTCGCGATCGACGACGGCGCCTGCGCGGTGTCGGCCGCGACGGCCGAGGCGGGTGCGGTGACCTTCGCGCTCGAGAACACCGGATCGGACGTCAACGAGTTCGAGATCCTCGCCGAGGACAAGCTGCGCATCGTGGGCGAGAAGGAGAACGTCACTCCCGGTCAGAGCGTCTCCTACGTCGCCCAGCTCGAGCCCGGCACCTACTACACGGCCTGCAAGTTCCAGCAGGTCGGCGCTCCCGTCGGGCTCGCCGAGTTCACCGTGACCGGCGAGGCGACCGAGCAGTCGGCCGACGAGCAGGCCGCGACCGAGGCCGCCGTCACCAACTACGTCTCCTACGTGCAGTCGCAGTCCGGCGAGCTGCTGCCCGCCGTGACGGCCTTCGCCGAGGCGTACGCGGCGGGCGACGACGAGAAGGCGCGCAGCCTCTTCGCCGCGACCCGCGTCTTCTACGAGCGCATCGAGCCGACCGCGGAGGCGTTCGGCGACCTCGACCCGAAGATCGACTACCGCGAGGTCGACGCCGTCGCCGAGGGCCTGGACTGGACCGGCTTCCACCGCATCGAGAAGGACCTCTGGGTCCCCGCCGCCGACGCGCTGAACTCCGACGGCACGAGCGCCTGGCTCGACTGGGCGCCGTCCACTCCCGAGCAGCGCACCGCGTTCGCCGACGGGCTCGTCTCCGACGTGCAGGACCTCTACGACCTCGTCGCCGCGCCCGACTTCACCGTCTCGGTCGGCGACATCTCGAACGGCGCGATCGGCCTGCTCGACGAGGTCGCCGCGGGCAAGATCACCGGCGAGGAGGACTGGTGGTCGGGCACCGACCTGACCGACTTCGCCGCGAACGTGCAGGGCGCGGAGGTGGCCTTCGGCAACGTCGAGCCCATCGCGACCGCCTCCGGCGAGGACGGCGCGGCGCTGACCGCCGAGATCGGCCAGCGCTTCGCCGAGCTCGACGCGATGCTCGCGCAGTACGGCTCGCTCGACTCCGGCTTCGTCGCCTACTCGAGCGTCACCGCCGAGCAGAAGAAGGAGCTCTCCGACCAGGTGAACGCCCTGTCCGAGCCGCTCTCGCAGCTCACGCACACGGTGCTCGGCGTCGAGGAGCCCGCGGAGTAGTGGAGCCCGAGCAGAACGCCGCCGGCCCCGGCACCGAGTCGGGCCCGACCGCCGAGCAGCCCCGCCGCCTCTCGCGGCGCGGGCTGCTCGGCCTCGTCTCGGCCGGGACCGCGGGCCTCGCGGCGGGGATCGGCGGGACCGTCGCCGTCACCTCGGCGACCAGCGCGAGCGCCTCCTCCGCCGCGACGCGGGTCGTGCCGTTCTTCGGCGCGAACCAGGCCGGGATCACTACGGCGGCGCAGGACCGGCTGCACTTCGCGGCCTTCGACCTGGCCTCCAGCGCCACCCGCGACGACCTGATCGAGCTGCTCCAGGACTGGACCCTCGCGGCCGCCCGCCTCACGCAGGGCCTCGACGTCAGCGAGGAGGGCGCCGTCGGCGGCCCGGACACGGCGCCGCCGGACGACACCGGCGAGGCGCTCGGCCTCGACGCGTCCTCGCTCACCCTGACCTTCGGCTTCGGGCCGACGCTCTTCACGGACGAGTCGGGCGCCGACCGCTTCGGCCTCGCCGACCGCCGGCCGGCCGAGCTCGCGGCGCTCCCCCGGTTCCGCGGCGACGCGCTGGTGCCGACCGCGGGCGGCGGCGACCTCTGCATCCAGGCCTGCGCCGACGATCCGCAGGTCGCGGTGCACGCGATCCGCAACCTCAGCCGTATCGCCTTCGGCCGCGCGTCGCTGCGCTGGTCGCAGCTCGGCTTCGGCCGCACCTCCTCCACCTCGACGGCGCAGGCGACTCCGCGGAACCTCTTCGGCTTCAAGGACGGCACCGCCAACATCAAGTCCGAGGAGCCGGACGCCGTGCAGGAGCACGTCTGGGTGCAGGACGCCGACGGCCCGGCCTGGCTCGCGGGCGGCAGCTACCTGGTGGCGCGCAAGATCCGGATGATCATCGAGACCTGGGACCGCAGCCAGCTCGGCGAGCAGGAGCGCGTGATCGGCCGGAGCAAGGGTTCCGGCGCCCCGCTCTCCGGCGGCGGCGAGTTCACCGAGCCCGACTTCGAGGCGGCAGGAGCGACCGGCGTGCCGCTGGTCGACCAGGAGTCGCACGTGCGGCTCGCGCACCCGACCGTGAACAGCGGCGTCCGGCTGCTGCGCCGCGGCTACAACTTCGTCGACGGGAACGACGAGCTCGGGCGGCTGAACGCGGGGCTCTTCTTCCTCTCGTTCCAGCGGTCGCCGGAGCAGTTCATCACCGTGCAGAGGAACCTCGCGACCGATGCGCTCAACGAGTACATCAAGCACGTGGGCTCCGCGGTCTTCGCCGTCCCGCCGGGCGTCCGCGACGAGAGCGACTTCGTGGGGTCGGGGCTCTTCGCCTGAGCCGCTCGCTTTCCTGAGGGAATCTCCATCCCGGCACAGGTCGTCGGCGGCTGCCTCTCCGAGTGCGGCAAGGTCGGCTCCCTAGCGTCGACGGCGATGTCCGGGAACAGTGCGAAGAACCAGCCGACCAAGCGCGAGCGCCAGGAGCTCGCCCGCCTCGAGGCGAAGGAGCGGCGCGAGCAGGAGCGGCGCCGGAAGCGGCGGAACCGGCTGCTCGGGCAGAGCGGTGCGGTGGTCGGCGTGCTCGCCGTGGTGGCGCTCGTCGCCTGGAACGTCTGGTCGCAGCAGGAGATCGCGAGCACCGGGCCGGCGAACATGCTGAGCGACGGCATCGTGCTCGCGGGGGCGGAGTCGGCGGTCACTCCGGTGACGACCGCTCCCCTCGAAGCGGGCGAGGAGCCGGTGCCGACCGACGAGGCCGCCACGCGTGCGGGCGGCGTCGTCACCGTCGACCTGTACGTGGACTACCTCTGCCCGTACTGCGGGCAGTTCGAGACGGCGAACACGGCCGATCTGCAGTCGTGGCTGACGCAGCGGGCGATCACGCTCGAGATCCATCCGGTCGCGATCCTCGACTCCTCCTCGGCGGGGTCGGAGTACTCGAGCCGCGCGGCGAACGCGGCGGCGTGCGTGGCGGACGAGGATCCGGACCGCTTCCTCGCCGTGCACGAGGCGCTGTTCGCGAAACAGCCGGCGGAGGGGACGACCGGGCTGAGCGACGACGAGCTGCGGGCACTGGTGACCGGGGCGGGCTTTACGGACGACGACGTGCTGGCGTGCATCACGAGCGGCGAGTTCCGGCCGTGGGTCGCGGCGGCCACGAAGCGGGCGACGACCGGACCCCTGGCGAACTCCTCGGTCGCGAAGCTGAGCTCGACGCCGACCGTGCTCGTGAACGGCGAACAGTACACGGGGAAGCCGGACGACGCCGACGCGTTCGTCGCCTTCATCACGGCCACGCTCGAGGCGGAGGGCGCGACCGCGTCGCCGACGCCGACGCCGGCGGGCTGACGGCCGGGTCTCGATACGCCGCTGCGCGGCTACTCGACCAGCATGCTGCAGCCCATGCCGGTCGAGCAGCCCTCGCAGAGGGCGTATCGAGACCCACCCTCTGCCGGACCTCGGTCTCGATACGCCGCTCCGCGGCTACTCGACCAGCATGTAGGGCCGGAACGACGAACGACCGGCGGAGCGGGGCTCCGGCCGGTCGTGCGTCGTGGGGGGCGCCGCTGGGGCGCCCGGGATCAGGCCTGCTTCTTGAGGCGGCTGGTCGCGCGGGCGCGGGCGTTCGCGTCCAGCTCGACCTTGCGGATGCGCACGATCTCGGGGGTGACCTCGACGCACTCGTCCTCGCGGGCGAACTCGAGGCACTCCTCGAGCGTCAGCTGGCGCGAAGGCGTCATCGACTCGAACGTGTCGGAGGTGGACTGACGCATGTTGGTCAGCTTCTTCTCCTTGGTGATGTTCACGTCCATGTCGTCGTTGCGCGAGTTCTCGCCGATGACCATGCCCTCGTAGACCTCCTCGGTGGGGTTCACGAAGAAGGTCATTCGCTCCTGGAGCGCGATGATCGCGAACGGCGTCACGACGCCGGTGCGGTCGGCGACGATCGAGCCGTTGTTGCGGGTGACGATGGCGCCGGCCCACTGCTCGTAGCCGTGCAGGATCGCGTTCGCGATGCCGGTGCCGCGGGTGGTGGTGAGGAACTCGGTGCGGAAGCCGATCAGGCCGCGCGAGGGGACGATGAACTCCATGCGGACCCAGCCGGTGCCGTGGTTCGCCATGTTCTCCATGCGGCCCTTGCGGGCGGCGAGGAGCTGCGTGATCGCGCCGAGGTACTCCTCCGGAGCGTCGATGGTGAGGTGCTCGAAGGGCTCGTGCACCTTGCCGTCGACCTGGCGGGTGACCACCTGGGGCTTGCCGACCGTGAGCTCGAAGCCCTCGCGGCGCATCTGCTCGACGAGGATGGCCAGCGCGAGCTCGCCGCGGCCCTGGACCTCCCACGAGTCGGGGCGGCCGATGTCGAGGACCTTGAGCGACACGTTTCCGATGAGCTCGCGGTCGAGGCGGTCCTTGACCATGCGCGCGGTGAGCTTGTGGCCCTTGACCTTGCCGACCAGCGGCGAGGTGTTGGTGCCGATGGTCATCGAGATCGCCGGGTCGTCGACCGTGATGGCCGGCAGCGGGCGGATGTCCTCCGGGTCGGCGATGGTCTCGCCGATGGTGATCTCGGGGAAGCCCGCGATCGCGACGATGTCGCCGGGGCCGGCGGTCTCGGCCGGGTAGCGGTCGAGCGCCTTGGTGATCAGCAGCTCGGTGATGCGCGCGTTGGTGTGCGAGCCGTCGTGGTGGACCCAGGCGACGGTCTGGCCCTTCTTGATCGTGCCGTTGAAGACGCGGAGGAGGGCGAGGCGGCCGAGGAACGGCGACGCGTCGAGGTTGGTGACGTGGGCCTGGAGGGGCGCCTCGTCGTCGAAGGTCGGCGCGGGGATGTGCTTGAGGATCGCCTCGAACAGCGGCTCGAGGTCCTCGGCGTCGGGCAGCGTGCCGTCCTCCGGCTTGTTCGCGGAGGCGCGGCCGGCCTTGCCGGACGCGTAGACGACGGGGACGTCGAGGATGGCGTCGAGGTCGAGGTCGGGGACGTCGTCCGCCATGTCGGAGGCGAGGCCGAGGAGCAGGTCCTGGCTCTCGGCGACGACCTCGTCGATGCGGGCATCGGGGCGGTCGGTCTTGTTGACCAGCAGGATGACGGGGAGCTTCGCCTCGAGCGCCTTGCGCAGCACGAAGCGGGTCTGCGGGAGGGGGCCCTCCGACGCGTCGACGAGGAGGCAGACGCCGTCGACCATCGACAGGCCGCGCTCGACCTCGCCGCCGAAGTCGGCGTGGCCGGGGGTGTCGATCACGTTGATGGTGATGGGGCCGTCGACCGCGTGCTTGCCGCTGTAGGACACAGCGGTGTTCTTCGCGAGGATCGTGATGCCCTTCTCGCGCTCGAGCTCGTTCGAGTCCATCGCGCGCTCGTCCACGTGGGCGTGCGCGTCGAAGGAGTTCGTCTGCTTGAGCATGGCGTCCACCAGGGTGGTCTTGCCATGGTCGACGTGGGCGACGATCGCGACGTTGCGCAGGTCGGAGCGGGTGGCACTTGCCATGTGAACGGACTCGTCTCGTGTTCTCGTGCAGTAAGGGGGACCCTCCATCGTACCGCAGGCTCGCGCCGAGACGGCGGAGGGCCCCGTTCCGGGCCGGCGACCCGATGAACATCGGGTGTCGCCGGGCCGGAACGGGGCCCTCGTGGAGTGGATCCGGCGGACTAGACCGCGAACTCGATCCCGGCGCCGGGGATGGCGGCGAGCAGCTCGCGGGTGTACTCCTGCTGCGGCGACTCGAACACGGTGTCGGTCGACGCGTGCTCGACGATCCTGCCCTTCTGCATCACGCAGACGTCATCGGCGATCACGCGGACCACGGCGAGGTCGTGCGTGATGAACAGATACGTCAGCCCCAGCTCGGCCTGCAGGTCGGCCAGGAGGCGGAGGATCTGCGCCTGGACGAGCACGTCCAGGGCCGACACCGCCTCGTCGAGCACCACGATCTCGGGCTTGAGCGCGAGCGCGCGGGCGATCGCCACGCGCTGGCGCTGGCCGCCGGAGAGCTCGTTCGGGTAGCGGCTCGCGATGACCCGCGGGAGGGACACCTGGTCGAGCAGCTCGAGCACCCGCTCGCGCTGCGAGGTGCGGTCGCCGACCTTGTGCACCCGCAGCGGCTCGGAGATGGTGTTGCCGATGTTGTGCAGCGGGTCGAGCGAGCCGTACGGGTCCTGGAACACCGGCTGCATCGAGCGCCGCAGCGCCAGCATCTCCTTGCCGCGGAGCTTCTCGGTCCGACGGCCGTCGATCGAGATCGCGCCGGACGTCGCCGTCTCGAGACCGAGCACGAGGCGGGCGATCGTCGACTTGCCCGAGCCCGACTCCCCCACGAGCGCCGTGGTGGTGCCCTTGGGGATCGAGAACGACACGTCGTCGACCGCCGTGAAGTCCTCGGCCTTCAGCCCGCCGCGGCGGATCTTGAAGACCTTGGTGAGCCCGTCGAGCTCGATCATCGGCCGCGCGGTGGTTGTCGCTGCACCGTGGTGGGCGCCGGCCGCGCCGACCAGGTCGACCTCGCGGACGGCCTCGGACTCGCCGGGCACCGCCTCGGTGGCCTTCCCGGCGGTCGACTGGATGCGGCGCGAGGCGAGGCTCGGCGCCGCGGCGATCAGGCGCTGCGTGTAGGGGTGCTGCGGGTTCTGCAGCACCTCCACCGAGGCGCCCGACTCCACGATCCGGCCCTTGTACATCACGATGAGCTTCTCGGCGCGCTCGGCGGCGAGCCCCAGGTCGTGCGTGATGAAGAGCAGCGCGGTGCCGTCGGTCCTCGTCAGGGTCTCGAGGTGGTCGAGGATGCGCCGCTGCACGGTCACGTCGAGCGCCGAGGTGGGCTCGTCCGCGATCAGCAGCTGCGGCGACGCGGCCAGGCCGATGCCGATCAGCACCCGCTGGCGCATGCCGCCGGAGAACTGGTGCGGGAACTGCTTGAGCCGCTTCTCGGCGTCCGCGAGCCCGGCGTTCTGCAGGACCTCGATCGCCTTGGCGCGGACCTCCTTGCGGCCGGAGGCGAGGCCGTTGGCCTTGATCGTCTCCTCGACCTGGAAGCCGACCGACCAGACCGGGTTGAGGTTGGACATCGGGTCCTGCGGCACGTAGCCGATCCGGCGGCCGCGGATGTCCTCCAGCTCGGTCCTGGTCGCCTTCGCGAGGTCCTTGCCGTCGAACAGCACGGAGCCGCCGGTGACCGTGCCGGTGCCGGGGAGCAGGCCGATGATCGCCGCGGCGGTCGTCGACTTGCCGGAGCCGGACTCGCCGACGATCGCGACGGTCTGGCCGTGCTCGATCGTCAGGCTGACGCCGCGGAGTGCGGGGACCAGTCCGCTGCCGGTCTGGAAGCCGACCTCGAGGTCGGTGACCTGGAGCAGCGGCCCCTGCGGGGTGCTCGGTGTCGTGGACGTCATCGGAGGGCCCTCGCCTTCGGGTCGAGCGCGTCGCGGAGCGACTCGCCCAGGAGGATGAAGCTCAGCACCGTCACCGTCAGCGCGATCGACGGGTAGATCAGCGTCTGCGGGTTGGTGCGCAGGTCGCGCTGCGCCTGGCTGATGTCGTTGCCCCAGGACATCACCGAGCCGGGCAGGCCGACGCCGAGGAACGACAGCGTCGCCTCCGCGGTGATGGCGGCGCCGAGCGAGATGGTCGTGACGACGATGACGGGGGCGATCGAGTTCGGCAGCACGTGCCGGAAGAGGATCGCCATCTTGGACAGGCCCGTCGCGGTGGCGGCGCCGACGAAGTCGGACTGCTTGACGCGGAGGACCTCGGAGCGCAGCACGCGCGCCGTCGTGGGCCAGGCGAACGCTCCGATCGCCAGGGCGATGACGAAGACGTTCCGGTAGGCCGAGAAGACCGACATGATGACGACCGCGGCGAGGATGTAGGGGATCGAGAAGAAGATGTCGCCGAGGCGCATGATCACGGTGTCGACCCAGCCGCCGAAGAAGCCGGCCAGCGCGCCGCCGATGACGCCGGAGACGGTCGTGATGACGATCACGATCAGACCGACGGTCAGCGACGTGGACGTGCCGTGGATGATGCGCGAGAAGACGTCGCAGCCCTGCTTGGTGTAGCCGAGCAGGCTGCCGCCGCCCGGGCCCTGGTTGCTGAACGAGAGCGCGCACTGCCGCGGGTCCACCGAGGTGAACAGGCCGGGGAGCAGGGCGACCGCGATGATCAGGACGATCATCACGCCGGAGATCCAGAACATCGGGCGCTTGCGCAGGTCGCGCCAGGCGTCGGTCCAGAGGTTGCTGGGCTTCTCGTCGAGGCTGACCGCGTCGACGGACGCGATCGGCGTCTCCTCGAGCGGGGCGACGAAGTGGTCGATGCGGCGGGCCTTCTGCGCGCCGCCGGAGAACTCATTTGGCATAGCGGATCCTCGGGTCGAGTACGGCGTAGAGCAGGTCGACGAGGATGTTCACCACGAGGTAGAACAGCACCATGACCGTGACGAAGGAGACGACGGTCGGTCGCTCCCCTCGGATGATCGCCTGGTAGAGCGTGTTCCCGACGCCGGGAACGTTGAAGATGCCCTCGGTCACGGTGGCACCGACGATCAGGAGGCCGAAGTCGGCTCCGAACTGCGTGGTGACCGGGATCAGCGAGTTGCGCAGGACGTGCACCGGGATGACGCGACGACGCGAGAGTCCCTTGCTGTACGCGGTGCGCACGAAGTCCGAGCCGGCGGTCTCGATGACCGAGCCGCGGGTCAGGCGGATCGCCGAGGCGACCACGAACAGCGCGAGCACGATCGCCGGGAGCAGGAGCCTCTGGAACGACGCGTCGGCACCGACCGTCGGAGGGAACCAGCCCAGCTGGATCGCGAAGAACGACTGCGCGATGAAGCAGAGCACGAAGATCGGCACCGAGACGAGCAGGAGGCTGACGACCAGGGCGCTCGCGTCGAAGAAGCTGCCCTTGCGCAGTCCGCTGATGAGGCCGATGGTCAGCGCCACGACGATCTCGATGATGATCGCCATCATCGCGAGGGTCAGGGTCACCGGGAAGGTGCGGGCGAGGATCTCGTTGACCGACTGGCCCGAGAACGAGATGCCGAAGTCGCCGCGGACGACGCCTCCCAGGTAGTACAGGTACTGGACGATGAACGGCTCGTTCAGGTGGTACTGCTCCTCGAGGCGGGCGAGGAGCGCGGGGCTCGGCGTCTTGTCGCCGAAGAGCGACAGGAGCGGGTTCCCCGGCATGGAGAAGACCATGAAGTAGATGAGGAACGTGGTGCCGATGAGCACGGGGACGGCTTGCAGGATGCGTCGGACGATGTAGGCGAGCATGTCAGCCCAGCCGGTTCCGGAGTCGCATGGATGGGGACCTCATTCGATTGTGACCGAAACAGGGCGCTCCGCCCGTGCCGTGACCTGGTGGCCGGCGGCACGGGCGAAGCGCCCCAGTGGTTCGAGCTTAGTTCTTGGTGATCTCGTAGTAGAGCGGCACCGAGTTCCAGCCGAACTCGACGTTCGACACGCCCTCGCCGTAGCCGCCGGTCACGTTCGCGTACCAGAGCGGCAGCGCCGGGAGGTCGGTGAGGAGGGTCTCCTGCGCCTGCTGGAACGTGGTGTTCGCAGCGTCGGTGTCGGCGTCGGAGAGGCCCGAGGCGACGAGAGCGTCGAACTCGGGGTTCGTGTAGTCGCCGTCGTTCGACGAGGCGCCGGTCACGTAGAGCGGTCCGAGGAAGTTGTAGAGGCTCGGGTAGTCGGCCTGCCAACCGGTGCGGAACGCCGTCTCGATCGAGCGGTCGACGATCTTGGTGCGCGCCTCGGCGAAGGTCGGGTAGGCGTCGCCCTCGGCCTCGATGCCCAGCGTGTTCTTGATCGAGTTGGTCACCGCGTCGACCCAGCCCTGGTGGCCGCCGTCCGCGTTGTAGGCGATCTTGAAGGTGCCGTCCCAGGGGCTGATCGCGTCGGCCTGAGCCCACAGCGCCTTGGCCTCGTCGGGGTTGTACTCGAGCACGTCGGCGCCCTCGAGGGAGTCGCTGTAGCCGTCGATCACCGGGGAGGTGAAGTCGGAGGCGGGGGTGCGGGTGCCCTCGAAGATCACGTCGGTGATCTCCTTGCGGTCGAAGGCCATCGAGATGGCCTGACGGCGCAGCTGGCCCTCCTCACCGCTGAAGTGCGCGAGGCGCTCCGGGATGGTGAAGGACTGGAAGATCGCGGCGGGCTGGTTGACGGCCCGGTCGCCGAGGTCGCTCTCGAAGGTGCCGAAGGCGGAGTCCGGGATCTGGTCGACCACGTCGACGTTGCCGCCGAGGAGGTCGGCGTAGGACGCGTCCTGGGTGGCGTAGAAGACGATCTTCAGACCGCCGTTCTGCGCCTCGCGGGGACCGGAGTAGTCCTCGTTCTTGACCAGGTCGATCTGGACGTCGTGCTGCCACGCGTCGTCGCCGGCCAGCTTGTACGGGCCGTTGCCGATCGGGTTCTCGCCGAACGCGGCCATGTCGTCGAACGCGACGGCGGGCAGCGGGTAGTACGCCGAGTAGCCGAGGCTGATCGGGAAGTCCGACTGCGGGGACTTGAGCGCCACGGTGAAGGTGGTGTCGTCCACGGCCTTGAGGCCGGTGAGCTCGCTGTCCTCGGTGTCGCTGTAGCCCTCGAAGTTCGCGAAGAACGACGAGCTGAGCTGGTTGTTCGAGAGCTTCGCGCCGTAGTTCCAGGCGTCGATGAAGGAGCTCGAGGTCACCGGGTCGCCGTTCGTGAACGTCAGGCCGTCCTTGATGGTGATGGTGTAGTTCTGCGCGTCGTCCGACTCGATCGACTCGGCGACGTCGTTGTTCGGCGCCCCCTCGGCGTCGTAGTAGACCAGGCCCGCGAAGATCTCGTCGAGGATCTTGCCGCCGCCCACCTCGTTGGTGTTGGTCGGGACCAGCGGGTTCTGCGGCTCCGAGCCGTTGGTGGAGATGATCGCGGCGGTGTCGCCGCTCGCGTCTCCCCCGCCCGAGTCGTTCGAGCTGCTGCAGCCGGCCAGGACCAGCGTGCTCGCGGCGACGAGCGCCAGAGCTCCGAGGCCGTAACGTCTGATTTTCACAATTCCTCCAGTGGTGTGGGGGCGCGCGAGAAGTGGTTTCCCTGACGCGTGGAGTGCCGTGCGCGTGGCGACGACGTCGGCGCGCGAGACTGGTGGCCACCGCGCGAATGCCTCCGTCGAGACTATGTATCGACTGCCTATCGCCACAAAACGATGAGGAAACCGTTACACAGCGGTAACCAGGAGGTGGAATCCTTGCGCGGATTCGCACGAAACGTGCGTCTGCGCGTCGTTCCGCGCACACCAGCGAATCCGAGGAAGGGGCCCGCGTGTCCACCGCTCCCCCAGCGTCCGCACAGTCCCGGGGCCGGATCGGGGCGGAGATCCTCCTGGTCCTCGGGCTCTCCCTCGGGGCGTCGGCGGTCTACTCCGTCGTCTCGATCGCCAACAAGCTCACCCGCTCGGTCTCGCTCGGGCAGCAGTCGACGACGATCAACGGGGCGCTCAGCGACCGGCCGGCCTTCGACCTGATCTACCAGCTGCTCGCGCTGCTCTTCGACCTCGTGCCGGTGCTGCTCTGCGTCTTCCTGCTCTGGCAGGGCGGCCGGCGTCCGCTCGGGCGGCTCGGGCTCGACCTGCGCCGGCCGCTCCCCGACCTCGGCACGGGAGTCGTGCTCGCGGTGGCGATCGGCGCCCCCGGCATCGGTCTCTACGCGCTCGGGCGAGCGCTCGGGATCACGGTCGCGGTGGTCGCATCGCCGCTGGACGCGTACTGGTGGACGGTGCCCGTGCTGGTGCTCTCGGCGATCCGGGCGGGGGTGCAGGAGGAGGTGATCATGATCGGCTACCTCTTCGCGCGCCTCGGCGACCTCGGCTGGGGGCGGTGGAGGATCCTGTTCGCGAGCGCCCTGCTGCGGGGCAGCTACCACCTGTACCAGGGCATCGGGCCGTTCATCGGCAACGTGATCATGGGCGTGGTCTTCGGGCTGTTCTACCAGCGCTTCGGGCGCACGCTGCCGCTGGTGATCGCGCACTCGATCATCGACATCGTGTCGTTCGTGGGCTACCCGCTGGCGGTCGCCCTCTGGCCGGAGCTCTTCGCGGCGCCTGCGCCGCAGCCGACGCCCTCCGTCACTCCGACGCCCTGACGCCCCTCGTCGTCCGACACCGAGACGATCCGTCACGGACGGTCGTGTCGAGCGAGCGGACACGACCGTCCGCGACGGCTCGTCGGCGGGCGTCAGGCGCTGATCAGGCGAAGGCCTCGATCGGCGGGCAGGCGCAGACGAGGTTGCGGTCGCCGTAGGCCTGGTCGACGCGGCGGACCGGTGGCCAGTACTTGCCGCGCACCAGCGAGCGGACCGGGTAGACGGCCTCCTCGCGGCTGTACGGGTGCGACCACTCGGCGTCGACGAGGCACTCCGCGGTGTGCGGGGCGCCCCGCAGCGGGTTGTCGTCCACGGGCCACTCCCCCGCGCCGACGCGGTCGGCCTCGGCCTTGATGCCGATCATCGCGTCGATGAAGCGGTCGATCTCGGCGAGGTCCTCGCTCTCGGTCGGCTCGACCATCAGCGTGCCCGCGACGGGGAAGCTCATCGTCGGCGCGTGGAAGCCGTAGTCGACGAGGCGCTTGGCGACGTCGTCCACGGTCACTCCGGTGGCCGCGGTGAGCGGGCGGATGTCGAGGATGCACTCGTGCGCGACGAGGCCGCTGCCGCCGGTGTAGAGCACCGGGTAGTGCTCGCGCAGGCGGGCGGCGACGTAGTTCGCCGACAGGACGGCCGCACCGGTGGCGGCGCGCAGTCCCTCCTCGCCCATCATCCTGGCGTAGGCCCAGGAGATCGGCAGGATGCCGGGGCTGCCGTACGGGGCCGCCGAGACGGGCGCGCCGCCGTGGACGACGGTCTCGCCGTGCTGGCCGACGGAGTGCTCGAGCCGCTGCGCGAGCGGGTGGCCCGGCAGGAACGGCGCGAGGTGCGCCTTCGCGGCGACGGGGCCGACGCCGGGGCCGCCGCCGCCGTGCGGGATGCAGAACGTCTTGTGCAGGTTGAGGTGCGAGACGTCGCCGCCGAAGTCGCCGAAGCGGGCGAAGCCCAGCAGCGCGTTGAGGTTCGCGCCGTCGACGTAGACCTGGCCGCCGGCCTCGTGCACGAGCCGGCAGATCTCGGCGACCTCGTGCTCGTAGACGCCGTGGGTGGACGGGTAGGTGATCATCAGGGCGGCGAGGCCCTCGGCGTGCTCCGCGATCTTCGCGCGGAGGTCGTCGAGGTCGACGTTGCCGAGCTCGTCGCAGGCGACGACCACGACGCGCATGCCGGCGAGGACCGCGCTGGCCGCGTTCGTCCCGTGGGCGCTCGAGGGGATGAGGCAGACGGTGCGCGCCTCGTCGCCGCGCGAGCGGTGGTAGCCGCGGATCGCGAGGAGCCCGGCGAGCTCGCCCTGCGAGCCGGCGTTCGGCTGCAGCGAGACGGAGTCGTAGCCGGTGAGGTGCGCGAGCCAGCGCTCGAGCTGGTCGACCAGGGCGAGGGAGCCCTCGACGTCGGCCTCGGGCGCGAAGGGGTGCAGACCGGCGAACTCGGGCCAGCTGACCGCCTCCATCTCGGCGGCGGCGTTGAGCTTCATCGTGCAGGAGCCCAGGGGGATCATGCCGCGGTCCAGCGCGTAGTCGGCGTCGGCGAGGCGCTTGAGGTAGCGCATCATCGAGGTCTCGCTCCGGTGCGTGTTGAAGACGGGGTGCACCAGGAACGGCGTGGTCCGCTCCAGCGCGCCGGGGATGCTGCGCGCGGCGCCGGCGAGGACGCCGTGCCGGGCGTCGAGGTCGCCGATCGCGACGGCGACCGCCACGACCTCCTCCGGGGTCACCGTCTCGTCGAGGGCGACCGCGACGGTGTCCGCGTCGACGAGGCGCAGGTCGAAGCCGGCCTCGCGGGCGCGGGCGACGGCCGCCTCCGCACCCTGCGGGACGACGACCGCGACGGTGTCGAAGAAGTCGGCGTGCCGGAGCGCGTGACCGCGGTCGAGCAGGAGCCGCGCCAGCAGCGCGGCACGGGAGTGCACCTGCTCGGCGATCCGGGCGAGGCCGTCCGGACCGTGGTAGACCGCGTACATCGCGGCCATCACGGCGAGCAGGACCTGCGCGGTGCAGATGTTCGAGGTCGCCTTCTCGCGGCGGATGTGCTGCTCGCGCGCCTGCAGCGAGAGCCGGTACGCGGGGTTGCCCGCCGCGTCCTGGCTGACGCCGACGAGGCGGCCGGGGAGCTGGCGCTCGAGGCCCTTGCGGACGGCGAGGTAGCCGGCGTGCGGTCCGCCGAAGCCCATCGGGACGCCGAAGCGCTGGGTGGTGCCCACGGCGACGTCGGCACCGAGCTCGCCCGGCGAGCGGACGAGGGTGAGCGCGAGGAGGTCGGCCGCGACGATCGCGAGACCGCCGTGCGCCTTGACCGCGCCGAGGACGGCGGACGGGTCCCAGAGGTGCCCGGAGGCACCGGGGTACTGGACGAGGGCGCCGAAGGACTCGGGCACGTCGTCCGTGTCGGTGCGCGAGAGCGGCAGCTCGACGATGCGGATGCCCACCGCCTCCGCCCGGCCGCGCAGCAGCGCGAGGGTCTGCGGCAGCGCGTCGGAGTCGACGACGAAGACGTCGGTCTTCGCCTTCGAGGCGCGGCGGGCCAGCAGCATCGCCTCGACGACGGCGGTGCCCTCGTCCAGCATCGACGCGCCGGCGGTGTCGAGGCCGGTGAGGTCGGCGACCATCGTTTGGAAGTTGATCAGCGCCTCGAGCCGGCCCTGCGAGATCTCGGGCTGGTACGGCGTGTAGGCCGTGTACCAGCTCGGGTTCTCGAGGACGTTGCGCTTGATCACGGCCGGGGTGAGCGTGCCGTGGTAGCCGAGGCCGATCAGCGGGCGGCGGAGGGTGTTGCGCGCGGCGAGGGCGCGCAGCTCGGCCAGCGCCTCGGCCTCGGTGGCCGGCGCGGGGAGCACCGGCGCGAGGTCGCGGACGTGGATCGACTCGGGGACGGCGGCCTCGACCAGCGCGTCGACGGAGTCGTAGCCGAGGGCGGCGAGCATGGTGCGCTGGGCGTCGGCGTCGGTCCCGATGTGGCGGGACTCGAACTCTCCGGGGGTGCGGGCCGCCATCTACTCGCCCACCAGCTCGTCGTAGGCGGCGGCGTCGAGCAGGCCGTCGGGCAGCGCGTCGAAGCGCACCTTGATCAGCCAGCCGTCGCCGAAGGGGTCGGCGTTGACCAGCTCGGGGCTGTCGACGACCGCGGTGTTGGTCTCGAGGACCTCGCCGTCGACGGGCGCGAACAGCTCGCCGACCGACTTGGTCGACTCGATCTCGCCGACGACGGAGCCGCCCTCGACCCGCGTGCCCGCCTCGGGCAGCTCGACGAAGACGACGTCGCCTAGCTTGTCGGCGGCGTAGGCGGTGATGCCGACGGTCGCGGTCTCGCCCTCGACCAGGATCCACTCGTGGTCGGAGGTGTACTGGAGCTCGGTGGGAACGGCCATGGTCAGTTCTTCTTTCTGGAGTAGAAGGGGAGCTCCGTGACGGTCATCGGGAGCCGGCTGCCGCGGATGTCGACGGAGACGACGCTGCCGGGCTGCGCGGAGGCCGGCGCGACATAGGCCATCGCGATCGGCACGCCGAGGGTGGGCGAGAGGACGCCGCTCGTGACGACGCCGATGACGTCGTCGTCGGGGCCGTGGACGCTGTACTCGGCGCGAGCGGCGCGGCGGCCCTCGCCGATCAGGCCGACCAGCACGGGGGCGTCGCCGGACGGGCCCTCCTCGCTGGCCGCGCGGCCGACGAAGTCGATCGGCTTGCCGAGGGCGACGACGCGGCCGAGGCCGGCCTGCGCGGGGAAGACGTCGCGGGAGAGCTCGTGGCCGTAGAGGGGCATGCCCGCCTCGAGGCGGAGGGTGTCGCGCGCGGCGAGCCCGGCGGGGACGAGGCCCGCGCCGGCGCCGGTCTCGGCGAGCGCCTCCCAGAGCGCGGGGGCGGTGTCGGGGGCGACGTAGATCTCGAAGCCGTCCTCGCCGGTGTAGCCGGTGCGGGCGATCAGGATCGGGTGCGCCTCGAAGCTGGCGGGCACGGCGCGGTAGTAGCGCAGCTCCTCGAGCAGGCGGGCGGCGTCGTCGGTGTCGAGCACCGACCCCTCGCCGCGGTCGACCTCGATCGCGAGGCCCTGCACGTTCTGCAGGATCTCCAGCGAGCGCGGGCCCTGGATCGCGATCAGGGCGACGTCGTCGCTCTCGTCGTAGAGCTCGCACTCGAACATCGCGGTGCGGTCGCGCAGCTGCTCGGCGACCACGTGGCGGTTGGCGGCGTTCGAGACGACCATGAAGCGGTCCTCGCCGGTGCGGTAGACGACGAGGTCGTCGATCACGCCGCCGGTGCGGTCGAGCAGGAGGGTGTACTTCGCGCGGCCGACGGCGACGGCGGAGAGGTCGCTCGCAAGCGCGTAGTCGAGGGCGTCCACCGCCTCGGGTCCGACGACGAGGATCTCGCCCATGTGGGAGAGGTCGAAGAGGCCCGCCGCGGTGCGGACCGCGTGGTGCTCGGCGAGGTCGCCGGAGTAGCGGACGGGCATCCACCAGCCGGCGAAGTCGGTGAAGGAGGCGCCGGCGGCGACGTGCACGTCGTGCAGCGGCGAGCGGCGGGGCTCGGTGCTCGGCGCGGTGGCGTCGGGCGAGTCGATCTCGATGCCGCCGGTCTCGGGGGCGCCGGACTCGGCGGGGGTCGTCGGGGCAGAGGTGCCTTCGACAGCGTTCTCGTCGACGGAGTTTTCTTCGGACATGTGGGAGTTCTCCAATTCGTCGCAGTGCTGCGCACGCGCCCGCACAGGTCGGTGATGCGTGGCACAGCAGTGCCGTGGGAACTCCCCCTCTGTCGTGGTGCCTGAGAGATTCACGCCGCCCCTCGCGGGGCGATCGCTTTCACCATCGGCGGATCCTCTGCGGATCGCTTTCCAGAGTGGCCAGTTCGACGCGGTACAAGACCTGAGAGATTGGCGGGGAGGCTTGCTCCTTCGGTGCCGACCGGAGTCGGCTCTCCCGCGTCGCGTATGCGGCCCGGTATTCGGTTGTCCGCTCACCCTAGCGGGCGGGTGCGCGCGCTGTCCCTCCCCCTCGCGAGATGCCACTTGTGCACGCTTCTCGCGGCGTGTCGCGTGCACAAGTGGCATCTCGCGGCGGGGAGCAGGACGGGTGCCGGGTTGGTGTTCGGGTCGGGGTGACACTAAGCTCGTGGGAGTCGTTAGGGTCAGGGTGACCTTTAGGGGGGTCTCATGGAGGTAGCAGTGCCGCAGCTCGCGGTGTCGACCGTGATCTTCGCGCTGCGCCCGCATCCCGAGACCGGGGCCGCCGCCGTGTGGATCCCCGTCGTCCGCCGGCTCCGCGATCCCTATCAGGGGCTCTGGGCGCTGCCCGGCGGCCCTCTCCGGCCCGACGAGGACCTCGCCGAGGCGGCGCGCCGCACCCTCCGCGAGACGACCGGCCTCGCCCCGCGCTACCTCGAGCAGCTCTACGCCGTCGGCGGCACCGAGCGCTCCCGCGGCGAGCGCCGCGTGGTGTCGATCGTCTACTGGGCGCTGGTGCGCACCTCCGAGGCCGACGCGGCGATCGTGGACGAGAACGTCGCCTGGCTCTGCACCGATCTGCTGCCCGAGCTGGCCTTCGATCACGGGCTGATCGTCGACTACGCCCTCTGGCGCCTGCGCAACAAGATGGAGTACTCCCGGATCGCGCAGGCCTTCCTCGGCGAGACGTTCACGCTCGCCCAGCTGCGCGAGGTGCACGAGGCCGTCCTGCAGAAGCCCCTCGACCCGGCGAACTTCCGCCGGACGATCGAGGCCTCCAAGACCGTGGTGCCGACCGAGCAGCGGCTGACGGGCACCCGTCACCGCCCGCCCCGGCTGTACCGCTACGACGGGTCCGTGGCACTCGTCGACAACGGGCCCCTGCCGGTCTAGCACCGGCCGCCGCCCGCACCAGGCCGCCGCCGGCCCCGCACCGGCCGCCGCCCCCGTCCGAACCGCACCATCGAGGAGACACCGTGACATCGGTCGACAGCACCATCCAGCTCATCGAGCGGGGAGCCGCCCCCGGCGCGACCTGCGCACCCGAGCTCGCCGAGGCGCCCTGGGCGTTCGACCTCGGCCTCCCGGCCTACGGACCCGGCGCCTCGCAGGCGGACCCGATCCCGGCGGCGTCGCCCGTGCAGGGCCGGCTGCCCGACGAGTACACCGCGGCGAGCGCCGACGAGCTGCACCGCCGCATCCTCGCGGCGAAGGAGACGCTGGGCGAGCGGGTCGTCGTGCTCGGCCACTTCTACCAGCGCGACGAGGTGGTGCAGTACGCGGACTTCGTCGGCGACTCCTTCCAGCTCGCGAAGGCGGTGGCGAACCGGCCCGACGCCGAGGCGATCGTCTTCTGCGGAGTGCACTTCATGGCCGAGACGGCGGACATCCTCTCCCGGCCGGACCAGGCGGTCATCCTGCCGAACCTCGCCGCAGGCTGCTCGATGGCGGACATGGCCGACATCGACTCGGTCGAGGACGCGTGGGCCGAGCTGACCGAGCTCTACGGCACCGAGCCGGACGCCGACGGCCGGGTGCCGCTGATCCCGGTGACCTACATGAACTCCTCCGCGGCACTCAAGGCGTTCTGCGGGCGCAACGGCGGCGTGGTCTGCACCTCGTCGAACGCGACCACCGTGCTCGAGGACGCGTTCGCGCGCGGGCAGCGGGTCCTCTTCTTCCCCGACCAGCACCTCGGCCGCAACACCGCGAAGGCGATGGGCGTTCCGCTCGAGCGGATGCCGATGTGGAACCCGCGGAAGCCGGGCGGCGGCTCGGACGAGGCGACGCTGCTCGACGCGCAGGTCATCCTCTGGCACGGCTTCTGCTCGGTGCACAAGCGCTTCACCGTCGCGCAGATCGAGCGCGCACGCCTCCAGCACCCGGACGTCCGCGTGATCGTGCACCCGGAGTGCCCGATGGCGGTCGTCGACGCGGCGGACGAGTACGGCTCGACCGATTACATCGTCAAGGCGATCCAGGCCGCGCCGGCGGGCAGCACCTTCGCGATCGGCACCGAGATCAACCTCGTGCAGCGCCTCGCGGTGCAGTACCCGCAGCACACCATCTTCTGCCTCGACGACGTGGTCTGCCCATGCTCGACGATGTACCGGATCCACCCGGGGTACCTCGCCTGGGTGCTGGAGGGACTGGTCGCGGGGACGGTGCACAACCGGATCTCGGTCGACGACTCCGTGCAGGACCAGGCGCGCGTGGCACTCGAGCGGATGCTCGCCGCGGTGCCGCCGGCCGCGCCGACCGCTCCCGCTCCTGCTCCTGCTCCCGTCGCGGGGGTGTGACATGGCCCGCGTCGTCGTGGTCGGCAGCGGGATCGCCGGCCTGGTCGTCGCCCTGCTGGCCTCGCGCCGGCACGAGGTCGTCCTCGTCACCAAGGGTGCGCTCGCGGAGTCGAGCACGCGCGCCGCGCAGGGCGGGATCGCCGCCGTCACCGCGGCGGGAGACTCCGTCGCGCTGCACGTCGAGGACACCCTGACCGCGGGCGCCGGGCTCTGCTCGCGCTCGGCCGTCGAGGTGCTCTGCGCCGAGGGCCCGGCGGCGGTCGCCGCGCTGCAGGCCTGGGGCGTCGGCTTCGACCGCGACGGCGACGAGCTCGCCCGCGGTCTGGAGGGGGCGCACTCGCGGCCGCGCATCCTGCACGCCGGCGGCGACGCGACCGGCTCCGCGATCGAGGAGGCGCTCGTCGCCGCGGTGCGCGCCGCCGCCGTTACGGTACTCGAGGAGACGGTGCTGGTCGACCTGGTGCGGCCGGGACCCGCCGTGACCGGCGTGGACGTGCTGCGGGACGGCCGGGTCGAGCGGATCGACGCCGACGCGGTCGTCCTCGCGACCGGCGGGGCCGGGCAGCTCTACCGGCACACCACGAACCCCGCGGTCGCAACCGGCGACGGCCTGGCCGCGGCGCTCCGGGCCGGTGCCCAGACGGCCGACCTGGAGTTCTACCAGTTCCACCCCACCTGGCTCGCGCTGGCCGGCGGGTTCCTGGTCTCGGAGGCGGTCCGCGGCGAGGGCGCGGTGCTGCGCGACGCCGCGGGTGAGCGATTCCTGGTCGGGGTGCACCCGGACGCCGAGCTGGCGCCCCGCGATGTGGTCGCCCGTGCGATCGCCGAGCGGATGCTGCTCCAGGCCGGACTGCCGGTGCACCTCGACGCGCGGGCGATCCCCGCGGACGTGCTCGCGCACCGCTTCCCCACCATCTCCGCCGCCTGCCGCGCGGGCGGGCTCTCGCTCGCCGACGACCTCATCCCCGTGACTCCGGCCGCGCACTACTGGATGGGCGGGATAGCGACCGACCTCGACGGGCGGACCAGCCTCCCCGGGCTCCTCGCCGTGGGCGAGGTCGCCTGCACCGGCGTCCACGGCGCGAACCGGCTGGCGTCGAACAGCCTGCTCGAGGGTGTCGTGTTCGCGCGGCGGGTCGCGGCGGCGCTCGACGGACCGCCCGCGGTGCCCTCGTCCGAGGCGCCGGAGCCCTCCGCCCTCGTGCCGCTCGCGCTCGACCGCGCGCAGCTGCAGGAGACGCTCTGGACGGGCGCGGGACTCTCGCGCGACGCCGCCGGCCTCGAGACGGCACGGACCTCTCTGGCCGCCGCCGGCTCCCCCGCCGCGCTGTCCCGGGCGACCCTCGAGGACGCGAACCTCCGCGCCTGCGGCCTCGCCCTGATCGACGCCGCCCTCGCCCGCGCCGAATCGCGTGGCGCCCACCACCGCACCGACCACCCCCACCCCTCGGCGAGCGCCTACCGCGTCGCCGGTACGAGAAAGGTCGCCGTCCCGTGCTGACCCGTCAGAGCATCGAGCGCATCGTCACCCTGGCCCTGGAGGAGGACGCCCCCTGGGGCGACCTCACCTCCGACACCCTGCTGCCCGCGGACGCGACGGCCTCCGCGGCGCTCGTCGCGCGCGAGCCCGGCGTCTTCAGCGGCGGCGCGGTGCTGCTCGGCACCTTCCTGCAGGCCGACTCGCGGATCCGCGTGCAGGACGTCGCCGCGGACGGCACGGTCTTCGCGGCCGGCGACGTCCTCGCGCGGATCGACGGCCCGGCCGGCGGGGTGCTGCGCGGCGAGCGCGTGGCGCTCAACCTCGTGCAGCGGATGAGCGGCATCGCGACGCTGACCGCGCGCTACGTCGAGGTGGTGGCGGGCACCCGTGCGCGCATCGTCGACACCCGGAAGACCACGCCGGGGCTGCGCGCCCTCGAGCGGCACGCGGTGCGCAGCGGCGGCGGGCACAACCACCGCTTCTCACTCTCGGACGCGATCCTGGCGAAGGACAACCACCTCGCGATCCTCGCCCAGCGCGGTCTCGACCTGACGGAGGCGCTGCTCGCTGCGCGCGCAGCTGTCTCGCACACGACGCACATCGAGGTCGAGGTCGACCGGCTCGAGCAGATCGGCGCGGCCCTCGCCGGCGGCGCCGACACGATCATGCTCGACAACTTCACGCCCGAGCAGCTGGCGCAGGGCGTCGCCCTGATCGGCGGCCGGGCCGTGGTCGAGGCGAGCGGCGGGGTGAACCTCGACACGGTCCGCGCCATCGCCGAGGCCGGCGTCGACGTGATCTCCGTCGGCGCGCTCACGCACAGCGTCCGCTCGCTCGACCTCGGCCTCGACATCGCGATCGAGGCTCCGGCCGCGTGATCTACCTCGACCACGCGGCGACCTCGCCCGTTCGCCGCGAGGTGCTCGAGGCGATGTGGCCGTACCTCACCGGCGAGTACGGCAACCCCTCGAGCAGCCACGCGCTCGGCGCGTCGGCGGCGCGCGCACTGGAGGAGGCGCGGCGGCACGTGGCGCGCTTCCTCGGCGGGCGCGGCTCGGAGGTCCTCTTCACCTCGGGCGGGACGGAGTCGATCAACACGGCGGTCAAGGGCATCGCGCTCGGCGGTCTCGCCGCGGGACGCGGCCGGCACGTCGTGATCTCGGCGATCGAGCACGAGGCGACGGTGGAGTCGGCCGATCATCTGCGGCGGCTGCACGGCTTCGAGGTGTCGGTCGCGCCGGTGGACGGCGCGGGGCGGCTCGACTTGGCGACGCTCGCCGCACTGCTGAGACCGGACACGGCGCTGGTCTCGGTGCTGGCGGCGAGCAACGAGATCGGCACGCTGCAGGACGTGCCGGCGATCGCGGCGCTCTGCCGGCCGCACCGGATCCCGCTGCACGTGGACGCGGTGCAGGCGGCGGGGTGGATCGACCTGGTCGGACTCGGCGCGGACGCGGTGTCGATCTCGGGGCACAAGCTCGGGGCGCCGAAGGGCGTGGGGGCGCTGCTGCTGCGCAGTCGCGTGCCGTTCGAGCCGCTCGTGCACGGCGGCGGGCAGGAGCGGGCGCGGCGCTCGGGGACCGAGAACGTGGCGTTCGCGGTGGCGCTCGGAGCGGCGGTGCAGCTCGTGGATCCCGCGCGGGGGGCCCGCGTCTCGGCGGTGCGCGACGCGTTCGCGGCGCGGGTGGCGGCGGAGGTGCCGCGGGCCGTGCCGCTCGGGGCGGCGGAGCAGCGGCTCCCCTCGATCGCGTCGTTCGTCGTGCCGGGACGCAGCGGCGAGTCGATCCTGCTCGCGCTGGAGGAGCGCGGCGTCGTGGTGTCCAGCGGCTCGGCCTGCGCGGCCGGACGCGACGAGCCGTCGCCGACGCTTCTGGCGCTCGGGCTCGAGCCGGCCGTCGCCCAGACGGCGGTGCGGTTCAGCTTCGGGGCGGAGTCGACGCCCGCGGACGCGGACGCGGCGGCAGACGCGTTCGCGGCGGTGCTCGCGCGGGCGTAGGGCGCGGCGCGAGTGCACCTCCTCCCTGCTGGTGAGGAGTGGAGCAGGCACACCTCCTCCCTGCTGATCGAGTAGCCCGCGCTGCGGGCGTATCGAGATCCACCACCGTCAGGAGCAGGGCCCTCAGCGCTCACCTACCGACGGGGCAGGACTCGAGACGCCCCTGCGAGGCTGCTCGACCAGCATGTGCGTGCGGCCCGACCCGCTGACCAGACGTCGTGCGCCGATGTCCTCGAGTTCTTGCGCCGGGAAGGCTCTGGCTGTCGATCGTGCCTAGGGTCCTCCACGGACCAGGACGACGACGATCCTGCAGAAGAACGATCGGTCGGTATGCAGATGAGGAGTCGCGAGCGGACGCAGGCGCCCTCCCGAAGCGGCGCCAGGGCGGCGACCGTCCTCGCGGTCGTGACCGCCGTCCTCAGCGGCTGCGCACTCGGACTGCCGCCGATCGACGGATCCGCACCGCCGTCGCCCGCTCCGAGCGCCGTCCCGAGCGTCGACGGACCCGGTCCGGCCGTGCCTCTCGATCTCGAGGAGTTCGATGCGATCAACAGCGCGACGGTCGCGTCGATCGGCGACCCGAGCGGCGCGGATCTGACGCGGGCGCTGATCGCCGGTGGCGTGGACCGGGCCGGTCTCGAGGTCACGGCCGACATCACGACCGCCGACAAGAGGGCCGATGCGGTCTTCGTCGCGGTGAGGGTCGGCGACTCCTGCCTCGTGGGTCAGTACCGGCACAAGGCCTCGGGCGAGGACGGCGACCGGAGGTACCTCGGGGCGGTCGTCGCGCCGCTCGCGACCGGTCGGTGCCTGATCGGGGATCCGGCTCCTGGCGAGTGACGATCAGTCGAGCGTCATGTTGATCGAGTAGCGGCCGCAGGCCGCGTATCGGGATCCACCGGCGTCGAAGGAGAGGTTGCAGACCTGCCCTGCTGGGGACGGTGGGTCTCGATACGCCCCTGCGGGGCTACTCGACCAGCATGCAGTCGCGACAGGCCCTGCGGGACTGCTCGACCCGCATGCGGTACGCCCCTGCGGGGCTAGTCGACCAGCGTGCAGAACGGCGGCGGCGGTGCGCCGTCGCGCCACCGCTCGCCTCGCGGCCGACACGCCGGATGTGCGACGGATGTCGGCCGATCGGGAATGTCGGAGGCGCCTGGCAGTGTTCTGAGTCTCGTACCACCCGTCGCATCGACGTCACCCTGGCGATGCGCCCCCTCACGACGATCCCCTTCACGACCGGAGACGCACCTGTGACCGAGCGCACCCTTCCCGAGACGCGGCCCGCCGCCGCGACCGACACGCCCTCGACGGCGCTCGATCCGCGCAGCCGCCTGGTGATCAGCCTGCTGCTGGTCTCGGCCTTCGTCGTCATCCTCAACGAGACGATCATGAGCGTGGCGCTGCCCGACCTCATGCGCGACTTCGGTGTCGAAGCTCACGTGGGCCAGTGGCTGTCCACCGCGTTCATGCTGACGATGGCGGTCGTCATCCCGATCACCGGCTACCTGATCCAGCGGCTGCACACCCGCACGCTCTTCGCCGCCGCGATGACCCTCTTCAGCCTCGGCACGCTCAGCGCCGCGCTCGCGCCGACCTTCGAGGTCCTGCTGGCCGCGCGCGTCGTGCAGGCCGGCGGCACGGCGATCATGATGCCGCTGCTGATGACCACCGTGATGACCCTCGTGCCGCCGGCGATCCGCGGCCGGATGATGGGCAACATCTCGATCGTCATCTCGGTCGCACCCGCCGTCGGGCCGACGATCTCGGGCGTCATCCTCAACTTCCTCAGCTGGCGCTGGATGTTCTGGATCGTGCTGCCGATCGCCGTCGGCGCGCTCATCCTGGGCCTCCGCAAGGTCGAGAACGTCACCGAGCCGCGGAAGATCCCGATCGACTCGCTCTCCGTCGTCCTCTCAGTCTTCGGCTTCGGCGGCCTGGTCTACGGCCTGAGCAGCCTCGGCGAGGGCGGCGAGGCGATCGTCGCTCCCTGGGTGCCCTTCGTCGTCGCCGGTGTCGCGCTCGCCGCCTTCATCGTCCGCCAGCTGCTGCTGCAGAAGACGGACCGCGCACTGCTGGACCTCCGCACCTTCTCCTCCGGAAACTTCACCGTGGTCATCGTGATGATGGCGGTGAGCATGTCCGCGCTCTTCGGCACGCTGATCCTGCTCCCGCTCTACACGCAGAACGTGCTCGGCCTCACCCCGCTCGAGACCGGCCTGCTGCTGCTCCCCGGTGGGCTGCTGATGGGTCTGCTCGCGCCGTTCGTCGGCCGCGGCTACGACCGCTTCGGCCCGCGGGTGCTGCTGGTGCCCGGCTCGATCATCGTGGCCGGTGCGCTCTGGGGCTACACGACGCTCGACGAGAACTCGGTCTCCTGGTTCATCCTCTCCCTGCACGTGGTGCTGAGCCTCGGCCTCGCGCTGGTCTTCACTCCGCTGTTCACCGCGGGCCTCGGCTCGGTGCGCCCCGCGCTCTACTCGCACGGCAGCGCGATCATCGGCACGGTCCAGCAGCTCGGCGGCGCGGCCGGCACGGCTCTGTTCGTCACGGTGCTCTCGGTGCAGTCGGCCGCGCTCGCCCGCGAGGGCGTCGACGAGGTCGTCGCCACGGCGGGCGGCATCCACTCCGCATTCGTCTGGGGTGCCTCGATCGCGACCGCCGCGATCGTCGCCGCCTTCTTCGTGAAGCGCCCCGCCGAGACGGACGGCCCGCGCCCGGTCGTCGCGCACTAGGTCGACCGCCGGTGCTCCGCGTCCGCGCGGGGCACCGGCTGTTCACCTCCGCGACACCGGGTGCCCCTACCGTGGCGCCCCGGCCGACCCGCTCCCGGACGCGCGGCCGGAACGGAGAGCACTCGTGAGCACGGACGCGCATCCTCAGGACCTCCTCGACGCCGGCGCCCTCGCCCCGGCACCGCGCACCCTGATCGACGTCCTCCGCGACACCGCCGAGCGCCACCCCGACGCCTCCGCGCTCGAGGATCCCGCCGGCGCCCTCAGCTACCGGGAGCTGCTCGCCCGCGTCGTCTCCGCCGCCGCCGAGCTGACCGCCGCCGGGGTGCGCCGCGGCGACCGGGTGGGCGTGCGGATGGCGAGTGGCTCGCGCGAGCTCTACCTCGCGATCCTCAGCATCCTCGCCGCCGGTGCCGCCTACGTCCCGGTCGACGCCGACGACCCCGAGGAGCGGGCGCGACTGGTCTTCGGCGAGGCCGCCGTCCGCGGTGTCGTCACCGGCTCCGGACGCTTCGAGCGCGCCGACGCGGAGCCGGCGCGACTGTTCACCGGGTCGGCACCGCACCCCAGCACCGCCTCGATCCCGCTGCTGCAGCCGCCGACCCTCGAGGACGACGCCTGGATCATCTTCACCTCGGGCTCGACCGGCACGCCGAAGGGCGTTGCCGTCAGCCACCGCTCGGCCGCGGCCTTCGTCGACGCCGAGGCGCGCGTCTTCCTCCAGGCCGAGCCCCTCGGGCCCGGCGACCGGGTGCTCGCGGGCCTCTCGGTCGCCTTCGACGCCTCCTGCGAGGAGATGTGGCTGGCCTGGCGGCACGGCGCCTGCCTCGTGCCCGCGCCGCGCTCGCTCGTGCGCAGCGGGATGGACCTCGGCCCCTGGCTGACGACGCACGGCATCACCGTCGTCTCGACCGTGCCCACCCTCGCCGCGCTCTGGCCCGCCGAGTCGCTCGAGAACGTCCGCCTGCTCATCTTCGGCGGCGAGGCCTGCCCGCCCGAGCTCGGCCAGCGC
Organism: Rathayibacter festucae DSM 15932; assembly: GCF_004011135.1. Taxonomy (NCBI): domain Bacteria; kingdom Bacillati; phylum Actinomycetota; class Actinomycetes; order Micrococcales; family Microbacteriaceae; genus Rathayibacter; species Rathayibacter festucae. The sequence continues at coordinate 619,854 of NZ_CP028137.1, read as the reverse complement.
CTGGCCGTCGACGGCCGCGAGGTCTGGAACACCTACGGCCCCACCGAGGCGACCGTCGTCGCCTGCGCCGCTCCGCTCGGCGGGCCCGGCCCGGTGCGGATCGGCCTGCCGCTGGACGGCTGGCGGCTCGCCGTCGTCGATCCCGAGGGCCGCCGCGTCGGCGAGGGCGAGGTCGGCGAGCTGATCATCGGCGGCGTCGGCCTGGCCCGCTACCTCGACCCGGCGAAGGACGCCGAGAAGTACGCCCCCGCGCCGACGCTGGGCTGGGAGCGCGCCTACCGCTCCGGCGACCTCGTGCGCTTCGAGAGCGCCGGGCTGGTCTTCCAGGGCCGTGCCGACGACCAGGTCAAGCTCGGCGGCCGGCGGATCGAGCTCGGCGAGGTCGAGGCGGCGCTACAGGGCCTGCCAGGAGTCTCCGGCGCCGCGGCCGCCGTCCGCACCACCGGCGCGGGGATCCAGGTGCTCGTCGGCTACCTCGCCCTCGCCGGCGGCCGTGAGCTCGACCGCGACGCGGCGCTGACGCGGCTGCGCGAGGAGCTGCCGGCCGCCCTGGTCCCGCTGCTCGCGGTGGTCGACGAGCTGCCGACGCGCGTGTCGGGCAAGGTCGACCGGGCCGCTCTGCCCTGGCCGCTGCCCGAGAGCACTGCGGCCGACCCCGGGCTCGACGCCGGGACCGCCTGGCTCGCCGGACTCTGGCGCGAGGTCCTCGGCGTCCCGGTCGACGAGAGGGCGAACTTCTTCGACCTCGGCGGCGGGTCGCTCGCCGCCGCCCAGCTCGTCGCCCGGATCCGCGAGCAGGACCCCGAGTTCACCGTCGCCGACGTCTACGCGCACCCCCGGCTCGCGGCGATGTCGGCCGAGATCGCAAGTCGCGCGACCGGCGCCGGCGAGGTCTCGAGCCACCGGATCGCCCCGGTCCCGCGCCGGATGCAGGTGCTGCAGACCTTCCTCGGCGCGCCGCTCCTGGTGCTGAGCGGCGCCCGCTGGACGACGGTCGTGCTCACGGTCTGCGCCCTGCTCGACCTGCTGCCCGGCTTCGGCTGGCTGCCGACCGTGCCGCTGCCCGGGCTCGTCGTCGCGTTCGCGCTCTTCTGCACCCCGTTCGGCCGGATGGGCCTCACCGTCCTCGCCGCCCGCGCACTGCTGCGCGGGGTGCGCGCCGGCGACCACCCGCGCGGCGGCGGGGTGCACCTGCGGCTGTGGCTCGCCGAGCGGATCGCCCACCAGCTCGGTGCCGTCAGCCTCGCCGGAGCACCCTGGGTCGCGCACTACGCCCGTGCGCTCGGCGCCCGGATCGCCGACGACGTCGACCTGCACTCGCTCCCGCCGCTCACCGGGATGCTGACCCTCGGCCGCGGCGCGGCGATCGAGCCCGAGGTCGACCTCTCCGGCTACTGGATCGACGGCGACGTCCTGCGGGTCGGCGCGGTCCGCGTCGGCGCCGGCAGCACGGTCGGCGCCCGCAGCACCCTCCTGCCCGGCACCCGCATCGGCAAGAACGCGCAGATCGAGCCCGGCTCCGCGGTCTTCGGCCGGGTGCCGGCCGGCCAGCGCTGGGGCGGCTCGCCGGCGCAGCGCCTCGGCAAGGCGAGCGCGGGCTTTCCCGCCGAGCGCCCGCCGCGTGCGACGCCGTGGGTCTGGGCCTACGCGGTCTCGGCGGTCGGCCTCGCCGCCGTGCCGGTCGTCTCCTTCGCGGCGGGACTCGGCGTGCTCGCCCTCGCCGTGCAGGGCGCAGCGGATCTCGCTGAGGCGCTCCCCCGCGCCGTCGCCGCCCTCGTCCCCGCGGTCGCCGTCACCGGCGTCGTGCTGGCGGGCCTGGTCGTCGTGCTCGTGCGCCTGCTCGGCCGCGGCGTCGAGGCCGGCACGCATCCCGTCCGCGGCCGGATCGGCTGGCAGGTCTGGTCCACGGAGCGCCTGCTCGACCACGCCCGGGCCCTCCTCTTCCCGCTCTACTCGGGCCTGTTCACGCCGGTGTGGCTGCGGCTGCTCGGCGCGAAGGTCGGCCGCGACGTCGAGGCCTCGACCGTGCTGCTGCTGCCCGCGATGACCACCATCCGGGACGGCGCCTTCCTCGCCGACGACACCCTCGTCGCCTCCTACGCCCTCGGCGGCGGCTGGATGCGGCTGGCCCGCGCGGAGATCGGCGAGCGCGCCTTCCTCGGCAACTCCGGGATGGCGGCGCCCGGCCACACGGTGCCGGCGGGCGGACTGGTCGCGGTGCTCTCCTCCGCCCCCCGGAAGTCGAAGGCGGGCTCGTCCTGGCTCGGCTCGCCACCGGTGCGGCTGCGGCGCACGGTGGTCGAGGCGGAGTCGGCGCGCACGTTCCGGCCGGCCGCGCGCCTCCGCGCCGCCCGGATCGTCTGGGAGCTGCTGCGCTTCGTGCCGGTCGTCGTCTCGATGGCGATCGGACTCGGCGTCGTCGCGGCCCTGCTGGCACTGGTGCCGGTGATCGGGGCGATCGCGACAGCGGTCGCAGGCGGCATCGTCCTCCTCGCCGCCGGTGCGGTCGCCGCCGGTGTCTCGACCGGGGCGAAGTGGCTCCTGATCCAGCGCGTGCGGCCGAGCGAGCAGCCGCTGTGGTCCTCCTTCGTCTGGCGCAGCGAGCTCGCCGACACCTTCACCGAGATGGTGGCGGCGCCGTGGTTCGCGCACGCCGCGGCCGGAACGCCCGCCCTCGTCTGGTGGCTGCGGAGCCTCGGCGCGCGGGTCGGCCGCGGAGTCTGGTGCGACAGCTACTGGCTCCCGGAGGCCGATCTGGTCGATCTGGGCGACGGAGCGACCGTCAACCGGGGCTGCGTCGTGCAGACCCACCTGTTCCATGATCGAATCATGAGCATGGATCTCGTGAGTCTCGACGCCGGCGCGACCCTCGGCCCGCACAGCGTGATCCTCCCCGCCGCGACGATCGCGGCGCACGGCACGGTCGGCCCCGCCTCCCTCGTCATGCGCGGCGAGCTCGTGCCCGCGGGCAGCCGCTGGAGCGGCAACCCGATCGGCCCGTGGCGCGAGGTCCGCGTCGGCGACTACCACGCGCCCGTCGCGTGAGCGACGCGCAGACCGGCCTGGAGACGGCGGGCGACCCGTACCTCCCCGGCATCGGCAACACCGGCTACCGCGTCGAGTCCTACGATCTCGACCTGGACTACCGGGTCTCGAGCAACCGGCTCGCCGGCCGCGCGACCCTGCGGATCGTCGCGCTGCAGCCGCTGCGCCGCTTCTCGCTCGATCTCAGCCGCCTCCGGGCGACGCGGGTGCGGGTCGCCGGACGCAAGGCGCGCAGCGACCAGGCGTCGCACAAGCTCCGGATCACCCCCGCCGAGCCGCTCGAGGCCGGCGCGAGCGCCGTCGTCGAGATCGAGTACGGCGGGCACCCCGGGCCGCGCGCCAGCCACTGGGGCGAGCTCGGTTGGGAGGAGCTGACCGACGGCGTGCTCGTCGCCTCGCAGCCCTCCGGCGCGTCGACCTGGTACCCCTGCAACGACGACGTCGCCGACAAGGCGACCTACCGGATCCGGGTGAGCGCGGAGGAGGGCTACTCCGTGCTCGCGAACGGCGTGCTGCTCGAGACGAGCGAGCGCTCGGGCCGGCGCACCTGGCTCTACGAGCAGCTGGAGCCGACCGCGAGCTACCTCGCGTCGGTGCAGATCGGCCGCTACGTGCTCGAGGACCGCCTGCTCTCCGGAGTGGCCGTCACGCTCGCGCGCCCGGCCGCGCTGGCCGCGCGCGTCGCCCGCGACTTCGCACCGCTCAGCGCCATGCTCGCGTTCTTCTCCCGGGTCTTCGGCCCGTACCCGTTCCGCCAGTACACCGTCGTGGTCACCGCGGACGAGCTGGAGATCCCGCTCGAGGCGCAGGGCATGGCCGTGTTCGGCGCGAACCACGTCGACGGCCGCGGCGGCTCGGAGCGGCTGATCGCCCACGAGCTCGCGCACCAGTGGTTCGGCAACAGCGTCGGCCTCGCCCGCTGGCAGCACATCTGGCTGAACGAGGGCTTCGCCTGCTACGCCGAGTGGCTGTGGTCGGAGGAGTCGGGCGGACTCAGCGTCGACGCCCAGGCCCGCCGGCACCACGCGCTCCTGCGGTTCCAGCGCCAGGACCTCGTGCTGGGCGACCCAGGACCGGTGGACCTCTTCGACGACCGCGTCTACAAGCGGGGCGCGCTGACGCTGCACGCGCTGCGGCTCCGGCTCGGCGACGAGGCGTTCTTCCGGCTCCTGCGCACCTGGACCGCGCGGCACGCGTCCGCCACCGCGAGCGAGGACGACTTCCGCGCGCTCTGCGCCGAGGTCGCCGGCGGCTCGGCGATCTCGGGCGGCACGGCCGTCACGGCGGTCGAGTCGCTGCTCGACGCCTGGCTCGTCGACGTGCGGCTGCCGCCGCTACCGGCCGCCCGCTGAGACCAGCGAGTCCTCGAGCGCGTCGCCGTGCTCGCGGCGCCAGCCGATGATCGGACCGGCACCGCCGACGGAGTCGCCCAGCGCGACGCTGACCCGGAGCGACGGGTCGAGGTGCGGCTCGGCGAGCCGGAAGCGCGAGGTGTCGATCCGGGCCTCCGCGGCGAAGCGCGACTCGTGGATCCGGACGCGCCGCGGGTCGACGTCCAGCCCGCGGCCGTCGGCCTTCAGCGCGGCCTCGATGCGGGTCCAGTGCAGGATCGGGTCGGCCGCGCGGAACCCGCCCGTGGCGAAAGGAGCGCCGGCGATCCGCGTGATCGCGACGCCGCGCTCGGGCGGACCCGCGACCGGCTCGACGTCGACTCCGACGACGCCCGCGCTGCTGGCCGCGACGACGACCGCGCCCGGGCAGTGCGCGATGCTGACGGAGAGGTGCTCGGCGCCCTCGATCCAGGGGCGCCCGTGCGGACCGCCGCAGCGGGAGCAGCGGGCGGTGACCCGGACCATCGAGGCGGACAGCCCCAGGAGCTCGCCCGCGAGCATGCGCAGCAGGACGCGGCCGAAGACGAAGCGCTCCGCCACCGCCGCCGACCCCGTCGCGCGGTAGCGCTCCCGCTCCGCCGTGCCGAGCAGCGGCAGCAGCCGCTCGGCGTCGAGGCGCTGCTCGTCGAGCGCGAGCCAGCGCAGGTGCACCCCCGGCAGATCACGCACGCCGTCGTCGTTCCTCATCCCGTCCCCCACGGTCGTGTCCCCCATGATCCCGTCCCCCGGTCCGGCGCTACTCGGCGGCCCGAGCGGTCGCCGCGTGCTCGCCGCGCTCGTAGACGTCCGCCGCCGAGCCGACGATCAGCGGGTCCGGCCCGAGCGGCGACACGACCTCGTCGTCCCGCCCGTCGTAGTCGTACAGGCTCAGCACGTAGCGCATCGCCTCGAGCCGGGCCCGCTTCTTGTCGTTGCTCTTGACGATGGTCCACGGCGCGTCGGCGGTGTCGGTCGCCGCCATCATCTCCTCCTTGGCCGCGGTGTAGTCGTCCCACTTGTCCAGCGAGGCGAGGTCCATCGGCGAGAGCTTCCACTGCCGGACCGGGTCGATCATCCGGATGGTGAACCGGGTGCGCTGCTCCTCGGCCGAGACCGAGAACCAGAGCTTGACCAGGTCGATGCCCTCGCCGACGAGCATGCTCTCGAACAGCGGCGTCTGCCGGACGAACTCGTCGTACTGCTCCGGAGTGCAGAAGCCCATCACGCGCTCGACCCCCGCCCGGTTGTACCAGGAGCGGTCGAACAGCACGATCTCGCCCGCGGCGGGCAGGTGCGAGACGTAGCGCTGGAAGTACCACTGCGTGCCCTCCCGCTCGGTCGGCTTCTCGAGCGCGACGACCCGGGCGCCGCGCGGGTTGAGGTGCTCGGTGAAGCGCTTGATGGTGCCGCCCTTGCCCGCGGCGTCGCGCCCCTCGAAGACGACGACCAGGCGCCGGCCGTGCTTCTTGATCCAGTTCTGGAGCTTGAGGAGCTCGATCTGCAGCAGCCGCTTGCCGGCCTCGTACTCCTCGCGCGACATTCGCTCGTCGTAGGGGTAGCCCTCGCGCCAGGTGTCGATCTGCGTGCCGTCGCGGCGCAGCAGCACCGGATCGTCGTCGTCCTCGTCGAGCACGACGAGATCGCGGGCGTCCTCGGGCGTGAGCGAGCGGAGCAGCTCGGGCGTCGGCACGAGGGCGCCGCGGGGAGCCGCATCGGGAGCGGCGTCGGGAGCGGCATCGAGGACGGCGTCGGAGCTGAGGGAGCGATCGGAGACGGAGGGCACGGAGCGACGCTAGGGGCACCGAGCGACGCCGGGGTGAACGGCGGGTGTCCGCCCTCTCGCGCCGGCCGGTCCGGGCGAGGCACGCGCTAGCCGATCAGGTAGACGAAGCCGCGACCCGACCGCGCGATCCGGGACGCGAAGTCCACGGCGCGGTCCAGGTACTGCCCGAGCTGCTCCCCCTCGGGGTGCTGCGACAGGCCCTCCTCGAGCTCCTGCCGGAGCGCGAGGAGATCGTCGGCGATCTCGGGGACCTCGCCCGGGAGAACGGCGCGCGTTCACGGGTCCCAGCACATCCCCCGCAGCGAGACCCGGCCCTCCAGCATCCGGTGCGCCGGCCGCGGCGGCTGCCCCGGCGAGCGCGGAGCGGTCAGCGCCTGCAACCCGGACCACGCCCGGTCGAGGCAGAGCATGTCGTCCTCCGGCACCGGCTGCGGCAGGTCGGCGGCCTCGATCGCGGCGCCGTGCGGTATCCCCCAGGCGCCGGCCAGTGCGGTCTCGCCGATCACGCTCCGAGGGTCGGCGAGCGCGCGCTCGGTCAGATCGGCATCGAAGGCGTAAGCGTAATAACGGATTCCCATGCGTCGATGGTGGCGAGGGCCGCGCTCGCTCCGGCGCCGGATCCCGAGATCTGGGGAGGGCCGGGCGATCCCGCGGCTGTGGAGGGACGAGCGACCGCTTCTGTTCCCGGACTCGTCTAGGCGTCGAAGGCCGCCGGCGGCAGGTCCGTCTCGCCGTCCTCGACGGCGCGGACGATGCGCGCCGCGACCGACTCCGGCGAGTGCCCTGCGCCGAAACGCGGAGCCGTGCCCGCCAGCGGGTGCTGCGACAGCGCGGTCTCCGTGTGGCCGGGCCGCGCGTCGAGCAGGAGGACGCCCGCCTTCCGATACTCCCGGGCCGATGCCCGGACGAACGAGTACAGGGCCGCCTTGGAGGCGGAGTACGCCGCGAGACCGGCGGTCGGTGCCTCGGCGACCACCCCGCTGATCGTGACCGCGAAGGGCCGATTCCCGGAGGCGGACAGGGCGGCGAACGACGCCGTGAGCACGCGGATCGGCGCCAGGGCGTTCACGTCGACGAGCTCCTCGAGTACCGCCGGATCGAGTTCGGCCGAGGGGCCGAAGGCCACGACGCCGGCCGCGACGATGACGCCGTCGAGGCGCCCGTGTCGGCGGAGGACCTCGACCACCAGGCGCTGCGGGGCGTCCTCGCCGAGCAGATCGGCGACGAGCGGCGCGTCGCCGAGGTCGGCGCCGCGGCGCCCGGAGCGGACCACGGTCGCGCCGCGCTGCTCCAGCTCGTCCGCGATCAGCCGCCCGAGCCCGCCGGAGGCACCGAGGACGAGGACGACGGAGCCTTCGAATCGAGTCATGTCCGAAGCGTAGACGGGGGGTCTGGCGCGAATCGCCTCTACCGGGCGGCGAGGGCCGTCAATACGGTGGATCGCATGTCGCGTCCGGACACCTGCGCCGTGCTCCACCGACTGGTGGAGGTCCTCGAGGACCCCGCGCCGATCAACCCGGGGCACGCCCGGCACGTGAGCGGACTGCTCGCCGGCGCCCTCGACTCCGCCCCGGCCCTCCGCGACTGCGCCGGCGCCCCGGCTCAACTCGTCGCCTTCGCGACGGAGGACCCGGCGGACGAGAACCCGGCCCTCTGAGCGCACCGGCCGCCACCGCGGCACCCGGCACTTCGCCGCCTCCCCCACTCCTCCGAAGTCGCGGTAGTCGAGCGCGAGCACCGCGACTTCTGCGGACTCCGAGGTGCTTCCGCCTCCCGGCCTCGCTCCACTCCCCGAGAGTTGCGGTAGTCGGGCGCGACTACCGCGACTTCTGCGGAGTCGCGGCCTCCCCCGCCTAGCGGAGGGACGCCGCAGGCCCCTCGTAGACTCGACGGGCCGAGAGAACGGGGACCCGGTGGACGACGAACGCGCCGCACCTGCGGGCTGGTACCGCGATGACGCCCACCCGGGGTCGATGCGCTGGTGGGACGGCACCGCCTGGACCGACGCCCGCCGCTCCGCGGAGGACTCGGCGCCCGGCGACCCGGACGAGCAGGAGAAGCGCAGGCTGCCGGACACCGCGCCCGAGCACGTCGAGTACCGCCTCCCCCACTCCGCCGGCACCCCCACGGTCGACGCCGTCGACGAGGCGGAGCGGATCGAGGAGATCGCCGCCGTCGTCGGCCGCCCGCTGCGCGTGGGCGAGATCTCGGATCAGATCCTCGACGTCGTCCTCGTGCCCGAGCCGGACCACCCCACCGGCACTCCCGCCGTCTCGGTCCGCGCCGGCGGACGCGTGATCGGCTACCTCCCCGACGCCTACCGTCGCTCCCCCGCGCTTCCCGGGCTCTCCCGCGTGGTCGCGAGTCGCGCCGCCCCCAGCACCACCGCCCGGCTCCGCGCCGAGCGGACGGAGGAGGGACTGCGCGCCTCCGTCACGGTCGCCCTCGTCGCCCCCGAGCTGCTGATCCCGCTCAACGCTCCGCCCCAGGAGCGCTACTCGATCCTGCCCTGGGGCCGTGCCGTGCAGGTGCAGCGCGAGGACGAGCACTTCGTCCGTCTGGCCGGCGTGGTCCCCGAGGGCGGCCGCGGGCTCCTCCTCGTGACGCTCCACCCCGTCGGCGGCCTCGTGGAGATCCGCCTCGACGGCGACCGCGTGGGCGAGCTGACCGCGGCGATGTCCGAGCAGTTCGCGCCCACCCTCCGTCACCTCGCCGGCCTCGGCCTCACCGCCGTCGCCTACTGCTCGCTCCAGGGCTCGCCGCTCAGAGCCGAGCTGACGCTGCAGGCCGCCCGCGCCGCCGAGCTGCCCGCGGACTGGGTCGACGGCCGCCCGGCGACCCTCCCCCGGCTGGTCCCCGGCGCCACGGAGGCGCCGCCCGCCTACGTAGCGCCGCTGCGCCCGACCCCGCGCACCTCGGAGGCCGTGGCCCGGTCCACCCGCCGCACCGTCGCCTGGGTCGTCGTCGGCGTCTGCACACTGGTCGGCCTCTCCAGCTGGATCATCGGCGACATCCTCAACTGAGGCTCGGCACGTCGGCCGACGCGGCCCTCCGGCACGCGGAAACACCTCCGGCTCGCCGGATCATCTAGATCCTGCGAGCCGGAGGCCGTTCCGCGAGCCGGAGCCCGGCGAAGCGTCAGACGTTGAAGCGGAACTCCACCACGTCGCCGTCCTGCATCACGTAGTCCTTGCCCTCGATGCGGGCCTTGCCCTTCGCGCGCGCCTCGGCGATGGAGCCGGTCTCGACGAGGTCGTCGAACGAGATGATCTCGGCCTTGATGAAGCCCTTCTGGAAGTCGGTGTGGATCACGCCGGCCGCCTGCGGGGCGGTCCAGCCCTTGCCGATCGTCCAGGCCCGCGTCTCCTTCGGGCCCGCCGTCAGGTAGGTCTGCAGGCCGAGGGTGTCGAAGCCGATGGACGCGAGCTGGTTGAGGCCCGACTCGGTCTGGCCGGTGGACTCGAGCATCTCGGCAGCGTCGGCCTCGTCGAGGTCGATCAGCTCGGACTCGATCTTGGCGTCGAGGAAGATCGCATGCGCGGGGGCGACCAGCGCGGCCAGCTCGGCCTTGCGCGCCTCGTCGGTCAGCACGGCCTCGTCGACGTTGAAGACGTAGATGAAGGGCTTCGCGGTCAGCAGGCCCAGCTCGCGGATCGGCTCGAGCTCGATCGAGGACGCCGAGAGCGGCTTGCCGGTGTCGAGGAACTCACGGGCTTTCTTCGCCGTCTCGAGGACGATGGGCTCGATCTTCTTCCCCTTCAGCTCCTTCTCGTAGCGCGCCTCGGCCTTTTCGAGGGTCTGCAGGTCGGCGAGGACGAGCTCGGTGTTGATCGTCTCCATGTCGCTCGCGGCGTCGACCTTGCCGTCGACGTGCACGACGTCGGCGTCCTCGAAGCCGCGGATGACCTGGGCGATCGCGTCCGCCTCGCGGATGTTGGCGAGGAACTTGTTGCCCAGGCCCTCGCCCTCCGAGGCGCCGCGGACGATGCCGGCGATATCGACGAACGACACGGGCGCGGGGAGGATGCGCTCGGAGCCGAAGATGCCGGCGAGCACCTCGAGGCGGGAGTCGGGCAGGTTCACGACTCCGACGTTGGGCTCGATCGTCGCGAACGGGTAGTTCGCGGCGAGCACCGTGTTCTTGGTCAGCGCGTTGAAGAGCGTCGACTTGCCGACGTTGGGGAGTCCGACGATTGCGATAGTGAGAGCCACGGGCATCCATCCTACGGCGTGGTCGCGGGGGCGCCGCGTGCCGGTCCCGGCGGCGTCGGAGGTGCGTGAGAGGGTGAAGTCGTGCCCATCGACTTCACCGCCATCGACTTCGAGACCGCCAATTCGCACGGAGCGTCCGCCTGCTCGGTCGGGCTGGTGAAGGTCCGCGACGGCCGCGTCGTCGACCGCGCAGGCTGGCTCATCCGCCCGCCCTACGGCTACGACGACTTCCTCGAGTGGAACACCCGCATCCACGGCATCCGCAAGCACGACGTGCACGGCGCGGCCTCCTGGGTCGAGCAGTTCGCCGACCTCGTCGCCTTCGCCGGCGAGGACGTCTTCGTGGCCCACAACGCCGGCTTCGACATGAGCGTCATCCGCGCCGCCTGCGCCGCGACCGCGCTCGAGCTCCCCGCCTACGACTACCTCTGCTCGCTCCAGCTCGCCCGCAGGACCTACCAGCTCGAGTCCTACCGCCTGCCGTCCGTCGCGTTCGCCGCCGGCTACGACGACTTCCGCCATCACGACGCCTCGGCCGACGCCGAGGCCTGCGCCGCGATCGTCGTACACGCCGCCCGCCGGCACGGGGCCGGGAGCCTGGCCGAGCTCGGCGAGCTGGCCGGAGTCTCGGTCAAGCGCCTGCGGCCGAAGGCGCCGGTCGCCGCCTGACGCCCGGGCCGGCGATCCGAGAGCCCCTGCGAGTCACTCCCCCGCGCGCGGGTCGCCGAACCAGTTGCTGAAGATGCGCCAGAAGTTGCGGTTGCCGTAGGCCGAGCATGCGTCGCCCGAGCCGTAGAGGTTCGCCAGCGCCGCGGCGTTCGGCTGATACGGCGTGTAGTAGTAGAGCCCCGCCGTCGCCGCGTTCTCGATCCGCACCGGAGCGGTCCCGCACGCGGCATCGGGCGAGTACTGGATCTCGCTGGTCTCGCCGACCGGGTACCAGTCGAAGCTGCTGTCGGGGTTCCGGTAGCGCTGGAACTGCCAGGCCGCACCGTAGACCTGGCCGAAGAAGCCGAAGTAGTCGCTGTCGCAGTCGGCCGTGTCCGGGCAGCCGTAGCCGGTGGCGCTGCGGAACTGCCGCTCGCTCGGCGCACTGTCGGTGACGAGCGACTGCTCCTTCTGCAGCAGTGTCAGCAGCACGGCGGGGCTGACGTCGCAGGCGCCCGCGACCGCGCTGACGATCTCCGCGGCGGAGACGTCCTGCCCGCCGAGATACGCGTCGCACTGCTCGTCGGCGGCGACGTCGCCGGTGTCCTCGGCGTAGTCGCGCAGGCAGGGGACGTCGGTTCCGGCGCAGGAGGGCACCCGCGCGTTCAGGAACGCCTGAACGGTCAGCGGGCCGAGCGCGCCGCCGTCGAAGAAGACCTCGTCCGAGACGATGTCGCCCGGGTCGAAGCCGGACTCGTCCACGCCGCCGGCCAGGTCCGTCCACATCCGGATGCCGGGCACCTCGGTCGCGGGAGCGGCCGCGGCGCTCAGGTCCGAGGCTCCGGTGAGCAGCAGCACGACCGCGAGGGCGGCGAGGGCCGCCGTCCCTCCGCGGCGCCGTCGGACGGCGGACGGGGAGGCGGCGGCCGGTGAGGGATCGGCCGGGCTCATCCCTCCACGCTAGCGGCCGGGCGCAGGACGATCCGCCGCAGGGCGCGAGCTGCGCGGCAGCGTCCGATCGCGTGTCCGGCGGCCCGCGAACCGGTGGAGGACACTCCGTCGAGCACATCTCCCGGGGCGCAGGGCGGCGCTCCGGAGCGCCGCCGCGCGGATGTCGGAGGTCCGTGGTCTCCTCGGCGCATGGAACTCAGCTTCGTCCTCGGCCTCGCGGTCGGCGCGCTCCTCGCCGCCGTCGTCGCCGTGCTCCTCGCCCGCGCCCGCACTCCCGACACCGCGCTCGCCCTCGAGCTGGCCACCGCGCAGGCGCGGGCCGAGGGGCTCGAGGAGCGGCACGAGTCCGTCGTCGAGCAGCACCGCGAGCACCTCGGCTCCGCCCGCGACCAGATCCGCGAGCTGCAGGAGCAGCTGCGGGTCGTCGCCGAGCGCGAGCGCCACGACGCGCGGATCCTGCAGACGCTCTCCCCCGTCGCCGAGAGCCTGCGCGGGATGCAGGAGTCGGTGCGCCGCCTCGAGAGCGAGCGCGCCGCGCAGTTCGGCGCCATCACCGAGCAGCTGGAGGGGCAGCGGCTCGCCGGGGAGCGGCTCCGCTCGACCACCGAGACGCTCGCCTCGGCGCTGCGCTCGAGCGCCAGCCGCGGTGCGTGGGGCGAGACGCAGCTGCGCAACGTGGTGGAGGCGGCCGGGCTGACGCAGCGGGTCGACTTCGACGTGCAGTTCGGCCTGGAAGGCGAGGGCGGGAAGGGCCGCGCCGACATGGTCGTGCGCCTCCCCGGCGGCAAGGCGATCGCCGTGGACGCGAAGGTGCCGTTCGACGCCTACCTCGAGGCGAGCGCGATCCCCGCGGGGACGGGTGCCGAGGAGGAGGCGCGGCGCACCGGGCTGCTGCGCGCGCACGTGCGCGCCCTCCGCGGGCACATCGACGCCCTCGCCGGCCGCGCCTACTGGACCGGGCTGCCGGCGAGCCCGGAGTTCGTCATCGCCTTCATCCCCAGCGAGCCGCTGCTCGCCAGCGCGCTCGACGCCGACCCGACGCTGCTGGAGTACGCGTTCCGCAAGCGGGTCGCCCTCGCCTCGCCGGTGACGCTCTGGTCGGTGCTGAAGACCGTCGCGTACACCTGGCAGCAGGACGTCCTGACCGACGACGCGAAGCGGCTGCTCGACCTCGGAAAGACGCTCTACGCCCGCCTCGCCACCCTCGCCGACCACGCCGAGGGGCTGCGCCGCTCGATCGAGAAGACGGTCGACTCCTACAACGCCTTCGCAGGCTCGCTCGAGACCCGCGTCCTCGTCACCGCGCGCCAGTTCGACACCCTCGACGAGTCCCGCGTGATCGCGCCGGCCGGCGGCGTCACGACGTCCCCGCGCCGCCTGACGGCCGTCGAGCTCCTCGCCCCGGACGAGCGCACGGCCTGAGCCGCGGGGTCTCGATACGCCGCTGCGCGGCTACTCGACCAGCATGGAACGTGTCGACGTCGTACGACCGCACGCGCCGTGCATGCAGCGGCCGAGCGCGCCGTCCATGCTGATCGAGTAGCGCCCCCGGGGCGCGTATCGAGATCCACCCACGCATGAACGCGGGTCTCGATACGCCGCTGCGCGGCTACTCGACCAGCATGTGGGCGCCACTCCGCGGCGGCTCGACCGTCGGACAGGGCGCGCGCCATCATGCTGATCGAGTAGCGCCCACAGGGCGCGTATCGAGATCCACCGTCCGATGGAGGCGGGGTCTCGATACGCCGCTCCGCGGCTACTCGACCAGCATGGGTGCGCCGCTCCGCGGCTACTCGACCAGCGTGTGGGCGCCGCTGCGCGGCTACTCGACCAGCAGGTGGCGGGGTCGGCGGCCTAGACCCACTTCTCCGCAAGGTGCTGGGCCGTCACGCGGCGGATCGTGCCCGAGCGCGAGCGCAGGACGATCGACTCGGTGGTGATGATGTGGCCCTCCTTGCGGACGCCCTTCACCAGACCGCCGTTGGTCACGCCGGTGGCGACGAAGTAGGTGTTGTCGCTGCGGACCAGGTCGTTCGCGTGCAGGACGCGGTCGAGGTCGTGGCCGGCGTCGATCGCGCGCTGGCGCTCGTCGTCGTCCTTGGGGCGGAGGATGCCCTGGATCACGCCGCCGAGCGCGCGGATCGCGCACGCGGTGATGATGCCCTCGGGCGTCCCACCGGTGCCGACGCACATGTCGACCCGCGAGTCGTGCCGAGCGGCGTTGATGCCGCCCGCGACGTCGCCGTCGAGCAGCAGCCGCGTGCCGGCACCGGCGGCGCGGATGTCGTCGATCAGCTGCGCGTGCCGCGGGCGGTCGAGCACCGCGATCCGCATCTCGTCGACGGGCTTGCGCTTGGCCCGCGCGAGCGCGCGGATGTTCTCGCCGATCGGGCGCTGGATGTCGATGATCCCCACGCCCTCGGGCCCGGTGACGATCTTCTCCATGTAGAAGACGGCGGACGGGTCGAACATCGCCCCGCGGTCGGCGACGGCGATCATCGACAGCGCGTTCTGCCGGCCCGCCGCGGTCAGCGAGGTGCCGTCGATCGGGTCGACGGCGATGTCGGCGGCCGGCCCGGAGCCGTTGCCGACGTGCTCGCCGTTGTAGAGCATCGGCGCGTTGTCCTTCTCGCCCTCGCCGATGACGACGACCCCGTCGAAGTTGACGGTGCCGAGGAAGGTGCGCATCGCGTCGACGGCGGCGCCGTCGGCGGCGTTCTTGTCGCCCTTGCCGATGAAGGGGACGGCGCGGATCGCCGCCGCCTCGGTGGCTCGGACGAGCTCCATGCCGAGGTTGCGGTCCGGGTGGAGGTAGAGCGAGTCGTGGTCGATTTCGGTCACAGCGCGGAGTCCTTCGCGTTCGAGTTCGTGCAGACGGCGTCGTCGCAGGACCCGCGGAGCGGATCCCCATCCCAGGGCGAAGCCTATCGGAGGCGTGCCCCGCGCCCGGGGGATGCCCCGCAGCCGCCTCGCTAGACTCGACGCCGACGCGGGCCTCGCCCGACCCCCTCCCGTTCATCCGTCAAAGGAGATGCCATGCCCGTCGCTACCCCGGACCAGTACGCAGAGATGCTCGACAAGGCGAAGAAGGGCGGCTTCGCGTACCCCGCGTTCAACGTCTCCTCCTCGCAGACCATCAACTCGGTGCTGCAGGGCCTGTCCGAGGCCGGCTCGGACGGCATCATCCAGGTCACGACCGGAGGCGCCGACTACTTCGCCGGCCACACGGTCAAGAACCGCGCCGCCGGTGCGATCGCCTTCGCGAAGTTCGCCACCGAGGTCGCCAAGAACTACCCGGTCACGGTCGCGCTGCACACCGACCACTGCCCGCAGAACGCGCTCGAGGGCTTCGTCTATCCGCTGATCGCCGCCTCCGAGGAGGAGGTCAAGGCCGGTCGCGAGCCGCTCTTCCAGTCGCACATGTGGGACGGCTCGGCCGTGCCCCTCGACGAGAACCTGAAGATCGCCCAGGAGATCCTGCCGCGCGTGAAGGCGATCAACGCGATCCTCGAGGTCGAGATCGGCGTCGTCGGCGGCGAGGAGGACGGCGTCTCGCACGACATCAACGAGCACCTCTACACCACGCTCGACGACGCGATCGCGACCGTCGAGGCCCTCGGCTTCGGCGAGCAGGGCCGCTACATGGCCGCGCTGACCTTCGGCAACGTCCACGGCGTCTACAAGCCCGGCAACGTGCGACTGCGCCCCGAGCTGCTCCGCGAGATCCAGGACGGCCTGCAGAAGAAGTACGGCACCGAGGCCCTCCCGCTCGACCTCGTCTTCCACGGCGGCTCCGGCTCGACCGACGAGGAGATCGCCGAGGCGGTCCGCAACGGCGTCGTGAAGATGAACATCGACACCGACACCCAGTACGCCTTCAGCCGCTCGGTCGCCGACACGGTGCTGAAGAACTACGACGGCTTCCTCAAGGTCGACGGCGAGGTCGGCAACAAGAAGGTCTACGACCCGCGCTCGTGGGGCAAGATCGCCGAGTCCGCCATGGCCGTCCGCGTCGCCGAGGCGACCCGCCAGCTCGGCTCCGCCGGCCACTCCGGGAAGTAGGGCACCGCTCCGTGACGAACGCACACGACCAGCCGAGCGGCTCCCCGCGCCCGGAACCGCAGTACGGCGAGTACGCGCCGCCCGGCTGGTCGTGGACGCCTCCGGAGGACGCCGTCGTCGTCCCCGACCCGCGAGGGTCCGAGACCGATCCGCGGCCCGCCACCGCGCCGTCGGCGAGGACCGTCGCGCACCCCGTCGACCGGCTGATCACGATCATCCTGCTGGCGCTCGGCGTCTTCTTCGCCGTGCCGACGCTGCTCGACCCGTCGAGCTTCGCCACCACGCTCTCCGAGCTCTACACGAGCCAGGGCATCGGCACCTACGCCTCCCCCGATCTCGCCCGCACCCTCGGGCTGGTCGTGGCGCTCGCGCAGGCGCTGATCGTCGCGTTCGCGGTCTGGATCTCGATCCGCCGGCTGCGGGCCGGCAAGCGCGCCGTGCTGGTGCCGATCCTGGGGATCGTCGCGACGGTCGTGCTCTCGCTGACGGTCGCGGCCATCGCCATCCTCGGCGATCCGACCTTCGCCGACTACGTCTCGCGGATGTCCGCCGGGACCGGCACGGACGTCTAGCGCCCGGACCCGCTCACGCGAGAAGGCCGCCCCTCCCTCGGGAGCGGCGGCCTTCTCGGCGTTCTGCGTGCGGTGCGTCAGGCGCTGACGGAGGCGCTCACGCGTCCGCCGGCCCCGCGGGCGTCGCGCTTTCCGGCGACGTCCTTGCGGAGCTCCTTGGGGAGCGAGAACATCAGGTCCTCCTCGGCCGTCTTGACCTCCTCGACGTCGCCGTAGCCGGCGGCGGCGAGGTCGTCGAGCACCTCGCGCACGAGGACCTCGGGCACCGAGGCGCCGCTGGTGACGCCGACGGTGCGGATGCCGTCGAGCCACTCCTGCTTGATCTCGCTGGCGTAGTCGATCCGGTACGCGGCCTTCGCGCCGTACTCGAGCGCGACCTCGACGAGGCGGACCGAGTTCGAGGAGTTGGCCGAGCCGACCACGATGACCAGCTCGGCGTGCTCGGCGACCTTCTTGATCGCGACCTGGCGGTTCTGGGTGGCGTAGCAGATGTCGTCGCTCGGCGGGTTCTGCAGATTGGGGAAGCGCTCGCGGAGGCGGCGCACCGTCTCCATCGTCTCGTCGACCGAGAGCGTGGTCTGCGAGAGCCAGACGACCTTGTCCGGGTCCTTCACCACGATGTTCGGGACGTCGTCGGGGCTGCCGACCAGGGTCACGTGATCGGGGGCCTCGCCCGCGGTGCCCTCGACCTCCTCGTGCCCCTCGTGGCCGATCAGGAGGATCTCGAAGTCGTCGCGCGCGAAGCGGACGGCCTCGCGGTGCACCTTGGTGACCAGGGGGCAGGTCGCGTCGATCGCCTGGAGGCCCCGGTCGGCCGCGCCCTGCACGACCGCCGGCGAGACGCCGTGCGCGCTGAAGACGATGTGCGAGCCCTCGGGGACCTCGTCGACCTCCTCGACGAAGATCGCGCCCTGGCTCTCGAGCGTGGAGACGACGTGCACGTTGTGCACGATCTGCTTGCGCACGTAGACGGGGGCGCCGTAGTGCTCGATGGCCTTCTCGACGGCGACGACCGCGCGGTCGACGCCGGCGCAGTAGCCGCGCGGGGCGGCGAGGAGCACCCGCTTGGCGCCGTCGACGGGCTCGTCGCGCAGGCGCCCGGTAGCGCGGGGCATGCGCGGCATGGGCAGGCTGATCGGGGCTTCACTCACCCCGCGATTCTACGCGGTGCATCCTGTGCTCCCCGCGGAAGGGCCGGATCCGCTGACCGGCGCCCGGACGGGCGGCCCCGCGCCCGTCCAGGCGACGCGGCCACCGAGGTGTCGGAGGCATCCCGTACCGTGGTCGTCGCGGGTCCGCCGCCCGCTCCCCCGCCCGCCCGCTCCAGCGAAGGCACCGATGACAGACGCCCCTCCCACCGCCGATGCTCCCTGGCCGGTCGGTCTGCTCGCGAGCAAGATCAAGGGCTGGATCGAGCGCCTCGGCACCGCGTGGGTCGAGGGTGAGATCACGCAGTGGGGCGTCTCCGGCGGCAACGTCTACGGCAAGCTGAAGGACCTCTCCGGCGACGCCACCGTCGGCTTCACGGTCTGGTCCTCCGTCCGGGCCCGCCTCCCGGCGGACCTCAAGCAGGGCGACCGGGTGATCGCCCTGGTCAAGCCGAACTACTGGGTCAAGGGCGGCACGCTCTCGATGCAGGTGTTCGAGATGCGGCACGTCGGACTCGGCGATCTGCTCGAGAAGCTCGAGCGACTGCGCCGGCAGCTCGCCTCGGAGGGGCTGTTCGAGCCCGCGCGCAAGCAGCGGCTGCCCTTCCTCCCGCACGGGATCGGCCTGATCACCGGCAAGGACTCCGACGCCGAGAAGGACGTCCTCCGCAACGCGCAGCTGCGCTGGCCGGCCGTCCGCTTCCGCGTCGTGCACGCCGCCGTGCAGGGCGAGCGCACGGTGTCCGAGGTGACCTCCGCCCTGCGCACCCTCGACGCCGACGCGAGCATCGACGTGATCGTCATCGCCCGCGGCGGCGGCGACTTCCAGAACCTGCTCGGCTTCAGCGACGAGTCCCTCGTGCGGGCGGTCGCGGCCTGCACCACCCCCGTGGTCAGCGCGATCGGGCACGAGGCGGACCGCCCGCTGCTCGACGACGTCGCGGACCTCCGCGCCTCCACCCCGACCGACGCGGCGAAGCGGGTCGTCCCGGACGTCTCCGACGAGCTGCTCCGGGTGCAGCAGGCGCGGCTGCGGATGACCACCCGCGTCAGCGGCCTCGTCTCGCACGAGATCGACCGCCTGTCGCAGCTGCGCTCCCGGCCGGTCCTCGCGCAGCCCCGGGTCCTCGTCGACCAGCGCTCGGAGGAGCTGACCCGCTGGGTCGCCCGCGGTGCCGAGCTGGTCGAGCGGCGGATCGAGCGGGCCCACCTCGAGGTCGAGCGCCTGCACGGGCAGCTCCGCGCGCTCTCGCCGCAGCACACCCTCGACCGCGGCTACGCGATCGTGCAGAACGGCAGCGGTCACGTGGTCCGCACCCCGCAGGACGCGGCCGAGGGCGAGGCGCTCGTGCTCACCCTCGCCGAGGGCGCCGTCGCCGCCCGCTCGACCGGGCCCGCGGCCGACCCCGCCGGCCGCGGCTGACCCGTCCCGCTCCCACCCGCCCGCGCCCTCCTCGCAGCCCCGATCGATAGGATCACCCCCATGGCCGACGCCCGCACCGACTCCCCCGCCGTGCCGTCGAGCGACCCCGTCCCTTCCGGCG
This sequence comes from Rathayibacter festucae DSM 15932, assembly GCF_004011135.1. Taxonomy (NCBI): domain Bacteria; kingdom Bacillati; phylum Actinomycetota; class Actinomycetes; order Micrococcales; family Microbacteriaceae; genus Rathayibacter; species Rathayibacter festucae. The sequence continues at coordinate 600,519 of NZ_CP028137.1, read as the reverse complement.
AGACCGACGTCTCCGGCTTCAGCTACGAGCAGGCGCGCGACGAGCTCGTCCGCGTCGTCTCCGAGCTCGAGCAGGGCAGCTCCACCCTCGAGCGCTCGCTCGCCCTCTGGGAGCGCGGCGAGGCCCTCGCCGCCCGCTGCGAGGAGTGGCTGATCGGCGCCCGCGCCCGGCTCGACGCCGCCCGCTCGGGCGGATCGGCCGCCGGCGGATCGAGCGCCGGATGAGCCGCGAGAAGCCGCCGCGCGTCGTCGCCGAGCTCGGCCGGCCCGAGACGGCCGCCGAGACCGCGGCCCGCAAGGCCGAGAACTCCCGGCTCTACCGCCAGCGCAAGACCGTCAACAACCTCGTCTTCTCGCTGCTCGCGACCGTCGGCGCCGTGGCGCTGATCGTGCTGATCGTCCCGCGCGGCGAGGGCACCGTCCGCGATCCCGTCGACGTGCCGGCGGTCGCCGCCCAGTTCCAGCTCGGCGAGAGCGAGACGCTCGCCGCGCCCGACATGCCCGACTCCTGGTCCTCGAACGCGGCCGAGCTGCGCGAGGACGGCGGGGTCGAGTACTGGTACGTCGGCCTGATCACGCCCAAGAGCGGCTACATCGGCGTCAGCCAGGGCTTCGACGCCGACGAGCGCTGGGTCTCCGGCCAGCTCGACAGCGCCGCCGCGACCGGCGTCGAGCAGATCGACGGCCGCGAGTGGACGGTCTACGACCACCGCGACGGTGCCGGCGAGACCGGCAACAGCCCCTACGCTCTCGAGACGACGGCCGGTGGCAGCACCTACCTCGTCTACGGCACGGCGCCGACGGACGAGATCCGCCAGGTCGTCGACGCCATCACCCCGCAGATCGGCCAGGAGGAGTCCCGTTGAGCTTCGATCCGTCGAGTCCCCAGCACGAGGTCCCGCAGAGCATCGCCGTCGCGCGCGAATCGCGCCCGCCGTCGTGGGTCTGGAAGGAGATGCTGCGCGGCAACCAGCGCTTCGTCGCCGGTGAGCCCCGCCACCCCCGCCAGGACGTCGAGCGCCGCAACGAGCTCGCCGCCGAGCAGAAGCCGCTCGCCGCGCTCTTCGGCTGCAGCGACTCGCGCCTTGCGGCCGAGATCATCTTCGACCTCGGCCTCGGCGACCTCTTCGTGGTCCGCAACGCCGGCCAGGTCATCGCCGACTCGATCATCGGCTCGCTCGAGTACGGCGTCGCCGTGCTCGGCGTGAAGCTGATCCTCGTCCTCGGCCACGACGAGTGCGGAGCGGTCAAGGCCGCGATCCAGTCGCAGGCTCCCGGCGCCGAGCGGCTGCCCCCGCACATCGAGCACCTGATCGAGCCGATCATCCCCGCGGTCCGCCGCATCGTCGGCCCGCAGCCCGACGGCCGCGTCCTCGTCGACCCCTCGACCACCGACACCCTCGCCGTCGGCCGCGAGCACCTCCGCGACACGGTCGCCGAGCTGCTGCAGCGCTCGCCGCTCATCGCCGACGCGGTCGCCGCGGGAGAGCTCGCCGTCGTCGGCGCCAACTACCGCCTCTCCGACGGCACCGTGGACTCCGACGTGGTCCTCGGCATCGACCCGCCGCAGATGAGCCCCTACCGCTCCGAGCAGGAGCGCACCTCCAGCCCCCTCCAGAGCGTCTCGAGCCCCGACGCGACCGCGCCGGCCGCCGAGTAGCCGGCCGCGGACGACGCACCAGACCTCACCGAACCCATGAACCGAACAGAACAGGACGAACACAGCGTGGTGGACACCTCCCCGACCGACTCCGGCGCCGACGACGCCTTCCGCATCGAGCACGACACGATGGGCGAGGTCCGCGTCCCGCGCGACGCGCTCTACGCCGCGCAGACGCAGCGCGCGGTCGAGAACTTCCCGATCTCCGGCGCCGGCCTCGAGCCCGCCCAGATCGCGGCCCTCGCCCGGATCAAGAAGGCCGCGGCCCTCGTCAACGCCGACCTCGGCGTGCTCGACGGCGAGATCGCCCGCTCCATCGCCGACGCGGCCGACCTCGTGGTCGGCGGCGGCTACGGCGAGCACTTCCCGATCGACGTCTACCAGACCGGCTCCGGCACGTCGTCGAACATGAACATGAACGAGGTGCTCGCCACCCTCGCGACGACCGCGCTCGGCCGCCCGGTGCACCCGAACGACCACGTCAACGCCTCGCAGTCCTCGAACGACGTCTTCCCGACCTCGGTGCACGTCGCCGTGACCGGCGCGCTGATCCAGGACCTGGTGCCCTCCCTCGAGCACCTGGCCGAGGCGCTCGAGACCAAGGCCGAGCTGTGGGCCGAGGTCGTCAAGGCCGGCCGCACCCACCTGATGGACGCGACGCCGGTCACCCTCGGGCAGGAGTTCGGCGGCTACGCGGCGCAGATCCGCCTCGGCATCGAGCGCGTGCAGTCCGCCCTCCCCCGGGTCGCGGAGGTCCCGCTCGGCGGCACCGCCGTCGGCACCGGCATCAACACGCCCGCCGGCTTCCCGGCGAAGGTCATCGCCCGCCTCGCGGAGGAGACCGGCCTGCCCGTCACCGAGGCCCGCAACCACTTCGAGGCGCAGGGCGCCCGCGACTCGCTCGTCGAGGCGTCCGGCGCGCTCCGCGTGCTCGCGGTCAGCCTCACCAAGATCAACAACGACCTGCGCTGGATGGGCTCCGGCCCGAACACCGGTCTCGGCGAGCTCAGCATCCCGGACCTCCAGCCCGGCTCGTCGATCATGCCCGGCAAGGTGAACCCGGTGATCCCGGAGGCGGTCCTGATGGTCTGCGCGCGGGTCATCGGCAACGACGCGACGATCGCCTGGGCCGGAGCCTCCGGTGCGTTCGAGCTGAACGTCGCCATCCCGGTGATGGGCACGGCGCTGCTGGAGTCGATCCGCCTGCTCACCGCCTCGGCCACGCTGCTCGCCGACAAGACCATCGACGGCCTCGAGGCGAACGTCGAGCACGCGCGCGCCCTCGCCGAGTCCTCGCCCTCGATCGTCACGCCGCTGAACAAGGTGATCGGCTACGAGGCCGCCGCCAAGGTCGCGAAGAACTCGGTCGCGAAGGGCATCACCGTCCGCGAGTCCGTCGTCGACCTCGGCTTCGTCGAGCGCGGCGAGGTGACGGAGGCGCAGCTCGACAGCGCCCTCGACGTCATGTCGATGACCCACCCGGGCTGAATCCCGCCCTCCCATGCTGGTCGGGTAGCGCCGGAGGCGCGTACCGAGACCCACCACTTCAGAAGACGGTGGATCTCGATACGCCCGCTCCGCGGGCTACTCGATCAGCATGCACAGCAGCCCACCCCGCGGCATGCGATGGTCGGCCGCTCCGCGATGAGCGCCGCCTGCATGCTGGTCGAGTAGCGCCGGAGGCGCGTATCGAGACCCACCGTGCTCAGCAGGACGTGAGTCTGCAGACTCACGTCCTGACGCTGGTGGATCTCGATACGCCCGCTCCGCGGGCTACTCGATCAACATGAACCGGGCCGCCGCCATGGGACGGGCGCCCACACCATGCTGGTCGAGTAGCGCCGCAGGCGCGTATCGAGACCCACCGCGGCCGGGACGTCGAGCGTCAGCGCCCGGCCGGCCGCCGCGCCCACGACGGCGCGCGCTCGGGTCGGGGACCGATGCCGACCAGTGCCGCCGGCACGACGGCGAGCCCGGGCAGCAGCCGGAGCAGCGCCGCGAGCGCGGGCGGCGGCCCTGAGAGCCGCCCGGCCAGCGCCGGCAGGATCAGGCGCGCGTGCAGCACCCGCTGCAGCGACTGGATCAGCACGGCGGGCAGCGCGCGCCGGCGCTGCACCCGCGCGAGGACGCGCTCGCCGGATGCCGTCCGCAGCACCCCGCGGCGCAGCGGCCCGGCCAGCAGCCGCGCCGCCGCCACCGCGTCCTGCACCGCCAGGTTGATGCCGACTCCGCCCACCGGCGACATCGCGTGCGCCGCGTCGCCGAGGCAGAGCACCCCCGGAGCGTGCCAGCGCGGCAGCCGCTCGAGCCGGACGTCGAGGTGCTTCACGTCGTCCATCGACGCGATCCCCGCCACGTCCTCGGCGACCTCGGGGAGCAGCTCGGCCGCCTCCGCCCGGAACGCCTCGATCCCCCGCTCCCGCACCGCCGCGTCGGTCCCCTTGGTCCCCAGCCGCGCGATCTGCAGGTAGCCGTCGCGCGGGATCGCGATCGACACCCGCCCGCGCCCGATCCGCGGCAGGAGCGACTCGCCCACGGCCCGCGCGGTCGGCAGGCGGTACCACCAGACGTCGAAGCCGACCGGCAGCGACCGCACCCGCAGCCCGACCGCCCGGCGCACGGCCGACCAGCGCCCGTCGCAGGCGACGGTCAGATCGGCGAGCAGGCGCCCCTCCCCGTCCGGCGACCGGTACTCGACACCGACGACCCGTCCGCCCTCGCGGACGACGTCGGTCACCTCGTGCTCGGTGAGGAGTGTGAAGCCGCGCTCGGCCTGCGCCGCCTCGGCGACCAGGGCCAGCAGGTCCCACTGCGGCACCATCGCGACGTACGGGTGGCGCACCGGCAGCCGCGTGAAGTCCGCGATCACCACGTCGCGCCCGTCGTGGCCGGGGATCGTCACCCGCTCCACCCTCGAGTGCCGGATCGCCTCGAACCGGTCGAGGAGCCCGAGGTCCTCGAGCAGCCCCAGCGTCGTCGGATGCACCGTGTCGCCGCGGAAGTCGCGGAGGAAGTCGGCGTGCTTCTCCAGCACCGTCACCGCGACGCCGGCCCGCGCCAGCAGCAGACCGAGCACCAGGCCCGCCGGGCCGCCGCCCACGATCGCGCAGGTCGTCCGCCGCTCCCGCACCGTGCTTCCGCCGTCCACCCCGTCGTCCCCGTCGCCGTCCGCCACGTCGGCCTCCTCGCTCGGCACCCGGTCTACACCTCCGCGACCGTGCGGACCAGCGTCCGAGGCTCGCCCGTCACGCCCCGGCGATGACGAGCCAGAACGCGGCGAGCTGGAAGGGTCCGAACGGGATCCGCTCGCCCCCGCCCCGGAGCGCCGACGGCAGGCTCCACACCCCGGCGAGGACGAACGCCAGCACCGGCGCCAGGAGGGCGAGCACCGGATCGACCGCCGCGAGCGGCAGCGCGAGCCCCGTCCCCAGCTTCACGTCGCCCCGGCCGAGCCCGCCCGCGAGGTTCAGCACTCCGAGCGCGAGAGCCGTGGCGAGCACGACGGGCAGCTCCCCCGGCGTCCGGCCCGCGACGACCCCGCCGACCGTCGACGCGAGTCCCGCCAGCAGGATCGGCACCGTCATTGCGTTCGGCAGCCGCCGCTCGCGCACGTCCGCGACCACGAGCGGCACGGTCGCCATGGCGACGACGAGGACGACGATCGCCGCCCGCCCCTCGACCCGCACGAGCCCGATCGCGCCGAGCAGTACCGCGCCGACGAGCGCTGCCGAGAGGTCCTGGAGCCGGTGCATCCGGAGACTGTAGGGCCGATCGCCCCGCGCGCGCCGGAGTTGTCCACAGGCGATGCCGGACGTCCACTGCTCACTCCCGCGGCGGCACCGGCCCGAGCAGCGCGTTCGCGAAGAGCCCGTGCGCGGACTCGTCGTCGGAGGGGTGGAAGAGCCCGGCGAGCACGTCGCGGTAGAGCCGGGAGAGCTCGGAGTCGCGGCGGTAGGACGAGCCGCCCGAGACGCGGACCGCGCTCTCGACGATGCGCAGCGCCGCCTCGGTGGTACGGATCTTCACACCGACGAGCGACGGGAACCAGCCCGCCCCGCGGTCCACGAGCGCGTCGACGTCGGCCGCCGCGCTCGCGAGCGGTGCGCGGAGCCCGTCGAGCAGGATCGCGGCGTCGGCGAGGCGCCAGCGGATGTCCGGGTCCTCGGAGAGCGGCCGCCCGCCGGCCCGGAGCGACGTCCGCTTCCGCGCCGACGCCACGCCGAGCTCGAGGGCGCGCTGGGCGACTCCGAGGTAGACCGAGGCGATCAGCAGTTCGAAGTCGGCGAAGATCGCGAAGACCAGTGGGTCGGCGGTCGGGCCGACGGGCAGCGAGCGGAACATCCGCGCTGCCGGCACCTCGACGCCGTCGAGCACCGTGGTCCGGCTCTGCGTGGCGCGCATGCCGAGGGTGTCCCAGTCGTCGTGCACGGTGAGCCCCGGCACCGGCGCGTCCGGCGACGGCCGGTCGACGAAGCCGTGCACGAGCCGCGGCTCCGGCCCGCTGTCGTCGCGGCCGAAGACGCCGAGCCGGGTCCAGGCGGGCGAGAGCGAGGTGAAGATCTTGGTGCCGGTGAAGCGGTAGCCGCCGTCGCCGAGGGGCTCCGCGCGGGTGAGCGAGTCGGAGAGCACGAGGTCGTTGCCGGGCTCGCTGTTGCCGAAGGCGAAGACGTGCCCGGCCGCCGCGTCGACGAGGACGTGCTCGAGCGAGGCGTCGCCGCGGGCGCGCAGGGCCTTCGCGATCCCGGTCCAGACCAGGTGCATCGTGGTCGCGAGCGCGGTCGCGGGAGCGGCCGTCGCCAGCCGGGTGTGCTCGGCCGTGGCCTGCTCGAGTCCGAGGCCGCCGCCGCCGAGCTCCGCCGGGACGAGCATCGTCAGATACCCGGCGGCCTTCAGCTCCTCGAGGTCCTCGCTGAAGAAGACGTTGCGCGCGTCGTAGTCGGCCGCGCGGAGGCGGAAGCGCTCGAGGAGCGCGTCGTCGAGGATGCTCACCCGCCCCACGCTACGCGCCGCAGCACCGGATCACTCCCGTCGCGGAGCACCTCCGGCACGCGGAACGACCTCCGGCTCGCGAGAACCAGCCATTCCGGCGAGCCGGAACCTGTTCCGCGAGCCGGAGGCCGCCAGACGCAAGCCTCAGGCAGGGAGGATCAGGCCGACTCGTTCGACTCCAGCATCTCGGTGACCAGTGCCGCGATCGCCGAGCGCTCGGACCGCGTCAGCGTCACGTGCGCGAACAGCGGGTGCCCCTTCAGCGTCTCGATCACCGAGGCGACGCCGTCGTAGCGGCCGACCCGCAGGTTGTCGCGCTGCGCGACGTCGTGCGTGAGCACCACCCGCGAGTTCTGGCCGACCCGGGACAGCACCGTCAGCAGCACGTTGCGCTCGAGCGACTGCGCCTCGTCCACGATCACGAAGGCGTCGTGCAGCGAGCGCCCGCGGATGTGCGTCAGCGGCAGCACCTCGAGCATCCCGCGCTCGATCACCTCGTCGAGCACGTTCTGCGAGACCAGCGCACCGAGGGTGTCGAAGACCGCCTGCGCCCAGGGGTTCATCTTCTCGGCGGCGTCGCCGGGCAGGAAGCCGAGGTCCTGGCCGCCGACCGCGTAGAGCGGCCGGAAGACCATGATCTTCTTGTGCTGGCGCTTCTCCAGCACCGCCTCGAGCCCCGCGCAGAGTGCGAGCGCCGACTTGCCGGTGCCGGCCCGGCCGCCGAGCGAGACGATCCCCACCTCCTGGTCGAGCAGCAGGTCGATCGCGAGCCGCTGCTCCGCGGAGCGGCCGTGCAGCCCGAAGACGTCCTTGTCGCCGCGCACCAGCGTGATCTGGCGCTTGCCGGTCACCCGGGCGAGCGCGGAGCCGCGATCCGAGTGCACGACCAGGCCGGTGTTGATCGGGATGTCGGCGACCTCGTCGGTGAAGAGCCGCTCGCGGTCGTAGAGCTCGCTCATCTGGTCGCCCCGGAGGGTGACGTCGTCCATGCCCGTCCAGCCCGACTCGGGGGCGAGCTCGGCGAGGTACTCCTCCGCGGCGAGGCCGATCGAGGCGGCCTTGACGCGCATCGGCATGTCCTTGGACACGACGGTGACGAGGGCGCCCTCGCTCTGCAGGTTCATCGCCACGGCGAGGATCCGCGAGTCGTTGTCGCCGAGCTGCAGCCCGCTGGGCAGCACCGACATGTTCGAGTGGTTCAGCTCGACGCGGAGGGTCCCGCCCCGGCCGACCCGGATCGGGAAGTCCAGCCGCTCGTGCTTGACCCGCAGCTCGTCGAGGTGCCGCAGCGCCTGGCGGGCGAAGTAGCCGATCTCGGGGTCGTTGCGCTTGCCCTCGAGCTCGCTGATCACGACGATCGGCAGGACGACGGCGTGCTCCGCGAAGCGGAACATCGAGGAGGGATCCGACAGCAGCACCGAGGTGTCGAGGACGTAGGTGCGCTGGAGCTGCTCGGTGCGATCCGAGGAGCCGTGCTGCGCGCGGCGGTGGACCGCGCCCTGCGTGCCGTTCTGCGGATCCGTACCCTGGGGAACTGTCACGTCGACTCTCCACATTCCGGGGGCCGGAGCCCCCGACTCACTTCAGAGGATTCGAGTCGGCCGGTGGTGCGTCTCGGCACCGCGCAGTTCCTTCACTGGCAGTCATCGAGTCGTACTTGTGTGGCCGACTCGACCAGGTGCGTCACCTGATGATCCGAACCTAATCCCGGAAATGACAGCCGTGTGGTTCTTGCCGAGACGAACGTGTAACGGCTATGTGAACAGCGCGCGCGGGAGCCCAGCTCAGCTGCCGAAGCGGCGGTGCCGGCCGGCGTAGTCGCGCAGCGCCCGGAGGAAGTCGACCTCGCGGATGTCGGGGCCGAGCGCCTCCATGAAGTAGAACTCGCTGTGCGCGCTCTGCCAGAGCATGAAGTCGGAGAGGCGCTGCTCGCCCGAGGTGCGGATGACGAGGTCCGGGTCGGGCTGACCGCTGGTGTAGAGGTGCTCGCCGATCAGCTCGGGCGTGAGCAGGCCCGCGACGTCCTCGATCGAGGAGCCGCGCTTGCCGTGCTCGTCGAGGATGCTGCGGACCGCCTGCGCGATCTCGTGGCGGCCGCCGTAGCCGACCGCGAGATTGATGTGCAGGCCGGTGTGCGCGGCGGTGCGCTCCTCCGCGCGGTCGAGCGCCGAGACGAGCGACTCCGGCAGCCCGTCGTCCGAGCCCACGTGCTGCACCCGCCACTCGGGCTGCTGCGAGACCTCCTCGGCGAGGTCGGCGATGATCGCGATCAGCTCGGTGAGCTCGGAGCTCTCCCGGCCGACCAGATTGTCCTGCGAGAGCAGGTAGAGGGTGACGTGCCGGATGCCGAGCTCGTCGCACCACTGCAGGAACTCGTGCACCTTCGCCGCGCCCGCGCGGTGGCCGTGCGCGGCCGTCTCCAGCGCGCGCTGGCGAGCCCAGCGGCGGTTGCCGTCGATGATCATCGCGACGTGGTTCGGCAGCGCGGCGCCCTCGAGACTCGAGCGCAGCCGCTTCTTGTAGACGCCGTAGAGCAGGTCGCTCCCCACGGGCAGTCTCGGCTTCGGCACGGTGCCACGGTAGTCGAAACCGCGGCCCGGTACCGGACCACCGCTGTTCCCCCGTTCGAGCGGGCTCTCCCGGTCGCCCTGCGGCGGCGGGTCGTATCCTCGTCCGTATGAGCCACCGGCCGACCTCCCCCACGCCCGATCCGGATGCGCGCGCCCTGGCGGAGGACGACGCGGCCGGCCCCTCGCTCCCCGCCCTCCCGCTCGTCGAGGACGAGATCGAGCACGGCCCGGCGACGGAGGCGCGGCCGACCTGGCGCGGCTGGATCCACGCCGGACTGTTCCCGGTCGCGATCGTCGCCGGCATCGTCCTGGTCAGCGTCGCGGACGGCGCACCGGCGAAGTGGGCGGCGACCGTGTTCGCCGTCTCGTCGCTGCTGCTCTTCGGCAACTCCGCGCTCTACCACCGCTTCGACTGGTCGCCGCGGACCAAGATGATCCTCAAGCGGATCGACCACGCGAACATCTTCCTGCTGATCGCCGGCACCTACACGCCGCTCGCCGCGCTCGCCCTGCCGCCCGCGCAGGGCTCGCTGCTGCTCGTGCTGGTCTGGGCGGGGGCGCTGCTCGGGATCGGCTTCCGGGTGTTCTGGATCTCCGCGCCGCGCTGGCTCTACGTGCCGCTCTACCTGCTGCTGGGCTGGGCGGCGGTGATGTACCTCGGCCCGCTGTTCGAGGCGAGCGCGGCGATGATGGTGCTCGTGCTGGTCGGCGGCCTCTGCTACTCCGTCGGCGCGGTGATCTACGGGATCAAGCGGCCGAACCCGGTGCCCGGGGTCTTCGGCTTCCACGAGATCTTCCACGCGCTGACCGCGGTGGCGTTCCTCTGCCACTGGACGGCGGCGCTGATCGTCTGCCTGCACCCGACCTACAACGTCGGCTGAGCGCCGGGCGCCGTCAGCGCAGGGCGCGTCAGCGCCCGGGTGTCAGCGTCCGGACGGGGCGTCCTCGGCGCGCTCGCGCTCCTCGGAGTCGAGCTGCTCGTTAACCTGGGCGCGATAGGTCGTCCGGCGGACCCGGCGGACCATGTCGAGTGCGAGGAACACGGCGGCGAGCGCGATCACGAACATCGTGATGAAGCCGAACAGGCCGGGCGTCACCGTGTCCTCGTTGAACTCCGGCGCGGTCGTCGGCACCGGCGTCGCCTCGGCGGCGCGGATCAGGGCGACGTGGGCGGCCTCGAGGACGGTCGCGGCGATCATGCGGGCTGCTCCTCGGGGACGGTGGTGGCGGCCGGGCCGGCGTCACCCGGCAGCGCGACGTCGATCCCGGCGAAGAGGTCGGTCTCCGGCGTCGGCGCGTCGACCCGGCTCTGCACGAGCTGGAAGTCGTCGGTCGGCCACGCGGCGTCGATCGCGGAGTGCGGGAGGAAGAAGAACTTGTTGTCGGGAGCGACCTGGCTCGCGTGCGCGAGCAGGGCCGCGTCGCGGCGGTCGTGGAAGCCGGAGACGACGATCTTCGTGGTGGCGAGGTAGGGCGTCTCCTCGTTCCAGCGCTTCATCTCCTCGAAGGAGGCGAGCAGCGGATCCTCCGGGTCGATCGAGCGGATGTGCTCGGCGATGGCCCGCAGCTTCTGCGAGGAGAACACGCGGTCGTAGTAGAGCTTCGAGACGGACCAGGCGGCGCCGGTGCCGGGGTACTCGTCGGCCTCGCCCGCGGCGCGGAACGCCTCGACCGCGACCTGGTGCGCGCGGATGTGGTCCGGGTGCGGGTAGCCGCCGTTCTCGTCGTAGCTGATGATCACGTGCGGGCGGAACCGGCGGACGAGGCGCACCAGCGGTGCCGAGGCGGTCGGCAGCGGCAGGCCGGCGAAGGAGTCCGCGGCGACGGCGCCGTCCTCGGGCATCCCGGAGTCGACGAAGCCCAGCCAGGCGTGCTCGATGCCGAGCGCCCGCTGAGCGGCGGCCATCTCGTAGCGGCGCAGGCCGCCCATGTCGCGCTCGGCGTGCGCGCGGGCGCCGAGCGCCTCGTTCAGAACGGAGCCGGCCTCGCCGCCGGTGCAGGAGACGACCATGACCTCGGCGCCGCGATCGGCGTAGGAGGCGAGGGTCGCGGCGCCCTTGCTGGACTCGTCGTCCGGGTGGGCGTGCACGGCGAGCAGGCGCGGGATCTCGCGCGGCGCCACAGCTGCACGCGCCTCTGAATCTGCGGAGACCTGGACGGCCTGGGACACGATCGCTCGATTCCTCGGGGTTTAATGGGGGGCGTCGCTCGGTTCTCACCGGCGCACGTCACCCGCCAGAATAGTCGCTTCACCCAGGGAGTTCCGTGGCCGCCCGAACGTCCGAGAGCGACGAGCGCGCGAGCGACCCCGCCCTCGACCCGGACGCCGTCCGCGCCGCCGGACCCCTCGCCTCCCGCTACGGGCGGACGCCGCGCAGCCGCCGCGGCGACCGCCGGCTCTTCGCCCTCGTCGCCGTCGCCTTCGTCGCGGTCTTCGCCGCCTGGGTGATCTGGGCCGGCCTCGACGGCGCCCGCGACGGCGTCGACGTGCAGGACACCGCGCACCAGGTCGTCGACGACCGCACCGTCCAGGTGTCCTTCGACCTCACCGTCCCGACCGGGCGCGACGCGGCCTGCGCCGTCCAGGCGCTCAACGAGCAGTCCGCCGTGGTCGGCTGGCTCGTCGTCGAGTACCCCGCGTCGACCGAGCGCTTCCGCTCCTACACCGAGACGGTGCGCACCACGGAGCTCGCCACGACAGGTTTGATCTCCTCCTGCTGGCTCCCGTAGGGTGTCGGGGTGCCCTGACGGACTCGTCGGGGCCTTGTCTTTTCCCCCGCCGCACGCCCTCGGTCGATCCGCTCGACGGGCCAGGCGCCCGACAGCACCGTCGGTCGCGCGCGGCCGTCATGTGAGGAGCCCACCATGGCCGACCAGCCTCAGGTCACCTGGATGACCCAGGAGTCGTACGACCGCCTCCAGGCGGAGCACACCGAGCTGTCCACCAACGGACGCCTCGAGATCGCCAAGCGCATCGAGGTCGCACGCGAGGAGGGCGACCTCAAGGAGAACGGCGGCTACCACGCCGCCAAGGACGAGCAGGGCAAGATCGAGGCGCGCATCCGCCAGCTGACCGCGCTGCTGCGCGAGGCCGAGATCGGCACGCCGCCCGAGAGCCACGGGGTCGTCGAGGCCGGCACGATCATCACCGCCGAGATCGCCGGCGACGAGTCGCGCTTCCTCCTCGGCAACCGCGAGATGGCGGGCGAGAGCGACCTCGACGTCTACAGCCCGCAGAGCCCGCTCGGCGGCGCGATCATGGGCCTGAAGGTCGGCGACTCCACCACCTTCGAGGCCCCCAACGGCCGCAACATCACCGTCAAGGTCACGAACGTCGAGACCTGGAACGGCCACTGACCCTCAGCGCTGGTCCACTCCGCGAGATGCCACTTGTGCGCTCGACACGCCGTGTCGGGCCGTCACAAGTGGCATCTCGCGTATCCGGCGGACTAGCCGCGGGAGAGGCGCGGGCTGTAGCCGGCGTCGCGGAGGACCTGGAGGACGCGGTCGGCGTGCTCGGGGCCGCGCGTCTCGACGCTGATCTCGAGCTCGACCTCGCTGATCTGCAGGCCGCGGCCGTGCCGGGTGTGCAGCACCTCGACGACGTTGGCGTTCGCCTCCGAGATCAGGTCGGCGATCCGCGCGAGCTGACCCGGCCGGTCCGGCAGGCCGATGCTCATCTTGAGGTAGCGCTCGGAGGCGGCGAGCCCCCGGCTGATCACCCGCTCCATCATCAGCGGATCGATGTTGCCGCCGGAGAGGATGACCGCGGTGCGGCCCGCGTTCCGGATCTTGCCGGTGAGGATCGCGGCGATGCCGACCGCTCCGGCCGGCTCGACGACGAGCTTCGCGCGCTCGAGCAGCACGAGCAGCGCCCGGGCGGTGTCGTCGTCCTCGACGGTGACGACCTCGTCGACGACCTCGCGGATGATCTCGAAGTTCAGCTGGCCGGGCTTCGCGACCGCGATGCCGTCGGCGATGGTGGGCGAGATCGTGATGGCGATCGGCTCGCCGGCCGCGAGCGAGAGCGGGTAGGGCGCGGCGTTCGCCGCCTGGACGCCGATCACGCGCAGCGTGCGGCCCTCCTGGGCGGCCTTCTGCTTCGCGGCCGACGCGACACCGGCGATGAGCCCGCCGCCGCCGATGGGCACGACGAGCGTCTCGACACCCGGAGCCTGCTCGAGGATCTCCAGGCCGATGGTTCCCTGACCCGTGATCACGTCGGGGTGGTCGTAGGGCGGGATGAACACGGCGCCGGTGCTCTCGGCGAACTCGGCCGCCGCGGCGAGCGCCTCGTTGAAGATGTGCCCGCTGAGCACCACCTCCGCGCCGTAGTCGCGGGTCGCCGCGAGCTTGGGCAGCGCGACGCCGATCGGCATGAAGATGGTCGCCTTGATGCCGAGCTCGCGCGCGGCGAAGGCGACACCCTGGGCGTGGTTGCCGGCCGAGGCGGCGACGACGCCGCGCTCCCGCTCCTCGGGGGTGAGGTGCGAGAGCCGGAACACGGCGCCGCGGATCTTGTACGACCCGGTGCGCTGCAGGTTCTCGCACTTGAGGAAGACGGGCGAGCCGAGCACCTCGGCGAGGAACGTGCTCGTCTCCATCGGGGTGTTCGCGATGACAGGGGCGAGGACGGTTCGGGCCGCCTCGAACTCGCTCAGGGTCGGTCCGACGACGCGGCTAGTCTGCATGCTCTTCGGCAACTCTCTCGGGGGTTCGGGTCGGCGAGCGCCAGGCTCCGCTCGCGACGTAGTTGACCATGACGTTGAGGGTCGCGACCACGGGGACCGCGAAGAACGCGCCCGCGATGCCCGCGACGATCGAGCCGCCGGCGACCGCGAGGACGACGGCGAGCGGGTGCACCTTGACGGCGGAGCCCATGATCAGGGGCTGGAGGATGTGCCCCTCGAGCTGCTGCACGCCGAGGACGACGATCAGCAGGATCAGCGCGATGACCGGTCCGTTGTAGACCAGAGCGATGAAGACGGCCAGCGCGCCGGTGACGACCGCGCCGATCACGGGCACGAAGGAGCCGAGGAAGACCAGCACGCCGATCGGGATCGCGAGCGGGACGCCGAGCAGGAACGAGCCGAGCCCGATGCCCACCGCGTCGACGAAGGCGACCAGGATCTGCACCTTCACGAAGTTGGTCAGCGTGATCCAGCCCGCGCGGCCGGCCCCGTCGACGGCGCTCCGGGCGCGGTGCGGGAAGAGCCGCACGACCCAGCGCCAGATGTTCGGACCGTCGATCAGGATGAAGAGGGTCGAGAACAGGGTCAGCAGCACGCCGGTGAGCACGTGCCCGACCGTCGAGCCGACGCTCAGCGCGCCGCTGACGAGCATCCCCGAGTCCTGCTGCACGGCGGCGAGCGCCTGCTGCGCGTACTGGTTGATGTCGGTCTCGGTCAGGTGCAGCGGCCCCTCGAGCAGCCACGACTTCAGGGCGTCGTAGGACTGCACGGTCTGGCGACTGAGGTCGTCGAAGCCGGAGGTGACCTGGGTGACGACGAGGAAGAGCAGGCCGCCGATCACGAGGACGATGCCGAGCTCGGCCACCACGATCGCGAGCCACTTGGGCCAGTGGTGCCGCTGCAGGAACGTCGAGAACGGCACGAGCAGCGCCGCGATGACGATCGCGAGCAGGAGCGGGATGACGATCAGCCGCAGCTCGATCACCAGCAGGCCGATCACGGCGAGGGCGCCTGCGACCACGAGGATCCGCCAGGCCCAGGCGCCGGCGATGCGCATCCCGGTGCTGACGAAGGCGGCGTCCGGGTCGAGCGGGCGGGGCTGCGGAGCCCGCTCGGGAGCCGCGGCGGCGCGGACGGCGTCGCGGGCGCCGGACGTGCGGCGGGACCGGCCGAGTCTCATCCGCCCAGACTAATCCCCGCCGCATTCCGCGGGCGGAATCCGCGACAGCTCACGAGGCCGCGCGGACGGCCACCGGCCGCCGCGCGAGCGCGAGGCCGACCCGCTCCCCCGGCTCGAGCCGGATCCCGGCCGCGTGCTGGACGACGAGCTCGTCCCCCTGCTCGGTGCGGACCGTGGAGCGGCGCACCGGTCCGAGGAAGCTGGTCGCGAGGACCACGGCAGGCAGATCGCCCGGAGCGCCGCCCGGCACGATCTCGATGTCCTCGGGCCGGAGGAACGCCGAGACGGCGCCGTCGACGGCCGCGCCGTCCACCAGGGGCAGGCGCGCGCCGAGCACGGAGACGGCCCCGCTCGAGACGACCCCCGGCACGACGTTCGAGAGCCCGACGAAGTGGGCGACGAACGGCGACGACGGCCGGGCGTAGAGGTCCTCCGGCGCGCCGAGCTGCTCGATCCGTCCCGCGTTCATCACCGCGACCCGGTCGGCGACGGCGAGCGCCTCCTCCTGGTCGTGGGTGACGAAGAAGGTGGTGATGCCGATCTCGGACTGCAGCCGCTTGATCTCGTCGCGCAGCTGCACGCGGACCTTCGCGTCCAGCGCGGAGAGCGGCTCGTCCAGGAGCAGCACCCGGGGGCGGGTGACGAGCGCCCGCGCCAGCGCCACCCGCTGCTGCTGCCCGCCGGAGAGCTGGTGCGCGTAGCGGTCGCCCAGGGCGCCGAGGCCGACCAGGTCGAGCGCGTCCTGGGCGGCCGTCCGCCGCTCCTTCGCCGCGACACCGCGGGTGCGCAGGCCGAACTCCACGTTCTCGCGGGCGCGCAGGTGCGGGAAGAGCGAGTAGGACTGGAAGACCATGCCCATGTCGCGGCGGGCGACCGGCAGATCGGCGACGTCGCGCTCGTCGACCAGGATGCGGCCGGAGTCGATCCGCTCGAGCCCGCTGAGGGCGCGGAGAGCGGTGGTCTTGCCGCAGCCCGAGGGGCCGAGCAGGGCGATGAACTCCCCCGGCGCCACGTCGAACGAGACGCCGTCGAGGGCTCTGGCCGCGCCGAAGTGCCGGGCGACGTCGAGGAAGCGGACGCGGGCGCCCGGGGAGAGGGGCGCGGTCACGAGGTGCCTTTCGAGGCGCGGCGCCCGGTGGCGACGAGGCCGATCCGCGCGAGGCGGCCGATCCCGAGCAGCAGGGCGAAGGCGAACAGGAGGGAGAGGAGGGAGAAGATCACGGCGACGTAGGCGTCCTGCTTCGACACCTGCACGAGACCGGTCTGCAGGGTGGTCCGGCTGAGCAGCGAGGCGATGGTGTACTCGCCGAGGACCACGGCGACCGTGATCAGCGCGGCGGCGACGAGACCGCGGCGCAGGTTCGGCAGCAGCACCCGGACGAGCACGCCGACCGGGCCGGCGCCCAGCGAGCGGGCGGCCTCCGAGAGCGTGATCGCGTCGAGCCCGGCGAGGTCCGCGGCGATCGCGCGGTAGGCGTAGGGCAGCACGAGCACGCCGTAGGCGAGCGCGAGCGTCCAGGGGGCCGAGCCGACGAGCCGGGTGATCACCGAGTAGACCGGGGCCAGCCCGACGACCAGCACGATCGCGGGGACGGTCAGCGGCAGCAGGCAGACCAGCTCGAGCGCCCGGCGCAGGCGCGGCAGGCGGATCTCTACGAGGAGCATCGTCGGCACCAGCAGCACGAGCACGATCAGGGCGGTGACGACCGCGAGGATCAGCGAGTTGCCGATGCCCTGGAAGAGCGCGCGGTAGCCGCGCTCGTTCTGCGGGTCGAGGATCGCGGTCCAGTGCGAGAGGTCGTAGCCGCCGGCGCCGCGGAGGGTGAACTCCGCCATCGCGATCAGCGGTACCGCGAAGGCGAGGCCGGTGACGACCAGGACGATGCGGGAGAGAGCGCGGGTCACCGCTGCCACCGACGGGCCCGGCGCTGCAGCAGCGCGTAGCCGGACATCAGCACGATCATCACGAGGAGCATCCCGAGCGCGAGCGCACCGGCGAGGTTCTCCCGGCCGAGGACCGTCTCGCTGACGAGCGCCGCGCGGATCTGCAGCGGCACGATCTGCGCGCCCTGGCTGATCAGCGCCGCGGCCGTGGCGAACGAGGAGAACGCGTTGGCGAACAGCAGCAGCACCGAGCCGAGGAAGGAGGGCGCGAGCACGGGGACCGCCACGCGCCACCAGTAGCTCACCGCTCCCCCGCCGAGCACGGCGTTCGCCTCGGCCCACTCGGGGCGCAGACCCTCGAGCGCGGGCAGGAAGGTCAGCACCATCAGCGGCACCTGGAAGTAGAGGTAGGGCAGGATCAGCCCGGGCAGCTGGTACAGCCAGACGCCGTCGGCGTAGAGGTCGACGCCGGCGCCGGCCAGGAGGGTCGTGACCAGCCCCTGCACGCCGATCGTCGCGATGAAGGCGAAGGCGAGCATCACGCCGCCGAACTGGGCGAGGACGCTCGCGGCGGCGTCGACGATCGTGCGCAGCGGACCGCCCGGATCGGCGCCGAGCAGGGCGAGGCAGACGATGCCGCCGAGGACCGCGCCGACGACGGCGGTGAGCGCCGACAGCCCGAGCGAGGCGCCGAAGGCGGACAGGACGACCGGGTCGCCCAGCGCCGCGACGTTCGCGAGCGTCGGCCGGCCGTCGCCGTCCACGAAGCCCGTGCCGACCGCGAGGACGGTCGGCACGGCGAGGAAGAGCAGGACGTACACCGCGAACGGAGCGACGCCGAGCGCTGCGGGGAGACCGCGCCGTCCCCGGGGCGCACGGGCCCCGGGAACGGCCCGGACGGCGGCGGTCGTCACTGGATCGCCGCGCCCCACTTCTCGGCCAGCAGGGCCGAGGCGGCCTCGGTCTGCTCGGAGGTGAACTGGACGA
Source organism: Rathayibacter festucae DSM 15932 (assembly GCF_004011135.1). Lineage (NCBI taxonomy): Bacteria > Bacillati > Actinomycetota > Actinomycetes > Micrococcales > Microbacteriaceae > Rathayibacter > Rathayibacter festucae. The sequence continues at coordinate 582,559 of NZ_CP028137.1, read as the reverse complement.
GGTCCTCCGGAGCGGCGCCGACGGCGTCGAGGGCGTCCTTGTCCACCGTGCCGGCGTCGACCATGGCCGCCAGGCGCACCGGGTAGGCGCCGGCCGCGAGGTAGAGGTTCTGCGCGGCGTCGGAGTAGAGGTACTCCTGCCAGAGGCGCGCGGCGGCCGGGTGCGGCGCGTCGGCGTTGATCGCCTGGTTGTAGTAGCTGCCGACCGCGGTGCCGGGCAGCACCGTCGTCGTCCACTCGCGAGTGCCCTCGTTCGCCTTCGCGGCGGCGAGGTTGTTGTAGCTCCAGTCGAAGACGACCGGGGTCTCGCCGGAGGCGACGGTCGCGTCGGTCGGATCCAGCGGCAGGAAGTTGCCCGCGTCGTTCAGCTTCTCGAAGAAGTCGATGCCGGGCTGGACGTCGTCGGCCGAGCCGCCCGACTGCAGGGCGGCGAGCTGCACGGCGGCCGCCGCGGCACCGGCCTGGGTCGGGTCGCCGTTGATCGCGACGGAGCCGCGGTAGTCGGCGCCGAGCAGGTCGTCGAGCGACTCGGGCGCGGGCACGGCGTCGGCGTCGTAGCCGATCGACATCAGGCCGGTGTAGTCGTTCACCCAGAGGCCGGTGTCCTCGCGGTTGCCCTCGGGGATGTCGTCCCAGGTCTCGACCTTGTACGGCGCGAAGAGGTCGGTGTTGGCGAGGGCCACGGCGGCACCGAGGTCGAAGACGTCCGGCGCGGTGTCCTGGCCGGCCAGGTTCTGCGCGGTGCTGATCTCCTCGGCGGAGGAGACGTCCGGGTCGGCCGAGTTGACGGTGATGCCGTACTCGTCCTCGAAGCCCGAGATGAGCTCGCCGTAGTTGGCCCAGTTGTCGGGCAGCGCGATCACGTTGAGCTCGCCCTCGGCCTTCGCAGCCTCGACCAGGGCGTCGAGCCCGCCGAGGTCGGCGGCGGAGGTCGCGGTCGAGGCGTCGACGGACGCGTCGCCGGACGAGGCGCCGGCGTCGCCGGAGCAGGCGGTCAGGGTGAGAGCGAGAGCGGCGGTCGCGGCGGCGAGCACGCCGGCGCGGGGGAAGCGCTGGGTCGTCAAGAGTCCTCCAGGAGTCGGGTGGGTGGGCCCCTGCGGGCGCCTCGGGAAACGTAGGGGCGGCCCCTGACATCCCGGGGCCGCCCGGATGAACCGGACGGGAACACTCGGCGCCGGGGCGGGATCGGCCGATGTCGGCGGCCTTCGCTAGCGTGGGGGCACCATGACCGAGCAGCTCAGCCCCGCGCTCGCGCGCCGCATCGCCCTGGCCGCCCAGGGCTTCGGTGCCGCGCCGCCGCCGCGGGTCGGCACGCGGCAGATCCTCGGCGTGATCGACCGGATCCGCCCGCTGCAGCTCGACTCGGTCAACGTCTTCGAGCGGAGCCACTACCTCCCCGTCCTCGCCCGGCTCGGCCCCTACGACCGCGCCCTCCTCGACGCGGTGGCGTTCTCGCCGAAGGGCCACTACCTCGAGTACTGGGCGCACGAGGCGGCGCTGATCCGCCGCGCCGACCTCCCGCTCTACCGCTGGCGGATGGAGCACTACCGCCGCGTCCGCCTGCCCGAGCACGAGGGCTGGGCGGCCGAGAACCGGTCCACGCTCGACTGGCTGCGCGCGGCCCTCGCCGACGGCCCGCTCCGCGCGTCGGAGATCGAGCACGAGGCCAACACCCGGACCGGTCCGTGGTGGGGCTGGTCCGACATGAAGCGCGGGCTCGAGGTGCTCTTCCGCTGGGGCGAGGTGGTGACCGCCGGGCGCACGCGCTTCGAGCGCTCCTACGCGCTCGCCGAGCAGGTGCTGCCCCGCGAGGTGCTCGACGCCCAGGTCTCCACCGAGGACGCGGTCCGCGAGCTGGTGCGCCGCTCCGCCCTCGCACTCGGCGTCGGGACGCTCGGCGATCTGGCCGACTACCACCGGCTGCTGAAGGCGCCGACCCTGGCGGCCGTGCACGATCTGGTCGACGCGGGCGAGCTGGTGCCGGTCGAGGTCCGCGGCTGGGAGCGCTCGGGGCGCCCGCTGCCCCTCTGGCGGCACACGGCGGCGCGGCGACCGCGCGAGCTGCGGGCCGACGCACTGCTCTCGCCCTTCGACCCCGTGGTCTGGCACCGCCCGCGCGCTGAGCTCTTCTTCGACTTCCACTACCGGATCGAGATCTACACCCCCGCGGCGCAGCGCGTGCACGGCTACTACGTGCTGCCCGTGCTGCTCGACGACGTGATCGCGGCGCGCGTGGACCTCAAGAGCGACCGGCAGAACGGCGTGCTGCGGGTGCAGGCGGCCTGGCGCGAGCCCGGAGCGCCGCCGGACACGGCCGAGCGCCTCGCTGCGCTGCTCGTCGCCGCCGCGCACTGGCAGGGGCTCGACAGCGTCGACGTCGTCGGGCGGGGCACTCTCGCGCCCGAGCTCCTCGTCGCCCTCACCACCGGCCACCGGGAGGTCCTCGCATGAGCGGTCCGCAGGAGCGACAGGGCACCATCGCGCTCGCCCTGTCCGAGAAGTGCGTCGCCCTGCTGCTCGAGCGCGGGACCACCAAGGGCGTCAGCTCGATCGACCTGGCGCACGCCGCCGGCATCTCGCTGCGCACCTTCCACCGCTACCTCGGCGGCAAGGAGGACTGCGTGCGGCCCGTGCTCTACGCGGCCATCGCGGCGATGGCGCGGGAGCTCGTCGCGCGGCCGGAGTCGGAGTCGCTCAACACCGCGCTGGGCGCCGCGTTCGCCGCGGCCGCGTCCGGCCCGCAGCTCGAGCGGACGCTGCGGCTGATGCCGCTGCTCACCGAGACGCCCGGCATGCGGGCGGTCTGGGCGCAGTCGCTGCACGACGGCGAGGCCGCGCTCACCCCGAGCATCGCGCAGCGGATGGGTCTCCCCGCGGCGGACGAGCCGCGCGCTGCCGTGCTCGCGACGGTCGTGCTCGCGCTGGTGCGGCGCGCCCTCGTGGACGCCGTCGCGACGGGCATCGACCCGTCCCCCGTCTTCGACGAGTACCTCACGACGCTCGACGGCGGCCCGCTCGCGGCGGGAGCCCCGGCAGCGCCCTGACGCCGGGTCGAGCAGCACATGCTGATCGAGTAGCCCGCGCAGCGGGCGTATCGAGATCCACCACCGTCGGAAGTCGAGTCTGCAGACCCGGCGTGTTGATGACGGTGGGTCTCGATACGCCCCTGCGGGGCTACTCGACCAGCATGTGGGGGCGCCAGTGCGGGGCTGCTCGACCAGCATGAGGGGGTGCCGCTCCGCGGCCCCTCGACCGGCAGTGCGGCGCCGCCGCGGCCTCGCGGTGGTGGCGTCAGAACTGGACGCGGGGCGGCTCCGAGATGGCGGCGAGGTCGCCGACCTCGAAGAACTCGCGCTCGGAGAAGCCGAGGCGGCGGGAGAAGAGCGTGTTGGGGAAGACGGTGACCTTGGTGTTCATCTCGCGCACGCCGCCGTTGTAGAAGCGGCGGGCCGACTGGATCCTGTCCTCCGAGTCGACCAGCTCGCCCTGCAGCTGCAGGAAGTTCTGGCTGGCCTGCAGCTGCGGGTACGCCTCGGCGACGGCGAAGATCGACTTCAGCGCCTTCTGCATGTGGTCCTCGGCGGCCGACGCCTCGGCCGGCCCCTGCGCGGAGAGCGTCTCGGCCCGGGCGCGGGTCACCGACTCGAACACCTGCCGCTCGTGCGAGGCGTAGCCCTTCACCGAGTCGATGACGTTCGGGATCAGATCCGCCCGCCGCTTCAGCTGGACGGTGATGTCGCTCCAGGCCTCGTCGACGCGGACGTTCAGCGTGACGAGGGAGTTGTAGGTGGCCCAGAGGTAGATCCCGAGGATCACGACGAGCACGACGACGACGATGAGCGGGACGAGCCATTCCATGCCGACAAGTGTAGGGAAGGACCCCGCTCCGTTCCCCGCAGTCCGGCGCATTCGCAGAGACGCCGGTGGCGCTACTTGAGCGTCTTCTGCATCAGCACGGTGCTCAGCCAGCGCTCGAACTTGAAGCCGACGCGGCCCATCCGGCCCACCTCGACGAAGCCGTACTTCGCGTGCATCGTCAGCGACGCCTCCGCCCCCTTGTCCGCGATGACGGCCATGACCTGGCGGATGCCGACGGCCTTCGCGCGCTCGAGCAGCTCGGTCATCAGCGCCTTGCCGAGGCCCTTGCCGGTCGAGGCGGCGCGCAGGTAGATCGAGTTCTCGACGGTGAAGCGGTAGGCGCGCTTGGACGACCACGGCGACACCATCGCGTAGCCCAGGATCTGCCCCGACGGCGACACGGCGACGATGAACGGCAGCCCGAGCTTCTGATTGCGCGCGAACTTCGAGCGCCACTCCTTCAGCGTCGAGTCGTCCTCGTCGAAGGTCACCACGGTGTTCCGGACGTAGTGGTTGTAGATCTCCTGGATGTCCGGCAGATCCGCGCTGCGCGCCTCGCGGATCTCGAAGGAGAACTCCGGCTCGGGGGCGGGCGCCCGGCGCAGGTGCGGCGGGAGGACCCGGCGCTGCTCGTACTCTTCCTCGAGCATCTCGCTCCTTCTCGGCGGTGGTGGTCGGCGTCGCTGATCCCGGGCGGCGGCCGCGATCCGGGCCAGCGTAGCCGGGGTGGCGGAGCACCGCACGCGCGGCGGGCCGGGGTGTCGGGCCCCGAGGCTCAGGGCAGGAGCGCCCAGTCGACGGGCTCGGCCCCGCGCTCGGCGAGCAGCTCGTTCGCGCGGCTGAACGGGCGCGAGCCGAAGAAGCCGCGGGAGGCGGACAGCGGGCTGGGATGAACGCTCTCGACGATCCCGGAGTCGCCCAGCAGCGGCCGGAGGTTCGCCGCGTCGCGCCCCCAGAGGATCGCGACGAGCGGCTGCTCGCGGGCGACGAGCGTGCGGATCGCGTGCTCGGTGACCCGCTCCCAGCCCTTGCCGCGGTGCGAGGCGGGTGCGCCCGGCGCGACGGTCAGCACGCGGTTGAGCAGCAGCACGCCGCTGCGCGTCCAGCCGCTGAGGTCGCCGTGCTCGGGCGGGGAGACACCGAGGTCGCCGCGGAGCTCGCGGTAGATGTTCTGCAGACTGCGCGGCAGCGGCCGGACGTGCCGGTCCACGGCGAAGGACAGCCCGATCGGATGCCCGGGTGTCGGATACGGGTCCTGCCCGACGATCAGGACGCGGACGTCCTCCAGCGGCGCGGCGAACGCGCGGAGCACCTGCGCCCCGGCGGGGAGGTAGGGCCGCCCTGCCGCCACCTCCGCGCGGAGGAAGTCGCCCATCGCCGCGATGTCGCCGGCGACCGGGGCGAGCGCCTCGGCCCAGGCGCGGTCGATCAGGCCGGCACCCGCCAGCTCCTGCAGGTCCACGCTCAGCTCGCGGCAAGGGTGGCGACCGACACTCCGGCCTCGCCCGCGCTCGCGCGCCAGACCGAGCCGGCGCCGCGGACGCGCAGGGCGCCCGTGCCGACGGTGAGGACCGTCGACTCGTCGATCGCGACGCCGCCGTCCACCAGTCCGGCCTCGACGGCCGCGACCAGGCGGCCGAGGGTGCCCCACTGCGCGGCGTGCACGTCGATCGAGACGTCGACGAGGCCGATGCCCTCGAGCACCGTCACCTCGTCCAGCTCCTCGGCCGCGTGCTCCGGTGCCACGGCGACTCCGCCGATGCGGTCGCCGCCGACGATCGCCCGGTCGGCGGCGACCGCGGCGCCCGCCGAGTAGCCGGCGTACGGCACTCCGGAGGAGACGAGGTCGCGCAGGCGCGGGAAGGACGCCTCGAGCGCGTCGCGGTAGGCGGGGGTGAGTCCGCCGCCGACGAAGATCCCGTCGACGTCGTCGAAGACCGCGGGGTCGATCCGGCCGCCCTCGGGCTTCATGACCGCGAACGGGAGGAGCTTGCCGACCGTGGCGAGCGTCGCGGCCCAGCCCGCGTAGACCTCGGGGCCGAGGCCGTCGTGCACGACGACGATCGCGATCCGCGGGCCCTCGATGCGGCCGGCGTCGACGGCGCGGTCGTGCGCCTCCGCCAGGAACGCTCCGTAGAGCTGCGGGTCGTGCTCCGCTCCGCCGCCGCCGCCGATCAGGTGGACGCTCACTCGTCGTCCTCCGCGAGGGCGCCGGCCACCGGGGGCAGCGCCGACCAGGGGAAGACGATCCAGCGCGGCGTGCGCCGCCAGAAGAAGTCGGGCTCGAGCACCGTGCGGGGCTTGGTGTAGAGCGTGACGGTCTGCACCTCGGCGCCCATCGCGCGGATCAGGTCGACCGAGAGGGCGAGGGTGTGGCCGGAGTCGGAGACGTCGTCGACCAGGAGGACGCGCTTCCCGCGCACCGACGCCTCGTCCAGCAGCGGCGGCAGGACGACGGGGGCGGCCAGCCGCGCCTCGACGCCGGTGTAGAACTCGACGTTCAGCGCACCGCAGCTCTTGATGCCCAGCGCGTAGGCGACCGCGCCCGCGAGCAGCAGACCGCCGCGCGCGATGGCCACGACCAGCTCCGGACGATAGCCGGAGGCGACGACGTCGTCGGCGAGATGGCGAGCGGCGTCACCGAACTCGAGCCAGCCGAGGACCTCCTTCTCCGTGGCGGCGAGGAGGGCGGCGGAGTCGTCGGCGTCGGAAACCATGAGGGACAGGCTAGAGCGTCGCGAGGCCCCGCGTCACATCACGGGGCCCCGCGACGGGCACCTGTCACGCCTTCGGGGTGAGCGCGCCCTTGATCACCTTGTGCGGGGCGGCCTGCGCCACCGGCTTGATGGTCACCAGATCGAGGTTGACGTGCGGCGGCAGCTCGACGGAGGACACGATCGCCGCGGCGACGTCCTCGGCGACCAGCGGGGCCGGGACCTCGGCGTAGACCTTGTCGGCGCGCTCCCGGTCGCCGCCGAAGCGGACCAGGGAGAACTCCTCGGTGTGCACCATGCCGGGCGCGATCTCGATCACGCGGATCGGCTCGCCGGCGAGCTCGAGGCGGAGGACCGCGACGAGCGCGTGCGCGGCGAACTTCGCGGCGTTGTAGCCGCCGCCGCCCTCGTAGGCGACGTGGCCGGCGATCGAGGTGACGGTGACGATGTCGGCCGAGCCCTCGGAGCCCTCGTCGGCGATGCCCGCCCGGAGCAGCGGGAGCAGAGCGCTCGTGACGAGCTTGACCGAGAGGACGTTGATCTCGAACATCCGGGTCCAGTCGGCGGGGTCGGACGCCTCGACCGAGTCGAGGCCGAGTGCGCCGCCGGCGTTGTTGACGAGGGCGTGCACGGGGCCGGTCTCCGCGAGGTGGTCGCGCAGCGCGTCGACCTGCGCCGCGTCGGTGAGATCGGCGACGAACAGGCCCGCCCCGGTCTCCGCGGCGAGCGCCTCGAGCCGCTCCCGGCGACGGGCGACCGCCACCACGTCCCAGCCGTGCTCGCGGAACAGGCGGACCGTCGCCGCACCGATCCCCGAACTCGCTCCTGTCACCACGACGCGTCGAACCACGCTCGTCCTCTTTCCGTCAAGCCTCGGACACCATCGACTCCGTCGTCGGAGCCAACGCTAGCCTGGCCGCATGCAGCCCGCCGACCCGGCTCCCGCCACCGCCGGGTCGCCCACCGCCCCCAAGCGCCGCGTGCCCCTCTGGGACAACGCCCGCTTCGTCTGCGTCGCGCTCGTGGTGATCGGCCACGGCATCCAGCGGCTGACCGCCAACTCGGACACGTCGCTCGTCGTGTACCTGACGATCTACGCCTTCCACATGCCGGCCTTCGCGATCATCTCCGGCTACTTCTCCAAGGGCGGAGCGCCGAACGCCCGCGCGATGCGCCGGGTGCTCACCGACATCCTGCTGCCCTACCTGATCATGGAGACGATCTGGACGCTGGTGCAGTTCGCGGTCGAGGGCAAGCAGGAGTTCAACCCGACCAAGCCGAGCTGGACGCTGTGGTTCCTGCTCGCGCTCGGGATCTTCCGACTGGTCCTCCCCTACCTCGCGCTGCTGCGCTGGCCGCTGCTGATCAGCGTGGTCCTCGCTGTCGGCGTCAGCTACTACGACAACATCGACTCGACCTTCTCGCTCGCGCGGGCGATCGGGATCCTGCCGTTCTTCGTCTTCGGCTGGCGGCTGCGCGGCTGGAAGGCCGGCTCGCGGCTGCTGGTGGACCGCTGGCTCGACCTGACGCCGCGGCAGATCCTGCTCTCCCGGGTGATCGCCGTCGCGCTCTTCGCGGCGACGGTCGTCGTGATGACAGTCAACATCGACGCCTTCCGCGCGGCGGATCTGCGCTACTGGTTCTTCTACGACCGGCCGTACGACGCGCTCGGCGAGACCGCCTGGTGGGCGGGCCTCGTCCGCCTGGCGCTGATGGCGACGGCGGTCGTGCTCTCGCTCGCGCTGTTCAGCCTGATCCCGCGCCGACGCACCGCGATGACGGCCTGGGGGCAGTCGACGATGTACGTCTACCTGCTGCACAGCTTCGTCCTCTACCCGCTGCGCGAGTCCGGGCTGCTGTCCGCGACCGAGAGCACGGTCGCGCTGATCCTGATGATCGTCTTCTGCATCGCGGTCGCGATCGCGCTCTCGCTGGGCTGGACGCGCACCGTCTTCCACAAGATCGTCGAGCCGAGGGCGGCGTGGCTCTTCGCGCCGGTCGTCGACGAGCGGCCCGAGCGCCCGAACCGGGCCGACCCGACCGGGTCCAAGCGCGACCCGCATCCGATCTCCGGGATCCGCACCGGCCGCTGATCCGTCGCGGTTACCCCGTGTGTCGGGCGCCCTGGCCGCGCCGGGGACCCGCACCTAGGCTCGTGGCGACGGGGAACGGCCTTCCGTTCCGAACCGACGATGCGATGGGATGCACCATGACCGACTCCGAGAAGTGGCAGTTCGAGACCAAGCAGATCCACTCCGGAGCCGCGCCCGATCCCGTCACCAAGGCGCGCGCGACCCCGATCTACCAGACCACCTCCTACGTCTTCGACAACGCCGAGCACGCGAAGAACCTCTTCTCGCTCGCGGAGTTCGGCAACATCTACACCCGCATCCAGAACCCGACGCAGGCCGTCGTCGAGGAGCGCCTCGCCGCGCTCGAGGGCGGCTCCGGGGCGCTCCTGCTCGCGTCCGGCCAGGCGGCCGAGACCGCGGCGGTGCTCAACATCGCGCAGGCGGGCGACCACCTCGTCTCGTCGTCGTCGATCTACGGCGGCACCTACAACCTCTTCAAGTACACGCTGGCCAAGCTCGGCATCGAGACGACCTTCGTCGAGAACCAGGACGACCAGGAGGAGTGGCGCCGCGCGGTCCGCCCGAACACGAAGCTCTTCTTCGCCGAGACAATCGGCAACCCGAAGATCAACATCCTCGACATCCGCGCCGTGGCCGAGGTCGCGCACGCGGCGGGCGTCCCGCTGATCGTCGACAACACCATCGCGACGCCGTACCTGATCCGCCCGTTCGAGCACGGCGCGGACATCATCGTGCACTCGGCGACGAAGTTCCTCGGTGGTCACGGCACGGTGATCGGCGGCGCGATCGTCGACGGCGGCACCTTCTCCTGGACCGCGAACGCGGCGAAGTTCCCCGGGCTGACCACGCCCGATCACTCGTACCACGGCGCCGTGTACACGGACGCGGTCGGCGACTCCCTCGCCTACATCATCAAGGCCCGCGTGCAGCTGCTGCGCGACCTCGGCGCCTCGATCGCCCCGGCGAGCGCCTGGCAGCTGATCCAGGGCATCGAGACGCTGTCGCTGCGGATCGAGCGCCACGTGCAGAACGCGCAGGAGATCGCGGAGTACCTGGAGAACCACTCCGACATCGCGACGGTCAACTACTCGGGACTGCCCACCTCGCCCTGGTACGCGGCGGCGAACCACTATGCGCCGAAGGGCGTGGGCGCGGTGCTCTCGTTCGAGCTCAAGGGCGGGGTGGACGCGGGACGCGCGTTCGTCGACTCGCTCGTGCTGTTCTCGCACCTGGCGAACATCGGCGACGTCCGCTCGCTGGTGATCCACCCGGCGTCGACCACGCACTCGCAGCTCACCCCGGAGCAGCAGCTCACCGCCGGCGTCACCCCCGGGCTCGTCCGCCTCTCGGTCGGCCTCGAGAACATCGACGACCTCCGCGCCGACCTCGCCCAGGCCCTGCAGGCCGCCCGCAGCGTCGTCGAGGCCTCCCGCGCCAACGCCTGACGGCCCCGTCATGCTGGTCGAGTAGCCGCGCAGCGGCGTATCGAGACCCACCGTGCTGAGAACGGCGGATCTCGATACGGCCGCTCCGCGGCCTACTCGATCAGCAGGGGTGGGCGGCCGCTCCGCGGCCTACTCGATCAGCAAGGCGGGCGTCACCCCCGCGTAACAAAGGCCGGGCGCTCGCCGCGCTCTGCCACGATGGACACCGCTATGGACTGGCAGCAGACACTCGAGGACACCGTCCCTTCGGCGTTCGTCACCGAGCGCCAGCTCCGCTCGGTGATCGGCAAGCCGCCCGCCACCGGCGCCTGGCGCGAGGGCGACCACCCCGGCGGGCGGCGCTTCGTCGAGATCGGCCCGTTCGCCTTCGAGGCGGGCGGTCGCCTCCCCCACGTCCGGGTGGCCTACGAGAGCTGGGGCGAGCTCTCCCCCGCGCGCGACAACGCGATCCTCGTCCTGCACGCGCTGACCGGCGACTCGCACCTCAGCGGCCGCGGCGACCCGGGTCACGCGACCGACGGCTGGTGGTCCGGGCTCGTCGGCCCCGGCCTCGTGATCGACACCGACCGCTACTTCGTCGTCGCTCCGAACATGCTCGGCGGCTGCCAGGGCTCGACCGGCCCCGCCTCCCTCGCACCGGACGGGCACGAGTGGGGCGCGCGCTTCCCGTACACGACGATCCGCGACCAGGTCGCCGTGCAGGCGCTCTTCGCCGACCGGCTCGGCATCGACCGCTGGCACACCGTCATCGGCGGCTCGATGGGCGGGATGCAGGCCCTGGAGTGGGGCATCGACCACCCCGAGCGAGTCGCCCGGCTCGCCGTCCTCGCCGCTCCTCCGCGCGCCACCTCCGACCAGATCGCGCTCAACTTCGTCCAGCTCGAGGCGATCCGCAACGACGCCGCCTTCGCGGGCGGCGCCTACTACGACGCCGGCGACGGCAAGGGCCCGTACCACGGCCTCGCGCTGGCCCGCCGGATGGCGCTGCTCAACTACCGCAGCCCGTCCGAGCTCAACGACCGCTTCGAGCGGAGCTGGCAGTCCGGCCTCAGCCCCCTGGGCGGCGGCGGCCGGTTCGCGGTCGAGTCCTACCTCGACTTCCACGGCAACAAGTTCACCCGGCGCTTCGACGCCAACAGCTACATCACCCTCGTCGAGGCGATGAACTCGCACGACGTGGGGCGCGGGCGCGGCGGCGAGGCGGAGGCGCTCGAGCGGATCACCAGCCCGACGCTCGTGCTCGGGATCGACAGCGACCGGCTGTTCCCGGTGGACGGGCAGCGGATCATCGCCGCCCACGCCCGCGGCAACATCGACGGCGACGAGGTCGCGGTGATCAGCTCGACGTTCGGGCACGACGCCTTCCTCATCGAGGACGACGCGGTCGGCGGCCACCTCGCGAGGCTCCTCGCGGTCTGACCCGATCCCGGCCGTCCCGCGGGCCGACCGCCGGTCTGTGACTATCGTGAGACGGGGGTCCGCCCCGCGCCGCCCACCGGAAGGAGCGTGCCCGTGCCGTTGGTCCGCAGCGCTCGCGAGCGCGACCGCCTCCTCCGCCAGTCCGCGTGCGGCATCGGCCTCCTGATCGACGCCACGGCCATCGCCCTGGTCCTCGGCCCCGGGGCGCTGGCGGCCGACGCCGTGCCGTTCGCGGTGGCGCTGCTCCTCGGACTCGCCGTCCTCCACCTGCAGCTCGGCCGCAGCGGACGCACGCTCTGGGTGCTCCTGCTCGCCGTCGGCGGCCTCGCGCTGAGCATCGGGCTCGCGAGCGCCATCGGCGTGAGCAGCGGCTTCGAGGGATACGTGCTCGTCGGCACCGCCAACGCCGTCACCAGCACCGTCGCCGTCGTCGTCACCACCTCCGTCCGCCGGCTGCTGCTGCTCCTGCCCGTCCTGGTGCCGAGTGTGATCGTCTCCGTGCTGGTCGCCGAGGAGGCGATGCTGTCCAACGCGCTCGTGCAGAGCCTGCTGCCGTGGGGCACGCTCGCCGGCTTCGCGCTCTGGATCAGCACGGCCGTCCCGCGGGTCGTCCGGCGCATCGACAGCATCGGCAACGCCCACCGTGTCGAGCGACAGGCCAGCGAGACGGAGGCGCAGCGCCGCCAGGGAGCGCGGCTCCTGCACGACACGGTGCTCGCGACGCTCACCCTGCTCGCCCACTCCGGCCGCGGCGTCTCCGAGGACGCGCTGCGCCGCCAGGCCGCGCAGGACGCGCAGCTCCTGCGCCAGCTGCGCCTCGGCGGGACGCCGACGCCGAGCGCGTCCGGCTCGTACCAGCTGACCAGCGTCACGGCGTCGCCCGCCGCGACCTCGCTCGAGGACGTCCGGGACCGGTTCGGCCGGCTGGGCCTCGAGGTCGTCCTGCACGGCTCCGGCGAGGTCGTCCTCGAGGGCGCCGCGCTCGACTCCTTCCTGCTCGCCCTCGCCGAGTGCCTCGAGAACGTGCGGCGGCACTCCGGTGTCGAGTCCGCCGACGTCACCATCACCGAGGACGAGCAGACCGTCCGCGCGATGGTGACGGACGCCGGTGCCGGCTTCGACATCGCCACGGTGCCCGCGACGAAGCTCGGCTTCAAGGAGTCGGTCGTCGCGAGGCTCGCGGACGTCGGCGGCCGCACCCGGCTCTTCAGCTCGCCCGGCTCCGGCACGACCGTGGTGCTGGAGGTGCCCAAGTGAGCGCCGGCACCGAGCGGGCCTCCCCCCTCCTCGGCGGACCCGGTGCCGCTCCTCGCCGGCCCGACGGCTCGCCCCGCTCCGCCCGCGCGCGGAAGGGACAGCAGGAGACCCTGGGCACCAGCTACCTCGGCAGCGGCCTCACCGGCATCGCGGCGGCGCTGATGGCCTACGAGCTCCTGGTCTTCCTCGCCACCGTCGACGACTACGCGCGGCCGGGGCTGGTCGTCGTCGCCTGGCTCCTCCTCGTCGCCTCCTTCACGGCGACCGTGGTCGCCATCCACGTCTGCGGGCAGCGGCTGCCCACCGCCGCCTACATCGGCCTGCTCGTCGGGATCACCGGGGCCGTGGCACTGGACCTGATCGCCGTCGCCGGTCACGGTCCTTCCGCCGCCGTCCCGACCGCCGCGGTCGCCGCCGCGGTCGCCCACGCCGCGATGATCGTGCACCGCCGCAGCATCGAGGTCCTCGCCGTCGCCTTCGCCATCGCGGTCGCCGAGCTCGTCGCCTACAGCGCCATGGGCTCGGGCGACGAGACCTCGTTCTCGGTGCGGATCAGCGCGATGGCCGTGACCCTCGCTCCCGCCGTCGTGGCGGTCGTGATGATGCGCGGCTTCCGCCGGATGGTCCAGCTCGAGATCGACCGCGCCCTCGTGCAGAGCACCACCCTCGGACCGCGCTACGCGGTCGGCATGCTCGCCTCGGAGGAGCTCGCCCGCCTCGACCTCGCGGCCGAGCGCCTGCTCGCCGAGGTCGGCGACGGCACGACCGTCCTGCCGCTCGATCCGCACCGCGCCGCGCACGCCGCCGCGCTCGCGACCAGCCTCCGGCTGCACCTCATCGAGGGGCGTCGCGAGACCTGGCTGCACCACGCGATCCAGGAGTCCGAGCTGCTGGCCCCGCTCGTCGATCTGCACGACCCCGACGGCACCGCCGGCCTCCTCGGCCACCAGCAGCGGGACGGCCTGCTCTCCGCCATCTGGCTCATCCTCGACGGCGCCTCCGGGCTCACCGTCGTGCTGCACGTGGAGGCGGGCGCACCGCGCGAACCGGAGGCCGACGCCCCGCCGCGCTCCCTGCTGGTGCCGCTCACTCTGCAGTCCGAGGGCGTGCCCGTGCGCGGAGTCGATCCCGCGACGTGGGAGGCTATCGCACAGGTCGGTGCGTTCCGCGACACGTCCCACGACGACGCGCTCCGGATCGAGATCGACTGCTACGTCGAGAATCCGGCCGATCGCTGAGCAGAGACGACCGCCCCGCCCTCCCGCCGAGCCGAAGGACACCGATGACCTCCACCGCAGAACCGAAGATCACGCTCGCCGTGGTCGACGATCACAAGATGCTCCTCGGTGCCCTCACGGAGTGGATCCGCGGCGCCGCGTCGGACATCCAGCTGGTCGCCGCGGTCGCCTCCTGGCCGGAGCTGCTCACCCACCCCGAGTTCCCCGTCGACGTCGTGCTGCTCGACCTGGACCTCAAGGACAACATCCCGATCTCGGTCAAGCTCTCCACCCTGAAGACCACCGGCGTGAAGACCGTGCTGATGAGCACCTACTCCGAGCCGGCCGTGGTCCGTGAGGCGCTCGCCTCGGGCGCGCTGGGCTACCTGGTCAAGACGGAGGACGCCGACATGATCGTCGAGGCGATCCGCGCGGCCAAGGACGGCCACTCCTACATCTCGCACGAGCTCGACATGGCGCTCTCCACCGGCGACTCCGACGGCGCACCCAAGCTCAGCGCGCAGGAGCGCCGCGTGATGGCGCTCTACGGCGGCGGCGAGCCCGTCAAGTCCGTCGCCTTCGAGCTCGGCATCTCCGAGGAGACCGCGAAGTCCTACCTCAAGCGCATCCGCGAGAAGTACCGCGTGGTCGGCATCGACGTCGGCACCAAGGTCGCGCTGCGCAAACGCGCCATCCACGACGGCATCTTGATCGAAACGGATTGAATTCGTCGCGCCGCGCGGCGCGACGAATTGAATCCGTTGGCGGGGGCGGTCCCCGCCCGCCCCCGCCGCAGTCGGCTCCACGAAGTGGGCGCGTTCCGCAGAGCGTCTCGCCGCGGCTGCGGAAATCCGCTGGCACGCGGATTTCCGTCTGCGCCGCTCCGTGGCTGGCTCGTCTGCAGGCAAGAACCACCGAGTAGTGCTTCATTCCATGCTGGTCGAGTAGCCCCGCAGGGGCGTATCGAGACCCACCGACGTCAGCAGGGCGGCCTGCAGACTTCCGTCCGGTGCTGGCGGATCTCGATACGCCCGCTCCGCGGGCTACTCGATCAGCATGCGCGGTCCTCAGTCGCAGAAGATCCGTGCCCGCTCTCATGCTGGTCGAGTAGCCCCGCGGGGGCGTATCGAGACCCACCGGCGTCAGCAGGGCGGCCTGCAAAGCCCCCGTCCGGTGCCGGCGGGTGCCGCAGCGGCGGCCCTACAGGGCGTTGACCGGGACGCTGCCTGTGGCGGGGCGGGTGGGGTCGCGCGGCGCGACGACGGTGCCGCGGGCCCGGTCGATGGCGATGCTGGCGAACGCGAGCAGGATGCCGGCCGCGGTGAGGACCACGCCGACCCAGATCGGCGACAGGTAGCCGAGGCCGGCGGCGATCGTGACCCCGCCGAGCGCGGCGCCGACGGAGTTGCCGATGTTGAGTGCGGAGTGGTTGAGCGCGGCGGCGATGGTCTGGCTGTCGCGGGCGACGTCCATCAGCCGGGTCTGGATGGCCGGCGACGCCCCCGCCGAGAAGCCCGCCGCGAGGAACGTGAACACGACCAGGCCCACGACCGACGTCGCAGTCAGTGCCAGGCCGATCAGCGACACGAGCACCCCGAGGAACAGCACCACGAGCGCGAGCCGCACGTTCCGGTCGGCCGCCCAGCCGCCCGCCAGGTTGCCGACCGTCATGCCCAGGCCGATCACCACGAGGATCCACGGCACCGCGCCGAGCGGCAGCCCGGTCACTTCCGTCGACAGCGGCGTGATGTAGCTGTACATCGCGAAGAGCCCGCCGAAGCCGATCGCGCCGATCAGCAGGGTCATCCAGACCTGCAGCCGGCCGAACGCCTTCAGCTCGTTGCGCATGGTCGCGCCCGGGTTCCCCCGCTGGAACGGCACGAGCAGCCACACGGCCACCACGGTCACCGCGAAGATCGCCGCGACGACGAGGTACGCGCTGCGCCAGCCCGCGTTCTGCCCCACCCAGGTGATGGCGGGGACTCCGACGACGTTCGCGATCGTGAGCCCCGACAGCACGAAGGCGACGCCCTTGCCGCGCTTGCCCGGCCCCATCAGGTCGGCGGCGACGAGCGAGGCGATGCCGAAGTAGGCGCCGTGCGGCAGCGCCGCGACGAAGCGGGCGGCGAGCACGAGCGGGAAGGTCGGCAGCAGCGCCGAGGCGACGGTCCCGATCGTGAACGCGGCCAGCAGGATCAGCAGCAGGCGCTTGCGCGGCCAGCGGGCGGCGGCCGCGGCGATCGTCGGAGCACCGACGACGACGCCGAGCGCGTAGGCGGAGATCAGCAGTCCGGCCTGCGAGTTCGCCTGCTCGGAGCTCGCGGCGTAGACGTCCGGGAGCAGGTCGGCGGCGAGCTGCGGCAGCAGCCCCATCGCGACGAACTCGGTCGAGCCGATGCCGAAGCCCCCCATCGCGAGGGCGAGCAGGGCGAGGCGGGTCCGGGCCGGGGAGAGGGTCACCGGACCACGATAGCGAGGATCGGAAGCGGATCGAAACGATTCGAGTCGGAGAGCGCTTTCGCGTGCCTCACTCCTCGAGCGCGCGGCCGAGCCGCTCGATCTTCGCGTCGATCTCGCCCGAGTAGCCGGGCCGGATGTCGGCCTTCAGCACCAGCGAGACCCGCGACCCGTAGGCGCCGACCGCCTCGGTGGCGCGCTTGATCACGTCGAAGACCTCGTCCCACTCGCCCTCGATCTCGGTGAACATCGAGGTCGTGCGATTCGGCAGGCCGGAGTCGCGGACGATGCGGACGGCGGCGGCGACGGCGTCGTGGACGGAGGCGTCGGGGCCCTCACCGCCGGACGGAGCGACGGAGAATGCGACCAGCACGAGGGACCTCCCAGCGGACCCGACCACCGGACCCGCCGTCCAGCCTAGGCGCGCGGACCGCCGACGGCGCCGTCGGTCACCACGGCCTGCGCGAGCGGCGACCGCACCCCCGAGGCCTCCGGCGAGACGTCCTTCGCGCGGCTCCCCGTCCGCCACAGCTCGCGGAGCACCCAGCCGAGCAGCACGAGCAGCAGGACGTTGCGCACGGTCAGCGCCAGCACCATGCCCGCGTTCGAGTACAGCAGGAAGAGGTAGAGGTACGGGTAGACGATCTGCGTGAACACCGCGATCGCGAGGGTCAGCTTCGCCGGCGTCGCGAAGTCGCGACCGGCCACGACGAGCCCGACGATGACCGGCGGCGCCAGCCAGACGATGTACTGCGGCGAGAGCACCTTGTTGATGTCGATCAGCACCAGCACGAGCCCGAGGCTCAGCAGCGGCAGCAGCCGCACCGGCGACGCCTTCGCGCGCAGCGCCCGGAGACCGAGCAGCACCGTGCCGATCACCGCGAGCGCGAGCGCCGGGTTCATCAGCTCGGCGGCGACATCGGTGAACGGGCCGTGCATCTCGAAGGTGTTGATGTCGGCGGCGTACCAGACGTAGCTGCCGGCCCAGCCGCCGATCGAGAGCCACATCCAGAGCGTGCTGACGGGCGCCTCGATCTGCAGACCGCGCGTGGTCTGGTCGGTGACGAAGCTGAAGACGTACTCGCCGCCGCCGAGCGCGTACACGCCGGCGATGATCGCGACGGAGAGCCCGGCGCCGACGGCCACCAGCCGCCAGCGGCCGCGCAGCACCAGGACGGCGGCGCCCAGCAGGGCCGCGGGCCAGACCTTGATCCAGGTGGCGACGGTGAGCGCGAGCGCCGCGATCACCGGGCGGCTCGAGGCCCAGAGCAGCCCGGCGATGGCGAGCGGAACGGTGAAGGCGTCGATCCGGCCGACGGCGATCGGCCCGAGGAGCACCAGGAAGAGCAGCCACCAGCGCGCCGCTGCGAGCCGGGCGGGGACGCCTCGGTGCAGGAGGAGCGCGAAGGCCGCCGCGTCGACGGCGAGCACGCCGGCCAGCCAGGTCAGGTCGTAGCCCGCCTCGCCGAAGAGCCAGGCGGCGCTGATCGGAACCAGGGCGAGGATCGGGTAGACCCAGCCCGTGTCGAAGCCGACGAGTCCACCGCCCTCGACAGCGGTCCGCATCCAGCCCTTGTAGACGATGCTGACGTCCCCCATCGGCAGGCCCGGAGCGAACAGCGCGAGCAGCGAGAGCAGGACGTGCACGAGCGCGAAGCCGCTCCAGAGCACGGCGGCGGAGTCGCGGTTCTCGCGCAGCCACGCGATCGGGCGCGAGGAGGCCCGGGGGGCGGCGGTCTCTGAGGCGGCAGGGGTCGGCACCGCGTCAGTGTAGACGGCGCCCTCATCGGACCCCTGAACGGCCCCGGGAACCCCTCCCTGAGCGGCCACCGGCCGCATCAGTAGCCGGCGAAGGCGTCGGTGCGGACCTTCTTCGCACCGGCCGAGCGGAGGGCGCCGCGGACGGAGTCGACGAACGCGGGCGAGCCGGAGACGAAGCCGACGCGGCGTGGCGCGTCGGGCACGGCGTCCGCGAGGCGCTCCGCCGTGATCCGGCCGGCGACGTGCGACCAGCCCTCGGGCAGCCGATCCGGCGCCTCGGGCGAGACCAGCACGACGCGGGCCCCGGAGGCGCGGAGGAGCTCGCGGTACGCCACGTCCTCCAGCCGGGCGGCCGCGTAGACGACGACCACGTCGCGCTCCGGTCCGGCCGCGATCGCCTTCAGCTGGCTCGCGAACGGGGTGATGCCGATCCCGCCCGCGACCAGGAGCAGCGGTGTCGCCGGGTCGGCCGGCAGCACGAAGTCGCCGCCGACGCTCGTGGCGCGGACCACCGCGCCTGGCTCGAGACCGGCGAGCGCCCGCTTGAAGCTGCTCGCCTTCTCGGGCAGCCGCATGGCCACGGCGATCTCGCCGTCGGCGGGAGCGGAGGCGATGGAGAAGGTGCGGCGGCTCCCCCGGCCGTCGGAGCGGTGCGGCACGTCGAGCTCGAGCCACTGGCCCGCCTCGAAGCGCACCGGCGTCCGCGGGGCGAAGCGGTACTCCGTGATGCCCGGCGCGATGACGCTCGAGGAGCGCAGCTCCAGCGACAGCCGCCGGCGCTGGCCGAAGAAGAACGCGATCGCGTTGCCCGCGACCAGGCCGAGCTCCGGGCTGGCGTGCAGCGGTCCGAGCGAGAACGGGACCGTCGTGAGCAGAGCCGCGACGACGGCCACGATCAGCTGCTGGGAGCGGCGCGGGGCGAGGGTCAGCGGCTCGGTCAGCATGAAGGCGCCGGCGAAGACGAACGGGTACGCGGTGAGGACCAGCGACAGCGCGGCTCCGGGCTCCTGGCCGTTCATCACCGAGTTGAGCACGGAGACGGCGCCGGCGACCGCGATGAAGACGACGACGATCGCCCAGCGGCGCACCCGCGCGACGACGACGAGCGCGCCGAGCAGCACCCACGGCCAGAGCGCGCCGGTGGGCAGCGCCCAGGCCGCGGCGGTCAGCGAGCCCGCGAACGGGGTGTCCTGCAGCAGGCCCTGCGCGATGCCGACGATCAGCACCGCGACGGCGGCCGGGTTGAAGAGGTGGCGACCGCGCCAGACCAGGACGTACTTCGAGGCGGCCGCGATCACGCCGATCAGCGCCACGACGAGGAGGGCGCGCGGCTCCGAGGTCGGGAAGAGCAGGAACGCGATCAGCAGTCCGGTCACCAGCGACGACTCGAGGTGGGCGGGTGAGCCCACCAGCCGGGCGATCAGCCAGGTCGCCCCGGTCGTCGAGACGATCGCCACGACCGCCGTCGCCGCGATCTCGATCGGTGTGAAGAAGATCAGCCCGGCGGCGGAGTAGCCGAGCGCGACCACGAGGAGCGCGGCGAGCGTCAGCCAGACCAGCCGGTACATGGTGATGCGACCGAGGGCGCGATCGAGGGTGCCGATCATCAGAAGACCTCTCCGGGGAAGCGGGGCGAGTAGTGCAGGCCGCCGGCGCTGAGGACGCGGACGAACTCGAAGTCGAAGCGCTCGGCGAGCACCTCGGGCGGGCAGACGAAGAGGGCGGTCGCGAGACCGTCGGCGACGAGGGTGCTGTCGGCGACGACCCAGGTGGCGATGACGGTGTCGACCGGGCGGCCGGTGCGGCCGTCGAGGACGTGGTGCAGCCCGTCGCCCCAGGCCCGGCGGTTGCCGGCCGAGGCGCAGAGCGCGCGCTCGCCCGGCTCGGCGACGCCGATCGCGCGGCTCGCGTCGAAGGGGTGCTCGAGGCCGACGCGGTAGGCGCCGACCCCGCGGGCGCGCAGGTCGCCGCTCGCGTCGACGACGGCGCGCTCGACGCCGGCGCTCGCGAGCTCGTCCAGGACGAGGTCGACGAGCTGACCCTTGCCGGCCGCGCCGACGTCGAGCACGACTCCGGCCGCGGTGCGAAGCGTCGCTCCCCCGCCGCCGCGGGCCGCGGCCCAGGACGGAGCGGGCGCGACGGGGCCGCGCGGCACCAGGGAGTAGGCCGGGTCGTAGCCGAGCTGCTCGAGGGCGACGCCGACGAACGGCGTGACGCCGCCCCCGGTCAGCGCGAAGAGCTCGTCGTAGAGGGCGAACAGCTCGACCGCCTCCGCTGGGAAGACGTGCTCGCCGGGCTCGGTCCGAAGGCGCGAGGCGGCGGAGTCGTCGCGGAACCGCGACCAGGTCCGGTCGTAGGCCTCGATGCGCGCGCGGAGCCGCTCGCGCACGAGCGCGTCCAGCGGCGCGTCCGTGTCGATCTGCCAGGTGGTGCCGATCGCCTCGAACCGCCAGGCGCTCTCGAGGACGCGCCGGGTCGCGGCCGGCGCGGCGTCAGGGTGCAGAGGTTCAGGCCGCGGCATCGGCCTTGATCGTCTCGACGGCGTCGTTGAAGCCGCCGGAGGTGAGCGAGGAGCCGGAGACCTTGGTCACGTCGAGCTCGTCGAGGCTCTTGCCGACGACCTCGCCCGAGATGCCGCTGGCGAAGCGGGTCTGGTACTCCTGGCCGGTCGGGTTCTCCGACTCGGGGGTCACCGTGACGGCGGTGACGACGCCCGACTCGAGGGTCAGCTCGACGCCGACCGACTCGTTGCCGCCGGGCGAGGTGTAGGAGCCGTCGGCCTCGTAGGTGCCGTCGGCGTAGGCGCCGGTCGCGGCGGAGCCGGTCGACGCGGAATCGGTCGACTCGGGTGCGGCGCTGGACGTCGCGGCGGGCGCGCTGGTCGCGGCGGCGCTCGAGCCGGCGTCCTCGGTCCCGGCGGTGGCGGTGCTCGAGCAGGCGGCGAGGGCCGCGAGGGTGCCGGCGCCGGCGAGGAGGGTGAGGGCGTAGCGGACGGGAGTCGTGGTCTTCGCGGTCATGTCTGTTCTCCTGTATGGGGGGCGGACGCGGCTGTCGTCTCCGACGCTAGGGCCGGGAGCTCGGGGGTTCCGATGAGGCGGCTGTGCGGCTCCGATGTCCGGGTCGCGGGGGAAGGCCTTCTCTCCTGTGTCAACGGGCCGAGGACGCGATCGGTTCAGTGCGGCAGGCGATGCCGGCGATTCAGTTCAGCAGCCGCGCGACGACGCCGGGGAGCTGCTCGGCGATGTCGAGGGCCGCGATCGGCCCGCCTCCGGACGCCGCCGCGCCGGCCTGCGCGTGCAGGACGGCCGCGGCGGCGGCGACCGCCGCGAGATCCTCGTCCCCGAGCGTCGTTCCCCGGCTCTCCGCGTCCGCGGCCCGGCCGGCCAGCAGCGCGCCGAGCACTCCGCCGAGGACGTCCCCGCTGCCCGCCGTGGCGAGCCAGGGCGTCGAGCCGCTGACCTCGTGTGCGGTGCTCCCGGAGACCACGTGCGTGGTGCTGCCCTTGAGCAGCACGCAGACCCCGAAGCGCTCGGCGGTGCGCCGCGCCCAGCCGCTCGCGTCGGCGGCGATCGCGGCCGCGTCGACGTCCACCCCGGCGCGCGAGAGCAGGCCGGCGAGCTCGCGGTAGTGCGGAGTGATGACCACCGGCCCGCGGGCCTCGCCGATCAGGTCGAGCGCGCCCGCGTCGAGCACCACGGGGATCCCCGAGTGCAGCTGCTCGAGCAGGGCGGCGCGCTCGTCCTCGGACCGGTCGTCCGCGCTCGTCCCGGAGCCGAGGAGCCAGGCCTGCACCCGCCCGGGAGAGGTCACGACCTCGGGGCGACGCGCCAGCACGAGGGCGGACGGCCGCTCCGGCCCGAGGTAGCGCACCATGCCGAGCCCGGTGCGCACCGCCGCCTCGACCCCGAGCACCGCCGCCCCCGGGTAGCGCTCGGACCCGGTCGCGATCCCGAGCACCCCGCGGCTGTACTTGTCGTCGTCGGCGCGCGGCACCCGCACGGCCGACGCCGCCTCCGCGAGCCCGAACTCCCTCTGCCCATCCGTCATCCCGCCAGCCTAGGTCGCACCCCCGACGCCGCCCTCTGCGAGACCCACCCGCAGCAGAACCCCGGCAGCCGTGCGCCTGATGACGGTGGGTCTCGATACGCCCTGCGGGCTACTCGACCAGCATGGAGGCGCGCTGGCGAACACGGGTGCCCCACCATGCTGATCGAGTAGCCCGCGAAGCGGGCGTATCGAGATCCACCACCGTCAGCACCTGAGTCTGCAGTCCCGCCCTGCTGGAGACGGTGGGTCTCGATACGCCCCTGCGGGGCTACTCGACCAGCATGAAGGGCCGCCGCTGCTGCACCCGCAGCCAGCGATGCTGCCGCCGTGAAGCCCAGTCGGCGAAGCCGCTGCCCACCGCAGCCGGCGAAGCCGCTGCCACCCCACCGCAGTCGGCGAAGCCGCTGCCACCGCAGTCGGCGAAGCCGCTGCCACCGCAGCCGGCGACGCCGCTGCCACCCAGCCTCGAGTCGAGGCGCGGGTCGGGGAGGTGGTGATCGCAAGGCGGAGGAGGGAGCGATACCGGCGGTATCGCGACCGACGACAACGCCGCGAGCGCCGCCTCCCCGGCCCGCGCCGCGAGCGCCGCCTCCCCGGCCCGCGCCTCAGCGGCGGGTGGCGTCGTCGACTTCGCCGACCAACTCCTCGATGATGTCCTCGAGGAAGAGGACGCCCGTGGCGCGGCCCTGCTCGTCGAAGGCGCGGGCGAGATGGGCGCCGGTCCGGCGCATGATCGCGAGGGCGTCCTCGAGGTCGGTGGCCTCGAAGATCGAGGCGAGCTGGCGGATCCGCTTGGCCGGGATGGGCAGGCGGAACTTGGGCCCCTCGGTGTCGCCGTCCAGGTCGAGGACGTCCTTGAGGTGGATGTAGCCCTCGGGCTGCCCGTCCTCGCCGAGCACGACGTAGCGCGAGAAGCCGTGCTTCGCGACGGCGCGCTCGACGTCGGCGGGTGAGGCTCCGGCGGGGAGGCTGACGATGCCGTCGAGCGGCAGCGCCACGTCGTGCACCTTCTTCTCGGTGAACTCGAACGCGGCGAGGAGGGTGCCGTTGCTGCGCAGGGTGCCCTCACGGGTCGACTGGTCGACGATCGTCTGCACCTCCTCGAGCGTGAAGGTGCTGTTCGCCTCGTCCTTCGGCTCGACCCGGAAGAGCCGCAGCACCCCGTTCGAGATCGCGTTGAGCGCGACGATGATCGGGCTGATCACGCGGGCGATCGCGACGAGCGGCGGCGCGAGCAGCAGCACGGCGCGGTCCGGCATCGAGAACGAGATGTTCTTCGGCACCATCTCGCCGAGCACCACGTGCAGGAACGAGACGATCACCAGGGTGATCACGAAGGCGACCGTGCCCGAGAACTCGTCCGGGATGCCGACCGCGTGCAGCGGCACCTCGAGAAGGTGGTGGATCGCCGGCTCGCTGACGTTGAGGATCAGCAGCGAGCAGACGGTGATGCCCAGCTGCGTCGTCGCCAGCATCAGGGTGGCGTGCTCCATCGCGGCGAGCGCGGTGATCGCGCTGCGGCGTCCGCTCTCGGCGAGGGGCTCGATCTGGGAGCGGCGCGCGGAGATGACCGCGAACTCCGCTCCGACGAAGAAGGCGTTCGCGGCGAGCAGCACCACGAGCCAGGCGATTCCTGCCCAGTCACTCATGGTCGGCCTCCTGGCGTCCTCGGTGCGGCCGGCCCACGTCGGCGAGCGGGTCGGGGATGCCCTCGCCCGCCGCGTCGGGGTCCGGGGTGAAGCGGAGCCGGTCGATGCGCCGGCCGTCGAGCCGCTCGACGCGGAGCGAGCCGCCCTCGACGGGCACCTCGTCGCCGACGGCGGGCAGGCGGCCGAGCTCGCTCATCACGAACCCGGCGACCGTCTCGTACGGCCCCTCCTCGGGGATGACGACTCCGGCGCGGTCGCGCACCTCGTCGGGCCGCAGCATGCCGGGGAAGGTGGTCGAGCCGGGCAGCTTCACGACGTCGGGGCGCGAGCGGTCGTGCTCGTCCGCCACCTCGCCGACGAGCTCCTCGACGAGGTCCTCGAGCGTCGCGACGCCCGCCGTTCCGCCGTACTCGTCGACGACGACGGCGAGCTGGAAGCCGCGGCCGCGCAGCTCGGTGAGCAGCACGTCGAGCTTCATCGTCTCGGGGACGCGGAGCGGATCCGAGCGCAGCGCGGTGACGGGCACCTCGGAGCGCTTGCCGCGCGGCACCGCGACCGCCTGCTTGACGTGCACGACGCCGACGATGTCGTCGATGTCGTCGTCCGTGATCGGGAAGCGCGAGAGGCCGGTGGTCCGCGCGAGGTCGAGGACGTCCTGCGCGGTGCTGGAGCGCTCGAGCGTGGACAGCCGCAGCCGCGGCGTCATCACGTCGCCCGCGGAGAGCGCGGAGAAGCGGAGGGTGCGCCCGAGCAGGTCGGCCGTGTCCTCCTCGAGCAGTCCGGCGCTCGCGGAGTGGCGCACCAGGCTCGAGAGCTCCTCGGCGCTGCGGGCGCCCGAGAGCTCCTCCTTCGGCTCGATGCCGGCCAGGCGGAGCAGGGCGTTGGCGCTGCCGTTGAGCAGTGCGACGGCGGGGCGGAAGACGGTGGTGAACGCGGTCTGGATCGGCACGACCAGCTTCGCCGTCGCCCGCGGCAGCGCCAGCGCGAAGTTCTTCGGCACCAGCTCGCCGAGGATCATCGACAGCAGCGTCGCGATGACGATGGCGAGCACCGTCATGATCGGCGTCAGCACCTCGTCCGGGATGCCGAGGCCGCCGAACGGCACCCGCAGCAGCGACGACAGCGCCGGCTCCATCGTGTAGCCGGTGAGCAGCGTCGTCAGCGTGATGCCGAGCTGCGCGCTGGAGAGGTGCGTCGAGGTGACGCGGAGGGCGGCGATCGTCATGCCGAGGCGGGTCTCGCCGCGGTCGCGGCGGGCCTCGAGATCGGCGCGGTCGAGGTTGACCAGCGCGAACTCGCTGGCGACGAACACGCCGGTGCCGAGCGTCAGCAGCAGGCCGACGCCGAGCAGGAGCCACTCAGTGCCCACGGGGGTCACCCCCGGTCAGCGGAAGCGGGAGCGGCTGCAGGGCCGAGCCCGAGGGGATCGGGGGGATCCGGACGAGCCGGTGCGAGGGCGGATGCGCAGAAGGGGGGTCGTCCATTGTGGCGTCGAGTCTAGCGGCAGCCCGGCGCCGGCAGGGCCGCTCTCAGAGCCACTTCTTGCGCTTGAACACGGCGTAGAGCACGAAGCCGAAGACCAGCATCAGCCCGATCGCCCACGGGTAGCCGAGCCGCCAGTGCAGCTCCGGCATGTCGTCGAAGTTCATGCCGTAGATGCCCGCGACGAGCGTCGGCGCGAACAGGATCGCGGCCCAGGACGAGATCTTCCGCACCACGTCGTTCTGGGCCAGCCCGGTCTCGGTCTGCCGCCGCGAGACCAGCGTCGAGTGCACGGTCAGCGCCTTGTCCAGGATCGCCCGAAGCGCGTCGACCGCCTCGGTCACCCGGATGGTGTGGTCGAGCACGTCGCGGAGCGAGCGGTGCAGCTCGACGTGGTCGAGCGTCGCGTCGGCGCCCGGGGCCGCGTCCGGCGCCTCGGCGAGCTCGTGCAGCAGCGCCGTCAGCGGCTGCACCGAGCGCTGGAAGTGGATGACCTCGCGGGAGAGCCGGTAGATGCGCTCCGAGAGCCCGTCGTCCGAGCCGTCGCCGAAGAGCTGGTCCTCGATCTCGTCGACGTCGCCCTGGACGCCGTGCACCACCGGCGCGTACTCGTCGACGACCTGGTCGAGGATCGCGTAGAGCACCGCCTCCGGTCCGCGGGAGAGCAGCGACGGGTCCCCCTCGAGCCGCTTGCGCACCGCCGCCAGGTCCGGCGAGTCGGCGTGCCGGATGGTGACCACGAAGTCCGGGCCCACGAACACGTGCAGCTCGCCGAAGACGACCGTCTCGGCCGAGTCCACGTAGCGCGCCGGACGGAGCACGACGAAGAGCCCGTCGTCGTAGCGCTCGAGCTTCGCCCGCTGGTGGCCGCTCAGCGCGTCCTCGACGGCGAGCGGGTGCAGCCCGAACTCCTGGGCGACCGCCTCGACCTCCTCGCGGCTCGGGCGGTAGAGCCCGATCCAGGCCATGCCGTGCTCGTCGCGCATCAGCTCGAAGGTGTCCTCGAGCGAGTCGGGGTTCCGGATGCGGTGACCGCCGACGTACACGGCGTTGTCGACGATCGTCATGGGCTCGGTTCTAGCACGCGCGCGCCGGGCACCGGCTGACGGTCACCGGCCGGCCGGACTCCGGCTGACGGTCACCAGCTGACCGGCAGCGCCTTGCCCTCCTCGTAGCCGGCCGCCGACTGCAGGCCGACCAGCGCGCGCTCGTGGAACTCGGCGACGCTGCGCGCCCCGGCGTAGGTGAAGGAGGAGCGCACGCCCGAGGTGATCATGTCGAGCAGGTCCTCGAGCGAGGGGCGCAGCGGGTCGAGGTAGATCTTCGACGAGGAGATGCCCTCGGCGAAGAGCCGCTTGCGGGCGAGCTCGTAGGGGTCGAGGCGGTCGAAGCGCTCCTGCACCGCCTTGGCCGAGGCCATCCCCCAGCTCTCCTTGTAGATCCGGCCGGCCGCGTCGCTGCGCAGCTCGCCCGGCGCCTCGATCGTGCCGGCGAACCAGGAGCCGATCATCACGGAGGCCGCACCGGCCGCGAGCGCGAGCGCCACGTCGCGCGGGTAGCGAACGCCGCCGTCGGCCCAGACGTGCGCGCCGAGCTCGCGGGCCCGCTCCGCCGTCTCGAGCACAGCGGAGAACTGCGGCCGCCCGACAGCGGTCATCATCCGCGTGGTGCACATCGCGCCCGGGCCGACGCCGACCTTGAGGATGTCCGCGCCCGCGTCGACGAGGTCGTGCACCGCGTCGGCGGTGACGATGTTGCCGGCGGCGATCGGCACGCCGAGCTTCAGCGCCGAGACGGTGCGCAGCGCGCGCAGCATCCCCTCCTGGTGGCCGTGCGCCGTGTCGAGCACGAGCACGTCGACGCCCGCGGCGACGAGGGCGCGCGCCTTGGCCGCGACGTCGCCGTTGATGCCGACCGCCGCGGCGATCCGGAGCCGCCCGTCGGCGTCCAGCGCGGGGTCGTAGATGGTCGAGCGCAGCGCGCCGGTGCGCGAGAGCGTGCCCACGAGCGCGCCGTGGTGCAGCACCGGGGCGAAGTCGAGATCGGCCGCGACCATCAGGTCGAAGGCGGCGCGCGCGGTGGTGACGTCGTCGGCGTCGATCGAGGCGGAGGCGCCGTGCACGAGGTCGCCGAGCCTGGCGTCCTCCAGGGCCGTGGCGAGCCGCGCGGCCGGGACGCAGCCGAGGATCGTGCCGTCCTCCTCCTGCACCACGAAGCCGTGGCCCGCGACGGCCGGGAGGATCGCGAGTGCCTCCTCGACGGTCGTCGACGGCGAGGCGGTGAGCGCGCCGGAGAAGGCGACCGGCTGGTCCTTCACCCAGCGGATGGCCGCGTCGAGCTGCTGCAGCGGCATGTCCTGCGGCAGGACGCCGAGGCCGCCGCGCCGGGCGAGCGTCGCCGCGAGCCGGGGCCCGGTGACCGAGTTCATGTTCGAGGAGACGATCGGGATGCTGGCTCCGGTGCCGTCACCGGGAGCGAGCGACACGTCGAGCCGGCTGGTCACGGAGGACCGGCCGGGAACGAGGAAGACGTCCGAGTAGGTGAGGTCGCCGGAGGGTGTTCCACCGTAGAAGCGCATGGAGACGACGCTACTCCGGCCCGGCTGGGGACCTTCGCCGGAGGATCCGGGCTAGGCTTGACGACCGGGACGGGACCGGGCGACGACGCCCAGATGCGTGTCGGATGCGACGGTGCCGTCCGGATGATCGAGAACGAATCAACGGAGAGAGTGGGCGATCGGCTGTGTCGAGCCAGTTGACCGGAGCGGGAACAGATCAGGGCTCGGAGGACTTCGGGGCCAACGAGTGGCTGGTGGAGGAGCTGTACGAGCAGTACAGCGCCGACAAGGCCTCGGTGGACGAGTCCTGGTGGCCGATCCTCGAGCGCTACGGCAAGCAGCTCGGCGGTGCCGCCCCCGCCGGCGCGGAGGCCCCCGCGGCCGCCGCCCCCGCCGCCCCGGCGAAGGCGCCCGTCGCCGAGCGCGTGTCGACGAGCGCGGGCGGAGCGGTGAGCCACCCGGCCACCTCGGCGACCAGCACGGCGAAGACCACCTCGAAGCAGCCGAAGGCGCAGCCCATCCCGGCCGACGCGCCCGTGAGCAAGCCGGCCGAGCCGGCCGCCGCCGTGGAGGAGGACGTCGTCTCGCCCCTGCGCGGCATGGCCAAGAGCCTCGCCACGAACATGGACGCGAGCCTGTCGATCCCGACGGCGACGAGCGTGCGCACCATCCCGGCGAAGCTGATGATCGACAACCGCATCGTCATCAACAACCACCTGCGGCGCACCCGCGGCGGCAAGGTGTCCTTCACCCACCTGATCGGCTGGGCGCTGATCCGCGCGCTGAAGGACTTCCCGAGCCAGAACGTGTACTACGACGAGCCGGACGGCAAGCCCTCGGTGGTCGCCCCCGCGCACATCAACCTCGGCATCGCGATCGACATGCCCAAGCCCGACGGCACCCGCGCCCTGCTCGTCCCGAGCATCAAGCGCGCCGACACGCTGAGCTTCACCGCCTACCTCGCCGCCTACGAGGACCTCGTCAAGCGCGCCCGCGGCAACAAGCTCGCGGCCGGCGACTTCGCCGGGACCACCCTCTCGCTGACCAACCCGGGCGGCATCGGCACCGTGCACTCCGTGCCCCGCCTGATGAGGGGCCAGGGCTGCATCATCGGCGCCGGCGCCCTCGAGTACCCGGCCGAGTTCCAGGGCGCGTCCGAGAAGACCCTCGTCGAGCTCGGCATCGGCAAGACGATCACGCTGACCTCGACCTACGACCACCGCGTCATCCAGGGCGCCGGCTCGGGCGAGTTCCTCAAGATCGTGCACGAGCTGCTGCTCGGCCAGCGCGGCTTCTACGAGGACATCTTCTCCGCGCTGCGCATCCCCTACGACCCGATCCACTGGTCGACCGACATCGCCGTCGACCTCGCGGAGCGCGTCTCGAAGACCTCGCGGGTGCAGGAGCTGATCAACTCCTTCCGCGTCCGCGGCCACCTGATGGCCGACGTCGACCCGCTGGAGTACGTCCAGCGCTCGCACCCCGACCTCGCCATCGAGAGCCACGGCCTCACCTTCTGGGACCTCGACCGCGAGTTCGTCACCGACGGCTTCGGCGGCTCCCGCCAGCTGAAGCTGCGCGACATCCTCGGCATCCTGCGCGACTCCTACTGCCGCACCGTCGGCGTGGAGTACATGCACATCCAGGACCCGGAGCAGCGCGCCTGGATGCAGCAGAAGCTCGAGCGCGGCTACGAGAAGCCGGGCCACGACGAGCAGCTGCGGATCCTCGGCCGCCTCAACGAGGCCGAGGCGTTCGAGACCTTCCTGCAGACCAAGTACGTCGGCCAGAAGCGCTTCTCGCTCGAGGGCGGCGAGTCGCTGATCGCGCTGCTGGACGCCGTCCTGCAGGGCGCGGCGGACGCGGACCTCGACGAGGTCGCCATCGGCATGGCCCACCGTGGCCGCCTCAACGTGCTGACCAACATCGCCGGCAAGACCTACGGCCAGATCTTCCGCGAGTTCGAGGGTACCCAGGACCCCAAGACGGTCCAGGGCTCGGGCGACGTGAAGTACCACCTCGGCACCGAGGGCACTTTCCGCGGCGCCGGCGGCGAGGAGATCCCCGTCTACCTGGCGGCGAACCCCTCGCACCTCGAGGCCGTCAACGGCGTGCTCGAGGGCATCGTCCGCGCCAAGCAGGACCGCAAGCCGATCGGCACCTTCACCACCCTGCCGATCCTCGTCCACGGCGACGCCGCGATGGCGGGCCAGGGCGTGGTCGTCGAGGGGCTGCAGATGTCCCAGCTGCGGGCCTACCGCACCGGCGGCACGATCCACATCAACATCAACAACCAGGTCGGCTTCACGACCCCGCCGCACGAGGCGCGCACCTCGATCTACTCGACCGACATGGCGAAGACGATCCAGGCGCCGATCTTCCACGTGAACGGCGACGACCCCGAGGCCGTCGTGCACGTCGGCCAGCTCGCGTTCGAGTACCGCCAGCGGTTCAACCGCGACGTGGTCATCGACCTGATCTGCTACCGCCGCCGCGGCCACAACGAGGGCGACGACCCCTCGATGACCCAGCCGCTGATGTACAGCCTGATCGAGGCCAAGCGCTCGGTGCGCAAGCTCTACACCGAGGCGCTCGTCGGTCGCGGCGACATCACCGAGGAGGAGTACGACCGGGCGCACCAGGACTTCCAGGACCGCCTCGAGCGCGCCTTCGCCGAGACGCACGCCGCGCAGACCGGCGCGATCCCGGTGATCAGCGCCGACGGCGACTCCGTGGCCGACCTCGAGCTGCCGGACGCCCAGCAGGGCGAGGACTACCCCGGCGAGCCCGAGGTGACCGGCGTCAAGGCCGAGGTGGTCACCCGCATCGGCGACGCGTTCACCTCGCCGCCTGAGGGCTTCACCGTGCACCCGAAGCTGCAGCAGCTCCTCACCAAGCGACAGGAGATGAGCCGCTCCGGCTCGATCGACTGGGCGTTCGGCGAGCTGCTCGCGCTGGGCTCGCTGCTGCTCGAGGACACCCCGGTGCGCCTCGTCGGCCAGGACACCCGCCGCGGCACGTTCGTCCAGCGCCATGCGGTGCTGCACGACCGCGAGAACGGCCAGGAGTGGCTGCCGCTGATGAACCTGTCGGACTCGCAGGCCCGCCTGTGGATCTACGACTCGCTGCTCTCGGAGTACGCCGCGATGGCGTTCGAGTACGGCTACTCGGTCGAGCGGCCCGACTCGCTCGTGCTCTGGGAGGCGCAGTTCGGCGACTTCGCGAACGGCGCCCAGATCGTCATCGACGAGTTCATCTCCTCCGCCGAGCAGAAGTGGGGCCAGCGCTCGTCGCTCGTGCTCCTGCTCCCGCACGGCTACGAGGGCCAGGGCCCGGACCACTCCTCCGCACGCATCGAGCGCTACCTGCAGATGTGCGCGGAGCGGAACATGACCGTCGCGCGTCCGTCGACCCCGGCGTCGTACTTCCACCTGCTGCGCCGCCAGGCGTACTCGCGGCCGCGCCGCCCGCTGGTGGTCTTCACGCCGAAGGCCATGCTGCGCCTGCGCGGGGCGTCGAGCCCGGTCGAGGACTTCACCTCGGGTCGCTTCGAGCCCGTGATCGACGACGCCCGCATCCAGGACGCGTCGGCCGTGACCCGGGTGCTCCTGCACGCCGGCAAGGTGCACTACGACCTCAAGGCCGAGCTGGAGAAGAAGCCGGACGACGGCATCGCCCTGGTGCGCGTCGAGCAGTACTACCCGGCGCCGATCGAGGAGCTGCGTGCGATCGCCGCGCGCTACCCCGACGCGGAGTTCGTCTGGGTGCAGGACGAGCCCGAGAACCAGGGCGCCTGGCCGTTCATCGCGCTGAACGTCGCTCCGCAGCTGGACCGGCCGATCCGCGTCGTCTCGCGCCCGGCCGCGGCCTCCCCCGCCGCGGGCTCGGCGAAGCGGCACGCCTCCGAGCAGGCCGACCTGCTGGGCCGGGCGCTGCAGCGCTGACCGCCCGACCGGAGCCGCCCCCCTCGGCGGCGGCTCCGGCTCGCAGAATCGAGTTCGGCTCGTCGGAATCCTCGGATCCGGCGAGCCGAACGTCGTTCTGCGAGCCGGACCTCGGCGACTCCTCGCCTCATGGGCGTCCGGCACGCGAAAAGACCTCCGGCTCGCCGGAACGGACGGCTCCTGCGAGCCGGGCACGTTCCGACGAGCCGGAGGTCGTCGAGCGGGGAGTGCGGAGCGCTAGACCCGCGCCGGAGCCGCCGCGTGGCTCGCCTGCGCATCGCGCAGCATGCCGAGCACCTGGGCGCGGAGGTCCTCCGGCGCCGTCTCCTTGCACGCGCGCTGCACGGCGACGGTCAGCACGACACCGACCTTCGCCTCACCGGAGCAGTCGGGGCAGTTCGCCATGTGCTCGCGGATGTCGGCGGCGTCCTCCTTGCACAGCTCGTTGTGGAGGTACTCCTCGAGCTCGGCCTTCGCCTTCGTGCAGCCGCAGTCGGTCATTTCGTGCTCCCGGTGGTGAAAGCGGCGCGGATCCCGCGCTCGCGTGCGTAGTCGGTGAGTCGTTCGCGCAGCATGCGCCGGCCGCGGTGCAGCCGGCTCATCACGGTCCCGACGGGGGTCTTCATGATGTCGGCGATCTCCTGGTACGAGAAGCCCTCGACATCGGCGAAGTAGACGGCGAGCCGGAAGTCCTCCGGGATCGCCTGCAGGGCCTCCTTGACGGCGGTGTCGGGGAGGTGGTCGATCGCCTCGGCCTCGGCCGAGCGGCTCGACGTGGCGGTGGTCGACTCGGCGCCGCCCAGCTGCCAGTCCTCGAGCTCGTCGATCGCGCTCTGGTACGGCTCGCGCTGCTTCTTGCGGTACGAGTTGATGAAGGTGTTGGTGAGGATGCGGTAGAGCCACGCCTTGAGGTTCGTGCCCTGCTCGAACTGCTTGAACGCGCCGAACGCCTTCGCGAAGGTCTCCTGGACGAGGTCCTGGGCGTCGGAGGGGTTCTTCGTCATCCGCAGGCCGGCCGCGTAGAGCTGGTCGATGAAGGGCAGCGCCTGCTGCTCGAACAGCGCGCGGAGATCGACCGGAGCGTCGGGAGCGGCGTCGTCGAGAGCCTCCTCGACGGTCTCCTCGATCGTCTCGGTCTCCTCGGTCGCCTGCGCCTCGTCGGCGGTGCTGGGGCGTGTGCTGTCGTCGCGAGTCATCACACGCGATTCTAGGCCGCGGCGCCGGGAGGCGGCCTGCCGGGCCGGCCGGGGTCGCACGAGGTCGATCGTCGCCGTCATGCCTCGCCTCCCGCCTGATCCTGCTGTCGGTCCGTTCGCCGACTACTCTGACAACCGATGGTCTTCTCGCGTTATTCCGCTCCCGAGTTCGATCCGTACGGCGACGCCCGCGCGCTCCCCGGCGAGGAGGACTGGTCCGCGCCGTCCGCCGCCGGCGCCCTCGACGCCGTGGTCGAGCTGCCCGGCTCCAAGTCGCTGACGAACCGCGAGCTCGTCCTCGCCGCTCTGGCCGACGCTCCGTCCGTGCTGCGCGCGCCGCTGCACTCGCGCGACAGCGCCCTGATGATCGAGGGCCTGCGCTCGCTCGGCACGACGATCCGCGAGGAGGGCGCCACCGGCTCCTTCGGCGCCGATCTCGTCGTCGAGCCGGCCGAGGAGCTCTTCGGCTCCACGACGATCGACTGCGGACTGGCCGGCACGGTGATGCGCTTCCTGCCGCCCCTGGCCGGGCTGGCGCTCGGGCCCACCACCTTCGACGGCGACGCCTACGCCTACAAGCGGCCGATGGGCGCGACCATCGCCTCCCTCCGCTCGCTCGGCGTCGACGTGGCGGACGACGGGCGCGGCTCGCTCCCCTTCACCGTGCACGGCTCCGGCTCGATCCGCGGCGGCGACGCCGTGGTCGACGCCACCCGCTCGAGCCAGTTCGTCTCGGCCCTGCTCCTCGCCGGCGCCCGGTTCGACGAGGGCCTGCGCCTGACCCACAAGGGCGGCGCCCTGCCGAGCCAGCCGCACATCGACATGACGATCGCCGCCCTCGCGGCCCGCGGCGTGAGCGTCGACGCCTCGATCCCCGGCACCTGGACGATCGCACCGCAGCGGATCGCCGGTGCCGAGGTCCTGATCGAGCCCGACCTCTCCAACGCCGCGCCGTTCCTGGCCGCCGCACTCGTCACCGGCGGCACCGTCCGCCTCCGGCACTGGCCGGCCGAGACCACCCAGGTCGGCGCGCACCTCGAGCGGATCCTGCCGATGTTCGGCGCGAGCGTCGAGCGCGACGGCGAGGACCTCGTCGTCCGCGGCGGGGACGAGATCCTCGGCGTCGAGCTCGACCTCTCGGAGGGCGGCGAGCTCGCCCCCGCCCTCGCGGCCCTCGCCGCGCTCGCGAGCGGCCCGAGCACGCTGACCGGCATCGGCCACATCCGCCACCACGAGACCGACCGCCTCGCCGCCCTCGCCGCCGAGATCAACGGCCTCGGCGGCTCCGTCACCGAGCTCGAGGACGGCCTGCGGATCGAGCCCGCCCCGCTGCACGGCGGCCGCTGGCGCACCTACTCCGATCACCGCATGGCCCACGCCGGTGCGCTGATCGGCCTGGTCGTCCCCGGCGTCGCGATCGAGGACATCGCGACGACCTCGAAGACCCTGCCGCAGTTCCCCGAGCTCTGGACCGCACTCGCGGGCGGGGTCTGACCCGTGTCGTGGTGGACGGACAGCGGCCTCGACGCCGACGGAGTGCTCGACGACTTCGACGGCTACGACGAGTCGGACGCGCGAGTGCGGCCGAACCCCAAGGGCACCAAGCCGCGGACGAAGAACCGGCCGGCCTACGAGGACGCCGAGATCGCGATGGTCCTCGGCGTCGACCGCGGCCGCTACACGGTGATGATCGGCGACGGCACCCCGGAGGAGCACGAGTTCACGGCGGCGCGGGCCCGCGAGCTGCGCAAGCAGGCGATCGTCCCCGGTGACCGCGTCGACGTGGTCGGCGACTCCAGCGGCGACGAGGGCACGCTCGCCCGCATCGTGCGGATCCGCGAGCGCTCGACCCTGCTGCGCCGCAGCGCCGACGACACCGATGCGATCGAGCGGGTGATCGTCGCCAACGCCGACCAGATGGTCTGCGTGGTGGCCGCCGCCGACCCGGAGCCGCGCACCCGACTGGTCGACCGCTACCTGGTCGCCGCCTTCGACGCCGGGATCACGCCGATGCTCTGCATCACCAAGACCGACCTGGCGGACCCGGCGCCGTTCCTGCGCAACTTCGAGGGCCTCGACCTCCGCGTCTTCCTCTCCAGCCAGGACGAGCCGCCCGTCGACGAGATCGCCGAGGCGCTGCTCGGCCACGAGACCGTCGTGGTCGGCCACTCCGGAGTCGGCAAGTCGACGCTCGTGAACAAGCTCGTCCCCGACGCGCACCGGGCGATCGGCCGGGTGAACACGGTGACCGGGCGCGGCCGCCACACCTCCTCCTCCACCGTCTCGCTGCGCGTCGAGCGCGGCGACCGGCACGGCTGGGTGATCGACACCCCGGGCGTGCGCTCCTTCGGCCTCGGCCACGTGAACACCGACAACATCCTCGGCGCCTTCACGACGCTCGCCGTGCTCGCCGAGGACTGCCCGCGCGGCTGCACGCACCTCCCCGACTCCCCCGACTGCGCGATCATCGAGGCCGTCGAGGGCGGGCTGCTCGGCGCGAGCGGGCCGGAGCGCCTCGACTCGCTCCAGCGCCTCCTGACCACCTTCGCCACCACCGACGGAAGCAGACGATGACCGACACCGCCCTCCCCCCGATCCCCGTCGACGAGCGCCTCGCCGCGGGCGACACCGCCCCGGACTTCACGCTGCCCGACCAGGACGGCCGGCCCGTCGCCCTCGAGGACCTGCGCGGGCGCCGCGTCATCCTGTTCTTCTACCCGCAGGCCGACACCCCCGGCTGCACGACCGAGGCGTGCGACTTCCGCGACAGCACCACGGCCCTGCAGGCGGCCGGCTACGAGGTGCTCGGCGTCTCGCGGGACACCCCGGAGGCGCTGCGCCGCTGGGCCGACGAGCACGGCCTCGCGTACCCGCTGCTGAGCGACCCGGACATGGCCGTGCACCGCGCCTACGGCGTCTGGGGCGAGAAGAACAGCTACGGCAAGACGGTCGTCGGCGTCCTCCGCTCGACCTTCGTCGTCGGCCCCGAGGGCGCCCTCGAGTTCGCGCAGTACAACGTGCGCGCCACCGGCCACGTGCAGGCGCTGCGCAAGAAGCTCAAGCTGGCCTGACCCGCCGACGCACGCCGGTGACCGGCGGAATCAACTCCGTCGGTCGCCGCTCGCGGACGGCGTGGGAGACGGCGATGCCGGTGCGGGCTCGGGACTGACGACGTATCGGCCGGTCACCGCACTACGACGCACGGCGCCGACCCGATAGACCCCGTTGCCCAGGCTCTGGTACGACGACCGCTTCACGTTCTTCGCCATCAGTCCTCCTCGTCGACAGTCTCGATGGTAGTCGCCGCCTCGGCGAACACCGGTCTGGTCAGGCGTGAACTCCACGCGTCACCGACCCGCGCCAGCGTCTCCCCCCAGAGCAGCTTCGATCCTTCGTACCGGGCTGCAGCCTCGGGCAGCCCGATGGTGAGGACCCCGGCGGTCGCCGTCGGGAGGACCGGATGGGGTGCGGGCAGAGGGAGAGCGAGCACCGACGTCCAGCGGTGGACACCGTCCCGCGGGAGATCCTTGTGCAGCAGGGTGTCGGAGCCGAGGGCCTGCCCGGCGATCCACGGGCTGTCGAAGCCGGTCTCCACCCTCCGAAGACCGTGCCGGTCGAGGAACACCCTGTCCTGCGCCGCCCAGCGCGCGAGCATGCCGCGACCGTCCGACAACCACAGACTGAGGTTGAGCACGTCGACGTCGAACGCTGACCTGAGGTCGTCAGCATCGACCCGCAACTGCTCGACGTACTCCTGCTGAAGAGGCAGGAACCCCTCGAGGTGGTGGTCCCAGATCTGCGCGATCCGCTCCTGTGGAGCGCGGTAGCCCGGGGAATCGACGTGTCGGAGTTCACGTATCACCTGCGCTGCGTCCGAGAAGTCGTCGAGGAGCACCGGTCGGAGGCCGATGGCGGTCCACTGTCCGCTCAGCGCCTTCGCGAGTTCCGCGAACTGCGCCTTCGTGACGTCGAAACCCTGCCGAGCGAGCAGAACGACGGCGGCGTGCTCCCGCGGCGCCTCGGCGAGGGCGGCATGGAGCCATTGGCGCACGTCCGGGTCGCGATAGGACGTCCCGGCGATGATCAGGGCGCCCCGGCCGACAGCCTGCCGCAGGAAGACCGACTGCCAGGAGTCGCGCTCGGCGACCAGATCGAGGAAGTCGGTCAGGGTGAGGACGACGTCTCTCGTCTGCGTCGGACTGACGATCCCGTGGAGATGCCGGACGACGTAGGTCGGGAGACCAGGAGGCGCGTCCTCGCCGGTCGCGGCGATGACCGGGTACTCGGTCTCGGCGCGGAGGGCGTGTTCCAGAAGCGTGTCGAAATTGAGCGTCGCCAGACTCGTCTCGGCCGGGTCACCGCCGAGCGCGTGAGCAACGGCGGCGTAGTGCAGGGGCGAGATCTCGACGGAGGGGATCCCGTCGTAGAGGGCCGCGCGGAGCTTCCGATCCCACGCCGCACCGTACGCTTCGCGCGCCGCTGCGACGGCGATCAGCGGATCCTGCCTGCTCACGACGAGAGCACCCGCCTCGCCGTCCGGCACGACTCCGCTGTCGACGAGGAGACGGACGACGAGTTCGTCCCAGCCGGGAAGTCCTGACGTGGTCGAGGCTCCGGCGCCGAGAAGAAGGGTCGTGTGCTTCTCGGCACCGCAGCCTCGGAGCGAGGCCATGACGGCAGCAGTCAGGTCGGGTGCGCTCATCCGGCCATGCTGGCAGCGTGACGAGCTCGGCCGACGCCTGGCGCGGCCGCGGCCGCCGGACGGCGGCTAGAAGCCCTCGTTGAAGCGCGGGGCGTAGTCGGCGCCGAGGGCGTCAAGCTCGTCGGCCGTCAGCTCGAGGTCGACGGAGGCGACCGCGTCCTCGAGGTGCTGCATCTTCGTCGCGCCGACGATCGGGGCGATCACCGCCTCCTGCTGGCGCACCCAGGCGAGGGCGACCTGCGCGCGCGGGACGCCGCGCTCGGCAGCGATCCGCTCGACGGTGCCCGCCGTCCGGCGGTCGGCCTCCTCCTGCTGGTGGTAGAGCGTCTTCCCGTAGAGATCGGTCTCGGTGCGCGACGTGGTCGCGTCCCAGTCGCGGGTGAGGCGCCCGCGGGCGAGCGGCGACCACGGGATGACTCCGACGCCCTGGTCGAGGCAGAACGGGTGCAGCTCGCGCTCGTCCTCGCGCTGGATCAGGTTGTACTGGTCCTGCATCGAGACGAAGCGCGTCCAGCCGCCGAGGTCCGCGGTGTACTGCGCCTTCGCGAACTGCCACGCCCACATGCTCGACGCGCCGATGTAGCGGGCCTTGCCGGAGCGGACGACGTCGTGCAGGGTCTCCATCGTCTCCTCGATCGGGACCTGCGGGTCCCAGCGGTGGATCTGGTAGAGGTCGACGTAGTCGGTGCCGAGGCGGCGGAGGCTGTCGTCGATCGCGCTGAGGATGTGGCGGCGCGAGAGCCCGCCGCCGTTGGCTCCGGGACGCATCGTGCCGTGCACCTTGGTCGCGATGACGACCTCCTCGCGGACGGCGAAGTCCGCCAGCGCCCGGCCGACGAACTCCTCGCTCGTGCCGTCGGAGTAGACGTCGGCGGTGTCGAAGGTGGTGATGCCGAGCTCGAGCGCCCGGCGGAGGAAGGGCCGCGACTCCTCCTCCCCCATGCTCCAGCCGTGCGCGCCGCGGTCGGGGGCGCCGAAGCTCATGCAGCCGAGGATGATCGGGGAGACCTGGAGGCCGCTGAGGCCGAGTCGGGTGGAGTCCATCCTCCGACGCTAGCCCAGAGACGCCGGCCCGGGGCGGCCGGCTCGGTGACGCTAGCCCAGCCCGGGATCGCGGCGGGTGGCGGCGACCGTGCTCGGCAGGAAGAGCAGCACCACGGCCAGCAGGGCCGGGGCCAGCAGCGCCCAGCCGATGTCCGGCACGGCGTACTGCCCCTGGAACGCGCCGAGGGCGACGGCCATCATCACCAGCTGGATGGTCAGGGCGGAGGCGCGGATCCAGCTGCGGCGCCGGGCGGTGCCCACGGTCGTCGCGGCGACCCAGGCCAGGGCGATGAAGGAGAGCACGACGATCGCGATCCCGCCGCCGATCGAGCCGGCCCGGGTGGTGAGGAGCTCGATCACGAGCCACCCCGTGACGCACGCCACGGCAGCGGTCTCCAGCGCCAGAACGGCGACCAGGAGGAGCAGGCCGAGGGGCCGCCGGCCGCTTCCCGGCCTGGTCGGAGGCCGGTTCCCGTCCATGATCACAGCTGCATCCCATCCAGCACTCTTGATTCGAGCCTGCCTCCGTGACAGGCTAGTGCAGTTCGTTTCACCGCTCACAGGGTCGTGGGTTACCGCCGACGTGAACACCCCGATCCTGCCGTGCCGAGAGGTATGCGTGCGAGCGGGGCGATCTGTCGGGAAGAACCGAGCACCGTCCGGTCCCGCACCCGAACCGCCCTGCGCAGCTGCGCAGGGTCTCGTGGCGTGCGCCGGTTCGGGCGCCCGGTGCATACCGATGGTCCAGGCCGTCGGTGTGACTCGATCATCCCACCCGAACACTGCGTGGTTCCTCCACGCACGCTGTCACACAAGGAGCACCCGCATGGACTGGCGCGACAAGGCCGCTTGCCTCACCGCTGACCCCGAGCTTTTCTTCCCGGTCGGCAACACCGGACCCGCGGTCGACCAGATCGAGAAGGCGAAGACCGTCTGCGGTCGCTGCACCGTCACCGAGGTCTGCCTGCAGTACGCCCTCGAGACCGGTCAGGACTCGGGCGTCTGGGGCGGCCTCAGCGAGGACGAGCGCCGCGCCCTCAAGCGCCGCGCCGCCCGCGCCCGCCGCGCCTCGTAGCACCGGGACCGCCCGGCACCGCACGACCCCGACCCCCGCTCGCCCTCCGGCAGCGGGGGTCGCGCCGTTCCCGGGGACGCCCGGCGGGAGCCGGGGCCGCGCGGCGCGGAGCGGTCCGGCTCGCACCGGTCCGGCTCAGACCCGCGGGCCCTTCAGCCAGCGCAGCGGCACCTCGATGGTCACCTCGGTGCCGCGGCCGACCAGCGTGTGCCAGTCGATCGTGCCGCCGAGCTCGCCCTGGATCAGGGTGCGCACGATCTGCGTGCCCAGACCCGAGCCGACCTTGCCCTCGGGCAGTCCGACGCCGGTGTCGCGCACCTTGACCGTGAGCTCGTCGTCGCCGCGGGTCGCGACGATCTCGACGTCGCCCTCCCGGCCGGCGAGCCCGTGCTCGACCGCGTTGGTGACCAGCTCGGTCAGCGCGAGGGCGAGCGGAGTGGCGTACTCGCTCGGCAGGTCGCCGAAGCTGCCGGTGAACGTGGGGTGCACGGTGGTGTTGTGCGTCGAGGCGACCTCGGCGATCAGCAGCAGCACCCGGTCGAACACCGCGTCGAAGTCGACGTTCTGCGCGAGCCCCTCGGAGAGCGTGTCGTGCACGACCGCGATCGCCGCGACGCGCCGCATGGCCTGCGTCAGCGCCTCGCGGGCGAGGTCGGAGTGGGTGCGCCGGGCCTGGATCCGCAGCAGCGACGCGACGGTCTGCAGGTTGTTCTTCACCCGGTGGTGGATCTCCCGGATCGTCGCGTCCTTGGTGATCAGCTCCCGCTCCTGGTGGCGCAGCTCGGTCACGTCGCGGCAGAGCACGACGGCGCCGACACGCTCCCCGCGGTCGCGGATCGGGATCGCGCGCAGCGAGACGGTGACGCCGCGGGCCTCGATGTCGGTGCGCCAGGGCGCGCGGCCGGTCACGACCAGCGGCAGAGACTCGTCGATGACGACCTTGCCGGCGACCAGGCCCGTGGTGACCTCGGCGAGCGACTCGCCCTCGAGCTCGTCCGCGAAGCCGATGCGGTTGAACGCCGACAGCGCGTTCGGGCTGGCGAAGGTCGTGATCCCGTCGACGTCGAGGCGGATCAGGCCGTCGGAGGCGCGCGGGGCACCGCGCCGGGGCCCGGTCGGCGCGCCCAGGTCGGGGAAGTCGCCCGAGGCGATCATCGAGAAGAGGTCGTTCGCGCAGTCGTTGAAGGTCAGCTCCTGGCGGCTGGGCGTGCGCGTCTCGCTGAGGTTGGTGTGCCGGGTGACGACCGCGATCGGCTGATCCATGGTCGCGCTGTCGGAGCCGCCGAGGCGCCGGATGACCGGCACGGCGCGAACCCGGGTGGGCGTCTCCTCGAACCAGTCCGGGGCCGAGGTGTCGACGATGCGGGCGCTCTCGAAGGCCTCGGCGACCTGGGCGCGCCACTCCGCCTTGATCTTCTGCCCGACGAAGTCGCGGTAGAAGAGCGTCGCCGCGCTCGAGGGCCGGGCGTGCGCGACGGCGACGAAGCCACCCTCGGCGGTCGGCACCCAGAGCACGATGTCGGCGAAGGCGAGGTCGGCGAGGAGCTGGAGGTCGCCGACGAGGAGGTGCAGCCATTCGACGTCCGCGTCCGTGGAGCGGCCGTGGGAGAGAACGAGATCACTGAGGGTCGACACCCGACAAGCCTAGGTCCCGTCATCGCGCGCACCGCACCTGCGGTGCCCCGCGCCCGGTTATCCACAGTCCGGCGCTGAGCCTGACGTGAGCATCGCTCGGCTGCTTCGATGAGGGCACCCCGTCGCGCTCGTCCTGCTGCGGCACGCACCGCCCGAGCCGAGAGGAGATCCGAACCGTGAGTCGCTCGTCCTGCCTTTGGAGCACGCCGCATGATCCACCCCACCAACGCGTTCGACTACCGCACCCTGCCGCTCGACGCCGACGCGGCGGCCCCCGCGACGTCGACCGCCGCGTTCTTCGCCCCGCAGCCGGCCACGCGGGCGGAGCTGCCCGATCCCGAGCCGATCCTCGCCTGCCTGACGCTGCAGGTGGTCGAGGTTCTGGCCGGCTCCCGCGAGATCGACCAGCTGGCCCGCTGGCTGAGCGACGACGTCTACCGGCATCTGCAGAAGCGGGTGGTGATGGCCGCCCGCGCCCGCAGCCTCAAGGGGCGGTCGACGCAGCGCCTCCCGTCCACCGTCGGCCGGGTCGTCGTCACGGAGCCGCGGGACGGGATCGTCGAGGCGGTCGTCCTCGTGCACAACCGGGTCCGCACCCGAGCGGTCGCCATCCGGCTGGAGGGCACCGACGCCCGCTGGCGCGCGACCGCGATCAACGTGCTCTGAGACCGGCCGGCGCTCGCGGCTCGGCGCTCGCACGCCGGCACTCCCGGGTCAGCGCTCGCGGACGGGAGCCACCGGCGGCAGCACCACCTGGACGCCCTTCTCGCGCAGCGCCTCCTCGAGCTCCGGCGGCGGCGGCGCGTCGGTGACGAGGTAGTCGGCCCGGCCGAGCTCCGCCACCTGGGCGAAGAGGGTGCGGCCGAACTTGGTCTGGTCGGCCAGGATCGCCACGCGCTCGCAGCGGGCGATCATCTCGCTCATCATCACGCCCTCCGCCAGGTTGCTGGTCGAGTAGCCGTTCTCGGCGGACACGGCGCCGACGGAGATCAGGCCGATGTCGCAGTGCAGGTCGACGGCGCCGCCCGGCTCCGCGGCGGCGAAGCCCACCGGCCCGACCGTCGACTGGCCGCCGAGGCGGACGGCGCCGCCGAAGACGAAGAGGTCGCGGCAGGTCTTCGAGCCGATCTCGGCGGGGACGCGCAGGTTGTTCGTCGCGATGGTCAGCTCGCGGTGGTCGTTGAGGTGCCGGACGACCGCCAGCGAGGTGGTGCCCGCGTTCAGCATCACCACCGCCCCGTTCTCGACGAGGCCGGCGGCGAGCGCGCCGATCTTCTCCTTCGCGCCGCGCTGGATGCCCAGGCGCACGTCCAGGCGCTTCTCGGTCGCGGGCATCACCGAGAGGCTCACCGCGCCGCCGTGCGTGCGGACGAGGTAGCCGTCGGCGTCGAGCTGGTCGAGATCGCGGCGCACGGTGTCGGCCGAGACCGCGAAGCGGCGGGCGAGCGTGGTGACCGTGACCTCGCCCGCCTCGGCGACGTAGGCGGCCAGATCGGCCTTCCGGCCGGCCGGCAGACGGAGCGGGACGTCGTTCGCGGCGGGGGCGTCGTCGGTGTCGGGCATGTGCGTTGTCTAACACCGCCGTGCCGGATCCTGCAACTTGTCGCACTCGGATCGCGGTGAATCCTGCGGTCTGGTCCTCGTTTGTCGCACATCTCGGCAATTTCCTGCCGGTTCTTGCACGACCACGCATCGCCAGGTACATTCGCAGAACACAAGCGCAAGAATGCGCACACAACAGCAGATAACTGCAGAGTTGCAGGGAGTGACATGAGCAAAGGTGCTCGCATCAAGAGAGCCGTCGTCTTCACCGTCAGCGCGGCGTTCGCCGCGACGATGCTGACCGGCTGCAGCCAGGGTGGCGGCGACTCCGCGGCAGGCGGAGACGTCACCCTCGAATTCGCGCAGTGGTGGGAGCCCGAGCTCTCGGACGGCGCCCTCCGCGGACTGATGGACGACTTCGAGGCCGCGAACCCCGGCATCACGGTCGACCTGCTCAGCGGCCCGTACGCCTCGACCAAGGAGCAGCTCTTCGCCGGCGCCGCGGCCGGCACGATGTCCGACGTCGTCGGACTGGACGGCGCCTGGATCAGCGACTTCGCCAAGCAGGGCGCGCTGGCCGACCTCGCCCCGCTGCTCTCGGACGCGGGCTTCGACGAGAGCCAGCTCTCCTCGACGGTCGTCGTCGACGGCAAGACCGCCATGGTCCCGGTCGTCAACTTCGTCTACCCGCTCTTCACCAACGACGCCCTGCTCTCCGAGGCGGGCGTCAGCGCTCCGCCCTCGACCCGCAGCGAGTTCGAGTCCGCGGCCAAGGCGATCACGGCGCTGGGCGACAACACCAGCGGCTGGGTGCTCCCGCTCTCGAGCGACGCCCCCAACGGGATCCAGAACGACGTCATGTCCTGGGTCTGGGCCTCCGGCGGCAGCATGCTCGACGACGGCAAGCCGGACCTCACCAACGACGCCGTCACCAGCGCGGTCGACTACATCGCGCAGCTCGACGCCGACGGCGTGATCGCCCCCGGCGCCGCGACGATGAAGGAGCAGGACAAGGTCGAGGAGTTCACCAACGGCCGGGTCGGCATGATGATCGACTCCCTGTCGCACATCGCCACCATCCGCGAGTCCAACCCCGACCTGAAGTTCAGCATCTCGGCCATCCCGGCCGAGGACGGCTTCAGCGGCGAGCGCGGCATCCCCTTCGCCTCCTGGGGCATCGGGGTCTCGGCCAGCAGCGAGCACCCGGCCGAGGCCGCGAAGCTCGTGTCGTTCCTGATGAGCGCCGACACCAACTCCAAGCTGTCCACGCTGGCGAACGCCTTCCCCGGCAACACCGCCTCCACGCCGGACTTCTCGGACAGCGACCCGCTGTACCAGGAGG
Source organism: Rathayibacter festucae DSM 15932 (assembly GCF_004011135.1). NCBI lineage: Bacteria > Bacillati > Actinomycetota > Actinomycetes > Micrococcales > Microbacteriaceae > Rathayibacter > Rathayibacter festucae. The sequence continues at coordinate 538,124 of NZ_CP028137.1, read as the reverse complement.
CCTTCGACATCTACTCGGCCGGCTACCCGGCGAACGAGTTCGTCGGCCTGCCCGTCGCGGAGCAGCTGATGCGCGACTTCGACGAGCAGCTGCAGGCCGCCCTCAACGGCGACCAGAGCGTCGACGAGGCGCTGGAGAAGTCCCAGGAAGCCTGGCTCGGCGAGTTCTGAGCCGTGACCCGTCCGTCCCCGATCGCGCCGCGGGAGTCCTCTCCCGCGGCGCGGTCCCCCCTCACCCCGTCCCCGATCGAAGGAGGAGCGCCGTGGTCTCCCTGCTGAGCGCCCCCCAGCGTCCCGCCTCCGGGACGCCCGCCCCCGCCCCCGCGGGCCGCCGGAGGCGCCGCGACCTCGCGCCCTACCTCTACCTCTCCCCCACGGCGATCGTGATGCTCGTCCTGATGCTCGTGCCGGTGCTGCTGGTGATCGGGTACTCGTTCTTCGACAACGTCATCACGAACCCGAAGCCCGCCTTCGTCGGACTCGCCAACTACCTCGAGGTCCTCGGCGATCCGAAGTTCCGCACGGCCACCGGCAACACGATCGTCTTCGTCGGCGTCAGCGTCGCCGCCCACCTGGTGCTCGGCCTCGGCTTCGCGATGCTGCTCAACTCGCCGCTCGTGCCGACCGTCGCCAAGTCGCTCTTCCGCGTGGTCTACGTCCTGCCGTGGCTGTTCACCGTCGCGATCATCGCGGTGCTCTGGCGGCTGCTGCTGAACCCCAACGGCGTGATCAACTACGCGCTGATCTCGCTCGGGCTGACCGACAAGGGCATCGAGTGGCTCGCCTCCCCCGCGACCGCGCTGCTCTCAGTGACCTTCATCAACATCTGGGCGGGCTACTCGTTCTACATGATCACGCTGCTGGCGGGTCTGCAGGGCATCCCGCACGACCTCTACGAGGCGGCGAAGGTCGACGGGGCGACCGCCTGGCAGCGGTTCTGGAACGTCACGATCCCGCAGCTCAAGCCGATCATCATCAGCATGTCGGTGCTCGACATCATCTGGACCTCGCAGCAGTTCGCGCTGATCTGGATGACGACCGGCGGCGGCCCGATCGACGCGACCGAGATGCTCAGCACCTACACCTACAAGCTCGCGTTCAGCCGCTACGAGTTCTCGGTGGCCTCGGCGAGCGCCGTCCTGATCCTCCTCCTCACCATGGTCCTCGCGTTCTTCTACGTGCGGAACCAGAAAGCCAGGGACTGACGTGACCGCCACCGCCACCCGCCCGGCCGTCCGCACGCCGCGGCTCCTCGCCGCGAAGGCCGGGGTCTGGGTCCTTCTCCTGATCGGCGCCGCCTTCGCGGGCCTGCCGATCGTCTGGATGGCCGCCAGCTCGTTCAAGTCGAACACCGAGATCTTCGAGTACCCGCCCCGGCTGATCACCGACACGTTCTCGTTCTCGGCCTACGCCGGGATCCTGGGCGACCCGACGAAGGTCCGCTTCTTCATCAACAGCTACGTCGTCGCCCTCGCGGTCGTCGCGCTGACGCTGGTCGTCGCGATCCTCGCGTCCTACGCGTTCAGCCGCTACGAGTTCCGCTTCAAGCGGCCGATCAACATCATCATCGTCAGCGTGCAGGCGGTGCCGCCGATCACCCTGCTGATCCCGTTCTTCGGGCTGATGGTGACGCTGCGGCTCTACAACACCTATCAGGGGCTGATCCTCACCTATCTGGTCTTCACGCTGCCCTACGCGATCATCATGCTGACCGGCTACTTCAACACCCTCCCCCGCGATCTCGACGAGGCGGCGCGGATGGACGGGGCCGGCCCGATGACGGTGCTCTGGCGGATCCTGGTGCCGATCGCGATCCCCGGGATCGTCTCGGTCGGCGTCTACACCTTCATGATCGCGTGGAACGAGTACCTCTTCGCGCTCACCCTGACCCGCACCGACGACATGCGCACGGTGCCGATCGGCATCCAGCTGCTGATGGGCCAGAACTCCTACGAGTGGAACGAGATGATGGCGATGAGCATCCTCGGATGCGTTCCCGTCCTCCTCCTCTTCCTCTTCTTCCAGCGGTACTTCATCGGCGGCATGACCGCCGGGGCCGTCAAGAGCTGAGGCGCGCGTCCGCGCGTCCGGAACACCACCACCACCACGAGAAGGACAGTCAGAGAATGCTTGTTTCCGGAAAAGACCTGCTGGACGTCGCCAATGCGAACGGCTTCGCCGTCCCGGCGTTCAACGTCAGCGACTACGCCATGATGAACGGCCTGTTCGAGATCAGCGAGGAGAAGGCCTCCCCGCTGCTCATCGCGATCCACCCCGACGAGCTGAGCCACACCGGAGTGGACATCCTGCACGCGATCATCGCCCGCGCCCACCGCTCCAGCGTCCCGGTGACCATCCACCTCGACCACGGCGCCACCTACGAGCAGGTCCTGCTCGCGATCAAGTCCGGCTTCACCTCGGTGATGATCGACGGCTCGATGCTCCCCTACGACGAGAACGTCGCGATCACCAAGCGCGTCGTCGACGCGGCGCACGCCGTCGGCGTCTCGGTCGAGGGCGAGCTGGGCACGATCGGCAAGACCGACAACGAGGCCGAGGACGGCGCCGCGAACATCATCTACACCGAGCCCGACGAGGCGGTCGACTTCGTCGCCTCGACCGGGGTCGACAGCCTCGCGATCGCCATCGGCACCAGCCACGGCCTCTACCCGGCGTCCATGAAGCCCGCCCTCAAGCTGGACCTGCTCGCCGAGATCAAGAAGCGCGTCGCCGTGCCGCTCGTCCTGCACGGCGGCTCGAACAACCCCGACGCCGAGATCGCGGAGTCGGTGAAGCGCGGGGTCAACAAGATCAACATCTCCAGCGACATCAAGGCCGCGTACCACAAGAAGATGCGCGAGGTGCTGGCCGACCCCTCCGTCCGCGAGCCGAACACGATCCAGCCGCCCTCCATCGCCGCGATGAAGGAGACGGCCGCCGAGAAGATCGACCTGTTCGGCTCCGCCGGCAAGGCCGAGCTCTACTAGGCCCGGCGAGACGCAGGAGAGCAGCGCGGTGAACGAGAGGATCGTGCTCGGACTGGGCGGGACCGTCGACTACGAGATCGACTGGGACGACGACGTCGTCCAGGCGCTCGCGGAGGAGTACGGGATCCGCGCGGACGAGCTGACGAGGACGGCGCCGGTCACTACCGAGCGCGACCTCGTCGTGGCGCTCCTCGCGTTCCTCGCCGACGGTGCGGGAGGGGAGAGATTCGCCTCCTCCTCCCGCATCGTCGAGGAGTTCGCGCAGCGCTTCCCCCGGCGCATCACCCTCGGCGGCACGGGAGTGCGCGCGGGCTACGCGCTCGCCGTGCACGGCCTCGCCGCGGTGCAGCACCTGGTGAGCATCGACGACCACGTCCGCCGGCTCCTGCCCGTGGGCACCGAGTACGTCTCGAGCGCGACCGCCGACAGCACCGACCCGCACCTGATCGTGCAGTTCCCGCGGGGCGCCCGGGTGCTCCTCGGCGACCGCGTGCTGGTGGCGCCGCACCCGAACCGGGTGATCTTCGCGAACGACCCGCCCAACCGCGAGCTGCTGCTGGCGGAGGGACTCGGCGGCGTGCTGGCCGACGCGGGCGTCTTCCTGGTCTCCGGCTTCAACAGCATCCAGGACGGGGCGGTGCTGACGGACCGGCTGGAGACGCTGCAGCGCCACCTCGCGGCGCTGCCCGCCTCCGCGGACGTGATCTACGAGGACGCCGGGTTCCACCTGCCCGCCCTGCAGGACCGGGCCCGCTCCGCCCTGCTCGGCTGCGTCGACGTCGTCAGCATGAACGAGGACGAGCTGCAGGCGCTGCTCGGGCACCGGCTCGACCTGCTCGACCCGGACGCCGTGGTCGAGGCGCTGGGCGCGGCCTCGGCGCTGCTCCCCGGCCCGGTGCTCGTCGTGCACACCCGGCACTGGTCGGCGGCCGTCGGAGCGGAGGCCGAGCGCTACCGCGCGGCGCTCCTGGGCGGAGTGACGATGGCGAGCACCCGCTACCTGCTCGGCGACGGCATCACCGCCGCGGACTACGACCGCGTCGCGCAGCTGCCGGCGCAGCCCGGCGGACTCGCGGTCTGCACCGCGGTCACGGCTCGGCTGCAGGCCGTCTGCACGCCCGGCCTCGTGCTCGAGACCGACCGCCCCACCACGATCGGCCTCGGCGACACCTTCGCCGGCGGCTTCGTCTCGGCGCTGGTGCGGCACCGCGTCTGACCTGACGCGGCCGACGGCGAAGGCCCCGCACCCCGCGTGAGCAGGGCCGGAGCCGGGGCCTTCGTCGTGCCGGTCGGCAGGGCCGGGGTCAGCGGCGCTTGGTCTGCGCGCGGCGCTCCTGGCGGTTGTTCGGCGTCTCGTCGGAGCCGCCGGTCTGCTGGCCGAAGGCGCCGGTGGTCGCGGCGTCCTCCGCGTCGTCCGGGCGCGCCTCGCGGGCCGCCGCGGCGCTGGCCTTGGCCGTCGCCGCCTGCTGCACACGACCGCGCTGGTCGCGGACCTCGACGCCACCCGAGTCGCTCGGCGCGGAGTAGCTGAGCTTCTCGACCGGAGCGACCGGCTCGGAGAGGCCCTTCGCGGCGACGCCGGCGACCTCGCCCTGCTTCTGGGTGACCTCGACCTCGAGGTTGAAGAGGAAGCCGACGGTCTCCTCGCGGATCTGGCCCATCATCTGCTGGAACAGGGTGAAGCCCTCGCGCTGGTACTCGACCAGCGGGTCGCGCTGGGCCATCGCGCGCAGGCCGATGCCGTCCTTCAGGTAGTCCATCTCGTAGAGGTGGTCGCGCCAGCGGCGGTCGATCACCGAGAGGACGACGCGGCGCTCGAGCTCGCGCATGGCGGGGGCGCCGAGCTGCTCCTCGCGGCCCTGGTAGGCGAGCTTCGCGTCCGAGAGGATCTCGCGGCGCATGAACTCCTTGTTGATCCGGCCGCGGCTGCCGGCCTCCTGGACGACCTCGTCGATCGACAGGCTGACCGGGTAGAGGGTCTTCAGCTCGGTCCAGAGCGCGTCGAAGTCCCAGTCGTCGCCGTTGCCCTCGCCGGTGTGCACCTCGAGGATCTCGTCGATCACGTCGACGAGGAACTTCTGGGTTCGCTCGTGCAGGTCGTCACCCTCGAGGATGTGGCGGCGGTCGGAGTAGATCGCCTCGCGCTGGCGGTTGAGGACGTCGTCGTACTTGAGGACGTTCTTCCGGATCTCGGCGTTGCGCGCCTCGACCTGCGACTGCGCACTGCGGATGGCGCGCGAGACGACCTTCGACTCGATCGCCATGTCGTCCGGCACGTTGCCGCGGCCCATCAGGGCCTCGGCCGCACCGGAGTTGAACAGGCGCATCAGGTCGTCGGTGAGCGAGAGGTAGAAGCGGCTCTCGCCCGGGTCGCCCTGGCGACCGGAGCGGCCGCGGAGCTGGTTGTCGATGCGGCGCGACTCGTGGCGCTCGGTGCCGAGCACGTAGAGACCGCCGGCGGCCTGGACCTTCTCGGCCTCCTCGGCGACCTTGGCCTTGACGCCCGCGAAGACGTCGTCCCACGCGGACTCGTACTCCTCGGGGGTGTCGACGGGGCTGAGGCCCTTGGTCGACATCTCGGTGACCGCGAGGAACTCGGCGTTGCCGCCGAGCATGATGTCGGTGCCGCGGCCGGCCATGTTGGTCGCGACGGTGACGGCGCCGAGGCGGCCGGCCTGGGCGACGATCGCGGCCTCGCGCGCGTGGTTCTTGGCGTTCAGCACCTCGTGCCGCACGCCCTTCTTGGCGAGCAGGCGGGAGAGGTACTCGCTCTTCTCGACGCTCGTCGTGCCGACCAGGACGGGCTGGCCCGCCGCGTGGCGCTCGACGATGTCCTCGACGACCTGCTCGAACTTGACCTGCTCGTTCTTGTAGACGAGGTCGGCGTTGTCGATGCGCTGCATCTTGCGGTTGGTCGGGATGGAGACCACGCCGAGCTTGTAGGTCGACATGAACTCGGCGGCCTCGGTCTCGGCCGTTCCGGTCATGCCGGAGAGCTTGCCGTAGAGGCGGAAGTAGTTCTGCAGCGTGACGGTGGCGAGGGTCTGGTTCTCGGCCTTGACCTGCACGCCCTCCTTCGCCTCGATCGCCTGGTGGATGCCCTCGTTGTAGCGGCGGCCGGCCAGGATGCGGCCGGTGTGCTCGTCGACGATCATCACCTCGCCGTTGAGGACGACGTAGTCCTTGTCCTTCTTGAACAGGGCGCGGGCCTTGATCGAGTTGTTGAGGAAGGAGATCAGCGGGGTGTTCGCGGACTCGTAGAGGTTGTCGATGCCGAGGTAGTCCTCGACCTTCTCGATGCCGGGCTCGAGCACGCCGACGGTGCGCTTCTTCTCGTCGACCTCGTAGTCCTCGCCCTCGATGAGGCGCGTGGCGAGGCCGGCGAACTCGGCGAACCAGCGGTTCGCCTCGCCCGAGGCGGGGCCGGAGATGATCAGCGGGGTGCGCGCCTCGTCGATGAGGATCGAGTCGACCTCGTCGACCACGGCGAAGAAGTGGCCGCGCTGGACCATGTCCTGCGCCTGCCAGGCCATGTTGTCGCGGAGGTAGTCGAAGCCGAACTCGTTGTTCGTGCCGTAGGTGATGTCGGCCGCGTACTGCTCGCGGCGCTGCTCGGGCGTCTGGCCGGAGAGGATCACGCCGGTCGTCATGCCGAGGGCGCGGAACACGCGGCCCATCAGCTCGGACTGGTAGTTCGCGAGGAAGTCGTTCACCGTGACGATGTGCACGCCGCGGCTCGCGATGGCGTTGAGGTACGCCGGCAGGGTCGCGACGAGGGTCTTGCCCTCACCGGTCTTCATCTCGGCGATGTTGCCGAGGTGCAGCGCCGCGCCGCCCATCAGCTGGACGTCGAAGTGGCGGAGGCCGAGCGTGCGGCGCGACGCCTCGCGGACGGCCGCGAAGGCCTCCGGCAGCAGGTCGTCGAGCGACTCGCCGTTCGAGTAGCGCTCGCGCAGCTCGACGGTCTCGTTCTTCAGCTCCTCGTCGCTGAGGTGCGTGAAGTCCTCTTCGAGGGCGTTGACGGCTTTCGCGTAGTTCTCGAGGCGGCGGAGGACCCGGCCCTCCCCGACGCGAAGGACCTTTTCGAGAACTGAGGCCACGGGGTACTCCAAAACGTAGAAGACAGGTGCCCGACGGCACGGCGCGGACGGAACCACACTAGCCGGGGCGGGCTGTGCGCGGTCCGACAGGGCGCGAAGAACCCCCCGGAGGCGGACCTCCGGGGGGCTCCCGGGTCAGACCGCGGCGGCCTCGGGCTGCGCGTCCGACTCGTCGCCGAGGCCGATCACGCCGTAGTCCCAGCCCTTGCGGCGGTAGACGACGCTCGGGCGGTCGGTGTCCGCGTCGATGAAGAGGTAGAAGTCGTGGCCGACCAGCTCCATGTAGTCGACGGCGTCGTCGACGCTCATCGAGACGGAGGGGAAGACCTTCTTGCGGATGACGACGGGGCAGTACGGCTCCTCCGCGTCGTCCTCGTCCGCGGCGACCGGCTCCGGGGCCGGCTCCTCCTGCACGGGGATCACGCCCGTGCTCAGGCGCTCGAGCACCTCGGCGTCCGCCGGCTGGATCGCGACGACGCTGAAGTCGTCGGCCGCCGCGTCGCGCAGCGAGGTCGGCCGATGCTGACCGCGATGCACCTTCTTGCGGTCCTTGGCTCGACGGACCCGTTCGAGCAGGCGCCCGAGGGCGACGTCGAAGGCCGCGTACTTGTCGGCTCCGCTCGCCTCGGCCCGCACCACGGGCCCCTTGCCGATGAGCGTGAGCTCGACCCGGTCGCCGCCGGCGGCGCCCTTGCCCTCGCTGTGACGGCTCGCCTTGATCTCGAGCGCGAGCGCCCGGTCGGCGAGGTGGGCGATCTTCTCCGACTTCTCCGTCGCGTAGGCGCGGAAGCGATCGGTGATGCCCATGTTGCGGCCTGTGATGTCGATGTCCATGACAACCTCCCAGTCGAGTACGGCGTGCCGCCTTTCTCCGGGCGGACCGTTCACGCCGTCCCCCGAGCGTAGACCCGTGGTCACCGGATCGTCCCCGGGAGTTCATCAGGAAGTCGCGCTGCGGCCGCCGGGGGTCCCCGCGAGCGCGACCGCCCCCGCCACGTCTCCCCCGCCCGCGCGGACGGCCCGGCGCAGCTCGAGCAGGGTCGCCCCCGAGGTGACCACGTCGTCCACCAGCAGGATCCGCTCGCCGTCGAGCGGACGCCTGGCGCGGAACGCGCCGTCGAGGTTCGCGCGCCGCTCCGCCCGGGCGAGGCCGACCTGGTCGAGCGCGAGCCGGGTCCTCGTGAGCGGCCGGGCGAGGCGCCCGCCGGCCGCGCGCACCAGCAGGTCGACGGGGTCGAAGCCGCGCCGCAGGTGCCGCAGGCGCGAGCCGGGCGGTGCGACCAGCAGCGCCGGAGCGCCGTCGAGCGCCTGGAGCAGCACGGGTCGCAGCAGCGCGCCGAGCGGTCGCGCCGCGGCCACCCGCCCCTCCGCCTTCAGCGCGAGGACGAGCCGCCGCACCGTCCCGGCGTACTCCGCGCCGACGCGCACCTCGAGCGGGTCGTCGGCGGACCCCAGGCGGCGGACGTCCGGTCGCGCCTGGGCGGCGAGCGCCGCTGCGCAGTCCGGGCAGGGCACCCGCGTCGCCGGCCGGCCGCAGGCCGGGCAGTCGACCGGCAGCAGAACGGCGAGGGCGTCGAGGAGGTGATCGCGCAGCATCGGGCGAGTGTGCCCGGGTTCAGGACCCCATGCCGGTCTGCGTCGCGAGGAGCTCGATGCCTGTCGCGACCGTCTGCCACGCCGAGCCGCGCTGCTGGCGCAGCTCGCCGCCCTCGGCGAGGATGCGGATCTGCGTCGAGGCGTTGCCGGCCGCGATCTGCACGGTCCCGGTGGTCGTCCCCAGCGGGGTGTCCCCTCCGCCGAGCTGGTTCATCGTCACGGTGTCCTCGCCGGTGGAGCCGCGGACGACCGAGACGACGTCGAGCTCGTCCGTCCAGGCGGCGGCGACCGCCGTGCCGAGGGTCGAGCGCAGCACGACCGGCTCGCCGACCGCGATCGGGTCGCCGTTGGCCGAGCGGGTGACTCCGGCGACGAGCACGGTCGCCTGCTGCCCGTCCTGCGCGAGGGCGAGCATCCGCGTGCCGTCCCGGGACAGCGCGAACGAGGCGATCGACTCGATCTCCGGCCAGGCGGTCGCGACCTGCAGCGACCGGGAGCCGTCGGAGGAGTAGGCGACCAGCTGGCCCGGCGCCGCTGTGGGCACCGACCAGACGTAGCCGAAGGGGTCCATGCCGGGGGCCGCGAGGCCGCTCCGGGCGTCGAGCAGCACGTCGTCGACGCCGGGGGTGAGCAGCGAGACGCCGGCCGAGGTGAGGACGGCCGCCGAGGCGCTCGAGTCGGCGCCCCGCTGCTCGCCCAGGACCGCGGCCCGCGGCGAGAGGGCCGCGATCCGGTCGGAGACGGCGGTCTCGGCGAGTCCCGAGGAGCCGAGGAAGCCGAAGTCGCCGTCGGTCAGCACCAGCGGCCGGGTGTCCACCCGCGGCGAGGTCGGCAGCCCGGTCACCTCGGTCGGGATCTCGATCGGGTTCTGCTGCACCGAGAGCGAGACCCCGGTGACGTTCGAGACGTTGGCCAGGCTCCTGCCGAGCTGCAGCGCCATCCGGCGCCACTGCCGCTCGTCGGCCTCGAGCGCCGCGGAGTTCAGGTCGACGACGGCCCGCTGCGCCTCGACCGGCACCGTCTCGGCGGCGAGCGCCGTCCCGGTCGGGAAGGCCGAGACGACGGCGGACGAGTCGCGGAGCCACGGCGTCGGCCCGCGCAGCAGCTCGGTGACGATCGTGGTGCTGGTCGAGCTGTCCGCGCGCGAGGCGAACCAGCGCAGATCCGGCACCAGGTAGGAGTAGCTCGGGTCGAAGAAGTAGAGCGCGTAGGTGGAGAAGACCTGCTCGAAGGTGGTCCGGTCGATGACGACGCCGCTGGGCGGTGAGCTGATCCGCCATTCTCCGTTCTCCTGGACGAAGCCGTAGTCCAGCTCCAGCGCGGTGGTCGTCGCGACCTCGGAGTAGACGCCGGTGGCGTCGACCTCGGCCACGGGGGTGATGGTGAGCGAGAGCGTCGACGCGCCGGGCTGGGTCGAGGAGCGCTGGCCCTCGTCGACGGTGACGTGCTCGCCCGGCGTCCAGTCGGCTCCGGTGGAGAGGAACTCGCGGGCGATCTTGTAGTTGTTCTGCGGGCTCGACGCCGCGTCGATGAAGCCGGTGAGGATCTCGAACTGGTCGGCGCCCTCGGCGGGGCCGGAGGGGAGGAAGTCGTACTGCAGGTCCTGCGGCGCCGTGTCCGGGCGGCCGACGCCGACGTCGCCGCCGCGCGGGATGCCCGCGCAGCCGGCGAGGGCGGCCAGCAGCAGCACGGCGGCGACCGCGGAGCGCAGGCGCTTCACTGGACGACCCCGTGCTCGGGCACGCCGCCGAGCGGCAGCGGCGGCAGGACGATGGGGCCGGAGTAGGCCTGCTCGCCCGCGTCCACGGGCGGCAGCGGCAGCGGCGAGGCGTCGATCCGCTCGCCGCGCCGGCGCGGGACGGTGAGCCGGAAGCACGCGCCGCGGCCGGGCATCGACCAGACCTGCAGCCAGCCGTGGTGCAGCGCGGTGTCCTCCTGGGCGATGGAGAGGCCGAGGCCGGTGCCGCCGAGGGTGCGGCGGCGGGACGGATCGGCGCGCCAGAAGCGGTCGAAGACGCGGACCACCTCCTCGGAGCTCATGCCGTGACCGTAGTCGCGGACGGCGAGCGCCACCGCGGTGGCGTTGCTGTCGACCGTGACCACGATCTCGCGGCCGTCGCCGTGCTCGACCGCGTTGCCGAGCAGGTTGCGCACGATGCGGCGGATGCGGCGGGCGTCCATCTCGGCGTCGAAGTAGCCGCCGGGGGCGGAGAGCGTGAGCCGCGAGCCGTTCGCCTCGGCGATCCCGCGCATCCCCTCGATCTCCTCGCCGGCCAGCCGCACCAGGTTCACCGGCTCCAGCTCGAGCTCGGCCGAGCCGGCGTCGTGGCGGGAGATCTCCAGCAGATCGGCGAGGAGGCTCTCGAAGCGGCCGATCTGGCCGTGCAGCAGCTCGACGGTGCGCTCGGCGACCGGCGGGAAGCCCTCGCGCTGGTCGTAGAGCACGTCGCCGGCGAGCTTCATCGTGGTCAGCGGGGTGCGCAGCTCGTGCGAGACGTCGGAGACGAAGCGCTGCTGCACCCGGCTGAGCGTGGCGAGCTCGCTGATCTGCTCCTGGAGGCTGTCGGCCATCCCGTTGAACGAGCGGGCGAGGGTGGCGATCACGTCCTGTCCCCTCTCCGGGATGCGCACGTCGAAGTCGCCCGCGGCGAGGCGCTGGCTGGTCTCCGCCGCCACCCGCACGGGCGCGACCACGATCCGGACGACGACCCAGCTGACCGCGCCGATCAGGAGGATCAGCAGGATGCCGGCGATGTTGAGGACCTGCTGCACGAACTGCAGCGTGCGCTCCGCGTCCGCGAGCGAGTAGCCGATGTAGAGCTCGTAGCGCCCCGCGGAGCTCGGCAGCTCGATCGTCGAGCCGACGACGATGCCCGGGAGCTGCTGGCCCGAGGCGCCGAGGCTCACCGACTGCCAGTACTGGCCGTCGGCGCCGGCCTGCACCCGCGCGCGCAGGTCGTCGCTGATGACGCCGTTCTGCAGCTCGCGGTTGTAGCTGTCCTGCGGTGCGAGCGAGGACGCCTCCTGATCGGGCGCGCGCACGACCGCGATCAGGGCGGAGGAGGAGGCGTCGCGCACCGCGGTGCGCACCGAGTTCATGACCTCCTCCATGTCCTGCCGGGTCGAGACGGTCGCCGCGTCGAGGTAGCCCTGCGCGGCGCGGGTCGCGCGCGAGGTGTCGCCGGTGACCTGGTCGAGCCGCGACTGGAACAGGTTGTCGCTGATGCTGTAGGAGAGGTACGCGCCCGTCGAGCCGATCGCGATGCCGCTGAGCAGCACGGTGATGGCGACGGCGCGGAACTGCAGCGAGCTCCGCCAGGCCCGGAGCACCCTCCGCGGCCAGCGCCGCAGCGCCGGCGCCCGGAAGCGGCGCGCGAGGCTCACGTCAGCTCGGCAGCACGGAGCCGGCGCGGTAGCCGACGCCGCGCACGGTCATCACGATGCGCGGATCGTCCGGGTCCTTCTCGACCTTCGCGCGCAGGCGCTGCACGTGGACGTTCACGAGCCGGGTGTCGGCCTTGTAGTGGTAGCCCCAGACCTGCTCCAGCAGCATCTCGCGGGTGAACACCTGCTGCGGCTTGGAGGCGAGGGCGAGGAGGAGGTCGAACTCGAGCGGAGTCAGGCCGATGCGGGTCTCGCCGCGGCGGACCTCGTGCCCGGCGACGTCGAGGCTGAGGTCGCCGACCTGCAGGACGGCGTTGGCGGCGACCTGGGAGGGGCGCAGGCGCGTCTTGATCCGCGCGACCAGCTCCTTCGGGTCGAACGGCTTGACCATGTAGTCGTCCGCGCCGGACTCGAGGCCCTGCACCACGTCGGAGGTGTCGGACTTGGCGGTCAGCATGATGATCGGGACGCCGGACTCGGCGCGGATCCGGCGGCAGACCTCGATGCCGTCGATCCCGGGCAGCATCAGGTCGAGCAGGACGAGGTCCGGCCGGGCCCGCCGGAAGGCCTCGAGGGCGCCCGTGCCGTCGGCGCAGAAGGAGACGTCCCAGTCCTCCGCGCGCAGGACGATGCCGATCATCTCGGCCAGGGCCGCATCGTCGTCGACCACCAGGATTCGCGCGCTCATGGGGTCAGGCTAACCGACGCGAGTGGGAGCACGGCCGCGCCCGACCGCGAGCGCCGAGCGCGGCTGTGACAGCATGGGAGGGATGACCGACGCAGCTCAGTGGCCACCGCCCGCCGGGGCTCCGGAGGGCGGCGACGCACGGCCGCGCGTCGCGCCCGTCGCACCGGTGGCGCCCGTGTCCTGGTCTCCGACCGCGGGTCCCGCCGGCCCGCCCCCGCCGCAGGGCTGGACGCCCCCGCCCAAGCCCGGGCTGATCCCGCTGCGGCCGCTCGGCTTCGGCACCCTGCTCGGCGCGCCCTTCGCGGTCCTCCGCCGCAGCCCGCGCACCACCCTCGGCGTCGCGCTGCTCGTGCAGGGCCTCGGCTCGCTGCTCGCCCTCGTGCTCTACGGCGCCGTCGCGCTTCTCGCGGTCGGCCGGATCACCCAGGCCGAGGTCGCCGATCGGGACGCCGTCGCGTCCGGGTCGCTGGCGATCGTCGTGCTCGCGGCGCTGATCCCGCTCGCCGTCACCCTGGCCACCGGCGCGCTCGTGCAGGGCGTCGTCGTGCTCGAGGTGTCGCGCGCCGTCCTCGGCGAGCGGCCGACGCTGCGCGCGCTGCTCCGGCGGCTCCGCGGCCGCTTCTGGGCGCTGGTGGGCTGGACCGTGCTGCAGGGCGTCGGCGTCCTGGTGCTGGTGGTCGCCGCGGCGGCGCTCTCGGTGCCGCTCTTCCTCCTCGGCGCCCAGGACGCGGGGGCCAGTGCCGTCGTCGGCGGGATCCTGGTGCTCGTGCTGGCCGGCCTCGCCGCGACCGCGGTGGGCGTCTGGCTCGCGACGAAGCTCGCGCTGGTGCCGAGCCTCCTGGTGCTCGAGCGGCTCCCGCTGCGCCGGGCGGTCGCGCGCTCCTGGCGGCTCGTCACCGGCGGGTTCTGGCGGACGTTCGGCGCGCTCGCGCTGATGGCGGTCATCATCCAGGCGGCCGGGCAGGTCGTCTCGACGCCGTTCAGCCTGCTGATCCCGATCGGCGGGGCGCTGGTCGCGCCGACCGATCCGAACGCGCAGGTCGTCGCGTCCATCGTCGTGGCGCTGCTCTCGGTCGCCGTCGGCCTCGTCGTCGGCGCGGTCGGCACGGTGCTGCAGTCGGCGGTCACCGGGCTCGTCTACCTCGATCGCCGGATCCGGCGCGAGGGCTTCGACCTCGTGCTGATGCGGCACGTCGAGGAGCGCGCGGCCGGGCGCGAGTCCGCCGATCCCTTCCCCGCTCCGGAGCGGACCGCGCCGTGATCCGCCTCGCGCTCGTCACGGCGCCGCTCGACCCCGATGCGCAGGAGGCCCGCCGGCTGCTCCTCGAGGAGCTCGCCGACCCGCGCTACCGCGCCGCCGAGCCGAACTGGTTCGACCGCCTGGTGCAGGCCGTGCGCGACTGGTTCACCTCGCTCACCCTGCCGGGCGACGGGGTCGGCGTGCCGCTCGCGGCGCTGATCGGCGTGCTCGTGCTGGTGGTGCTCGTCGTGGTCGCCCTCGTCATCGCGGGACGGCCGCGACTGCGGCAGCGCAGTCGCGTGACCGGGGCGGTCCTCGCCGACGACGACGGCCGCTCGGCCGCGGAGCTGCGCGCCCTCGCCGAGGCGGCCGCCGCCCGCGGCGACTGGGACGAGGCGCTGGTGGAGCGGTTCCGCGCCCTGGTGCGCGCCCTGGACGAGCGCACGATCCTCACCGTCTCGCCCGGCACCACCGCGCACGGCTTCTCCCGCCGGGCCGCCGCCGTCTTCCCCGCCTCGGCCGACGCGCTCCGGCGCTCGGCGGACGCGTTCGACCGGGTCCGCTACCTCGGCCTGCCCTGCGGGCGCGAGGACTGCGAGCGCGTCGCCGAGCTCGACCGCGCGCTCGCGGCCGCGCCGGTCCCGCTCGAGGCGCTGCGATGACGGCGCCTGCTGCCTCGACCGCGTCGGACGCTCCCGTCGACACCGTCTCCTCCCCCACCCTCGGCGCGCTGCTGCGCCGGGGCCGGATCTGGGCGCTCCTCGCGGCGATGGTCGCCGTCGGCACGGTCCTGCTGACCGTGGCGACCGGCTCCCCGGTGCCGGCCGCCGACCTCGACGTCGACAGCGCGGCACCGGACGGCGCCCGCGCGGTCGCCCAGGTCCTGCGCGAGCAGGGCATCGACGTCGTCCGCGCCGACTCCCTCGACGAGGCCCTGCGCGCGGTCGGTCCGGGCAGCACGCTGCTGCTCGACGATCCGGGCTCGGCCCTGGACGAGGAGCAGTACGCCCGGCTCGCCGAGGACCCCGCCGCGGTCGTCCTCGTCGAGCCGTCCGGCGCCGCCCTCGACGCGCTGCTGCCCGGCGTCGCCTTCGCCGGCGCGCCGCAGGAGGACGGCGTGCTCGCCGCCTCCTGCGCGCTGCCCGCCGCGGAGCGCGCCGAGGGGATCCCCGCGGGCGGCAGCACCTTCCGCGTCCTCGAGGGCGGGGCCGTGGGCTGCTTCCCGTCCGGTGACGACGCCTTCGCGCTCGTCGCCGACTCCCCGGCCGGCGGCCCCGACGTGGTCGCCGTCGGCGACGCCGACCTCCTGCGCAACGGCACCGTCGCCGAGGAGGGACGAGCCGCCCTCGCGCTGGGCCTCCTCGGCGGCGAGGACCGCCTGGTCTGGTACCGCGCCGGCGCGGCCGACGCGACCTCCGCCGCCGTCGACCCGGCCGATCTCGCGCCGGGCTGGGTCACTCCGGCGCTGCTGCTGCTCGTCGGGGTGTTCGTCGCCTCCGCCGTCTGGCGCGGGCGGCGCTTCGGCCCGCTCGCCGTCGAGCCGCTGCCCGTCGTCGTGCACGCGAGCGAGACCGCCCGCGGCCGGGCCCGCCTCTACGCCCACGGCGCCACCCGGGTGCGCGCGCTGGACGCCCTGCGGATCGGCACGCTGCACCGCTCCGCCGCCCTGCTCGGCCTGGCCCCGTCGAGCGGAGTGGACGAGGTCGTCGCGGCGGCCGCGGCCCTGCTCGAGCGCGATCCGCGCGCCGTGCGCCGGCTCCTCGTCGACGACGAGCCGGCGAACGACGCCGCTCTCGTGGCCGCCTCCGACGAGCTCCTGCGCTTCGAGAGCGCGCTCCGCGCCGCCCGCGCACCACGGACGGGCACCGCCGCGGCCGGCACCGCAGGACCCGGCGCCGCAGGACCGGGCACCGCCGGACCGGGCACCGCTCGACCCGCGCACGACCGCCTCGACCACGATCAGCCCGACCACGAACGACCGGAAGGCCCCCTCCGATGAGCGACTCCTCCCTCCCCCCGATCGCGGACGACGAGCTCCGCCGCGAGCTCGACCGCGTCCGCTCCGAGGTCGGCCGCGCCGTCGTCGGCCAGGACGGCGCCGTCTCCGGGCTGCTGATCGCCCTGCTGGCCGGCGGGCACGTGCTGCTCGAGGGCGTGCCGGGCGTCGCGAAGACGCTGCTCGTCCGCGCACTCTCGGTCTCGCTGGGCCTGGACACCCGGCGCGTGCAGTTCACCCCCGATCTGATGCCCGGCGACATCACCGGCTCGCTGGTCTACGACGCCTCCACCTCGGGCTTCGCCTTCCGCGAGGGCCCGGTCTTCACGAACCTGCTGCTCGCGGACGAGATCAACCGCACCCCGCCGAAGACGCAGGCCGCCCTGCTCGAGGCGATGGAGGAGCGCCAGGTCAGCGTCGACGGCCGCACGCTCCGCCTCCCCGACCCGTTCCTCGTCGCGGCGACGCAGAACCCGGTCGAGTACGAGGGGACCTACCTGCTCCCCGAGGCGCAGCTCGACCGCTTCCTGCTGAAGCTGGTGCTGGACGTGCCGCCGCGGGACGTCGAGGTCGAGGTGCTCTCCCGGCACGCGGCCGGCTTCGATCCGCGCGACCTCGCCGCCGCGGGGGTCCACCCAGTGCTGGACGCGGGGCGGCTGCGCGCGGCCCAGGCCTCCGTCCGCCGCGTCGGCGCCGGCCCGGACGTGCTCGGCTACATCGTCGACCTCGCGCGCGCGACCCGCGAGAGCCCGAGCGTGAAGCTCGGCGTCAGCCCGCGCGGATCGACGGCCCTGCTCGCCGCGAGCCGCGCCTGGGCCTGGCTGAACGGCTACGGCTCGATCACCCCGGACCACGTCCAGGCGATGGTGCTGCCCGTGCTGCGGCACCGGATGCAGCTGCAGCCCGAGGCGGAGCTCGAGGGCGTGCGCACGGAGGCCGTCCTCGGCGGCATCCTGCAGCAGGTCCGCGTCCCGGTCTGAGCCGTGCACCTCACCGGACGCTCCGTCCTCGTCCTCATCGTCGGCCTCGTGCCGGTCGTCCTGCTCGGACGCCGGGCCGAGGTCGCCTTCGCCGTGCTCGGGCTCTGGCTGCTGGTCTGGCTGATCCTGGTGGGCGTCGACCTCGCGGTGGCCGGCTCCGCGCGCGCGGTCGTGCTCGAGCGGCGGACCCCCGACCGGGTCCGCCTCGGCGAGCGCGCGGAGGCGACGCTGCTGATCACGAACACGGGACGGCGCCGCATCACCGGCATCGTCCGCGACGCGTGGGAGCCCTCCGCCGGGGCGCTCGCGACCCGCTCGCCGCTGCGCCTGCCGCCCGGTGAGCGCCGCGCCGTCCGCACGGTCCTCGAGCCGCGCCGCCGCGGAGAGCGCCGGGCGCTGCACGCGACGATCCGCTCGAACGGCGTCCTCGGGCTGGCCGGCCGGCAGGCGACCCTCGCCGCGCCCGCGGTCGTCCGGGTGCTGCCGCCGTTCCGCTCCCGCCGCCACCTGCCCTCCCGCCTCGCGCGCCTCCGCGAGCTGGAGGGGCGCACCAGCGTGATGATCCGCGGTCAGGGCACCGAGTTCGACAGCCTGCGCGAGTACGTCCGCGGCGACGACGTCCGCTCGCTCGACTGGCGCGCCACCGCCCGGCGCCGCGAGCCCGTCGTCCGCACCTGGCGGCCCGAGCGCGACCGGCGGGTGGTGCTCGTGCTCGACACCGGCCGCACCTCCGCCGCCCGGATCGACGACGAGCCGCGCCTGGACACGGCGATCGAGGCGTCGCTGCTGCTGTCGGCGCTGGCCGCCTCGGCCGGCGACCGCATCGACGTCCTCGCCTTCGACCGCACCCGGCGCGCCCGCGTGCACGGCGCGACCGGCACGGAGGTGCTGAGCCGCGTCGTCGACGCGCTCGCCCCCGTGCAGCCGCAGCTGATCGAGACCGACTGGTCGGCCGTGCCGGGCCAGGTGCGCACCCTGGTCTCGCAGCGCTCGCTCGTCGTCCTGCTCACGGCGCTCGACTCCGTCGGCGCGGCGGAGGGGCTGCTCGCGGTGCTCCCGCAGCTCACGAGGCGGCACACCGTGGTCGTCGCCTGCGCGATCGACCCCGAGCTGGCCCGGATGGCCGCCGACCGCGGCGACCGCAGCGCGGTCTACGCGGCCGCGGCGGCGGAGCGCTCCCTCGCCGACGCGGACCGGCTCGCGGCCGCGGTCCGGCGGCTCGGCGGCGACGTGGTGCTCGCCTCGCCGGAGAAGCTGCCGCCCGCCCTCGCCGACCGCTACCTCGCGCTGAAGGCCACCGGCCGGCTCTGAGCCCGGACCTCGCGCTCAGCCCTCGCTGATGCTCCGCGAGCCGGCGTCGAAGCGGCCGAGATCGCCCGTCTCCCCCGCCCGCACGGCCCGGCCGCCGAGCACCAGGAAGTAGGCGATGAAGCCGCCGAGCGCGAGCGCGCCGATGCCGATCTTCAGCCACCACGGCCACGGCGCCGGCGTCACGAAGCCCTCGATCACGCCCGAGACGAGCAGCACGAAGACCAGCCCGATCGCGACCGTGAACAGGCTCCGCGCGTCCTCCGCGAGCGCCTGCCCCCGGGTGCGCGGCCCGGGCGCGATCCAGGCCCAGAAGATCCGCAGGCCGGCCGCCGCGGCGACGAAGACCGCCGTCAGCTCGAGCAGGCCGTGCGGGAGGATGTAGAGGAAGAAGGTGTCGCCCTCGCCGACGTGGAACATCACGGCGACCGACGTGCCGAGGTTCTGCGCGTTCTGCAGCAGGATGTACGGCACGTAGACGCCGACGATGCCGAAGGCGACGCACTGCGCCGCGATCCAGGCGTTGTTGGTCCACACCTGACCGGCGAAGGACGCGGCCGGGTTCTCGGAGTAGTAGTCGACGAAGTCCTCCTGCGCGAAGCGGCGCAGCTGCTCGTCGTCGCCGAGCGCGGCGAGCAGGCGCGGGTCGCCGAGGATCCAGACCGCGAAGAGGCCGGCGACCAGCACGGTCGCCAGCGCGACGGCCAGGGTCAGCCAGCGGATCCGGTACAGCGCGGCGGGGAACGAGACGACGGCGAAGCGGGCGACCGCGGCGAGCGGATCCCCGCGCGTCCCGGTCAGGCGGCCCCGCGCTCGCGAGAGCGAGACGGCCAGGCGCGTGCCCACGGCGGTCGACCCCGCGGTCGAGGAGATCGCGGCGAGATCGGCGGAGGCGGACTGGTAGCGCTCCACGAGCTCGTCGGCCTCGCCGCCGGTCAGCCGGCGCTTGCGCGCGAGCTCGTCCAGGCGGGTCCACTGGCCGCCGCGCGCGGCCGAGAGAGCATCGATGTCCATCTGCTGAGATGATAGCCGGGGCCGACGATCGAGGGAGCTGCTGCATGTCCGACGACCGCGACGACGTCCGCCTCGACAGCGCCGGCTTCGACACGGCGGGCCTGGTCACCGGCGAGGCGATCGCCCTCGAGATCCCCGTCACCTCGTTCGTCCTGCGGGCCGCCGGCGCGATCATCGACCTCGTCGCGGAGTTCCTGCTCGCCCTCGGTCTCTTCTACCTGGTCTTCGTCCTGGCCGGGGACGGCGGACTCGACCCCGCCGCCACGGCCGCCGTCGCGATCGCCGCACTCGTCCTCTCGATCGTGCTCGTGCCCGTCGCCGTCGAGACCGCGACGCGGGGGCGCTCGCTCGGCAAGCTCGCCGTCGGCGCCCGGGTCGTCCGCGACGACGGCGGCGCGATCGGCTTCCGCCACGCCCTCGTCCGGGGTCTCACCGGCGTGCTCGAGATCGTGATGACGGCCGGCGGGCTGGCCGCGGTGGTGGGTCTGCTGTCGCGCCGCTCGCGCCGGCTCGGCGACGTGCTCGCCGGCACGCACAGCCAGCTCGAGCGGGTGCCCGCCGCGCCCCCGCTCGTCGTCGAGGTCCCGGCGCCGCTCGCCGGCTGGGCGACGACCGCCGACGTGGCGCGGCTGCCCGACGCCCTGGCGCGCCGGCTCGCGCAGTTCCTCCGCCAGCGCTCCGGGATGACCGAGCCCTCGCGCTCGCAGCTCGCCCGCTCGCTGGCGCAGGAGGCCGCCGCGTTCGTCTCGCCGCTGCCGGCCGCGCCCGCCGAGGACTTCCTGCTCGCGGTCGCCGCGCTGCGCCGCCGCCGCGAGGAGCGGGCGCTGGAGCTCGTCGACCGGCGGATGAGCCGGCTCGCACCGGTGCTCGCGGACGCGCCGCGCGGCTTCCCGGTGCGCGAGGCGCCTCGGGCTCCGCGGGGCGCTCCGGCTGCACCGGGCGCTCCGGCTCCGCAGGACGCTCAGGCCGACGGCGGCTCGAGGTAGCGCACGGTCTCCCAGCCCCGGGGCACCAGCAGCCGCCGGTCGTGCTCGGCGCACAGGTCGTAGCCGTGCGGATCGGGCTGCGGGCTGAGCGGCCCGACCGCCACGAGCGAGTCCCGGTAGTCGTAGGTGAGCGTCACGACCGCGGGGAGGCTGCACCCGGTGCGCGAGCACTGCCGTCGGTCCATCGCGCCACAGTAGCAAGAGGCTCCGGGGCAATAAGCTGGTCCAATGCCCCGCGCACGCCGTTCCACCGCTCGTCAGTCGAGCTCGGTGCGCGGCGGCTCGCGCGACCGGCACGGCCGGGGCATCCGCGGCGCCGTGACCGGCCCGCACCTGCCGCCGCTGCAGACCCGCGCCGACTTCTTCGAGACCACCATCGGCTCCGCCTTCGACTACCTCCGCGACGCCTGGCCGGACGAGCTCGCGGGGATCCGGGTGGAGCTCGCCTCCACGCCCGACGTCGATCCTGCCCGGCTCGAGGGCACGGGCATCGCCCGCTGGCGAGTCGACCACGCCGCGCGACGGATCACGCTGTACCGCGTGCCGATCGAGCGGCTGGCGAAGCTGCACCGCCGCGATGAGTGGCACCAGCGGATGATGATCGAGAGCTACGTCTTCCGCGCGGTCGCCGAGCTCCTCGGCCGCGATCCGTGGGACATCTCCCCGGACCGGTTCCGGCACCACTGAGCGTCCGGCCCCATTGAGCCGGGCGGTGCCTCCCGGGCGCCGCCGGCCGCTCAGTGCGAGTAGACGGTGACCGGGGAGGACAGCGGTCCGGGCGGCACGATCGCGTAGCCCGCGATGCGCCCCTCGTTCGCGATCGAGACGGACGCCTGCACCGGCTGGTCGCTGGTGACGACCACGGGGTCGACGCCGAGCTCGGCGGACACCGAGGCGAACGGGCCGATGTCGAGGGTGCGGGTCCCGGTCTCGGACTCGAGCTGCACCGACGCCGAGGAGTCGCTGCCGTTCGCGAGGTGCAGCACGGCTCCGGTCTCGCGGGTGTTGCCGACGCCGAAGGGCACGTCGGTCGCCGTCCCCGACACGAACCAGGCGAAGTCGGTCCCGGCGGTGCCGGTCGACGTCGTGCGGCCGGCCGCGACGACGGGCTGGTCGGAGGTGAGCGTGACGCGGTAGGAGCCGTCCGCGAGGCCGGAGAGGGGGACCTCGCCGACGCGGCCGGCCGGGACGACGACCTGGGTCGAGGTGCCGATGCCGCTCGGGTCCTCGTTCGCGACCTCGATCGAGACCGTGCTGTCCGCCTCGCCGGGGGCGAGGATGCGCAGGACGGGGGTGCCGTCGCCTCCGGTGCCGTCGTCGCCCGCCGTGTCGGCCGGGGGCGACGCGACGGTGAAGCCGGAGATGACGGCGAGCGTGGACGGCGCGGCTGCGGGGCCGGTCGTCTCGACACCCTGCGGAGTCAGGCCGGAGATGACGCTGCTCTGGATGCTCGCCGCGATCTCGCCGCCGCGCGCGGTCATCCGGACGACCGGCTGGAGCACGTCGGGGGCGAGCCCGGCCAGCGGGAGGGCTCGGACGGTGCCGGCGGGGACGACGATGCCGGTCGCCCCGGTCGCCGGGACGACGCCGTTCTCGCCGTAGAGGGCGAGGTCGACCGTCGCCGCCACCTCGCTGGCGTTCGCGAGGACGAGGGTCGAGGTCCGGCCGACGTCGGTCGATCCGGCGACGAGCCAGCTGTCGGCGGACGGCTCGGCGCAGCCGAGAGCCGAGAGGCCGAACAGCTCCTCCGTCGCGATGGACTGGGTCGTCACGCCGCCGGGCGTCGGATCGGACTCGGCGGGGACGTCGACCCGGGTGATCCCGGTGCCCGGGGAGGCCACGTCGGCCTCCTCGAGTGCCGAGGCGTCGCCCGTCGCGTCCTGCGGCCAGAGCGAGCTGCCCGACTCGCCGAGCGCGCTGAGCTCCTCGGGGTCGCTCGCGTCGATCAGGTCGCCCGCGCAGACGAGCGCTCCGTCGGCCGCCACGGGGGTGACCACGACGCCGTCGGCGGCCCGGCTCGCGAGCGGCCCGGGGAGGATCTGGGGCAGGACGACGGCGGCGCCGGCGAGGGCGAGCCCCGCGACGCCGGCGGCGGTGCGGAGCGCGGTCCGGCGGCGCCGAGCGGCCGAGACGGTCCGGTCGCGCTTCGGGGCGGCCGCGGGGGCGTCCCTGCCGGGCTTCGCGGCGGAGCGCTCGGCACGCCGCTCGGCACGCGAGGGGCGGGGCGGGGTCGGCGTCATGCGCTTCTCCTGGTCGGCGGGATCAGGCTCGGGGCGGCCGGGCGCGGACGACTCGGCCGCGGGGCGAGCGGGCACCGCGGGATCGGGCACGGAGCGATCGGGCACGTCGGGATCAGGCACGGAGCGATCGGGGACGGACGGATCGGGCACGGACGGATCAGGCATCGTCGGTCCCGTCGTCGAACTGGCCGGTGGCCTCGCCCGGCTCGTCGTCGATCCCCGCGACCGCGGCTCCCGAGCGGGAGCGCTCGAGCGAGAGGCCGGTGGGGACGGCCAGCAGGAACGCGACCAGGAAGACGATGAGCAGCGCGATCGTGTAGGCCACGCCGAACGGGCCGACGACGCCCTGCGGCGCCGCGTCGATCCGGGTGCCCTCGGTGTCGACGGCGGTCCAGAGCAGGCCGTACTGGGTGTCGCCGACGGCGGAGAACGCGGCGTTCCCGTCCAGCGAGACGGCGGCGCGGGCGCTGACGGCCGAGGCCGCGTCGCCGGCGTCGGCGCTGGCCGGTGGAGCGAGCACGACGAAGCGCACGCCGAGGTCCTGCAGCGCCGTTCCGACCTCGTAGCCGGTGCGCGAGACGAGGTTGCCCGCGAGCTCGTCGATCTCGTCGGTCTGCTCGGTGCCGGTGGCGGCGAGGGTCGACTGCTGATCGAGGGTCGCTCCCGCGCCGCGCTCGAGCCGCGCGAGGATGCCGCCGTCCGACTGCGGGACGAGCACGATCGTGCCCACCCGCGGCTCGTTCTGCGCCTCCGCCGCGACGTACGCGGGCAGCGAGCGATCGGAGCCGGCGGTCGTCACGGTCCCGCCGCCCATCGGGAACAGCACCGCCAGCGGAGCGACCGCCACGACCGCGGCGGCCGTGACGACCAGAGCCGGGACGACCCGGTAGGACGGCAGCGCGGCGACCGAGAGCGAGAAGCCGACGACCAGGCCGAGCCAGTACAGGCTGAGGCCCGTGCCGCTCCAGACGGCGACCGCCTCGGACCCGGTGGTCACCACCTGGACGTCCTGCGCGAGCGCGGCGGTCAGCAGACCGGCGGCGGCCACGCCCACACCGCCGAGGGCGGAGAGGTTGTTCGGCAGCAGCAGCGCCGCGAGCGCCGAGATGACCAGCGGCAACACGAGCACCGCGGTCGCGAGACCGGCTGCCGACGCGGGGACGCCCAGACCGCCGAGGAGGTCCAGCCAGCCGGTCGTGAAGCCCGAGGGGAAGCCGGCGACGAGCGAGAAGAAGTCGACCCGGCCGGTCGGCAGCGGCACGCCCGGGTCGGCGAGGATCGCGAACCAGTCGCCCCGCTGGGCGTGCGCGACGATGATCGGGAAGAGCAGCGCGAGAGCCGGGATCGGCAGTCCGGCGAAGCGGCCGATCCGGCGACCGGACGTGGCGAGCACGACGATCCAGATCACCGCGAGCGGGATCGCGAGCACCGGCGCGCAGGCGACGACCGCCGCCGCCAGGATCGAGGCGGTCGCCGAGGACGACCAGGAGCGGTAGGCGCCGAATCCGGCGAAGAAGAGCCAGGGCAGCAGGACGTGCACCAGGATCGCGGCCGGGCGGCCCTCGGACTGCGCGGCGAAGAAGGCCGGCGCGAGCAGGTAGACGAAGGCGCCGGCGCCGCGGGCGATCGGCCGCGCGGTGAGGCGGGCGATCATCATCCACGCGCCCATCGTCGCGAGCGGCAGAGCGGTGAGGTAGAGGAGGACGATGGAGAAGCTCGGCGCCCAGAACGTGAGCGAGCCGAGCACGGCGAGCACGGCGGCGAACGGGTCCGCGGCGCCGATGAAGCCGGAGCCGAGGTCGCGCCAGCCGTACGCGGCGTTCCGCCACAGCTCGCCGACCGACGGCGAGAGGGTGAGCAGACCGCCGCCGCCCATGGCGGTGGCCGCGAGCAGGCGCGCGTAGACGATCAGCCCGGCGATCGCGGCGACCAGGACGATCCAGACGCCGCCGCCCTGGAAGAAGTGCAGCGGGTGGCGCTCGCGGCTGGCCTGCACCCGGACGGCGTCGTGCCGGACCGAGCGGAGCTGGCGGACCACGTCGAGCGGGATGCGCAGCGGCGCGATGGCCTTCCAGCCGACGTTCTTCGACGAGCGGAGCACGCGCCTGGCGTGGAAGACCTTGGTGCCGCCGAACGCGACGACGAAGGCCGCGAGCAGCTCGCCGCCGACGAGGCCGGGCTGCTTGCGCAGGAGCCGGACGGCCGCGCGGCCGACGGCGAGCGGCACCAGCGAGAGCCAGTGCACGACGAGCAGCGCTACCGGCGCGTAGGCGAGGCGGCGGTGCAGCTGCGCGGTGCGGTGCTGGCGGGCGCGCCGCCGCTCCCCGCTGTCGATCCGGCGGCCGTCCGGACGCTGCAGGCCGATGCGCGCGGTGGTGACCCGGGCGTCGGGGACGCGGCTTACCCGGTGGCCGGCGAGGCGGGTGCGGATCGAGAAGTCGAGGGCATCGTCGACCACGGGCAGCCCGGGGTCGAAGCCGCCGAGCTCCTCCCAGAGCGCGTGCCGCACCAGCATGCCGCCGGCGGCGACGGCGAGCACGTCGGGCGTGGCGTCGTGCTGGCCCTGGTCGAGCTCGTCCTCGACGAGGTGGACGGTGGTGCCGTAGTTGGTGATCGACTCGCCGTAGCTGCGGATGTAGCCGGAGCGGGTCCAGTCCATGACCTTCGGCCCGGCGACCGCGACGGAGGGCGCGACCTCGACCGCGCCGAGGAGCGCGGCGAGCGCACCCGGCTCAGGGGCGGAGTCGGCGGCGAGCAGCCACAGCCACTCGTCCTCCCCCGTCGGCGCCTGCATGACGCGCACGGCGCGGGCGACGGCCTGGCCGAACGGGAGGTTCTCGGCGACCTGGACGAACTGCGTCGGACCCCAGCCGGAGAGGAGCTCCCCGGTCGCGTCCTTCGAGCCGCCGTCGACGAACACGGTCGCATCGGGCTGCCGGGTCTGGGCCCGCAGAGCCGCGAGGGTGCGTTCCAGGTAGGCCGCGCCGTTGTGGGCGACCAGGACGGCGGTTACTCGGGGATACATCGCGGACCACCCTAAGCGATGGGCGCGCGGCGCCCCGCGGCGGCTCGCCGCCCCCGGTGAGCGGCGGTCGTCACGCCCGACGGCGCAGCTTGCGGCGCTCGCGCTCGGAGAGGCCGCCCCAGATGCCGAAGCGCTCGTCGTTCTCGAGCGCGTACTCGAGGCACTGCGCCCGGACCTCGCACGAGGTGCAGATCTTCTTCGCGTCGCGCGTGGATCCGCCCTTCTCGGGGAAGAACGCCTCCGGATCGGTCTGCGCGCAGAGCGAGTCGACCTGCCAGGAGAGGGCGCCGCCGGGCGCCTCGCTGCCCGAGTCGACGCCCTGGCGGACGCCGGGGACACCGAGGCGAACGGGATCGACGAACCAGTCCTCGGGGACCGCGCTCATGCCGGAGGCCCGGTCGCTGCCGGGGCCTGCGTCGTCTCCGAAGCCTCTGTCGCTTCCGAAGCCTCTGTCGCTGCCAGAGACGCTGTCGGGAATCGCCATACCGTCTCCTACCCCGCCCGCGAACATGATCGGCGACCGGCTCCTCCCGGAGGGTGGGCCGCCTCAGTAATTACACCGGTGTCATTCGCTGAGGTCAAGTCGCGGACCATAAACCCTCAACCCGCCGTGGAGGGTTCACGACACACCGGCGTGTCGCGACCGTGTCGAAGCTCCCGGCCGGCGTCAGGACCCCGCGGCGCTCCGGGCGCGCCAGGCGCTCTCCACCATCTCGGCGACGGTGTGGCGCATCTCCCAGCCGAGGTCGCGGGCCGCGGTCTCGCCCGAGGCGACGATGCGGGGCGGGTCGCCCGGGCGGCGCGGCGCGACCTCCGGGGTGAAGGCGATGCCGGTGCTGTCGGCGATCGCGGTCATGATCTCGCCGACCGAGGCGCCGGTTCCGCTGCCCAGGTTGTAGACGGGGTCGATCGGCTCGCCGGCGGCCAGGCGGCGGGCCGCCGCGACGTGGGCGAGCGCGAGATCGGCGACGTGGATGTAGTCGCGGACGCAGGTGCCGTCCGGAGTGGGGTAGTCGTCGCCGTTGATGCGCGGCGTGCGGCCGGCCAGCAGCGCCTCGAAGACGAGCGGGAAGAGGTTGTGCGGGCTGGTGTCGTAGACGTCCGGGTAGCCGGAGCCGACGACGTTGAAGTAGCGGAGCGACACGTGGCGCACCCCGTGCGCGCGGCCGGCATCGGCGAGCAGCCACTCGCCGATCAGCTTCGACTCGCCGTAGGGCGACTCGGGGCTCTTCGGGGTGCTCTCGGTGACGAGCTCGACGTCGACCGCGCCGTACACCGCGGCGCTGGAGGAGAAGACGATCGAGCGGACGCCGGCGCGCTCCATCGCGGCGAGCACGCGCATCGTGCCGATGACGTTCTGCTCGTAGGTGTGCAGCGGGCGCTGCACCGAGACTCCCGCGTACTTGAAGCCGGCGACGTGCACGACGCCCTCGATGTCGTGCTGCGCGAAGACCTCGTCCAGCAGCGCCTCGTCGAGGATCGAGCCGCGGTGGAACGGCACGCCCTCGGGGACGAAGCCCTCGTGGCCGGACGACAGATCGTCGAGGACGACGGGGTCGATGCCCTGCTCGGCGAACGCGCGCACCACGTGCGCTCCGATGTACCCGGCTCCCCCGGTGACCAGCCATGCCATGTGGATCCTCCTCGATGACGGGCGCCGCGCGCGCACCGACGCAACCCTAGCGGCGGGGCGGCGCGGGCCAGGTGGCGGGATCTCGTGGTGTCGCGATATCCTGCCGTCGTGCTCCGCTCCGCCGCCGTCCTCGCCCTGCCCGGGGTCGCCCCGTTCGAGTTCGGCGTGGTCTGCGAGGTGTTCGGGATCGACCGGCGCGACCACGGCGGGCCGGTGTTCGACTTCCGGATCGCGACCGTGGATCCGGGGCCGGTGCGCACCTCGCTCGGCTTCGAGCTGATGATCGCCGACGGCCTCGAGGCGGCCGAGGACGCCGACCTGATCGCGGTGCCGGCGCACCCGATCGGCCCCGCCGACGAGCGCGTGCTCGCCCTGCTGCGCCGCGCCCACGAGCGCGGGGCGTGGATCGTGAGCGTCTGCAGCGGTGCCTTCGTGCTGGCCGAGGCGGGACTGCTCGACGGGCGGCGGGCGACGACGCACTGGATGCACGCCGACGAGCTCGCCCGGCGCCACCCGGCGGTCGAGGTCGACCCGGACGTCCTGTTCGTGCAGGAGGGCCGGATCGTCACGGGCGCCGGGACCGCGGCCGGGATCGACGCGTGCCTGCACATCGTCCGCGAGGAGCTCGGCGCCGCGGCCGCGAACGTCGTCGCGCGCCGCATGGTGGTGCCGCCGCAGCGCCACGGCGGCCAGGCGCAGTTCATCCCGACGCCGATCCCGGAGGCGCGCGCGGACTCGCTCGCCGACGTCACCGAGTGGATGCTGCACCACCTCGACGAGGAGCTCAGCGTCGACGTCCTCGCGCGTCGAGCGCTGATGTCGCCGCGCACCTTCGCCCGCCGCTTCCGCGCCGACCTGGGCACCACGCCGCTGGCCTGGCTCAACCGCCAGCGGCTGCTCCGCGCCCAGCAGCTGCTGGAGGAGTCCGACCTGACCCTCGAGGCGATCGCCGCCCGCGTCGGCTTCGGCACCGCCGCCGTCCTCCGCCACCACTTCGCCCGCGTGCTGCAGACGACGCCCGCCGCCTACCGCCGCACCTTCGCGACGGCGGCCGCGGCCGCCTCCTGAGCCCCGCCCGCGAGGACGACGGACCGGAGGGCCCCCGGTCAGACGGTGGCGACGAAGAGGGTGCCGCGGCCGGTGACCGAGAGGGCGCGCTCCGACGGCGTCACGTAGACGCTGCCGCCGCGCTCGACCTCGACCGAGCCCTCCGCGCCGTGGACGGTGAAGGACCCGGCGGTGGCGATCGCGATGGCCGGACCGTCGAGCTCGACGCGCACCGGCTCGTCCGAGGTCGGCTCGACGACGGCGAGCAGGAAGTCCGGCACGTCCGGCCGGTAGACGCGCAGCCCGGGCGCGGGCTCCTCGGCCGGCAGGTACGGCACCGGCAGCGGCGAGAACTCGAGAACGCTGACCAGCTCGGGCACGTCGATGTGCTTCGGCGTCAGCCCGCCGCGCAGCACGTTGTCGGAGGCGGCCATCAGCTCGACCCCCGTGCCCGCGAGGTAGGCGTGGATGTTGCCGGCGGGCAGGTAGAGCACCTCGCCGCGGGCGAGCCGCACGCGGTTGAGCAGCAGCGAGAGCACGACGCCCGGGTCGCCCGGGTAGGCCTCGGCGAGCGAGCGCACCGTCGCCGTCTCGAGGCGGTCGTCGCCCGCCGACGCGGCCACGACCGCCGCGATCAGGGCCGCGACCTCCGCGCGGTCGCCGTCGGCGAGCAGCCACGAGACCGCCCGCCGCAGGACGACCGACGGCTCGCCCTCGAGCTCGCCGGCGAAGCGCGCGATCGACTCCGCCCCCTCCCCCGCGGCACGGCTGGCCAGCTCGGCCAGCAGCGCCCGGGTGCCGTCGAGCTCGCGGAAGCCGCAGAGCGCGTCGAAGCTCTCGGTGAGCGCGTAGATCAGCTCGGGCTTGTGGAACGGATCCTTGTAGTTGCGCTCGGCCGCGTCGCGCGGGACACCGGCCTCGTCCTCCTCGACGAAGCGGCGCTGCGCCGTCGCGGACGACGGGTGCGCCTGCAGCGACAGCGGCGCGCCCGCCGCGAGGATCTTGAGCAGGAACGGCAGCCGCGGCGCGCCGGACACGGGGTCGACCGAGCCGGCGACTCCGGCGAGCGCCGTCTCCGGCTCGCGGGCGATCCACTCGGCGAGGGTCGACGCGCCGACGGAGACGGGGTCGAGGATGCGGGCCGGCGAGCCCGGGTGCGCCCCCAGCCAGAGCTCCGCCTCGGGTCGGCCGGACGGCGCGGTGCCGAGGGCGTCCGAGATGCCGGTGAGCGAGCCCCAGGCGTAGTCGCGGGGGGTGTTGCCGATCGGGATGAACACGGCGGAGGCCTTCCGTTCCGGGGCGGGCTGCGAGGCGGGATGCGGGGCTGCGCCGTCCGGACCCTGCCGGGGCGGCCCGGGCCCGACGCTAGCAGGATCTACAAGAGCGGCCCCGGAGGACCGGCCGCCGCTTGGCGCCGATCACCAGCGTCCGCGCCGGCCGTCCGCCCCCTTCGTACGCTGGGAGGAGCCGCACCGCCGCCGCTCCTGCGGGCCGAGTCGCTGCGCGCCCGAGCGATGGAGCGATGAACCATGGACAGCACGACCTTCGAACTGCTCACCGCCGACTTCTACGGCTTCGAGTCGCGGCTCACCCCCGCCGAGAAGGAGCTCCTCGTGGGCGTCCGCGCATTCCTCGAGGAGCAGGTCCGCCCGATCGCCGACGAGTACTGGGAGCGCGCCGAGTTCCCGCGCCAGCTCATCCCCGGGATCCACGCCACCGGCGTGATCGGCCTCTCCTGGCCCGAGACGCGCACGATCGAGAACTCGTCGGTGTTCCGCGGCTGGGTCGCCCTCGAGTTCGGCCGGGTCGACGCGAGCATCGCCACCTACGTCGGCGTGCAGAACGGCCTGGTGATGGGGACGGTCGGCGTCGCCGGCTCCGAGGAGCAGCGGGCCGAGTGGCTGCCGAAGCTCGCCTCGGGCGAGGTGATCGGCGCCTTCGGCCTCACCGAGCCGCACTCCGGCTCCGACTCCGCGCAGGGCCTGCGCACCACCGCCCGCCGCGAGGGCGACACCTGGATCCTCGACGGCGAGAAGCGCTGGATCGGGAACGCGACCTTCAGCGACGTCACCGTGATCTGGGCGAAGGACGTCGCCGACGGCCAGGTGAAGGGCTTCCTCGTCCCGACGAGCACCCCGGGCTACCGCGCCACGGCCATCGCCCGCAAGCAGAGCCTGCGCACCGTGCAGAACGCCGACATCGTGCTCGAGGGCGTCCGCGTGCCGGAGTCGCTGCGCCTGCAGGGCGCGAACTCGTTCCGCGACACGGCGAAGGTCCTCCGCCTCACCCGCGCCGAGGTCGCCTGGCAGGCCATCGGCGTCGCGATCGGCGCCTACGACGCCGCCCTGCGCTACGCCCGCGAGCGCGTGCAGTTCGGCAAGCCGCTGGTCGGGCACCAGCTGGTGCAGGACCTGCTGGTGAAGAGCATCGGCAACATCACCGCGAGCATCGCCCTGGCCACCCGGGTCTCCGAGATGCTCGACGCGGGCGAGCAGCGCGACGAGCACTCCGCACTCGCGAAGGCGTACACGACGGCGCGGATGCGCGAGACGGTCGCCTGGTGCCGCGAGGTGATGGGCGGCAACGGCATCGTCCTCGACTACGGGGTCGCCCGGTTCTTCGCCGATGCCGAGGCCCTCTACTCCTACGAGGGCACCCGGGAGATGAACACGCTCATCGTCGGCCGCGCGATCACGGGCAGCGCGGCGTTCGTCTGAGGCGCAGCCCGCCCGCTCGCCGGCCGCCCGCTCCCTAGACTGTTCGCCATGATCCGACGCGCCGCGCCCGCCGCTCCCCGAGCGCTCGCGGTGGCCGTGCTCACGGTGATGCTCGGCGGCCAGGCACTGCGGAACCTCGCGGGCTGGTGGGGCTGGGGTGTCGTCGTCGCGGCGCTGCTGGTCGGCGTCGTCGTGCTGCTGGTCCGGGTGCGGCCGCGCCTGCGCTGGAGCCGGACGCCGAAGGCGCTCGTCGCCTTCCTCGCCCTCGCCGTGCTCTCGCTGCTCTGGTCGGCGTACCCCGGGGCGAGCGCGATCGGCGTCGTCGCGCAGCTCGCCACCTCGCTCGGGGCGGTCGCCCTCGCCCTGACGCTCAGCACGGCGCAGTTCGTCACCGCCCTCGGCCGCGCGCTGCGGATCACCGTCGGCGCCTCGCTCCTGTTCGAGCTCGTCGTGGCGGTCGTCGTCCGCGCGCCCGTGCTGCCGTTCGTCATCGACCTGCCGGCCGGCCGGATTCCGGACGCCTTCTACTGGTCGCAGGCCGCGCTGTTCACCGGCGAGCCGATCCAGGGGCTCGTCGGCAACCGCAACCTGCTCGGCTTCCTCGCGCTGCTCGGCCTGATCGTCGTGCTGATCGAGCTGGCCGCGCGCAGCCTCCGTCCCCGCTGGGGCGTCGTCTGGATCGTCCTGTTCGCCGCGACGCTCCTGCTCACCCGCTCCGCCACCGTGCTGCTCTGCGTCGTCGCCGTCGCGGCGGCCGCGGGCTTCGCGCTCTGGGCGCGGCGCCGCGGCGAGTCGGAGCGGCGGCCCGTCTACGTCACGGCCGCCGCGACCGCCGTCGTGCTCGCGGTCGGCGCGATCGCCGGCTGGGGCACCCTGCTGGGCCTGCTCGGCAAGAGCGAGGACGCGACCGGCCGGCTCGACATCTGGCGCTCGGTCTGGGCGCTCGCCGCCGAGCGCCCCGTCCTCGGCTGGGGCTGGGTCAGCTACTGGGCGCCCTGGGCCGCCCCGTTCGACACCCTCGCCGAGCGCAAGGGCGTCCTCTACCTGCAGGCGCACGACGCCTGGCTCGACGTCTGGTTCCAGCTCGGCCTCGTCGGGCTGGTGCTCTTCACCGCCCTCGTCGTCTCCACCCTCTGGCGCGCCTGGTTCCGCGCCGTCGACCGGCCGCGCCGCAGCGCGACGACGGCGCTGCCCTACTCGGCCGTGTCGCTCGCGCCGCTGCTGCTGCTCGCCGCCCTCCTCGCGCAGGCGCTGTTCGAGAGCCGGCTCCTGATCGAGAGCGGCTGGCTCCTGCTGGCCGCCCTGGCGGTCCTGACCAAGCAGCCCGCGAACGAGGAGGAGGACGCGCTCACCGCCGAGCCGATCCCCCTCGCCGGCCAGCGCGCCGTCCGATGAGGGGCGGACGGCCGTCGGCGCTGCCGGCCGCCCTCGCGGACGCCCTGGCGTCGCCGCAGTTCGCGGCGGCCCTCGCGCAGACCTCCCTCGTCGTCGTGCTCTGCGCGCCGGCCGTGCGCGGGATGATCGGCTGGCCCGGCTACATCGCGGCGATCGCGACGCTCACCGCCCTCGCGGCCGTCATGCTCGTGCTGCGGCGCGAGCTGCTCGACTGGGAGGGGCTGCTGCCGACCAGCATCCTGGTCTTCCTCGGCTGGATCGCCCTCAGCACGCTGTGGAGCGGCTATCAGTGGGCCACCGCCTCGAGCGTGCTCTACCAGCTCGCCCTCGCCTTCCTCGCGATCGCGATCGGCCTCACCCGCGACATCATCCAGGTGATCCGCGCGGTCGGCGACGTGATGCGGTTCGTGCTGATCGGCTCGCTGGCCGTCGAGGTGCTCTCCGGCGCCCTGATCGACCGGCCGCTGCGCTTCCTCGGCGTCGAGGGCCTCCTGGCCGCCGGCGGCCCGATCCAGGGGCTGGTCGGCACCCGCAACCAGCTCGGGCTGGTCTGCCTGCTGGCGGTCGTCACCTTCTCGGTCGAGCTGATGACCCGGTCCGTGGCGCGCGGCCCGGCCCTCGCCTCCCTCGCTCTCGCCGCGGTCACCCTGGTGCTCACCCGCTCGGCGGTCAGCGCCGGAGTGCTCGTCGTCGCCGCGGTCGTCGCCCTGATCCTGCGCTGGGTGCGCCGCGCCACCGGCGAGCAGCGCCGACGGCGGCAGTACACGACGCTCGCGGTGCTCGTGGCGTCCGCGCTCACCGCCGGGCTCTTCCGCTTCCGGATCGTCGACCTGCTCAACGCGGGCAGCGAGTTCGAGTTCCGGGTCACCCTCTGGCAGCAGGTCTGGCGCTTCACCGACCTGGCGCCGATCATCGGCTGGGGCTGGGTGGGCTACTGGCGCACCGATCTGTACCCGTTCAACGCGATCGACTTCCTCTCCGGCCGGCCGCACTCCTCCAGCCTGAACGCGGTGTTCGACCTGGCGCTGCAGGTGGGCGTCGTCGGGGTCGCGCTCTTCCTCGTGCTGGTCGGCCTCGCGCTCTGGCGCTCGTGGATCATCGCCTCCGAGCGCAAGGCGGTCGTGCACGTCTGGCCGGTGCTGGTGCTCAGCGTCCTCGTCGTCACCTCGCTCGCGGAGAGCTCGCTCCTGGTCGACGCCGGCTGGCTGCTGCTGGTGATCTGCGCGATGCGCGCCGCGCAGGGGCTCAGCTGGCGGCGGCTCCTGCACCCCGGCGACCGGCCCGGCGGGCTGCCGCGACAGCCCATAGCACCGCCAGGTGCTCCTCCCGGCAGCGCTCCCAGCTGAACCGGGCCGCGCGCTCGACGCCCTTCGCGCCGAGTTCGGCGGAGCGCTCGATCGCCTCGAGGATCCCGTCCGCGATCGAGCGCGGCTCGAGCGGATCGACGAGCACCGCCGCGTCGCCGCAGATCTCGGGCAGCGATCCGGAGTCGGCGGCCGCGACCGGGCAGCCGGAGGCCATCGCCTCGATCGGCGGGAAGCCGAAGCCCTCGTAGAGGCTCGGGAAGGCGAGGACGGCGGCGCGCCGGTAGAGCTCCGCCAGCTCCTCGGTGCCCACGTGCCCGCGCCACTCGACGAAGTCGGGCAGCGGGCCGAGCTTCTCCAGGTCGCCTCCGGTGAGCACGAGCCGCAGGTCGTGGCCCTCGGCGCGGAGCAGGCGCATCGCCTCGAACAGCCGCGCGTGGTTCTTGTGCGGCCAGGCGCGCGCCGGGTAGAAGACGAAGTCCTCGCGCGCGCCCAGGTGCGGGCGGAAGCGCTCGGTGTCCACCCCGAGGTGGGAGACGTGGATCCGCTCCTCCGGGATGCCGAGCAGCTCGACGATCCGCCCCTTGGTGAACGCGCTGATGGTGATGATCGCGTCGGCCCGGCGCGCGGTGGCCTCGTAGGCGATCCGCCGGAAGACGCGCTCGACGCGCGGGAAGAGCTGCGGGAGGTCCCGGTGCTGGAGGTCGAAGAGCATCTGCACGTGCCCCTGCCGCCGCGACGGCCAGGGCAGCGGGACGGTGAAGGGGAAGTAGAGGATCTCGTCCGGCCCGAGCAGGCGCCGGAGCCGGACGGTGCGCAGCAGCGCCTGCAGCATGCCCGTCGCCCGGCGCCGGTGGCCGGCCCCGCTGACGACGCCCTCGGCGACGATCTCGGGAACGCCCTCGCTGAAGCCGCGGGCGTTCTCGGGGACGAGCGCCTGCACGCGCAGCCCCTCCTCCCCCGGCCGCGTCACGAGGAGGCGGGTGAGCGCGCGGGCGTAGGTCTCGCCGCCGCCCATCCCGCCGGGGTCGACGGTGAGCACGGCGAGCGTGACGGGGAGGCGTTCCGGCATGGCGTCCGATCGGATCGAGGCTCCCTCGTGGTGAGGGCCGGGTCAGACTACCCGCGCCCGCCCTCGGCGCCGCGGAGCGCCCCCGGCGGGTGCTCCGCGGCGCGGCGGAGGCCGGTGGGTAGTATGTAGCCCGCTGTCACCGACCCCGACGAAACGGACCACCACGTGCCCCGCGCTTTGATCACCGGAATCACCGGCCAGGACGGCCTCTACCTCGCCGAGCTGCTGCTCGAGAAGGGCTACGAGGTCTTCGGGCTCGTCCGAGGGCAGAACAACCCCAAGTACGAGCTCGTCCGCCGCACCGTCCCCGAGGTGACGCTGCTCACCGGTGACCTCACCGACGTGTCGAGCCTCGTGCGCGTGCTCGCCGCCTCGCAGCCCGACGAGGTCTACAACCTCGGCGCGATCTCGTTCGTCGCCTACTCGTGGGAGAACGCGTCGCTCACGACCGACGTGACGGGCAAGGGCGTGCTCAACATCCTCGAGGCCGTGCGCCTCTACGCCGGCGACGACATGTCGCGCGTGAAGTTCTACCAGGCGTCCTCGTCCGAGATGTTCGGCAAGGTCCAGCAGGTCCCCCAGAGCGAGGAGACCCTCCTCTGGCCGCGCTCGCCCTACGGCGTCGCCAAGGTCTTCGGTCACTACATGACCATCAACTACCGCGAGTCCTACGGCATGCACGCCTCGTCGGGCATCCTCTTCAACCACGAGTCGCCCCGCCGCGGCCCGGAGTTCGTCACCCGCAAGATCAGCCTCGCGGTGGCCCGCATCAAGCTCGGCCTCCAGGAGACGCTGGAGCTCGGCAACCTCGACGCCAAGCGCGACTGGGGCTTCGCCGGCGACTACGTCGACGCGATGTGGCGGATGCTGCAGCAGCCCGAGGGCGACGACTACGTGGTCGCCACCGGCGAGACCCACGAGATCCGCGAGTACCTCGACATCGCCTTCAACCACGTCGGCATCGAGGACTGGACCCCCTACGTCACGCAGAACCCCGCGTTCATGCGCCCGGCCGAGGTCGACCTGCTCATCGGCGACCCGGCGAAGGCGCGCGACGTGCTCGACTGGCAGCCGAAGGTCTCCTTCCCGGAGCTGGTCTCGATGATGGTCGAGAACGACCTCGCCGAGCAGTCCGCGCTGATCAAGTAGCCGCCGTGCCCGCAGCGTTCGTCACCGGGGCGAGCGGACAGGACGGGGGCTACCTCGTCGAGCGTCTGCTCGCCGACGGCTGGGAGGTCTCCGCGCTCGTGCGCGACGAGGACGCCTCCCTGCCCGCGTCCGTCCGCCCCTTCCAGGGCGATCTCCGCGACCCCGCCGGCCTCGGCCGCGTGGTCGCCCAGGCGCGGCCCGACACGGTCTTCCACCTCGCCGGGATCTCCTCGGTGGCGCAGTCCTGGCAGGAGCCGGTGCTGACCGCCGAGGTGACCGGCACCGCGGTCGCCGCCCTGCTCGAGGCGTCGCTGGCCCTGCAGGACTCCGCGGGCCGCGAGGTCCGCTTCGTGCAGGCGTCCTCCTCGGAGATCTTCGGCGCGGCCACGGAGAACCCGCAGACGGAGTCGACGCCGATCCGCCCCGTGTCGCCGTACGGCGCCGCGAAGGCGTTCGCGCACCTCCTCGTCGGCGTCTACCGCGGCCGCGGCTTGCACGCGTCCTCCGCGATCCTCTACAACCACGAGTCGCCGCGCCGTCCCGAGAGCTTCGTCACCCGGAAGATCACGGCCGGTGTCGCCGCGATCGCCGCCGGGACCGCGACCGAGCTCTCGCTCGGCAACCTCGACGCCCGCCGCGACTGGGGCTGGGCGCCCGACTACGTCGACGCGCTCGTCCGCGCCTCGCGCGCCGAGGCGGCCGGCGACTACGTCGTCGCGACCGGCGTCGCGCACTCCGTCCGCGAGTTCGTCGGCGCCGCCTTCGCGGCCGCCGGCATCGACGAGTGGGAGGACCGGATCCGGATCGACCCGCGCTTCGCCCGCCCCGTCGACGCCCCCGAGATGCGCGGCGATGCGTCGAAGGCCCGGGCCGAGCTCGGCTGGTCGCCGACGGTCGCCTTCGAGGAGATCGTCGCCCGCATGGTCGAGAACGACCTCGAGCAGGCCCGCGCCGCGAGCTGAACCGCGGCCCGGCCCCGCTCGGGGCCGGGCCGGCTCACTCCGCGTCGGCGAACGGCCGGCCTGCGGCGGACGCGGCGTCGGAGGCGGCGCCCTCGGTCGTCCCGGCGCCCTCGACGAGGTAGTCCCAGACGCGCTCCGCGTACTGGTCCCACGTCCCGCCGTCGATCGCCAGGGCCTCGGCGGTCAGCCGCTCGTGCAGCGCCGTGTCGGTCAGGAGCCGCTCGAGCGCGGCGGCGATGTCCTGGTCGTCGTGCGGATCGACGAAGAGGGCGCCGCCCTCGGACGCGACCTCGCGCATGCTGCCGAAGCCCGAGGTGATCACCGGCGTCCCCACCGAGAGCGACTCGACGATGGGCAGGCCGTAGCCCTCGTTGATCGAGGGGAAGACCGTGCAGTGCGCCAGGCGATAGGCGCTCCAGAGCAGGGCGTCGGTGATCGAGGACAGCGAGCGCACCGGGCGCCCGAAGCCCTCGAGGACCTCCAGCCGGTAGAGGAACTCGGCGCTGTTCCAGGCGTTGCCGCCGATGAAGACGAGGCTGAACTCGAGACCGCGCCGCCAGAGCAGCTCGGCCGCGTGCAGCACGGCGAGGTGGTTCTTCCGCGGCTCGTGGCTGCCGACGCACACCACGAGCGGGAGACCCTCGGTCACGAGCGAGCGGGCGGCGGTGGCCAGCTCCTGCTCGGTGACGTCCTCGGGCTGCGACGGCAGGAGGATCGGCCGGATGTCCGGCCCCGCCACTCCGATGCTGCCGAGCATGTGGCGCCAGCCCGAGTACTCGGTCGCGGCCGCGGACGAGATCGTCGCGATCCGGTCCATGTGCGAGACCGCGACGAGGGTGCGCGAGAAGGCCGCGCTGATGCCGGTGCTCGCCGTCTCGGCGGTGGTGACCGGGACGCAGTCGAAGCCGATGGTGCCGGTGCGGTTGCCGCTGAACTCGGCCAGCGCCGCGATGCGGGAGGTCCGCTCGTCCTCGACCGCGAGCTCGGGGAGGATGTAGGTGCACTCCCACGGGACGATGACGCGGGAGCGGTCCTCCTGGGCGTCGCGGACGTCGCCGGCGACGGCGTTCCGGCTCTGCTCCGGGGTGAGCAGGACGAGCGACTCGTGCGTGCTGTCCCACCCGGCGAGGAGGACCTCGTGGTCGCGGGACCACCGGGCGATGCTCTGCCGGACGACGCGCTGGATCCCGGTCGCGAGACCGGTCCGCGCGGTGTGGTGGACGTCGATCACGACGGCCCCGACGACCACCTCGACGTCGGGGTGGTGGAACCGGGCGAAGACGCGGTCCGAGGCGATCGTGGACGCGGCGTGGCGCAGCAGCTCCGCCGTGCCGCCGAGCCGCGCTCGGCGACGGCCGTCGACGACGTCCTCGCGACGCGGCAGCGTCCCGCGGAGCACGGACAGCACGAGCCAGACCTCCCGGTCGCTCGGGGCCGGGAGGAGGACGCTCAGCTGCCCGGTGAGCGCGTCGACGCTCGAGAGCGGCTCGACCGCGGGGGCGAGGGTGCGGACGAGGGTCGAGAGACGCTCGATGAGGTACTGCTTACTGCGCACGGCGCGCCTCCTCAGGCTCGGTGGGCTCGGGATCGAGGCGCTCGGGTCCGGCGGACTCCGGCTCGAGCGACTCCGAGTCGGTCGGCTCCGAGTCGAGCGGCTCCGAGTCGGTCGGCTCCGAGTCGAGCGGCTCCGAGTCGAGGAAGGCCGAGGGGGCGATGAGGGCCTCCCACAGCTCCGCGGCGTAGTCGTCCCAGGTGCGCACCGGGCGCTCCACGGCCTCGCGGCGCAGCCGCTCGAGGAGCTCGGCGTCCGTGAGCAGCGCCCGCATCGCGTCGATCAGCTCGTCGTCGGACGCGGGGTCGATGAGCACGCAGCCGCCGTGCTCGGCGATCTGCGCCGTGCTGCCGAACTTCGAGGTGAGGACGGGCAGGCCGATCGAGAGCGCCTCGGCCACCGGCAGTCCGTAGCCCTCGTGCAGGGACGGGAACGCGAGGAACCGCGCCTCCCGGTAGCTGGCGACGAGCACGTCGTCGCCGACGCCGCGCAGGACCTCGACCGGCCGGCCGGCCGCCACGAGCTCGCGCACGCGCGGATCGAAGACCTGGTGCGACCACGGGTTCGCCCCGCCGATGAAGCGCAGGCGGAACCGCAGCCCGGCGCGCCAGAGCACCTCGGCGGCGTGCAGCACGGCGAGGTGGTTCTTGCGCGGCTCCTGGCTACCCACGCAGAGCACGAGCGGCATCGACGACGTCGTGCCGCCGACCGTGCGGATCCCGTCGGGCAGCTCGACCGGCAGCGGCACGGCCTGCACCGACGGACCGACCAGGCCCTGGGCGGGGAGCGCGCGGACGAAGCCGCCGTACTCGAGTGCGGCCGCCGAGCTCACCGTCGCCACCCGCGCGGCGTGCTTCACGACCGAGAGGAAGTTGACGTAGCGCACCGTCTCCTCCGGCGGGACCGTGTCGGCGCTGATGACGGGGATGGCGTCGTGCCCGAGGATCACGACCTCGTTCCCGGAGTGCTCCGCGAGCGCGGACAGCGGCCCGCACTGGTTGTACTCGGGGACGGAGGGGATCACGACGACGCAGCGGTACGGCACCACGAACTCGGTGCGCTCGGGGTCGCCGTGGCGCCAGGCGCGACGGTCCGACGCGGCCCAGTCGACGACGCGCTCCCGCTCGATCGCGCTGAGCCGGCGGAAGGACAGCGAGCCGTGCACCCAGGCGACCGGGATGATCTCGTGCGTCGCGTCCCAGCGCGAGACGGTCTGGCGCACGACGCGCTGCACGCCCGTGTTGTGGCCGTGCCGGGCCGGGAAGTCGACGTCCACGAGCACGGCGCCGGTGACGACCTCGACCCTCGCTCCGAGGTCGGCGAAGCCGGTCGCGGTCCGCGAGCCGGCCTCCATGAAGATGCGCAGCGCCGCCTCCTCGGGGGCCAGCGCGATCGCGCGCCGGAACCACTGGAAGAGCTCGCTGGTGGGGTAGGCGGCGGTGAAGGAGACCAGCGCCACCCAGGTCAGCTCGTCGTCGCCGCGGAGCCGGATCTCGCGGGCCACCTCGTCGAGGTACGGGCCCGGGCCGCGGGCGAGCAGGGAGCGGCGGGTGTCCTCGTCGAAGAGGAGCGCTCCGATCTGCTCGAGGCGCTGCAGCATCGCCTCGGATCGCTCCGCGCGTGCGGCGGCGGTGCCCTCGCTCATCGCGCCCGGCCGGACAGCCGGCGCTTGGCGAAGCGCGCCGAGTGGCCGATCGCGCCCGGCAGGCCGAGCTGCCGGACCCGGATCTGGAAGGTGCGGACCAGGCGCAGGGGCTTGGTGACCCGCCAGGAGAGGGTGTGCTCGAAGCCGCTGGCGGTCACCCCGCCGACCTGGATCCGCTCGACCCACAGGTCGAAGGGGTCGTTCAGCAGGGCGTCGACCTGGGTGCGCAGACGGCGCACCTCGTCGGCGTCGTCGCCCGGGAGGTCGTCGCTCGAGGGGTCCTCGTCCGGCCGGAGGGCCTGGAGGCTCGGGTCGGCGGAGATCGGCGCCTCCTCGGCGGAGCCCCCGAGTTCGGGGACCGGATCGCCGGCACTCTGGGCCACAGGCTCCAGCGGGACGTCGGATGGCTGCGTGGGCATGGCGAACACCTCGTTCGTGTCGTTCAGTCGGCGAGCGGGGACAAGACTACCCGCGCGGCGGCTGGGGTCGGCGCGCTCTCCGGCCGTGGCGCTCGGGTCGGCACGTATAATGATGCGGTCCGTCGCACGGCGGAGGCCGAGACCTTGGAGTTCCATGCCCATCAGTCCAGTCGATCGCGCACGCTCCATCGCCGACGAGCCCTTCCAACTCGCCGGCACGACCTCGGCGGTCGGCGGCGGATCCGGCGGCTTCGTCGCCTCGCTCCTGGAGATCCTCCGGCACCGCGAGCTCCTGCGGCTCCTGGTTGGCCGCGAGCTCAAGTCCCGCTACAAGGACAGCAGCCTCGGCTTCGTCTGGAGCCTCGTCCGGCCGCTGATCATGCTGCTGATCTACTACGTGGCCATCGGCCAGATCCTCGGTGCCTCGCGCGGCGTGCCGAACTTCGCCATCTTCGTCTTCTCCGGGCTCACGCTCTGGGGACTCTTCAGCGAGATCGTCACCGCCGGCACGACGTCGATCCTCGGCAACGGCGGTCTGATCAAGAAGGTCTACCTGCCGCGGGAGATCTTCCCCGTCGCCGCGATCGGCTCGGCCCTGTTCAACTTCGCCGTGCAGTTCGTCGTGCTGATGGTGGGCGCGGTGCTCACCGGCTCGCTGGTCTTCGGCCGGGATCTGCTCTACATCCTCCCGGCGCTCGCGATCACCCTGGTCTACGGACTGGCGTTCGCGCTCGCACTGTCGGCGCTGAACGTCTACCTCCGCGACGTGCAGTTCCTCGTCGAGGTCGGCCTGCAGATCTTCTTCTGGCTGTCGCCGATCGTCTACGCGTGGAACTTCGTGGTGACCGCCACGACGGGCGCCGGCCGGGGCTGGCTCGAGCAGCTGTACCTGTTCAACCCCATGTCCAACGCGATCCTCGCCTTCCAGCGCGCGATCTGGGGCGACGGGTCCCGGGTCAGCATCATCGAGGGCAACGAGATCGCCCCCCAGGTCTGGCCGCCCGACATGGCGCTCCGCCTGCTCATCGTCTTCGCCGTCGGGGTGGTGTTCGTCTGGATCGGGCACCGCATCTTCCGGCGCCTCGAGGGCAACTTCGCCCAGGAGATCTGATCGTGACCCTCACCAGCAAGCCGGAGTCGGCCTCGGGCCCCACGGCCACCCCCACCGTCGTCCGCGTCCGCGGCGCGTCCAAGCGCTTCGTGATCCGCAAGGACAAGTCGTTCAAGGAGCGGATCGTCAACTTCGGCCGCGGGCGCAAGCACCGCGACGAGTTCTGGGCGCTGCGCGACGTGGACCTCGAGATCCCGCTCGGCTCCACCGTCGGCCTCATCGGCGCCAACGGCTCCGGCAAGAGCACCCTCCTCAAGCTGATCGGCGGCATCGTCCAGCCGACCACCGGGACGGTCGAGCGCCGCGGGCGCCTCGCCGCCCTGCTCGAGCTCGGCGCCGGGTTCCATCCCGACCTCACCGGCCGGGAGAACGTCTACCTCAACGGCGCCATCCTCGGGCTGTCCCGGGCGGAGCTCGACGGCAAGTTCGACGCGATCGTCGAGTTCTCGGAGATCGCCGAGTTCATCGACACCCAGGTGAAGTTCTACTCGTCGGGCATGTACGTCCGGCTCGCGTTCGCGATCGCGATCCACACGGATCCCGACCTCCTGCTGGTCGACGAGGTCCTCGCCGTCGGCGACGAGCCGTTCCAGCGCAAGTGCATGGACCGCATCCGCGCCTTCCAGCGCGCCGGGAAGACCATCGTCCTGGTCACCCACTCCCTCGAGCAGGTCGGCGAGCTCTGCGACCGCACGATCGTGCTCGAGAAGGGCAACGTCGTGTTCGACGGCGAGACGTCGGAGGGCCTGCAGGTGCTCCGCGAGAGCTTCGAGGACCGGCGCCAGGCCCGTCAGGAGCGCGAGGCGGCCGCCGCCGGCGCCGAGGACGAGCCCGCCCCGACCCTCATCGACATCCTCGACTGCCGGCTGCGCGGCGGATCGATCGAGCACGGCGGCATCGTCGTCCGCAGCGGCGAGTCGCTCGAGTTCGACGTCACCGTGCGCACCAGCCGGCCGGTCGACGACTGGAACATCGGCATGGGCATCGACACCCCGCTCGGCCAGCGCGTCTTCGGCACCAACACCGAGCGCATCGGCACCCCGCTGTCGAGCGTCGACGGCGAGATGACCGTCACCTTCACCCTGCCCGATCTGCACCTCGGCGGCGGCAACTACGCCGTGCACGCCTCGGCGGGCACCTTCTCGCAGGGCGAGACCACGCGGACCCCGGTCGCGGCGACCTTCACGGTCGAGCGCTCCTCCGTGCACGACGGCGTCGTCGACATCGACTCCGAAGTCCGCCTCAGCCGGCCGTGAGCGCAGCGCGCGGCCGGCTGCTGGTCGACGCGACCGCGCTCACCGCGCCGCGACTGACGGGCGTGGGCCGGGTCCTGCTCGGGATCCTCCGCGCCCTCGACACGGACGAGGTCGCGGAGCGAGCGGAGGTGCTGCTCGTCGTGCCGGCGAGCGAGGCGGACGCACTCGAGCGCTTCGGCTTCCGCACCCTCCGCGTGCGCCCGGTGCCGCTCCCCCGCCGCCTGTGGAGCGCGCTGACGCGGCTCCCCTTCCCGGGGATCGACCTCCTCCTCGGCCGCGGCGCCTACTTCTTCCCCAACTTCCGCAACTGGCCCCTCGCCCGCTCGCGGTCGCTGACCTTCGTGCACGACGTCTGCTTCGCGGTCCTGCCCGAGCTGGTCCCCCGCGAGCGCCGCGAGCTGCTCGCGCGGGAGGTGCCGCGGTGGCTCCGGCGCTCCGATCTCGTGCTCACCGGGACTCCGTCCTCCGCGCGCGAGATCACCTCCGCGCTGGGCGTCGACGCGGACCGCGTCCGCGTGCTGCCGACCACGGTCGACGTCGCGCTCTTCCACGCACGTACCGCGGCCGAGGTCGCCCGGGCCCGCGAGGCGCAGTCGCTCGGGCGCTACCTCCTCTTCGTCGGCTCGATCGAGAAGCGCAAGAACCTCGCGACCCTCGTCGACGCCTATGCCGAGGCCCAGAGGCCCGGCGGGCACACCCTGCTCCTCGTGGGCGGCGACGGCTGGGACAACGGCGACGTGCACGAGGCCGTCGCGCGAGCGGTCGCCGCCGGAGCGGACGTGCGCTTCGCGAGCGGCTACGTCCCGGACGAGGATCTGCCCGCCCTGCTGACCGGCGCCGACGCCGTCGCGATGCCGTCCTGGCACGAGGGCTTCGGTCTTCCGGCACTCGAGGCGGTCGCCTGCGGCAGTCCCGTCCTCGCCGCCGACATCCCGGGACTGCGCGATGCGCTCGCGGGCCGGGAGGAGGACGCCGTCTTCGTCGCGCCGGCCGACCGAGCCGGCTGGGTCGCCGCGATCGAGGCGGCGGTGCGCAGCCCGCGACGCGTCCCGCCGCGGGAGATGCCGGGCTGGGACCGCGCCGCGCGGATGCTCCTCGACCTGGCTCTCGCCGAGCCGAGGGCCTGAGCGTCCGCCGCCGCGCCGGTCAGCGCAGGCGGGGGATCCGGCCGGTGTCCGCGGCTGCGGCCTGGTCGTCCTCGAAGAGGGCGGCGGCGGCCTGCTCCGCCTCGCGGTTCGCGACCACGCCCCCGCTCCGGTGGTGTCCGAAGACCCAGAAGCGGTAGAGCACGAACCGGAACGCGGTGGCGAGCAGGAGGCCGATGACGTTCGCCGAGATGTTGTCGGCGACGAGGTTGTCGAAGCCGAGCACGTAGTGCGAGATGTAGAGCGGCAGCAGGTTCACCAGCATGCCGGCGACCGCGACGACGCTGAACTCGGCGAGCTCGAGGAGGTAGTTGGCGCGGCGGTGCTCGCGGAACGTCCAGTAGCGGTTGCCGAACCAGGTGACGACGGTCGCGGCGGCGACCGCGACGACCTTCGCGCCGATCGGGCCGGAGAGGAGGTGCTCGCCGCCGATCCCGCCGACCCGCAGCAGGTTGAAGACCGTGACGTCGACGACGAGGCCGAGGATCCCGACGACGCCGAACTTCAGCACGTACGAGA
This sequence comes from Rathayibacter festucae DSM 15932, assembly GCF_004011135.1. Lineage (NCBI taxonomy): Bacteria > Bacillati > Actinomycetota > Actinomycetes > Micrococcales > Microbacteriaceae > Rathayibacter > Rathayibacter festucae. The sequence goes on along the minus strand of NZ_CP028137.1, from coordinate 493,655 downwards.
TCAGACCGCTGTAGAGCGCCTTCGCCAGCGCGACGGGTCCTCTGCCGGCCACCGGCTCACACCCCCGCGGTCTGCGGCGGGCGGGTGCGGGAGCCCTCGCGGACCCGGATCTTGAGCAGGATCCAGAGGGCCTCGAAGCCGTCCTTGACGGTGATCTTCTTGCCCTCCTCGCGGGTGCGGGCCTTGTAGCTGATCCCGACCTCGTAGGGGCGGTAGCCGCGGGCGAGCAGCTTCGCGGTGACCTCCGCCTCCATGCCGAAGCCCTTCTCCTTGATCTGGAGCGAGCGGTAGAGGCTCAGCGGCATCAGCTTGAAGCAGGTCTCGACGTCGGAGACGTAGGCGTTGAAGAGCACGTTCGTGATCAGGTTCACGCCCTTGTTGCCGATGACGTACCAGTAGGAGAAGGAGGTGTGGCTGCCGAAGGTGCGGCTGCCGTAGACCAGCTGCGCCTCGCCGTCGAGGACGGGCTGCAGCAGCGTCGGGATCTCGCTGGGCCGGTACTCCTCGTCGGCGTCGCAGATGATGACGTAGTCGCCGGTCGCCTCCTGAACGGCCCGGCTGATCGCCGCGCCCTTGCCCTGGTTCACCGCCTGGTGGAAGACGCGGATGCGCGGGTCCTCCAGCGCGTCGAGGATCTGCTTCGTGCGGTCTCGGCTGCCGTCGTTCACGATGACGAACTCGATCTCGACGCCGTCCTGGAACTCGATCGCGAGCACGCGGTCGACGGCCTTCTGGAGGGTCGCCTGCTCGTTGTAGACGGGCATGAGGATGGAAAGCTTCACGTCGGGATTCTCTCTCGTGCGGCGCCGGGCGGGCTGCGGCGCGCGGTGGGGTCGGGCGCGGGTGCGCGGCGGGGCGGGGGCGCGCAGGGTACGCGACGCGCGGCGGGGCGGGGCGGCTACTGCGCGGGGACGACGGTGGACTGGAACCAGGCGATGGTCCGCGCCAGTCCGACCTCGAGGGGAACGGTCGGCTGCCAGCCGAGGATCTCGCGAGCCTTCGTGATGTCGGGCTTGCGGCGCTCCGGGTCGTCGATCGGGCGCGGCTCGTAGTGGATCTCCGAGTCGCTGCCGATGATCGCGACGATGCGGCGGGCGATCTCGCCCAGCTCCAGCTCGTCGACGCTGCCCAGGTTGATCGGACCCGAGTCCGTGGAATCGGCCATCCGGAGGATCCCGTCGACGAGATCGTCGACGTAGAGCAGCGAGCGGGTCTGGGTGCCGTCGCCGTGCATCGGGATCGAGGTGCCGGCCAGCGCCGCCTTCACGAACGCCGGGACGGCGCGGCCGTCGTCGATGTCCATGTTCGGGCCGTAGGTGTTGAAGATGCGCACGACGCCGGTGTCGACGTCGAAGTAGCGGCGGTACGCGAACGTGATCGCCTCCGCGTAGCGCTTCGCCTCGTCGTAGACGCTGCGCGGCCCGTTCGGGTTGACGTTGCCCCAGTACTCCTCGTGCTGCGGGTGCACGTGCGGGTCGCCGTAGACCTCCGAGGTGGAGGACACGACGAAGCGGGCGCCGTCGCGCTTGGCGACCTCGAGCAGCGCCTCGGTCACGGTCGAGCCCGCGTGCAGCGTCTCGATCGGGTGGGCGAGGTACCGCGGGGGCGACGCCGGGGAGGCGAAGTGCAGGACCACGTCGAAGCGCCCGGGGACGGCGAGGGCGTTCGCGGCGTCGTCCTGGACGAAGGTGAAGCGCTCGTGTCCGCGGAGGGACTCGAGGTTGGCGGTCGAGCCGGTGATCAGGTCGTCGAGCACGACGACCTCGTCGCCCCGGCGGAGGATCTCGACCGCGAGGTTCGAGCCGAGGAAGCCCGCCCCGCCGGCCAGGAGGAAGCGACGCGTTGCGGGCACGGCTGCCTTTCTTCAGAAGAGGAGTGGAAGTCCCCCGTCAGGCGGACAGTCTGAGAGGTTAGCACGGGCTGGATCCGGTTATCGGGGGGCTCCACAGAGGCAGAGGCGGTCGCGCAGCTGGTGTACTAGATTCTGTCCGGCTGCGATTCGGCGGCTCAGGCCTCCGAGGAGCAGACCATGACGACCGAGGACCTGCTCCCTCCCCGCACCGGCTCCCGGTCGAAGTGGTGGACCTCCGCACGGGTGATGTCGACGGTATTCTGGTGCCTCGCTGCCGCTGGTCTCGTCCTTCGCATCGCCTTCATCCTCAGCCCTGCTCATGTGCTCGATTCCGATCATGCTGTCGTATATCTGATGTCGAAGCACTTCTCCGAAGGAGAGTTCTCCGCCTTCTTCTGGGGTCAGTCGTACGGCGGTACCCTCCTCCAGGCGACGGCTGGCATGATGATGCTTGTCTTCGGCGCGCACATCGAGGTGCTCGCAACGGTGTCGTCGCTCTGGTTCCTGGCGGCGGCGGTCCTGCTCCGCGTGATCGCGCAGCGACTCGCCGGTCCGGTCGCGGGTTTGACAGCGGGGCTGTTGTTCTGGTTCCCCGGGGTGGTCCTCCTGCAGGTCTCGACCAGGGACCCGGGCTTCTACGGACCGAGCATCGTGGTCGCGCTCGGCGTGATCGCGATCGCCACCGGGTCGCTCCACCGCCCGCTCCTCTCGTGGTTCGGCGCGGGCGCGCTCAGCGGCCTCGCACTGTGGTCTTCGCCGATGAGCGTCGCCCTCGCCGCTCCGGCCGTCCTCGCGATGGTGATACGGGACGTCCGGAGGCCGCTGCACTGGTTGCTCGGCATCGGGACGGCCGTCATCGCCGGGTCACCGTGGCTCTTCGAGGCGGCGCGCAGCTCGAGTGCGACTGCACCGCTCGGCGCCGGCACGAGCGACTGGGAACCGACGATCGACAGTGTCACGGCCCTCTTCCACGACATGCTCCCCGTCGCCTTCGAGGTGGCCCCCGGCGAACCAACGGACTCCGTCGTCGGTTGGGTGGGCGTCTGCCTGATCGCCGGACTCGTCGTCCTCGGCGCCGCGTTCCGACGGCTCGCTCCAGTGCTGGTCGGCAGCGGCACGGTCCTGGTCTGCGCCGTCCTGGTTCTCGGGGCCGGAGTAGACCTTCGCTACGACTCGGTGCGCTACAGCGTCTTCCTGATGCCCGCCTTCGCGCTGGCAGCCGCCTGGTCCCTGTCCCGGGTGCGCCCTCTGGCCCTGGCCGTCGTGCTCGTTGCTTCGGCGCTGACCTTCTCGGGAGTCTGGGACCGGTCGGACGGCTTCCGGCAAAACACCGCCGACCGCTTCGACAGTGGTTACCGAGCCGTCGTCGACCTGCTCGGGAGCCGCGGGGTGGAGCACGCCTGGGGTGACTACTGGCTCAGCTACGCCATGACAGCGTCGACGAACGAGGACGTCACCGTCGCCGCACTCGTCGTCCGCCGCTACCCGGAGTACGACGCTCTCGCGCAAGGCGAGGGACCTCCTGTGATCATCGTCACCACCGGCGACTACAACGATCAGGAGCTGCGCACGTCGACGCTGCTGCCCTCGCACGAGCGGGTCGTGCTCGGCCGCTACACCGTGTACTTCTACGAGCAGCCCTTCAGCGTGACGTCGCAGGTCTGGGGTTTGTTCTGACTCGGGCGCTGTCGCGGGAGCTGCGGGGCTCCTCCGCCGTCACCGACCTCGGCGCGGTCGTCCGCTGACCATGGTCAGCGGACGACCGGGAAGACCAGCCAGCGCCCCGAGGAGGACTGCGCCGTCGGCGTGAGCGCCCCGCTCACCGCGACGACGTCGTCCTCCCAGGCGCCCTCGCGACCGACGTACGCGGCGGTGTCGACGGAGACGGCGCACGCCCCGCTCGCCCGCACGGCCTCGGCGAACTCGGCGGGCGTCCCGAGGTCGTCGAAGACCTCGTAGCCCTCGGTGCCGCCGACCGAGCCGTAGCTCCAGGCGAGGTCCTCGCCCTCGGTCCGCAGATACGGGAGGGCGGGGTCGTAGTCGCCCATGCTCCCGATCGCCCCGCTGTCGGGGAAGCTCTTGATCGGCAGCTGCACCACTCCGCAGCCGTCCGGCAGTGCGGCGTCGGTCTCGGCGACGAGCGCGGAGACCTCGGCGTCGTCGGTCGGCGCGATCGGCACCATCCGCGCGACGCCCGCGAGCTGATCGAGAGCGGCGACGCCGACGATCACGACGGCCGCCGCGATGCGCAGTCCGCGCCGGGTGATCCGGCCGAGGGCGATCGCGACCGCACCGAGCCCGAGCAGGATGATCACGATCGACAGCCGCGACCACGCGCGGATCGTGGGATCGAGGAACAGCGCGACCGCCATGCCGAAGCCCGCGATGACGAAGAAGGCGAGCGTCCAGAGCGCCGCGATCGCGAGGACTCGCAGCCGCTCGTCCGAGAGGAGCCGGCCGACGGCGGTGAGGCGGAGCGCCCGTCCGCCGACGGCACCGGTCAGCGGCAGCGCCAGCAGCAGGAGGCACAGGCCGGCGATCGCGAGCACGGGCATGCCGGGCGGCTCGGTCGTGACGGCGACGGCGGTCCCCGTCGAGTAGAGGTTCGTCAGGGCGCCGATCTTGGGCAGCTCGGTGCCCTGCCAGGGCAGGAAGAGCGAGAGCAGCTTGCCGGCGAAGATCTCCGACTCCCCCACTCCGCGGCTCTGGAAGTACGCCGTCGTGCGCTCGCCCCAGTCGCTGCCGAGGACGGCGATCTCGATCCCGACGAAGATCCCGAGGACGGCCAGCGGCAGCCCCCGGCCGAGGACCTCGCGCAGCGGCACCCGGCTGGCGAGACCGGCGAGTGCGCACAGCGCCCACACCCCGCCGAGCACGAGCACGCTGAAGACGTAGTAGTAGCCGCTGCTCGACGCGATGAGGGCGGGGAGGACGAGGACCGGCACGGCGCCGCGCAGCAGCCGCGCACGAGGCGTCGCCCCGCGCGCCCGCCAGGCGCGGAACGGGTCGGTCCGATCGCCGGCGGCGACGAGGACCAGGATTCCGAGGAGGGGGATCGCCCAGTACGCGGCGAGGAACGGGTGCCCGTAGCCGACCCGCAGGAAGTGGTAGGGGGCGAGGCTGAAGACGGCGGCCAGGAGCGCCGACGCCCAGACCGGGGAGCGCAGGCACCGGAAGAAGGCGTAGCCGGTCAGGGCGGTGGAGGCGAAGGTCAGCAGGGTGAAGACGTTGAGCAGCACGAAGCCGTCGCGGACGACGAGGCTCAGCACTCCGGCCGTCACCGCGGCGGCGACGTCGAACTGCGCGGTGAAGAAGGCGTTGAAGCCGTCCGGGAATCCCAGGGCCCCGTTCTCGGTGAAGGGGAACGCCTGCGTCGCGCTGCGGAAGAGCAGGTAGTGCAGCGTCTGGTCACCGCCGCCCACCTGCCAGCGCTGCGTCATCGCCGCCGGCGTCACGCCCAGCGCGACGACCGCGGCGAGCACGCTCGCGCCGGCGGCGGCGAGCGCCGCGCCGAGCTCGACGAGGAGGCGCCGGCGCGTCGCGCCGCTGCCGCCCCGAGCCGCGGAAGCGGGACGCGCCCGCTGCTCAGAGGCCACGCTCGGCCTCCGCCGTCTCGATGCCGCGCCGGACGATCGTGTTCAGGGTCGACTCGCCCGCGGTCCCGGCGTAGTCGTAGACGTCGAAGGTCGGGCAGGCGGTGACCGAGGCGGGCTCGCCGAGCGTGCCGAGCGCGAGGGCCGCCCAGTCCGGGTCCCGATCGGCGAGCACGTAGCTGAACGTCTTCGACCGGTACTCCGCCGCGTTGTTCATCCAGAGCTGCGGCGTGAAGTCGAAGTTGACCTGCTGGACGTCGACGGACGGATCGGCGTAGAGCGCCAGCGGCCGGGTGGTCCAGAACGAGCCGACCCCGGCGAGGTCGCGACCGTCGAGCCACTGCTCGAGGCACGCGCGCTCCGGGGTGGAGCCGGCCTGCGCGGCCGCGCTGCGGATCGGACCGGCCGCGAGGACGGCGCCCACCGCGGCGACGAGCACGACGAGGGCGGCCGCTGCGGTGAGCACGGGCCGGGGCAGCCGCAGCCGGCGCAGCAGGCCCGCCCCCGGCAGACCGGGCGGGACCCAGTCCTGGAGGGCGGGCAGCACCATCAGGGCGGGGAAGACCGCCAGCGGCAGCAGGTAGCGGCTGACCAGGCTGCCGGTGACGATCTGGCCGAGCACCAGGGACGCCGAGGCGACCAGGACGAACACGGCGAGGACGACGCTCGAGTCGGCCACGGCCCAGGGCGTCTCCGGCCGGACCTGGGTCGCCACCGCGACGACGAGCGTGAGCACGGCCGCGAGCAGGAGCAGGGCGACGACGAGGATCTCGACCTTCCCGAGCCGGGTGGAGCCGACGTCGCGCACCTGCAGGAGGAAGCCGTCGACCGCGGAGCCCGCCCGCTCGAGGTGGAGGTAGGTGGCCGCGTCGACGGCGACGAAGCGCGCGAAGGCCCCTCGGGCGGCGTAGCCGATGCCCGCGCCGGCGACGAGCACGGCGGAGATCAGCAGCGCTGGGCGCCAGGCCATCCGCCGGAGCACCAGGACGGCCAGCAGGGAGACGACGGCCGGCGCCGTGAACTGCAGGGCGAACAGCGGATTGGCGAGGGTGGTCGCCGCCGAGACGACCGCGGCCCCGATCAGAGCGAGTGCGGTGCGCCGCGCGGTCGGCGGGCGGGCGGGGTCGAAGCCGCCGCTCGCCTCCGCCATCAGGGCGAGCGTCAGGACCGCGGAGAGAGCGACTCCCGAGTAGTAGGTCGTCAGGAGGATGCCGCTCGCGAACGCTCCCGCGTTGATCAGGCCGCGGCCCTCGGTCGCAGCGAGCAGGAGCACCACGGCGGTCGCCGCGACCGCGGCGCCGATCCGCCAGGCGCGGGGTCGCCCGGCCAGGACGCGCCCCGCCAGCCAGCGCACCGCGAGGTGCAGGACCGCCACGTTGACGAAGGCGTTCGCGATGAGCGCGCCGACCGCCGACCCGCCGGCCAGCGCGAGGCTCACCAGGTAGAGCGGGAGCTCCGGGAACAGGAGGAGCTGGCTCGTCATCACCCACTCGAACGGCTCGCCCTCGGCGACCGACCGCACCAGGAGTGGGAGGGCGAGCGAGTCGCCGTCCGACAGCAGGTACTGCCACCACGGCGTCGCCGACAGCCGGCCGAGCACGAGCGCCGTCCCGGCGAGGACGAGCAGCAGGCCGGCGGCCTCGAGGAGGACGGCCCGGCGGCGGGAGGGAGCGGAGACGACCGCCGTCATCGAGACCCGTCCCGCCCGAGGCGGATCCGGAGCACGAGGAGGAGGCTCCGCAGCAGGGTGTTGCCGGGGATCTTCGAGGTCCCCTCCGTGCGGTCGAGGAAGACGATGGGGATCTCGCGCACCCGCCGGGCGGCGGTGAGCGCTCGGTGCTTCAGTGCGATCTGGAACCCGTAGCCGGTGGCGTCGACGGTCTCGAAGTGGATCCGCTCGAGCAGCTCGCGGCTGAACAGGTTGAAGCCGCCGGTCCAGTCGGTCAGGCGGGAGCCGAGGATCGCCCGGGCGTAGATGTTGCCGCCCCGGCTGAGGATCTTCCGGTCGAGCGTCCAGTCCGGGGTGCCGCCGCCGGGGATGTAGCGCGACGCGACGACGAGGTCGGCGCCCGCGCGCACCTCGCGGAGGAAGTCGGCGAGGTACTTCGGGTCGTGCGAGAGGTCGGCGTCCATCTGCAGGATGCAGTCCGGGGCGTCGTCGGCCTCGAGGATCCGCTCGAACGCCCAGAGGTAGGCCGCGCCGAGACCCTCCTTCGTCGTGCGGTCCAGCACCTGCACCGAGAACGACGGGGTCTCGAGCTCGGGGGCCAGGGCACGCGCCTTCTCGGCCGTCCCGTCCGGCGACGAATCGTCCACGACGACCGAGCGGACGACGACGTCGGTCTCGCGGGCCACAGCGGCGGCGACCCGGCGCAGCAGCTCGGCGATGTTGTCCGCTTCGTTGTACGTGGGGGTGACGATGGTGAGCGAGAGCATGCGGTTCCGATTCGGGCGGGGACGTGGACGGTCCGCCGGGGCGGAGGCGGTGGAACAGTATCAGCGTGCACCATGTCGTCCTGTGTGAGAGGAAGCAGGACGTCGCGTCGCCGTTCTCAGGTTCAGTTCCCCCGATGGAGGGTTCCAGTACAGATCGGCCGCGTACTCTCGCCCTCATCGCTCCCGCCCGGGTCGCGAGGACCCCGAGGAGCACCGTGTCGCGTCAGCCGAGTCCGTCTGCGGGGAGAGCGGCGCGCCTGCTGGAATCGCAGAAGGTGCGCTTCCTCGTCGCCGGCTCGCTCAACACGGCGCTCGACTTCCTCATCCTCAACGCGCTCGCGCTGCTGGTCGGCCTGCCGACCCTGGTCGCGAACGTCGCCTCGGTGACCATCGGGATCTCGATCTCCTACTTCCTCAACCACTTCTTCGTCTTCCGGCACCCGGACCGGCCGACCGTGCGCACCTTCGCGCAGTTCTTCCTGGTCACCGGCTTCAGCTCGCTCGTGCTCCAGTCGCTGATCATCTACGGCTTCGAGGTCTTCTTCGACACCCGGTTCGGCACCTCGCTCCTCTTCCTGCCCAGCGCGGGCGAGAAGGCCTTCCTCGCGATCAACGTCGCGAAGGCGGTCGCGGTGATGGTCGGCCTGGTCTGGAACTTCTGCCTCTACAAGTTCGTCGTGTTCCGTGCGCCGTCCGCGGCGATCGCCCCCGAGCTGGGCGAGGTCGTGGACGAGGTGGAGTCCGCCGCGCGCTGAGCGCCGGAGCCCCGCTCGGGGCCCGTGCTAGCCTCGTCGAGTTCTTCCGACGGTGCCCCCGCCCGTCGACGCCGCTCCCCCGGAGGCTCTCATCGCCCGCTCGACGTTGCCCATCGCGGTCGTCGTCGTCACCCACTTCTCGGGTGAGGTCCTCCGCGCCTGCCTCGAGTCGATCCCGGAGGCGACCGAGCACGACGTGCGCGTCGTCGTCGTCGACAACGCGACCACTGACGACTCCGTCCGCCGCGTCGTGGAGCGCCGCCCCGAGGTGCTCTTCCACGAGACCGGTGAGAACCTCGGCTACGGCAGGGCGATCAACTACGCCGTCGACCGCCTCGGCCCCGAGATCGAGTGGATCCTGGTGACGAACCCGGACACGGTCTTCCTGCCCGGCTCGATCGACGCGCTCTACGCGGCGGCGACCGCCGATCCCGGGATCGGCTCGATCGGCCCGCGCATCCTGGACTCGGACGGCACGGTCTACCCCTCGGCCCGCGCACTGCCCTCGCTCGGCACGGGCGTCGGCCACGCGCTGCTCGCGCACGTCTGGCCGGGCAACCCCTGGTCCCGCCGGTACCGCCGCTCCCGCGCGGTCGAGACGATGCAGCACGGCAGCATGACGGCCGGCTGGCTGTCGGGCGCCTGCGTGATGGTGCGGCGCACCGCGTTCGAGCAGATCGGCGGCTTCGACGAGCGCTACTTCATGTACTTCGAGGACGTGCAGCTCGGCGACTCGCTCGGGCAGCGCGGCTGGTCGAACGTCTACCTCGCCGACGCGGTCGTGTCGCACTTGGGCGGGCACTCGACGCGACTGGCCTCGGCGCGGATGCTCGCGGTGCACCACCGCAGCGCGTACCTCTACCTCGCGCAGAAGTACGACGCCTGGTACCAGGCCCCCGTCCGCCTGGCGGTCCGCCTCGGCCTCGGTGTCCGCGTCGCGCTGATGCGCCTCCGGCCCAGCCGCTGACGCCGGGGTGCCCCCTCTGCTGACGGCGGTGGATCTCGATACGCCCGCTCCGCGGGCTACTCGATCAGCATGAAACGCACGCTGGTCGAGTAGCCGCGCAGCGGCGTATCGAGACCCCGCCGCCGTCAATGCATGCTGGTCGAGTAGCCGCGCAGCGGCGTATCGAGACCCCGCCGTCAGCACCTGCTGGTCGAGTAGCCGCGACGCGGCGCATCGAGACCCCGCCGTCAGCACCTGCTGGTCGAGCAGCCGCGGAGCGGCGCATCGAGACCCGCCGCGTCAGCGACCGAGCTCGAGCAGCCGCTGCAGGTAGGCGCCGTAGCCGCTCTTCACCAGCGGCGCGGCGAGCTCGGCCAGCGCCGCGTCGTCGATCCAGCCGTGGCGCCAGGCGATCTCCTCGATGCAGCCGATCTTGAAGCCCTGGCGCTGCTCGATCACGCGGACGAACTCCGTCGCCTCGATCATCGAGTCGAAGGTCCCGGTGTCGAGCCAGGCCGTGCCGCGGTCCAGCACCTGCACGTTCAGGGTGCCGGCCTCGAGGTAGCGCTCGTTGACCGTCGAGATCTCGAGCTCGCCGCGGGCGGAGGGCTCGATCGTCTTCGCGATGCCGACGACGGAGTTGTCGTAGAAGTACAGTCCCGGCACGGCGTAGTTGCTCTTGGGCTTCGCCGGCTTCTCCTCGATGGAGAGCGCGTGGAACGCGTCGTCGAACTCGACGACGCCGTACGCCCGCGGATCCGCCACCTGGTAGGCGAAGATCACTGCGCCCTCGATCTCGGTGTTGGCCGCGAGCGCCGTGCCGAGCGCCGTGCCGTGGAAGATGTTGTCGCCGAGCACCAGCGCGACGGAGTCGTCGCCGATGAACTCCTCGCCGATCAGGAAGGCCTGCGCGAGCCCGTCGGGCGACTCCTGCACCGCGTAGGAGAGGGTCATGCCCAGGCTCGAGCCGTCGCCGAGCAGGGCGCGGAACTGGTCGTTGTACTCGGGGGTCGTGATGATCAGGACCTCGTCGATCCCGGCCATCATCAGCGTCGACAGCGGGTAGTAGACCATCGGCTTGTCGTAGATCGGCATCAGCTGCTTCGAGATGCCCTTGGTGATCGGCCAGAGCCGCGAGCCGGAGCCGCCGGCGAGGATGATGCCCTTCACGAGTGCGCTCCGTCCAGCTGGGCGTAGAGCGCCTTCGCCTCGGCCCAGGTGGGCAGGATGCCCGCTGCTTCGGCCTCGGCCAGGGTCGGCGCGTCGGTGTCCTTCGGCGAGAGCAGCGGCTCGCCCGCCTCCGCCGGGAAGCGCAGGCCGATCCGCTCGTCGAGCGGGTCGATGCCCTTCTCGCGGATCGGGTCGTAGGTCGAGGAGACGAGGTAGGAGACGACCGCCCCCTCCGTCAGCGCGACGAACGCGTGGGCGAGGCCCTCGGCGAGATAGACCGAGCGGCGGTCGACGTCGTCGAGCAGCACCGAGTCCCACTGCCCGAAGGTCGGCGAGCCGACGCGCACGTCGATGATGTAGTCGAGCACCGCCCCGGAGAAGCAGGAGACGTACTTGGCCTGCGACGGCGGGATCTGCGCGAAGTGGATGCCGCGGACGGTGCCGCGCTTGGAGACCGAGGTGTTGCCCTGCTGCAGCGACAGCGGGTGCCCGACCTTCTCGGCGAGGCGGTCGAAGCGGTAGAACTCGTAGAACACCCCCCGGTCGTCGGGGAACTGCCGCGGTGTGACCTCGTAGGCGTCGGGGATCTCGAGCTCTCTGATCTGCACGGTCACGAGTGTACTGAGCGCTCGGCGGCCCGCCGACGCCGCGGTGGACCGTCGCCGCCGGTGCGCCGGGGTCCGCGCGTCGGAGGCCTCCGGCATGATGAGACGGTGACCTTCCTCCTCACGGGCGCCTCCGGCATGCTCGGCACCGACCTCCGCTCCTCCCTCGGCGATCGCGCCGTCACGGCGCTCGGCCGCGCCGACCTCGACGTGACCGACCTCGACGCCGTCCGCGCCGCCGTCGCCGGCCACGACGCGGTGCTCAACTGCGCGGCCTACACCCGGGTCGACGACGCGGAGAGCGACGAGGAGGAGGCCCGCCGCGTCAACGCCCTCGGCGCGCAGAACCTCGCGATCGCCACCGCCGAGATCGGCGCCGCGATCGTCCAGGTCTCGACGGACTACGTCTTCGACGGCTCGGCCACCAGCCCCTACGCCGAGTCGCACCCCCGCGGCCCGATCTCCGCGTACGGCCGCACCAAGGCCGAGGGAGAGGAGCTCGTGCTCGCCGCGAACCCCGAACGGGGCTACGTCGTCCGGACGGCCTGGCTCTACGGCGCGCACGGCGGCAACTTCGCCAAGACGATGGTCCGGCTCGCCGGCGCGCACCCCACCCTCACCGTCGTCGACGACCAGCGCGGCCAGCCCACCTGGACGGGCGATCTCGCCGACCGGCTGATCGCGCTCGTCGACGCCGCGGCTCCGGCCGGGATCTACCACGGCACGAACGCCGGCGAGACGACCTGGTTCGGCTTCGCCCGCGCCGTGTTCGAGAAGGCCGGGCTCGACCCCGAGCGGATCCGCCCGACGGACAGCGGCAGCTTCGTCCGCCCGGCCCCGCGGCCCGCCTACTCGGTCCTCGGTCACGACGCTTGGGCCGCCGCCGGTCTCGCGCCGATGCGCTCCTGGCAGGACGCGCTGGCCGCCGCTCCGCTCGAGGCGGTGACACCGTGACAACCACGCTCCGGGTGGTCGTCGACCAGATGCTCGCCCGCGTCCCCGGCGGCATCGGCCGCTACACCGAGGAGCTCACCCGCGAGCTGATCCGCACCGCCCCGCGCGACTGCGAGGTCGAGGCCGTCTTCTCCGCGCATCCGCCGGAGAAGGAGGAGGATCTGCGGCTGCGACTGCCCGGGCTCGCTCGCCCGCACCGCCTGCACCTGGGCCGCCGCGAGCTCTCCCGCGCCTGGCAGTACGGCATCGGCATCCCCTCGGGCGGCGGCATGATGCACGCCCCGAGCCTGTTCGCTCCGCTGCGCAGTCACGAGGGCCGCGAGGGCGAGCAGATCGCCGTCACGATCCACGACACGGTGCCGTGGACGCACCCCGAGACGCTCACCCCGCACGGCGCCAAGTGGCACCGCGCGATGGCGAAGCGCGCGCAGAAGTTCGCCGACGCGGTCGTCGTCCCGACGCACGCAGTAGCGCAGCAGCTCTCCCAGGTCCTCGACTTCGGCGACCGGATCCGCGTCATCGGCGGTGCGGTCGGCTCGGGGCTCGTCCTGCCCGACGACGCCGACGAGCGCGCGGCGGCCCTCGGGCTGCCGGCCGAGTACGTCCTCAGCGTCGGCACGCTCGAGCCGCGCAAGGGCCTGGTCTCGCTGATCGCGGCGTTCGGCGAGGCGTCGGCCCCGGAGCTCCCGCTCCTGATCGTCGGGCCGACCGGCTGGGGCGAGCTCGACATCGCCTCCGTCGCGGACGAGCAGGGCCTCGGCGAGGACCGGGTGCGCGCGCTCGGCGTCCTCAGCGACACCGATCTCGCGCTCGTACTCAGCCGCGCTACCCTCTTCGTCTACCCGAGCATCGCCGAGGGCTTCGGCCTGCCGGTGCTCGAGGCGATGCACTTCGGCGTGCCGGTCGTGCACTCGGACGACCCGGCGCTGCTCGAGGTCGCGGCCGACGCCGGCGTCGCCGTCGAGCGCGGCGATGCGAAGCACTACCCGGAGCGGCTCGCCCTCGCGATGAGCAGCGTGCTCTCCGACACCGGACTGCGCGAGCGCCTCTCGGTCGCCGGCCGCGACCGCTCCCGCGCCTTCAGCTGGCGCGACTCCGCCGAGCGCGTCTGGGCCCTGCACGCGGACCTCTGAGACCCGCGGTCTGCAGACCCGTCGCCTGAGCGGTGGATCTCGATACGCCCGCTCCGCGCGCTGCTCGATCAGCATGAAGGAGACCCGCGCCCGCCGGGACGGCGGTCCCCGGGACCCCGGCGCTACTGCGCCGTGTCGTCCGGGAAGAGGCCCTGGTGCACGAGGGAGCGGACCACGTCGTAGTCCGGATCGCGGTCGACCTCGACGACGGGCGGGATCAGCTCGACGACGCCGATCGGCTGGGCCTTCGTCTTGAGCCCGAGCTGGACGAAGTAGCCGAGCATCCCCTGCGGGACGTCGGTCTTGATCACCTGGGAGCCGGCGGCGGCGACGTCCTGGAACTTCGAGAGCACGTTGGCCGGCTCGAACTGCTCGAGCAGCGCGGTCTGCACCTGGCGCTGCCGCGCCATCCGGTCGTAGTCGCTCGTCGTGTAGCGCGAGCGGGCGTAGGCGAGCGCCTGCTCGCCGTTGAAGTGCCAGGGCCCGGGGTCGATCCACTGGTTGACGCCCTGCATCACGCCGTCGGAGTCGGGGAGCCCGCCGAGCGGCAGGGGCTCGGTGCCCTGGTAGTCGATGTCGATGCCGCCGAGCGAGTCGATCAGCTGGGCGAAGCCCTCCATGTCGATCAGCGCGTAGTACTGGATCGGGATGCCGAGCATGCCCTCGACCGCGTCGCGGGTCGCCTCGATGCCGGGCTCGCTGCCCTCCGCGACCGCGTCCGGGTAGAGCTCGGGGTGCTTCAGCTCGACCTCGGTGTAGATCGAGTTGAGCTTGCAGACGTCGACCGCGCAGTTCTTCTCCGTGTAGCCGTCCGGGTACAGCTCGTGCATCGGGCTGTCCTCGGGGAACGGGATGTTGATGAACTCGCGGGAGACGCCGATCGTGGTCGCGGCGCCGGTAGACGCGTCGATGCTGACGACCGAGATGCTGTCCGGGCGCAGGCCGTCGCGGTCCTCGCCGGCGTCGCCGCCCAGCAGCATGATGTTGTAGCGGCCGTCGATCGGCGCCTCCATCGCCCCGCCGCCGAAGATCGAGGACAGCGTGCCGCGGGTGATCCCGATCAGGTAGGTGCCGTAGGCGGTCGAGCCGACCGAGACGGCCATCAGCGCGATCGTCGCGAAGGCGAGCACGGCCCGCATCCTCGGCCGCGCGCGCACCAGCCGGATCAGCCGGAGAGTGTCCAGGGTGAGCACGAGCCAGACCACGCCGTAGACGACCAGGGCCGCCTGCAGAGCGAGCATCGACAGGTCGAAGGTCGCGAGCGTGTAGAGGCCGGTCGGGAAGACGAAGTAGAGGAGGACGGCGACGAGCAGCGCCGTCCAGAGCGCCAGGGTGAAGCCGAGGCCGAGCCGGCCGAGGCGGCGGTTGCCGGCGAGCACCTGCGCGGAGCCGGGGACGAGCAGGTTGCCGATCAGCAGCCACCAGGCGCGCCGGGTCATGAAGGAGCTCGAGCGGACGTCCGGGTGCCGCAGCGGCAGCGTCATCGCCGTCACAGGCCGGCCACCAGAGCGTCGTTCTTGGCGGCGACCTGCGCCTCCAGGTCCGCCGCGAAGGCGTCGAGGCGCTCGGACAGCGCGTCGTCGCCGATCGCGAGCATCTTCACCGCGAGCAGCCCCGCGTTGCGGGCACCGCCGATCGACACGGTGGCGACGGGGACGCCGGCCGGCATCTGCACGATCGAGAGCAGGGAGTCGAGGCCGTCGAGGCGCGCGAGCGGCACGGGGACGCCGACGACGGGGAGGGAGGTGACCGCGGCCAGCATCCCGGGCAGGTGGGCGGCTCCGCCGGCACCCGCGATCACGACGCGCAGGCCGCGCGAACGCGCTCCGCGGCCGTAGTCGATCATCGCCTGCGGGGTGCGGTGGGCCGAGACCACACGGACCTCGTGCGCCACGCCGAACTCCGAGAGAGTCGTCGAGGCGGCCTGCATGACCGACCAGTCGGAGTCCGAACCCATCACTACGCCGACGAGCGGGGAGGGACCGTTGACGAGCGCGTCGGCGCTCACGGGGCGGTACCGGCGGGGGTGGCGGAGGGCGTGGGGCGGGTCACGGCCACCATGGTACGTCTCAGTCGGTGAGAACGGCCGCCGCGGCACGCGCCTCGTAGACGACGAGCTCGAGCTCGTCACCGGTGGCGTTCACGTGCCCGACCTTGCGTCCCGGACGCGGCTCCTTGCCGTAGTTGTGCACCTTCACCGCGGGGTGCGCGGCGAGCACGAGCGGGTAGCGGTCGGTCAGCGACTCCCCCACCGGACCGCCGAGGACGTTCACCATCACGGTCCACGGATCGCGGCAGCCGGTCGCGCCGAGCGGCAGGTCGAGCACCGCGCGCAGGTGCTGCTCGAACTGCGAGGTGGTCGAGCCGTCCATCGTCCAGTGCCCGCTGTTGTGCGGGCGCATCGCCAGCTCGTTGACGAGCAGGCGGTCGTCCGTCGTCTCGAAGAGCTCGACCGCCAGGACGCCGGTCACGCCGAGGCTCTCGGCGATCGTCTCGGCGATGTCGGCGGCGGCGTCCGCGAGGCGGCCGGCCGAGGCGGGCGCGGGAGCGAGGACCTCGGCGCAGACGCCGTCGCGCTGGATCGACTCCACCACCGGCCAGAGGACGCTCTCCCCCGAGGGGCGCCGGGCGACGAGCTGGGCGAGCTCGCGCCGGAAGCCGACCAGCTCCTCGACGAGCAGCGCGCCGCCGCGGCCGTCCTCGGCGAGCGCCGCGAACCAGTCGTCGGCCTCATGCGCGCCGTGGACGACGCGGACGCCCTTGCCGTCGTAGCCGCCGCGCGCGGTCTTCACCACACCGCGTCCGCCGTGCTCGTCGAGGAACGCGGCCAGCTCGTCGGCGGAGGAGACCGCCGCCCAGTCGGGCACGGGGACGCCGAGCTCGGTGAGGCGCTGCCGCATCATCAGCTTGTCCTGGGCGTAGAGGAGGGCGTCCGGGCCGGGGTGCACGGCCACGCCCTCGGCGACGAGCCGGCGCAGGATCGCCTGCGGCACGTGCTCGTGGTCGAAGGTGACGACGTCGACGGTGCGGGCGAATCCGAGCACCGTCTCCTCGTCGCGGTAGTCGCCGACGCGGGTCGCGGCGAGGCCAGCCGGGGCGCCCTCGGTCTCGGCGAGGACGGCGATCTCGAGGCCGAGCTCGACCGCCGCGGGGATCATCATCCGGGCGAGCTGGCCGCCTCCGATCACACCGACGCGCATGACGATCCTCCTGGTTCCGCCCGCGGGCGCGGGGCGGCTCCATGGTAGCGAGGGGCGCGGACACGGCGAGGGCCCCGTCGCGCGGTCGGCGGTCAGAGCGGGTCGGGCGCGGGCCAGTCGGGCAGCGGCAGCGGGATCGCCGCGATCGCGTCCCGCAGCAGCTCGGCGACGAGCTCCGGGTCCTCCACGTCGCGCAGCACGAACGCCTCGGCGCCGTCGCGGGTGATCCGCACGTCACCGCAGCGGGCGACGCGCTGGCTCAGGCTCCGCGAGACGCCGACCGCCATCCGCGGGTCGAAGTCGAGGTCGGCGCGGCGCACCGACAGGACGCCGCGACGGGCGTGCAGCCCGCGCTGCGTGATCCGGTAGCGGATGCTGGCCCAGCCGGCGATGCCGGGCACGCAGAGCAGCAGCACGAGCACGGCCGTGCCGAGTGCGATGATCCAGCGCTGCAGCTCCAGCTCGAACTGCGCGGCGAAGTAGAAGCCCGCCCAGGTGAGCAGGAGGAAGCCGGCGACCGGCGCGACGGCGCGGCGGGCGCGCGGCGTGAGCCGGGCGAGCTCCCGGTCCCCCTCCGCGAGCCGGTCCCGGCCGCCGGCGCTCACTGGCGCAGGTGGGTGACGTCGCCCGCGGAGAACGAGCGCCGGGCGCCGTCCTGCTCGAGCACGAGCGAGCCGTCGTCGTCGAGCGCGACCGCGGTGCCCTCCTCGACGGAGCCGTCCGGCAGCTCCACCCGGACGGAGCGGCCGAGGGTGCCGAGGTGCGCGCGCACGACGGCGGCCGTCCCGGCGGAGTCGGCGTCGCCGAGCGCGAGGAGCGGCGCGAGCAGCGCCGAGAACTCGGTGAGGAAGGCGGCGAGCACGGCGTCGGCGCCGGTCGTCGCCGCGCCGGCCAGGGCGAGGGAGGTCGCCGTCGGCACCGGCAGCTCCTCCTCGCTCAGCAGCAGGTTGATCCCGGTGCCGACGATCACGCGGCCGTCGGCGAGGCGCTCGGCGAGGATGCCCGCCGTCTTCCGCCCGTCGATCAGCACGTCGTTGGGCCACTTGACCTCGACCGCGGCGCCGACCAGCGGGGCGAGCGCCCGCGCGAGGGCCGCGCCGGCCAGCAGCGGCAGCCAGCCGACCGCCGCGGCGGGGAGGGCCGCCGCGTCCACCAGCGTCGAGGCCGCCAGCGTCCGTCCGGCGGGCGCCTGCCAGACCCGGCCCAGGCGACCGCGGCCCGCGCGCTGGTCGTCGGTCGCCACGACGGAGAGGTGCGGCCAGGCCGCGGGCTCGGCGCTCGCGCGCTCGCGCAGCTCGTCATTGGTCGAGCCCGCGCTCTCGAGCCAGAGGACCTGCGGCGACACGGAGAGGGAGAGCGGGAGCTGCATGCGGCCACGCTACCGGCGGGCCCCGCGAGAAGCCCCGGAGCCGGTCACGGGCGCCACGGCTTGTGCGGACCCTCCCACCGGACCCGCCGCTCCCTGTGCGGGTGCGACAACGGAGGGGTCCATCCGCGCCGATAAGGTGGGCGAGTGACCGCGAACATCGAACGTCCCGCGCCCGATCTCTTCACGACCGCGGGGAAGATCGCGGACCTGAAGGCCCGCTACCACGAGGCGGTCACCGCCAGCGGTGAGGCCGCGATCGAGAAGCAGCACGCCAAGGGCAAGATGACCGCCCGCGAGCGGATCGACACCCTCCTCGACCCCGGCTCGTTCGTCGAGCTCGACGAGTTCGTCCGCCACCGCACCCACGCGTTCGGCATGGAGAAGAAGCGTCCCTACGGCGACGCCGTCGTGACCGGCACCGGCACCATCCACGGCCGCCAGGTGGCGGTCTACTCGCAGGACTTCACGATCTTCGGCGGCTCGCTCGGCGAGGTGGCCGGCGAGAAGATCATCAAGGTGATGGACCTGGCGCTGAAGACCGGCGTCCCGATCATCGGCATCCTCGACTCCGGCGGAGCGCGGATCCAGGAGGGCGTCGTCGCCCTGGGCAAGTACGGCGAGATCTTCCGCCGCAACACCGCGGCCAGCGGCGTGATCCCGCAGATCTCGATCATCTGCGGCCCGGCGGCCGGCGGCGCGGTGTACTCCCCCGCCCTCACCGACTTCGTGATCATGGTCGACAAGACCAGCCAGATGTTCGTCACCGGTCCCGACGTGATCAAGACCGTCACCGGCGAGGACGTCGGCATGGAGGAGCTCGGCGGCGCGCTCACCCACAACAAGATCTCCGGCGTCTCGCACTACCTCGCGAGCGACGAGAACGACGCGCTCGACTACGCGCGCACCCTGCTCTCCTTCCTCCCCGACAACAACCTCTCGCCCGCGCCGGTGTTCGACAACGAGGTCGACCTCGAGACGACGGACTCCGACCGCTTCCTCGACACCGTCATCCCCGACAGTCCCAACCAGCCGTACGACATGCGCGCCGTGATCGAGCACATCGTCGACGAGGGCGACTTCCTCGAGGTGCAGCCGCTCTTCGCGCCGAACATCGTGATCGGCTTCGGCCGGGTCGAGGGCCGCTCCGTCGGCATCATCGCCAACCAGCCCAGCGCGATGGCGGGCACCCTGAACATCGAGGCCGGCGAGAAGGCCTCGCGCTTCGTCCGCTTCTGCGACGCGTTCTCGCTGCCGATCCTCACGCTCGTCGACGTCCCCGGCTACCTGCCCGGCACCGACCAGGAGTGGACCGGCGTCATCCGCCGCGGCGCGAAGCTGCTCTACGCCTACGCGGAGGCGACCGTGCCGCTGGTCACCGTCATCCTGCGCAAGGCCTACGGCGGCGCGTACATCGTGATGGGCTCCAAGCAGCTCGGCGCCGACATCAACCTCGCCTGGCCGACGGCCGAGATCGCGGTGATGGGCGGCCAGGGCGCCGTCAACATCCTCTACCGCAACGAGATCCGCAAGGCCGAGGAGGCCGGCGAGGACGTCGCCGCCGTCCGCACCCGGCTGGCGAACGAGTACACCTACAACGTCGCGAGCCCGTTCCTGGCCGCCGAGCGCGGCGAGCTGGACGGGGTCATCGAGCCGTCGGCGACCCGGGTGTCGGTGATCAAGGCGCTGCGGGCGCTGCGGACCAAGCGCGCGAACCTGCCGGCCAAGAAGCACGGCAACATCCCGCTCTGAGCCGCGGTCAGCCGGACGTCGTCGCCTTCTCGGGCGCCGGCGCCGGTGCCGTCGGCTTCTCCGGCGCCGTCTCGTCGGCGGGCTTCTGCGTGCCGGGCTTCTGCGTGCCCGGCTTCTCCGCGCCCGGCTTCTCCGCGGGCGGTGCCTTCTCCTCCGGGCGCGCTCCCAGCGCCCGAGCGAAGGCGAGCGCCTCGCGCGGGGAGACGTCCGGCAGGTAGGCGCGCCCGATCGCCGCGCCGATCCGCGGCAGCTGCAGCGCATCGGGGTAGGCCATCCACAGCCCCTCGTAGCGCGGGTGGAACTTGGCCTTGAAGCGGAACAGCGAGGTGAAGCCGTAGGCCGGCTCCAGGGTCCGCGCCAGGAACTCGAGCAGTCCGGAGAGCGCCGTCGGCTCCGGCGGCTGCTCCCCCTCCGGCACGGGCGCCGTCGCGAGCGGAGCGCCGGACAGCGAGACGAACTCCGCGCCCTGCTCCTGCGCGCGGAGGGCGGCGGACGCGATCAGGAACTCCATGATCCCGGGCATCGCCTCGTCCGAGCGGCGCATGAAGTCGAGCGTCCAGCCGACGATCCGGCCGTCGCGGTGCACGGGCAGCCAGCTGGTGATCCCCTGCAGCCACCCGTCCGGGCCGACGGCGAGCAGCAGCGCGACGTCCGGATCGCGCGCCTCGTCGATCCCGCCGAGCGTGAAGCCCATCTCCGGCAGCGCCTTCTCGGACACCCACTTCTCGGACAGGTCGACGATCTGGCTGGCCATCCCCAGCGACAGCTCCGGCCAGCTCGTCCAGACCGGCTCGATGCCGAGCTTGATCGCGCGGGTCAGCGGGTAGCGCACCTTCTGCCAGCGCTTGCCGGTCAGCTCGAAGCCGCCGAGCTCGATGATCGTCTCCTCGCCCACCGAGATCCGCGACCAGCCCAGGTCGTCGAAGACCGGCAGCAGCTCGTCGTGGACGCTGTAGAACACCGGCGTCCAGCTCCGCTCGTCGCAGAACGCGACGAAGCCGGCGACCACCTCCGCGCGCCGCTCGGGTGCGCAGGCCGGGTCGGAGAGCGTGATCGCGACCCCGCCCACGACGCGGTAGGCGACGCCGCCCTCGCCGTCGGGGGCGATCCAGTGCTCGTTGCCCTGCCAGGTGCCCTGGTGGCCGAGGCTGCCGGCGCCGTGGCGGACGAGCAGGCGGCGGTAGACCGCCTCGTCGCCGCGCACGCCCTGCACGTCGGTCGCCCGCAGGAGCGCGATCACCGCGACCACGACGAGGAGCCAGAAGACCGGCCCGACCCACTCGAAACCGATCCGGGCGAGCGGCTCGCGCGGCACCGCCAGCAGGCCGTGCCCGCCGAGGAAGCTCGACGGCACGAAGCGCAGCAGCCCGTCGAGGAGGAGCCGACCGATCCCGAGCACCGGCTCGAAGCTGGTCCGGGTGGAGGCGGAGAGCGCGAGGTAGCCGCCGAGCGAGACGACGAAGCCGATGCCGACGACCAGCGACCAGCGGCGCGCCGACTCCCGCGGGGCCCGGATGCGGAAGTGCCGGCTGCCGACCGCCAGGAGGACGATCACCGCGACCGGGACGATCACGGTGGTGGCCACCCAGAGCAGGTACTCGGCGTAGTACTGGAAGTCGGGGTGACGCGCCGCGCGCTGCAGCAGCACGATGTCGAGGATCGCGATGGCCGCGTTGACGCCGATCGCGAGCAGCAGGCCGAGGCGGCGCCCGGAGCGCATCCCGTACGCCGCGACGAGCAGCAGGATCATCGGGACGAAGGTGAGCAGGATCGGCCCGGGCGAGATCAGGTTCAGCCGCACGTGGTGCGCGCAGTGCCGGACTGTGGCGCCGCAGGGGTCCTCGAGATCGGCGGCGCCGGTGAACGCGCTCTGCAGCAGCCGGCCGAGGAACGAGAACGGCCCGTAGCCCGAGTCGGAGAGCACGGCGACGAGCGGACCGAGGGCGGTGACCGCGACCACCGCGGCGAGCAGGGCGCGCGACTCCCGGTGCGAGCTCGGTGCGGGGCGCTGCGGGCGCAGTCCGCTCGGCCCGTGCGCCATCACGGCGCCGATCACCAGGCCGGCGACGCCGGCGAGGAGGCGGTACACGTCGGCGGAGTCGCCGGCGTAGAGCACGAACATCAGGACCACCGCGAAGACGGTGACGCGCAGGCGCCGGCGCCAGAGGCCGCCCATGAACGCCGTCGCGGCCAGCAGCGCCCCGACGCCGCCGATCAGCGGGTCGAAGGTGTGGTCGCCGACCGTGTCCCCGGCCCACCACTCGCCGACCGAGGCGCCGACGCTCTGCAGAGCCGCTCCGACCGCCGTGCCGAGCGCCCCGGTGAGCAGGAAGGCGAGGACCAGCCGGCGCGCCCCGAGGCGGCGCTCGGCCGCGATCAGCAGCGGCAGGAGCAGGAGGACGACGAGCAGGATCGCGGGCGGACCCGACACGATCAGGAGGCCCGTCACCGCGGCCCAGGGGCGGCCGCCGAGGATCGTGCCGGCGCCGGCCGCCCACCAGGCGCCGGTCTCGTCGCTCGCGGGGGCGAGGAGGGTGCCGGCCGCCGCACTGGCGAGCAGGACCACCGCCGTCGTCGCGAAGGCAGCGGGCGAGGACCGGAGGACCGCGGCGACGCGACGGGCGGAGGCGCGGCCGCGCTTCAGGGACCACGACGGCATGCGGTGACACTCCTGTTCGGACGGAAGGGGCGTCGCTCCGGCGGCGTCCGGCGTCAGCATAGTCACCGGCCCGCACGCGGGACCGTGAACGGCATGCGGTACCGTCGCGGGATGAGCGCAGCCGACTCCGCCCCCACCGTCGTCATCACCACTCCCGGCCTCGATGCGCGCGAGATCGCCGCCGTGACGGCGGTCGTGACCGCGCTCGCCGCGCAGTCGCACCCGGTCGCCGAGGTGCCGGTCGTCCCCAGCGGCGGCTGGAGCGACCGCGCGGCGGCCGTCCGGGCACCGCTGCAGCCGGCGCCCGGGGCCTGGCGCTCGTTCTCCGGCTGAGCGCTGCGACAGGCCGCGAGCGGCTCGAACCGGCGGGAACGACGCGGATCGCGGAATTTGTACCCCGATTAGTCCCCTAAAGTGCCGACTACCCGCCCCTCGCAGTCCTCGGCATAGTTATGCGTGTTAGGTGCTCACTCCACGGAGGGGGCATCGCCAATCACTCGCCGACCAGGGTAAGCAGGCGGGTGTTTTGGGGGCGAGTGAGGGTGACATTCGGGTTGTCACCCTCACTCGGGGTTTGACGGCGGGCTGGGCCCCCTCTTCGGAGGAGTGGACAGCCCGCCGCACTCTTTTAACCGCTCGTCCAGCGCATCGCCGCGGCGCACCGGAGATCCGCTGCGCGCCGCGCGGCACGGACGGCCGCGCTCAGTCCTCGAGGACGCCCTGCTCGTCGCGCCGGATCTCCACCCAGGCGTCCACCTCGTCGCCCGCGTCGTCCGAGCCGAGAGCGCCGGCACTGCCGTCGCCCGCGGTCCGCAGGCCGACGACCGTCACCGCCGACGGCGAGTCCGCCGACGCCGTGCGCACCACGACGCGGTCGACGCCCTCGCCGATGCCGCCGAGCGCGAGGGCGAGCTCGCGCAGCACCCGCCGGCTCTCCTCCTCCGTGGTGCGATCCAGTCCGCCGTCGTCCAGCACCGACACCGTGACGCCCCGTCGCCGCGCGTCGAGCACGAGGCGTCGGACGTCGTCGTCCAGCAGCCGCCTCCCCCGGATCTCGTCGCGGACGGACGCCTCCAGCAGGGCGCACTCGCGGCGCTCCTCGTCGGTGAGGCCCACCGGGCTGGTGGCGATCCGCAGCAGCATCTCGGAGGCGATGGCGCGGGTCTGCTCCAGCCGGACCTCCCGCTCGGAGAGGTGCGCCTCCTCCGCCGCCCGCCACGACGCGGCGGCGCGCTCGGCGGCCTCGAGCACGCGCGCCTCGGAGCCGGCGCGGCCGAGCTCGATGATCAGGAGCTGCGCGATGCCCACCCAGGCGATGCCGCCGACGACGCCGAGTGTCGCGAGGGCGACGGGACCCGCCCAGACCGTCGTGTGCACGATCAGGAACGCCATCCCGGTCCAGGCGGCCAGCGGACGCCGGCACGCGCAGACGATCGTCATCAGCGTGCCGACGGCCGCGATGTACCAGGTGGAGTAGCCGTTGGAGGCATCGGGGTCCAGCGACGGCGAGACGAGCAGCGGCAGCGCCACTGCCACTCCCGCCATCGCCCACGCGGTCACCGCGTTCATCCGGGTGGACGAGCTCGGCAGCAGGGCGATCACGGTGGCGACGACGTAGAGGCCGACGGCGAGCAGGTCGGCGGGCGTCGCGGGCGCGAGGCGGTAGGAGAAGAAGGCGAGGACGACGTGGTAGAGCGAGAAGCCTCCGCCCAGCGCGGAGAGCAGCGGGCGCGGGTAGGCGATCACGATCGGCCCCTCGCGGCGGGCCAGACGACGACGACCCGGGTGCCCTCGCCCGGGACGGTGTCGATCCGCGCCGAGCCCTGCACCTGGTGCACCCGGTCGAGGATCGAGAGCCGGATGCCGAGCCGCTCGCGCGGGACGTCGGCGAGGAGGAAGCCGCGGCCGTCGTCCTCGACGACGACCTCGACGGAGCACGCGGAGAGCTGCCCGCGCACCGAGCGGCGCACGGCGTCGCTCGGACCGGCGTGCTGGACGCTGTTGGTCAGGGCCTGCCAGACCGCGCCGAGGACGGCCTCCGCGACCGGCCGCGGCATCGTCGTCGCCCGCGGGTCGACGTCGCCGTCCACGACGACTCCGAACTCCGCGACGAAGGTCGAGGCCGCGTGCGACAGCTGCCGCTCGAGCAGCTCCAGCGGCACCTCCCCCGCATCGAGGTCGGACTCCTCGTCCGGGAGCAGCACCGAGAGCGTCTTCCGCGCCATCGAGGAGACGAGGGCGCGCTCGGCGCCCGACTCCGCCGTCGCCGCGGCGAGCAGTGTCGCGAGCACGTTGTCGTGCACGAGGGCGTCCACCTCGACCCGCTCGACCTCGCCGGCGTGCTGGCGCATCGCGGCCTCGTACTGCTCCATCGCCGTCCGCTGCGCGCGGTCCACCCGGTCCGCCGACTGCCGGAGCACGGTGATCAGCACCAGCATCACGAAGCCGACGATGCCGACGTAGACGGCGTCGAGGGCGGCACGGGTCGGCGACGCGCCACCGCCCGAGGGGAGGACGCGCAGGACGCCGAACAGCAGCGTGGTGACGGAGGCGTAGACGATCGCCAGCCGCAGCGGCGCGACGATCGTGCAGAAGGCCGTGCCGATGGTCAGCAGGTACCAGATCCACGGCGTCTCCTGGGGGACGGCGTCGGGCCTGATCGTCAGCGGCCAGGTGAGCAGCGCGAGCAGGAGCGACGCGGCGACGACGGCACCGCTGACCTGCGTCCCTCGGCGCGCGACCGCGGTGACGACCGAGGCGCCGAGCGCGCCGAAGACGACGACCAGCACGGGCCAGGCGACCTCCGGCCGCAGGACCGGGAGCTGGCCGAGGATCGGCGGGACGGTCTGCAGCGCGAAGCCGAAGCCGAAGAACGAGACGACCGTGCTGATGATCCGGTCGATGCGCTCACGATTCGCCGGAGCGCGCGCGGGGACGACCTCAGCGCCCGGCATCGCCGTCGTCCGGATCGATGCCCGGCAGGATGCCGTCCTCGACGGCGCGGCGCAGCAGGTCGACCTTCGTGGGGGCCGGCCGCCCGATCTCGACGTACTTGTCGCGGATCCGGTCGAGGTACTCCTTGGCCGTCG
The DNA here is from genome assembly GCF_004011135.1 of Rathayibacter festucae DSM 15932. Classification (NCBI taxonomy): domain Bacteria; kingdom Bacillati; phylum Actinomycetota; class Actinomycetes; order Micrococcales; family Microbacteriaceae; genus Rathayibacter; species Rathayibacter festucae. The sequence continues at coordinate 468,145 of NZ_CP028137.1, read as the reverse complement.
AGACCGAGATCTGCAGGCGGTCGGCGACGAGCTTGAGCGGCAGGCCGGAGGCGTAGAGGTGCAGCACGTCGCGCTCGCGGCGCCCGAGCACCGCGCGGGCGAAGTCGTCGTCCGCGTCGATCGCCGACGCCCACTCGAGATTGTTCAGGACCTCGCCGCGCGCGACGGTGCGGATCGCGGCGACCACGGTCGACATCGGGGAGGACTTCGGGATCACTCCGGCGGCGCCCGCCGCGAGCGCCTCGCGCACGGCGACCACGCGGTCGGCGATGCTGTGCACCAGGACGGCCGAGCCGCGCACCTGGCCCCACTTGACGTTCGCCGTGATGCTCGAGCCGTCGTTCAGGGAGAGGTCGAGGACGAGCACCTCGATCTCCGAGCCGTCGAGGACCTCCTCGAGCGCGCGCACCGTCTCGGCCGCGGCCATCACCTGCATCCCCGCGGCCTCGATGGCGGCGGCGACGCCCAGCCGGACGGACTCGTGGTCGTCCACGATGGCGACCCGCACCTTCGGCGCGGCGGCGGACTCAGCGGTCATCGGCGGTCTCCATCGGGCTCATGCTAGCGACGCGGCGCTCAGCCGTCTCGGCGCACGAGGCGGGCGACGGCCTCCACGTGCGAGGTGTGCGGGAAGAGGTCGAAGCCGTCGAGCCGCTCGAGCTCGTAGCCGCCGGCGGAGAGCGCGCCGACGTCGCGGGCGAGGGCCACGGGATCGCAGGCGACGTAGACCAGCTGCGCGGGCGCGAGTTCGATCAGGGCGTCGGTCACCGCGCGGCCGGCTCCGGCCCGGGGCGGATCGAGGACGACCGTCGCGGCCCGCCAGCGCCCGCGCTCCCGGGCGTCGGCCTGGGCCAGTGCGTCGCGGAGGTAGCGGTCGACCCGGGCGGTCGTCGCGCGGGCACCGACCTGATCGGCGAGGTTCTCCAGGGCGTGCTCCGTGGCCCGCGCGTCGCTCTCGACGCTCGTCACGCGGACGCCGGCGCCGAGGTGGTCGGCCAGCGCGGCGGCGAGCAGCCCGACTCCGCCGTAGAGGTCGTGGTTGGCGGCACGGACGTCGGCGACGCCGGCGTCGACGGCGGCCTGCACCGCGTCGAAGAGGGTCGCCGCGGCTCCGCGATGCACCTGCCAGAAGCCGGAGCGGTCGACGCGGAAGGTGCGGTCGGCGACGAACTCGGAGACGACCGTGCGGTCCCTCTTCGCGCGCTTGTCGGACGGGTCGTGCACGAGCACGGCCGCGCCGTCCGATCCTGCGGCGTCGACGAGGTCGACGACGGATCCCGGGGCCAGGCGCTGGTCGAGCGGGGCCGCGGCCGAGGAGGCGGCGGTCGCGAGCGGCAGGCCCTCGACGTCGACGACGTGGTGACTGCGCGCGGCGTAGGGACCGACGCGGCCGGAGTCGTCGACGTGCAGGCGGTTGCGGGTGCGCCAGCCGAGGCCGCCGGTCTCGTCGTCGCCCGCGACCGGGGCGACGACGACGTCGACCTCGCGCCGGGCGAAGCGGGAGAAGGAGTCGACCAGCACGGCGCGCTTGAGCTCGCGCTGGTACTCGAGCGCGGCGTGGCCGAACTCGGCGCCGCCGACGCGCTCCTCGGGACGGCGGTCGATGCCGGCCTGCGCCCACACGTGCTCGACGCGGTGCGGCGACGCCTCGAGCACCTCGAGCGCCTCTCCGCGCCAGAAGCTGTCGTGGCGGACCTCGCTGACCCGCACGCGGACCCGCTCGCCGGGCAGCACGTCGGGGACGAAGACGACGCGGCCCTCGTGCCGGGCGACGAAGACGCCGCCGTGGGCGACGTTGCTAATGTCGAGCTCGATCTCGGTCCCGAGTGCCTCGCCGGTCCCCGCGGCTCGGTCGGACGCGCGGGGCGGGGTCTGTGCCATCCGTCGAGCATCCCACAGCGTGGGCCCGATCGCAGGGAGCCCTCGTGCGCCTCCACCTCGCCTCCACCTCCCCCGCCCGCCTGGCACTGCTGCGCGCCGCCGGGATCGAGCCCGTGGTCGTCCCCTCGGAGGTCGACGAGCCGGCCGCCGTCGCCCGCGCCGAGCGGGAGCGCGGGGCCGCGCTGGACGCCGACGCGACCGTGGCGCTGCTCGCCCGCGCCAAGGCGACGGCCGTCCTCGGGCCGGAGATCGACGGACTCGTCCTCGGCGGCGACTCCGCCTTCGTGCTCGACGGCGTCGTGCACGGCAAGCCGCACGAGCCCGAGCGCGCCCGCGAGCGCTGGCGGGCGCAGCGGGGGCGCACCGGACGCCTGCACTCCGGCCACTGGCTGATCGACCACCGCGGCGGTCGGATCGTCGCCGAGACCGGCGCGGTCACCTCCGCCGCCGTCACCTTCGCCGCGGACATCGAGGACGACGAGATCGACGCCTACGTCGCGACCGGGGAGCCGCTCGAGGTGGCCGGCGCGTTCACGATCGACGGCCGCGGCGCCGGCTTCATCACCGCGATCGAGGGCGACCCGTCGACGGTGATCGGGATGTCCGTGCCGACGCTGCGCTCGCTCGTGCGCGAGCTCGGGGTGTCCTGGCCGTCGCTCTGGAACCGCTGACGCCCGGGAACCGCTGACACCGCCCGCTCCCGGCCGATCTTGTGTGGAACCGACGAAGCGCTCGCCCTTCTTTGTGGTGAGCCGCGCCGGGCATCCGCGGGCCGCCCTCTAGGGTTGGGGACCATGCCAGGTATCACGAAGGTGCTCATCGCCAACCGAGGCGAGATCGCCGTCCGCGTCGTCCGGGCCGCCCGCGACAGCGGCATCGCCTCCGTCGCCGTCTACGCCGATCAGGATCGCGACGCCGTGCACAGCCGCCTCGCCGACGAGGCGTACGCGCTCGGCGGCACGACCAGCGCCGAGACGTACCTCGTCATCGAGAAGCTGCTCTCGGTCGCCCGCCGCTCCGGCGCCGACGCCGTGCACCCCGGCTACGGCTTCCTCGCCGAGAACGCCGACTTCGCCCGCGCCGTGATCGACGCCGGACTGGTCTGGATCGGCCCGTCGCCCGAGGCCATCGAGCGCCTCGGCGACAAGGTCTCGGCCCGCCACGTCGCCGAGAAGGTCGGCGCTCCGCTCGCGCCCGGGACCCTGAACCCTGTCTCGGGCGCCGCCGAGGTGCTCGAGTTCGTCGACCAGTTCGGGCTCCCCGTCGCCATCAAGGCGGCCTTCGGCGGCGGCGGCCGCGGCCTCAAGGTCGCCCGCGAGCGCGACGAGGTCGAGGAGATGTTCGCCTCCGCCACCCGCGAGGCGATCGCCGCCTTCGGCCGCGGCGAGTGCTTCGTCGAGAAGTACCTCGACCAGCCGCGCCACGTCGAGACCCAGTGCCTCGCCGACTCGAGCGGGAACGTCGTCGTCGTCTCCACCCGCGACTGCTCGCTGCAGCGCCGGCACCAGAAGCTGGTCGAGGAGGCGCCCGCGCCGTTCCTCACCGACGAGCAGAACACCGAGCTCTACCGCGCCTCGAAGGCGATCCTGCGCGAGGTCGGCTACGTCGGCGCCGGCACCTGCGAGTTCCTGATCGGCAAGGACGGCACCGTCTCCTTCCTCGAGGTGAACACCCGCCTGCAGGTCGAGCACCCCGTCTCCGAGGAGGTCACCGGCATCGACCTCGTCCGCGAGCAGTTCCGCCTCGCCGAGGGCGGCCTGCTCGACTACGAGGACCCGCAGCCGCGCGGCCACTCCTTCGAGTTCCGCATCAACGGCGAGGACGCCGGCCGCGGCTTCCTGCCCGCCCCCGGCCCCGTGCACGTCTTCAAGGCACCCGGCGGACCGGGCGTCCGCGTCGACTCCGGCGTCGTGGCCGGCGACGTGATCTCCGGCTCGTTCGACTCCCTGCTGGCCAAGCTGATCGTCACCGGCGCCACCCGCGCCGAGGCCCTCGAGCGCTCGCGCCGCGCCCTCGCCGAGTTCGAGGTCACCGGCCTGCCGACCGTGCTGCCGTTCCACCGCGCCATCGTCGAGGACCCGGCGTTCGCCCCCGCCGGCGACGAGCCGTTCTCGATCTACACCCGCTGGATCGAGACCGAGTTCGACAACACCATCGAGGCCTGGAGCGGCGAGCCCGGCGCGATCGACGGACCGGCCGCGCGTCAGAGCGTCGTGGTCGAGGTCGACGGCCGCCGCGTCGAGGTCACCCTGCCGAGCGACCTCGTCGGCTCCGGCCCCTCCCGCGGCCCCGCCGCCGCCGCCCCCAAGCGCCGCGGCTCCGCCTCCGTCAGCACCGTCACCGGCGACTCCGTCACCGCGCCGATGCAGGCCACCATCGTCAAGGTCGCCGTCGCCGAGGGCGACACCGTCGTCACCGGCGACCTCGTCGTCGTCCTCGAGGCGATGAAGATGGAGCAGCCCCTCACCGCCCACAAGGACGGCGTCGTCCGCTCCCTGAACGCGGAGGCCGGCACCACGGTCTCCTCGGGCCACGTGCTGCTCTCTATCGAGAGCTGAGCCTTTTTCTGAGCCGCTCCCTGCGCGGCTCAGCGCAGTCGGCTTCGCGACGCGGTGCGTTCCGCAGAGCGTCCTGCGTCGCGCTGCCTCGAAACGCTGACACGCGTTTCTCGCTCACGCGCTCTGCCTGAGTCTGCTCGTGGTCGAGCAAGCCTCCTTCATGCTGGTCGAGTAGCCGCGCAGCGGCGTATCGAGACCCCTTGTGGTCAAGTGGTTGTTGCAACGAGGAGTTGGTCGAGGCGTTGGGCGGGGGTGGCCCAGTCGAGGGTTTTGCGGGGGCGGGTGTTGAGTTCTTCGGCGATGGTGTCGAGTTGTGTCTGGGTGTAGGTGCGGAAGTCGGTGCTGCTGCGGGGGAAGTATTGGCGCAGGAGTCCGTTGGTGTTCTCGTTCGATCCTCGTTGCCAGGGTGAGTGGGGGTCGGCGAAGAACACGCGGCAGTCGGTGGCGAGGGTGAAGGTGGCGTGGCGGGCCATTTCGATGCCTTGGTCCCAGGTGAGGGTGCGCCGCAGATGCTCGGGGAGTCGGTGCATGAGGGTGGTGAGCACGGCGGTCACGTTTCCGCTGGTGCGGTCCTCGGGGAGGGAGCCGAGCATCACGTAGCGGGTGGAGCGTTCCACGAGGGTGATGATCGCGGAGGTGCCTCGCGCGCCGATCACGAGGTCGCCTTCCCAGTGCCCGGGAACGGCGCGGTCTTGGGCCTCGGCGGGGCGGGTGCTGATGTTGAAGTCCTTCGCCCAGAGCCGGCCCGATCGAGCGGCCCGAGCGCCTCGGGACTGCGGGCGGCGGGAGGCGCGTCCTGAGCGCAGCAGCAGTTCGTGCGCGAGCTCTCGGCGCAGCTCTCCGCGGGTCTGGTAGTAGATCGCCTGATAGATCGTCTCGTGAGACACGTGATACTCCGGTCGGTCAGGGAACTCGCTCTTCAGCCAAGCAGATACCTGCGACGGGGACCACTTGCTGCGCAGCTTCTGCTCGACCAGACCCCATAACAGCGGCGACGCGGCCGGCCGCCTCGCTATGAGCTTGCGTGTCTTCGGGCGCTTCGCCCGCTCATCCGCCTTGCGCTGCGCGACCGCCGCCGAATACGCCCACCGATACTCACCCCCCAACCCCGGACCGATCCCCGCAGCCACCGACCGGCGCCGACCTGGATGCCGCGCGAGCATCCCGGCCGTGTGAGCGCCCCGATACACGTTGTTGCGTTTGAGCTCCCGCCACACCGTCGTCCGATCACGCTTGATCAACTCCGCGATCTCCGGGAACCGCAGCCCTTGAGCGAACAACACAGCGATCTGAGCCCGCTCACCCGTATCCAACCGACGACCCGGCATGCAACCATCCCTCCGTTGCAACAACCGTATGAAACCGCCCCCTCCCTCGACCAGCAGTGCAGCTCCAGGCGCACACCATCAGCCAGGTGCCGCCCTCATCGCCCACCAGCGATGACTCCGCGCCACAGCTGATACTGCGCCCGTCGGCACCGGATCTACTTGGAAGAGACGCCCGCAGACATGCTGGTCGAGTAGCCCCGCAGGGGCGTATCGAGACCCACCACCGCAAGGACGTCGGTCTCTTCCCCGCCCTGCGCTGGCGCCGAAGGCGCCCCCTCCGCTCGATACGCGCGCTCCGCGCGCTACTCGATCAGCAGGGGGCGGGCACCCGTCGGAGCCGCTCACCCGCAGGGCAGAGCGCGTGAGCGAGAATCGCGTGTCAGCGATTCGAGGCAGCGCGACGCGACCCGCTCTGCGGAACGCGCTCCATCGCGAAGCCGACTGCGCCGGGCCGCGCGGGGAGCGGCCCGGAAATGAACACTGCCGTCGGCTTTCAGCCGACGATGTGCATGGCGCGCGCCGCCTCCGAGATGGAGCCGGTGAGGCTGGGGTAGACGGTGAAGGCGCGGGCGACCTGGTCGACGGTGAGGCGGTGCTCGACGGCGAGGGCGAGGGGGAAGATCAGCTCGCTGGCCTTGGGGGCGACGATGACGCCGCCGATGACGGTGCCGGAGCCGGTGCGGGCGAAGACCTTCACGAAGCCGTCGCGGATGCCCATCATCTTGGCCCGGGGGTTGGCGGCGAGGGGGAGCTTGTAGATCTCGCCCTGCGCGAGCCCCTCCTCGATCTCCTTCTGGCTCCAGCCGACGGTCGCGATCTCGGGCTGGGTGAAGATGTTCGCCGCGACGTTGCGCACCTCGGTCGGGTTCACCGCGTCGCCCATGGCGTGGAAGACGCCGGTGCGGCCCTGCATGGCGGCGACGGAGGCGAGCGGCAGGAAGGTGGTGCAGTCGCCGGCCGCATAGATCGAGGGGACGCTGGTGCGCGCGACGCGATTGACGCGGATGTGACCCGACTCGGTGAGCTGGACGCCCGCCTCCTCGAGGCCGATGCCGGCGGTGTTCGGGATCGAGCCGACGGCCATCAGGCAGTGCGAGCCCTCGACGACGCGGCCGTCGGACAGCACGGCGCGGACACCGGTCTCGGTGCGCTCGACGCGGTCGGCGCGCGACTTGGACAGCACGACCATGCCGTTGCGCTTGAAGACGTTCTCGATCACGGCGGCGGCGTCCGCGTCCTCGCCGGGGAGGACCTGGTCGCGGGAGGAGATCAGCGTGACCTTGGCGCCGAGGGCGCGGTAGGCGGAGGCGAACTCCGCGCCGGTGACACCGGAGCCGACCACGATCAGGTGCTCGGGCACCGTCTTGAGGTTGTAGAGCTGGGTCCAGCTCATGATCCGCTCGCCGTCGGGCGCGGCGGAGGGCAGGATGCGCGGGCTCGCGCCGACGGACACGACGATGGTGTCCGCCTCGATCCGGTCGAAGTCCATCCCCTCGTCGCCGGGCGCCGTGGCGACGATCAGCGCGTTCGAGCCGTCGAGGCGACCGTCGCCCTGCACGATGCGCACGCCGTGATGGACGAGGTTCGCGCGCATGTCCTCGGACTGCTGGCGGGCGAGCCCGAGGAGGCGCTTGTTGACCGTGGCGAGGTTGACCGCGACCTCGGGGCGGACCGGCTTGTTGGTCTGCTCGTGGCGGGTGAAGAACTGCACGCCCAGGTCGGCGGCCTCGCCGATCGCATTGGTGGCCTCGGCGGTCGCGATCAGCGACTTCGAGGGCACGACGTCGGTGATGACGGCCGAGCCGCCCACTCCGACCCGCTCGACGAGGGTGACCTCGGCGCCCAGCTGGGCTCCGGCGAGGGCGGCCTCGTAGCCGCCGGGTCCCCCTCCGAGGACGGCGATCCGCTGCGTGCGCTCGAACTCGTAAGGCATGCCTCCCATTGTCCTCCCGCGCTGGAAGTTCGCCCAATCGACGCGGGTCCGGGAGGGTCCGCGGGCCTCGCCCGCCCTCGCGTCGCGCGTGGATAGGGTGGGGGAATGGCTGACCAGACCCCCAATCCGCTCGACTCCGCCGACGCCGATCCCTTCGCGATCGCCGCCGAGGCCGCCGCCCAGATCATCGAGGCGACCGGCGTCGAGAAGCACGACATCGCCCTCACGCTCGGCAGCGGCTGGGGCAAGGCCGCGGACGCGATCGGCGAGACGACCGCGACGGTCCCGGCGACCGACATCGTCGGCTTCACGAAGTCGGCCGTGCACGGCCACGGCGGGAGCCTCCGCTCGGTGCTGCTGCCGACCGGCAAGCGCGCGCTGATCATCGGCGCCCGCACCCACTACTACGAGGGCTACGGCGTGCGCCGGGTCGCGCACAGCGTCCGGGTCGCCGCGGCGACCGGCGCCTCGGTGATGATCCTCACCAACGGCGCGGGCGGCATCAAGGAGCACTGGACCCCCGGCACTCCGGTCCTGATCAGCGACCACATCAACCTCACCGCCGATTCCCCGCTCGAGGGTGCGACCTTCATCGACCTCACCGACCTCTACTCGGCCCGCCTGCGCGCGCTGGCCCGCGAGACCCGCGCTGACCTCGACGACGGGGTCTACGTGCAGTTCCGCGGCCCGCACTACGAGAGCCCGGCCGAGGTGCAGATGGCCCGGATCATCGGCGGCCACATCGTCGGCATGTCGACCGCCCTCGAGGCGATCGCGGCGCGCGAGGCCGGCATGGAGGTGCTGGGCATGTCGCTGATCACGAATCTGGCGGCGGGCATCCAGAAGACGCCGCTGAGCCACGAGGAGGTCCTCGAGGCCGGGCGGAACGCCGAGGACGACCTCGCCCGCCTCCTCGCCGGGATCACGGGCGCGCTGTGACGGCGGACGTCCGCGCGCGCGCCGAGGACTGGCTCGCTCAGGACCCCGACCCGGAGACCCGGCAGGAGCTCGTCGACCTGCTGTCGGCCGACGCCGCCGGTGACCCCGCCGCCGCGGCCGAGCTGGCGGACCGCTTCCGCGAGCGCCTCGCCTTCGGCACGGCCGGGCTCCGCGGCGCGATCGCGGCCGGCTCGAACCGGATGAACCGCGTCCTCGTCTCGCAGGCGGCAGTCGGGCTGGCGGACCACCTGCGCGCTCAGGGCCTCGAGCGCCCGCTGATCGTCATCGGCTACGACGGCCGGAAGAACTCGCGCGTCTTCGCCGAGGACTCCGCCGCCCTGATGGCCGGCGCGGGCGCCGACGCGGTGCTGCTCCCCCGCCTGCTGCCGACCCCGGTCCTGGCCTTCGCGGTGCGGCACCTCGGCGCCGACGCCGGCGTGATGGTGACGGCCAGCCACAACCCGCCGCAGGACAACGGCTACAAGGTCTACCTCGGCGGCGAGGACGACGGCTCGCAGATCGTGCCGCCGGTCGACTCCGCGATCGCCGAGCAGATCCTCGCGGTCGCGACCGAGCGCCGCGTCACCGAGCTGCCCCGGGGCGAGTACCGGGTCGCCGACGAGTCGGTGGTCGACGCCTACATCGCTGCGACGGCGGCGGTCGGCCGCCAGTCGGCGCCGCTCCGCGTCGTCTACACGGCGATGCACGGCGTGGGCTGGGAGACCGCGCACCGGGTGCTCTCCGCCGCCGACTTCGACGAGCCGGCCGTGGTCGTCGAGCAGATCGATCCCGATCCCGCGTTCCCTACCGTGGCGTTCCCGAACCCCGAGGAGGCCGGGGCGCTCGACCTCGCCTTCGCGACCGCGCGCTCGGGCCGCGCTCAGCTGATCGTCGCCAACGATCCCGACGCCGACCGCTTCGCCGCGGCGATCCCGGACGCGTCGCTCGAGGACGGCTTCCGCCGCCTGTCCGGCAACGAGGTGGGCGCGCTGCTCGGCTGGCGCGCCGCCGAGCGCGCCCGTACCGCGGGGCGGACGGGCGGCGCGCTGGCCTGCTCGATCGTCTCCTCCCCCGCGCTCGGCGCGGTCGCCCGGGACTACGGGCTGGAGTTCGCGGAGACGCTGACCGGCTTCAAGTGGATCTCGCGCGTCCCGGACCTCGTCTTCGGCTACGAGGAAGCGCTCGGCTACCTCGTGAACCCGGAGACGGTCCGCGACAAGGACGGGATCTCGGCGGCGCTCGCCTTCCTCGACCTCGCCTCGTCGCTCGCCGCCGAGGGCCGCACGATCGCCGACGAGCTCGACGCCTTCGCCGAGCGGTTCGGCCTCTTCGGCTCGGAGCAGATCTCGCTCCGGGTGACCGACCTGTCGGAGATCGGCCGGATCATGGCGGGGCTGCGCAGCGCTCCGCCCGCCGCGATCGGCGGCCTCGCCGTGCAGCGCACGGAGGACCTCCTCGCGGCGGGCGGAGCGCTGCCGCCGACGGATGCGCTGCGGTTCACCCTCGACGGCGCCCGTCTGATCGCGCGGCCGAGCGGCACCGAGCCCAAGGTGAAGCTCTACCTCGACGCCTGGTCGCACGAGGCGGACGCCGACGCCCGCCGCGGCGCCGTCGCCGCCCGCCTCGACGCCCTGCGGACGGGAGCCGCCGAGCTCCTGCGCTGAGCGGTGGTCAGCCGCGGTCGGGAGCGTCCGCCAGCCCCGGGTCGGTGTCGCCGGTGTAGATCGGCTGCTCCCGGTCCAGGAGGAAGTCGGACACGGCGGCGCGTGTCCGCTCGAACGCCGCGGCCCACGGATCGTGGTCGGCACCCGCGATGGAGACCGTCTGAGCACCGGGGATCGCCCGGGCGAGCGCGTGCTGGCCGCGCCAGTCGACGTGGTCGTACTGCGGTCGGACGAGCAGCGTGGGCACCTGCACCGCGCCGAGCCCGGCGAGCGTCGTCTCCCAGTGGGCTTCGAAGTCGGCGTTCAGCAGCGTGTTCGAGAAGATGTTGAGACCGCTGGGGGCGCTCGTCAGCGTCGCCATCGCCCGTCGGCCGTCGTCCTGGGAGAGCAGGTTCACGGCCGCATCGGGGCCGACCGTCTGCAGGAGGCCCAGACCGGCGGTCAACCGCAGCTGAGTGCCGAGCGGGAGGGGGGCGGCCCGGTCGGCGCTCGGGTCCTCGCTCATGCGGGCATCGGCCGCCGCCCGCGCTTCGTCGGACGCGCGTCGCCCCTCCTCGGAGGGGTCGTAGGTTCCGGGGGCGATGAGGACCGCCTTCGCGACGTGCTCGGGGTGCGCAGCGGTGTAGGCGGCCGCGAGGAAGCCGCCCGCGGAGTGGCCGACGAGGATCACGCGGTCCGCGCCGGTCTGCTCGCGGACGGCGTCGATGTCGGCGAGGGTCCGCTCCTCCGTGTAATCGTCCAGCGGGAGATCGGCGGAGTAGCCGGCGCCGGCCTGGTCGAACAGGTAGACGTCGTGGCCGGTCTCGGCGAGGGTGGGCAACGACTCCAGGTCCGCGGGGGCGACGAACCCGCCCGGGCCGCCGTGGAGGTAGAGGATCGGGACGTCGGATCCGCCGGGGGTGGTCGCCGCGGTCTTCCAGTAGGCGACGTGCGAACCGGTGGAGAGGTCCCAGTACTGCGGGGCGACCGGGCTGGAGCCTGCGGACGACCCGCCGATCGGCGCGAGGACGGTCCCGCCGGCGAGTCCGCCGACGGCGGCGGTCGCGACCGCGGCGACGATCAGCGGGGTGCGCAGGCGCACCGACCGGCGGACCGGCCGAGGCCGTCGCGGGAGCAGGCGCTGCACGGCCGAGACCAGCAGGAAGACGAGAAGCAGGGACAGGACCACCCACACGACGATCGCGAAGGGCAGGGACGCGGCGAGAGCGAACGCCGCCGCGACCGTCGACAGGGCGAGCCCGAGGACGACGGCGACGGCCGTGGCGAGGACGGACAGGAGTCGGCGGAGCAGCGGACGCGGACGCCGGGAGGCGTGCCGGAGGCCGGGCGAGGAGGGGTCGGACGGGATCGAGGACATGGGTGGATCGGCTCCAGAGGAAGGGGACGGGCAGAGGGGCAGGAGAGGAGAGGGAGACCGGCGCGGACCGAGTGGACCGTCGTCGGGCGGGCAGGAGGGACCTCCGGCGCTGGTCGCGCCGGGAGGTCAGCGCTCAGGGGTCGCGGTCAGCGCGGGGTTGGCGTCACCCGAGTGGAGGGGCTGCTCACGATCGAGGACGAAGTCGGCGATGACGGCGTTCGTGCGCTCGAGAGCCGAGTCCCAGGGATCGTGCTCGGCGTCCGGGAGGTAGACGGTGCGAGCGTCGGGGCCGGCCGATCCGAGCGCGTGCTGGCCGGGCCAGTCGACGTAGTCGTACTGGGCCCGCACGAGGAGCGTGGGCACGTCGAGCGTTCTCAGCTTCGCGATCGTGGCCTGCCACTGCGCCTCGAAATCGGCGGTCAGCAGGCGGTTCTCGTACAGGTTGACGCCGGTCGGGCGGCCGAGTGCCAGTGCGCTCGCGCGCTTCCCGTCCTCCTGGGAGTACAGGTTCGACGCGGCGTCAGGGCCCACCGCCTCCAGCAGGGTGAGGGCGGCGATCAGCCGAGGGGACGAGAGGGAGGCGAGCCGGTCGTTGAGCGGATCCCGCTCGTCGTGCCGGTCGTCGGCACCGGCCATCGCGGCCTCGTCGGCGGCTGCGGCGCGGAGCCCCTCCTCGGAGACGTCGTAGGTGCCCGGCGACACCAGGACGGCCTTCTCGACGTGCGTCGGGTGGCTCGCCGCGTAGGCGGCGGCGAGGAACCCCCCTGCCGAGTGACCGAGGACGATGATCCGCTCCGCGCCGATCTCCTCGCGGAGAGCATCGATGTCCGCGAGCGACCGCTTCAGCGAGTACGCGCTGGTCGGCAGGTCCGGGGAGGAGCCGCCGCCGGGCTGGTCGAACAGGTAGACGTCGTGACCGGTCGCGGCGAGCGGCGCGAGCGCCTCGACGTTCCCCGGCGAGATGTAGCCGCCGGGGCCGCCGTGCAGGTACACGATCGGCACCTCGGAGACATGGGGCTCAGGGGCGTCGACCTTCCAGTAGGCCACCCGCGAGCCGGTCGGCAGATCCGCGTACCGCGGCGCCTCCGGGCTCGAGGGGGCCGAGGCCCCGGGAACCGGCGCGAGGACCGTCGCGCCGCCGAGCGCAGCGAGGAGCAGGGTGGCGACGACGGCCACGGCGGCCGGGGTCCGCCGCCGCAGCAGGGTTCGGCGCGGCGCTCGGCGACGCAGGAGGAGGCGCTCCGCCGCCGCGACCAGCAGGAGCACCAGCAGGAGCGAGACGGCGGTCCACACGATCACGGCGAACGGCAGCGACGCGGTGAGGGCGAACGCGGCCGCGAGTGTCGCGACGGAGACGCCGATGAGCACCGCGATCGCGACGGCGAGCACGAACAGGACGACGCGGAGGACGGCCCACAACGAGGAGGGCTGCGGCGACGACGGTGCGGTGGCGGGAACGGCGGCGGGCGAGGGCGGGGTGGAGCGCACGGCGGAGGACTCTCTGAAGGCGGTGGAGGAGCGACGGGACGGACTGCGCCGCCTCACCGATCGCGGATCGGCGGGCGGCGCAGCATCGGGAACGGGTGCTAGCCGGCGCGGTTGACGACCGCGGCGAACGCCCCCGACGGGATGGCGGTCCCGGAGCCCAGCGGAGACACCACGCCCACCGTGGAGGGCGTGTCCCGGTCGACGGACCAGTGGTGCAGTCCGGCGAGGCCCTGCGTCTTCACGAAGGCGGCGATCCTCTCGAAGTCCGCGACGGAGGTGACCTCCTCGGTCACGTCGTTGACGCCGATCATCGCGGTCAGCTCGAGCTTCGAGTAGGGGACGCCGTGCTTCTCGTGCACGTTCCGAGCGGCCTGGATGGCGGACGCCCCCATGTCGGTCCTGCCGGTCGTCGAGTCGATGACCGCGTTCGCGGCGGTCGGCAGACCGTAGTCCATGGCCATCAGGTTGACGGTGTAGTGCTGCACGCCCGAGGCCTTGATCGCCTCGACGGTCGTGACTCCGACGTCGGTCAGGCTGTACCTCGATCCGTCCGACGCCGCCGCGGTGGGCAGGGTGAACTGGAACCGGAGGTCCGGGTACTTCACCTCGGCCACGGCAGCGGCATCGGCGAGCTCCCGGATCTGCGCGGCGGTCTGCCCGCGCTCGATGTCGAAGTCGATGCCGATCAGGTTCTTCGAGGCGTAGCGGCTGATGAAGGAGTCGAGCTGCGCGGCGTTCGTGGTGAACACCGCCGAGGCTCCTCCGGTGGCGAGCACGTAGTCCACGTCCGCCGCGACCAGCTGGTCGATCGAGCTGCGGAACTCGTCCGCCGTGACGCCCGCCCAGTTCGGGGCGTCCCCGGTGCCGGAGGCGAAGGCGAGCGTGACCGCGCTGCTGCCGGTCCGGCTCGCCCAGGAGTCCGGACCCACGAGGGGGACGATCCGGCCGTCGACTGCGGTGCGCAGCTGGTGGGTGTTCCAGTCCATGTTGATGGTGATGTCCTTGTAGCCGGAGCGCAGGACGGCGGGGGACGTTCCGGTGACGGGTGCCGCGGCGCCGGGGGCCTTCGCGGGATCCGTGGCGGCCGACGGCGCCGGCGTCGGCGTCGGCACCGCCGTCTTCGCGGGGACCGGAGTCGTCGTCGGGGCCGGAGTCGAGGTCTGGGCCGGACTCGAGGTCGGGGCCGGAGTCGAGATCGGGGCGGGGGCGACCGCGCTCGCGGGCTGCCACACCTTCCCGGACCCGATCGCTCCGGACTCGGTGCGGGGGTCCGCGCCGCTGGTCCACCAGCCGGCGGTGTAGAGCTTGCCGTCGCGCACGACCTGCTGGCCGCCGGTGTACGTCGCCGACGCACTCCACGCCGCGACGCCGGGGAACGGGTTCGACGCGGCGGCGGCCGGAGCGGGCACGGCGGCGGGCGCGGGCGCGGCGGTCGGCACCGCGGCGGCAACGGGCACCGGGGCGCGCACGGGGGTCGGCGTCGACACGGGAGCGGGCGCGGCGGTCGGCGTCGGCGCGGGCGCCTGCGTGGCGGACGGCGCACTCGCGCCGGTGGCGGGCTGCCAGACCCTGCCGGTCCCGACCGGTCCGGAGACCAGCAGCGGGTCCTCGGCCCGGGTCCACCAGCCGGCGGTGTAGAGCTTCCCCTGGCGGGTGACCTGCTGCCCGCCCGTGTAGATCGTGGTCGCGCTCCACTCCGGGGTGGCAGAGGACGCGGCGGCGGCCGCCGATGCGACGGGGGACGGGGTCTGAGCGAGGGCGGGTCCCGCCCCCAGAACAGCACCTCCCGCCAGGAGCCCGAGGGTGGTGAGCCCGGCGATCGTGCAGCGGATGCGAGTGCGCACTTCAGTCCTCTCGATTCGGTGAAGAGACTCGGAGACCGAGCCAGGTCGGAGAATCGCACGGCTGTCCCGACCCCGCCGTCCTGGCGCGGGACCTGGCGCACCACGTCGTCAGCGGGAGGGACGACTCCCCAGCTGCTCGCTGCGCCGCCAGAGCCACTCGACCGGGCCGACAGCGAAGCGGCGGAGCCAGAGATGCGCGGCGAGCACGACGATCGCCGCGATCAGGACGAACGCGCCGATCGTCACCGGCACCCGCCACGGGGCTGCGGAGACCGCGAGCCCGAGACCCCAGCCGTAGAACAGAGCGCCCCCGAGCAGGTTCTGCAGAAGGTAGGCGCTCAGAGCGACCCGGCCGACCTCGCGAGCGCGACGCGCGACCCAGCCGTCGCTCCCCCGGCGCAGGCCGAGCTCGGCGAGGAGGGCGAGCAGTCCGAGCGCCACCAGCGGAGCGACGAGGTAGCGCTCGGCCAGCAGACCGGCCGCGCTCCCGGTGAGTCCGAGCGCCAGATCGACCGGAGCGGCGACCGCACCGACGACCATCAGCCGCCGCCGCAGCAGTCGCCCCTCCTCCGCGAAGAGGCCTGCTCGCAGCAGCTGGGCGCCGAGCAGGAACATCGCCAGGCTGAGGACGCCGATCAGCACGGGTTCCGCCCGGAAGACTCCCGCGTTCTGCAGCCGGAAGAGGGCGAGGCCGAGGAAGGAGGCGTTCGCGTACGGGCTGCGACCGGTGGGACCCTGACCGGCGGCACCGGGCTGCGTCGCCACGAGCGCCACGAGCGCCGAGATCAGCAGGACGTGCAGCGCGCCGAGGAGGATCACCGTGCGCCGCTGCGTCCGCGGCCGGGTGAGCAGCAGCCAGGCCACCACCGCTCCCGTGACCGCGTAGCCCATCAGCACGTCGAACTCCGCGATCAGCACGTAGTTGACCGCGCCGTCGAGCAGGAGCAGCGTCGCCCGCCAGAGGTAGCGGCCGGGCCAGCGTCGCCCCCGGCCGACCGCGGACGCGTGCTGGATCGCCAGCCCGATGCCGAAGGTGAGCGAGAGCAGGGCGAGGAACTTCCCCTGCGCCAGAGCCATCAGCACCAGCTGCACGGTCTGCGCGCCCGGGGACGTCCCGGCCGTCACCGGCTCGCTGAGCATCCCGAGCAGTCCCCAGGGGTGGGAGAACAGCCAGATGTTGGTGCCGAGGGTCCCGATGATCGCGACGCCGCGGACGACGTCCAGCGAGTCGATGCGCGCTCTCGCCGTCTCGACGGCGGGCAATACAGTCGTATTGGTCATGGTCGAGAGCGTAGCCTGCTCGAGCGGACGGATCGAGAGGAGCGCACGTGGCCGATCGGCGCGAGAGCAGGAGCGACATCCTCTCGGCGGTCGTCACCGTCCTCTCGACGCGCGGGGCGGATCAGCTCAGCATCCGGACCGTCGCCGCCGAAGCAGGCGTCTCAGCGGGCGCCGTCCAGCACCACTTCCCGACGAAGCAGGCGCTGCTGACGGGCGCGATGGCAGCGGTGGAGGAGCGGTTCCGCCGGCGGATGCTCGACCTGCGGGAGGAGGAGCCGTCGGCGGACGCTCGCCTGCGCGCCTTCTGCGAGGCGATCGCCTGCGTCGAGGACACCGATGTCCCCGACGCCGTCGTCTGGACCGCGTTCGCCTCGCGCGCCGGCACCGACCCGGAGATCCGCGCCCTGCACACCGCCGGCTGGTCGCGCACGGAGGACGTCGTCCTGGAGCTGCTGCGCGCCGCGCACCCCACCGCGTCGCTCAGCCCCGACGACGCCGCGCTCCTCCTCGCCGTCCTCGACGGCATCGCCGTCGCCCGTGCCGCCGAGCAGCCGACCCGCCTCTCCCCCGCCCGCGCCCGAGCCCTCCTCACCCGCACCCTCACCCTGCTGATGCCCTGACCCCCCCTCGCGAGATGCCACTTGAGCCCGCTTCCCCCGGCGTGTCGCGTACCCAACTGGCATCTCGCGACCCGTCACGCCCTCGCACCCACCAGGAGCGAGCACCCTCCAGGCAGAGCGCGCGATCGAGAATCGCGTGCCAAGCGATTCGAGACAGCGCGACGCAACCCGCTCTACGGGACCTACCACGTCGACAAGCCGACAGCGCTGAGCCGCACAGGGGGCGGCTCAGAATTCGACACCGCTCGCGTGCCAGCGATTCGAGACAGCGCGACGCGACCCGCTCTGCGGAACGGACCACGTCGAGAAGCCGACCGCGCTGGGCCGCGCGGGGAGCGGCTCAGAAAGCGGCACTGGGTTGATCCGCCTATCGGCGGATCAACCCAGCGCCCGCTCGATCTTCGCCGTGATCTCGGTCTGGTCGAGGTAGTTGTCGATGACGACGACCTCGGCGAAGGTCTTGCCGATCCTGTCGATCAGCTCGCTGGAGGTGAGGATGACCTGCGCGTCGGCGGCGAGGGCGTCGACGGAGGCGAGGTCGGAGGCGACGACCTCGGCCTCGAGGTCGAGGGCTTCGAGGGCGCGCTCGGCGCCGAGCTTGAGGATGGCGGAGGTGCCGATTCCGGCGCCGCAGAGGGTGACGATCTTCATGCGCTTCTTCCGTGGTGCGGGGTGTCGTCGGTGAGGACGGCGTTGATGCTGCGGACAGTGCGGGCGGCGGCGAGGGCCGCGACCGCGTCCGGCTTGCTGAGGACGTCGGCGAGGCCGGAGACGAAGCCGACGTGGCCGTGCGCCTGGGTGGCGGCGATGCCGATGACGACCGAGACCGGGTCGTTGGTGCTGTGGCCGAAGGCGACGGGCTCGGCGAGGGTGACCACCGAGATCCCGTCCTCGAGCACGTCGTTGCCCGGGCGGGCGTGCGCGAGGGCGAGGCCGGGGGCGATCACGATGTAGGGGCCGAGCACGTCGACCTGCTCGACCATCCGGCGGGAGTAGGCGGGGTCGACGGCGCCGCTGCGCTCGAGGGCGCGGCCCGCCTCCATGACCGCCTCGCGCCAGCTGGCGGCGGGGTGGCGCAGGGCCACCGCGGCGTCGGAGAGCGGGTCGAGGGGCATGCTCAGGCCGCCTCGAAGCCGGCGCTGATGGTGTCGATCAGCTCGCGGCGTTCGTCCAGCGGCAGGAAGCTCGCCTCGGCCGCGTTGACCTGGAACGCCTCGAGGTCGTCGAGGTCGTAGCCGAACGCGTCCGAGAGCAGCGCGAGCTCGCGGCTGAGCGTCGTGCCGCTCATCAGCCGGTTGTCGGTGTTGACGGTGACGCGGAAGCCGAGCTGGTAGAGCAGGTCGAACGGGTGGTCGGCGAGCTCGGTGCCCCACGCGGCGATCGCCCCGGTCTGCAGGTTCGAGGAGGGGCTGAGCTCGAGCGCGATCCGCCGGTCCTTCACCCACTCGGCGAGCTCACCCAGAGTCACGTAGCTGGCGTCGTCGTCCTGGCGCTCGACGCGGATGTCCTCCGCGAGCCGGACGCCGTGGCCGAGGCGCAGTGCCCGGCCGTCCAGAAGCGCCGAGCGGATGCTGTCGAGGCCGTCCGCCTCGCCCGCGTGGACGGTCGTCGGGAAGTGCGCGGCGGCGAGGAGCTCGAACGCGGGGCGGTGCCGCGACGCGGGGAAGCCCGCTTCCGCACCGGCGATGTCGAAGCCGATCGCGCCGCGCTCGCGGTGGCGCAGGGCCAGCTCGGCGATCTCGAGCGAGCGGTCGGTGTGCCGCATCGCGGTGATCAGCTGGCCGACGCCGAGGCGGGAGCCGTGCGCGGCCGCCTCCTGGACGCCCTGCTCGAGTCCCTCCTGCACGGCCTCGACGGCCGCGTCGAGGGTGAGACCGGCGCGGAGGTGCTGCTCGGGCGCCCAGCGGATCTCGCCGTGCACGACTCCGTCGGCGGCGAGGTCGAGCACGAACTCGCGGGCGACGCGCTCGAGCGACGAAGCGGTCTGCATGACGGCGATCGTGGTCTCGAAGGTGGCGAGGTAGTCCTCGAGCGAGCCGGAGTCCGCCGTCGTCGTGAACCACCGCTCGAGGGCCTCGGGGTCCTCGGCGGGGAGGGCGACGCCGGTCTCCGCGGCGATCTCGACGATCGTCTCGGGGCGGAGTCCGCCGTCGAGGTGGTCGTGCAGCGACACCTTGGGCAGGTCGTCGATGAGGATGCCCTCGCCCGGGAGGAGGTACTCCTCGTGGCTGCTGCCGATTTCGGTGCTGTCGGTCACGGTGCTCCTCCGGTGGGACGACGGTTCGCCGACCACCTTACGGTGCCACCCGCGCCGGCCTCCGCCGAGTCCACCACCCCGTCCGGGTCAGGCAGGGTGCGCGCGCAGACCGGGCCACCTCCGGCACGCGGAAACAGCTCCGGCACGTCGAGATCTTCGGATTCCACGAGCCGGGGCCGGTTCCACGAGCCGGACATCCACTCGGCTCACCTCCGGCACGCGGAGTCACTTCCGGCACGCCTGAACCAGCGGATACCACGAGCCCGGGCAGGTTTCACGAGCCGAAGCTCCTCTCTGCTCACCTCCGGCACGCGGAAACAGCTCGGGCACGGCGGAACCTTCGGGTTCCACGAGCCCGACTCGATGGGACGAGCCGGACCTGCACCCGGACCACCCTCGGCACGCTGAAGCAGCTCCGGCACGCCCTGACCAGCGGAGTCCACGAGCCGGACTCGACTCCACGAGCCGGACGCCCGCCCCACCCCCGGCACGCGGAAACAGCTCCGGCACGCCGGAATCCGTGGATCCGACGTGCCGGAGGCCGTTCCGCGAGCCGGAGCTCGACCCGAGCGGCGGCGAGGGTCAGGCGAGGCGCTCCGCCACCAGTGGGCCGCCGTCGAGGACGGCGTCGCCCTCGTCGCCGACGCGGTACGCGCCGTCCAGCGCCTCGAGCGCGCGGGAGAAGCGGGACGGCTCGTCGGCGGAGAGCGTGAAGAGCGGCTGACCGGCGCGGACCCGGTCGCCGGGCTTCGCGTGCAGGTCGATGCCGGCGGCGTGCTGCACCGCGTCCTGCTGGCGCGCGCGCCCCGCGCCGAGGCGCCAGGCCGCGATGCCGAAGGGCAGCGCCTGCTGCTCGACCAGGACGCCGTCGCGCTCGGCCAGGACGACGTGCGTCTCGCGGGCGACGGGCAGCGCACCGTCCGGGTCGCCGTCCTGGGCGCGGATGACCGCCCGCCAGGTGTCCATCGCCGCGCCGCCGTCGAGCGCGCCCTCGACGTCCGCGTCGGGCTGCCCGGCCAGCGCCAGCATCTCGCGGGCGAGCGCGAGGGTCAGCTCGCGGACGTCCGCGGGGCCGCCGCCGGCGAGCACCTCGACGGACTCGCGGACCTCGTTCGCATTGCCGATCGCGAGGCCGAGCGGCACGTTCATGTTGGTCAGCAGCGCCGTGGTGCGGACGCCGGCGTCGTTGCCGAGGTCGACCATCGCGCGGGCCAGCTCGCGCGAGCGCGCGATGTCGGTCATGAACGCGCCGGAGCCGAACTTGACGTCGAGGACCAGGGCGTCGGTCCCCTCCGCGATCTTCTTCGACATGATCGAGGAGGCGATCAGCGGGATCGCCTCGACGGTGCCGGTGATGTCGCGCAGAGCGTAGAGCTTCTTGTCGGCTGGAGCGAGCCCGGAGCCCGCAGCGCAGATGACGCCGCCGACGGTTCGCAGCTGCTCGAACATCTCCTCGTTGCTGAGGTCCGCGCGCCAGCCCGGGATCGCCTCGAGCTTGTCGAGCGTGCCGCCGGTGTGGCCGAGGCCGCGACCCGAGAGCTGCGGCACCGCGACGCCGAAGGAGGCGACCAGCGGCATCAGCGGCAGCGTGATCTTGTCGCCGACGCCACCGGTGGAGTGCTTGTCGACCGTCCGCTTGCCGAGACCGTCGAAGCTCATCCGCTCGCCGCTCGCGATCATCGCGAGGGTCAGGTCGCGGATCTCGTCGCGGTCCATCCCGTTGAGCAGCACGGCCATCGCGAAGGCGGCCATCTGCTCGCCCTGGACGTAGCCGCGGGTGTAGGCGTCGATCAGCCAGTCGATCTGCGCGGTCGAGAGCGTGCCGCGGTCGCGCTTGGTGCGGATGACGTCGACGGCGTCGAACGCCTCGACGGGGGTGGACGGGGTCATGCGGGGTCCTCGGTTCAGGAGTGGGAGCGGGAGGCGGCGGCGCGGCACGGCCGCGGAGGGCGGGCTGCACCGCGGACGGCGACGGGGCGGGACTACTCGGCCGCGTACGCCTCGAGGGTGCGCGGACCGAACGCGTCGGGGATGACCTCGTCGATCGTCTTCACGCCCGACACGGTCTGCAGGAGCATCCCGTCCGCGGAGTGCTCGAAGAGCAGCTGACGGCAGCGGCCGCAGGGCATCAGCACGCCGCCCTTGCCGTCGACGCAGGTGAAGGCGACGAGCCGGCCGCCGCCCGTCATGTGCAGCGACGACACCAGCGCGCACTCGGCGCAGAGGGTCAGGCCGTAGGAGGCGTTCTCGACGTTGCAGCCGGAGATCACCCGGCCGTCGTCGACCAGCGCCGCGACCCCCACGGGGAACTTCGAGTACGGCACGTAGGCCTTGCCCATCGCGTCGAGCGCGGCGGTGCGCAGCGCGTCCCAGTCGATGTCGGTCATCGGATCCGTCCTCACGATTTGAGATAGGGCTTGCCGGCGGCGGCCGGCCCGCGGGACTGCCCCACCAGGCCGGCGACCGCGAAGATCGTCACCACGTAGGGCAGCATCAGCATGAACTCGCTCGGCACCGGCGAGCCGATGACGCCGAGCACGTTCTGCAGGTTGGTCGCGAAGCCGAACAGCAGCGAGGCGAGGGTGGCCTTGATCGGGTCCCAGCGGCCGAAGATGACCGCCGCCAGGGCGATGAAGCCCGCGCCCGCCGTCATCTCCTTGCCGAAGGCGCCGACCGCGTCGAGCGTGTAGTACGCCCCGCCCATGCCCGCGATCGCGCCGGCCAGCGAGACGTTCCAGAACCGCGTCCTGGCCACGTTGATGCCGACGGTGTCCGCGGCCTGGGGGTGCTCGCCGACCGCGCGGAGCCGCAGGCCCCACTTCGTCTTGAAGAGCCCCCACCACACCGCGAAGATCGCGAAGTACATCAGGTAGACGATGATCGTCTGGTTGAACAGCACCGGTCCGAGGATCGGCACCTGGCTGAGCCCCGGGATCGGCAGCCGGTCGAACTTGACCGGCGAGTTGAAGACGGCGGCGTCGCTGGTCAGCACCTGCGAGTAGAGGAAGCTCGTCAGCCCCGTCACGAGGACGTTGAGGACCACGCCGACGATCACCTGGTCGACCAGGTACTTGATCGCGAAGGCGGCGAGCACGAACGAGACCAGCACGCTCGCGATCATCGCCGCGAGCAGGCCGAGCACCGGCTGGCGGGTCAGCGAGCCGACCATCGCCGCGGTGAAGGCGCCGGCGAGCAGCTGGCCCTCGATCGCGACGTTGACGACGCCGACACGCTCCGAGATGACGCCGCCGAGCGAGCCGAAGATCAGCGGGGTCGCGAGCCCGACGGTGCCGAGGAGCAGCCCTGGCAGCGGCAGGGTCGCGCCCGCGGACGCCCAGACCAGGAAGCCGACCAGGAAGACGAGCGCGAAGAGCGCCGAGAGCCAGAGCGGCAGGCGGCGGGCCGAGCGGGTGAACGCGACGGCGACCGCCGTCAGACCGACCAGGACGACCGCCACGACCACGCCGGTGGCGCGGGTCGGGAACGGCAGATCCGGCAGGGCGAAGAAGTCGTTGCCGGAGGCGAGGCGGAACGAGCTGGTGCCGTCGCGGCCGAGGGCCACGAACAGGATCACGGCCAGCAGCGAGAAGATCCCGAACGCGATCGGGGCCTTCCAGCTGCGGACGGCGACCCGGGACGCGGTCCCGGGGGCACGGGAGACTGCGGTGGTCATGCGGACACCTCCGTGGTGCGGCGCGTGCGGCGCTTCGGGGCGACCCCGGGCGTCGGGAGGCGGAAGATCGCGCGCACCAGGGGCGGCGCGGCGATGAAGAGGACGATCAGCGACTGCACGACGAGGACCACGTCGATCGGCACGCCCTCGGCGGCCTGCATCGAGTAGCCGCCGGCCTTGAACGCGCCGAAGAGGATGCCGGCGAAGAACACGCCCCAGGGCCGCGACCGGCCCAGCAGCGCGACGGTGATCGCGTCGAAGCCGATGCCCGCGTCGATCCCGGAGGTGAAGCCGGTGGTGACGGTGCCCATCACCTGCGCGCTGCCGGCCAGGCCGAGCAGACCGCCGGAGAGCAGCATCGCGTACACGTAGCTGTTCTTGACGTCGATGCCGGCGACCCGGGCCGCGTGCGGGTTCTCGCCCACCGCGCGGAACTTGAAGCCGATGCTCGAGCGGTTGAGCAGCCACCAGACGAAGACGGTCGCGAGGATCGCGACGACGAAGCCGAGGTTCAGCGAGTAGCCGGAGCCGAGGAGGTCGGGGAAGACCGCGGTGTCCTTCATCCCGGGCGACTTGGGGTTGTTCGAACCCGGCGCCTGGAGGGCCCCCGGCGTGCGCAGGAGGTAGGAGACGAAGTAGAACGCGACGTAGTTGAGCATGATCGTGAGGATCACCTCGTGCGCGCCGGTTCGCGCCTTGAGCAGGCCGACGAGCCCGCCCCAGAGCGCACCGCCCAGGACGCCCGCGGCGAGCGTGATCACCAGGTGCACGCCGAACGGCAGGTCGAAGGAGAAGCCGACCCAGCCGGCGCAGGCGGCGGCGATCAGCATCTGGCCGCGTCCGCCGATGTTGAAGAGCCCGACGCGGAAGGCGAGGGCGACGCCGAGGCCGCCCGCGATCAGCGGCGTGGCGAAGGCGAGGGTGTCGGTCAGCGGCTTGATGCCGTTCGCGAAGCCCTCGCGGCGGAAGTTGTAGACCGAGCCCTGGAAGAGCGAGGAGTACGCCCCCGCGACCGACTGCCAGATCGCCTGCAGCGTGTCGAGCGGCCGGGCGAAGAAGTAGCCGGCGGCCGACTGGACCTCGGGATCGGTCGCGGCGATCAGCACGCCGCCCGCGATCAGCGAGAGCAGCACGGCGAGCACCGACATCAGCGCGGTGCCGGAGAGGATCTCGCGGAGGACGCGCGAGGCTCCGCTCTCGATCGGACCGGGCCGCGCCTCCTGACCCGGCTTCTGGCCCGGCTCGAGACCGGTCGCCCTCTCGGACTCGGCGTCCGGATCGACGGCGGGCAACTGCGCGTCGCTCATGCGGCCGCACCCTTCTCGGCGGGCGACTGCCCGGCCATCATGAGCCCCAGGGTCTCCCGGGGAGTGTCGGCGGGGACGATCCCGATGATGCCGCCCTTGTACATGACCGCGATGCGGTCGGCGAGAGCCGCGACCTCGTCGAGCTCGGTGGAGACGACGATGACGGGCACGCCGGTGTCGCGGGTCTCGACGATGCGCTTGTGCACGAACTCGATCGAGCCGACGTCGATGCCGCGGGTCGGCTGGGCGGCGATGAACAGCCGCAGCTCACGGCTGAGCTCGCGGGCCAGGACGACCTTCTGCTGGTTGCCGCCGGAGAGCCGGCCGACGTGGGTGGTGATGCCCTGCGCGCGGACGTCGAACTCGCGGACGCGCTCCTCGGCGAACGTCTCCAGCGCCTTCAGCTGCAGGCCGAGGCCCTTGACGAAGGGGCCGCTGTCGCTGCGGTCGAGCATCAGGTTCTCGGCGATGGTGAACTCGGCGACCAGGCCGTCCTCGGTGCGGTCCTCGGGGACGAAGCCGACGCCGGCGTCGAGCACGCGGCGGACGGAGAGGCCGTCGAGCCGGCGGCCGTCGAGGGTCACCGTGCCCTCGACGCGCTCCTGCAGGCCCATGATCGCCTCGGTCAGCTCGGTCTGGCCGTTGCCCTGGACGCCGGCGATCGCGAGGATCTCGCCGCGGCGGACCTCGAACGAGACGTCGTCGACGACGGCCTGCCCGTTCGCGTCGCGGACGGTGAGGTTGCTGACGACGAGGGCCTCGTCGCCCGCCCGGGCCGGCTCCTTCTGCACAGTGAGCTCGACGGCGCGGCCGACCATCAGCGAGGCCAGCTCGGCGTTGCTCGCCGTCGGCGAGGCCTCCCCCACGACCTGGCCGAGGCGGATGACCGTGATGCGGTCGCCGACCTCGCGGACCTCGCGCAGCTTGTGCGTGATGAAGACGATCGCGGTCCCGGAGGCGCGCAGCTGCCGCATGATCGCGATCAGCTCGTCGGTCTCCTGCGGGGTCAGCACGGCGGTCGGCTCGTCGAAGACGAGGACCTTCGCGTCGCGGGAGAGCGCCTTGATGATCTCGACCCGCTGCTGGACGCCGACGGGCAGGTCCTCGACGATCGCGTCGGGGTCGACGTCGAAGCCGAAGCGGTCGGAGATGTCGCGGACGCGGGCGCGCGCGGCGGCCAGATCGAGTCGCCCGCCCGACTTCGTCTCCTCGTGGCCGAGCATGACGTTCTCGGCGACCGAGAAGACCGGGACGAGCATGAAGTGCTGGTGCACCATCCCGATCCCCGCCTTCATGGCGTCGCCCGGGCCGGAGAAGCGCTGGACCACGTCGTCCAGCAGGATGTCGCCCTCCTCCGCCTGGTACAGCCCGTACAGGACGTTCATCAGCGTGGACTTGCCCGCGCCGTTCTCGCCGAGGAGGCAGTGGATCTCACCGGGTTCGACGGTGAGGTCGATGTGATCGTTGGCCACGAGAGCGCCGAAGCGCTTCGTGATGCCCCGCAGTTCGAGCTTCATGGGTCCAATCTAACTTTCGGTGCGGGCTGCCAGCGCGCGGGAGCCGGCGGGACAGCCGACGAGAGGCCGGTGGGCCCGAGCAGAACTCGGGCCCACCGGCCTCTTCGTCAGTGCGCTGCGATCGATCCGGGGATCAGGACGCGGCGGGAGCGGACGGCGACTCGACGGTGATCGAGCCGTCGATGATGCCCTCCTTGATGGTGTCCAGCTCGCCCTGCAGGTCCGCCGAGACCTTCGACTCGAAGTCGTGGAACGGCGCGATGCCGACACCGTCGTTCTCGAGCGTGCCCACGTACGGGGTCGCGTCGAAGGCGTCGGCGCCCGCGGTGGAGGTGACGTCGGTCGTGCCGGCCTCGATGCCCTTGAGGATCGAGGTCAGGTACAGGTCGCCGCCGTCGGGGTAGGTCTCGTACAGGTCGGCGTCGACACCCACCATGGCGATCTCCTTGCCGGAGTCGCGGATGGCCTCGATGGCCGACTGGAAGATCGGGCCGCCGACCGGGAGGATGACGTCGGCGTTCTGGTCGATCAGGGACTGCGCGGCCGACTTGGCCTCGACACCGGCGGCGAAGCCTCCGGTGAACGAGCCGGTCTGCGCGGCGACGTCCCAGCCGACGACCTTGACGTCGGTGCCCTTCTGCTCGTTGTGGTACGCCACACCGTCCGCGAAGCCGTCCATGAAGATCGTGACGGTCGGGAACTGCTGGCCGCCGTAGGTGCCGACGACGCCCGTCTTCGAGTACGACGCCGCCGCGTAGCCGGCGAGGAACGCCGACTGCGAGGTGTCGAAGGTGATCGGCTTGACGTTCGGCAGGTCGATCGACGCGTCGTCGATGATGGCGAAGTCGATGTCGGTGTTCTCCTCCGCCGCGGCCGAGGTGGCCTCGGCGAGGGCGAAGCCGACGGTGATGATCAGGTTGCAGCCCTGGTCGACGAGGCTCGTCAGGTTGGGCGCGTAGTCCGTCTCGGACTCCGAGGTGACGGTCTTCGGGGTGACGCCGAGGTCCTCGGACGCCGCGACCAGGCCGTTGTAGCCCAGCTCGTTGAACGACTTGTCGTCGAACCCGCCCGCGTCGGAGACCATGCAGGGCAGGAAGTCGCCACCGGCGGCGGCGCTCGAGCCGCTCTCCTCGGGGGCGGAGGCGCAACCGGCGAGAAGCGCGGTGACGCCCAGAGCGGCGAGACCGCCGAACGCGGCCTTACGCGTGGTGATAGTCAAGATTCGTCCTCCAAGATTCGGCCCCGCGCGCACGATCGGCACTGCAGGGCATCGATGACCTCACGTTACCCAAGGTGTCGGAACGCTCAGCCGCCGCGGAGGGCCAACTCGGGAAGCGTTACACAGTGTTGATCTTGGGGAGGAGCCGCAGGCGGCTCCTCCCCCGCGGTCGGCCACCAGGAGTGGTGCGTTCCGCAGAGCGGGTCGCGTCGGGCTGGCCGGAATCGCTGGCACGCGATTCCGGCTCGCGGCCCTCGACCCTTCGGGCGAGGGAGTCCGGGAGGCCCGCGCCGCGGAGGGCACATGTCCGGCCAGAGGCACTACCAGCTGCTCACGGCGCGCGCCCTCAGGGCGCGCGGTCGCACGGTCGCGCGGGCATGCTGATCGAGTAGCGCGCGGCGCGCGCGTATCGAGATCCACAGACGTCAGAACGTGAGTCTGCAGAACCGCCCTGCTGGGGACGGCGGTCTCGATACGCCGCTGCGCGGCTACTCGACCACAGGGGGTCGAGCGCGGCTGCCTCCAGCCATGCTGATCGAGTAGCCCTCGCGGAGGGCGTATCGAGATCCATCTGTTCCAGGACGACGGATCTCGCGACGATCGGCTACAGGACGTCGGTGCGGCCCGAGAGGCGGAGGGCGTCGACGACGCCCTTCACCTTCTGGGCGTTCTCCGTGGTGGTGACGAGGAGGGCGTCGGGGGTGTCGACGACGACGATGTCCTTCACGCCGATCAGCGCGATGGTGCGATTGCCGCCGCTGACCACGATGCCGGTGGCGGAGTCGGCCAGGACGCGGGCGTCCTCGCCGAGGATCGCCAGGTCGGAGCGCAGGCCGCTCGCGTGCAGCTTCGCGATCGACGCGAAGTCGCCGACGTCGTCCCAGGAGAAGTGGCCGGGGACGACGGCGAGCTTGCCCTCCGCGGCGGCCGGCTCGGCGACCGAGTAGTCGATCGCGATCTTCTCCAGGCCCGGCCAGATGCGGTCGACGACCGCGCCGCGCTCCGGGGTGTCCCACGCCTCCGCGAGCTCGAGCAGGCCGGCGAGCAGCTTCGGCTTCGAGCGACCGAGCTCCTCGAGCAGGCGGTCGGCGCGGGCGATGAACATGCCGGCGTTCCAGAGGTACTGACCGCTCTGCACGTAGGTGCGGGCGGTGTCGGCGTCGGGCTTCTCGACGAAGGAGTCGACGGCGAGCGTGTGCGCGGCGCCCTCGATGCCGAGGTGGTCGCCGGTGCGGATGTAGCCGAAGCCCACCGCCGGCTCGGTCGGCGTGATACCGATCGTCGCGATGAAGCCGGCGTCGGCGGCGACGACCGCCTCGGCCACCGCGTCGTGGAAGAGGTGCTGACCGCTGATCACGTGGTCGGCCGCGAACGAGCCGATGATCACGCCGGGCTCGCGGCGCTCGAGGATCGCGGCGGCGAGGCCGATCGCGGCGGAGGAGTCGCGCGGCTCGCTCTCGAGGACGACGTTGAGGTCCTCGAGGCTCTCGAGCTGCTGCTCCACCGCGGCGCGGTGCGCACGGCCGGTGACGACCATGATCCGGTCGGCACCCGAGATCGGGGCGAGGCGGTCCCAGGTGTCGCGGAGCAGGGTCTGGCCCGAGCCGGTGAGGTCGTGCAGGAACTTCGGGGCGTCGGCCCGGGAGAGCGGCCACAGCCTCGAGCCGATCCCGCCTGCCGGGATCACGCTGTAGAAGCGGTCGAGCGGGGCGCGGCCATCGGTCTCAGGTGATGTCATGTCCGCAGGATACAAGGGCGCCCGGACGTGTCCGTCCGTTCACCCGGGCGCGCTCCCGCGTTCACACGGCGCCCGTAGCGTCCGGAGGGTGAGAGTCGCGGTCGTCACGGAGAGCTTCCTCCCGTCGTTGAACGGTGTCACCACGAGCGTCCTCCGGGTCCTCGACGAGTTCGCGGCGCGCGGGATCGAGGCCCTCGTCGTCTGTCCTGCCGCGGGCGCGCCGGGGCACTACGCCGGCCACCGCGTCGTGGAGCACCCGGCGATCGCCTACCGCGACTTCCCCGTCGGCATCCCGACGCTGGCGCTCACCCGCGAGCTGGCCGCCTTCGAACCCGATGTCGTGCACGTCGCCTCGCCCTTCCTTCTGGGGGCGCGGGCCATCGCCTCGGCGAACCGGCTCGGGGTGCCCAGCGTCGCGATCTACCAGACCGACGTCCCGCGCTTCGCCGCCCGCTACGGGATCCGCGGTGCCCGGGCCCTGGCCTGGCGGGTGATCCGCCAGATCCACGCGGGCGCCGACCTGACGCTCGCCCCCTCGACCAGCGCGCTCGACGACCTCGCCGCGGCCGGCATCGAGCGCACCGCGCTCTGGGGGCGCGGCGTGCAGAGCGACCGCTTCCACCCGCGGATGCGCTCCTCCCCCTACGCCGCCGAGGTGCGGGCGCCGGTCGCCCCCGGCGACGCGCTCGTCGGCTACATCGGCCGCCTCTCCCCCGAGAAGCGCGTCGAGCGCCTGGCCTCCCTCTCCTCTCTTCCGGGCGCGGACCTGGTCGTCGGCGGCTACGGCCCCTCCTCCTCCCGTGTCGCGGCGGCGCTCGGCTCCTCGGCGCGGATGCTCGGACGGCTCGACGGGGAGCGACTGCCCGCGGTCTTCGCGGCCCTGGACGTCTTCGTGCACACCGGCACCGAGGAGACCTTCGGCCAGACCGTGCAGGAGGCGCAGGCCTCGGGCACGGCGGTCGTCGCCCCGCACGCCGGCGGCCCGACCGATCTGATCGAGCACGGCGTGGACGGGCTGCTCTACGCGCCGGAGAGCGACTCCGATCTGCGTCGGCAGGTCGAGCGGCTGCTGGACGATCCGGGGCTCCGCTCGAGGCTCGGCGAGGCGGGCCGGCGCCGCGTGCTGCACCGCACCTGGAGCGCGCTCACGGACGAGCTCCTCGCGCACTACGCGACGGTCGGCGCACCCGTGTCGATGGCCCGCGGCAGCTAAGGCTCGCCTAAGCCGCGGCGACCGGGCCCGGCGCTTAGAATCGTCGAGCGAGTGTTCTCGCCGCTCCTCCGCCCCGCCCGCGTCCTCGAGTCGCGGGTCCGGTCAGGCCGACGGAGCAGTCAACCAGGGAGGGTTGTTCGTGTCAGTTTCAGCTGCTCAAACCCTCGCACCCCGGAAGCAGGGGAAGATCCGCCGTCCGGCCGGAACCCTCTACCGCGGTCGCGAAGGCATGTGGTCGTGGGTGCTGCACCGGATCACCGGTGTCGCCATCTTCTTCTTCCTCCTCGTGCACGTCCTCGACACGGCCCTCATCGTCGTGAGCCCCGAGGCGTACAACGCGGTCATCGCCCAGTACAAGAACCCGATCATGGGCCTCGGCGAGACCGGCCTCGTGGCCGCGATCGCGTTCCACGCCATGAACGGCCTGCGCATCATCCTCGTCGACTTCTGGAGCTGGGCCACCCGGAACCAGCGCCTGCTCTTCTGGGTCGTCATCGGCCTGTGGGTCGTGCTGATGCTCGGCTTCGCGCCCCGCCACCTCATCAACGTCTTCAGCGAGGGAGGTGCCCATTGAGCACCGTCGCCGCACCGCGGACTCCGCACGTCCCGACCCGCTCCTCCGGCACCAACTGGGAGAAGTGGGGCTGGATCTACATGCGCGCCTCCGGCGTCGTGCTGATCGTCCTGATCTTCGGGCACCTGATCTTCAACCTGCTGCTCGGCGACGGCATCAAGGCCATCGACTTCGGCTTCGTCGGCGGCAAGCTCGCCAACCCGTTCTGGCAGTGGTGGGACGTCGCGATGCTCTGGCTCGCGCTCATCCACGGCGGCAACGGCATGCGCACGCTCGTGAACGACTATGCGACCTCGCCGCTGCTGGCCCGCGTCTTCAAGGGCGGCATCGTCGTCTCGGTCGTCGCGCTGATCGCGCTCGGCACCTACGTCGTCTTCGGCTTCAACCCCTGCCCCACCGGCGGGGACCCGAGCCTGCTGCCCTCCTTCTGCGCCGCCTAAGCGCCCGGTGCCGCGCGGTCCGTCCGCGCGGCACCGCCACGCCACCGGGAGCGCCCCTCCCCCACTCCCGCCCTTCCACCCCGTTCAACGGAGCAGTCACCCAGTGAGCACACCAGGCCACGTCCACAGCGGCGGCGCTGATCAGAGCGCCTTCACCCAGACCCTCGGCGCCGACGGCGTCCACTACCACCAGTTCGACGTGGTGATCGTGGGAGCCGGCGGAGCGGGCATGCGCGCCGCGATCGAGGCCGGGCCCAAGGCGAAGACCGCCGTCATCTCCAAGCTCTACCCGACGCGCTCGCACACCGGTGCGGCGCAGGGCGGCATGGCCGCCGCCCTCGCGAACGTCGAGGAGGACAGCTGGGAGTGGCACACATTCGACACCGTCAAGGGCGGCGACTACCTCGTCGACCAGGACGCGGCGGAGATCCTCGCGAAGGAGGCCATCGACGCGGTCATCGACCTCGAGAACATGGGCCTCCCGTTCAACCGCACCGAGGACGGCAAGATCGACCAGCGCCGGTTCGGCGGGCACACCCGAGACCACGGCAAGGCGCCCGTGCGCCGCGCCTGCTACGCGGCGGACCGCACCGGCCACATGATCCTGCAGACGCTGTTCCAGAACTGCGTCCGCCTGGGCATCAACTTCTTCAACGAGTTCTACGTCCTCGACCTCGTGATGACCGAGGTCGACGGCGTGAACAAGCCGTCGGGCGTCGTCGCCTACGAGCTGGCGACCGGCGAGCTGCACGTCTTCCAGGCGAAGGCGATCATCTTCGCCACCGGCGGCTTTGGCAAGATCTACAAGACGACGTCGAACGCGCACACCCTCACGGGCGACGGCGTCGGCATCATCTGGCGCAAGGGCCTCCCCCTCGAGGACATGGAGTTCTTCCAGTTCCACCCGACCGGCCTCGCCGGGCTCGGCATCCTCCTCACCGAGGGAGCGCGAGGAGAGGGTGCGATCCTCCGCAACGCCTCGGGCGAGCGCTTCATGGAGCGCTACGCCCCCACCATCAAGGACCTCGCGCCGCGCGACATCGTCGCCCGCTGCATGGTCCAGGAGGTGGCGGAGGGCCGCGGCGCCGGCCCGCACAAGGACTACGTGCTGCTGGACTGCACCCACCTCGGCGCCGAGGTGCTCGAGACGAAGCTCCCGGACATCACCGAGTTCGCCCGCACCTACCTGGGCGTCGACCCGGTCGTCGAGCCGGTGCCGGTCATGCCGACCGCGCACTACGCGATGGGCGGCATCCCGACGAACGTCAAGGCGGAGGTCCTCTCGGACAACACCACCGTCGTCCCCGGCCTCTACGCCGCCGGCGAGTGCGCCTGCGTCTCCGTGCACGGCTCGAACCGCCTCGGCACCAACTCGCTGCTCGACATCAACGTCTTCGGCAAGCGCAGCGGCAACAACGCCGCCGACTACTCGCAGACCGTCGACTTCACTCCCCTGCCCGAGAACCCCGCCGGCGCGATCCGCGACATGCTCGCCTCGCTCCGCGGCGCCACCGGCACCGAGCGGATCGCCTCGATCCGCAAGGAGCTGCAGGACGAGATGGACAAGAACGCCCAGGTGTTCCGCACCGACGAGTCGCTCGAGCAGGTCACCGGCACCATCCAGCGCCTGCGCGACCGGTTCCGCAACATCTCGGTGCAGGACAAGGGCAAGCGCTTCAACACCGATCTCCTGGAGGCGGTCGAGCTCGGCTTCCTCCTCGACCTCGCCGAGGTCGTCGTCTACTCCGCTCGGAACCGCAAGGAGAGCCGCGGCGGCCACATGCGCGACGACTTCCCCAAGCGCGACGACGAGAACTACATGCAGCACACGATGGCGTACCTCTCCGGTGACGCCCACTCCTCCGACGCGGGCGACCACATCCGCCTCGACTGGAAGCCCGTCGTGATCACCCGGTACCAGCCGATGGAGAGGAAGTACTAGTCGTGTCGTCCGCCACTCTCGAGCAGCCCCCCGCCGCCCCCGCGGCCCCGGAGGCGTTCACCGTCACGTTCATCATCCGCCGCTTCGACCCGGAGCAGGACACCGAGCCGCGCTGGCAGGACTTCGACGTCGAGATGTTCTCGACCGACCGCGTCCTCGACGCGCTGCACCGGATCAAGTGGGACCAGGACGGGTCGCTGACGTTCCGTCGCTCCTGCGCGCACGGCATCTGCGGCTCCGACGCGATGCGGATCAACGGCCGCAACCGCCTGGCCTGCAAGACGCTGATCAAGGACCTCGACATCTCGCAGCCGATCTACATCGAGGCGATCAAGGGCCTGCCCCTCGAGAAGGACCTCGTCGTGGACATGGAGCCGTTCTTCGCCTCCTACCGCGAGGTGCAGCCGTTCCTGATCGCGAACACCCCGCCGACCAAGGGCAAGGAGCGCGTGCAGTCGGTCGCCGACCGCGCCCGCTTCGACGACACCACCAAGTGCATCCTCTGCGCCGCGTGCACGTCGTCCTGCCCCGTGTTCTGGACGGACGGGCAGTACTTCGGCCCCGCCGCGATCGTGAACGCGCACCGCTTCATCTTCGACTCGCGCGACGACGCGGGCGGAGCCCGACTGGACATTCTCAACGACAAGGAGGGCGTCTGGCGCTGCCGCACGACCTTCAACTGCACCGAGGCCTGCCCCCGCGGCATCCAGATCACCCAGGCGATCGCCGAGGTGAAGCAGGCCGTCATCCGCGGCCGCGCCTGACGCTTCCTCCCCAGTTCGGCCCGTCGTGATCCTCGGATCCGGCGGGCCGTTCGTCGTCCCCGGGCCCGGCGAGGCACCTCCGGCATGTGGAAGCAGCTCCGGCACGCCCGAATCCTGCCGATCGACGAGCCCGACTCGGAATCGCGAGCCGAGCATGCCCCGCGCCACCTCCGGCACGCGGAAACAGCTCCGGCACGTTGAAACCCGTCGAATCGACGAGCCCGACCCGGAATCACGAGCCGAACATCGCCCGCGCCACCTCCGGCACGCGGAAACGGCTCCGGCACGCCCGACGACGGCGGATCGACGAGCCGGACCCCGAATCGGGAGCCCGACGCACCCGGCGCCGACCCTCGGTCGTCTCCTCCACAGTCGGCGGTGAGCACGAGCTCTCCACCGAACGGGCGATCAGGTCCGCACGGATCGCCGTCCGACGGCAGAGTCGGCGCATGCAGTACGGAGTGCACCACATCGGCTACCTTCACGCGGTCGGCGTCGACGCCACGGCCGCCGTGCGATCGGGGGCGCTGCGCCGCATCAGACGCGGCTGGTACGCGTCGCCGCACGCGTCGGCGGAGGAGCTGCGCGCGGCGGAGGCCTGCGGGTCGCTGTCCTGCATCTCGCTGCTGGCGGAGGCGGGCGCCTTCCGTCCGCCCGACACCCGACTCCACCTCGCCATCACCTCCAGCTCGCGCCCTCGTCCGCGAGAACTCGGCGACGACGTGGTCACGCACTGGAGTCGCCGTGCACGGCCGGCGGAGTACCGCTCCATCCGGACGACGCGCATCGAGGCGCTGACCCAGGTCTTCCTCTGCCAGCCTCTCGAGCTCGCCGTCGCCGTCGCCGATTCGTGCCTGCGCCTGCGTCTCGTCGGGGCCGATGCTCTCGCCCAAGCGCTGGCGGCGCTGCCCCGTCGCTTCGCCGTCGTCGCGGAGCTGGTCGACGCCCGTTCGGAGTCCGGGACGGAGTCCGTCACTCGGGTCCGCCTGCATCTGCTCGGCATCAGGTCCGACATCCAGGTCGAGATCGACGGCGTCGGCAGGGTCGACCTGGTGATCGACGGGTGGCTGCTCCTCGAGATCGACGGTCGCGCCTGGCACGACGACCCCCACGCCTTCCAGCGAGACCGGGATCGCGACCGCGCGGCAGCCGAGCGCGGGTACACGACGCTCCGCTTCACCTACGCGGACGTGATGCATCACTGGCCGCGCACCCGCGACAGCATCCTCGCGGTCCGCGCGCGCGGCCCGCTCCGCTGAGTCCCGCCCGTCCGACGCGAGGATGCCTCCCTTGACAGCCAGAGGCGCACCGTTCGAGGCAGGCGAGGTCGTCGGGCGACCACCGGACGTCGGTGCCGACGCTCCGGCACGCGGAACAGGTTCCGGCACGCAGGAGGGACGCGATTCCACGAGCCGGAGATGATTCCGCGAGCCGGAGGTTGTGGTGCGTCCGCCTGGCACGCGGAACGCGCTCCGGCACGCCGGAAGCCCGTACACCCGCGAGCCGAAGGTCATTCCGCGAGCCGGAGATTAGGACGGACTCACCCCGGCACACACGGAACAGGCTCCGGCGAGACGAAGGGAGGTGTTTCTGCGAGCCGGAGGTCCCGCGGCTGAGGTCGGGCACGCGGAAACAACTCCGGCACGCCGGAAGTCCGCGAATCCACGAGCCGGAGAGCGTTCCGCGAGCCGAGGGTCGGGGCGGGAGCATTCGAGCGCGCCGAAAGTGCTCGGGCACCTCGGAATCGGCCGGAGCGACGAGCCGGAGGTGATTCTGCGAGCCGGAGGTGATTCTGCAAGCCGGAGGTCCCGCGGCCGAGCTTCGGCACGCGGAAACAGCTCCGGCACGCAGGGAGTCCGCGATTCCACGAGCCGGGGATCGTTCCGCGAGCCGGACGTGACGGCGTCGGCGTCTCGGCACGCGAGACGAGCTTCGGCTCGTCAGAAGCGCGCAGGACGACGAGCCGGAGGCGATTCCGAGAGCCGGAGGTCGGGCCGCCGGGGTCCGGCACGCGGAAACTGCTCCGGCACGTCGGATGCGCGGCATTCCACGAGCCGGAGGCGATTCCGAGAGCCGGAGGTCGGGCCGCCGGGGTCCGGCACGCGGAAACAGCTCCGGCACGTCGGATGTGCGGCAGCCCACGAGCCGGAGGCGATCCCGCGAGCCGGAGGTCGCACCGCCGAGGGCGGCGGAGGCCTGCGTCTCGGAGCCGCGCCCGGCGCCTCTACGCTGGAGGGCATGACGGAGGCGGCGACCGAGGCACCGCGCGGCATCCCGGCGCTGTTCGAGCGGATCATGCGGACGAGGCCGGTGCGGGTGATGCTGCACTACTCCGAGAGCGGCGGGCCGCTGTTCGCGTCGGGGCTCGCCTTCCAGGCGCTGTTCGCGATCTTCGCGGCGCTGTTCGTGTTCTTCGCTGTCTTCGGCTTCGTCCTGCGCGACAACGCGGCGCTGCGCGACTCGCTGCTGCAGCTGCTCACCAGCTCGGTGCCCGGGCTGATCGGCGACAGGAACGCGCTGGTGTCCATCGACACGCTGCTCGACTCCACGATCCTCGGCTGGACCGGAGTGATCGCCGCGGCGGGTCTGCTCTGGACGGCGCTCAACTTCCTCGGCAGCCTCCGGCAGGCGGTGCGGATCCTGTTCTCCCTGCCCGGTCCGACCGTCCTGTTCGTCCTGCTCAAGCTCAAGGACGCGGGGCTCGCGCTCGTCTTCGGCGCCGTGCTGATCGTCTCGGCGGCGCTCTCGGTCTTCTCGACCTCGTTCGTCGACGTCGCGTTCGACGTCCTCGGGATCGGCAGCGACTCGACCCTCGGCCGGGTCACCGGCACCGTCGTCGGCCTGCTGATCATGCTCGCGCTCGACACCGCGACGCTCGCCGGCTCGTTCCGGATCCTCAGCGGCATCCCGATCCCGTGGAAGAACCTCTGGGTCGGCGCGCTGATGGGCGGGATCGCGCTCGGCGCACTCAAGGTCCTCGGAACCCAGCTCCTCGGCGGCGCCTCGCGCAACCCGCTGCTCGCCTCCTTCGCCGTACTGATCGGTCTGCTGATCTGGTTCAACCTGGTCTGCCAGGTGATCCTGATCGTCGCCTCCTGGATCTCGGTGGGCATGAGCGACGCCGGCATCTCGGCGCGCAAGCGCACGCCGGACGAGATCGAGCGCGAGCGCGAGGAGCAGCTGCGCCTCGCCCGCCGCACCCTCGCCGAGGCGGAGCGCGAGCGCCTCCGCGCCGCCCTGCCGGACGCCTCACTGCTCAAGCGCCGGCGCCTGGAGAAGCAGCTCTCGCGCCTCGAGGACGAGCTGGCCGACGCGGCCGCCTGACTCCGCGACAGTCGCTCTTCTCGACAGTCGCTCTCCTCGACAGTCGCTCTCCTCGACAGTCGCTCTCCTCGACACCGATGCGGCCGACGGAGCCCCGGCGCGGGACGACGTCTGTCGAACATGTCCGTTTCTGTTGACATCGGACACGAACGGGTCTAAAAAGATGTAAACGCAGATCCGAGGTCGACACCGACACCGCGGACGAGGCGTAGCATCTCGCGAGACGACGGAGTCCACATGTACGCACCGGAGCGGCACCAGGCGATCCTGGACCGCGCCCGCACCGACGGGCGGGTCGAGGTCCGCGACCTCGCGCAGTCCCTCGCGGTCACGCCCGAGACGATCCGGCGGGACCTCACCAGCTTGGAGAAGCGCGGCCTGCTGCGCCGGGCTCACGGCGGGGCCATCCCCGTCGAGCGCCTGGGCATCGAGCCCGAGGTCGCCGCCCGCGAGGGCCACCTCGCCGCGGAGAAGGACCGCATCGCCACCGCCGCGCTGGCCGAGGTCCCCGACGGCGGCTCGATCGCCATCGACGCCGGGACCACCACGGTCCGCCTCGCGGAGCTGCTCCCCCTGGACCGCCGGCTGACGGTCGTCACCCATTCCCTCCCTGTCGCGGTGGCGCTCGTCGGCCGGCCCAACATCGACCTGCACCTGCTCGGCGGGCACCTGCGCGGCGTCACGCAGGCCGCCGTCGGGCCGTGGGTCGCCCAGGTGATCCCCACCGTCTCGGTGGACGTCGCCTTCATCGGCACGAACGGCATCAGCCGGGAGCGGGGGCTCACCACCCCCGACCTCGACGAGGCCGTCGTCAAGTCCGCGCTCATCGCCGCCGCGCGCCGGGTCGTCGTCCTCGCCGACCACTCCAAGTTCGGCCGCCAGGACTTCGGGCACGTCGCCCCGCTGTCCGCGATCGACACCGTCATCACCGATCGAGGAGTCGACGACGAGCTCGCCGACGACATCGAATCGGCCGGCCCGGAGGTCGTCCGCGCATGATCGTCACCGTCACCGCCAACCCCAGCATCGACGTCACCCTGTCGACGAGCGGCTTCGCCGTCGGCGAGGTCAACCGCGCCCACGGCGTGCGCCGCGACCCGGCCGGCAAGGGCGTCAACGTCGCCAGGGCCCTCGCCCGCAACGGCGTCGAGGCCACGGCGATCTACCCGGCCGACGCCTCCACGGGCCTGGACCTGCGCACCATGCTCGAGGCGGCCGGAGTCGCCTCGGCGAGTGCGCCCATCGCGCAGCCGATCCGCACCAACATCACCGTCGTCGACGACGCGACCGGGCGCACCACCAAGATCAACGAGCCCGGCCCGGCCGTCACGCCCGAGGAGGCGAAGGCGCTCTCGGACCTGATCTGCGACCACGTCGTCTCCGCCCCGCGCTGGCTCGTCGCCTGCGGCAGCGTCCCGCCCGGACTCGGCGACGACTTCTACCCGGCGCTCGGCCGCCTCGCCACCCACTTCGGCGTCCCCCTCGCCGTCGACACCTCCGGAGCACCGCTGACCGCGATCATCGCGGCCGGCACCGCGACGCTGGTGAAGCCCAACCTCGAGGAGCTCGAGGAGCTCCTCGGCCGCTCCCTCGCGACCGTCGGCGACGTCGTCGACGGAGCCCGCACACTCCTCCGCCTCCCGGACGCGCGAGCGCTCGTGAGCCTCGGAGAGCACGGCGCCCTCCTCGTCACGGCGGACTCGTCGTGGTGGGCGGGCGCACCCCCCGTCGTGCCCCTCAGCACCGTCGGCGCCGGCGACAGCACCCTCGCGGGCTACCTGTCGGCGACCGACGCCTCGGAGGCGGACCGTCTGCGGACGGCCGTCGCCTGGGGCACCGCCGCCGTCACCCTCCCGGGCAGTGAAGCCCCGGGTCCCGACTCCCTCCGCCTCGACGACGTCTCCGTCGTCGAGAACCCCGACCCCACCCTCCCGATTGGAGAACTGAGCGCATGACTGCTCTCACCGAGGCGTCGACGGTCATCGTCGACCTCACCGCCGCCACGAAGGACGACGCCACCGCGCAGCTCGCGAAGACGCTCGCCGACGCCGGCCGCGTCACCGACCTCGACGGCTTCCTCGCCGACGTCCGCGACCGCGAGTCGCAGATGGCCACCGGCATGCCCGGCGGCATCGGGATCCCCCACGCCCGCTCCTCGCACGTCGTCTCGCCCAGCGTCGCCGTCGGCATCGCCAAGTCCGGCGTCGACTTCGGCGCCCCGGACGGCCCCGCGGACCTGATCTTCCTCATCGCCGCCCCCGACGGCGCCGACCAGGCCCACCTCAAGATCCTCGCCCAGCTCGCCCGCAAGCTGATCCACGAGTCCTTCACCGGATCCCTCCGCGCCGCGTCCAGCGGCCAGGAAGTCGCGGACATCATCGCCCGAGAGGTCGTCGTCTCGTGAAGATCGTCGCCGTCACCAGCTGCATCGCCGGCATCGCGCACACCTACATGGCGGCCGAGGCCCTCGAGCAGGCCGCCAAGAAGAAGGGCTACCAGATCCAGGTCGAGACCCAGGGCGCGGCCGGCTCCGACCCGATGTCCGACCAGACGATCGCCGACGCCGACGTCGTGATCCTCGCCGCCGACCTCGAGGTGCGCGGCAAGGACCGCTTCGCCGGCAAGCCGACCCTCGAGGTCGGCACCTCGGAGGCGCTCGCCAAGGCCGCGGACGTCATCGACCGCGCCGCCGCGAAGGTCCAGGACGCTCCCGCCGCCGCCTCGACGGGCGCCCCGCGCTTCGTCGCGGTGACGAGCTGCATCGCCGGCATCGCGCACACCTACATGGCCGCCGAGGCGCTCGAGCAGGCCGCGAAGAAGCGCGGCTACCCGATCCACGTCGAGACCCAGGGCGCCGCCGGCTCGGACGAGATGACCGCGGGCGACATCGCCGCCGCGGACGTCGTCATCCTCGCCGCCGACCTCGAGATCCGCGGCAAGGACCGCTTCGCCGGCAAGCCGATCCTCCAGGTCGGCGTCGCCGAGGCGCTGTCGAAGCCGGACGAGGTGCTCGACCGGGCGCTCGCCCTGCGCGGCACTGGCACGGCTCCGTCCGCCGCCCGCTCGACTCCGGCCGCGGCGCCCGCCGCCCCGAAGAAGGTCGGCGTCGGCACGCGCATCCGCCAGAACCTGATGACCGGCGTCTCGTACATGATCCCGTTCGTCGCGGCGGGCGGTCTGCTGATCGCACTGTCGTTCCTCTTCGGCGGCTACCAGATCGTCAGCTACACGCCGCAGCAGATCATCGACAACGGCTTCAACATCGCGAACATCACCGACTGGGCCGGAGTGATGTTCCTGATCGGCGGCGCGACCTTCGCGTTCCTGGTGCCGGTGCTGTCGGGCTTCATCGCCTTCGGCATCGCGGACCGCCCCGGCATCGCGCCCGGCTTCCTCGGCGGCGCCGTGGCGGTCACCGTCGGCGCCGGCTTCCTCGGCGGCCTCGCGTCCGGCTTCATCGCCGGCTACGCGGCGCTCTACATCTCGCGGATCAAGCTGCCGGCGGCCTTCAAGTCGCTGATGCCGGTGGTCATCATCCCGCTGATCGCGACCTTCATCACGGGCTTCCTGATGTTCGTCGTCCTCGGCGCCCCGCTGCGCGCGCTGAGCGAGGGACTGTCGGCCTGGCTCTCGGGCCTCACCGGCGGCAACCTGATCATCCTCGGGATCATCCTGGGCCTGATGATGGCGTTCGACATGGGCGGCCCGGTCAACAAGGTGGCCTACGCCTTCGCGACCACGGGGCTCGCCTCGGTCCCCGCGGACGGCGACCCGAACTCGGTGCAGTTCAAGGTGATGGCGATCGTGATGGCGGCCGGCATGACGCCGCCGCTGGGCCTCGCCCTCGCCACGTCGCTCCGCAAGCGCCTGTTCACCGACGCCGAGCGCCAGAACGGCAAGGCGGCCTACCTGCTGGGCGCCTCGTTCATCTCCGAGGGAGCGATCCCGTTCGCCGCGGTCGACCCGCTGCGCGTGATCCCCTCCGCCATGATCGGCTCGGCCGTCACCGGCGCGCTCGTCGCGCTCTTCGGCTCCACGCTGCGCGCGCCGCACGGCGGCGTCTGGGTGACCGGACTGGTGGGGCAGCCGCTGCTCTACCTGGTCGCGATCCTCGTCGGCATGGTGGTCACGGCGGTCTGCGTGATCATCGCGAAGAGCATCAAGCGGGCTCCGATCGTCGCCGAGGTCCCGGAGCCGGCCACGGCCCGCCCCGTCGCCGTCTGATCCGCACCGACCGACCGTCCTGAGCGGTCCCGCCGGCGGTCCCGACTCCGCGTCGCCCCTCTCCTCCGAGGGGGCGGCGCGGGGCGGGGCCGCCGGCTTCTGCATGCCCCGGGGCGCGCCGGTCCGCCGCGCCGGTCCGCCGCGCCGGTCCGCCGCTCCCCCGTGCGCCGCGCGCTGTCGGCGGTGCTCCGTAGACTGCTCCGGTGACTCGAAAGCCGCTCCGCATCGCCTCCGTCAACGTCAACGGCGTCCGCGCCGCCTTCCGCAAGGGCATGGGCGACTGGCTCGCCGCCCGCGACGTCGACATCCTCGCCCTGCAGGAGGTCCGCGCCTCCACGGACGACCTCACCGGCCTGCTCGGCGACGAGTGGGACGTGCTGCACGACGAGGCGACCGCCAAGGGCCGCGCCGGAGTCGCGCTCGCCTCCCGCAAGCGCGCGACGATCCACCGGGTCGCGCTCGGCGCCGACGACTTCGACTCCGCGGGCCGCTGGCTCGAGGCCGACTACGAGGTCGGCGACCGCACCGTGACCGTCGTCTCCACCTACGTGCACTCGGGCGGCGTCGGCACGCCGAAGCAGGACGAGAAGATGCGCTTCCTCGACGCCATGATCGAGCGCCTCCCCCAGCTGCAGGCCCACAACTCGCTCGCCGTGGTGATGGGCGACCTCAACGTCGGCCACCGCACCCTCGACATCAAGAACTGGAAGGGCAACGTCAAGAAGGCCGGCTTCCTCCCCGAGGAGCGCGCCTACTTCGACCGCTTCGTCGGCGCCGAGGGCGAGGAGGGCTACAACGCCGGAGCGGGGATGGGCTGGGTCGACCTCGGCCGCCGCTTCGCCGGCGAGGTGCCCGGGCCCTACACCTGGTGGTCGCAGCGCGGTCAGGCGTTCGACACCGACACCGGCTGGCGGATCGACTACCAGCTCGCGACGCCGGAGCTCGCCGCCCTGGCCCGCAGCTACGAGATCGACCGCGCCAGCGCGTGGGACACCCGCTGGTCCGACCACGCGCCCGTCGTCGTCGACTACGAGCTCTGACCCCCTTCTCCCCCGGCGCCGACCGCGCCGCCGTCACTCACGAGGCCTCACCATGACCCCCAGCACTCCGGGCGCGAAGCCCGTCATCTTCTCCGGCATGCAGCCCTCCTCCGGCTCGCTGCACCTCGGCAACTACATCGGCGCCCTCACCCAGTGGGTCGCGATGCAGGACGACTTCGACGCCCACTTCTGCGTCGTCGACCTGCACGCGATCACCGTGCCGCAGGAGCCCGCCGAGCTGCGCGCGCGCACCCGCGCCACCGCCGCGCAGTACATCGCGGCCGGCATCGATCCGGAGCGCTCGACGCTGTTCATCCAGTCGCACGTCCCGGCGCACGCCGAGCTGGCCTGGATCCTGAACACGGTGACCGGCTTCGGCGAGGCCAGCCGGATGACGCAGTTCAAGGACAAGTCGGCGAAGCAGGGCACGGAGGCGGCCTCGGTCGGCCTCTTCACCTACCCGATCCTGATGGCCGCCGACATCCTGCTGTACCAGACCGACGCCGTCCCGGTCGGCGAGGACCAGCGCCAGCACCTCGAGCTGACCCGCGACCTCGCGGGCCGCTTCAACACGCGCTTCGGCGAGACCTTCGCGATCCCGGAGCCGTACATCGCCAAGGAGACGGCGAAGATCTACGACCTGCAGAACCCCGGCGCGAAGATGTCGAAGTCCGCGGAGTCGGACGCCGGCCTGCTCAGCGTGCTCGACGAGCCGAAGGTCACCGCGAAGAAGATCATGCGGGCCGTCACCGACACCGAGTCCGAGGTGCGCTTCGACCGCGCGGCCAAGCCGGGCGTCTCGAACCTGCTCACCGTCTACTCCGTCCTCGCCGGCCGCACGATCGAGTCGCTCGAGCAGGAGTACTCCGGCCGCGGCTACGGCGACCTGAAGAAGGGCCTGGTCGAGGTCGTCGCGGCGACCTTCGATCCGATCCGCGCGCGCACCGCGGAGCTGCTCGAGGACCCGGCCGAGCTCGACCGGGTGCTCTCCCGCGCGGCGGACCGCGCCTCGGAGACGGCCGAGCGCACGCTCGCGACCGTGTACGAGCGCGTCGGCTTCCTGCGCCGCAGCCGCTGAGTCCTCGATGATCCGGCTCGCCCTCTTCGACCTCGACGACACGCTCTTCGCGCACGCCCGCGCGGTGCGCGAGGGCATCGTCGCGTACGCGGCCGCGCTCGGCGACGCGTACGCGGGCGAGGCGGGCGCGCTGCAGCGGCGCTGGTACGCCCTGGAGGAGGAGCACTACCACCGGTACCTCGCCGGCGAGCTCGACTACGAGGGGCAGCGCCGTGCCCGCGCCACGGCCTTCGCGGCCGACGCCGGTGTCGCGCTGACGCCCGAGGAGGCGAGCGCGTGGTTCGCCGCCTACCTGGGGCACTACGTCGTGGCGTGGACGCTGCACGACGACGCCCTGCCGGTGCTCGATCGGCTCGACGCGGCGGGC
Organism: Rathayibacter festucae DSM 15932; assembly: GCF_004011135.1. NCBI lineage: Bacteria > Bacillati > Actinomycetota > Actinomycetes > Micrococcales > Microbacteriaceae > Rathayibacter > Rathayibacter festucae. Next base: position 424,575 of record NZ_CP028137.1, on the reverse strand, counting down.
GTCCGGATTGGCCTGATCACCAACGGCGACCTCGAGTTCCAGACGCGCAAGACGGACGCGATCGGTCTGACGGAGCGGGTCGAGCACCTCGTGGCGTCGGGCGAGGTCGGCGTGACGAAGCCGGATGCGCGGATCTTCCACGTCGCCTGCGAGCGCTTCGGCGTCGCTCCGGCCGACGCGCTGTACGTCGGCGACCGGCTGGGCACCGACGCGATCGGCGCGGCACGCGCCGGGTTGCGCGGGGTGTGGCTCGACCGCGTCGGCGGGCCGGAGCACGGGCGCGAGCTGCCCTCCGAGGCCGTCGAGCTCGGGGTGGTGCGGATCGGCTCGCTGGACGAGCTGGACGCGGTCGCGGGGCTGCGCTGACCCTCGGCCGACGGGCTGACCGTTCACTCGTGCTCGGCGGAGCGTCCGGATGCAGCGTCAGCGCGCTACCTCTGTGCACGCCTCCGCCCGAGCGCCAGCGCGAGGTTCATCGTTCGCGGATCAAGGTGACGATCACCAGGGAGGCACAGGAGCCGCACACGACGAGAGTCACAACGTCGTACGGATCGTCGATCCCTCCGACGATCGTCGCCACGACGGCGACTCCCATGCTCACTCCCAGCAGGGCGAGCGCGAAGCGGCGCACGCGGTCTTCCTTCTTCTTCGGCACTGTCATCCCGGGACCTTGCCACAGCGCGCGACGCCCTCTTGTCGCTGGCGCGGATCGCACGACGTGCGTGCCGCTCCCGGCCCGGGTCCCGACGCGCGCTCCGCGCTACTCGACCAGCATGAGTGGACTCGACGCACGGACTTCATGCTGATCGAGTAGCCCGCGAAGCGGGCGTATCGAGATCCACCCGCGCCAGAGGACGAGCCTGCAAACCGGCCTTCTGAGGAGGGTGCGTCTCGATACGCCCCTGCGGGGCTACTCGACCAGCATGACGGGAGGTCGGCGCACGGTGGGCGCTGACGCGGGTCGGCGGGCCGACGCCTCCGGCTCTACCGCTACCAGTCGGCCTCTCGGCCCGTCCGGGCGGCGGCGGTCGAGGCCGCCGCGCGCTTCCTCCGTCTGCGCCGCAGCTCGAGGGCGAGCGCCGCGATCGCCACGACGAGGAGCAAGGCGGAGGCGCACAGCGACGCGATCCCGACGGCGCTCGGTGCCGCGATGACCGCGGGGGCGTCGAGGACGCTTCGGACGAGGCCGTACAGACCGAAGACGACGAGAACGACGAGGTCGAATCGGGATCTCACGACAGCCACCGCCGTGCTGGGAGTCGTCTGCGTGCTGCTGCGTTCGTCATACGCGTATGTCTAGCACCGACGTCGGCGCCCGGTGTCGAAGGCGCGCGCCGAGCTCGCCCGTGGCGCGCATCGGTGATCATCAGCTCGGTCGGCGAGTCGGCCTTGACAGACGTGAGCTTCAGTCGGCTACCATCCACGTATGGCAACCAACCCAGGACCGATCCGCTCCGACGGAGACGCGACGCGCTCCCTCGATCGCGGCGACCGCGGCTCGCGAACGGCGCTCTCGACTCCGACCGGTCTCGCCGACGCCGACACGCGAGCGACCGCGGTGGATCGACGCGGAGTCGCCCGGGCCGTCCTCCAGTGGGTGACGGGTGATCGGGTCGACGCTCGACGGGTCGTGCGCCTCGCCGACCGGCGGTGGCGAGGAGCGGTGGAGCCACTGCTCGGGCCGGAGGACGTCCTGCTCCTCCCAAGCGAGAGCGTGACCGACGACGATGAGACCCGCGAGGCCCCGACCTGCGACTGCGCGGCCGTCCTCGACTACCGCGGTGGACTCGACGAGCCGGGAGACGTCGCCTGGTTCGGCGAGCTGCGGGTCCAGACGGAGGACTACGCCTCGATCGCGTTCCTCCCGGTCACCGGTGCGACGACCGCACGGCTCCGCGATGCGAACGGCTGGCAGGCCTATCTGGAGGACGCCGACGCCGCCCGCGCCTCCGGTCGGCTGGTCCCGCAGCTCCTGGGAGCCGCGGTCGCAGTGAGCGGTCTGCCGCTGACGGACGACCCCGCTGCCGGACCCGTCGCTGCCGTCGATGTCGGCCGGGACGGGGTCGCGACGCTCGGTCCGGACGGGCTGGTCCTCGGCGACGCCCGAGACCCCGACGGTCTCGCGGCCGCCCTCGACAGGTCGTACCGTCCGCTCGACCGGCTCGCCGCGCTGGGCGGCGGTGTCGCCGACGACATCGCGCGCCGCCCCTGGCTGGCGCTGTACCGCGCCGGCCTCGCCTTCGCTGCCGCCGACGACACCGGCCCGGCGTGGTCGGTGGTCGGGCTCGGAACGTCCCTCCGACCGGACGGGGAGGTGACGACGCTCACGCGCTCCGACCTGATCCTCCTGCACCGGGGCGACGAGCGCGTCCTGGTGGAGCCCCGGACCCTGCGGCGGTTCGCCCTCGCACCCGCCACCGCGGTCGTCGTCGAACGGCTGCTGAGCGACGGCCCGGACGACGAGCCGCGCACGCCGGCCGACGAGGCCTTCGTCTCGCGGCTCGTCGAGCGGTTCGAGCACGAGGGCGTCCACCTCCGGAGAGGAGCGTGACGGCCTCGCCGGTCCTCGTGCCCCTGGTCTCGCCGACGGCGGCGGCCAGGACCGTCGCGGCGGTGAGCGCGACGGGGACATGCATCCGCTTCGCCGACGGCGTCGAGGCGATCGACCTCACGAGCGGACTGTGGAACGCGCCGTTCGGCTGCGGCCGCCCGGAGTTCACCGCTGCCATCGCCGCGGCTCTGGCCGAGGCCTCCTACCTGTCCCTCTTCCGGCGGAGTCACCCCTGGGCGGAGCGGGCGGCCGCGGCACTGCTCGCGGTCGTCGGCGACGCGCTCCCGCAGTCCTCCTTCCGGCGCGTCCTCCTCACCACCTCGGGCGGCAGCGCGAACGACGCGGTCATGAAGCTGCTCCGCCAGCGGGCCGCGCTCCTCGGTCGGCCGGAGCGCCGGCTGGTCGTCGGCCTGTCCGGCAGCTACCACGGGCTCACCTACGGCGCCCACGCCCTGAGCGGCGACGAGCTGGGCCAGGACGTCTACGGCGTCGATCGCTCGGGGGTCCGGCACGTGGCGCACGACGATCCGGACGCGCTGGAGTCGCTGCTCCACCGGGAGGGACGGCGCATCTGCGGCATCGTCGTGGAGCCCGTCCTCGGCTCCGGCGCCCTCCCGCTCTCGGACGCACTCCTCGCGGTGCTCGAGCGCGCGTCCCGGGAGGGCGTCCCCGTCGTCGCGGACGAGGTGGCGACGGGCTTCGGCCGCACCGGCCCGTTCCTCGCCTCCTCGCGCTGGCCGTTCGCGCCCGACGCGGTCGTTCTGTCGAAGGCTCTGACGAACGGCACGCTCGCGGCGGCCGCCGTGGTCGTCGGCGAGCGGCTCCTCGCGGAGATCGACGCCGCGGACGCCCCGTTCGTCCATGCGGAGACGCAGGCGGGGACACCCGCGGTCTGCGCCGCCGTCCTGCAGAGCCTCGCGCTGCTTCCCGAACTCCTCGGAGCCGACGGCTTCCCGCGCGTGAGCACCTGCCTCGACCGCGCCGTCACCGCGCTGTCCGCTCATCCTCGGGTGCTCGGATCCTCCGGCGTCGGGTCCTTCCGGGCCCTGCGGATCGCGGGGGTCGCCCACGCCGACGAGGTCCTCGGCCTGGTGGAGGACGTCCGGCGGCGCGGGGCGGTCGTGCATCCCGCGCCGGGCGGGATCCAATTCCTGCCTGCGGCGGTGTCCAGCGACCGCGACCTCGCCGACATCCCGCGCATCATCAGTGCGGCGCTCGACGCATGAGGGTCCGCAGCACCGATCTGCGGTCCGGTCTGGCGTCGGATGCAGCGACCACCGGCTCCCGGCGGACCCTCTTCGTGCTCGACAGCGCGCTCGTCCGGAGCGGAGCCGTCGAGCCCGAGCGACTGCACGGACCGGTGGTCGTCCTCGACGTCGCGATCGAGCAGGGTCTGCTGCTCGACACCGTCGACCGCGCCCTCCGCGCTGTCCGTCCCGACCGCCTCGTCGGCATCGGCGGCGGCAGGCTGCACGACGTGGCGGCGCTGGCGCGCCTGTTCGCCGCCGACCGCGCCCTCCGATCGCGCATCGACGGACTGATGAGCAGGCACGGCGGGCTTCTCGCTCCAGACCTCCCCGCGTCGACGGAGGTCCCTCGTCTCGTCCTGGTACCTACGACGATCGGACCCGGCAGCGAGACGAGCGCCGCGGCCTGCCGCGAGATCGGCGGCCTCCGCTCCGTCGTGGTCGGCGAAGCGCTCCGGGCCGACGCCGCCGTGCTCGACGCCGAGCTCACGGCGACGCTGACCCGCTCCTCCGTGCTCGAGGGAGCGGCGGAGGCGGCCCTGCGGCTGATCGGCTCGCGGTCCGGGTCGCCCGCCGACCGCTCCGCCGACGATCGGTCGAGGCGACTGCTGGAGGCGCTGGCCGAGGCCGGCGGCCGCGTCGCCGGGAGCGCCGGACTCGTTCGCCGCGCCGACCGCGCGACGCTCGCTGCGGCGAGCGCCGACAGTCACGGCGTGCTGCGCTCGGCGACAGCCGATCCCTTCGCGGCGACGCACTGGTACCTCGCCAACGAGGTGAGCAGTCGCGCGGGACTGCGGAAGGTGCCGGCGACGATGCCGCTGCTGCCCGTCCTGTGGAGTCGCGACTCCCCGGAGCGTCGCGCGCGACGACGGGCCGTCTGGCAGTGGTTCGCCGCTCCCCTCGGGCTCGACCCGGACCCCGTCGTCGGCAGCGCCCAGTGGTCCGAGCGGTGGGGGATCACCGCTCCGGCCGTCGCCGACCGCGCCCTCCGCGACGCGGCACTCGCGATCGTCGCCCGCTGGGACAGCTCGGCGCTGCCCGGCCTGGCGGTCGACGACGCCCTTCGACTCCTGCGCGCGGCCTTCCCGCCGGCGCGGGCCCTACGACCGAACGAGGGAGGTGAACACATGAACACCACGAACGAGCTCGAATTCCATGAGCTGGAGCAGGCGGTCGCTCCCGACTGGGAGTCGGCGACCTCCGGCTTCACGACGGGGCTCCTCGTCGCGGGCGTCTTCGTCGGTCTCCTCACCTGACCGGGACCGACCGATGACACCCGGATTCCAGACGACGACACGAGGAGACGACGCATGCAACCACCCACCCCCCTGCGATTCGAGGAGATCGAGTCGATGGCTGCACCCGATTCCGACTGGTACATCGCCACGAAGCTCGGGATCGCTGTCGGCCTCGGGCTCGGCGCGATCGTCCTGACCTAGCTCTCGAGGAGAGCACCTCTTCACCGAGGACCTCATCACCGAGGAGGTGAGAAATGGAGAATCCCGTTCTCTTCCAGGAGATCGAACCCGCGGTCGCTCCGGCCGACGGCTGGCGGACCGCCGACGCCGGTCTGAGGATCGTGATCGCGCTCGGCAGCATCGTGCTGCTCGCGACCTAGCCGACCGTGCACCTCCCGCGGTCCCGGACGCTCGAGCGTCCGGGACCGCTCCCTCTCAGACCTGGAGCGACCATGCAGCACCCCTCGGACCCGCCGCCGCTCACCGCGGCGAGCGCCGCCCTCCTCGGCGCCCTCTCCCCCGCCACCGTGGCGCCGGAGGACCTCTACGGACCCGACGGGTCCGTCGTCTACGAGCACTTCACCGCGGAGGACCGCAGCGAGATCAGCCCCCTGCTGGCAGCGGTCCGCCGGACCGAGGGGCCGATCCTCGAGCTGGCCTGCGGCGGTGGACGCCTCACGGTGCCCCTCCTGGGCCTCGGCCGCCCCGTCGTCGGCCTCGACCTCTCGCCGACGATGGTCGACATCCTCCGGTCGCGGATCGCGGCGCTGCCCGCCGCCAGGATCGCCGACGGCTCCCGGGCGCTGGTCGGCGACATGACCTGCTTCCACCTGCCGGAGCGCTTCGGCGCCGTCGTCCTCGGTGCCACGTCCATCGCGCTCCTGGACCGAGCCGGCCGGCACGCCTTCCTCCGGGCCGCCCGCGAGCACCTCGGAGCGGACGGCGTCCTCCTGATCACCGCGTCGAGCCCCGACCACGCCTACGTCGCCGGAAGCCGCAGCTCGCGCATCCGCGCCGTGCCCGGGCCGTCCGGCGGACCGGGAGCGGCCGTCGTGACGTCCGCCGTCACCCCCGACGGTCTCCACCGGGACGTCGAGGTCGTGCAGCTCGGTCTCGATCCCGAGGGGCGTGCGGCGGCACGCTTCTTCCGCTCGCGGGTGAACGTCGTCGACGCCGACCAGGTCGCGGTGGAGGCCGAGCGCGCGGGACTGTGGCTCGTCGCGCGGACCGCGCTGGTGGAGACCGAGGACTCGACGCTGCTGCAGCTGGTCCGGGCATGAGCGATCCCGCGCCCCGACTGGCGGACACCGTGACGATCGACGAGCCGATCGCGCCCGGCGCTCCGTGGATCCTCTCGGTGCGGGGCGTCCCGCGCGCACGGGTCGGTCCCGCGGTGGCGACCTTCGCGGCCGGGCTGCGCCCGAGCGCGCACGAGACGGACGAGACGGACGGCACCGGGAGCACCTCCCTGACGGACGAGGAGACGGCCGCCCTGCTCCGCGAGTTCGCGACGGCCGGGCTCCTCGCCGGCTCCGAGCGCCGCGAGCCCCGGTCGCATCGCCTGCAGTTCCGGCCGCCGGCGAGTCTCCAGCTGACCCTGCTCGACGCGACGCGGCCGGCGCTCGTGCTCGCGCGGCTCCTGCGCCGACGGCCGATCCGGCTGCTCGCCGTCGCCGCGGTCGTCGCGGTGCTGCTCCTGGGTACCGCGAGCGCGATCGCGCACTCGGCGGAGATCGCCGCCGTCCTCAGCGAGCCACTGCCCCTGCCCTCGCTCCTCGCGGTCTCGGTCGCGTTCCTGCTCGCGGGAGCGGTCCATGAGGCCGGTCACGCGGTCTCCCTCGCGGCCTTCGGTGGACGGCCGCGGCGCGCCGGGGTGATGATTTTCTACCTCGCCCCCGCGTTCTTCTGCGACGTCACCGACGGCTGGCGCCTGGGCGACCGGCGCTCCCGCGCGGCGGTCGCGCTGGCCGGACCGGCGGTGCACCTCGTCCTCGCGGCGAGCGCCGCCACCGCCCTGCTGTGGGCGCCGACGGGGCGGTCCGCCCTCGCGTGCTTCGTCGTCGCGGCCGCACTCAGCGCGGTGACCAATCTCATTCCGCTCGTGCACCTCGACGGCTACCTGGCCCTGGTCGCGGTCCTCGACCGGCCGTTCCTGCGCAGAGCCGCGATCGGAGCCGTCGGCGACGCCGTCCTGCGCCTGCTGGGCGGAACCGCGCCACGCGCCTCCCCCTGGCTCGTCCTGTTCGGGGTCGGCTGCCGCGGCTTCGCCCTGCTCCTGATCGGCTGGGCCTACGTCCGCAGCGTCCCCGTCCTGGTCCTCACCGAGCCAGGCGCGGTCATCGCGCTCGTGTTCGCCGCAGCGCTCCTCGGCGCACTCGTCGTCTCCCTAGTCCGGTTCGCGCGAGCCGCGAGAGAAGCGCGAGTCGGAGCGCTCCGGGTCGCCGTCGCGTCCGCCGTCCTCGCCGCCGCTCTCGCCGGAGTCGGCGCCCTCCCCCTCGAGGAGCGCATCGAGGCCGGCTACGTCGTCCGCAACGACGAGGCCTTCCTCGTGCGGACCTCGGCCGACCCGAGGATCGTGCCGGGCACCCCGGTTCGGCTGACCAGCAACGGGATCGCGGTGCGGTCCCCGCGGTCGACGGCCGTCGTCAGCGGGCCCGCGGAGCCGCTGCTCGCCCCGATCGCGGCGCTCGCGCCCCTCACCGGGCTCGACGACGTGCCGGCCGTCGGCTATCCCCTCGCCCTGCCCGACTCCGCGAGCACTCCCCCGGTGGGCGGCGCCTCGGTCTCCCTCGGCGGCGGCACGATCGGCGGCGCGGTGCTCGATCTCGTCGCCGGGGACGCCCTCCGCCGCCTGGGGGTCGGCCGGTGACCGGCGGGAACGCGCTCGAGCGCGCCTTCGAGCAGGCCCTCCGCGTGCTCGCCGTCGCGAGGGACGGTGACACGGTCCCCGGCTGGCGAGGCAGGACCCTCTCCGGTCCTGTCCGGCGCGACCGCGAGCGGCTCTGGCTCCGTCTCGTCAGCTCCCCCTCGGCGCTCGCCCACGGGACGTGGTGGACCGGCACGGCGGACAGCGCCGTGCTCCCGGCCCTGCCCAAGCCTGTCGTGCTCGCCGTCGAGGAGTGGGACCCGCCCCACGTCGAGGGGTTCCGGCTCCGCGCCGAGCTGATGACCCGCCTGCCCGGTCGCGCCCTGTCCCCGACGGCGGAGCTCGCGCCGGAGACCGAGGTCGATCCGGCGGTCTGGGTCGAGCTCGGCGGCGTCCTCGACGCGCTCGCCGCCGTCCCGACGCTGCGGGAGTCGACCGTCCCGGCCACGGTGGACCGGCTTCTGCACAGCTTCTTCGGCGACCGGTTCCCGCGCGGCACCCCGTGCTGGACGACGGCGCACGGCGACCTGCACCCCGGCAACCTGCTCGTCGCTCCGCTCGGCCTCGCCGATTGGGAGGCCTGGGGGCGCGGACCCGAGCACCTGGATGTCGCGACCCTCTACGTGCACAGCCTCGCCGCCCCGGACGCCCGGCGCTCCCTCGTCGAGGTGCTCGGCGAGCGGCTGCACTCGGACGCCGCACTGCCCGCCCTCGCCTTCGCCGCCGCGAAGGTGCTCGCCCGGTCGGTCTCCGGCGACTACCCGACGCTGGTCACCCCCGTGCACCGGCTCCTCGACGACCTGACCGCGCGACCGCTCGGCGCCGGCGGCACGACCGCTCGACGACGATGACCCCCTCCCCCGAAAGGCCCGCCCATGAGCTCGGCGCTCGACTTCCAGCACTTCACCAAGACCTTCCGCGGTCGCCGCGTCGTGGACGACCTCAGCTTCTCCGTGCGGCAGGGAACGGTCGTCGGTCTCCTCGGCCCGAACGGCGCCGGCAAGAGCACGGCGCTCCGCGGGCTGGTCGGACTTCTGCGCCCCGATTCAGGTGAGGCGCGGATCGGCGGCCACCGGTTCGCGGAGCTGCGCGCGCCCGCCCGGGTCGTCGGCGTGCACCTCGACGGCCTCGGCTTCGAGAACGGCATCACCGGCCGCCGGCACCTCGCGATCGTCTGCCGCGCGGTCGGCGCACCGCTCTCGCAGGTCGACGAGCTGCTGCAGACGGTCGGCCTCACCGACGCGGCGCGACGGCCGGTCCGCGGCTACTCGACCGGGATGCGCCAGCGCCTCGGCCTGGCCACGGCCCTGGCGGGTGACCCGGAGATCCTCGTCCTCGACGAACCTGCGAACGGGCTCGACCCCGAGGGGATCCGCTGGCTGCGGCGCCTGATCCGCGCTGAGGCCGAGCGCGGACGGACGGTCCTCGTCTCCAGTCACCAGCTCGCCGAGCTCGAGCACACCGTCGACGAGGTCGTCGTCCTGCGGCGCCGGATGCTCTTCCACGGTCCGCTCGAGGACCTCACCCGCTCGGGAGGGCGGAGTCTCGAGGACGGCTACTTCGACCTCGTCGACGGCGAGGCCGGTCGATGAGCGGGGCCGGCGCGCTCGCACGGGCCGAGATCCTGCGCTCCCGCAGCGGCTCGTCGTTCCCGGTCCTCCTCGCCTACGCGATCCTGATCCCCGTCTTCGCCCTGAACATGCCCGGTACGACGGATCGGCTCGGCGGCCTCGACGACGCTCCGGCGAGCCGCTTCGTCTTCGGCTTCGCGGCCTGCGCCGCCCTGGGCGCGTGCTTCTACGGGTCCTACGCCTACACCCGGGAGACGTACTACCACTCGCTCGACCGGACGCTGCTGCTCGGCAGCCGGGACGCGATCCTGGTGGCGAAGGCGCTGGCCGGCGCGGTCTCGGGCGCGGTCTTCGGGGTCGTGGCGGTCGTGGGCTGGTGGCCGATCTCCGCGGTGGTGCTGGCGACCGTCGGCCGCCGCCTGACGCCGGACATCACGCTGCTGTCCGCCTCGCTCGGCGTCGTCCTCGCCTGCGCCCTCAGCGGCGTGCTGGGCGTCGGCGTCGGCTGCGCGGTGCGGAACTACTACGCCTGCATCCCGATCGTGCTGGTCCTGCCGGCCGCCCTGGCCGTGCCACTCCTCGGCGTGGCCCGCGACGCCGGGCGGCTGCTCCCGATCGGAGCCGTCGCCGGAGCGACCGGGGCGCCGGTCGACGGGATGCTCCCGGCGCCACTCGCGCTGGCCGTCCTGGCCGTCTGGGCACTCCTGGCGATCGGCGGCGCACGGATCCTCGAGCAGCGGCGGGCGCGGTGACGGACGCGTCCGCGGAGGGGCCGCTCACCCGCGCCGTCGCCGCGGAGTTCCGACGCGTGGTCGCGAGCCGGACACCGCTCTGGGGACTGGTCTTCGGACTGCTGCCCGTGCTCCCCCTCCTCCTCGCCGTGATGCAGGTCGATCTCGGCGCGCTCCCGCCCGGAGAAGCGGCCTCGCTCGAGCACGCGATCACGGCGGCGCTGCTGCAGGGCGGCGTCGTCGGGGCGGCGGCCTTCGGAGCACTGCGGACGGCGAGCGCCTTCGAGAAGGGGATCCTCGCCCGCGACGTGCTCTCGTCAGGGCTCCGGCCGGCGCTCGCGGCACGGTTCCTGGTGGCGTCCGGTGCCGGTGCGGTGCTCGCGACGGCGGCGGTCGCGATCGGAGTCGCCAGCGTCGCGATCGTCTCGGCGGGAAGGGTCACCCCGGACGTCGGCGTCGAGACCCTCGTTCCCATGACCGGGATCGGAGGTGCGATCTGGGGCGCGCTGGTCGGCACGATCGTCCGGGCACCGCTCTTCGTGCTCTTCGCGGCCCTGGCGCCGCTCAGCGTCGCGACCTTCACGAGTGGCACCGCCCTCGAGGACGTCGCGCCCCTCGCTGCGCTGTCGGCGTCCGCGCCGCCCACGGTCGCGGCCGTGCTGGCGGGCCCGGCCTGGCTGCTGGCACTCGCTCTCGTCGCGGTCGCGTCGGGGCGTCGGCGCCCGCTGCTCTGACGGAGCTCCGCCGCGGGCGGGTCTGCCAGGAAAGTTCACCTCGTCCGCATGGGGAAAGTCATGCTGATCGAGTAGCCCGCGCAGAGGGCGTATCGAGATCCACCAGCGCCAGCAGGACGAGTCTGCAGACCCCCTGCTGACGACGGCGGGTCTCGATACGCCCCTTCGGGGCTACTCGACCAACATGACGGGGCGCAGCCGCGTCTTTTCACCCGCCACCAAGACGCGAAGCGGCTTCGCCGCTCGATACGCCCCTGCGGGGCTACTCGACCAGCATGTCTGCGGGCGTCTCTTCCCAGTGGACCACGCACGAGGGCCCGCGCACTCTGCGTGCGCGGGCCCTCGTCGTTCAGTGGTGCGGTGCTACTGCACGTCCTCGTCGACCCAGTCGAAGGTCTTCGTGACGGCCTTCTTCCAGAGGCGGTACTGGCGGGCGGCCTCGTCCTGGTCCATCTGCGGGGTCCAGCGCGAGTCCTCCTGCCAGTTCTGGCGCAGGTCGTCCAGGTTCTCCCAGAAGCCGACCGCGAGGCCCGCGGCGTAGGCGGCGCCGAGCGCGGTGGTCTCGGCGACGACCGGCCGGACGACCGGGACGCCGAGGATGTCGGCCTGGAACTGCATGAGCAGGTTGTTGGCGATCATGCCGCCGTCGACCTTGAGCTCCTGCAGCGGGACGCCGGAGTCGGCGTTGACCGCGTCCAGGACCTCGCGGGTCTGGAACGCCGTCGCCTCGAGCGCGGCGCGGGCGATGTGGCCCTTGTTGACGTAGCGGGTGAGGCCGACGAGCGCACCGCGCGCGTCCGCTCGCCAGTACGGCGCGAAGAGACCGGAGAACGCGGGCACGAAGTACGCGCCGCCGTTGTCCTCGACCGTCGCGGCCAGCGCCTCGACCTCGGGGGCCGAGCCGATGAGGCCCAGGTTGTCGCGCAGCCACTGGATCAGCGAGCCGGAGACCGCGATCGAGCCCTCGAGCGCGTAGTGCACCTCGCCGTCGCCGAGCTTGTAGCCGATCGTCGTCAGCAGCCCGTTCTTGGAGTGCACGATCTCGGTGCCGGTGTTGAAGATCAGGAAGTTGCCGGTGCCGTAGGTGTTCTTCGCCTCGCCCGGATCGAACGCCGCCTGGCCGAAGGTCGCGGCCTGCTGGTCGCCCAGGATGCCCGAGATCGGGACCTCGCGCAGCAGCGAGGAGGACTCGACCTGCCCGTAGACCTCGGAGGACGAGCACACCTCGGGGAGCATGGACTTCGGCACCCCGAAGGCCTCGAGGATGTCGTCGCGCCACTCGAGCGTCTCGAGGTCGAGGAAGAGGGTGCGCGAGGCGTTGGTGACGTCGGTCTTGTGCACGCCGCCGTCGACTCCGCCGGTGAGGTTCCAGAGGACCCAGGTGTCGGTGGTGCCGAAGATCAGGTCGCCGGCCTCCGCCTTCTCGCGGGCGCCCTCGACGTTCTCGAGGATCCAGACGATCTTGGTGCCGGAGAAGTAGGTCGCGAGCGGGAGCCCGACGATCGACTTGAAGCGGTCCGCGCCCTCGTCGCCGGCGAGCCGGTCGACGATCGACTGCGTGCGGGTGTCCTGCCAGACGATGGCGTTGTAGACGGGCTTGCCGGTGGTCTTGTCCCAGACCACCGCGGTCTCGCGCTGGTTGGTGATGCCGACGGAGGCGATGTCGTGGCGGGTCAGGTCGGCCCGGGAGAGCGCCTGGCCGATGACCTCGCGGACGTTGTTCCAGATCTCGATCGGGTCGTGCTCGACCCAGCCCGCGCGGGGGAAGATCTGCTCGTGCTCCTTCTGGCCGGTCGAGACGATCGAGCCCTTCTTGTCGAAGATGATCGCGCGGGACGACGTGGTCCCCTGGTCGATAGCGATGACGTAGTCAGCCATGAATGATTACTCCTTCGTAACGGGGTGAAGTGGAGTGCGGATCGCGAGCCGGAGCGGCCCGCAGGACCGGCTAGAGGATCGGCAGCAGCGCGGTCGAGGCGAGACCGGCGAGGACACCGCCGACGATCGGGCCCGCGACGGGGACCCAGGCGTAGCTCCAGTCGCTCGAGCCCTTGCCCTTGATCGGCAGCAGCGCGTGGGCGATGCGGGGGCCGAGGTCACGGGCGGGGTTGATGGCGTAGCCGGTCGGGCCACCGAGGGAGGCGCCGATCGCGATCACCAGGATGGCGACGGGCAGGGCGCCCAGCGCCGCGAGTCCGCCGTCGCCCTGGCGTCCGCCGCCGAAGCCGATCACGACGAAGACGAGGACGAAGGTGCCGATGACCTCGGTGACGAAGTTCCAGCCGTAGCTGCGGATCGCAGGACCCGTGGAGAAGACGCCGAGCTTGTTGGCCGGGTCGGGCTCCTGGTCGAAGTGCTGCTTGTAGGCGAGCCAGCAGAAGACGGCGCCGAGGATTGCACCGATCATCTGGGCGAGGATGTACATCAGGATCGAGACGATGTTGACCGGGACGCCCGAGCCGAACTCCGTCGCTCCGCTGGCCGCGAGGCCGAGCGTGACGGCCGGGTTGAGGTGCGCACCCGAGTTGTAGGAGACGATCACACCGGCGAAGACGGCGAAGCCCCAGCCGAAGTTGACCATCAGGGTCCCGCCGTTGAGACCCTTGCTCTTCACGAGCGCGACGTTGGCGACCACGCCGCAGCCGAGGAGCACGAGCATCGCCGTTCCCACGACTTCCGCGAGGAACACCACTCCGAGATTGTCCACGTTGACCTTTTCCTTTTCATCGGTCGGAACGCGCGAACGCGCCCGCGACGGGCATCGATGCCCGACGAGTGTGAAGTTATCGGCGCCCCGTACCGGGGACAAGGAACGCCGCGTGCACGTTTGTGCGTTGTGACGACGGAAGTCCCGGCTCGAGATCACTCCTCGAACCGGGACTCCCGTCGATCCGCGCCAGTCGCCCCGCTAGGAGGCTGCGACCGCCGTCGGCGCCTGCACCGAGGTGCCGCCGACATCGACGCCGTTGTACTTCTTCAGGTGCTCGATGGTCGCGTCGACCTCCTGGGCGCGCTCCGCCTCGTCCCAGCCGAGGACCTCGCCGGTGTGCTGCGCGAGCTCCTCGAGCAGCTCGCGGCTCAGGCCGCCGGTGAAGGCGTGGTTGGTGCGGCGCATGACCAGGTCGATCAGGTGCACGACGCTCTCGCGCTGGGCGAGGTAGCGGATCTCACCGGTGGTGAAGTCCTTGTCGAAGTCGAGCGCCTCGTCGTGGCCGTCGGCCAGGGCCTCGATGACCTCCTGGGCGCGGGTACCGTAGCGCTCGAGCAGCTGGCCGGTGCGGGCCGAGGACAGACCGGAGCGGTGCTGGCTGATCCACTGGGCGCGCGAGGCGTCCGTGCGCGGGAAGCCCTTGCCGCCGCCGATCGCGGTCTTCACGGTCGAGACGCGGCGGGTGACGCCGATCCGCTTGAAGACCTCGTTCGAGAGGTGCTCGGACAGGGCGCGGAACGTCGTCCACTTGCCGCCGACCAGGCTCAGCACGGGGGTCTTCCCGCCGGGGAGGGTCGAGGGCTCGATGCGGTAGTCGCGGGAGACGAAGCCGGGGGTCTCGTCGTCGTGACGGGGCAGCGGGCGGATGCCGGAGAACTTGAAGACGATCTGCTCGCGGGTGACCGGGATGGAGGGGAACACGTGGTTCACCAGGTCGAAGAAGTAGTCGATCTCCTCCTCGGTGCAGACGGCCGGCTCGTTGGGGTCGGCCTCGATGTCGGTGGTGCCGACCATGACCCGGCCCTTGAGCGGGTAGATCAGCACGATGCGGCCGTCGCTGTGCTCGAAGAACATCTCGCGGCCCTCGCAGGCCTCGACCAGCTCGGGGTTGTCGAGGACGATGTGCGAGCCCTTGGTGCCGCCCATGAACTTCGTGGTCGTGCCGAGTGCCGTGTTGGTGAAGTCGGTCCACGGTCCGGAGACGTTGACGACGACGTCCGCCTGGAAGGCGAACTCCTCACCGCTCTCGCGGTCGCGCAGCAGCACGCCGCCCTCGGAGGTGCCGACGGCCTCGACGTAGTTGGCCGCGCGGGCCTTCTTTCCGCCGACGAGCGCGTCGCGCAGCACGTCGAGCGCCAGGCGCTCGGGCTCGTGCACGGAGGCGTCGAAGTAGGTGGCGGTGTACTTGATCTTCGGGTCGAGCTTGGGCAGCTCGTTCAGCGAGCGCTTGCGGCCGTGGAACTGGTGGCGCGGGACGACGCCGCCGTCGCGGGAGAAGAAGTCGTACAGGGTGAGGCCGACCTTGATCAGCAGCGCGCCGCGCTCCTGGGGCTTGCCCGACTTGTGGGTGAGGAAGCGCAGCGGCGCGGCCAGGATGCCCGAGAACGTCGAGTAGATCGGGATCGTGGTCTGCAGCGGCTTCACGTAATGCGGAGCGATCTTGAGCAGGCCGTTGCGCTCGTGCACGCCCTCGTTGACGAGGCGGAACTCGCCGTTCTCGAGGTAGCGGATGCCGCCGTGGATCATGTGGCTCGAGGCGCTGGATGCACCCGAGACGTAGTCGCCGCGCTCGACGAGGGCGACGTCGACGCCGTTGAGCGCGAGCTCGCGGAACGTCCCGATGCCGTTGATGCCACCGCCGATCACGAGGACGGTCGCGCGGGGGGTGTCCCGCAGTGCGGAGACGCTCTCGCGGAGAGAGGAGCTTCCGGGAGTTCCGACAGACTGTGCCACTTCGTACTCGCCTTCGTGTCGTAGGTGTTGCGTCGAATGCCTCGTGCGAGTGTGGCCGCCCCAGATGGACGGTTGATATCGCGAGGGAATACAGCCATCCTTGACCCGACAACACATCCGGTCAAGACGGGTGGAAATACGTGCAAGGAGTGGCAATGACCCCTGTCCGACCGGTCGTCGAGCTGGACGAGACGACGCACGCGACCCACCCGGACAAGACGCGCGACGCGCTCCGGGCCGCGCAGCTGTACTACATGCAGGACCTGACGATGGACGCCATCGCGCACGAGCTGCACACCTCGCGCTCCTCGGTGTCGCGGCTGCTCTCGCACGCCCGCGCGACGGGACTGGTGGACATCCAGATCCGCTCCCCGCTCGACCGGGCGAGCGCGCTGTCGGCGGAGGTGCGCGCGCACTTCGACATCACGGCGCACATCGTCCCGGTGCCGGACCACACCAGCGAGATCGACCGGCTCGAGCGCGTCGCGCTGTCGGCCGCGCGGATCCTCGGGCCGTTCATCGACTCGAACATGATCGTCGGCATCGCCTGGGGCTCGACGATGAGCGCGATGAGCCGGCACCTGATCGCCAAGGAGACGCACAACACCCAGATCGTGCAGCTCAACGGCGCGGGCAACACCGAGACCACCGGCATCAACTACTCCAGCGAGATCCTGCGCCGCTTCGGCGACGCGTACGCCGCGAAGGTGCAGCAGTTCCCGGTGCCGGCGTTCTTCGACGACCCGATGACCAAGAAGGCGGTCTGGCGCGAGCGCTCGACCAAGCGGGTGCTGGAGCTGCAGCAGCGGATGGACGTCGCGCTCTTCGGCCTCGGCTCGCCGTTCGCGGCGGTGCCCTCGAAGGTCTACATCGGCGGCTACCTGGAGCCGAGCGACTTCACCTCGCTCAGTGCGTCCGGCGTGGTCGGCGACGTCGCCACCGTGTTCTACCGGGCCGACGGCACCTGGGACGACATCCCCATGAACGAACGTGCAAGCGGCCCGGACCTCTCCACCGTGCGCCGCGCCTCCCGCCGCATCTGCGTCGTCTCGGGCGCCTCGAAGCTCCCGGGCCTGCGCGGCGCCCTCGCCGCCGGCCTCCTCACCGACCTCATCCTCGACGAGGGCACGGCCCGAGCCCTGATCTCCGGCTGACCCCCCTCCCCCTCCCGCGAGATGCCACTTATGAGCACGACACGCCGCAGAATCTCGTCATAAGTGGCATGCCGCGGCGGGGGTCAGAGGCCGAGGGCGCGGCGGACGCGGGCGGCCGTCGCCTCGGGGTGGTCGACGAGGCCGGAGAGGCGCACGCGGATGTGGCGGTAGCCGAGCGCCTGGATCGCCTCGCTGCGCGCGATGTCCCGCTCGTACTGCCGCGTGTCCGTCCGGTGCTGATCGCCGTCGTATTCGACGACGACCCACTGATTTCGATAGAGCAGATCCACCCGCGCGACGAAGACACCGTCCGCGTCGTACAGCTCGACGTTGAGCTCCGGCTCGGGCAGCCCCGCGCGGATCAGCAGCAGCCGGAGGAGCGTCTCCTTCGGCGACTCGGAGCCGACCCGGACGAATCCGACCGCCTCCCGAGCGCGCCGGCCGCCCCGCCCGCGATACCGTGCCGCCCTCGCCGCGAGGACCTCGAGATCGACGCGGAGGCCGCGGCGACCGAGCTCCTCGTCGGGCCGCACGAGAGCATCGCCGAGCACGACCAGCTCGTCGAGCGATCGCGAGTCGGCGAGATGGCAGAAGGTCGAGGCGGGATCCGTCACCGGTTGGCCCGCGTCGACGACGGTCACCGCCTCGTCCCAGAGATGGTGCGACTTCACGCCGACCCGACGGGCGGCTCGCATCGGCGGGGTGACCGCGACGTGCAGCGGAGTGGTCTCCGTCGCCCGCCGATCGGGCAGCTGGAGGAGATGAGCGGCGGTGACATGCGAGAAGAACTCGCCCGGCCGCATGACGGCGGCGAACGCGGTGATCCTCTCGCCGTAGGTCACCGGCTCGATCGCGGCACGAGCACCCCGGAAGACGCCGACCGGGTACTCCGCCACCAGCCGATGGCGCGCGAGCTCGCTCGTCGACGCGTTCACGATCCGGGTCTCTGTGTCGTCCTGCATGCGAGGACCCTGCCGCACCCCGCGCTCCTCCGCGCGCGTTGTCCACAGCCCCATCCCGCGAGATGCCACTTATGAGCACGACACGCCGAGGAATCGCCTCATAAGTGGCATCTCGCGGAGGGCGGCAGAACCTGGGGAGGAGGGTCAGGACTCGCGGGCGTGGGTGTCGAGGAAGGCGTAGACCTCGGCGTCGTCGATGCCGGGGAAGGTGCCGGAGGGCAGCGGGGCGAGGACGTGCGCGTGCAGGCGGGCGCTCGGCCAGGCGTTGCCGTCCCAGCGCTGTGCGAGCTCGGCGGGGGCGCGGCGGCAGCAGGACTCGTCGGGGCAGCGGGACTGCTCGCGGCGGTCGGTGTCGCGGCCGCGGAAGAAGCGCGCCTCGGCGAAGGGGACGCCGACGGTGATCGAGAACTCCTCCGTGGCGGTGGTGCCGGTCTGCGAGGCCGACCAGAAGGTGCCGGCCGGCGTGTCCACGTACTGGTAGTACTCGGTCGTGCGATTGGTGCGGCTGAAGGCCGAGCGCGCCGACCAGTAGCGGCAGACGATCTGCCCCTCCACCGCACCGGTCACGTCGGTCGGCAGCGGCAGGCCGTCGTTCTCGTAGGCCTTCTGGATCGAGCCGTCGCCGAGCACGCGAAGGAAGTGCATCCGGATGTCGAGGTGCGAGGTGAGCAGGTTGGTGAAGCGCAGCGCCGCCGCCTCATGCGTGACACCGAAGCCGTCGCGGAAGTCCTCGACGGTGATGTCGCGCTCGCGCTTCGCCTCCTCCAGGAACGCCACGGCCGGCTCCAGCGGCATCAGGCAGGCCGCCGCGAAGTAGTTGATCTCGAGCCGCTGCCGGAGGAAGTCGGCGTAGGTGACCGGGCGCTCGTGGCCGAGCAGCCGGTGCGCCATCGCCTGCAGGGCGAGCGCCCGCAGCCCGTGCCCGCCGGGGATCGAGGCGGGCGGCAGGTAGATCCGTCCGTTCGCGAGGTCGATCACCGAGCGCGCCGAGTGCGGCAGATCGCCGACGTGGATGATCTCGAAGCCGAGGTGCCGCGCCATCTTCGAGACCGAGCTGTGGGTCAGCGCGCCCCCGCGGTGACCGACCGTGCGGAGCATCTCGCCGGCGACCGCCTCGATCTCGGGCAGGTACGCGTTGTGCTCGCGCAGCTGCAGCCGCTGAGCGGTATTGGCGCGCCGCGCCTCCTCCGGTGTCGCGCTGGCCTCGCTCTTGCGGCGCGCCAGCTCGCGGTAGACGCCGAGGAACGCCTCGAGGACGGGAGTGGTCAGGCTCTTGTTGACCTTGAACTCCGGCAGCCCGAGCGAGCGGTAGAGCGACCCCTTCTGCACCCGCGCCAGCTCGATCTCGAGGGCGGCGCGCTCGCTCGGCGGCTCGTCGGAGAGCAGCGCGGCGAGCTCGACGCCGAGCGCGGTGGCGAGCGCCTGCATCAGCGAGAGCCGCGGCTCCCGGCGTCCGGTCTCGATCAGGGAGAGCTGACTGCCCGAGACGCCCACGCGCTCGGCGAGCTGCCCGAGGGTCAGCCCGCGGCGGGTCCGGAAGTGGCGGATGCGCTGCCCGAGCAGGGCGGCATCGGTCCCGGCGGCGGGGAGGGCGGCGGGGGCGGTGGTGTCGGTCACGGCGAGCTCCAGCGATCGGTTGTGACGGAGGCGCAAAAACCGCGATTCTTGACGGTCAAGGCCTCGCAAATACCCCTCGATCCTCCTCCATCCTGGCTTCAGGCGCCAGAGAGCGCCCCTCGCACCGTCGGATCACGACCGCCACGAGGACCGACTCCCCACCCCGTCGACGACGACTGCACTGAAAGCGGAGCCAGCATGAGCATCTACAGCAACACCCTCCTCCTCGAGACGACCACCATGACCGCGCCGACCCCGGTCGCCGCACCGGTCGTGCCGCCCGCCCCGCTGGCACTGCGCCGCTGGGTGCGCGAGACGGCCGCGATCCTCCAGCCCGACGCGATCGAGTGGTGCGACGGCTCCCCCGCCGAGTGGTACCGCCTCACCGCCCGGATGGTCGAAGAGGGGAAGCTGATCGCCCTGAACCCGGAGTGGCGGCCCGGCTCCTTCCTCGCCCGCACCGACCCCGACGACGTCGCCCGCGTCGAGGACCGCACCTTCCTCTGCACCACGGATGAGGCCGACGCCGGACCGACCAACAACTGGCGCGAGCCCTCCGCGATGAAGGCCGAGCTCGCGCCCTACTTCGCCGGCTCGATGCGCGGCCGGACGATGTACGTCGTCCCGTTCTCGATGGGCCCGGTCGGCGGGCCGCTCTCGCAGCTCGGCGTACAGCTGACCGACTCCGCCTACGCCGTGCTGAACATGCGCATCATGGCCCGCGTGGGCGCCGAGCCGCTCGCCGCCTTCACCGAGGAGACCGCCTTCGTCCGCGGTGTGCACTCGGTCGGCTTCCCGCTCCGCGACGCCGACGGCACGACCCGCGAGGACGTCGCCTGGCCCTGCAATGCGACGAAGTACATCACCCAGTTCCCCGAGACGCGCGAGATCTGGTCGTTCGGCTCCGGTTACGGCGGCAACGCCCTGCTGGCCAAGAAGTGCTTCGCCCTGCGGATCGCCTCGGCGATGGGACGCGAGGAGGGCTGGCTCGCGGAGCACATGCTCCTGATCCGGATCGTCTCGCCCGAGGGCCGGAGCTACCACGTGGCCGCTGCCTTCCCGAGCGCGTGCGGCAAGACGAACCTGGCGATGCTGCAGCCGACGATCCCCGGTTGGCGCGTCGAGACGCTCGGCGACGACATCACCTGGATGAAGAAGAGCGAGGACGGTCGCCTCTGGGCGATGAACCCCGAGACCGGGTTCTTCGGCGTCGCGCCCGGCACCGGGCAGAGCAGCAACCCCAACGCCGTGCACACCCTCTGGGGCAACACGATCTTCACCAACGTCGCACTCCGCGAGGACGGCGACGTCTGGTGGGAGGGCCTCACCGACGAGGTGCCCGAGCGGCTGACCGACTGGCGCGGCGAGCCGTGGACGCCCGCCTCCGGGACCCCGGCCGCGCATCCCAATGCGCGCTTCACGGCGCCGGCCGAGCAGTGCCCGACGCTCTCGCGGGAGTGGGACGCCTTCGAGGGCGTGCCGCTGGACGCGATCGTCTTCGGCGGGCGCCGTGCCAGCAACGTGCCGCTGGTGACCCAGGCGACCTCGTGGCAGCACGGCGTCTTCCTCGGCGCGACCATCGCCTCCGAGAAGACAGCCGCGGCGGAGGGGACGGTCGGCGAGCTGCGGCGCGACCCGTTCGCGATGCTGCCCTTCTGCGGCTACAACATGGCCGACTACTTCGCGCACTGGCTCGCGATCGGCGCGGACCTGGGCGAGAAGGCGCCCGCGATCTTCCAGGTGAACTGGTTCCGCAAGGCCGCCGACGGCTCCTTCCTCTGGCCCGGCTTCGGCGACAACGCCCGGGTGCTGCAGTGGCTCGTCCGGCGGATCGAGGGGCTCGCGGAGTCGCGGCCCAGCGCGATCGGCGACCTCCCGCTGTCGATCAATACGCACGGGCTCAACCTCTCGGCCGCCGCGAAGGAGGAGCTGTTCTCGGTGCCGGTGGAGGCGTGGCTCGACGAGTGCGCCCTGACGGAGGCGTTCTTCGCCCGCTTCGGCGACCGCCTGCCGCCCGAGCTGACCGCCGAGCTCCGGGCGCTGCGGCTCCGGCTGCTCGCCGAGGAGCTGCCGGCCGCCCACGCGGCCTGACCCCCGATCCCGCCGGCCCCGCGCCGGCGCCCCTGTGGCCCGCGGAGGGGAACCATCCCCCTTCTTCGCATCCCCCTCCGCGGGTCCACTCCTCTTGTCCGCGCGGCAGCGACCGCGCCGCCGCCCTCATGCTGATCGAGTAGCCCCGCAGGGGCGTATCGAGATCCACCACCTCCGAGCACGTGGGTCTCGATACGCCGCTGGCGCGGCTACTCGACCAGCATGAATGCCCGCCCCTTCTTGCTGATCGAGTAGCCCCCCAGGGGCGAATCGAGATCCACCACCTCCGAGCACGTGGGTCTCGATACGCCGCTGCCGCGGCTACTCGACCAGCATGTGAGGACCGCCGCCGCGGCCACTCGACCAGCATGTGGAGATCCCCCACCTACCGCACGACCAGACGGGCACCATGGACGACCGCATCACCCTCCGCTTCCTCGCCGCGCCGCAGGACGCGACCGCCGACGGCCGCAGCGCCCAGGCCGGCCGCGTGCTCGAGTGGATCGACAAGGCCGGCTACGCCTGCGCGGTCGGCTGGAGCGGCGGCTACTGCGTCACCGCGTACGTCGGCAACGTGCACTTCACCCGGCCGATCGCCGTCGGCAACCTGATCGAGGCGACCGCGCAGGTCATCCACACCGGCCGGACGAGCATGCACGTGCTGGTGCGGGTCGCCCAGGCCGATCCGCGCACCGGGCGCTACGAGGCGGCGACGCACTGCCTCCTGATCTTCGTCGCCGTCGACGAAGAGAAGCGCCCGCGCCCGGTGCCGGAGTGGACGCCGCGCACGATCGAGGACCTCGCCCTGGCCGAGGGCGCCGCCGCCCGCATCGACGGCCGGCGCGCGCTGCACGAGGTGATGCGCGCGCAGGAGTACACGGAGGCGGGGACCGGCCCGCGGATCGTCTTCCGCTTCCTGGCCGCGCCCGGCGACGTCAACTGGGGCGGCAACGCGCACGGCGGCATCGTGATGCGCTGGATCGACGAGGCCGCGAACGCCGTCGCGCAGGGCTGGAGCGGCCGCGACGCGGTCGCCGTCTACTCCGGCGGCATCCACTTCTACCGGCCGGTGCGGATCGGGCACCTCGTCGAGGTGGAGGCGCGGCTGATCCACACCGGGCCGCGCTCGATGCACCTCGCGATCCACGTGCGCTCCGGCGACCCGCGGACCGGCGAGCTCGAGCTGACGACGCAGTGCATGAGCGTCTTCGTGGTGCGCGGCGACGACGGGGCGGCCGAGGCTGTGCCGGCGCTCGAGCCGCGGAGCGACGAGGACCGCCGGCTGGACGAGCACGCGCGCGAGCTGATCCGGCTGCGCGCCGAGCTGCCGGCGCTGCCGGTCGGCATCGCGGCGACGCTCGCCTGACCGGTCCGCGCCCCCGGGTCGCTAGGGTCGGAGCGTGAAGATCCTCGTCGTCAACGGCCCGAACCTGAACCTCCTCGGCACCCGCGAGCCCGCGGTCTACGGGTCCGACACGCTCGCGGATGCGGAGGCGCTCGCCACCCGCGCGGCGGAGCGGCTCGGCCTCGGGATCGAGTTCTTCCAGAGCAACTCGGAGGGTGCGATCATCGACCGCCTGCACGAGGCGCGCGGCACGGCCGCCGGCCTGCTGCTCAACGTCGGCGCCTACACCCACACCTCGATCGCGATCCGCGACGCCGTCCTCGCCACCGAGCTGCCGCTGGTGGAGGTGCACGTGAGCAATGTGCACCGGCGCGAGGAGTTCCGGCGCCACTCCTACCTGTCGGACATCGCGGTCGCCGTGATCGTCGGCGCCGGCATCGCGGGCTACGGCTACGCGGTGGACGTCCTCGCGCGGACCCTGGGGGCGACGGACGCGTAGAACCCGGGGCGAGTCGCCGAGGCGTAGCGTCGGTAACATGACGCCCTCCGACGCGACACCTTCCGCCTCTCCCGCCGAGCTCGGCCGCTCCTTCGGCTCGGCCGTCGACGCCTACGACCGCGGGCGCCCGGGCTACCCGGACGACGCGGTGGACTGGCTCGTCGGGCACGCGCCAGCCCGGGTGGCCGGTGCCTTCGTGCCCGAGCGCGCGCGGGCGGCCGGCGCGGACGCCTCCGACCGGGTGCGCGCTGTGGACCTCGGGGCCGGCACCGGGAAGTTCACCGCGTCGCTGGTGGCGCGCGGACTCGACGTGACCGCCGTGGAGCCGGACACGGCGATGCTCGAGCGGCTGACGGCGCAGCTGCCGTCGGTCCGGGCGCTGGCGGGGACCGCCGAGGCGATCCCGCTGCCCGATGCGTCCGTCGAGCTGGTGACCGCGGCGCAGTCCTGGCACTGGGTCGACCCCGAGCGCGCGAGCGCCGAGGTCGCGCGGGTGCTGGTTCCGGGCGGCGTGCTCGCGCTGGTCTGGAACATCCGCGACGAGTCGGTGCCGTGGGTGCGGCGCCTCGGCGAGGTCGCCGGCTCCTCCGCCGCCGAGCGCTTCGAGACGGTGCAGCCGCCGCTGGGCTCGGCGCTGGAGCGCGTCGCCTACGCGCAGTTCGAGTGGGCGTACGACCTCGACCGGCCGGCGCTGCTCGACATGTTCGCCTCGCGCAGCTACGTCATCGCGATGAGCGAGGAGGAGCGCGCCGCGGTCCTCGCCGCCGTCGGCGAGGTCGTCGACGCGCTGCCCGGCGACCGCGTCGCGATGCCCTACGCGACCCGCGTCACCATCGCCCGCCGCGCCTCTTAGCGCCTCGTGTTGGTCGAGTAGCCGCGCCCGCGGCGTATCGAGACCCACCCCTCCGGACGACGCGGATCTTGATACGCCCCTCCGGGGCTACTCGATCAGCATGGAACGGCCGCCTCCTGAGGCGGATCATGCTGGTCGAGCAGCCGCGCCAGCGGCGTATCGAGACCCACCGCACTCCGAACACGTGGATCTCGATACGCCCCTCCGGGGCTACTCGATCAGCATGGAACGGCCGCCTCCTGAGGCGGATCATGCTGGTCGAGTAGCCGCGCCGGCGGCGGGGAATCATGCTGGTCGAGTAGCCCCGCAGGGGCGTATCGAGACCCACCATCACCGACTGGGCGGGTCTGCAGACTCGCGTTCCGACGGTGGCGGATCTCGATACGCCCTCTGAGAGGGCTACTCGATCAGCACGGCCTCCCCGTACTCCCGAGGAGACCCCGCGTCAGACCTCGTTCGGGTCGCCGCCGACGCGGCCGGCGCGCTCGAGCGCGGTGATCGCGTCGCGCTCGTCGTCGGTCAGCTCGAAGCCGAAGACGTCGATGTTCTCCACGATGCGGGCCTTCGTCGACGACTTCGGGAAGACGATGTGGCCGCGGTCGAGGTGCCAGCGCAGCACGACCTGCGCGGGCGTGACCCCGTGCGCCTCGGCCGCGCCGGTGATCACCGGCAGCTCGAGCAGCGGGTACTTGTTCTGCCCGAGCGGGCCCCAGGCCTCCGTCGCGATGCCGTGCTGCGCGCCGAACGCGGTGACCGTCGGCTGCTGGTGGTACGGGTGCAGCTCGATCTGGTTGACGGCGGGGACGACCTCGGTCGCGGCGAGCAGCCGCTCCAGGTGCGGCACGAGGAAGTTCGAGACGCCGATCGAGCGGGTGCGGCCGGCGGCCTGCAGCTCCTGCATCGCCTCCCAGCTCTCGACGTAGCGGTCCTGCTTAGGCTTCGGCCAGTGGATGAGGTAGAGGTCGACGGCGTCGAGGCCGAGCTTCTCGAGGCTGGCGTCGAGCGCCCCGGCCGCGGTGTCGCGGCCCTGGTCGTCGTTCCACAGCTTCGTGGTCACGTACAGCTCGTCGCGCGCGATCCCGGAGGAGGCGAGCGCCCGCCCGACGCCCTCCTCGTTGCCGTAGATCGCGGCGGTGTCGATGTGCCGGTAGCCGGCCTCGAGCGCCTCGGCGACGATGCGCTCCGTCTCGGCGGGGTCGACCTGGAAGACGCCGAACCCGAGCTGCGGGATGCTCGTGCCGTCGATGAGGGTGAGGGTGGGGATGCTGGTCATCCCTCCACCCTGCCAGCGGCCCCCGACACCGGGTACCCGGTTGCGCTCACCGAGCAGCGCCCGACGGCCGACGTCGGCGCGGGCGACTACCCTCGAAGGGCGCTCGCGAGGGCGCACCGACTTCGAGGAGGACCGCACGTGAGCATCATCGCCGCCGCAGACGGATCAGCGCTGGGCAACCCCGGCCCCGCGGGCTGGGCCTGGTACGTCGACGACGAGCGCTGGGCGGCCGGCGGCTGGTCGCACGGCACCAACAACATCGGCGAGCTCACCGCGGTCCTCGAGCTGCTCCGCGCCACCGCGCAGGAGAGCGAGCCCGTGCACATCCTCTGCGACAGCCAGTACGCCATCAAGGCCTGCACCGAGTGGCTGCCGGGCTGGAAGCGGAAGGGCTGGCGGAAGGCCGACGGCAAGCCGGTGATGAACGTCGAGATCATCAAGGCGCTCGACGAGGAGCTGCAGGGCCGCGCCGTCACCTTCGAGTGGGTCAAGGGGCACGCCAATCACCGAATGAACGAGGCCGCCGACGTGCGCGCCCGCGCCGCCGCGACGGCCTACCAGCGCCGCACGGCCGTGGACTCCGGCCCGGGCTGGCCGGGAGCCGCCCCCGCCGTGACGCCCGCCGTCGACACCGAGGACGCCCCCGCGACCCTGTTCTGACCCGAGGGGGCGCACCCCGCGCTCAGGGCAGCCGCAGCATCCCGGTCGCGACGAGCTCGCGCACCCGCGGTAGCACGGAGTCCAGCACGGCGGCCTCCTCCACGTGCAGGAGCGAGGCCACCGCGGCCGTGATGGCGGCGACGGACAGCTCGCCGTCGCACGCCCCGACGACCGCGGCGAGGGCCGTGTCCGCCTCCTCCACCCGGGCGAAGCCGCCGCCCTGGCGCAGCCGGAGCACGGTCGGGTCGTCGTTGCCCGGCCAGTAGTGCCGCTCCTCGGTCACGTCGCCGGCGACGACGAGCGCCAGCCGCGCGAGGTCGGCGTCGTCGACCGCGGACAGTGCGTCGAGCGCGTCGAGGCAGTGCGCGAGGTGCCCGCCCAGCCCCGCGGTCGCGAACGCCGCGTCGAGCCGCTCGAGGCGCCGGATCGGCGGCCGGGGCGAGGCGGGGAGCCTCAGCGTCACGTAGCCGAAGCCGACTCCGGTCACGCCGCGTCGCTCAAAGTCCTCGAGCCAGGCGTCGACGAGCGCGTCGGACTCCGCACCGCGGGTGGTCCCGCCGTCTCGGATCCAGGTCTCGGCGTAGATCGCCGGATCCTGCTGCTCGCGCTCCACGATCCAGACGTCGAGCGGCGAGGCGGTGCCGTCCATCCAGGCGGCGAGTCCGGCGTGCCCGGGTTCGAGCGCCTGCTCGAGCGGGCTGCGGTCGTCGGCCAGCCAGGCGCGAACCCGGTCGAACGCATCCGCCTCGGCCCGGTACTCCCAGTTGCCGAGCAGCTGCGCGACACCGCCCGGCACCAGGTGCTCGGCGGCGCCGACGATCACCCGGCGGACGATCTCGTCGCCCTCGAGCCCGCCGTCGCGGTACTCGTAGGCGGGGACGCCTGCGGTCCGCGGCGTGATCACGAACGGCGGGTTGGTGACGATCTGGTCGAACCGCTCCCCCGCGACCGGCTCGTAGAGGCTGCCGTGCCGGAACTCGATCGAGTCGATGCCGTTCAGCGCCGCGTTGAAGGCGGCGATGGCGAGCGCGCGGTGCGAGACGTCGGTCGCGACGACGCGGTCCGCGTGCCGGGAGGCGTGCAGCGCCTGGATCCCGCAGCCGGTGCCGAGGTCGAGCAGGGTGCCGACCGGCCGCTGGATCATCAGCCCGGCGAGGGTGAGGCTCGCGCCGCCGACGCCGAGCACGTGGTCCTCGTCGAGCGGCCGGCCGAGCGCGAGCTCGCCGAGATCGGAGGCGATCCACCAGGAGGCGGCGCCGTGCAGGTCGACGAGGTCGTAGGGCCGCAGGTCGAGCGCGGCGGTGACCACCGCTCCGGCCTCGGAGCGCACGAGCTCCAGCTCCAGGGCGCCGTCGAGCCCGAGCGACGGGAACGCCGCCTCCGCCTGCTCCGTCGGCACCGGATCGGCGAGGAGGAACAGCCGGGCCAGCGTGGCCAGCGGCCCGTGATCGCCGCTGCGCTCGAGCGCCCGCCGCGCCGGGACCCGGTCGCCGCGGTGCAGCGCCTCGCCCGCGGCCTCGCCCCACAGCTCGCGGACGGCGTCGACGCGGTAGCGGGCACGAGAGAGGTCGTCGCCGAGGAGCGCGATGCGGGCTCGGTCGAGCTGGTCTGCTGGCTGCACCGCTCCATCCTCGTGCACACCCGGAGCCCGGACGGTGCGGCTGCGGTGCAGAACATCAGCTGCGAGCCGAGTTCGTCGCTCCTCGCCGATGAAGGACCTTCTCAGCTGATGTTCTGCGCGCAATACGATCGATGCATGCCCCTCACCGGAGAATACGAACCGAGCACGTCCGCCTGGGCCCGCGAGCAGGCGGAGCTCTACGAGGCCACCGGCGGCGCGGAGGGCAATCTCCTCCGCGGCAAGCCGATCATCGTCCTGACCACGGTCGGCGCCCGCAGCGGCAAGCTGCGCAAGACCGCGCTGATGCGCGTCGAGCACGACGGCTCCTACGTCGTCGTCGCCTCGAAGGGCGGCGCGCCGGAGCACCCGGTCTGGTACCTGAACATGGTCAAGGAGCCGCACGTCGAGCTGCAAGACGGCCCGGTGAAGAAGGACTACACCGCGAGCGTCCTCGAGGGCGACGAGCGCGCCGCCTGGTGGGAGCGCGCGGTCGCGGCCTGGCCCGACTACGCCGAGTACCAGACGAAGACCGACCGGCAGATCCCGCTGGTGCTGCTCACGCCCTGGTCCTGACCCGGCCGGTCGTCACTCCGGAGCGACGACGGTCGTCTCCGGAGTGACGTCGTCCGTCCCCGGCGCGTCGTCCTCCGGCTCCACCCGCGCCGCGATGAGCGCCAGCACCCGCGGGTGCGACAGCAGCACGAAGTGCCCCACCACCGACACCGCGATGTTCTCGCGCGCGCCGGCGAGGCGGCTCCCGCCCGGGATGTACTGGTCGCGCATCCCGTAGATCGAGACGATGCGCCGGTCGGCGTCGCGCTCGGCCAGCAGCGTCCGGATCACGGGCCGGTGCGGGCCGAACTCGCGCAGCGCCCGGGCCGGCGCGATCCGGGCGAGCGGTGAGCCGTTGAACGGCGTCGAGACGGCGATCATCCGGTCGATCCGGCCCTCGTCGCGGTCGTCGACGACCATCATGTGCTTGCCGATCAGGCCGCCCTTGCTGTGCGCGACGACGACGACCCCGCGCAGGTCGTGCTCGCGCAGGTACTCCTGCCCGAGCGCGGCCGAGGCGACGATCGGCCGGGTGTTGTAGCCGAGCGCGGGCAGCACGTGGATCGGGTGCCCGGCCGCGTGCAGCCGGTCGGCGATCGGTCGCAGAAACTGCCAGGTCTCGTAGATCCCGGGGATCAGCAGGACGGGCGCGCCGTCGCCCGAGGCGTAGCGCGAGACGTCCCAGCCCTCGCGCAGGTGCGTGAACCGCGAGCCGTAGGCGTAGCGGTAGTCGCGCAGATAGGCCGCGCGCAGCGAGGCGGACGAGCGCCGTAGGCGCCCCCGCTCAGGCGCCGGCATAGGCCGCTTCGAGGGCGGCGACGTCGAGCTTCGTCATCCCGAGCATCGCCTGCAGCGCCCGCGCCGCGCCCTCCGCGTCGGAGCCGCCGAGCACGGTCGCGAGCGCGGTCGGCACGATCTGCCAGGACAGCCCCCAGCGGTCGCGGAGCCAGCCGCAGCGGCTCTCCTCGCCGCCGTCGGCGATCAGCGCGTCCCAGAGCCGGTCGACCTCGGCCTGGTCCTCGACCGAGACCTCGATCGAGACCGCCTCCGTGAACGGGAAGCGCGGGCCGGCGTTCATCGCCCGGAAGAGCTGCCCGTCGAGCTCGAAGGACACGACCGTGACGGTGCCCGGCGAGGGCGAGCCCTCGGGCAGCACCTCGGTGCTCAGGATCCGCGAGTTCGGCACGAGCTCGGTGTAGAACTCGGCCGCCTCCCTCGCCTGGTCGTCGAACCACAGGAACGTGCTGACTGCACCCATGCCGGCCTCCTCGTCGAATCCCCAGTGTGCCCCTCCACGGGCCGGAGCGGTCAGAGCGGATTGACCCCGAACGCGGTCGCGAGCTTGTCGATCTTCTTCGCCCGGCCCAGTCGCGGCAGGTCGCTGCCGTCGCGGATGACGCGGCCGCGGGCCTCGAAGTCGTCGAGGAAGTCGCGCGCCCAGGCCACGTCGGACGGGGTCGGGCTGATGACCTCGTTGATGACCGCGAGCTGCTCGGTGTCGAGGCAGAGCTTGCCGGTGAGGCCGAGCGAGACGGTGAGCGCGGACTGCTCGCGCAGCACCGGATGGCTGTTGGAGACGGTCGGGCCGTCGATCGGGCCGGGCAGGTCGCCGATGCGCGAGGCGACGACGAGGCGCGAGCGCGGGTACGCCATCGCCAGGTCGTCGGCGCTGGTGCCGGTGTCGCGGCGGTAGTCGCCGCTGCCGAAGGCGAGGCGGAAGGTGCCGCGGGCGCGGGCGATCGAGACCGCCTCCTCGATGCCGAGGGCCGACTCGACCAGGGCGAGCACCGGGGTCGCGCCGCCGAGGCGATCGAAGGTCTCGGTGACGTGCTCGCCGGCCTCGGTCTTCGCGAGCATGACGCCGGCCAGGCCGGGCAGGCCCTTCAGCGCGTCGACGTCGTCCGACCAGAACGGGGTGGAGTGGTCGTTGATGCGCACCCAGGCGCGCTTCTCGCCACTGAGCCAGGCGGCGACGTCGGCGCGGGCCTCGGGCTTGGCCTTCGGGTCGACCGCGTCCTCGATGTCGAGGACGACCTGGTCGGCACGCGAGGCGTGCGCGGCGTCGAAGGTGTCGGTGCGGGTCGCGTTGACGAGCAGCCAGGAGCGGGCGATCTCGGGGGCGACGTCGCGCCCCTTCCGCTTCAGGCCGGTCTCGCCGGAGGTGGCGGGGGTGGTGGGCAGCGTCACGTGAGCAGGTCCTTCCGGTGGCGCGGTCTTCGCACCGCGAGCCCCGCCGCTCAGCGACGGTGCCGGGGTCCAGGGTAACGGCTCGGGGCGGAGCGGACGCGTCAGCGCCGCTCCCAGAGGGTGATCGTCGCGGTCGGCACGGTCGAGCCGGGGCCGGCCTCGAAGCCCTCCGCGGCGAGCCAGTCGAAGGCCGCCGGGTCGGAGGCGGGAGCCGCGGTCCAGACGCGCTGCTCGCCCGCGAGGGCGGCCCGCAGCGCGTCGTCCTCGAGCAGGACGTCGGAGTAGGTGCCGGTCGTCGCGTACGAGCGCTCGAGGGCGACGTCGTCGAGCCCGGCGAAGGCCGAGGGGTAGGCGGCGAGGGCGATCCGCGGCCGCAGCGACACGGTCCCGCTGTCGCCGAGGAGGAACGCGTCGCCCGGGCACGCGCCGGCCTGGATCGTCTGCGCGAGGGCGCGGAGGTCCTGTCCGGCCGGCTTGCCGGTCTCCGTCCGCATCAGGACGAGCGCGGGCAGCGCTGCGACGGCGAGCGCTCCGACGAGGACGCCCGCCGTCACCGGGCGCCAGGAGGCGAGGGTCAGCCCCAGCGCCGTCGCCAGCGCGGGCGAGCTGAGGCCGAGGTAGCGCGGGGTGAACATCGGCTCGATCAGCGCGGTGCCGAGGAGCAGGACCGCGGCCGGCAGGAGCAGCCAGACGCCCAGCACGAGGACGAGCGGCGGGTGGACCGCCCCCGCCCCGGTCGCGCGCGATCGCACCGCCCGCGACCGCACCGCCCGCGACCGGACCGCCGCGACGGTCAGCAGCCCCACGGCGAGCGCCGCCAGCCACCACGCCGAGCCGAAGAACGACTCGACGACCACCGTGTAGGCGTTGACCGGCTGCGAGCGGAGCCAGCCGATCTGCCCGCTCTGCCCCGCCGCCGTGAGGATCACCGGGCTCGCGACGCCGACCGACAGCACCGCGCCGAGCACGCCGGCCCCGAACGCCCTGCCACGCCGGGGCCCGACGGCCGCCGAGAGCAGCGCGAAGGCCGGCAGCACGAGCACGCAGTAGAGGAAGACGGCGTTCGCGAGCCCCGCCACCGCGACGAACGCGACCCAGCGCAGCACCCCGCCGTCCCGCGCCGCGCGGACCACCAGCACCGCCGCCCACACGACGAGCGCCGTGGCGAGCGCGGAGGAGCGCGCCTCCGTCCCGTTGAACGACGTCCGCGGCAGCAGCACGAAGACGATCGCGGCGAGCAGCGCGGCCCGCGGGCGTCCCAGCGAGCGCAGGAGCACCAGCACGCCCGCCGCTCCCGCCCCCGCCGCGAGGGCGGACGGCGCGCGGACGGCCAGCTCCGACTCCCCCGCCACCGCGATCCAGCCGTGCATCAGCAGCGCGTAGACGACGTGCACGGCGTCCTTCTGTTGCGCGAAGGCGAACAGCTCGGGCAGCGGCAGCCGCGCGAGGCGCAGGGTCGCGGCCTCGTCGTTCCAGTAGGAGGGGACCCAGGAGCCGAGGAGGGTCAGCAGGGTCGCGACGACGAGGACGGCGCCCGCCGGGATCGACTCCGGCCCGACCCCTCGGGCCCTGATCCCCCACCGCACCGTCCCACCGTAGGGGCGGCCGGCGTCGCTCAGAGCCCGGCGCGCTCCGCGAGGCCGGCCGAGAACGCGGCCTGTCCCGCGTGCTGGGTGTCGTCGTCGATCACCGAGACGAGCCGGACCGCGAGGGTCACCGGCGGGTCCCAGTCCTCGTCGACCACGCGGGCGAGGTCGGCGTCCTCGAGGGTGTCGAGGTAGGCGAGCGTCTGCTCGTGCACGGCGTCGTAGTACTCCGCGAGCAGCTCGGCCGGCACCGCGGCGAGCGCCGCGACCTCGGCCGGCTCCATCCCGTAGCCGTTCGTCTCCGCCGGGAACGGCAGGCCGGAGCGCTCGTGGAAGCCGCCGGAGATCCAGAGCTGCTCTCGGCCGGCGAGCGGGGCGAGGTGGTCGTCCTGCACCCGGGTCAGGTGCCAGACGAGCCAGGCGGCGGAGTTGGCCTGCGCGTCGGCGCGGAAGCCGAGCCGCTCGGGGGTGCTGTCGTCCAGGACGGCGTGCACGGTCCCGTGCACCCGGTCGAAGGCGTCGCGGAGGAGGTCGATGGCTGCAGTCATCCCGCCAGTCTGCTCGGCGCGCCCGTGCCACGTCACCCTCTGTCGAGTGCTCGGAGGATCCCCGGAGGCGGGTGCCGGATACTCGCAGCGTGACCTCCGGAACCTCGAACCTGGCGATGAAGCCGTGGCTGACCTCCTACGCGGAGGGCGTCCCGGCCGAGATCGACCCGCCCACGCAGACCCTCGTCGATCTGCTCGAGGACTCGGTGGCCCGCTACAAGCGCGGCATCGCGCTCGAGTTCTTCGGCGCCGAGACGAGCTACGCCGAGCTCGGCGAGAAGGTCGCCCGGGCCGCGGAGGGGCTGCGCCGCCTCGGCGTGCGCGCCGGCGACCGCGTCGCCCTGGTGCTGCCGAACTGCCCCGAGCACGTGATCGCGTTCTACGCGGTGCTGCGGCTCGGCGCGATCGTCGTCGAGCACAACCCGCTCTACACCCCGCGCGAGCTGCGCCGGCAGTTCGAGGACCACGGCGCCCGCGTCGCGGTGGTCTGGAACAAGACGGCCGACGTCATCGCCGCGCTGCCCGCCGACCTCGGCGTCGAGCGCGTCGTCTCGGTCGACCTCACCGCGTCCTTCCCGCTCGGCAAGCGGCTCGCGCTGAGGCTGCCCCTGGCGAAGGCCCGGGAGGCGCGCGCCAAGCTGACCACGAGCCCGCGCACCCGCTCGCTGATCCCCTTCGACCGCCTCCTCAGCGGACGCCGGATCGCCCGCTCGCACCCGCGCCCGGCACTCGCCGACACCGCCCTGCTCCAGTACACGAGCGGCACCACCGGCACGCCGAAGGGCGCGATCCTCTCCCACGCCAACCTCCGCGCGAACGCGCTGCAGGGCCAGGCCTGGGTGCCCGGGCTGCGCGAGGGCGACGAGACCTTCTACGCCGTCCTCCCCCTCTTCCACGCCTACGGCCTCACGCTCTGCCTGACGTTCGCGATCAGCATCGGCGCCAAGGTCGTGCTCTTCCCGACCTTCGACGTCGGCCTGGTGAAGGCCGCCGCGAAGAAGTCACCGCCCACCTTCCTGCCCGCCGTGCCGCCGGTCTACGACGCGCTGGCCCGCGCCTCCGAGCGCGGCGAGCTCGGTCTGCGCGGCATCCGCTTCGCGATCTCGGGAGCGATGAGCCTGCCCGTCGCGACC
Organism: Rathayibacter festucae DSM 15932; assembly: GCF_004011135.1. NCBI lineage: Bacteria > Bacillati > Actinomycetota > Actinomycetes > Micrococcales > Microbacteriaceae > Rathayibacter > Rathayibacter festucae. The sequence goes on along the minus strand of NZ_CP028137.1, from coordinate 390,893 downwards.
GTCGACCGCTGGGAGCGCGCGAGCCGCGGACTCCTCGTCGAGGGCTACGGGATGACCGAGAGCTCGCCGGTCGCGCTCGGCAACCCGGTCGGCCCCAGCCGCCGGCCGGGCACCGTCGGCGTGCCGTTCCCGAGCACCCGGATCCGCCTGGTCGACCCCGCCGACCCCTCCGTCGACCGCGGACCCGGCGAGTCCGGCGAGCTGCTGCTGCAGGGACCGCAGGTGTTCCAGGGCTACTGGAAGCGCCCCGAGGACACCGCGGCGACGCTGCTGCCCGACGGCTGGCTCCGCACCGGCGACATCGCCACCGTCTCGGCGGACGGCTTCGTCACGATCGTCGACCGGGCGAAGGAGCTGATCATCACCGGCGGCTTCAACGTCTCGCCCTCCGAGGTGGAGGGCGTGCTCGAGTCGCACCCGGACGTCGTGCGCGCCGCGGTCGTCGGCCTGCCCCGCGCGGAGGGCGGCGAGAGCGTCGCCGCCGCCGTCGTGCTGCGTGCCGGGACGGTCGTCGAGGCCGAGGCGCTGCGCGACTTCTGCCGCCTGCACCTGACGGCCTACAAGGTGCCGAAGCGGGTGGTGACGGTCGACGCGCTGCCGACCTCGCTGATCGGCAAGGTGCTGCGCCGCGAGGTGCGCGAGACGCTGCTGGGCTGAGCCGGCCGGCTCCGCCCTCTTCCCGGTCACAGCTCGACGGGTCACAGCTCGACTGGTCACAGCCCGATGAAGGAGAACGACATGACGCGATTCGTGCAGTACACCGAGAACGGCGGCCCCGAGGTGCTCGAGGTCGTCGAGGCGCCCGAGCCCGAGGCCCCCGAGGGAGGCGTCGTCGTCGCGATCCGCGCGGCCGGCGTGAACCCGATCGAGTGGAAGATGCGCTCCGGCATCCGCCCCGGGCCGCCCTTCCCCCGCCGCCTCGGCTCGGACGGCGCCGGCGTGATCACCGCCGTCGGCGCGGGCGTCTCCGGCTGGAGCGTCGGCGACGAGGTGATCGTGAGCAGCGCGAGCGGCACGTACGGCGAGTCCGTCGTCGTCGCCCCCGAGAGCCTCGACCGCAAGCCCGCGGGCCTCGGCTTCGAGGAGGCCGCCGCGCTCGGCGTCCCGATCAGCACCGCCTACCAGGCGGTCGTCTCGCTCGGCGTCGCCGAGGGCTCCGTCTTCCTCGTGCACGCGGGTGCCGGCGCCGTCGGCCAGGCCGTGGTGCAGTTCGCGGTGGAGCGGGGTGCGCGCGTAATCGCGACGGCGAGCCCGGCCAACCACGAGCGGCTGCGCGAGCTCGGCGCGGAGCCCATCGCCTACGGTCCTGGCCTCGAGGAGCGCCTGCGCGCGGCGGCTCCCGGCGGAGTGGACCGCGTGCTCGACGCGGCGGGCACCGACGAGGCGCTCGCCGCCTCCCTCGCCCTGGTGAGCGACCCGCAGCACGTCGGCACCGTCGTCGTCGGCGCGCGCGCCGCCGAGCTGGGCATCCGCGCCTGGATGGGCGGCAGCCCCGTCCCGCTGACCGACGAGGAGAAGGCCCTGCGCCGCCAGGGCATCCCCCGCGCCGCGCAGCTCGCCGCCGACGGCCGCTTCTCCCTCGAGCTGGGCCCGCGCTTCGCCCTCGACGACGTCGCCGACGCCCACCGCCTCAGCGAGGACGGCCACACCCGCGGCAAGATCCTCCTCGTCCCCTGACCCGCCACGAGCGACCCGCGCACCTCATGCTGACCGAGCGACCCGCGCACCTCATGCTGACCGAGCAGCCCCCGCACCTCGTGCTGATCGAGATACCCGCGCACCTCATGCCGATCGAGATACCCGCGCACCCCATGCTGATCGAGATACCCGCGCACCCCATGCTGATCGAGATACCCGCGCACCCCATGCTGATCGAGTAGCCCGCGCAGCGGGCGTATCGAGATCCACCCGCCGACGAAGGAGTCCCGCCATGACCACCGACGACACCACCCCCGTCATCCTCGGCGGCGCCCGCACCCCCTTCGCCCGCTTCCAGGGCGCCTTCGCCCCGCTCTCGGCGGTCGAGCTCGGCGCCGCCGCCGTCCGCGCGGCCCTCGCCCGCTCCGGCGCGCAGCCGTCCGACATCGACGCCGTGATCCTCGGCCAGGTCATCCAGGCCGGCGCCGGCCAGGGCCCCGCCCGGCAGACCGCGATCCGCGCCGGCCTCGGCTGGGACGTCCCCGCCACCACGATCAACAAGCTCTGCCTCTCCGGCCTGACCGCCGTGATCGACGCCGCCCGCCTCATCCGCACCGGCGAGGCCTCCGTCGTCGTCGCCGGCGGTCAGGAGTCGATGACGAACACCCCGCACCTCCTGCTCGGCGCCCGCTCCGGCCTCGGCGTCGGCGCGCGGCCCCTCGAGGACGCGCTCCTGCACGACGGCCTCCTCGACCCCTTCGACGACCGGATGATGGGCCGCGTCACCGACGACGGCAACGCCGAGCGCGGGATCCGCCGCGAGCGCCAGGACGCCTACGCCGCCCTCTCGCACCAGCGCGCGGCGGCGGCCCGCGACTCCGGAGTCCTCGCCGAGGAGATCGCGCCGGTTCAGGTCCCGCAACGCCGCGGCCCCGATCTTCTGGTGTCCGAGGACGACGGCATCCGCCCGGAGACCACGGTCGAGATCCTCGCCGGTCTGCGCCCCGCCTTCAGCACCGAGGGCACCATCACCGCGGGCAGCTCCTCCCCGATCACCGACGGAGCGGCCGCCCTCGTCGTCGCGAGCAAGGGCTGGGCCCTCTCGCGCGGTCTGCCCTGGCTCGCCGAGATCGCCGAGCACGGCCAGGTCGCCGGCCCCGACAACTCGCTGCACTCGCAACCCTCCGCCGCGATCCTCCGCGCCCTCGCCCGTCGCGGCGGCACCGTGGCCGACCTGGACCTCATCGAGATCAACGAGGCCTTCGCCTCGGTCGTCCTGCAGTCCGCCGACGACCTCGGCGTGCCGCCCGAGTCGGTCAACCTCGACGGCGGCGCCATCGCCCTCGGCCACCCGGTCGGCGCCTCCGGCGCCCGCCTCGCCCTGCACCTGGCCCTCGCCCTCCGCCGCCGCGGCGGCGGCCTCGGCGCCGCGGCCCTCTGCGGCGGCGGCGGCCAGGGCGAGGCCCTCCTCCTCCGCGCCTGACGCCCCCTCGCGAGATGCCACTTGTGCACGCCTTTCGCGGCGTGTCGCGTGCACAAGTGGCATCTCGCGGGGAGGGTCAGCCCGTCCGGCTACGCTCGCGGGATGAGCATCCTCAGCGCGGACGGCCTCGAGTTCGTGACCCAGCGGCACCTGGCCACCCTGTCGACCCCGTGGCAGCAGGGACGCCTGCACGTCGTCGCCGTCGGCTTCACCTACGAGGACGGCATCGTCCGCGTCATCACCTCGCGCGAGAGCCAGAAGGTGCTGAACGTCCGCCGCGGCGGCACCGCGACCGTCAGCCAGGTCGACGGCATCCGCTGGCTCAGCCTCGGCGGCCCCGCCTCGATCGAGGAGGACCCCGAAGCCGTCGCGCACGCCGTCGAGCTCTACTCGCAGCGCTACCGGACGCCCCGCGAGAACCCTCTCCGCGTCGCGATCCGCATCGACGTCGACTTCGCCCTCGCCTCCTCGGGCCTGCGCGCGGAGTAGCCCCGTGCACTCCCCCGACGCGCTGCGGGCCGACGGCACCGTCTCGTCGCTGCGGACCTACCGCTACGTCCGGGTGTCGCTCGTCGCTGCCGTGCTGTTCCTCGGCATCGGAGTGACGTGGCACCTCGCGACGCTCGGCCCCCTGCGCTCCATCAGCGCCGCCTACTACACGCCCGTGCGCTCTATCTTCGTCGGCTCGCTGTTCGCCGTCGCGGTCGGCCTCGTGGTCCTCGCCGGGCGCAGCCTCCGCCGCACGCTGCTCGTGATCGCCGGCTTCACCGCTCCCGTCATCGCCCTGGTGCCCGCGCCGGTCCCCTCCGACGAGCTGGAGCTGCTGACGGGCACCGGCTGCCCCGCGGGCGTCGCGCGCTGCGTCGCCCCCGGCACCGCGGACGCGATCGCCGTCGGGATTCTCGCCTACCTCGTCGTCGCCGCGGCGGCCCTGGTCGCCTCGCTCGCCTTCCTCGCCGTCGACCGCGCGCTCGACCGCGGCGCCTGGCTGCGCGCCGGCGGTGCCGCCGTGCTGCTCACCGCCCTCGCCGTGTTCTCGACCACCCCGGTCTTCGCCGACCTCGGCCACTACGCGGCCGCCGCGCTGTTCTTCCTGCTGATCGCGGCCGTCGCCGGCATCCACGCCCACGCGGTGCGCTCGCAGGGCGTCCGCGGACCGGGCTCGCTCCGCGCCTACTCGCTCGCCTACTCCGCACTCGCCGCCCTCCTGGCCGCGGTCGACGCCGCCGCGATCGTCCTGCTGCTCACCGGCCGGGCCTCCGCCGTCTTCGGCGAGCAGTGGCTGCTGATCGTCGAGGCCGTCGCCCTCGCCCTCTTCACCGCCTTCTGGATCCTGCAGACCGTCGAGAACTGGCGCGACCCGGACGCGGCGGCCCACTGAGCAACAGCACGGTCCCAGCGACGGAGCGACCGATCGCGACGGCGGCTGTGGTGAGCACGACCACCGAGAGGGCTACGAAGCTCCTCTCAGCAGTGGTCGAGGACCTATCGTTTCGCTGGAGAAGGCTCCGCGACCCTCCGCACCAGCGTCACGAGCCCACACCGAGGGGATCGACGCGGCACCGCTGCAGCGCCTCCCGACCCGCGTCCTCCTCGGCGAAGGGGTAGTCGTCACGCGGGACGTCATTCGCGTAGTCGGACGTCGAGTACGACGTCCGCACGACGCCGGAGCGGGCGAGGCACTCCACGACCAGCGTGGTCTCGTCGGCGCGCTCGGGGTTGCGGTGCGTCCAGCTGGAGAGGGCGCCGATCTCGGTCTCGCCCGAGCTGCGCGAGCAGCCCTTCACCTCTTCGTAGGCGGCGTCGGCGTCGGTATCCGGAGCGAACGTCAGGTGGAACGACCCGTCGAGCGCGTACTCGTCGATGCCGTAGCCGAGATCCGCGACGCACCTGGTGAAGCGGTCGATCATCTCCGCGCGCTCCTGCTCCGAGACCACGCCGTCCTCGATGACGGACCTGGTGAAGTCGTCCGTCGCCCGGTCGTAGGCGGCGGCGAACTCCGATGCCCACGGACCATTGAAAGCAGGTGTGCCGGGAGCCGGTTCGGACTGCCCGTCCAGAGCCGCGGGGCTCGTGCACGCGGTCAGACCGAGGATCAGCGCGGCACTCAGCGCGACGAGCGCCCTCCCGATCGGCCCGCCGGGCAGACCCCGTGGGGGGCGGGCGGGACTCGCTGTCCGACGTGTCATCGTTCACCGACCTGCTCGAACCGCTCCCGGACCCACTGAGGGTGGACGAGCTCGCGCCAGGCGCAGCCGGCCCACGAGACCTCGCGATCCGGGATCCGCCGCTTCCAGACGGAGGCGGCGTACGCCGTCGCGGCGAGGCTCGTGGCGGCGCCCGCGAGCAGCGCGTTCCCGAGGGCGGAGGAGTTCGCGGCGAGCAGCGCGAGGAGGACGGCGAGGACGAGGACGCCGGCCGCCAGCAGGCCCGGCTGCCGTCGCGGTGCGCGCCCTCCCCCGATCAGCAGGCCCGCGAGGAGACCGACAACGAGAGCGGCAGCGGTCACGAGCGGGTCCTCCGGACCGACCGGCGCCGACGGTCTCGATGACGCACGTCGACGGAGCGGATCCGGGACACGTGTGGTGATCGGGTCCGCTCCGCCGAGACGCTGCCGCTCGCGTGCCGCCCGTCCGCCGTCCGCTCATCTCCCGTCACGACCTCGACCTCCGCACCCTCTTCGCCACCCGGGTGAGCAGCTCCCGGAGACAATACACGTATTGGTCATCCGCGACGCCGCCGGCGCGAGACACAGCACGGCGATCACCCCGTGAAACGCGGAAGGCCCGCTCTCTCGAGCGGGCCTTCTGTCTGGTGGTGGATCCGAGGGGATTCGAACCCCTGACCTCTTCATTGCGAACGAAGCGCGCTACCAACTGCGCCACGGACCCGTGCCTTCCGAGCCGTCACCGGCCCGAACAACTCGTCCACACTAGCACGTGGCCGAGGGGGCGTCGGACCGCTCAGGCGCCGCGGCGGCGCTGCAGGGCCTGGTCGAGGTCGATCGCGTCGACGCCCTCGACGACGCCCATCGAGGCGAAGCGCGACGACGGACGCGGGGTCTCCGCGACGGGGACCGGCCCGGTCGCGCGGGGCGAGCGGATCGGCGCGACCTCGGGGGCTGCGGCGGCGGCGCGCTGCGCGATCTCGGCGTCCGCGGCGGCGGCGCGGAGGCGCTCGACGGCGTCGATCGAGGCCATGGCGCTGGCCGCGACGGTGCCGCGGGAGAGGTACAGCGGCTTCGGCAGCGGCTGCGGCGTCCAGCGCGTCTCCTCTGCGGCGGCGGTCTCCTCCTCGGGAGCGACGGCCTCCTCGGCGAGCTCGGCCTCGAAGACCTCGGCACGGCGGCGGGCCACCTCGGCGGTGCTGGTCGAGACCGCGGCGGGCGCGGCGCTGCGCTGCCGGCCCGGGGCGAGCAGGATCAGGGTGCCCAGACCCGCGGCCAGCAGCAGCACGCCGACCAGCGGCACCACTCCCGCGCCGCCGAAGGGCAGCATGACCAGCCCGACGAGGGCGACGACGAGGCCGATCAGCACCGTCAGCGCCGCGCCCTGGCGCCAGCGCATCGCGCCGGGAGCCGTCCGCGTGCTCTGCCGCGTGCTCGCGGCCGCCCGCCGCAGCGCTTCGCGCGCCGCCTTCTCCGCCTGTGCCAGCTCCATCGCCTGTGCCTTCTCTTCGGCTCGTTGTTTGGTCTCGATCGCCCGGAGGGTGCGCTGCTGGAGCGCGACCTCGCGGGCCGTCGCCTCCGCACGCACGTGCTCGGGCACCTCGGCGGTCTCGGCGAGGATCCGCAGGGTCTGCTGGAGCCTCACCGCGTTGCGCTCGGTCGCGTAGAACGACCGCCGACGCATCCACGCGGGGATGAGATAGGCGACCCACAGAACGGCGGCGAGCGCCCAGACGACGCCCCCGCCCAGCCAGTCGCTACTCATGCGACCCACGCTAGGAGCACAGGGCGCTCCCGTCCGTCATTACGGGTAGGTGTGTCCGTGCGGATCGCGGATTAATCGGCTCCCCGTCGGGGGGACACCGGCGCCGTCGGGCGGCCCGGAGAGCCCGGAACGGCGGGACGCGCGCTGGTCGGCGTCGGTCGGCACGCCGACGTCGCTCGGCACGGAGCCGTCGAGGTAGCGGCGCAGGACACCGCGCGGCACCTCCTCCGCCACCAGGGCGAAGCAGAAGTGGTCGCGCCAGTCGCCGTTGATGTGGATGAACCGGCGGCGCAGGCCCTCGTAGCGGAAGCCGAGCTTCTCGACGACGCGCAGGCTCGGCCGGTTCTCGGGGCGGATGCAGATCTCGATCCGGTGCAGGCCGAGATCGAAGAAGGCGTGATCGGTCGCGAGCGCGACGGAGATCGGCGTGATGCCGCGGCCGGCGTAGCGCTCGGAGACCCAGTAGCCGATCGAGCCGGAGGAGAGGGAGCCGTAGCCGATGTTGGAGATGTTGAGCTGGCCGGCCAGCTCGCCGTCCCAGTCGATCAGGAACGGCACGCCGCCGCCGGCGCGCGCGTTCTGCTGCAGCGAGCGGATGCTGGCCCGGACGTCGAAGGCGGCACCGCCGCGGGGGTCGGACGCCTCCCACTGCCGCAGCCAGGCGCGGTTCGCGATCAGCTCGCGCTCGAGGGGGCGGGCGTCCCGGACCCGGATCGGGCGGATGGTGACACGACCCTCGGAGAGCGTCGGTATCGGCAGCGGCATGTGCTGACCCTACTGCGCGGTCGCGGCGGTCGAAGGGGGTGGACCGGAGCGCCGGAACGCGGCAGGGGCCGGAGCACGGGGGGCCGCCACTCCATGCTGGTCGAGTAGCCCCGGAAGGGGCGTATCGAAACCCACGTCCGCCAGAAGAGCGGGTCTGCAGGCTCAGCTGCAGGCGACGGTGGATCTCGATACGCCCGCTGCGCGGGCTACTCGATCAGCATGGAACGAACGCCCCGCTAGGCGGGCCGCTCGAAGTGCAGCGCCCGCCCCGCGGGCTCCTCGCTCAGAGGCCCGCGACGAAGTCCTTCAGCCAGGGCTTGAGGTCGACGCCGAGGTCCTCGCGGTCGGAGGCGAGCTGCACGATGGCCTTGATGTAGTCGAGCTTGTCGCCGGTGTCGTAGCGGCGGCCGCGGAAGACGACGCCGTAGACGCCGCCGAACTCGGCCGGGTCCTGCGCCATGCGCTCGAGGGCGTCGGTCAGCTGGATCTCGCCGCCCTTGCCGGGCGCGGTGTGCTCGAGCACGCCGAAGACGTCGGGCTTGAGGACGTAGCGGCCGATGATCGCGAGGTTCGAGGGCGCGTCCTCCTTGGAGGGCTTCTCGACGAGGCCGGTGATGCGCACCACGTCGTCCTCGTCGGTCGTCTCGACCGCGGCGCAGCCGTAGAGGTGGATCTGGTCGGGGTCGACCTCGAGGAGCGCGACGACCGTGGTGTCGCGCTGCTCCGCGACGTCGATCATGCGGGTGAGGAGCGGGTCGCGCGCGTCGATCAGGTCGTCGCCGAGGAGGACGGCGAACGGCTCGTCGCCGACGTGGCGCTGAGCGCGCGAGACGGCGTGGCCGAGGCCCTTCGGCTCGCCCTGGCGGACGAAGTGCACGTCGGCGAGGTCGCTCGCGTACTGCACGTGCGCCAGCTTGGCGTCGTCCAGCTTCTTGGCGAGGTTCTGCTCGAGCTCGGGGACCGAATCGAAGTGGTTGGCGAGCGCGTTCTTGTTGCGCCCGATGATGACGAGGACGTCCTGGAGTCCGGCGTCCGCGGCCTCCTCGACCACGTACTGGATCGCCGGCTTGTCGACGACCGGCAGCATCTCCTTGGGGATGGCCTTGGTCGCCGGCAGGAAGCGGGTGCCGAGACCGGCGGCGGGGATGACGGCTTTGCGGATACGAGTGCCCATGGGGCGCCATACTAGCGGCGGCCGTGGTCGGGCACGTTTCGGCCCCGAGAGGGGCTTGCGAACGGTGTACCCCGCTCGCGGACAGAGCCGCCGCAGGACTCCTCACGATCGCGATGCTGCACTCCTCACGATCGCGATCCGCCCCTCCTCATGATCGCGATCCCGGCCGCGAAAGCCGTCCGGCACCCCCGATCTAGACTGGGCCCCATGCCAGCCGACATCACCCACGAGAAGCGGGCGCTGCGCGCCGAGCTCCGTGAGCGCCGACGCACGCAGACCGCGACCGCCCGCGAGCAGGCCACCCTGCACCTCACCGAGCACCTCGAGGAGCTGGCGACCCGGGTCGGCGCGCGGTCGATCGCCTGCTACCTCTCGGCGCCGGACGAGCCGAGCACCCGCCCGTTCCTCGGCTGGGCCGAGAGCCGCGGGATCCGGGTCCTCTTCCCCATCTCCCGCCAGGACGGCCTGCTCGACTGGGCGGTCGGCGACGGCCACACCGAGACCCAGGGCCTGTTCGGCATGCCCGAGCCGGTCGGGCAGCTGCTCGGCCCCATCGCGATCAACGACGTCGACCTGATCATCGTCCCCGCCGCCACCGTCGACCGCTCGGGCATGCGGATGGGCTGGGGCCGCGGCTACTTCGACAAGACGCTCGGCTCGATGGAGAAGTGCCCGCCGGTCTACGCCGTGGTCTTCGACAGCGAGTTCGTCGAGCACGTGCCCAGCGAGGTGCACGACCAGGCGGTCGACGGCGTCGTCACCCCCTCGGGCATCGTCGACATCCCGCGCTGACCCGCTCCCCTCTTCCCCCACTCCCCCGCCGCCACCCGCCTCAGGAGCACCAGTGCCCACCTACTCCTACCGCTGCACCCAGTGCGGCAACGCCTTCGACATCCAGCAGAAGTTCACCGACGACACCCTCACGGAGTGCCCGAGCTGCCAGGGCGCGCTGCGCAAGGTCTTCAGCGCGGTCGGCGTGACCTTCAACGGCTCGGGCTTCTACCGGACCGACTCGCGCGCCTCGGGGTCCGGGTCCGGCTCCGGCTCGAAGGAGTCGAAGGGCGAGTCGGGCGGAGGGTCGTCCACTCCCGCCTCGACCGGCTCGGGCTCCGGCGGATCGTCCTCGGGCGGCTCCGGCTCGTCGTCGGGCTCCTCCGGGTCGGGATCCTCCCGCTCCGGCTCCTCGTCCTCGGGGTCGGGCTCCGGCTCCGGCTCCTCGGGCTCCTCCTCCTCCAAGCCCTCGTCCTCCGGGTCGGGGTCCTCCTCCTCCTCCTCCTAGGGCCGCCGCTCCCCCGGGAGCGAGCCCGCCTCCGCGCACCTCACTCCGCCCGCCGGCAGAAACGGAACAGATCATGATCAACGGCTTCAAAGAGTTCATCCTCCGCGGCAACGTCATCGACCTGGCGGTCGCCGTGGTCATCGGCGCCGCGTTCACCACGATCGTCAACGCCATCGTCACCGGGATCTTCAACCCGATCATCGGCGTCATCTTCGACGCCTCCTCGCTCGAGACGCTCGTCTGGACGATCCGTCCCGAGGGCAACGGCCAGGAGGCGTCGGTCATCGCCTGGGGCGCCGTCCTCTCCGCCCTGATCCAGTTCGTCATCGTCGCGTTCGTGCTCTACTTCGCGTTCGTGCTGCCGATCAACCACCTCAAGAACGCCGCGTTCAAGAAGAAGATGGACGACGCCCCGGCCGCCGAGGACAAGGCGCCCACCGAGCTCGAGCTCCTCGCCGACATCCGCGACCTGCTCGCCAACGGCGGCACCGCGACCACCGCGAACTCCGGCAAGCACGTCGACTGACCAGCGGTGACGGAGGAGGGGGGCGGCGATCGCGAGGTCGCCGCCCCCTCGCCGCGTCCGGCGATGTCCCCGGAGCGCACTCCCGCGGCGTCCGCCGTGTCAATTCTTGTTAACGGTAACAAAGTGCTCGCGTGTCGCCCTCGCGAGCCTTTAGTGTGTGGTTCCTCACCACCCGTGCGACGGAGCACCGGCATCCTCACCCCCGAGGGCCCGCGGCCTCGTCGCCCTCTCGACGACGAGGAATCCTGCATGAGACGATCACGATCGACGTTGCGGACCGCTCTGGCGACCACGACGATCGCAGCCACCGCGCTGCTCGGAGCCGCCCTCCCGGTCTCCGCCTCCGGAGCGACGGCCCAGCCGCTGCTCCACTACAGCTTCGACACCGCGCCCACCGGCACCACCGTCGCCGACACCAGCGGCAACGGCTACAACGGCACCCTGCGCGGCAGCGGCGCCACCGTCGCCGCGGGCGCACTGAGCCTGCCGGGCGGCTCCGCCGCCGCGGCCCCCTACGTCGACATCCCGACGGCGGGCCTGGTCGGCAAGAAGGACCTCACTATCTCCACCTGGCTGTCGAACCGGACCGGACCCGCGAACACCGCGGCCGCGTTCCTCGGCGCCCCGGTCGCGGCCGGTGCGTCCTTCTCCTCCGGCTACTACCTGCTCAACCCGACGAACCCGGCCGGCTTCGTCAAGTCGGTCGTCACCAATGCGACCAACGCCGGCGCCCCGTGGGGAACCGAGGTCGGCCCCGGCTCGACGAACGCCGCCACGACCGGCCTGCGCACCCCCGCCGGCTACTCGCTCTACACGACCGTCATCGACGGCACCAACGGCACCCTCTCGGTCTACGTCAACGGCACCCGGATCGGCCAGAACGCGATCACCCGCAACGTCTCGTCCTTCGGCGCCTCGCTGGTCGGCTACCTCGGCCGCTCGACCTACAACGACGCCGGCTGGAACGGCCTCGTCGACGACTTCGCGGTCTACGACAGCGCGCTCACCGCCGACGCCGTCACCGCGCTCTACTCGTCGCAGGCGATCGACCGCGCCGTCGCCTCCGTCAGCATCCCGACGACCGCGACCGCCGACTTCGCGCTGCCCACCAGCAGCGCCGGCGTCGCCGTGACCTGGCGCTCGAGCAGCGCCGCCATCGCCGTCTCCGGAGGCAGCGCCGTCGTCACGCGACCGGCCGCCGGCTCCCCCGACGCCGCCGTGACGCTCACCGCCACCTTCACCTCCGGCAGCGACACGCGCACCGTCGACTACCCGGTGCTCGTCACCGCGCAGCTCGCCGACGCCGACAAGGTCCAGCGCGACCTCGACGCCGTGACCGTCGCCCAGGCCGGCGACGTCCGCACCAACATCTCGGTCCCGGCGCGCGGCGCCCTCGGCTCGAGCATCGCCTGGAGCGTCATCGGCTCGAGCGCCGCGACGATCCGCGACGGCAGCACCGCCGACAGCCGCACCATCGTCGTCGAGCGCCCCGCCGCGGGCAGCCCGGCCGTCGACGTCACGGTCCGCGCGACCGCCACCAGCGGATCGGTGACGCGCACCCGCGACTTCACCCTCCGCCTCCAGCCGCTGCCCACGGGCACGGACGACACCGAGGCCTACGTCTGGGCCTTCTTCACCGGGGAGGGCGCCGGCGCCGAGCGCGTCAGCCTCGCCGCTTCGAAGGGGAACGACGCCCTCGACTGGAACACGCTGAACGGCGGACAGCCCGTCTTCACCTCCGACCAGGGCACCAAGGGTCTGCGCGACCCGTTCATCCTCCGCTCGCACGAGGGCGACAAGTTCTTCATGCTCGCGACGGACCTGAAGATCGACGGCCTGGCCGGCGGCTTCGACACCGCGCAGAAGTCGGGCTCGAAGTACATCGAGGTCTGGGAGTCGACCGACCTGGTGAACTGGTCGGCGCAGCGCCACGTGAAGGTCTCGACCGACTTCGCCGGCAACACCTGGGCGCCCGAGGCGTACTGGGACGACGAGCTCGACACCTACGTCGTGTTCTGGGCCTCGAACATGTACCCGACGACGAACGCGGCCGACCGCACCGCCGTCACCTACAACCAGATGATGTACGCGACCACCGACGACTTCGTCACCTTCTCGGAGGCGAAGCCGTGGATCGACGTCAAGCGCGGCACCGGCCGCGGCACGATCGACTCGACCATCGCGAAGGACGGCGACACCTACTACCGCTTCACCAAGGACGAGGCGTCGATGACGCTCCGCGAGGAGAAGAGCACCGACCTGCTCGCCACGGTCAGCGGCTCACTGCCCGGCACCTCCGGACCCGCGGACGAGTGGACCCTGGTCAAGGAGCGCGTCGCCTCCGGCCTGCCCAACGGCGAGCCGAACGGCACCTTCACCAGCGGTGAGGGCCCGAACGTCTTCCCCGCGAACGAGGGCGACGTGAACGGCCTCGACTGGTTCCTCTTCATCGACCAGCCGGACTACCACGCGGGACCGAACCACTACATCCCGTTCGGCACCGACGACCTGGCCGCCGACGCCTGGCAGCCGCTCGGCGCGAAGCTGCGGGAGAACCTGCCGCAGAACTCCGACGGCGGCAAGCCCCGCCACGGCACGGTCATCCCGGTGACCCGCGCCGAGTACCAGCGGATGCTCGAGGCCTACGCCCCGGCGATCGCCGTCACCTCGGTCGCTCTGATCGCGGTCTCGACCGCGGCCGGCGTCGCCCCGGTGCTGCCCAGCGCGGAGCTCACGACGGCGGACGGCGCGAAGCGCACCGTCGCCGTCACCTGGGACGCCGTCGCCCCCGCCTCCTACGCCGCCGCCGGCACCTTCGCGGTGCGGGGAGTGGCGCAGGATGACTCGCGGATGCCGGTGACCGCCACGGTCACCGTGCAGTCGTCGCTGAAGCTGACGGCCGCGGCGACCACCCGCTGCGTCGCCGGCAAGGTGGTGCTGACGGTCGTCGCGACCAACGGCGACACCGTCCCGATGGACGTCACGGTCACCTCGACAGCGGGCACGAAGTCCTTCGCCGGCGTCAAGGCGGGCTCGAACGCCTCCGCCGCCTTCACCGTCCGGGCCGCCCAGCTCGCGGCCGGCGAGGCGACGGTGACGGCGACCGCCTCGGTCGGCGGCAAGTCGGTCACCTCGACGGTGAAGGCCCCCTACGCGGCCCGCACCTGCGGCTGACCCGCTCCCGCGACGACGACGGCCCATCGTGCTCCGGCACGGTGGGCCGCCGTCGTCCGCGGTCCACGAGATTCCACTTGTGCGCGCGACACGCCGTGAAAAGCGTGCACAAGTGGCATCTCGCGGGAGGGGTCAGTAGTGCGGGGGGACGTCCTGGCGGAGGCGGGCGTCGTTCGGGCCCGTGTCGGGGCGCGCGGGCGCGGCGTCGGGGTCGGGGACGACGGCGTCGTGCGGGGACGGGTCGGTGCCCGGCTTCGCGGGCAGGGTCGCCCGCCGGCCGCCGCGCGAGCGCCGGAGCGGTCGGTCGGCGCCGGCGGGCGCGGCGGCCCGGGAGTCCTCGGGCACGCTCAGTCGGCGGGCAGGGGCGTGATCGGCTGCGTCTCGTTCGACGCCGGGGCGGCGTCCTCGACGATCGGCGCGCCGGCGCCCACCGGCACCTCGATCGGACCGGTCGACGTCTCGTCCTGCGGGGCACCGATCAGCCCGGCGACCCGCGCGGCCACGGCCTCGGGGTCGGCGAACAGCTCGAAGTTGTGCACGCGGAGGTAGTGCCAGCCGAGGCGGCGCAGCAGCTCCGGCCGCAGCCGCAGCGAGACCCGGAGGCTCTGCGTGCTGACGTCGCGGTCGGTCTCGACGACGACGGCGCGGGTGCCGTGCGCCGCGACCAGCGCGAGCTTGCCCTTGTGGCCGATGTTGACGCGCAGTCCGCGGCGCTCGAGGCGCGCGGCCAGGTCGACCAGCATCGGCTCGGAGTAGTCGTCGCGGTCGCTCGGCTGGACGCGGTCCTCCGCCTCCTGGAGCACCTGGGCGAGCGCGACCATGCCGTAGCGCATCCGCGACTCGTCGATGTCGCCGGGGCGGAAGCAGGAGACGATGTCCATCGAGCGGCGGGCGCGGGTCATGCCGACGGCGAGCAGGCGCTCTCCGCCCGGCTCTGCCAGCGCACCGAAGTTGGAGAGCAGGCGCCCGTGCGGGGTGCGGCCGTAGCCGATCGAGAAGATGACCCGGTCGCGGCTCTGCGCGACCGACTGCTCGAGCGTCACCACCGCGAACGGCTCGGGCCGGTCGCCGAGGATGAAGTCGTTGAGGTCCGCGCGCTTGGCGAACGCGGTGAGCACGGCCTGCTGCACCCGGACGGCGTGCCGCGGGCTCGCGGTGATCACCATCAGCGACTCGCGCGGACGGATGACCGCGTGCTCGAGCACCAGCTCGACCACCTTCGCGACCTCGGCGTCGACGGACTCGACCGCTCCGGAGTCGTTCTCCGGCATGCCGTGTCCGCTGGCGATGTAGTGGAAGCGGAGCGAGTCGTGCCCGAGGAACGAGCCGGCCCACGGCAGCGAGTCGATCCGGCCGCCGTAGAAGCGTCGGTTCACCAGCTCGGCGAGGTCCTCGCCGCCCGCGCGGTAGCTGCGGGTGAGCGTGACGGTGTTGAGCAGCTCGCCGAGGCGGGCCAGCGCGGACTGCGCGTGCAGGGCCTCGACGTCGGTGCGCGAGGCGGCGCTGCCGAACTCGACGGTCTCGTCGACCCGCAGCGAGAACGGCGTCGGCGTCTGCGTCACCGGGTCGCCGAACGCGACGACCTGCTTGGCGCGGCGGATCGCTCCGACGTTCTCGGCGAGGGTCGTGGCGCCGGCGTCGACGAGGAAGACCGCGTCGAAGGTGGTCTCGGTGCCGATGCGGTGCACCTCGTAGGGCGAGGCGAGCCAGGCCGGAGCGAGCACCCGCGAGAGGTGCGGCGCGGCCTTCTGCAGCTCCTGCGGCGTGGTCGACGCCTCGGAGCGCAGCAGCGCGCGCAGGGCGTCGCGCTCGAGCTGCCAGTCGACGAGCCCGATCTTCCAGGTCTCCGAGAGCTTCCAGGCCAGCAGCTCGGCGCTGGAGGCTGCGTGCGCCTCGTCGACGAGCTTGAAGTCGGCCTCGAGGCGGTCGAGCACGCTGGTGTTGCCGCCGAGCAGGGCGCGCTCGTCGGTCAGCATGATCTCGAGCGCCGAGCGCCACCAGGCGAGGTCGAGCTCGATCGCGACCAGCTCGGCCGGCACGTGGCGGCGCGAGAGGTCGGTCAGCAGCGGGTCCAGGCCCCACTCGCGCAGCGTCGAGAGCAGCGTCGTGCGCTCCTGCAGGTTGGCCAGCACCTCGCTGTCCTCGGCGAGCCCGGAGACCATCGAGACGAGCTCGGCGAGCGGGAGGGACGCCAGCGGCGTGCTGCTCCCGCGCCGGCCGAGCGGCTCGTCGAGCCGGCCGAGCTGGTCGGACACCTGCTGGAACGCGACCTGCACGTCGGCGACGCCGACCGGCACCTCGGGGACGGTGCCCGCGACGGCGTAGCGCTGCCAGAGCGTGCGCTGCTGCTGCACGCGGCGCAGCGACGCGTTGAGGTCGGTCACGTGCGCGCCGGGCCGCATGTACTCGCGGGCGAGCTTCTTCAGGCGGCGGCGGTTCGTCGAGGACATCTCGGCGGCCTCGCGGCGCGGCGACGTGGCGACGATGAGGTCCTGGATCGAGCGGTCGAAGACGGCCGGCTGGAACTTGTCGAGCGTCTCGCGGACGTCCTGCAGCAGGCGCAGGTAGATGCCGAGCTCGGCGACCGACTCGAACGGGCGCATGCGCGTCTGCGCGATGACGTCCTGGGCGCGGTCGAGCAGGCGCGGCAGGTCGCGCAGGTGCAGGCGCTTGGCCAGCTCGTGCGCGGCCTCGGCGTCGGCGGTCGAGTCGAACTGCGCGCCGTACCAGGGCGAGTCGCCCGGTCCGTAGCGGAACTCGCCGAGGCGGGCCGACTCGATCAGCATCCGGGTCGCCTCGGGCCGGCTGTGCGCGAGGGCGGTGACGGCGCGGCGGTCGAGGCGGGCGGCGGTCGACGGGGGCGTGCGCAGCTGCGAGAGGCGCGCCAGCTCCTCGAGGGCCTGCAGCGCGGACACGCCGAAGCTGGGGTCGCGGCGCGAGAGGGCGCCGCGGTAGTCGAGCAGCACCTTGCGCAGGCGCAGCAGGGCGTCGTCGATCTCGCTGACGGAGGGGCGTGCGGCCTTCTCGTTGCGGCCGATCGACTGGATCAGGTCGCGGCGGAGCGTGCGCGGGCTGACGGCGATGCCGCCGAGGCCGGCGGAGAGCAGCCGCTGGTGGATGCTGTCGAGGCTCGAGCGGCGGGCACCGACGACGAGGACGCGCTTGTGCTGCGCGGCGAGCGCGCCGATCGCGTTGACGATCGTCTGCGTGCCGCCGGTGCCGGGGAGGGTCTTCACGACGAGCGAGTTGCCGGCCGCGATGTTCGCGATGACCTGCTCCTGCTCGGCGTCGGCGTCGAGGAGGAGGTTGTCGGTCGCCGGCGGACGCTCGTCCTGCGGGATGATCGACGCCACCTTCTGCGACTGCTGCAGCGCGCGCTTGGCGGCCGGGTTGCCGGCGACCGCGTCCAGGACGGGGTGCTCGAGCATCCGGGCGTCGCGGAGCATGTCGCCGGCGACGTCGGCGAAGCTCGAGACCACCAGGCGCGGGTGCACGGCGAACCAGGGCAGGTGCGAGGTGAGTCCGCGCAGCTGGTCGATGACCGGCTGCGGCTTGAAGACGCCGCTCTGCACCGCGAGCTCGACGAACTGCTCGGGGTCGATCGTGATGCCGAACTGCTGCTTGAGCGCGCGGGCGAGCTGCGGGTTGAAGTAGGGCTGGCCCTTGAGCTTGAGCTCGAAGTCGCGGCCGTAGCGGCGGATCGCGAGCGGGCGCAGCAGGACCGGGGCGGTGAACTCCGTCTCGCCGGCGCGCCACTGGGCGAGGCCGATCGCGAGGTGCACGCCCTCGATGCCGCGGACCGAGCGCAGCTCGATCCCCTTGTCGGTGATGGCGGCGGCGGCGTTCTTCGCGGTGCGCAGCGCCAGCTCGTCGCGGATGAGGGAGGAGAGCAGGGTCGTCTTGCCCGAGATGAACGGGGGCAGCCCGCCCGGGTGCGTGGTGGACAGCTCGATGCGGGTGCGCGGGGAGTCGACGAAGTGCAGGAGCGGCGAGGGGCCGCCGACCTTGGCGAGCTCCTCCCGCCAGGACTGCCAGACCGGGTCGGCCGCGTTGCCGCCCTGGTAGCCGGCCTCGCCGCTCGTCACCTGGACGGGCGTGGTGGCGTTGGAGGGGAGCTGGAGGGCGGACGCCTCGCGCGGGTCACCGGACTCGGGGGAGGTCGCCACCGGTCCGGCTCCTGGGAAATCGTCGACACGTTGCACACGGACACCCTAAGCCGGGGATCTGCGAAAGGCCGTAGCGACGCGGATCGGCCGGACGACCGAGGCGTCACCCGCGTCTGGGGGTCGTGCGGGTCGGTCAGGCCGCGGCGCGGGCGAGCCCCTCCTCGCCGGGTCGCGCTCCGCGATCGGGCCAGACGCCGAGCGGGGGCACGCTCTCGACCCGGCGCTCGCCGTCCACGACGACGACGCGGCTCTCGACGCGGTCGTGCCCGCCGGCGACGGCCACGGCGATCATGACGGCCTCGGCGTGGTCGCGGGTGAGGTGCCCGAACGCCGCGCGCAGGTCGACCGGGCGGCCGGTGGCGAGCGACAGCGCGATCCGGGCGACCGCCTCCTCGGAGAGGTCGAGCAGGTGCGCGCCGCGCTCGAGGACCGCCAGGTCGACCGCGGATCCCGCTGCGCTCTCACGGACCCACGGCAGTCCCGGGCGGGCGCAGCCGGTGCGCAGGAGCAGCTCCTGCGCGAGGGCGACAGCGGGGGTCGCGGTGGACGGGACGGCGGGCGCGGCGGTCACGAGGCGGCTCCGGTCGGTGCGGACGGCCCGCGGCTCGCCCGGCGGGCGGCGCGGACCGCCACCGAGGTCACGGCCGTGAGGACGCAGATCAGCCCGACCAGCGCGGGGGCGAGCCAGCCGAGCACGCCCGCCCGCTCGACGGTGGGCCCGACGTACGACCACTGCGTGAGGCCGTGGACGAAGAGCGCGAAGAAGCCGAGGGCGACGCCGGTCAGCGCGGTGACGAGATCGGCCGGGCGGAGGACCTCGTCGTCGTCGGAGAGGGCGGCGGGAGCGGGAGGCGCGGGCGGCGCGGCGGTGGCCGGGTCGGCGGCGGCCGGGTCGGTGGTCGGCAGCGCGAGGGTGCCGGTGGACGGAGTGGACATGGAACCGATGGAACCAGTCGGCGGCCGTCTCCGGCGTCCTCCGCTGGCATGATGGCGCGCGCCGTTCGGCTCACGTCGCGCGGCGCCGCCCGAGCGAGGACTGGAAGCGCAGGAGGTAGCCGTCGGGATCGGTGACGAGGACCTGGCGGACGCCCGCCTCCTCCTCCCCCACCCGGTACCAGCGGGTCTCGGCAGGGGCGAACAGGGGCACTCCTGCCGCGTCGAGGGCCGCCGCGACGGCGTCGGCGTCGTCGACGCGGATCTGGAGGTTCGCGCCGCGGCCGAGCGGGCGCTCCAGCGGCGCGGTGATCCAGTCGCGGGTGCTGCCGATCCGGTCGAGCATGACGTGGGCGGTGCCGCGGACGAGGTACGCGAAGCCCTCCTCCGGTCGCGCGTAGCGGACCGCGAAGCCGCAGGGGCCGCACCAGAAGGCGAGGCTGCGCCCGAGGTCCTCGACGAGGAGCTCGGGGACGAGGTCGGGCTCGAAGGCGGGGTCGGCGGCGGGGTCGGCGGCACTCACGGCGCCATGCTGCCACGGACCCGCCACGGACCCTCTGCGGAACGTCGGCCGGGCTAGGGTCGACGGCATGGGGGCCGAGAGCACGAGTGTCGGGAACGACGGGGATCACGAGCATGCCGCGCAGGCGATCGGTGAGCGACCATTCGGAGAGCCGGAGCACGTAGAAGTCCGTGCGACGCACGACGGCCCCCCGCGCTTCCCCCTCAGCCTGGTGGTCGTCGTCCCGGTCGGGATGCTGGTGCTCGGCGGCCTCTTCGGGAGCGTCCTCGCCCTGAGCACTCCGTGGCTGCCGATGGCGCTGACGCGGGCGGGACTGCCCTACGCCGTGCTCGCGCTGATCGTCGCCGTCGTGCTCCGCCTCCGGGCCGTGCGCGTCGTGCGGGCGGACCGGTCGGAGCCGCTCGACCCGGTGATCGCCTCCGGCCGCAGCCTCTCTCAGCGGGCGACCCGGGCCACCGCCGCCACCCTGCTCGCGATCTGGCTGATCGTCGCCACGGCGTTCGCGCTGCAGACCGAGCCGGGGCTCTTCGTCCTCGCCGGCGGGCCGGTGGTCATCGGGGCGCTGCTGTCGATCGTCGCGAACGCGCCCCTGCTGTACTCCCCGCGGATCGCCCGCTCCGAGGTCGCCGTGGTGCTCGCGCACGCGGACGGCCGGCGGCGGATCCTCGCGAACTGGATCCTCGCGCCCCTGTCCTGGTTCGCCTACGCGATCCCGGTGCAGCTCCTCGGCATCTGGAACGTCTAGCGCGCCTCGGCGGTCTCCGGCGCGGTCTTCGTGCGGCCCGGCAGCAGCAGCAGGCCCGAGACGCCGACGACGATCAGCAGGATCGCCGCGACGGTGACGAAGGCGGACAGCGCCAGCACCGGCATGATGACGGTGAGCAGGCCCGCGATCACCGAGGCGATGCCCGCGGCGATCGGCAGCCACACCGGGCCGGCGACGGTGCGGCCGCTGGTGATGCTCGAGACGCCGTCGAGGATCCAGCCCAGGCCGATCACGAGGCCGAGTATGCTCAGCGACTCGAACGGGTTGGACAGGCAGAGGATGCCGGCGACCAGGATCAGGGCGCCGAGCAGGCCCGCGAGCCAGCGCACCCGGTTCTGCAGGCGCGTGGCGGTGAAGGCCAGCAGGAGCCGGAAGACGCCGGCAGCGATCAGGTGGATGCCGAAGACGATCGCGACGGTGAGCAGGGTAGGGCCGGGGATCAGCACCGCGATCACGCCGAGGGCGATGGCGATCAGCGAGACGCCGATGATCCAGCTGCGCTCGACGGCGGTGCGGGAGAGGGCGGGAGACGGAGTCGCGGCGGCGGCGTTCTCGGCCGTGTTCTCGGGCATGAGGGTCCTCTCGTCGGGGGCTGACCCCTCGAACGCTAGGGCACTTCCGCCCCGCGGCGAGCGGGACACGGGGGCGGTCGCGCTCGGCTCGCGCGCCCGCTACCCTGCGGCGGCGGCGACCCCGGTCAGTGCCGGCGGCGCGCCCCGGTGCCGCGGGCGGCGCGATGCCGGCGGATGCTGCGGACCACCAGCAGCAGCACGACCACGCCGATCGCGCCGTAGATGATCGCGTCGAGCACGCCCGCGTACTGGTCGACCAGCTCGTACTGAGTGCCGAGCGCGGCGCCGAGGCCGATCAGCAGGCCGTTCCAGACGCCGGAGCCGAGGATCGTCAGACCCGAGAACAGCAGCAGGTTCATCCGCTCGGCACCCGCGGGCAGCGAGATCAGACTCCGGACGCCGGGGATGAGCCGGCCGAAGAGGACGGCCCAGGTGCCGTGCCGGCGGAACCAGCCGACGGCCTTCTCGAAGTCCTCGCGGTCGACCAGCGGCAGCTTCGAGAGCAGGCGGATCGAGCGCTCGGTGCCGATGCGGTAGCCGAGCCAGTAGAGGATCAGCCCGCCGAGGTAGGCGCCGAGGGTCGCGGTGATCACGACGAGCACCAGGTTCATCCGTCCCTGCTGGGCGAGGAAGCCCGCCAGCGGCAGCACCAGCTCGCTCGGGATCGGCGGGAACACCGTCTCGATCAGCGTCAGCAGACCGACCCCGGCCTCGCCCAGCGCCGCGATCACGCGGGCGGCGACGCCGACGAGACCGGAGAGCTCGTCGATGCTGTCGGTGGAGGAGGCCGCCGTCACGGAGGCAGGGGCGAGGGCGAGGGTCGCGATCGTCATGACTGAGAAGCTACTCAGTCCCGGGGCTCCGCACCTGGGAGATCGGGGTCGGCACCGGACCCCGCGTCTGGGGCTGCCCGTGCCGGGGTGAGGTCCGCGTCAGGGGCTGCCGGTGAGGACGACCTGCTCGGAGCCCTGCAGGCGCACCTCGACCGAGGCGATCTCGGCCAGCGGCAGACCGGTCGAGAGGCTCGGCTCCACCGTCGAGCCGGGCGTGCTCGTCCACGAGCCGATCGGCTCCGTGGAGCCGGCCGTGTCGGTCACGTACATCACGTAGCCGACGGACGCCGCGCCCCCGGTCGCCGCGCCGCTCTCCTCCCAGCTGCAGTCCATGTCGATCCGCGTGCCCCACGCCTCCGGAACGAAGCGGACCGACGCCTCGACCGGGACGCCGGGCGCCGCGGCGAGAGCCACCGTGTTCTCGACCACCGTGGGCGGGGTGCCGACCACGAGCGGGAGGGCGATCGCGGCGGCCGCGGAGACCCCGGCGGCGGCGAGCACGAGGCCGGCGATGCGGAAGCGGGTGCGGCGGCGGAGCGCATCGGTCGCCCGGGCGAGGTGCGCGAGCAGGGCGGGCGGGGCGGACTCCTCGACGCGCTGCTCCGTCTCGAGCAGCGCGAGCGCGTCCTCCTGCGGCAGATGCGCGAGCAGGCCGGGGATCGCGACGAACTCGCCCAGCGCCTCGCGGCAGCCGGCGCAGCCCCGCAGGTGCTGCTCGTAGGCGCGGCGGTCGGCGGGCGAGAGCGCGCCGAGGAGGTACGCCGCGTCCCAGTCGCGGAAGGCGTCGTCGCGGAAGGCGTCGTCGCTCTGCTGCTCGGTGCTCACGGTTCGGTCACGCCTTTCTCCTGGAGGGCGAGCTTCAGCGCCCGCATCCCGTAGTGCATCCGCGACTTCACCGTTCCGGGCGCGATGCCCAGCAGCTCGGCGATCTCGCTGACCGTGCGCCCGCCGTAGTAGGCGTGCACGATCACCGCGCGGTGGTCGTGGCTGAGGGTGCTCAGCGCCTCCGAGAGCAGCCAGGCGTCCAGCACCTGGTCGGTGCGGTCGCCGTGCGCGCGCTCGGGCACCTCGTCGGTGCCGAACTCGCGGTTGTGCCGGGCGCTGCGGCGGTCGTCGATGACGATGTTGCGGGCGACGGTGTAGAGCCAGGAGCGGGCCGCGGCCTCGCCCTGGGCCAGGATCTCCGGGTGCTTCCAGGCGCGCAGCAACGCCTCCTGCACCACGTCCTCCGCCAGCTGGCGGTCGCCCGTGAGCCGGAGGACGAAGCGCCACAGCGCCGCCGAGTGCTCGTCGTGCAGGGCACGCAGCATCTCGGCCTGATCCTCGGACATCTCCACCTCTCCTCCTTCAACGTAGAGGGGCGGCGTCCGGTTCACCCGCGGCCCCGGTTCGCGCCGGGCGCCGCACTCTGGTACTCCGGAGCGGTGACCTTCCCCGATGCCGCCGACGCCGCCCGCGTCCGCACCTTCCTCCGCGACCAGCGCGCGCGCATCCTCGACGACGTCCGCCACCTCGTGATGATGGAGAGCCCGAGCGACTCCCTCGAGGCGCTCGACGAGCTGCACGCGTTCCTCGTGCACTGGGTCGGCGAGCGGCTCGGCCACGCGGGCGAGCTCGAGCACCTCCGCGAGCAGGACTGCCCGAGCGCGTCGAGCTGGACCTTCCCGGGCAGCGCCCCGGGGCGCGGACCGCGTGGGTCGCGCCCGTTCGTGGCGCTGGTGGGGCACTACGACACCGTCTGGCCGCTCGGCACGCCCCGCGGCTGGCCGTTCGCGATCGACGGCGACCGCCTGAGCGGCCCAGGCAGCTACGACATGAAGGTCGGCCTGGTGCAGATGGTCTGGCTCGTGCTCGCGCTGCGGCACGCCCGCCTGGCGCACCCGGCCGTCCGCCTGGTGATGAACGGCGACGAGGAGGTCGGCAGCCTCACCTCGCGCAGCTTCCTCGAGCACCAGAGCCGCGGGGCGGAGGCGGCGCTCGTCTTCGAGGGGGCGATCGGGACCGCGGTGAAGACGGCGCGCAAGGGCATCGGCAACTTCGTCGTCGACGTCGTCGGGATCGAGGCGCACGCGGGCGTCGAGCCCGAGAAGGGGGCGAGCGCGATCCACGAGCTCGGCGCGCTGATCCCTCGGGTGCTCGGGATCGCTCGGCCGGAGGCGGGGACGACCGTCAACATCGGCGTGGTCAAGGGCGGCAGCCGGGTGAACGTGACGACCGCGAAGGTGCGGCTCGAGCTCGAGGTGCGGATCCGCGGCGCGGCCGAGGCGGCGCGGGTGGAGGCCGAGATGAACGCGCTCGAGGCGTCGGACCCGCGGATCCGGATCGAGGTCCGCGGCTCGTGGCAGCGGCCCGTCTTCGAGCGGACGGCCGCCGTCGGCGCGCTCTACCGCCGGGCCGAGCGGGTGGCCAAGACGATGGATCTGCCGCTGACCGAGACCGCGGTGGGCGGCGCCAGCGACGGCAACCTGATCGCCGCGCTCGGGATCCCCGTGCTCGACGGGCTCGGCGCCCCTGGCGAGGGCGCGCACGCCCGGGGAGAATCGGTGAGCATCGAGGGGATGCTCGAGCGGACCGCGCTCGCGGCGCTGCTCGTGGCGAGCTTCGCCGCGGAGGGAGACTGAGATGGTCCTGTACGAGTCGCGCCCGGTCGGTGTCGTGATCGACGCGCCGGCGGACGAGGTGTACTCCTTCGTCGTCGATCCCTCGAACCTGTCGCTCTGGGCGGCGGGGCTCGCGCAGGCGTCCGTCGAGGAGGTGGACGGCCACTGGTTCGCCGACTCGCCGATGGGCCGGGTCGAGATCGTCTTCGCGCCTCGGAATCCCTACGGCGTGGCGGATCACCGGGTGATCACCGAGGGCGGCCGGGTCTTCGACAACCCGCTCCGGATCCTCGCCAACGGCGACGGCGCGGAGGTCGCCTTCACCGTCCGCCGGTACGACGGCATGACGCTCGAGCAGTGGGACGAGGACTGCGACCGGGTCGCGGCGGACCTCGAGACGCTGCGGGGGCTGCTGGAGCGCGCGGAGGACTGAGCGGGAGGGGCCGCGGGTCTCCTCCCCAGGAGCGGACCTCGCGGAGTCGTCCACCGGTCTTCCGGCCCGCCGCGATCGGGCGCCGATCCTGCACTACATTCGACAGGATCCGGCGTTCGCCCGGGCCTTCCGCGCGACAACGAGGGATGTCATGACCTCTCCCGAACCGACCACCCGCCCCGCCGGCGGCATCGAGCTCAACGGTCTCGACACCATCCAGGAGTCGGAGCGGCACGGCCGCCCCCGCGACCTGTTCTGGCCGTGGTTCGCGGCCAACGTCTCGGTGCTGGGGCTGAGCTACGGCTCGTTCCTGCTCGGCTTCGGCCTGTCCTTCTGGCAGGCGACCGCGGTCGCCGTGATCGGGATCGTCGTCTCCTTCCTCTTCTGCGGCTTCGTCGCGGTCGCCGGCAAGCGCGGCTCGGCGCCGACGATGGTGCTCAGCCGCGCCTCCTTCGGCGTCGACGGCAACCGGCTGATCGCGGTGATCTCCTGGCTGCTCACGGTGGGCTGGGAGACGGTGCTCGCCTCGCTCGCCGTTCTCGCGACGGCGACCGTCTTCGAGGAGTTCGGCTGGGACGGCGGCGTGCTGACCAAGGTCGTCGCGCTGATCGTCGTCGCGGCGCTGATCGTGATCGCCGGGATCGCCGGCTTCCGGCTGATCATGCGGCTCCAGCTCGCGATCACGATCGCGACCGCCGTGCTGACCGTGGTCTACGTCGTGCTCGTGCTCGACCGCATCGACCTCGCCGCCGTCGGCAGCCTGCCCTCGGGATCGGCGGGGGCCGTGATCGGCGGACTCGTCTTCATGATGACCGGCTTCGGGCTGGGCTGGGTGAACGCGGCGGCCGACTACTCGCGCTACCTGCCGCGCACCGCCGGCACCGCCGGGGTCATCGGCTGGACCACGATCGGCGGCGCAGTAGCGCCCGTCGTGCTCGTGGTGGTCGGCCTGCTGCTCGCCGCCTCCTCGACGGAGCTGTCCGACGCGATCGCGGCCGACCCGATCGGCGCGCTCGCGAGCATCCTGCCGACCTGGTTCCTGCTCCCCTTCATCGTGGTGGCCCTGCTGGGGCTGATCGGCGGCGCGGTGATGGACATCTACTCCTCGGGCCTCGCGCTGCTCAGCACCGGCCTCAAGGTGTCCCGGCCGGTCGCCGCCGGCATCGACGGCGTGCTGATGGTGCTCGGCGCGATCTACGTCGTCTTCGTCGCGGGCGACTTCCTCGGCCCGTTCCAGGGCTTCCTCATCACCCTCGGCGTGCCGATCGCGGGCTGGCTCGGCGTGTTCCTGGCCGACCTGCTCCTCCGCCGCCGCGACTACGACCAGGAGGCGCTCTACACCTCGCGGGGCCGCTACGGCAGCGTCTCGCTCGCACCGGTGCTGCTCGTGGTGATCGGCGCCGTGATCGGCTGGGGCCTCGTCGTCAACTACTCCCCCGGCTTCGAGTGGGAGGGCTACCTGCTCGGCCCGATCGGCGGGCGCGACGGCGAGTGGGCCGGGGCGAACCTCGGCGTGCTGGTCGCCCTCGTGATCGGCTTCGTCGGCACGCTCGTCCTCTCGCGCTCCGCGGTGCGGCGCCAGGAGGCCGACGCGTGAGCCTGCTCGTCGCGATCGACCTGCAGCAGGTCTTCGCCGACGTGTCCTCGCCGTGGGCGTCGAAGGAGTTCGACCGCGCGGCGGAGGGGACGACCCGGCTGCTCCCGCACTTCGGCGAGCGGGTGGTCACCACCCGCTTCGTCGCACCGCCCCAGCCCCGCGGCGCCTGGATCCCCTACTACCGGGACTGGCCGTTCGCGCTCGTCCCGGACGAGGATCCGCTCTACGCGCTGGTCCCCGGCGTCGAGGGGCACCGCACGATCACCGCGCCGACCTTCGGCAAGTGGGGCGCCGAGCTCGAGGCGCTGCTCGACGACTCCCGCTCGATGGTGCTGACCGGCGTCTCGACCGACTGCTGCGTGCTGGCGACGGCGCTCGCCGCGGCCGACGCCGGCGTGCAGGTGCGGGTCGTGACCGATGCCTGCGCGGGCGCCTCCGAGGCCGATCACGCCCGCGCGCTCGACGCGATGGCGCTGTTCGGACCGCTGATCACCCTGACCACGGTGGACGAGGTGCTGGCCGGACTCCCCGCCGGAACCTGACGAGGCGCGGGAGGTCTCGCGGCGGTGCCGCGCGGACCGGCATGATGGCGGGATGTCCTCCACCGACGTCCGCGACAGCGCGGCGCCCCGCATCCTCGTCATCGGCGAAGCCCTGATCGACATCGTCGAGCGCGACGGCGAGAGCACCGAGCACGTGGGCGGCTCGCCCGCGAACGTCGCGCTCACCCTCGCCCGCCTCGGCCGCGAGGCGACCCTCGTCACCGACATCGCCGACGACGAGCGCGGCCGGCGCATCGCCGAGCACCTGGGCGCCTCCGGCGTGACCGTGCTGCACGGCGACGCCGAGCGCACCTCGACCGCCCGGGCCCGCCTGCAGGAGGACGGCTCCGCCGAGTACGACTTCGACCTCTCCTGGAACCCGCCGGCCGCCGATCCCTCGAGCGCGACCCACGTGCACACCGGCTCGATCGCCGTCTACCTCGAGCCGGGCGGCTCCGCGATCGTCGAGCTGCTCGAGGCCCTGCCGGCCGGCGTCACCGCGAGCGTCGACGCGAACATCCGCCCCGCGCTCGTCGGCGAGCACAACGACGCACTGGCCCGCTTCGAGCGGGTCGCCGCGGCCTGCGAGATCGTCAAGCTCAGCGACGAGGACGCGGAGTGGCTCTACCCGACGATGCAGCTCGACGAGGTGCTGACCCGCCTGCTCGAGCTGGGCGCCCAGCTCGCCGTCGTGACCCGCGGCGGCGAGGGCCTGCTGCTCGCCTCCGCCGTCGCCCGGGCCACGGTCCCCGCCGCCCGCATCGTCGTCGCCGACACCATCGGCGCGGGCGACTCCGCCATGGGCGCGATCCTCGACGAGGCCTTCCGCCAGGGCCTCGGCGCCCCGAACGGCCTGCTCCTCGACGAGCCGTCCCTGCGCGCGATCGGCCACTGGGCCGCCCGCGTCGCCGGCATCACCACCTCCCGCTCCGGCGCGAACCCCCCGACCCGCGCGGAGTTGTAGGGGCGCTCCGTCCGCGCCCGCCGGACACGGGGATCTACTGGGAAGAGACGCGCGCAGACATGCTGGTCGAGCAGCCCCGCAGGGGCGTATCGAGCCCCGCGGCATCAGCAGGGCGAGTCTGCAGACTCGGCCTCTGACGCTGGTGGATCTCGATACGCCCGCTGCGCGGACTACTCGATCGGCAGGGGGACGCCCTCTGCGCGGGCTACTCGATCAGCAGGAGGGAGGCCGTTGCAGCGGGATCGCCGGCGGGTCGATACTGGGGCCCTCCTCGAGCGGAAGGCGCCCCATGTCCACGAGTCTCAGCCCCTACATCGGCTTCCGCGACAACGCTCGCGAGGCGATGGAGTTCTACCACTCGGTCTTCGGCGGAGAGCTGCAGTCCAGCACCTTCGCTGACTTCCACGCGAGCGAGGATCCGGCCGAGCAGGACCTGATCATGCACTCGCAGCTGGTCACGCCGAACGGGCTGATCCTGATGGCGTCCGACACCCCGAGCTCGATGACGTTCGAGGAGGGCGCGCGGATCACCGTCGCGCTCTTCGGCGACGACGACGCCGAGCTCGGTGGCTACTGGGACGGGCTCGCGGACGGCGGCTCGGTCCAGGAGCCGCTGACCACGTCGCCCTGGGGCGACCGCTTCGGGATGCTGACCGACCGCTTCGGCGTGCACTGGATGGTCAACATCTCGGGCGCGTCCGCCTGAGCGTCCCGATCGCCGCCCGCGCGGGCGCAGAATGGAGGGACCGCCCGGTGTCCGGAGCGGTCCCCTCCCTCTGACGAAGGCGGCACTATGACGATCACGCTCGGGTACAAGGCATCGGCGGAGCAGTTCGGGGCGCGCGAGCTCGTGGAGCTGGCCGTCGGCGCCGAGCGGCACGGCTTCGAGAGCGCCGTGGTCTCCGACCACTTCCAGCCCTGGCGCCACACCGGCGGCCACGCGCCGTTCTCGCTCGCCTGGCTCGCCGCGGCCGGCGAGCGCACCTCGACCATCCGGCTCGGCACCTCGGTGATGACGCCGCACTACCGCTACAACCCCGCCGTCATCGCGCAGGCGTTCGGCACGCTCGGCGTGCTCTACCCGGACCGCATCATGCTCGGCGTGGGCACCGGCGAGGCGCTGAACGAGGTCGCGACCGGCTACCAGGGCGCGGGCGAGCAGAGCTGGCCCGACTTCAAGGAGCGCTTCGCCCGGCTGCGCGAGGCCGTGCGCCTCATGCGCGCCCTCTGGGCCGGCGACCGCGTCTCCTTCGACGGCGAGTACTACTCCACCCACGAGGCGTCCATCTACGACAAGCCCGAGAACGGCGTCCCCGTCTACATCGCCGCGGGCGGGCCCGTCGTCGCGAAGTACGCCGGGCGCGCGGGCGACGGCTTCATCTGCACCTCCGGCAAGGGCATGGAGCTCTACACCGAGAAGCTGCTCCCCGCCGTGGAGGAGGGCATCGCGGCGGGCGGGCGCGACTCCGCCGCGCTCGACCGGATGATCGAGATCAAGCTCTCCTACGACCCCGACCCGGCTCTCGCGCTCGAGAACACGCGCTTCTGGGCGCCGCTCTCGCTCACGCCCGAGCAGAAGCACTCGCTGACCGACCCGGTCGACATGGAGCGCGCCGCCGACGAGCTGCCGATCGAGCAGGTCGCCAAGCGCTGGATCGTCGGCTCGGACCCGGACGAGACGGTCGCCCAGATCAAGCCCTACGTCGACGCGGGCTTCAACCACCTCGTGTTCCACGCGCCGGGCGACGACCAGCAGCGCTTCTTCGACGCGTTCGAGCGCGACCTCGCGCCGCGCCTGCGCGCCCTCTGATTCCGTCGCGACCGGCCGGCGCCGTGCCGCCGGCCGTCCGACCCTCCCGCGCCCCGACTCGTCGGCGCCCGCCGACCGACCCCTCCGGAAGAGCCGCCTCCGCATGACCGTGCCCACCCTCCTCGCCCGCCTCGCCGACGGCGAGCCGATCACGCGCGCGAGCGCCGAGGTGCTCCTCGAGGCGCGCGGGGACGACCTCGACGCGGTGCTGCTGGCCGCCGGGCGGCTGCGCGACGAGGGGCTCGCCCGCCGCGGCCGGCCGGGAGTGATCACCTACTCCCGCAAGGTCTTCGTGCCGCTGACCAAGCTCTGCCGCGACCGCTGCCACTACTGCGTGTTCGTCGAGACGCCGGGCGGCCTCGCCCTCAAGCGCGAGTCGACCTTCATGGAGCCGGAGGAGATCCTCGAGGTCGCCCGCGCGGGCGCCGCGCTCGGCTGCAAGGAGGCGCTGTTCACCCTCGGCGACCGCCCGGAGGACCGCTGGCCCGTCGCCCGCGCGTGGCTCGCCGAGCACGGCTACGCCTCGACGCTCGAGTACGTGCGCGCGATGGCGGTGCTGGTGATGACCGAGACCGGCATGGTGACGCACCTCAACCCCGGCGTGATGTCCTGGGCCGAGCTGCAGCGCCTGCGCCCGGTCGCGCCCTCGATGGGGATGATGCTCGAGACGACCGCCGAGCGGCTGTGGTCCGAGAAGGGCGGCGTGCACTACGGCTCGCCCGACAAGGACCCGGCGCTGCGGCTGCGCGTGCTCGACGACGCCGGGCGCAGCCGGATCCCGTTCACCACGGGCGTGCTGCTGGGCATCGGCGAGAACACGGCGGAGCGGGCCGACGCGCTGTTCGCGATCCGCGACTCGCACGCGCTCTGGGGCCACGTGCAGGAGTGCATCGTGCAGAACTTCCGCGCCAAGCCGCGGACCGCGATGCAGAACGAGGTCGACCTCGAGCTGCAGGAGTACGTCGCGAACGTCGCCGTCGCGCGCCTCGTCCTCGGCGCGGACATGACGATCCAGGTGCCGCCGAACCTCACCGACGAGCAGGAGCTGGGGCTCCTCCTCCGCGCCGGGATCGACGACTGGGGCGGGGTCAGCCCGCTGACCGCGGACCACGTGAATCCGGAGCGGCCCTGGCCGAACATCGACGACCTCGCGCGGCTGACCGCCGACTCCGGCTACCGGCTGCACGAGCGCCTCACCGCGCATCCGCGGTACCTGAGCGACGCGGAGACCTGGATCGACCCGCGGGTCGCGCCGTACGTCCTCGCGCTCGCCGACCGCGAGTCGTGGCTGGCCGACGAGTCCGCGCCGATCGTCCCCCGCGCGTACGAGGAGGAGCTGCCGCCCGCCCCGCGCCCGGCCGCCCCGAACCTCGCCGCCGTTCTCGAGCGCGCCGCCGCCGACCCGGCCGGTCTCGACGACGCCGACTACCGGGCCCTGCTCGCCGCCGACGGCGACGACCTCGACGCGCTGGCCGCCCTCGCCGACGACGTCCGCCGCGCCGCCGTGGGCGACACCGTCACCGTGGTCGCCAACCGCAACATCGACACCGCGCTCTGGGGCGCCGGCGGGCTCACCGTCGAGACCCTGGAGCAGCTCGCCGACGAGGCCGTCGCGCTCGGCGCCACCGAGCTGTGCCTCCAGGGTCCGCTCGCGACGCCGGGCGAGGACCACCTGCTGATCGTGCGGACCCTGCACGCTCGGCACCCCTCGCTGCACCTGCACGCGTTCCGGCCGGGCGAGATCCTCGACGCCGCGACGAGCACCGGGCGCACCCCCGCCGAGATGCTGGCCGCGCTGCGCGAGGCGGGCGTCGACTCCGTGCCGGGGACCGCGGCGCGGATCCTCGACGACCGGGTGCGCGCGATCCTGAGCGAGGGCGCGGACCCGAGCGTCGCCGAGTGGCGGGAGTCGGTGACGACCGCGCACCGCGGCGGCCTGAAGTCGACGGCGACCATGGTCTACGGGCACGTCGAGACGCCGCAGCAGCAGATCGATCACCTCCGCGCGCTGGCCGCGATCCAGGACGAGACGGGCGGCTTCACCGAGTTCATCGCCATGCCGTTCGTGCCGGCCGAGGCGCCGGCGGCGGTCGTCGCGCAGACCCGCGGCGGGCCGACCCGGCGCGAGACGCGAGCGGTGCACGCCGTGGCCCGGCTGCTGCTGCACGGGCGGATCGACCACGTGCAGACGGCCTGGACGAAGCTCGGGCTGCAGCTGTCGCAGGAGCTGCTGCGCGGCGGCGCGGACGACCTCGGCGGCCTGCTGCTCGACGGCGCGATGAGCCCGGAGTCGGGCGCCGAGGCGCACCGCTCCCTCGACATCGCGACCGTCGCGCGGCTCACCGGCGAGATCGGGCGGCCCTGGCGCCAGCGCACCACCGACTACGGGCACGTCGCCCCCGAGCGCGCGATGACGGCGCCGGCGCCCGGCAGCACCGCGACCCGCCGGCTGCGCCTCCCGGTGCGCGAGGCCGGCCGCGTCTCGTGACGCGGTCGTCGGCGTACCTCGAGCGGCAGGCCGCGCTGATCCAGGAGTCGTCGCTGGACGTCGGCGACGACACGGTCCGCCTCCACTCCGGTGGTGAGCCGGCGACGGACGTCGTCCTGCTCGTGACCGGGCCGGGTCGCGGTGCCCGGGCCGACGGGGCGCTGCTGCTGCCGATGCTCGCTCGCCGGCACCGGGTGGCGGCGCTCGAGCTCGCCGACCTGCGGGATCCGCTGCGCGACGCGCCTCGCGCCGTCACCGCCGCGCTCGACCGGCTCGGCGCCGAGCGGGCGGTCGTCGTCGGCGTCTCCCTCGGCGCCTGGGCCGCGATCACCGCCGCCGAGGCGGACCCGCGCGTGGGCGCCCTCGTGCTGGCCGCGGGCTGGCTGCGGCCCACCGAGCGCCTCGTCGCGGTCGCCCGGCTGTGGGAATCGCTGGCCGACCTCCCCGACGCCCGCGCGGACCTGGCGCGCGTGATCGGCGTCCGCACGCTCGCCGACCTCGGACCCGGGCGCGCGACTCCCCTGGCCGCCGACGCCGCGACCGCCGCGCTCCTCGGCGCGGCCGCCCGCGCCGACGCGACCGAGGCCGCGGCCCGCCTGCGCGTCCCCGCGCTGGTCGTCGGCTGCACCGCCGACGCCGTCGTCGGCGTCGAGGGGTCGGAGGCGCTGCTCGGGGCGATCGACGACGCCCGCTACGCCGTGATCGACGCGGGCCACTGCGTGCTGGCCGAACGGCCGGCCGAGCTGCTCGCACTCGTCGAGCGCTTCGTCGCCGACCCGCACCGCGACCCGGCCGGGTCGACGCTCCCCCGGACGATCGCCTGATGGCGACCTCGGTCGACGTCGTCGTGGTCGGCGCGGGCTTCGCGGGGATCGGAGCGGCGGCGCGCCTCGCCCGCCGCGGCGGCGTCTCCTTCGCGCTGCTCGAGCGGGCCGAGCGCGTCGGCGGCACCTGGCGCGACAACCGCTATCCGAACGTCTCCTGCGACATCCCCTCGCACCTGTACTCGTACTCGTTCGCGCCCGAGCCGGACTGGTCGGCGTTCTACGCGCCGGGGGCGGAGATCCAGGCCTACCTCGAGCGGGTCGTCGAGCGCGAGCGGCTCGCGCCGCAGCTGCAGCTCGGGACCGACGTGCTGGAGATGACCTTCGACGAGGACGCCGAGCGCTGGCGGGTGCACACCTCGCGCGGCGACGTCGACGCCGCCGTCCTCGTCGTCTGCGCCGGGCGGCTGTCGGAGCCGCGCCTGCCCGACGTCCCGGGGCTGGACGGCTTCGCGGGGCCGGTCTTCCACTCCGCCCGCTGGCGCGACGACGTCGACCTGGACGGGGCGCGCGTCGGGATCGTCGGCTCCGGCGCCTCCGCCGTGCAGATCCTGCCGCACCTCGCGGAGCGCGCGGCCGAGGTCGTGCTGTTCCAGCGCTCGGCGCCGTACGTTGTGCCGCGTCGGAACCGCGCCTACCCGCCGGAGGAGCGCCGCACGCTCGCGCGCGTGCCGGGCGCCGTCGAGCGGCTGCGCTCCGAGCTGTTCTGGCGCGCGGAGCTCGGCTTCGCCGGCCGCGTCGGCGTGCCCGACGCCATCGGCCGGCTGCGGGCGGAGGCGCTCGGCCACCTCGCCGCGCAGGTCGCGGACCCGGAGCTGCGCGCTGTCCTCACGCCGGACTACGAGATCGGCTGCAAGCGGGTGCTGCTCTCGGACGACTACTACCCCGCGCTCGCGCAGCCGCACGTGCGCGTCGTTCCCTCGCCCCTGCGCCGGATCGAGGGCTCGGCGGCGATCGGCGACGACGGTACCGCCCACGAGGTCGACGCGCTGGTCTTCGCGACCGGCTTCCACGCGACCCGCCCGCCGTTCGCCCGCCGGATCCGCGGCCGCGGCGGCGAGCTGCTGGCCGACCGCTGGGGCGACGGGATGTCGGCGTACGAGTCGACCGCCGTGCACGGCTTCCCGAACCTCTTCGTGATCAACGGCCCGAACGCGAGCCTCGGCCACAACTCCGCGGTGCACATGATCGAGTCGCAGATCGACTACGTGCTCGCCGCGCTCGAGCACCGCGACACCGCCGGCGTCGAGCTGCTGGAGGTGACTCCGGAGGCCGAAGCCGCCGCGCTCGCCCGCCTCGACGCGCTCAGCGCCGACACCGTCTGGACGAACGGCGGCTGCGAGAGCTGGTACGTCGACTCCGCCTCCCGCCGCCTCACCCTGCTCTGGCCCGACTTCGCCTTCGCCTTCCGCGAGGAGCTCGGCCGCTTCGACCCGGCGGCCTACGCGCGCTGAGCACGCTGATCGAGCAGCCCGCGCAGCGGGCGGCACCCTGCTGATCGAGCAATCCGCGCAGCGGGCCTTCCCCTGCTGATCGAGTAGCCCGCGCAGCGGGCGTATCGAGATCCACCACCGTCAGAACCTGAGTCTGCAGACCCACCCTGCTGACAACGGCGCGTCTCGATACGCCCCTGCGGGGCTACTCGACCAGCATGCGCACCGCCGAGACACGATCGACCGCACCGCATCCATGCTGATCGAGTAGCCCGCGCAGCGGGCGTATCGAGATCCACCAGCGCCGGAAGCCGAGCCTGCAGACCCGCCCTGCTGACACCGGCGGGTCTCGATACGCCCCTGCGGGGCTACTCGACCAGCATGCGGCAGCGGCGGCCGACTGGACGCGCGGCGGTGTCCGGCGGAGCTGCAGGGCCCGGTACGGGTCCACTCGCGCGCGTCCTCACTTCCGACTGGACGCGGACGGGGCCATGCTCCGGGTGCGAGCCCCGTTGCGGGTCCGTTCGCGCAGTCATGCTGATCGAGTAGCCCGCGGAGCGGGCGTATCGAGATCCATCAGCGTCAGCAGCCGAGCCTGCAGACCCGCCCTTCTGACAACGTCGGGTCTCGATACGCCCCTCCGGGGCTGCTCGACCGGCATGCAGCGGCGGCCGACGGGACACGCGGCGCCGCGACCGATGACGCGCGATCATGGATGCACCCGATCCCCGCTCGACAGGACCCCCGCCATGCCGTCCGACGCCGCTCCGCCGCCCCCGCCCGCGCTCGATGACGAGGTCGCGGCCGCCCTGCTGCGCGAGCGCTACGGGCTGCACGGCGCACTGCGCGAGCTGGGCAGCAATCAGGACCGCAACGTCCTCGTCGACACCTGCGACGAGCGGCTGCTGCTCAAGATCGCGAATCCCGCGACGCCGAGAGGGCGGATCGAGGCGCAGACGGCGGCCGTCGCGCGGCTGGCGGACCGGCTCGAGGGCGTCCGGCTCCCGCGCGTGCGCGCCGACCGCGAGGGGCGCACGCTGCACGAGATCGACCTCGGCGGCACGACCGCCGCGGCCCGGGTCCTCGACTTCGTCCCCGGCCGCACGCTCTCGGGCTCCGGCTACCTCTCCCCCGCCGTCGTCCGGGCGATGGGCGACCTCGCCGCCCGGGTCGACGTCGCGCTCGCCGAGCAGCCGCTCGACGGCCTCGAGGAGACCGACCAGTGGGACCTGCGGCGGGCGGGCGAGGTGGTCGACGCGCTGATCGGCCGGGTGCCCCGCCGCTCGGCGCGGGCGATCCGGGCGGCCGTCGACACGGCGCTGGCGGTCCTCGATCCGCTCGCCACCGCGCTCCCGGTGCAGCTCGTGCACGGCGACCTCACCGACGACAACGTCGTGGTCGACGCGGGCGTCCTCCCCGACGGCGTCATCGACTTCGGCGACCTCGGCGCGGGCTGGGCGGTCGGCGAGCTCGCGATCACGCTGTCCTCGCTCCTGCACCACGCGGACGCCGACGCCGCCACCGTGCTCCGCGCCGCCAGCGCGTACGACGCCGTGCGCCCGCTCGCCGACACCGAGGTCGAGGCGCTCTGGCCGCTCGTGGTGCTCCGCGCGGCGGTGCTCGTCGTCAGCGCCCACGACGTCCTGACCGGCGACCCGGGCAACGACTACGCCCGCGAGAACCTCGAGCACGAGCGGCTGATCCTCGACCGGGCGACCGCCGCGCCGCTGCCGGTGCTGCAGGCCCTCGTCCGGCGGGCCCTCGGCCGGCCGAGCGCATCCACCGCACTCGCCCCCGCGATCCCCGTGCTCGGCGTTCTCGACGCCGTCGTCGTCGACCTCTCGCCCGAGAGCCCGGCGCTCGACGTCGGCCGCTGGCTGGACGACGACGCCGAGCCCGCCCTCGCCCGCGCGGCGCTCGCCGGCGGCGCCGGGGCCGCGGTGCTGCGCTACGGCGAGCGCCGCCTGACCCGCGGTCGCCCGCACACCGCGCAGGATCCCGAGACGACCGCACTGGTCATCGAGGTCCACCTCGCCGCCGAGACGCCCCTGATCGCGCCGTTCGACGCGGAGGTGGGCGGCGGCGTCCCCGGCGGAGTCACCCTCCTCGCCGACGGGGTCCGGCTGCGGCTCGACGGGGTCGACGACGCTCCCGCACCCGGCACCCGGGTGGGAGCGGGCGACCCGGTCGGCACGGCCCGCGGACTCCTGCGCGCCCAGGCCGCGCCGCGCGCGCTCGACGCGGTCGACCTCCCGCCCTTCGCGAGCGCACGCTGGGCGGACGCCTGGCTCGACGTCCTCCTCGACCCGACCCCGCTGCTCCTGGGACGCACCCTGCCGGCCCCGCAGCCGGACCCCGAGGTGCTCGACCGGCGGCTCGCGCACCTGGCCGAGGCGCAGGAGCACTACTTCGAGTCGCCGCCCACGATGCTGCGCGGCTGGCGCGAGCACCTCGTCGACGACTCCGGTCGCGTGCACCTCGACGTGCTCAACAACGTGACCTCGATCGGCCACGCCCACCCGCTGCTCGTCGAGCGGGTCGCGCGGCAGTGGCGGCTGCTCAACACCAACTCGCGCTTCTCCTACCCCGCGATCGGCGAGTTCTGCAAGCGGCTGGCGGCCCTGCTGCCGGACGGGCTCGACACCGTGCTGCTCGTCAACAGCGGCACGGAGGCGGCCGATCTCGCACTGCGGATCGCCCGCGCGTGGTCGGGCCGCGACGACGTGCTGGCGGTGCGGGAGGCGTACCACGGCTGGTCGGGCCTCTCCGATGCGGTCTCCACCTCCGTCGCCGACAACCCCGACGCGCTCGCGACCCGGCCGCCCTGGGTGCACACCCTGGACGCGCCCAACAGCTACCGCGGCACGCACCGCGGGGCCGAGGCGCACCGCTACGCACCGGAGGCGGTCGCCCGGATCGAGGAGCTGGCCGCGGCCGGCACTCCCCCGGGCGGCTTCGTCGCCGAGACCTTCTACGGCAACGCCGGCGGCATCCCGCTGCCCGACGGCTACCTCGCCGCCGTCTATCCGGCCGTCCGCGCGCACGGCGGGCTCTGCATCGCCGACGAGGTGCAGGTCGGCTACGGCCGCCTCGGCGACTGGTTCTGGGGCTTCGAGCAGCAGGGCGTCGTGCCCGACGTCGTCGCCGTCGCGAAGGCGATGGGCAACGGCCACCCGCTGGGCGCGGTCGTGACCACCCGCGAGATCGCCGACCGCTACCGCTCGCAGGGCTCGTTCTTCTCCTCGGCGGGCGGCAGCCCGGTCAGCTCCGTGATCGGGACGACCGTGCTCGACGTGCTCGCGGACGAGCGGCTGCAGGAGAACGCGCGGACCACCGGCGCGCACCTCCGCCGCCGACTCGAGGAGCTCGCCGAGCGCCACCCGCTGATCGGCGCCGTGCACGGCAGCGGGCTGTACCTCGGCCTCGAGCTCGTCCGCGATCGGGAGACTCTCGAGCCGGCGACCGCGGAGACGCGCGCGATCTGCGAGCGCCTCCGCGAGCGCGGCGTGATCGTCCAGCCCACCTCCGACCGGCAGTGCGTGCTGAAGATCAAGCCGCCGCTCTGCTTCACCGTCGAGAGCGCCGACTTCTTCGCCGACCAGCTCGACGAGGTGCTGACGACGGGCTGGTGAGCGCGCCGGCGGGCGGGCGCCGCCTCACGCCCGCGCCCCGCCCGCCAGCGCCCGCCGCACGATCACGCGCTCGCAGAGCGTCCAGGTCGTCGTGACCGTCAGGTAGAGCGTCGCCGCGAGCGGCACGAACGCGGCGAACACCACCGTCAGGAACGGCATCCAGCTGAGCACCCCGGTCAGCTGCGCGACGGCCGCGGGCGTCCCCTCCGGTACCGGGGTGAGCGCCGCCTGCCGCAGCGCGACCCGGCGCGCCAGCCAGGACACGAGCGCGATCACCCCGAGGAGCACCGCGAACACGCCGAGCTGCGCGAGGTCGCCGCCGCCGAGCGCCGTCACGAACGAGCGCCCGAGCGGCACGTCCAGCAGCCGAGCGTCGAGCAGTGCGTTGCCGTGACCGGCGATGTCCGGGTGCACGAACAGCCCGTACAGGAGCGAGACGACGGGCGCCTGCAGCAGCACCGGGAGGCAGCCCGCGAGCGGTGAGGCCTTCTCGTCGGCGTAGAGCTTCATCGTGGCGCGCTGCAGCGCCTCCGGATTCTTCGCGTGCTTGCGCTGCAGCTCGCGCAGCAGCGGGGCGAGGCGGCGGCGGGTGATCTCGGCCCGGCCCTGCGAGATCCCGACCGGGATCAGCAGCACGCGGACGAGGAGGGTCACCAGCACGATCGCGGCGGCGGCCGAGGCGCCGCCCACGAGGGGCTCGAGGGCCGAGGCGAGGCCGGTGACGAGGTGGGAGGCGGCGTCGAGCGCCGCCGCGATGGGCGGGAAGTCGTAGAAGTTCAAGAGAGTCCTGTCGTCGGGAGGTGAGCGCGATCGCGAACGGTCGCGCCTCCCGAGGCAGAGCTCCGGGCTACGCGACCAGTCCCGGCAGGCCCGGCGCCCGCGAGCGCACGCGACCCGCGGTGCGCGGGTGCTGCGGCGACGGCTGTGCGGCGAGGCCGAGCCGGTGCTCCCGGGCGCGGCGGCCGATCGACAGCACGGGCCGGCGAGCGCCGACGGCGAGATAGCGCGCCCCGAGGACGAGAGCGGCGACCGCGGTGGTGGTGACGACCAGCACGACGGCGGCGTCGGGACTCGACACGAGCGCGAGCAGCAGGAACGTCCCGCTCAGCAGAGCGAGGAGCTGCTCGAGGTGCGCGCGCACGGGAGTCCTTCCGACCCGACCAGGCTAGCGGCAGGTGCGCAGCGGCGGGTGGGGTGCCAGGCTGTCGAAGGGCGGAGGGAGCCGACAATGGCAGCTCGAGGACGTGGGACGAACGGGCGGGTGCTGCGGTTCCTCGCCGCCGCCGGCCGGATCCTGCTCGCCGGCGTCACCGCCGGGATCGCGACGCTCAGCCCGGGAGGCGAGACGCACCGCCCGGACCTGCCGCCCCCGCGCCGCGACGAGTACCGGCCCTGACGCCGGCGCCCGCGACGAGCACCGGCCGTGAGCGGGCAGGGTAGGCCTCCCGCGCCGCCTCGGCCAGCCGTCGCCCGGCACCGCCGGGGCCGACGATAATCGGGGGATGCGTGAAGACGACGATGTCGATCTGGTGATCGACGCGTGGGCCGACGCCCTGCCCGATCTCGACTTCGCCCCGCTCGACGTCCTCTCCCGCCTGCGCCGGCTCAGCCCGCGGGTGCAGGAGGTGCGGCGCCTCTCCTTCGCGGCCGGCGAGCTCGCCCCGTGGGAGTTCGAGCTGCTCTCGCTGCTGCGCCAGAACCCTGCCGGCACGATGACGCCGTCCGTCCTCTCCACCCGCCTGGGCATCTCGAGCGGCAACCTCGCCAGCCGCGTCGACCGGCTGGGCGCGCGCGGCCTCGTCGTCCGCGAGCAGAACGCCGCTGACTCGCGCAGCAAGATCGTCTCGCTCACCCCGCGCGGCACCAAGCGCGTCGACGACGCCATGCGGCACCTCGTCGCGGCCGAGGGCGAGGTGCTCGCCGACCTCGACTCCCGGCAGATCGGCGTCCTGATCGAGTGCCTGCGCACCATCAGCGCGACGCTCGACCGCCTGGACTGACCGCCCGCTCCCCGAGCGCCGGTCGCGCCGCACCGGCGATACTCGCGGGATGCGGATTCTGGTGGTCGACGACGAGGCGGTCTTCGCCGACGGCGTCCGGCGCGGTCTCGAGGCCGAGGGCTTCTCGGTCGACGTCGCGCACGACGGCGTGGACGGACTGTGGCGGGCCCGCGAGACGGTCTACGACGCGATCGTCCTCGACCTGATGATGCCCGGGCTCAGCGGCTCCGCCCTCTGCCGGACCCTCCGCGACGAGGGCGACTGGACCCCGGTCCTGATGCTGACCGCGAAGGACGGCGACCGCGACCAGATCGAGGGCCTCGACGCCGGCGCCGACGACTACGTGGTGAAGCCGCTGGAGTACTCCGTCCTGGTGGCGCGGCTCCGGGCGCTGGTGCGCCGGGGGCGGCCGGAGCGGCCGGTGGTCCACCGCGTCGGTGACCTGCTGATCGACCCGGCGCTCCGCGAGGTGCACCGCGGCGACGTCGCGATCCGGCTGACCTCGCGCGAGTTCGCCGTGGTCGACTTCCTCGCCCGCCACCGCGACCGGGTGGTCGCCAAGCGCGAGATCCTCGAGGGCGTCTGGGACGACGCGTTCGACGGCGATCTCAACATCGTCGAGGTCTACGTGGCGCGGCTGCGCGCCAAGCTCGACCGCCCGTTCGGCACGGAGTCGATCACCACGCTCCGCGGCGCCGGCTACCGGCTCGTCGAGGGCTGAGGACCGATGTCCCGGCGCCCGCCCTGGAGCATCCGCGTGCGGCTGACCGCCCTGGTCTCCGTCGTGATCCTCGCCGTGCTGGTCGCCGGCTCCGTCGCCTTCACCGCCCTGCTCGAGCAGTCCCTCGTCGACGCCGAGGCGTTCACCGCGAACCAGCAGGCCCGCCAGATCGCCACCGACACCGAGAGCGCCGGGCGGCTGCCGCCGTTCAACACCGACGAGGTCGTGATCCAGCTGCAGCGGGAGGGAGCGGTCGTCGCGGTCGCGGACGACGACTTCGTCTACGCGGTGCCGCTGCCGGTGTCCGACGCGCCGCAGATCACCTCGATCGACGGCGCCCGCTTCGTCGTCGGCTCCGAGAGCCTCCAGCTCGGCGGCGACCCGGGCGAGACCGTCGTCGTCGCGCGCACCCTCGCCGGGGCCGACGACGCCGCGGGCTCGGCCGTCCGGCTGCTCGCGGTCGCCGTGCCGCTCGTCACGGCGGTCGTCGGAGCGCTGGTCTGGTTCGTCGTCGGCCGCTCGCTCCGGCCGGTCGAGCGGATCCGCGCCGACGTCGAGGCGATCGAGGCCGCCGACCTCCGGCGCCGCGTCCAGGAGCCGCCCGGCCGCGACGAGCTCGCCCGCCTGGCCCGCACGATGAACGGCCTGCTCGACCGCCTCGAGCGCTCGCAGGCCGCCCAGCGCCGCTTCGTCTCGAACGCCTCGCACGAGCTGCGCTCCCCGGTCGCGGCCGTCCGGCAGCACGCCCAGGTCGCCCTGCGGCATCCGGAGGCGATCCCGCTCGCCGACCTCGCCCGCGTCGTCGAGGACGAGGGCGAGCGGATGCAGCACCTGGTCGCGAGCCTCCTGCTGCTGGCCCGAGTGGACGAGCGCGACGAGGGGGAGGAGCAGGACGTCGACCTCGACGACCTCGTGCTCGCCGAGGCCGCGCGGCTCCGCGCGCTGGGCGTCGACGTGCGCACCGAGGACGTCGGACCGGCCCAGGTGCACGGGCACGAGCCGCTGCTGCACAGCGCCGTGCGCAACGCCGCCGAGAACGCCCGGCGGCACGCGGCGGGCGTCGTCGCCTTCACCGTGCGCGAGGAGGACGGCACCGCGGTCCTGCGCGTCGACGACGACGGCCCGGGCGTGCCGGCCGAGGACCGCGAGCGGGTCTTCCTCCGCTTCGAGCGCCGCGACGACGCCCGCGCCCGCGACACCGGCGGCTCGGGCCTCGGCCTCGCGATCGTCGCCGAGGCGGCGCGCGCGGGCGGCGGCACGGCGCGCCTGCTCGACTCCCCGCTCGGCGGCGCGCGGCTCGAGATCCGCCTGCCGGCTCCCGGCCGACCGCAGGACACCGAGGCTGTTCAGGCTGGCGAAAGGTCCCGCCGGTCACGCTGAGGCAGTGGAAATGCCGACCTACCTCCTCGTCCTCTGGCGCTGCAAGCTCCTCGTCGTCGCGAGCGCCGTCCTCGCGGCGATCGTCGCGACCGCCGTGCACTTCACCGTCACCGACGAGGGGCTCACCCTCCGCGGCGACCGCGAGCACAGCGCCGCCGTGACCGTGCTGCTCGGCGGCGGCCCGAGGAACCCCTACGCCGCTCAGATCCCCGGGGTCGAGCGCGTCCCCGGCGTCGAGGACGACCAGTTCAGCGACCTCAGCAACACCGCGGTGATCTACGCCTACCTCGCCAGCGGGGAGGAGGTGCGCGCCGCCGTCATCGAGCAGGCCGGTCCGCTCGAGGAGGGCGACGGCGTCGGCGCCGTCCGCCGCACCACTCAGCCGCGCGGCGACGAGTCGAACGGCGGCCGCTTCACCCTGCCCTTCCTCTCGGTGATCGGCACCTCGTTCGATCCCGCCCGCGCCGTCGAGCTCTCCCGCACCGCCACCACCGCCCTCCTCGATCGGATCACGCGGGAGCAGGACGCGCAGGGCGTCCCGGAGTCGATCCGCGTCACCCTGACCGTCACCGACGAGGGCGACGCCGTCCCGGGCGCGCTCGGCACGGTCGCGATCCCGATCGCGGGGACCGGACTCGCCGTCCTCCTCCTGGCGCTCCTGGGGATCGTGCTCGGCCACCGCTTCCGCGTGCGGCGCGGTCTCACCGCCCCGCTCCCCCGTCGCGGCGAGCCGGGAGAGGCCCTCTCCCTCGACGCCGAGCTCGAGTCCGCCCTCGCCGCCGAGAGGCAGGACACGGTGTCCCGTCGGTGACTACCTCCGCGCACCTGGGAGGTCAACCCCGTTCGGGAAGGACACCCGCGGACCTAGCGTGAGGACGCACGGTCGAGGCGGAAGCCTTCCGAGCACGATGCACGCGAAAGAGCACCAATGACCCAGATCCCCATTCTTCAGCCCGCACGATGGAGTCGCAACGGAGTCCGGATCGTCGTCGTTCCCGGGGCGGAGCTGCCCCGCTTCCGACTCGAGATCGAACCCGGACGAGCCGTCCTGACCGGGGCCTTCACCGGCCCCTTCGCCACCGTCGAGGAAGCTGAGCGCGCCGCCGAGGCCATCACCTCGGCCGCCGACCGCAAGCTGTCCGCCTGACGCCTCAGCCGACGAGCTCGTCCAGCCCACACGTCGGCAGGGCGATCCAGCCCTCGGCCTGCGCGGCCTCCCGAAGCTCCTCCGGCACCGGCACCGTCCGTCCGAGGGCGTGCGCCCGGGCGTTCAGCGCCGCGATCACCGCGTCGAAGGCGTCGTCCGAGCGCGCCATCAGTGCCGCGGCGTCCGCCGGCAGCACCAGCCACGGCGCCGCCCGGCGCAGCGCCTCGACGGCGAGCGCCACCGCCTCGGGCCGCGTCTTGTAGCCGGTGGTGTCGACGCCCCAGAGCCGGAGCGCCGCCGCCGGGTAGGCCTCGACCAGCCGACCGCCCCCGGAGCGGTCGACGTCCTCGCCCGCCGCCGCGAAGGCGTCGAGCAGCTCCGCGCAGCGCATCGCCGTCATGCCGAGCCGATCGGTCGACACGCTCAGCGGCCACCTCTTCGTCACCTTCTGAACGGCGCGGTCGGTCTCCCGGTAGGCGAGCCGTCGCCGCCAATCGCGCCCGGCGAGCGTCCGCGGCGAGACCTCCCGGCGGGTGTGCGCCGAGACGAACGCCGCGAACTCCAGCGGCCAGCCGAACGCGCAGTCGATGCCGATCGTCGTCGCCTCCCGGGACGCGGCGACGACGTCGTCGTCGGAGGCGCCGAGCACCAGCGAGCGGACGACCGCCCGGCCGCCGCCCCACTCCAGCGCGGCCACCGCCGTCCGCACGGGCTCCGCGGCGAGGTCGACTCCGATGGTGAGCATCGGATCAGGCTACCCGCCGGGCGCGCCCCGGCCCCGCGCTCGCTACGCTCGTGCGATGACGCCGCCCTCCCCCGCCCTCGGGACGCGCACGACCCGGATCCCGGTCGCCGTCCTGCGCCTCGTCGTCGCCCTGACGGTCCTCGCGGCCGTCTTCGGCACCGCCCTCGACACCGCCTCGCGGACGCCGATCGTGCCGGTCAACTTCTTCGGCTACTTCACGATCCAGGGCAACATCCTCCTGGCGATCGTGCTCCTGATCACCGCGGCGGTCGCGCTCGGCGACCGACCGCAGGGACCGCTGCTGACGCTCGTCCGAGGAGCGGCGACGAGCTGGATCCTCGTGGTCGGCATCGTCTACAACACCCTGCTCATCGGCACGGCGGGCGGCGTGACGCTGCCCTGGGCCAACACGGTGCTGCACGTGGTCTTCCCGATCTACGGACTGCTCGACTGGCTGCTCGTCGCCGACCGGCCGGCCCTGCCCTGGCGCCGCCTCTGGGTCGTCACCGTCTATCCGATCGTCTGGCTGGTGGTCGTCCTCGTCCGCGGCGCGACCGACGGCTGGGTCCCGTACCCGTTCCTCGACCCCGCGAACGGCTACGGCGCGGTCGCGATCGCGGTGCTGATCGTCGCGGTCGCGTTCGTCCTCTCCGGCGCCCT
This sequence comes from Rathayibacter festucae DSM 15932, assembly GCF_004011135.1. Classification (NCBI taxonomy): domain Bacteria; kingdom Bacillati; phylum Actinomycetota; class Actinomycetes; order Micrococcales; family Microbacteriaceae; genus Rathayibacter; species Rathayibacter festucae. The sequence continues at coordinate 346,153 of NZ_CP028137.1, read as the reverse complement.
GGTCTGGGCGCTCAGCCGGGTGCGGCTGATCGGCGACCGTCCCGCCTGACAGGGCGGGGCCCGGCGGGCCCCGTTCTGGGGCCACGCGCGCAGGACCGCCGGTGACCCCGCAGGCCTAACGTCGGGATCGGCGGCCCCCACCGCCGTCCCCCGACCGAGAGCGGTTCCCCTCATGCGCCTCCCCACCTCCCTCCGCCCGCGCCGCACCGGGAGCCGCCGCGTGCGCGCACTCGCCGTCGGCGCCGTGCTCGCCCTGGCCGCGGCGGTGGTGCCCGCGGGCGCCGCCTCCGCCGCGACCCCGACCCTGTCCGTGCTCAGCCTCGGCGACTCGATCACCCAGGCCTACGGCACCTGCGGCCAGTTCGCGGACTGCCCGCGCAACAACTGGTCCACCGGCACGAACGCGACCGTCAACTCCTTCGCCAGCCGCCTGCGCACCGCGAACCCGGGCACCACGGTGACCACCGCGAACTTCGCGCAGACCGGCGACCTGATCGCCGGCGTCCCCGCGCGGATCGACGCCGCCGTCGCCGCCGGCGTCCGCCCCGACGTCGTCACCCTGCTGATCGGCGGCAACGACCTCTGCTCTGCGAAGAACCCGGTCGCCGCCGACGGCTACACCATGACCACGGCCGCCGCCTTCAGCACCGGAGCGAGCGCCGCGATCACGAAGATCCGCAGCACCTGGCCCGCCGCGAAGATCGTCCTCTCCTCGATGCCGAACGTGGCCGCCGAGTGGGCCGTCGTCAAGGGCGGCTTCGGCTCGGTGATCTGGTCCTCCGGCAACCTCTGCCGCACCACCCGCGGCGTCAGCGCGACCGGCGGTCGCCTCAGCAGCACCGCCGCCTCGGCCTCCGCCACCGCCGCGAAGACTCGGACGACGCAGTACAACACCGCCCTGCAGCAGGCGTGCACCGCCGCCGGCACCCTCTGCGACTACGACGGCGGCGCGCTCACCGCGACGCCCGTCACCAAGGCGCTGATCGGCACCACCGACTACTTCCACCCCAGCATCGCGGGCCAGGCGAAGATCGCCTCGGTGCAGTGGACGGCGTCGAACTTCGGAGCCGCAGGCTAGCGCTGGATGCGGCCGCTCGACGCCTCAGGCGTCCTGCGGCCGCTCGCCCTCGCGGAGCCGGCGCTGCTCCTCGGCGAGCCGCGCGTAGTGCGCCTCCTCGCGCTCGAGGTCGGCGAGCTGCTCCTCGGTGGTCTTCGTCGGCGGCCGCACCACCATGGTCGGCGGCGGCGGCGTCTTGGAGCGACGGGGCCGGCGGGTGCGCCCGCCCGGCACGAAGGAGGCGCCCTCACCCTTCTTCCAGTCGTGCCCGAGCAGGAACCAGATCGTCACGCCGATCAGCGGGATGAAGACGATCAGCAGGATCCAGACGATCTTGGGCAGATTGCGGACCACGTTGTCCGGCTGACGCACGACATCCACGAGCGCCAGCACCATCAGCACGACGGTCAGCAGCGAGAACAGAAACCCCATGCGTCCGAGGGTACGTCGCCGAACCCCTGAGGATCCTCGCAGTCGCCGTTCCGACGTGCCCGGCGCCGCGGCGGTGCACCTCGAGTCCCACGGTGACCGCGTACCGCGCGCCAGCGGCCTCCGAGCAGGGCGCGGTCGCGGCTAGCGTCTCCTCCCGAGCCGAGGGTCGGCATCCGCCGACCGGAGGATCTCCGATCACGGCTGCGGACCCCGGTCCCGCCCCGTCGAGGGGATCCGGGCGCGCCCGGAGGAGTGCGAGTGACGAGCGACGCCCTCCCGACGACGGCGGCCGCAGCGCCCCGGCTTCCCCGGCCCCTCGCAGGCGCACTGCTCAGCAACGCGGTCTTCGGCGGCATCACCGCGGTCGGCGTGCCCGTCGCCCTGGACGCCGCCGGACTCGCCAAGGTCCAGATCGCGGTCTTCTTCGTCGTGAACGCCGCGATCGCGATCGGCTACAACACCCTCCTCGTCCCCCGGATCCGCCGGGCGGGCTACCCGCGGTCCGCCCTGCTCGCGACCTCGCTCGCCGTCCCGGCCGGACTCCTGCTCGTGCGCGCCAGCGGCGGCCACGTCGTCGTGCTCTACCTGGGCGGGGCGCTGATGCTCTTCGTCAGCACCCTCGTGCCCCAACTCTTCGGCCGCGTCGCCGCGCAGGGTCGCGGTGACACCCAGGAGTCGTCGATCGCCCGGATGCGCGCGGTCCTCATCTCGGGCTACATCCTCGGGCTGATCCTCTACGCGCTGCTCGCGCAGGCCGGGCTCGATCCGCTGCTCGCCGCGGTCGCCGCCGCCCTGGTGACCGCGGCCTGCGCGACCGACTGCCGGTCGATCGGCCCCGCTCCGCCGGACGGACCGCCGAGTGACGGCTCCACCCGCCCGCGCCTCGTCCTCGTCTTCGTCGCGGCCCTCGCGCTGGTCGCACTGCTGAAGTCGGTCGACACGCTCCGCGCGATCTATCTGCCCCTCTTCGCCGTCTCCTCCGGCGTCCCCGCCGCGCACGTTCCACCGGTGCTGCTCGCCTCCGCGGTCCTGGAGCTCGCCGCGCTGCCCGCGCTGACCCGGCTCAGCTCGGCCCGCGGCAGCGTGCTCACGCTCGCCGTCGTCGCGCTGGCCGGCGTTCTGGCGTTCTCGATCCTCTCGAGCACGCAGTCCTACCCCGCGCTGCTCGTCTCGCAGGCGGTCTACGCGGTCGCGGCCGCCGGCTACCAGAGCATCGGCCTGCTCCTGCTCGAGCGGACCAGCGGCGGCGGACCCGGCGCCGGAGCGAGCGCCTACGTGGCGGTGGTGCAGATCGGCACCGTCCTCGGCGCCCCGCTGCCCCTCGCGGTCACCGGCTACGATCCGCGGATGTTCCTCCTCGCGGTCGGCCTGGCGGCGACGGCCCTGCTGCTCGCTCTCACCCTCCGGCTCGCCGGCCACCGGTTCTGAGCCCCCTCCTCCCTCGCCGCCCGCCGCCGCCACCACCTCCGCCCGGTCACCGCCGGTCCGATCTGCAGGCGATCGGAGCGCACCGGAGCCCTCCACGCGGCGGAACGCGCTCCCGCCCCGGGATCACCGGCTTAACGCGCGGCCGGCACCTCCCAGCCGCCGCGTGACACCATCGACGGATGAGCGCGCCGACCCCCGCCCCCGCGAGACGCCGCTTCCTCACCCCGCGCCGCGTGGCACTGCTGACCGCGCTCACGGCGCTGGTCGTCGGCCTCGCCCTCCTCGGGCTGGTCGCCCTGCAGTACTCGACCCTCGCCGCGCAGGGCTTCGACGACGTCTGCCTCGCCGGCGTCGGTAGCGTCCCGGCCGAGGAGGGCTCGCTCGTCGCCGGCTCCTGGTCCTGGTGGCCGCTCGGCGGCACCTGCCGCTGGGAGCTGCTCGACGGCACCGTCGTCGACTCCGCGCCGGACTGGTCGACCACCGCCGTCGCGATCACCGGCGCCGCACTCGCGCTGCTGGGAGTGGTGGGCACGGCGCTCGCACTCCTCGTGCGGCGCCGCGCCCGCTGACTCAGCGGTCGAAGAGGTTCCCGAGCCCGCCGAGATCGGGCATCTCGAAGTTCGAGCCGAAGTCCGAGACCTGCTCGCCGAGCCCCGACACGTGCTCGCCGGCACCGGAGACGAACTCGCCCGCGCCGCCGGTGATGTCGCCGAACTCGCCCAGATCGCCGAACTCGCCCAGCCCGCCGGCCAAGTTCTCGAAGTCCACGCCCATGCCGGCCGCCTGCGCGAGCAGCGGACCGGCGACGCTGCTGAGCACCGCGCCGCCCGCGACCGCCGCAAGCAGTCCGCCCGCGGCTCCCAGGCCGACGCCGGCGACGGCGCCCACTCCGGCACCGGCCAGCGCGCCCTTCGTGCCGGGCTTGGAGAACATCCTCTTCAGGAACCCGGGGTTGTGCGCCTCGCCGCGTGTCGCCGCCCGGGCGAGGTCGTCCGGGGCGGAGGAGCGCGGCTGCTCGTTCGCGGGCAGCTCGTCGCGCAGGCGCCCCTCGACCTGGGCGCGCTGCGCCGGGGTCAGCTTGGCGAACGCGTCACGGTGCACCTGCTCCAGCTGCTCGGGGTCGGCGGTGCGGAGGAGGTAGTCGTAGCGCGCGATCGCCGCGCGGTCCTCCGGCGCGACGGCGGCGGGCCGGGCGTCCTGCGGGCGGGCCGAGGGGTGCGGCGAGCCGTAGGCCGGGGTGGGCGTGCGGGGCGCCGAGGCGTTCGAGGCGGCCGTGGTCGAGGACGCGGCGCGGGAGTCGCCCGTCACCGCGTTCGCGGCCGAGCGGACCATGTCGCGCCAGTCCGTGCCGCCACCGGTCGCGGGACGTGCGGAGGAGCTCGACGAGCTCTTCGAGTCGAGCGCCTTCGACGCCATGCTGAGGATGCGCTTGAGAGTGCTCACAGGGGACCTTCCGTCGGGTAACAGGTTCGATAGTGGCGGGCCCTCCTGAGCGAAGCCCGGTGGAACGCCCTCCGGACGCCGAGAACGCCCGCTCCGACCCGGGGACCGCCCCCGCGCTCCGCTGTCAGCGGACTCGGGTCCTCCGGGGAGGCGCCGCCGGAGGATCGCGGGCAGACTCCTGCCATGGAACTGCTCTTCGTGCACGGCGCCCTGGTCCGCGACGGCGACTGGTGGTGGCACCGCACCGCCGAGCTGCTCCTCGAGCGCACCGGAGTCGCGAGCCGCGCCGTCGCCGTGCCCTCCTGTGGTGAGTCGGCCGCGGACCGCGCCGGCGCCGGCCTGGTCGAGGACGCCGCCGCCCTGCGCGCCGCACTCGACGACATCGAGGACGACGAGGCGATCGTCGTCGGCCACTCCTACGGCGGCACCGTCATCGCCGAGGCCGGCGCGCACGCCGCCGTCGCCCACCTCGTCCACATCTCCTCCTACCTCCCCGACATCGGCTCGGCGCAGGGCGACATCATGGCCGGGGAGACGGACCCCGTCTCGATCACCCCCGGCGACGACGGCACACTCGGCGTCGCCGGCTACGACGCCGCCTCGTTCGGCCGCCGCTTCCTCCAGGACGCCGACGAGAGCACCCAGCGCGCCGCCTGGGAGCGGGTCACCACCCAGTCGATCGCCGCCTTCACCACCCCGACCACCGTGGCCGGCTGGCAGGGCGTCGACTCCAGCTACCTGGTCTGCACCGAGGACCGCAGCACCTCGGTCGGCCTCCAGCGCGTTCACGCCGAGCGCGCCACCCGCTCGATCGACCTGCCGACCGGCCACCACCCCTTCCTCACCCGGCCAGACCTCGTCGTCGCCGAGCTCGAGGCGATCCTGCGTCGGCGATGAGCGGCGTCGATCCCCTGCGAGCCGAGGGCCCTCTCCCTCCGCGCCTCCGCCGTCGGCCCGCGCCGGCGAGCCGCTGAGCCGGTCGACCCGTGCCCGACATCGAGCTCGTCAGCGCCGACGGCTCCGTCCGCGCCTCGATCAACCCCGTCGCCGCGAGCATCCGGACCCTCGCGGTGCGCGGCCGCGCCCTCGTCGAGCCCTACGAGGGCGACCAGCCGCCCGGAGCCGCCGGCGCGGTGCTCGTCCCCTGGCCGAACCGGGTCCGCGACGGCCGCTGGCTCCTCGACGGCGCCGTCCAGCAGCTCGCGATCACCGACCCGGCGACGCACTCGGCCAACCACGGCCTCCTCACCACGACCCGCTACCGCGTCGGCGAGCGCACCGCCGACAGCGTCGTCCTGCACGCCCGCCTCGACTCCCCGCCCGGCTACCCCTTCACCCTCGCCACCAGCGTCCGCTACCGGCTGCGCCCCGCCGGGATCGACGCCCGCCACGTCCTCGTCAACGAGTCGAGCAGGAGCGCCCCGGTCGCGCTCGGCGTCCACCCCTACCTCCGCGCCGGCGAGGCGCAGCAGCCGACGATCCGCCTCCCCGCCCGCGAGCGCCACGTCCTCGACGAGCGCCACCTGCCCTCCGGCGAGCGCCGCCCGGTCGCGGGCACGCCCTTCGACCTCCGCGCCGGCGTCCCGGAGCGCGACGCACCCTGGCATGCGAGCTTCACCGCCCTCGACCGCGACCCCGACGGCACCGTCCGCGCCGACGTCAGCGCCCCGGGCCACGGCCGCACCGCGCTCTGGGCCGACGCGTCCTTCACCGCCCTGCAGCTCTACATCGACCGCGACCGGCGCCCGCCCGCGATCGCGATCGAGCCGATGACCGCCCCGCCCGACGCCCTGAACTCGGGCGAGGGCCTCCGCCAGCTGGAGCCGGGCGAGCGCGCCGAGTTCCGCTGGGGCATCGACTCCGACTGAGCAGGTTCGTTCAGGCCCGCGCGCGCAACACCCGGTGGAGCAGCCACCGAGAAGAGGTGTCGCCCGCGAATCGTCCAGGGGACCCGGCCGATCACCCATTCCTCCGCCCTCGCCGCGCTCTCTACCCTCGTCCCATGGCAGTCATCGCAGAAGCCTCGCAGCTCATCGCGCCCCCGCCGGCGGCGGCCGACCTCCTCGCGCAGGGCGCGGCGGCCGTCTGGGAGACGACGATCACCCTCCCGACCTACACCCCCGAGGAGCCGGTGCAGCTGCCGATGTTCCTCGACCGCCGCGTCTACCAGGGCTCGAGCGGGCGGGTGTACCCGCTGCCCTTCATCGATCGGATCGCCTCCGAGGCCGTCGACCAGGAGTGGCGCGTCGTCGTCCTCGAGAACGAGTTCGTCCAGGTCGTCGTCCTGCCCGAGCTCGGCGGCCGGATCTACTCCGGCTACGACAAGACCACCGGCTACGACTTCTTCTACCGCAACACCGTCATCAAGCCGGCGCTGGTCGGCCTGGCCGGCCCGTGGATCAGCGGCGGCGTCGAGTTCAACTGGCCGCAGCACCACCGGCCCGGCACCTACCTGCCCACCGCCTGGAGCCTCGAGCGCGCCGAGGACGGCTCGGTCGTCGTCTGGTGCAGCGACCACGACCCGTTCAGCCGGATGAAGGGCCTGCACGGCGTGCGCCTGCACCCGGGCTCGAGCCTCGTCGAGCTCGACGTGCGCCTGCACAACCGCACCAGCGAGCGGCACACCTTCCTCTGGTGGGCGAACGTCGCGGCGCGGGTGCACGACGACTACCAGTCGTTCTTCCCGCGCGACGTCCGCTACGTCGCCGACCACGCCCGCCGCGCCATCACCGCCTTCCCGGCGGCCGACCGCCCCTACTACGGCGTCGACTACCCGGCCCTCGCGGCCGAGCGCGGTGACGGATCGACGAAGGACGGCCCGCCCGCCGACCGGATCGACTGGTACCGCAACATCCCGGTCCCCACCTCCTACATGGTCGTCCGCACCGACGACTCCTTCTTCGGCGGCTACGACCACCGCGCCGGAGCGGGCTTCGTGCACTGGGCCGACCGCCGCTTCGCGCCCGGCAAGAAGCAGTGGACCTGGGGCGACGCGCCGTTCGGGCACGCCTGGGACGCGCAGCTCACCGACGCCGACGGCCCCTACGTCGAGCTGATGGCGGGCGTCTACACCGACAACCAGCCCGACTTCTCCTGGCTGATGCCCGGCGAGACCAAGACCTTCTCGCAGTACTGGTACCCGATCAGCGGCATCGGAGTGGCGCACCAGGCGACCCGCGACGCGGCCGTGCACCTCGACGTCGAGGCCGGGAGCGTCCGCGTGGGCGTCGCGACGACCCGCCGCTTCCCCGGAGCGACCGCGACCCTGCGCGCCGACGGCGCCGTCCTGCACGAGTGGACCGTCGACCTCGAGCCCGGGCAGCCGCTGCTCGCCGACCTGCCGACCACCCGCACCGGCCCGGAGGGTCTGCGCATCACGGTCGTCTCGCACGGCTCGACCCTTCTCGACTACGAGGTGCCCGCCGAGTTCGACGACGCCGAGCCGGAGATCGCGACCGAGCCGCTGCCACCCGCCGAGACCGCCTCCGTCGACGAGCTCTACCTCGTCGGCGTCCACCTCGCGCAGTACCGGCACCCGACCCGCTCGCCGCTGCCCTACTGGGAGGAGGCGCTGCGCCGCGATCCCGGCGACGCGCGAGTGCACCTCGCCCTCGCCGACCACGCCTACCGCCGCGGCGAGTACGCCGATGCCCTCGCCCACGCCGACGCCGCGATCCGGCGCCTCACCGCCCGCAACGGCAACCCGGCCGACACCGAGGCCTTCTACCTGCGCGGGCTGATCCTGCGCCGCCTCGGCCGCACGACCGAGGCAGCCACCGCCTTCGGCAAGGCCGCCTGGGTCGGGAAGTGGGCGCACGCCGCCCTGTTCGAGAGCGCGAGGCTCTCCGCTGCCGCCGGCGACCACGCCGCGGCGCTGGAGGACCTCGCGACCTCGCTGCGCCTCGACACCGACGACCTCCGCGCCCGTGCCCTGCGCGCGGTCTGCCTCCGCGCGCTCGGCCGCGTCGGCGAGGCCGAGCGGTCCCTCCACAAGACCCTGCGCCTCGATCCGCTCGACCAGCTCGCCCGCACGCTCACCGGCACCGACCCGGCCGACGCGCACGAGAGCATCGACGTCGCGCTCGACCTCGCCTCGTTCGGCGAGACCGGCGAGGCCCGCCGACTGCTCCGCGCCGTCGCCGGCGGGAACGCCGGCACCTCGGGAGCGGGCAACGCCGCGCCGATCGCCGCCTACCTCCTGGCCCGGCTCGGCGAGCCCGTCGACACTCGCGCGCTCGATCTCACCCGCGCCTTCCCCGCCGGCCTCGACGCGCACGACGCGCTGACCGCCGCGGTCGAGGCGGACCCCGCCGACAGCACCGCCCGGGCGCTGCTCGGCATGCTCCTCTACGACACCGGCCGCCGCGCCGAGGCCGCCGAGCACTGGCGCCGCGCGATCGCGGACGGCGGCGCCGACGCCGTGACCCACCGCAACGCGGGCCTCGCCGCCTACAACGACGAGGCCGACGACGACGCCGCCTGGGCGCACTACCTCCGCGCCCGCGAGCTCGCCCCACGCGACGCACGCCTGCTCTACGAGCTCGACCAGCTCGCCGACCGCCTGGGCCACTCCGCCGCCGACCGCCTGGAGCGCCTCGAGGACGAGCACGACCTCACGCTCTCCCGCGACGACCTGACCGTCGAGTACGCCGGACTGCTGATCGCCGCGGGGCGCGCGCAGGAGGCGCTGTCGCTCCTCGAGTCGCGCCGCTTCCAGCCGTGGGAGGGCGGCGAGGGCCGCACCCTCGCGGCCTGGGACGCGGCTCGCGCCGCGCTCGGCCTCGAGCCGGCGACGCCGCCGTCGACGCTCGGCGAGGCGCGTCCCCGGTTCGACGCCCCGCAGGCGACCCTCGAGGACGGCTCCACCGACTACTTCGCCACGAGCCTGCCCGCGCTCCTGCTCTTCCACCGCGACTGAGGGGGCGGGGGCGTCACGCGCCGCGCACACCGCGCACACGAGGAGAGGGCCTGCTGCGAACAGCCGGCCCTCTCCTCGTGCATCCCCCTACTTGCTCGAGCCCACCATCAGCCCCGAGACGAACTGCTTCTGGAACGCGAAGAACACGATCGCGGTCGGGATCGCCGCGACCACCGCGCCCGAGGCGACCACGTTCCACTGACTCACGTAGCCGCCCTGGATGTTGAGCAGCGCCGCCGTGATCGGGAAGTTGGTCTCGGTCCGCAGCACGGTGACCGCCCAGATCAGGTCGTTCCAGATCCAGGTCGTCGCCAGAGCGCCGAGCGCCGCGAGCGACGGCCGGCACAGCGGCAGCAGGATCCGCCAGTAGGTGCGCAGCACCCCCGCGCCGTCGACCTGCGCCGCCTCGAAGATCTCGGCCGGGATCGACCGCATGAAGCCGTGCAGCACGAAGGTGTAGAAGCCGAGCCCGAAGCCGACCTGCACCACGATCAGCGCGAAGAGTGTGTCGTAGATCCCGAGACTCTCGGTGATCCGCGAGACCGGGATCAGCAGGATCTGCGGCGGCAGCAGGTTGCCCGCCAGCATCAGCAGCAGGATCCCCCGGCGGAACGGGATGTGGAACCGGCTGAGCGCGAACGCCGCCCAGGAGGCGAGCAGCAGCGACAGGAACACGGTGAAGACCGTGACGATCAGGCTGTTCACCAGTGCCTCGCCGACCAGCCCGGCCGTGAACACCGTGACGAAGCCGTCGAAGCTGAAGCTCGCCGGCAGGGCGCCGAGCCCGTTGCCGGTGATGTCGTCGAAGCTGCGGACGGCCACGAAGAGCACGAACAGCATCGGCAGCACCCAGAGCAGCGCGACCGGCGCCATGATCGCGTGGAAGATCCACGAGCCCTTCACCCGGCGGCGAGGGAGGGTCGGCGCGGCGAGACCGGGCGCGACCGGAGCGATGACGGCCATCTCAGTCCTCCTCCTTCGTGGCGCGCACGAGATAGCTGATGATGAAGACGATCGCGAGCAGGAAGATGACGACCGCGATCGCCGAGCCGTAGCCGAGGTTCAGCACGGTGAAGCTCTCCTGGAACATGTAGGTCGAGAGCAGCTGCGTCGAGTTGTACGGCCCGCCGCGGGTCATCGCCCAGACGATGTCGAAGGTGCGCAGCGAGTCGATCACGGTGACCGCGAAGACGACGCCGTTCACGCCCTTCAGCTGCGGCATCACGATCCGCCAGAAGCGCTGCGTCCGCGAGGCGCCGTCGACCTGGGCGGCCTCCTCGAGACTCGGGTCCACGCCCTTCAGCCCGGCCAGGTAGAGCACCATGATGTAGCCGCACTGCCGCCAGACCGCGGCGACCAGCACCGCGTAGAGCGCGAGCGTCGGGTCCGCGAGCCACTGCCGCTCGAGGTCGCCCAGGCCGATCCCGCCGAGGAAGCTGTTGACGACACCGTCCGGCTGGTAGATCACCCGCCAGAACAGGCCGGTCACCGCGAGCGAGAAGACCATCGGCAGGTAGATCGCGCTGCGGTAGATCCCGACGCCGCGCCGCGGCTTGTTCAGCGCGACGGCGAGCGCCAGCCCGATCGCCACGGAGAGCCCGCCGAAGCCGACCACCCAGATGACGTTGTTGACCAGCGCTGTCGCGAAGATCGGATCCGAGCCGAGGTCGACGAAGTTGTCGAGGCCGATGAACTCCGGCTCGCCGATCCCGTTCCACCGGGTGAGCGAGAGGTAGAAGGAGTTGATCGCCGGCCAGAAGACCCAGGCCAGCTCGACCGCGAGCGGGATTAGCAGGAAGAGCCAGACCACCGCGGGCACCCGGGTGATCCGGCGCCCCTTCCCCGAGCGGACCAGCGGGCGAGCGGGCGGCTCCGGCGGCGTCCCCGGCGAAGGGGCGGGCGGCCGCTCCACGGCGGCCGCCCTGGTCGTCCCGGTCACGGGTTGAAGACCTTGTCGGCCGCCGTCTGCCACTCCTTCAGGATGCTGTCGACCTCGCCGGGCTGGGCGATGAACTTGGTGAGCGCCGCGTCGGCCGTGGTCTGCAGGTCGTCGGAGGAGTCGCGGTTGAAGAACTGGGTGATCTGCTCGGTGCCGGCCAGCAGCGCGACGCCCTTCTGCACCAGCGGCGAGAACACCGAGGTGTCGACGTCGGGCGAGGTCGGCAGGTTCGACGACTGCGAGGCCGAGATGTAGGCGGACTGGCTCTCGGCCCCGGCGAGGTAGGAGAGGAAGGCCTTGGTGGCGTCCGCGTCCTTGGTCTTCGCGCTGGCGAAGTAGCCGTCGGTCGGCGCCTCCTCCGCGGTCGGGATGCTCGCGTCGATCACCGGGACGGAGAAGAAGTCGAGGTCGTCGCCCTCGCCCTCCGGCATGTTCTGGCTGATGAACGCGCCGACGAGGTACATCGCGTTCTTCTTCTGCACCAGCGGCGTGACCGCGTCCTGCCAGGCGTAGGAGGGGGCGTTCGGATCCATGAACGGGACGATGTCGGCGTAGTACTTCATGACGTTCTTGACCTCGGTCGAGTCGAACGACGACTTCCCGGCCAGGAGCTCCTTGTGGTAATCCGCGCCGTTCACGCGGAGGTTGAGGATGTCGAACCAGCCGGACGCCATCCACGGCGTCGAGCCGATGCCGTTGGAGAGCGGCACGATGCCCTGGCCCTGCAGCGTCTCGCAGAGGGCCATGAACTCGTCCCAGGTGGTGGGCACCTCCACGCCCCACTCCTCGAAGGCCGACTTGCGGTAGAAGACGCCCCACCAGTAGTAGTTCGTCGGCAGGAAGATCTGCCTCCCGCTCGCGTCGGTCGAGAGGTCCTTGAGCGCGGCGGAGTAGCCGGCCGCGGCCCCGTCGCCGGTCCAGAGGTCGGAGAGGTCGAGCAGCAGGTCCTGCGCGGCGTAGTCGCGGGCGACGGAGCCGGCGTACCAGGTGAGCACGTCCGGCGGGTTGCCCGAGGTCAGGTAGGTGGAGAGCTGCGCGCGGAACTGCTCGATCGCCACCGTGTTGAGGGTGACGGAGCCGCTCGAGTAGCTCTTCACGAGCGCCTCCAGCGCCGCCTTCGGGGCCGGGTCGGAGAGGGAGGACTGCAGGACGATCCCGCCGCCGCCCGCACCGCCGCCGCCCCCGCCGCCGCCCATGCAGCCGGTGAGGAGCGCGGTGCTGCCGAGCGCGGTCGCGCCGTAGAGGAAGCCTCGTCGGGTGAGGTTCGGGAATCGCTGTTCGTTGGTCATGGTGTCCTCCTTGACTCCGTGATGCCGGGGGCCGTGCTGTGCTGTGGTGCCGGTCCTTCTGTCGTGCCGTCGTACGGTCGTGCGGTCGTGCTGGTCGTGCGGTCGTGCTGGTCGTGCCGTCGCCGGTCCGCCTACGCGGGCGCGGCGAAGATCTCGTTGCACTCGCGCTGCAGGGCGACGTCGTCCCACATCGGGTGCTGGGGTGCGCCGTTCGAGCAGACGATCGATCCCCGGGCGCCGACCCGCCGCGACTCGCGCATCGCGAGCCGGCAGTACTCGGCGCCGATCGGCCCCTCCTCGAAGCGGCCCTCGAGCGGCGTGTAGCCGACCCAGCCCTCGCCGAACACGAGCGGCACGCCGCGCAGGGCGGCGTGGTCGGCGGCGACGGCGATCCAGATCCTCAGCGTCGAGCGCATCTCGAGGTGGTGCGCGCCGTAGCGCTCGTACAGCCAGCGGTCGATCCGCTCGGCGTCGCCCCAGTCGTGCGCGTAGATCTCGCCCTTGCCGACGATCGTCGCGGTCAGCTTCCACTGGTCCTCGGCGGGGAGCGTCCACTCGGCGATGGGCGGGGCGCCCTCGAGCAGGAAGGCCTCGGCGGCGAGGTCCTGCTCGAACTCCTCGATCGGGCTGCGCAACGCGAAGGCGGCGATGAACTCGTTCAGCACGCCGTAGATGTAGGGGTGCAGGACGAGCACGTCCGAGTTCCACGGGATCCCGCGCATCCCGCCGACGGGCACGTGCGCGTAGTTGACGGAGCACGGGACGCCGTCGGTCAGCTCGTGGAACCGGTCGATGCCGCGCGTGAGGCGCGGGGTGAGGGCGAGCGTCGCCGCGTCGAGGTCGGCGCGGTCGTAGTCGAGCCCCTCGGTGAGGTGCCCCGCCTGCACCTCGTTGTGCAGCTCGACGAAGGCGATCCGGTCGTCGAGGTCGTGCTCCGCGAGGAAGCCGACGAGCGCCGCCTGCGCCTCGGCGAGCCGCTCGGCGCGGTCCTCCGGCGGCACCGCCATCAGCGCGTCGAACCAGTCGCGCTCGAGCGCGAAGGAGGAGGACTGCTGGTACTCCCAGGACGAGACGATGACGAACACCCCGTGCCGCTTCGCCGCCGCGAACAGCGCGAGGAGGTGGGCGCGGCCGTCGATCACGGTCGGCTCGGCGACGTCGTACCAGCGCACCCGCTGCGCGTAGGAGCCGCCGAGCGGCCCGAGCCGGAGCTCCCGGGTGTCGAGCCCGGACCCGAACAGGAGGAACGGCATCGCGCAGATGCGGATCGTGTTGTACCCCCGTTCGACGGCACCGGCGAAGGCCGCGTCGAGGTCCTCGAAGGGCTCGCCCGGCCCGGTGCGCACGTACCAGGAGAAGTCCCAGAGGGTGATGGTGAGGCGCTCGGGGAGGTGATCCGCGAGCGGCACCGGCTGGTAGGGGGACGAGGGGTACTCCGCAGTGAGCATGCCGAAAGCCTAAGCACGCGCGGAGCGCCGACCAATGAAACGTTGCACGCCAAAAGCTGGACGATCCTCTGCCCTGACCTACACTCGTCGGCATGCTGATCCCCGACGGCTTCCTCGGCCAGCGCCTGCATGTCCTCCCGAAACCGCGGGTGGCCGAGGCGCTCGCGGCCCCGATCACCGAGCGCCTGCTGGTGACCGATGCTGGACACTTCCCGCATGCCGCCGCTCACGGCCGCAGCCGTCCCGAGGGCACGCGGGAGGCCGTCGTGATCCTCTGCACCGCCGGCCGGGGCTGGGTCTCGATCGCCGACTCGACCGCCCGGGTGGACCCCGGCGAGGTCGCCGTCATCGCCGCGGGCACCCCGCACCGCTACTGGGCCGACTTCGCCGACCCGTGGACGATCTGGTGGCTGCACGTCGCCGGCGCCGATGCCGCCGCCCTGATCTCCGCCGTCGTCCACGAGCGGACGTCCCCCGTCGTCACCGCGCGCGACGCCTTCTCCGCGAGGACCCTGATCGAGCACGCCGTCGCCGCCCTCGAGCGCGACGAGACCGACTCGAGCCTCTACGCCGCGAGCGGCGCCGCCTGGAACCTCCTCGCCCAGCTCGCCTCCGACCGCACCCGCGGCACCCTCGAGTCGGGCGACCGGATCCGCATGGCCCAGGACCACCTCCGCGAGCACCTCGACTCCCCCACCAGCATCACCGAGCTCGCGACCCTCGCCGGCATGAGCACCTCGCACTTCTCCGCCCTCTTCAAGAAGGCCGCCGGCATGAGCGCCGTCGAGTACGTCAAGCGCCTGCGCAGCGCCCGCGCCCGCGAGCTGCTGATCACCACCGACGCCTCGATCGCCGACATCGCCCGCGCCGTCGGCTACTCCGACGCCTTCTACTTCTCCCGCCAGTTCCGCGCGATCAACGGCACGAGCCCCTCGGAGTACCGCGCCGAGTTCCACGGCGAGGCGCTGCGCTGAGCCGATCACCGAGCCGACCCGGTCACCGTGCGCACTCGACGGACGGCCCCCGGTACTCGGCCGACTCGAGGACTTCCACCTCGCCGAGCCTCGCCACGACGCGATACCCGTCCGTCAGCGCGTGGTCGCGGATCGCGGTCGTCCGCAGGTCCAGTCCGCGCACCGACCCCGCATTCTCCTGAGTCAGGTCCAGGAGGACGAAGTCGGGCGGCCGGCTGAGGACGCCAGGCAGCGACACCCGGTTGCTCCGCGTCAGCAGCGGCACGAGCCGGTCGTCGGCCGCGACGCACGCGCTCGCCGGCACCCTCTCGACCGCAGCGACCTGATCTCTCCGATGCGGCGACCGCGTCCACGCCTCGCCGGTCACCATCCGCGCCAACGGGAAGGCCTCGTCGTCGTGGCACACGATCGTCCCGATCACCGGCACGGCGCAGACGACCGCGCCGACGACCAGCGCCACCCGAGCTCTCCCCACGGAGGACGGAAGACGCCGCAGAAGCCGCCCTCCGCCGTCGACAGCGCCCAGGACCAGCACGACCCAGACGGGCGCGTCGTAGTGGAACCCGTTCGTCCAGAGCGCGGGCCGGTCGGACAGGAACCGCTCGGCGAGGAGCGGCAGCGCGAGCAGCGACACCGGCGAGAGCAGCGGAAGCAGGAGGAGGGGTGAGATCAGCCCCAGAAGCGTCATCGTCTTCACGATCGGCGTGAAGAAGAGCCCGATCGCGATCCACGGCTGCCCGAGCATCGTCCGGACCCCCTCGCCCCCGTCGGCTCCGAGCGCTCCGTAGTCCCAGTAGGCGTACCCGCGTCCGCCGATCGAGGGGATCACCACCCCGACGACGACCGCGAACGCCGCTGCCCCCGAACACGCCAGCAGCACCCCGACGATCCTGGGTCTCCTCGCCACTCGCAGCAGGCCGAGGATCAGCACCACCGCCCCCATGTCCTCCCGGATCAGGAGGAGGACCGCCGACGCGGCGACGAGCTGGCGATCGCTCCTGATGTCGAAGGCGTCGACCGCCCAGGCGAGGACCGGCACCGCGAACGCGACCTCGTGGAAGTCGAAGTCGGCCAGCGACTGCAAAGGCCGGCCGAGGAGATACCCGACGGCCAGCAGGCAACTCGCCCACACTCCCCCGCTCCGGCGGGCGACGCGCCAGACGAAGACGGAGGAGCAGGCGACCAGCGCGGCCTGCGCTTTGAGCAGCACCCGCGCGTCGTCCCAGATCCAGTACAGCGGAGCGAGAACGACGAGGATCGGATGGAAGTGGTCGCCGAGAAGGTTGAAGCCATCGCCTTTCAGCGGCGCGAGCGGCGGACGGAACTGCGAGTACGCCCGCACCGCCTGGTCGAAGATGCCGAGGTCGTACCCCGCCGTGAGCAGCTGGTCGGCCCGGGAGATCGAGTAGACCGAGTAGACCCCGAACGCGAGGAGCGCGAGCGGGACGATCGGCGAGCGCAGCCACGCCAGGCGCCCACCGCACACCGGCCGACTCCCGCCGCGCCCCGTCCAGCGCATCCGCACCTCCGCCGACGGCGGACGGCGCACCACTGACCGAGGAACCCGCTGTGTCTGCAGACGACAGTAGGCGAGCTTCCCTCAGCAACGCCGGCCTGGCGCCTGATGCCGCATCACAGTGCTGGATCGAGCGTGGCCACCGGAGCGCTGCAGACGCAGCCGACGTGCCGCTGGACGGGGTCCTGCGGACGACCGGTCGCAACTCACGGAGAGAAGAGCAGTGGTGCCCCTGGAGGGACTCGAACCCCCAACCTGCTCCTTAGGACGGAGTCGCTCTTCCATTGAGCTACAGAGGCCGGTGCCGTCCAGTGTACCGATCACCCGGTGCCGTCGCTCTTGACACGGAACGAGCTGCATGGTTGGTTAGTTACTGCACTAACGAACCAACACACCACGAAGCACCGACACCGAGGGAAGGAGCCCCATGGACGACTCCCGCCCGATCTTCCTGCAGATCGCCGAGCAGATCGAGAACGACATCATCGCGGGCGCGCTGCCCGAGGAGGACCAGGTCCCGTCGACGAACGAGTTCGCCGCGTTCCACCGCATCAACCCGGCCACGGCCGGCAAGGGCGTGAACCTGCTCGTCGACGAGGGCGTCCTGTACAAGAAGAGGGGGATCGGCATGTTCGTCGCCGAGGGAGCGCGCGACCGCCTGGTCGAGAAGCGCCGCACGCAGTTCCGCGACCAGTTCGTCGCACCGCTCCTCGCAGAGGCCGCCAAGCTCGGCCTCACCCGCGAGCAGCTCACCGCCATGATCACCGACATCGAAGGGGGATCGCGATGAGCGCGGTCATCGAGGTCGCCGGCCTCAGCAAGCACTACGGCAGCATGCACGCCGTCGCCGACGTCAGCTTCACCCTCGAGGAGAACCGGATCCACGGCCTCCTCGGCCGCAACGGCGCCGGCAAGACCACCCTGATGTCGCTGCTCACCGGCCAGGAGTTCGCGAGCACCGGCAGCATCCGCGTCTTCGGCGAGGCACCCGTCGAGAACGCCGCCGTCCTCTCCCGCACCTGTTTCATCAAGGAGAGCCAGAAGTACCCGGAGGACTTCAAGGTCAAGCACGTCCTCCGCAGCGCCCGCTGGTTCTTCGAGGGCTGGGACGAGGAGTTCGCGCAGCAGCTCGTCGTCGACTTCCGCCTCCCGCTCGAGCGCCGCGTCAAGAAGCTCAGCCGCGGCCAGCTCTCCGCGATCGGCGTCATCGTCGGCCTCGCCTCCCGCGCCCCGCTGACCTTCTTCGACGAGCCGTACCTCGGCCTCGACGCCGTCGCCCGGCAGCTCTTCTACGACCGCCTGCTCGCCGACTTCGCCGAGCACCCGCGCACCGTCGTCCTCTCCACCCACCTGATCGACGAGGTCAGCAGCCTCCTCGAGCACGTCCTCGTCATCGACGACGGCCGCCTCCTCGTCGACAGCGACACCGAGGAGCTCCGCGGAGCCGCCGCGACCGTCACCGGCAGCCGCGCCGCCGTCGACTCCTTCACCGAGGGCCGCGAGGTCCTCTCCCGCAGCGGAGTCGGCGGCCTCGCCACCGCGACGCTCCCCCACCTCGGCACCGCCGACCGCGACGAGGCCCGCCACCGCGGCCTCGAGCTCGAGCCCGTCTCGCTCCAGCAGCTCGTCGTCCAGCTGACCACCGGAAAGGCCGCCTCATGACCGCCCTCGCCCCGCAGCGCTCCGTCGCGCGCCACCGCCTGCTCAGCATCGTCCGCCTGCACCTCGCGAATCCGGCGACGCTGCTCGCCACCCCGCTCGCGATCCTCGGCGCGATCTTCGTCGGCAGCCTGATCATCTGGCTGCTCGTGCTGCGGATGGTCGGCGTCCCGGCCGCCGGCGGCGACTCCGGCGTGCAGATCACCGGTGGCACGACCTTCATCTTCATCTACATGCTGGTCGTCGCCGTCCAGGCCACCAATGTCACCTTCGCCCTCGCGCTGGGCTACGGCTCGACCCGCCGGGACTACTCCCTCGGCACGGCGCTGACCTTCGTCGGCCTGTCCGCCGCCTGGACCGTCCTCTACTCCACGATGTCCGCGCTCGAGCAGGCGACGAACGGCTGGGGGCTCGGCGGCTACATGTTCCGCGCCGCCGCCTACAGCGACGTCTCCTGGCTCGCCCAGACCTTCGCGACCTTCAGCCTCTTCCTCTTCTTCTTCTTCGCCGGCTCGGCGGTCGCCGCGGTCTTCGTCCGCTGGCGGGCCACGGGGATGACCGTCTTCTTCCTCGCCCTCGGCGCGCTGATCGTCGGCCTGGTCGCCCTGTTCACCCTCACCGACAGCTGGGACTCGGTCTGGCTCGCCTTCGAGGCGATCGGCTTCACGGGCGCCTTCGCCCTGCTGCTCGTCCCGACGGTCCTGTCCGCGGTCCTCGGCGCCCTGATCCTCCGCCGAGCCACCCCGCGCGGCTGATCCGGCCGCAGAACATCAGCTGAGAGAGGGGGGCATCCGCTGAGGAGCGATGCCCTCCCTTCTCAGCTGATGTTCTGCGGCGAGCAGCCCCGTCCGGACGGCGCCCCGCCACCCGCAAGGCCCTTCCGCCCCGCGCGCTCGCCTGGGAGCGTTGCAGCATGGCCGCATCCCACACCACCGCCGCTGCTCAGCACGTCTGGGCCGCCCGCGACGACAGTCCGCTCGACCCCGCCACCCTCGACACGATCGACGCCTGGTGGCGCGCCGCGAACTACCTCGCGGTCGGCCAGATCTACCTCCTCGCCAATCCGCTGCTGCGCGAGCCCCTCGCGAGGGAGCACATCAAGCCGCGCCTGCTCGGCCACTGGGGCACGACTCCCGGGCTCAACCTGATCTACGCGCACCTCAACCGCGCGATCACCGAGCGCGCGCAGCCCACCCTCTACATCACCGGCCCCGGCCACGGCGGACCCGGCATGGTCGCCAACGCCTACCTCGACGGCACCTACAGCGAGATCTACTCGCACATCGACGAGACCGAGGACGGCCTGCGCCGCCTCTTCCGCCAGTTCAGCTTCCCCGGCGGCATCCCGAGCCACGCCGCCCCCGAGACTCCCGGCAGCATCCACGAGGGCGGCGAGCTCGGCTACTCGCTCAGCCACGCCTACGGCGCCGCCTTCGACAACCCGGACCTGCTGGTCGCCGCCGTGGTCGGCGACGGCGAGGCCGAGACCGGCCCGCTCGCCACCAGCTGGCACTCGAACAAGTTCGTGAACCCCGCGACCGACGGCGTCGTGCTGCCGATCCTGCACCTCAACGGCTTCAAGATCGCCAACCCGACCGTTCTCGCCCGCATCCCGCACGAGGAGCTCGAGAGCCTCATGCGCGGCTACGGCCACGAGCCGTTCACCGTCGAGGGCGGCTTCGACGGCGAGGACCCGATGCGGGTGCACGAGCGCTTCGCCGCGGTCCTCGACACCGTGCTCGACCGCATCGCCGCGATCAAGGCGCGCGCCGCCGAGGGCGACCTCGCCCGCCCGGCCTGGCCGATGATCATCCTGAAGACCCCGAAGGGCTGGACCTGCCCCGCCGAGATCGACGGCGTGCAGGTCGAGGGCACCTACCGCGCGCACCAGGTCCCGCTCGCGAACGCCCGCGACACCGAGGCGCACACCCGCCTGCTCGAGACCTGGATGCGCTCCTACCGGCCCGAGGAGCTCTTCACCGAGGAGGGCGGGATCGCCGAGCGCGTGCGCTCGCTCGCCCCCGAGGGCGAGTTGCGGATGAGCGCGACGCCGCACGCCAACGGCGGTCTGCTGCGTCAGACCCTCCGGCTGCCGGACTTCCGCCGCTACGAGGTCGTCGTGCACGAGCCGGGCGGCACCGTCGCCGAGGCGACGAAGGTGCTCGGCGAGTGGCTCGCCGACGTCGTCCGCGAGAACCCGACGAACTTCCGGATCTTCGGCCCCGACGAGGTCGCGAGCAACCGCCTGCAGAGCGTCTACGCCGCGACCGACAAGCAGTGGAACGCCGAGCTCAGCCCGCTCGACGACCACCTCGCCCGCGCCGGCCGCGTGATGGAGGTGCTCTCCGAGCACCAGTGCCAGGGCTGGCTCGAGGGCTACCTGCTCACCGGCCGGCACGGGCTCTTCACCTGCTACGAGGCCTTCATCCACATCATCGACTCGATGTTCAACCAGCACGCGAAGTGGCTCGACGGCACCCGCGACATCGAGTGGCGCCGCCCGATCGCGAGCCTCAACTACCTGCTCTCCAGCCACGTCTGGCGGCAGGACCACAACGGCTTCAGCCACCAGGACCCGGGCTTCATCGACCACGTCGTCAACAAGAAGCCGGAGGTGGTCCGCGTCTACCTGCCGTTCGACGCGAACACGCTGCTCTCCGTCTACGACCACTGCCTCCGCAGCGTCGACTACGTCAACGTCGTCGTCGCCGGAAAGCAGCCCGCTCCCGCCTGGCTCACCATGGCGGAGGCGGTCACGCACTGCACCCGCGGCCTCGGCATCCTGGAGTGGGCGAGCAGCGAGCGCCGCGGCGAGTCGCCCGACGTGGTGATGGCCTGCGCCGGCGACGTCCCGACCCTCGAGACCCTGGCGGCCGTCAGCATCCTCCGCGAGGCGCTCCCCGACCTCGCCATCCGCACCGTCAACGTCGTCGACCTGATGCGGCTGATGTCAGAGTCCGAGCACCCGCACGGCCTCTCGGACCGCGAGTTCGACGCGGTCTTCACGCCCGACCGCCCGGTGATCTTCGCGTACCACGGCTACCCGTGGCTGATCCACCGCCTGACCTACAAGCGCACCGGCCACGGCAACCTGCACGTCCGCGGCTACAAGGAGAACGGCACGACCACCACGCCGTTCGACATGGTGATGCTCAACGACCTCGACCGCTACTCGCTGGTGATGGACGTCATCGACCGCACCCCCGGCCTCGGTGCGAAGGCGGCGGGCCTCCGCCAGGAGATGCAGGACGCCCGGATCCGCGCCCGCGCCCACACCCGCGAGCACGGCGAGGACATCCCCGAGGTCGCGAACTGGACCTGGTCCGGCTCCCGCTCCGGCAACGCCTCCGAGGCCACCGGCGGCGACAACGAGTAGCCCCGCACTCCGCGAGATGCCACTTGTGCACGCGACACGCCGTGTCGGGCGTGCACAAGTGGCATCTCGCGGCGGGGGTCAGGCAGCCGCAGCCGTCAGGTAGTCGTCCCACTCGGGCTGGGTGCGCTCGGCACCGCGCACGAGCCAGGACCCGGCGCGCGGCATCCGCGGCACGGAGCGCAGCTGCCAGCCCATCTCCAGCGGCGTACGGTCGCTCTTCACGTTGTTGCAGCGGTGGCAGCAGGCGACGAGGTTCTCCCAGGTGTCCCGCCCGCCCCGCGACTTCGGCTGGATGTGGTCGATCGTGTTGGCGTGCTGGCCGCAGTAGCCGCAGCGGTGGTTGTCGCGCCGCAGCACCCCGCGGCGCGAGACCGGCACGCTCCGCGAGCTCGGGATGCGGACGTAGCGCGTCAGCACGATCACCGAGGGCCGGACGTAGTCGCCGGTCGCTCCGTGCACCGGGTGCTCCTCGTCGGCGACGATGATCATCGCCTTCTCGGTCATCAGCAGCACCAGCGCCCGCTTGAACGACACCACCGCCAGCGGCTCGTAGCCGGCGTTGAGGACGAGTGTGCGCATCAGTGACCTCCGTGCTGTCGCACGCCGCTGCACGGAGGCGCCGCGACCACGCGAAAGGGCGCCGTCGTGATGACGGCGCCCTTCGAGGCCGCGGCGCAGAGCCGCACGGTGACGTGGTGCCGTATCCGAGTGTCGGCGGAGTGGAGTGCGGCGAGGAGAATCCCCGCCCGGATCGCGTCGGTCCGCCGCACGCGCGAACGCAGCCCCACGCAGTGGTGCCCGTTCCGCTCGGCCATCCCGGCACTCCGTCCCTCGACGAATCGCTCCGCTCGCCACGCGAGCGGACTGAGGTTCAGATTAACCCTTCGCGCCCGGAACACCAGAGGAACCGGGGATTTCGTCATGCGCAGTTCACACGGTGGGCGGCGGGCCGGCACTGCCGGGAACGCGGAAGAGCCCGCCCCGGTGAGGGGACGGGCTCTCGAGCCGAGCGGACGCGGAGCGCGTCAGCCGGAGATGCGGACGATCGTGTAGTTGCTCGTCCAGATCGGCTGCACGCGGACGCTCGCGCCCTCGTACGGCGCGTGCAGGATGTTGCCGTTGCCCGCGTAGAAGCCGTCGTGGCCGGGCATGATCACCAGGTCGCCGGGCTGCGCCTCCGACACCGGGATCTGCGTGCCCATGGCCGCCTGACCCGCGGCCGAGTGCGGCATCGAGATGCCGTACTGCGCGAAGACGTACATGACGAGACCGGAGCAGTCGAAGCCGCTCGGGTCCGCGCCGCCGAAGACGTAGGGCACGCCCTGGTACTGCAGCGCCGTGTTGAAGACGGCGGAGAGGCTGTAGCTCGTGCTCGGCGCGCTCGCCGCGAGCTCGCTGGCCGAGGCGCCCTCGTAGGAGTTGAAGCTCTCCGCGGTCTCGGCGCGGGCCTCGGCGACGTCGGTGGTGTCGACGACGGGCTCGACGACCGGCTCCGGCTCGGGCGGCGGCGGCGCGGCCTCGGCGGTGAAGCCGTCCCGGGCGATCGCGGCCTGGACCACTCCCCCGGCGACGGCGACGGTCTGCGCGTCGCCCTGTCGCAGAAGGTCGGCCTGCGAGGCGGCGAACAGCCCGTCGCTCTCGGTGCCGGGCGAGAAGGCGTAGGCGGGCAGCGCCATGGTCGCCACGAGCGCTCCGGCGAATCCGACGATGGCGACCTTGCCGATCGTGCGGCCGCGGCTGCGCTTGCGCGGCGAGCCGGCCGGCGTCGGGACGAAGTCGGTGACGTCGGCCTGGCGCGACGGCGCCGTCGGCACGGCGCGGCGGGCCACGGGCGCCTCGTCGGTGTAGCGGGCGCGGATCACCGGCGGACGGTTCTCGAAGGAGGACGCGTTGCGGGGGCTGTCCGGGTGGGTGGAGCGGAACCGGTCGGGGGAACCGGCGGGGGTGGTGGGGTTCTGGGGCAAGGGGGAGGACCTCCGACGTCCCGCCAGCCCAGGCAGCTGTCCCGTCTCGAGTGCGCGAAGCATCGGCGTTCACGGAGTCCGAGACGGGAAGGGACGTCGGACCCCGCGCCTCACGACCGGGGTTCGGGCGCAGGGCTCCACAGAGCGTAAGCGACCGTTACCGATTTGTCACCAACCGGAGACGAGATCGTGTCCCGCTCCGACCCCCCGATGCTGTAGTGCGCGTGGAGCGGACGTTCAGCTGACGAGGAAGATGTGCGCAGCGACCTCGTTGGGCAGCTCGATGCCCGCCTCCGCGCCGTCGATGCGCACGAGCACGTAGCCGTTGAGCGCCGAGAACTCGCCCTCGGCCCCGGGGACGACGCCCGCCTGCTTGAGCTGCAGCAGCAGCTCCGGGTCGACCTGCGCGGGCTCGCCGAGCCGGCGCACGGTGCCGCGCTGCGGCTCGGCCGAGCCGGCGACGAAGCGGGGGATGCTGATGACGCCGTCCGCGAAGCGCGACGCCGGGGTGTCCCCCAGCTCGTCGAGCCCCGGGATCGGGTTGCCGTAGGGCGACTCGGTGGGGTGGTCGAGCATCTCGAGGAGTCGGCGCTCCACCTGCTCGCTCATCACGTGCTCCCAGCGGCAGGCCTCCTCGTGCACGAACTCCCAGTCGAGCTTGATGACGTCGTGGAGGAGGCGCTCGGCGAGGCGGTGCTTGCGCATGACGTGGATCGCCTTGCGGCGTCCGTCGCCGGTCAGCTCGAGGTGGCGGTCGCCGGAGACGACGACGAGGCCGTCGCGCTCCATCCGGCCGACGGTCTGCGAGACGGTGGGGCCCGAGTGGCTGAGCCGCTCGGAGATGCGGGCCCGGAGGGGGATGATGTTCTCCTCCTCCAGCTCCAGGATGGTGCGCAGGTACATCTCGGTCGTGTCGATCAGATCCGTCATCTCAGCCTTCCGGTCTCAGCGCGCACAACCTTACTGGGCACCGTGTCCCGTCATCGGCGACGGGGCAGGGCGCAGGGCCTCCGATGGTCGAAGGCGGGGCGGGCCGGGAACCCTAGTATTAACGCATGCCGGACGTCACCATTCCTCGCGAGCTCCTCCCCCACGACGGACGGTTCGGCTGCGGCCCGTCCAAGGTGCGGCACGACCAGCTCGCGCACCTCGCGACGCAGGGCGCGCACCTCCTCGGCACCTCGCACCGGCAGGCTCCGGTCAAGAACCTGGTCGGCTCCGTGCGCGAGCACCTCGCGACGCTCTTCCGCATCCCCGAGGGCTACGAGGTCCTGCTCGGCAACGGCGGCTCCACCGCCTTCTGGGACGCGGCCGCCTTCTCGCTGATCGACCGCCGCGCCGAGAACCTCACCTTCGGCGAGTTCGGCCAGAAGTTCGCGAAGGCGGCGTCCGCGCCGTTCCTCGAGCCCGCGCACGTCGTCTCGGCCCCGGCCGGCTCGCGCAGCGAGGTCGAGATCCTCGAGGGCGTCGACGTCTACGCCTGGCCGCACAACGAGACCTCCACCGGCGTCATGGCGCCCGTCCGCCGCGTGCACGCCGACGAGGGCGCCCTCACGGTGATCGACGCGACCAGCGCCGCCGGCGGCATCGACTTCGACGCGGCCGAGGCCGACGTCTACTACTTCGCCCCGCAGAAGAACTTCGCCTCGGACGGCGGCCTCTGGTTCGGCCTCTTCTCGCCGGCCGCGATCGAGCGGATCGAGCGGATCGCGGCGAGCGGCCGCTACATCCCCGAGTTCCTGAGCCTGCAGAACGCCGTCGACAACTCGCGCATGAACCAGACGCTGAACACCCCCGCCCTCTCCACGCTGCTGCTGATGGAGTCGCAGCTCCAGTGGATGAACGAGAGCGGCGGACTGGCCTGGGCGTCGGCGCGCACCCTCGAGTCCTCGTCGGCGATCTACGACTGGGCCGAGGCCTCGCCGGTCGCGACCCCGTTCGTCGAGGTGCCCGAGCACCGCTCGCAGGTCGTCGCCACCGTCGACTTCGACGCCTCCGTCGACGCCGCGCTGATCGCGAAGATCCTGCGCGCGAACGGCATCGTCGACACCGAGCCTTACCGCAAGCTCGGCCGCAACCAGCTCCGCGTGGCGACCTTCGTCGCCATCGAGCCGGACGACGTCCGCTCGCTGCTCGGCTGCATCGACCACGTCGTCGAGCGCCTGGCCGACTGAGCGACCGGGGAACGGGGAGGCGCGGGATGAGGCTCTGGCTCCGTCCGGAGGAGCGCCGCCCCGCTCCCCCGCCCTACGCCTCCGACGACGCGACGGCGCTCCTCGTGGGCTGCATCGTCTGGGTGCTCGCCCTCGTCGGCGTGCTGATCGCCGCGGCGGCCGGCGCGACCGTGCCGCCGCTCGTCCTGTCGACCGTCGTGATCGGCGTCGTGCTCGGCACGATCGGCCTGTTCTACAGCCGCAACCGCCGCTGATCCACCGGCGTCCGCGCGCGCGGTGCGCGCGGCCCGCGCCGTGGCCGAGCGAGGGCGTCCCCGCTCGACCGGATCCTCACCGGCGGCGGCGCCGCCGTCCGCGACCGCTGCCGCCGCGTCGACCGGCGGCCGAGGCTCCCGACCCGTCCTCGGCGCCGGCGTCCTCGCCGTCCGAGTCGTCCTCGTCCGAGTCCTCGTCGTCGGTGTCGTCGTCGTCGTCCGAGTCCTCCTCGTCGGAGTCGTCGTCGTCCGAGTCCTCGTCGTCCGGGACGTCGTCGTCGTCCGCCTCGTCGTCGTCGAGGATCTCGTCCTCGTCCGCCTCCGCCGCGTCACCGTCGACGACGGTGTCGTCGTCGTACTCGTCGTCCTCGGTCTCGTCGCGCTCACCGCTGGCGTCCTGCGCCGCGCGGTAGTCCGCGAGCCGGACCGACCACGGCACCCAGTCGGGCGCGAGCACCGAGCCCTCGCCCGGCAGCAGCTCGACCTCGAGGACGTTGACGTCCTCGGACTCGTCGATCCTCGAGAGCGTCGCCGTCCAGAGCCAGCCCGGGTATCCGCGCATCAGGTTCGTGAACTGCAGCGAGACCACGTGCTCCCCCTGGGCGAGCGTCGCGACCAGGTCGCCGATCGTGTCGGCGGTCGTGATGTCGAGGAGCGCCTCGCGCGCTCGGTCCTCCGAGGCGGCGAGGACGGCGTCGAGCTCGTACACGGGCGCGGGCTCCGGCTCTCCGGCGGCCACTGCGGACCCGGCGTCCGACTCTCCTCCGTCGTCGGACTCGGAGTCGGAGTCCTCGTCGGAGTCGTCCTCGTCCTCCTCGTCGATCTCGTCGCTCCAGACCGCCGGCGCGGGAGTGCGCGATGCCGGGACGCCGTCCTGCGAGTCCACGGGACCCTCGGTCGGGGCCTCGGACCCGGTGTCCGGAGTCTCGTCGTTCTCGGGCGACGGATCGCCGGTCGTCTCGCCGGCGTCAGGCATCGAGCTCGTCCGCGACCCGGCGCAGCAGCGTCGCGATGGTGCGCCCGTGGGCCTTGTCGGGGTAGCGGCCGCGCTTGAGGCCGGTGCCGATGCCGTCGAGCAGCTTGACCGTGTCCTCGACGATCACGGACATGTCGTCGGCCGACTTGCGGCTGAGCTTGACCATGCTGGGCGGGGTGTCGATGATGCGGGCCGAGAGGGCCTGCGCACCGCGCTTGCCGTCGGCGATGCCGAACTCGAGGCGGGTGCCGGCCTTGACCGCGGTCCCGGAGGGCAGCGCGGAAGCGTGCAGGAAGACCTCCTGGCCGTCATCAGTGCTGATGAAGCCGAAGCCCTTCTCCTCGTCGTAGAACTTGACCTTGCCGGTAGGCATGCAGAACCCCTCCTGGAAATGAAGCAGCCATCAGTTTAGAGGACGGCACCCGCCCTATCCTTGACCCGTGAAGCCACAGCAGCCCGCGGGCATCGGACGCGCGGAGCGCGTGCTCGCCTACATGTTCGTCGCGATCATCGTCGTGACGGTGATCGCGTTCATCGCCGTCCTGGTGGCGCCGATGATGGGCGTCCGCGACTACAGCGGGAGCCTCTGGCAGTTCGTCCTCGCGCTGCCGCTCGTCGGCCTGCCGATTGCCTTCCTGATGATGATCGCGATGCTCGTGGTCGGCGTCCGCCGCCGCCGTTCCTCCTAGCGGAGACCTCTCCGGCCGCGCCGAGCCCTCGACGAGCAACCGGTCACGCGACTCCCAGACTTCATCCAGGCCACGCGCAGATACTGTCCGCATGGACGGACCCCGCATTCTCATCGTCGACGACGAGCCCAACATCCGCGACCTGCTCACCACGAGCCTCCGCTTCGCCGGCTTCGCCGTGCGCGCGGTGGGCAACGGTGCTCAGGCGATCTCCGCAGTCCTCGAGGAGGAGCCGGACCTCATCATCCTCGACGTGATGCTGCCGGACATGAACGGCTTCGGCGTCACCAAGCGCCTGCGCTCCGCCGGCTACACCTCGCCGATCCTCTTCCTCACGGCGAAGGACGACACCGAGGACAAGATCACCGGTCTCACCGTCGGCGGCGACGACTACGTCACCAAGCCGTTCAGCCTCGACGAGATCGTGGCACGCATCAAGGCGATCCTCCGCCGCACGATGCACGCCGAGGAGGACGCGGTGATCCGCGCCGGCGAGCTCACGATGGACCAGGACACGCACGAGGTCCTCGTCGGTGACGAGCCGGTCGAGCTGAGCCCGACCGAGTTCAAGCTGCTGCGCTACCTGATGCTCAACCCCAACCGGGTGCTCAGCAAGGCGCAGATCCTCGATCACGTCTGGGAGTACGACTTCAACGGCGATGCGGGCATCGTCGAGTCCTACATCTCGTACCTGCGACGTAAGCTCGACACGCATTCGGAGGAATCGCTCATCCAGACCAAGCGAGGATTCGGATACATGCTGAAGGTCGCGAAGGTCTGACCTCCGCCGCCCCGGCGCCGGCCCCGTGAGGGGGCGGGCGCCCTCACGACTTCGAGGGAGTTCCACCGCCATGCACCAGGGTCTGGCCGAGCGGTGGAACTCCATCTCGCTGCGCACGAAGATCACGGCCGTCACCGTCCTCCTGCTGACGCTCGGCCTGCTGGTCTCCGGCATCGGCACGATGACGATGCTGAAGCCGCAGCTCGTCGCTCAGCTCGACGCGCAGCTGGCCGACAAGGTGCAGAAGGTGGCGACCGACCTCTCCGCGCAGGGGGTCTCGCAGTTCTCCGAGTCGGACGACTACTACGGCGCCGTGTACGACTCCTCGGGGAAGCTCGTCTACTCGAACGCCGGGCAGGGCACCGACCCCGCCTTCCCCTCGCGCTACTCGATCGAGGACGCCCTGAGCGCCTCCAGCGAGCCGAAGGCGCTGATGAGCGTCAACGACCGGATCGAGTACCACGCCGTCTCGACGGTGTACTCCCGCGGGAACGACTACCAGACGCTGCTGCTCGCCACGTCGACGCGCGACATCGACAACATCATGACGATCTACCTGACGATCTTCCTCGGGTTCGGCGTCGCGATCGTCGTCATCGGCGCGATGCTGACGCGCCTGCTCGTCACCACGACGTTCGCTCCCCTGCGCCAGGTCGAGCAGACCGCCGCCGCGATCGCCGACGGCGACTTCAGCCAGCGCCTGGACGGCACCACGCCCAACACCGAGGTCGGCCGCCTCAACCGCTCGCTGAACGCGATGCTGGTGCGCATCGACAGCGCCTTCCGCGACCGCGCCCGCACCATCGACCAGATGCGCCGCTTCGTCGGCGACGCGAGCCACGAGCTGCGCACCCCCCTCGTCTCCGTCCGCGGGTACGCCGAGCTCTACCGGATGGGCGCGCTGCAGACGCCCGAGGCGGTCGGCCAGGCGATGGAGCGCATCGAGAAGGAGGCGATCCGGATGGGCGGCCTCGTCGAGGACCTCCTCGAGCTCGCCCGCCTCGACGAGACCAAGCCGCTCGCCCTCTCCCCCGTCGACCTGATGCCGCTCGCCCGCGACGCCGCGATGGACGCCATGGCCTCCTGGCCGGACCGCGACTTCGGAGTCGAGACCCGCGACGACACCCCCGTCGAGACGCCCGCGCTCGAGATGGACGAGCCGTCCGGCACCGCGACCCAGACCATGGAGGTTCCCGCCGCCGCCGGGCTCACCGGACCGATCGCGGCCGCCGGCGCACGCCTGGCGCGCTTCCGCCGCCGCCCGCGCCGCGTCCCGGCCGAGGACCTCGCGGCGGGCACCGCCCCCGAGCCCGAGCAGGTCGGCGTCCCGGCTCTCGTGATGGCGGAGGAGAACAAGATCCGCCAGGTGCTGACCAACCTGATCGGCAACGCCGTCCGCTACACCCCCGAGGACACCCCGATCGAGGTCGGCGTCGCCGTCGACCGCGCGCGGAGGCTGGCGTTCCTCGAGGTCATCGACCACGGCGAGGGCATCCCGCCGCAGATCCGGGAGAAGATCTTCCAGCGCTTTTGGCGCGCCGACACCTCGCGCACCCGCGAGACCGGCGGCAGCGGCCTGGGGCTCGCGATCGTCTCCTCCATCGTCGCGGCGCACAAGGGCCGGGTCGACGTCGTCGAGACTCCGGGCGGCGGCGCCACCTTCCGGGTCGCCCTGCCTCTCCTCACCGTCGACCCGGACGGCGATCCGTCCCCAGCTGCGGCCTGACGGTTCGCGCGGCCGACGCGGTCCGCCCTAGGTTCTCACCCACGCGCCGACCGGCGCGGCCGAGTGAGAGGACCTGACATGACCCATTTCCAGACCGACAGCGACGCGATCAGCACCGCGAGCGGCTCGATCCACGGCTCCGCGGACCGCATCCGCGCCGAGGTGGCCGGCATGCTCGCTCTGCTCACCGGCCTCGAGAGCTCGTGGACGGGGCAGGCCTCGACCGCGTTCCAGGGAGTGGTCGGCCTCTGGCGGACCACGCAGGGGCAGGTCGACGACGGGCTCGAGTCGATCGCGCTCGCCCTGGGGACGGCGGGGCAGCAGTACGCGGAGACCGAGGAGGCCAACGCGCGCCTGTTCGCGTTCTGACCCGCCGGCGGCGTCCTCGACCGTCTGCTCGCCGATGACGCCGCCCGGAAACGCAGAAGGCGGCTCCCCCGGAGGGGAACCGCCTTCTGCGTGGTGCGGGTCGGACTAGAAGTCCATGCCACCCGTGGGGTCTCCGCCTGCGGCGACGGGGTTCCGCTCGGGCTTGTCGGCGACGACGGCCTCCGTGGTGAGGAACAGACCGGCGATCGAGGCCGCGTTCTGCAGAGCGGAGCGCGTGACCTTGACCGGGTCGATGATGCCGGCGGCGATCAGGTCGACGTACTCGCCGGTCGCGGCGTTGAGGCCGTGTCCGGTGGGCAGCTCGCGGACCTTGGCGGCGACGACGCCCGGCTCGAGACCGGCGTTCAGCGCGATCTGCTTGAGCGGCGCGTCGATTGCGACCTTGACGATGTTCGCGCCGGTCGCCTCGTCTCCGACCAGCTCGAGCTTCTCGAAGGCGAGCTTGCCGGCCTGGATGAGGGCGACGCCACCACCGGCGACGATGCCCTCCTCGACGGCGGCCTTCGCGTTGCGGACGGCGTCCTCGATGCGGTGCTTGCGCTCCTTGAGCTCGACCTCGGTCGCAGCTCCGGCCTTGATGACCGCGACGCCACCGGCGAGCTTCGCGAGACGCTCCTGGAGCTTCTCGCGGTCGTAGTCGCTGTCGGTGTTCTCGATCTCGCCGCGGATCTGCGCGACGCGACCGGCGATGGCCTCGGCGTCGCCGGCACCCTCGACGATCGTGGTCTCGTCCTTGGTGATGACGACCTTGCGGGCCGAGCCGAGCAGGTCGAGGGTGACGTTCTCGAGCTTGAGGCCGACCTCCTCGGAGATGACCTGGCCACCGGTGAGGATCGCGATGTCCTGGAGCTGCGCCTTGCGACGGTCGCCGAAGCCCGGGGCCTTGACGGCGACCGACTTGAAGATGCCGCGGATCTTGTTGACGACCAGGGTCGCCAGCGCCTCGCCGTCGACGTCCTCGGCGATGATCAGCAGCTGCTTGCCCGCCTGGATCACCTTGTCGACGACGGGGAGGAGGTCCTTGATGTTCGAGACCTTGGAGTTGACGATCAGGATGTACGGGTCCTCGAACACGGCCTCCTGGCGGTCGGGGTCCGTGACGAAGTACTGCGACAGGTAGCCCTTGTCGAAGCGCATGCCCTCGGTCAGCTCGAGCTCGGTGCCGAAGGTGTTCGACTCCTCGACGGTGACGACGCCCTCCTTGCCGACCTTGTCGATCGCCTCGGCGATGATCGCGCCGATCTCGGGGTCCGCGGCGGAGATGGAGGCCGTGGCCGCGATCTCTTCCTTGGTCTCGATCGCCTTGGCGCCGGCG
Organism: Rathayibacter festucae DSM 15932; assembly: GCF_004011135.1. NCBI lineage: Bacteria > Bacillati > Actinomycetota > Actinomycetes > Micrococcales > Microbacteriaceae > Rathayibacter > Rathayibacter festucae. The sequence continues at coordinate 314,405 of NZ_CP028137.1, read as the reverse complement.
ACGAGCTCGGCGGTGACGGCCTTGACGGCCTTCTCGATGCCCTTCTTCAGGCTGATCGGGTCGGCGCCGGCCGCGACGTTGCGCAGGCCCTCGCGGACGAGCGCCTGGGCGAGGACGGTCGCGGTGGTGGTGCCGTCGCCGGCGACGTCGTCGGTCTTCTTGGCGACCTCCTTGACGAGCTCGGCGCCGATCTTCTCGTACGGCTCGTCGAGCTCGATCTCCTTGGCGATCGAGACGCCGTCGTTCGTGATGGTGGGGGCTCCCCACTTCTTCTCGAGCACGACGTTGCGGCCGCGCGGGCCGAGGGTCACCTTGACCGCATCGGCCAGGGTGTTGAGTCCACGCTCGAGGCCGCGGCGGGCTTCTTCGTCAAAAGCAATGATCTTGGCCATGTGTGTTCTTCGTCCCTCCCGGACGTCAGGGGAATTCCGTCGTTGGCACTCGACTGGAGCGAGTGCCAACAGCGATTCTGGCACTCACCCGGGAGGAGTGCAAGTGACGCCGGCGCCTGGCGCAACGCGAGGAGCCGCCGCCCGCACGAGGCGGACGACGGCTCCAGGCAGGGCGGGGGCTTCAGACCACGCGCACCGATTCGGCCTGCGGGCCCTTGGACCCGGTGCCGACCTCGAACGCGACGTGCTGGCCCTCTTCGAGGACCTTGTATCCCGACATGTCGATGGCGGAGTAGTGGACGAACACGTCCTGCCCGCCGCCGTCGACCGTGATGAAGCCGTAGCCCTTCTCAGAGTTGAACCACTTGACGGTTCCGTTCGCCATCTCTCACTCCCAAAGTGCTGTGCTGCCTGCGACACGAGCGATGCGCAGGTGCCTGATTAGGGAGCATAAGCCAGCGTTTCGGCCCGGAATGGGGCGGAAAGCGCCCGTGGGAAAGAGTTGTCCGGGATTCAACATGAATTAAACGTGCCGGAAACAGAACGCCCCCGGGACACGCCCCGAGGGGGTGCTCCGGGGGCGTCCGCGCCGCCGCGCTACTGCGGCGGATAGTCCGAGCCGAGCACGACGACGACGGATCCGGTCTCGACGAAGTCCTGCGTCAGAGCCGGCGTGCCGACGCCGAGCGACTGAGCGACACCGAGCGCCGCGCCCTCGAGCGCGGGGTCGGTGTAGTAGATCGTCGTGGCCGTCTCCTCCTCGGTGTTCGCGTTCGCGACCGTGGGCACGCTCCAGCCCGCCGCGGCCAGCGCGTCCCCGGCGTTCGCGGCGAGGCCCGCCGTCGCCGTCCCGTTCAGGACCGCGAGCGCGAGGGCCGGGTCGACCGTGGGGGTGACCGCAGGGGTCGCCTCCGTCTCGGCGATGCCGGTGGGCGGCGTGAAGACGTCGTTGAACTGCACCCGGTTGTCGATCACCAGCAGTCCGATGAAGCCGAGCAGCACGATCACTCCGGTGGCCAGGGCCGCCCAGGCCAGCGCGACCGCGCGGGCGTGCGGGGCGGGCGGGCGGCGGTGGGCGCCGACGCGGCCCTCGGTGGCCGGGATCTCGTCGAAGCGGTCCTTCGGAGCGGTGGTGGTCATCGTCGGTACGGCCGGCCTTCCGTTCGTGGGCCCGAGCAGCTCGCCTACTCGGGGCGCCCGAGGCGGCGCGCGGCGCGGGCGCCGGCGCGCCCGTCGCGGATGCGCTGCAGCCGCTTGACGAGCATCGGGTCGTGCGCGAGGGCGGCCGGTGAGGCCAGAACCGCGCTGAGCACCTGATAGTAGCGGGCGACCGAGAGGCCGAACCTCTCGCGGATCGCGTCGTCCTTGTCCCCGGCGCGGGCCGTCCACTCGCCCTCGAACTCGAGGACGCGGCGGTCCCGCTCGGACAGGACGGAGCCCGTGCTGCGCTCGACGTCCGTGGCCCTGCTCATCCCTCCACAGTAGGGAGGGACGGCTCGGCGGCGGCTGAGGCGCTCCGGTACATGCCGATGTGCGGGATGCCCGCCTCGTCGAACTCGTCGCCGAACGGCTCGAAGCCCGACCGCGCGTAGAGGCCCGCGATGTACGACTGCGCGTGGAGCAGGAGCGGCTCGTCCCCGTGGCGCTCCAGGACCGCGCTCACCAGCCGGTGGGCGAGGCCCTCCCCGCGTCGGTCGGCCCGGGTCACCACCCGCCCGATCACCCGGTGGGCGTCGCGGTGCTCGGGCCGCTCGTCCCGGAGGGTGCGGAGGTAGGCGGCCGTGCCGCGCTCGTCGGCGATCCACCAGTGCCGCGTCGTCGGCTCCAGATCGCGGCCGTCGAGCTCCTCGTCGTCGACCCGCTGCTCGCGCAGGAACACATCGGTCCGCAGCCGCGCGAACGCGTAGACCTCCTCGGTCGTGAGTTCGCTCCACGCCTTCGAGATCACGGAATTCAGCTGCACGGCGGAGAGTTTACGAGAGGAGAGGGGAGCGCCCTCCCCCGTACACTGACCAGGATTCCTAGGGAGACCCATGTCGTCGTATTCCGTGAACAAGACCGACGCCGAGTGGCGCGAGGAGCTCGACCGCGAGCAGTACTCGGTGCTGCGCCAGGCCGCCACCGAGCGCCCGTGGACCGGCGAGCTGCTCGACGAGCACCGCGAGGGGCTCTACACCTGCGCGGCGTGCCACGCCGAGCTGTTCAAGAGCGGCACCAAGTTCGACTCCGGCTGCGGCTGGCCGAGCTTCTACGAGTCCATCCGCCCCGACGCGGTGCAGCTCATCGAGGACAGCACCCTGGGCATGGTCCGCACCGAGGTCCGCTGCGCCAACTGCGGCTCGCACCTGGGTCACGTCTTCCCGGACGGCTTCGGCACGCCCACGGGAGACCGCTACTGCATGAACTCGATCGCGATGAACTTCACGACCGAGGGCGAGTGACCGTGGCCGCGACTCCCGTGCTCGAGGCCGTCCTGGCCCGGCGCTCCCGCTCGAAGGTGACCGCGGAGGCGCCGGGGCACGAGGAGATCGCGGCGTACGTCTCGGCCGCCTCGCGGCTCGCGGACCACAGCTCGCTCCGGCCGTGGCGGGTCATCGAGATCCGCGGGGCGGCGCGCGACCGCATCGGGCGCAGCTTCGCCGCCGCGTCCGGCGACAAGAAGGACGCGCGCAAGCACATCGAGAAGACGCACCGCGCCTCCCTCCTCCTCGCGGTCGTCGTGAGCGTGAAGAAGTCGAAGGTGCCCGCCTGGGAGCAGGAGGCCGTCGCCTCGGGCGTCGCGCACCTGCTCAGCCTGCTGCTCGACGAGGCCGGGTGGGGCGTCTTCTGGCGCACCGGCTCGTACACCCGCGCCAAGGCCGTGCGGAAGGCGCACCGCCTGGAGAAGGGCGAGGAGCTCCTCGGCTGGCTCTACGTCGGCCGGCCCGACGGCAAGATCGGCGGGCCGAAGCGGCCGACGCCGGCCGAGCGGCACCTGAGCATCCTCGAGCCGTGATCCGCCCGCGCGGGCCGGAGCCGAGGCGGCTTCCGGCCCCGCGATAGGGTGGCCCGGTGCGGACACGCACCTGCCGACGTGGCGCAATTGGTAGCGCACCCGACTTGTAATCGGGCGGTTACGGGTTCAAGTCCCGTCGTCGGCTCCGAGGCGGTCTCGTGAGCGGCCGATCGGCCGGCCGCTCCTCCACGACACCCTGCTGCGTCAGGCCGTCCGGCGGCAGTCCGGCGTACGGCAGCCCTCGCAGCCTCCGCGTGAGCGGCCTCTCGACCCAGCGGTGGATCACGAGCCCGGCGACCAGCGAGACGGCGATCGTGCCGGCCACGGAGAGCACTCCCGCTCGCAGGCCGATCAGTGCCAGGACGGCGGGCACGACCGGCCCGATCAGGGGATGGAAGAGGTACAGGCTGTAGGACGCCTCGCCCAGGGCGAGCAGCGGTCGCCGGAGGACGCGGTTCGCGCCACGACGCGATGCGAGCCGCCGGAAGAGCGGTTCGGCCAGGACCACCGCGACGAACGCGGCGGTGACGATCCCCTTCCGGAAGAGCGCGTCGCGCTGCCAGGAGATCCCCTCCGGTGCGAGAGCCGCGACGACGGTGAACACGACGGCGGCGCCCAGCGCGAGGAGCAGGCCGCGGCGCGCGCGCGAAAGCATGGGGATCCTCCCGATCGCCATGCCGATCGCGAAGTACAGGACGAGCGGATCGAAGTAGACCGCCCAGGCCGGCCAGTCCTCGGCCGGGCGGAGGAGATGGCCGGACGCGACGACGAGCACGACCGTCGACGCGAACACGAGGACGTTCCGCCGCAGGAGCAGCCCGAGCGCGAAGACCGCGTAGAAGGCCGTCTCGTAGGTGAGGGTCCAGCCGACGCCGAGGAGCGGCTCCACCGCGCCGTCGGGATTGCGGGCGGGCAGGAAGAGGTAGGACGCGACTCCTGACCACGGGGTGAGGGCGGCGTGCAGCACTGCCCCGGGCAGGACGAGGATCGACGCGATCTTCAGGGTCGTGGCGATCCAGTACAGCGGGACGATCCGAATCACGCGGCGGACGGCGAAGAACCGCCAGCCGCCCCTCACCTCGAAGGGACCCGCGGTGACCGCCATCACGAAGCCGGAGACGACGAAGAAGACGTCGACACCCGCGGCGGCGCCGTTCCAGACGGTGATCGAGTCGTCGAGGCGCTCGTGCGCGTAGAACGTGGCGTGCGTGATCACGACCAGGAGAGCCGCGACGAAGCGCAGGGCCTGGACACCCTCGAAGATCGGTGTCCTGGCGGTCGTCGGCGTGACGATCGGCGGCGTTGTCATGGCGGCCCCCCGGTGAGATCGGGTGAGCCTATCCACGAGAGCGAGCGGCCGACGCGGAGGCGCGGAACCGGCTGTCGCGCGATCGCGGGCCGTCCTCCTCCCCGGAGCGCCTCCCCCTGCGGCGACCGGGCTCAGGCCTCCCGAGGTGCACGACGAAGGGCCCCGGTCTCCCGGGGCCCTTCCTGTGCTCCGACCCGTCTCGGCGGGTCCGCGGCCTAGCCCGCGGCGGGCGTCGGGGTCGGCGTGGCCGACGAGTAGGTGTCGGCGGCGGCCGAGAGCACGAACGAGCTGAAGGCGTCGGCGTCGGTCAGCGAGCCGGTGTACGCCTCGCCGTTGACGAGGACCGTCGGGGTGCCCGAGACGGACGCGACCTCGGTGCCCGGCAGCGGGCCGGAAGTGGCGCGCTCCGTGGCCGCGCGCACCCAGCTGACGAAGGACTGGTCGTCGATGCAGGAGTTCACCGCGGCGGTGTCCTCGACACCCGCGTCGGCGGCGGCCTGCTTGAGCTGGTCGTCGGAGAGGCCGTCGGTGCCCTCAGCCGGCTGCTCGGCGAACAGCGCCGCGTTGAAGTCGAAGAAGGAGTCGGGCGACCGGTCGGCGACGCAGGCCGCGGCGTTGGCCGCGCGCTCCGAGTACTTGGTGCCGTTCGAGCGGGTGGTCAGGATGGCGATCGGGTGGATCTCGACCATGGCGGCACCGCTGGTGACCCACTCCTTGATCTGGTCGCCGTTTGTCTGCTCGAACTGGCCGCAGTAGGGGCAGAGGTAGTCGAGGTACACCCGGATGTCGACGGTGCCCGTGGAGGTGTCGAGCACGCTCGGGGTCGGGGTGCCGTCGGCCGGGATCGCCGGGGTGGTCGAGGCGACGAGGCCCTCGGTGACGAGGACGCCGTCGCTCGCCATGTTGGCGGGGCCCGGGCCGGCCGGGCGGATGCTCGAGGTGACGGCGAAGACGACGACCGCGACGATGGCGATCACCACGATCGCGAGTCCGCCCTGCAGGGCGAAGCGGCTGACGCGGTCGCGGCGCTTCTGCTGCTCGCGGAGTCGACGGGCCTTCTCGCGCGCGGCCTCTCGACGCTGGTTCTTCGAGAGACGGTCGTTGGCTCCGCCGATGGTCATGACAAGAACGCTCCGAATGAGAGGGGAAGTGCCGCCGGGCTGCGACTCGCCGGAATCCTACGCGCGAGCCCTGGGAAACCTCCAAACGACGGATACCGCCGGGTCCCGGCGCCCGCCGTCGGACCGCGGCTCCCCCCGTCCGGTGGCGCGTGGCATACTGTGACGGTTGGTCGGAGTCGCCCACGCGACGACGACCGTCACTTCCATTCACTCGGATCGTCCGGCACGTACCTGCCGGTGAAGGAGCAAGAACAATGGCGTCCGTAACCTATGACAACGCGTCCCGCGTCTACCCCGGGGCCACGCGTGCCTCGGTCGACAAGCTGAACCTCGAGGTCGGAGACGGCGAGTTCCTCGTCCTCGTCGGCCCCTCCGGCTGCGGCAAGTCCACCTCCCTGCGCATGCTCGCCGGCCTCGAAGAGGTCAACGAGGGCCGCATCCTGATCGGCGACCGCAACGTCACGGACGTTCCGCCGAAGGACCGCGACATCGCGATGGTCTTCCAGAACTACGCGCTCTACCCGCACATGTCGGTCGCCGAGAACATGGGCTTCGCGCTCAAGATCGCCGGCATCAACAAGGACGAGCGCGCCGCGCGGGTCCTCGAGGCCGCGAAGATGCTCGACCTCGAGCCCTACCTGAACCGCAAGCCGAAGGCCCTCTCGGGTGGCCAGCGTCAGCGCGTCGCGATGGGCCGCGCCATCGTCCGCAAGCCGCAGGTGTTCCTCATGGACGAGCCGCTGTCGAACCTCGACGCCAAGCTCCGCGTCCAGACCCGCACGCAGATCGGCACGCTCCAGCGCCGCCTGGGCATCACCACGGTCTACGTCACCCACGACCAGACCGAGGCGCTCACCATGGGCGACCGCATCGCGGTCCTCAAGGACGGACTGCTCCAGCAGGTCGGCACGCCCCGCGACCTCTACGAGAACCCGAACAACGTCTTCGTCGCCGGCTTCATCGGCTCGCCCGCGATGAACCTGTTCCACGCGGACGTCACCGACGGCGGCGTCAAGTTCGGCGACACGGTCCTCCCGATCGCCCGCGAGGCGCTCGCGAAGACCACCCAGAAGGTCGTCACGCTCGGCGTGCGCCCCGAGGACGTCACCGTCTCGACCCAGCCCGGCGGCCTGCCGATCGAGGTCGACCTGATCGAGGAGCTCGGCTCGGACGGCTACCTCTACGGCCACACCGAGGTCGAGGGTCGCCGCACCGACATCGTCGCGCGCGTCGACGGCCGCGTGCACCCGACCGCGGGCGACCGCGTCTACGTGACCGCGAACCACCGCGTGCACATCTTCGACGGCGAGTCGGGACTGCGCCTCTCCTAGGCTCCGCCCCCGCGCACACGCTGCCGCCGTCTCCTCCGAGGCGGCGGCAGCGTTCGTCCGGGCCCCTCCACCGTCCGACTCCCGACACGAACGGCGCGCCATGTCCGGCTCCCTCAACATCACCTCGGCCACGGTCGACCCCGCCCTCCTCGACCTGCCGTGGAACCTGCGGCTGAACGACTGGCCCGACGAGTACATCGCCGCGCTGCCCAAGGGCATCTCGCGGCACACGGTCCGCTTCGCGCACCTCTCCGGCCACGTCGTCGCCGTGAAGGAGACGACGGCGGAGATGTCGCGGCGCGAGTACGAGATGCTCAAGACCCTGCAGCGGCTCGACGTCCCGTGCGTCGTGCCGGGCGCCGTGATCACGAACCGCACCGACGACGAGGGCGACGAGCTGCCCGCCGTGCTGGTGACCCGGCACCTCAAGTTCTCGCTCCCCTACCGCGCGCTGTTCTCGCAGACGCTGCGTCCCGACACGGCCACCCGCCTCGTCGACGCGCTGGCGCTGCTGCTGGTGCGCCTGCACGTCATCGGCTTCTTCTGGGGCGACGTCTCGCTCTCGAACACGCTGTTCCGGCGCGACGCGGGCGCCTTCGCGGCGTACCTCGTGGACGCGGAGACCGGGCAGCTCTACTCGGGCGGACTCTCCAACGGCCAGCGCGAGAACGACCTCGAGATCGCCCGGGTCAACATCGCCGGCGAGCTGCTGGACCTCGAGGCGGGCGGCCGCGTCGACGACGACCTCGACCCGATCACGGTGTCCGACGGCATCGTCGCGGCCTACCGCAGTCTCTGGAAGGAGCTGACCGGGGCGGAGTCGTTCTCGACCTCCGAGCGCTGGCGCATCAACGACCGGGTGAACCGGCTCAACGAGCTGGGCTTCGACATCGAGGAGCTCGCGATCAAGACCGACGAGGCGGGCTCCACTGTGCGGATCCAGCCGAAGGTCGTCGACGCGGGCCACCACCAGCGCCGCCTGCTGCGGCTGACCGGGCTGGACGCGCAGGAGAACCAGGCGCGCCGCCTGCTGAACGACCTCGACTCCTACACCGCCACCTACGACAAGCAGGGGCTGGACGAGGAGATGGTCGCCCACGAGTGGCTCGCGCAGGTGTTCGAGCCGGTCATCCGCTCGATCCCGCGCGACCTGAAGGGGCGGCTGGAGCCGGCGGAGATGTTCCACCAGCTGCTCGAGCACCGCTGGTTCATGTCACAGCAGCAGGCGCGCGACGTGCCGCTGGCGGAGGCGGTCACCGCCTACGTGAACGACATCCTGCGCCACCGCCGCGACGAGGCGACGATCATCGCCCCGCCGACCGAGGCGATCACCCTGCCGAACCTCGTCATCGACGGCGCCGGCGACGCCGAGCTGACCGACGAGGACGCCGACGTCGACTGGATGAAGAACGTCTGACCCGGCCCGCCGAAGGGCTCGTGCGGATCCCGGATCCGGCACGAGCCCTTCGTCGTCTGCGGCGCGTGCTGACGCGGATCTCGATACGCCCGCTCCGCGGGCTACTCGATCAGCATGCTCACCCGCTCGCCGAAGGCGGCGCCCCTCCGCCGTCGCTCGCCGAGGGCGCCACCCCTTCATGCTGGTCGAGTAGCCGCGCAGCGGCGTATCGAGACCATCCGTCACCAGCAGCCCGGCCTGCAGACCTGACTCCGAACACGGGTCGATCTCGATACGCCCGCTCCGCGGGCTACTCGATCAGCATGCTCACCCGCTCGCCGAAGGCGGCGCCCCTCCGCCGTCGCTCGCCGAAGGCGGTACCCCTTCATGCTGGTCGAGTAGCCGCGCAGCGGCGTATCGAGACCCACCGTCACCAGCAGTCCGGCCTGCTGACCTGACTCCGGGCAGGGCGGATCTCGATACGCCCGCTCCGCGGGCTACTCGATCAGCATGAAGCGCACCCGAGCCGGCGGTGACCGTTCAGCATGCTCATCCGCTCGCCGAATGCGGCGCCCCGCTGCTAACGCTCGCCGAAGGCGGCGCCCCTCAGCCACCGCTCGCCGAAAGCGGCGCCCCTCAGCCACCGCTCGCCGAAGGCGGCGCCCCCTGCCTCCCCCGGCGTCAGCGCGGGTGCCGGCGCGGTGAGCTGCAAGGCGGAGGAGGAAGCGATACCGGCGGTATCGCGCCCGACGACAACGCCGCAGATCGCCGTGCCGACGCCCGCGCTGCCCGCGCTACTCGGAGGCGGCGCGGAGTTTGGAGATCTCGTAGAGCGCGACCGACGCCGCGATGCCGGCGTTGAGCGATTCGGTGGCGGCGCTGATCGGGATGGAGACGACGGCGTCGCACTGCTCGGTGACGAGGCGGGAGAGGCCCTTGCCCTCGCTGCCGACGACGACGAGCAGTGGGCGGTCGGCGAGCTCGAGGCCGGGGAGCATGGTGTCTCCGTCGCCGTCGAGGCCGATGACGAAGACGCCGTCGCGCTTGTAGTCCTTGATCATCGCGGTGAGGTTGGACGCCATCGCGACGGGCACGCGCGCGGCGGCTCCGGCCGAGGTCTTCCAGGCGGCGGAGTTCAGGCCGACCGAGCGGCGCTGCGGCACGATGACGCCCTGTCCGCCGAAGGCCGCGACGGAGCGGATGATCGCGCCGAGGTTGCGCGGGTCGGTGATGCCGTCGAGCGCGACGAACAGCGGGACGACGCCGCGCGAGACGCTGCGCTCGAGCAGGTCGCTCGGGTGCGCGTACTCGTACGGCGGGACCTTGAGCACGAGGCCCTGGTGCACGGAGTCCGGGCCGGCGAGGCGGTCGAGCTCCGGGCGCATGACCTCGAGGACGGGGATGCCGCGGGCGGTGGCGAGCTTGAGCGCCTCCTTGACCCGGTCGTCCATCTCAATGCGCGTCGCGAGGTAGAGCGTCGTCGCGGGGATCTTGGCGCGCAGCACCTCGAGGACCGAGTTGCGGCCGGTGACCATCTCGGACTCGTCGCCGCTCTTGGGCTTCCGCGACGGGGCCGGACGGCCCTGGCCGCGGGCCGCGCCGTTCAGCGCCGCTCCGGGACGGCCCTTGCCGCCGGCGGCGACGAAGCGCTCGCGCGCCAGCTTCGCCTTGCCCGCGGGGTGGTACGGCCGGTCCTCGGCCTTGGGTGTGGGCTTCTTGCCCTCGAGGGCCTGGCGGCCCTGACCGCCGGAACCGACGGCCTTGCCCTTGCTCTTCTTGCGGACCGCTCCTGGGCGGCCGGGCTTATTCGCCATCGAGACTCCAATGCGCACCCGTCTGGGTGTCTTCGATCGTGATTCCCGCAGCAGCGAGATCGGTTCGGATGCGGTCGGCGGCCGCCCAGTCGCGCTGCTCGCGCGCGGTCTGCCGCTCGGCGACCAGGCGGTCGACGAGCACGGTGAGGGCCCGGTAGGTGGGCTCGTCGTCGGAGCGCGCCCACTCGGGGGCCTCCGGGTCGATCCCGAGGACCGATGCCATGGCGAGGACCTGGGTGCGCAGCGCGGACACCGTGCCGAGGTCCTCCGCGTCGAGGGCGGCGTTGCCGGCCCGCACGGTCTCGTGCAGGACGCCGATGGCCTGCGGAACCGAGAGGTCGTCGTCCATCGCCTCGGCGAACTCGTCGGGCACGACCGGCTCGCCGACGGCGGCGAAGCGGGTGCCCTCGAGGCGCCGGCGGGAGCGGTCGAGGAAGCCCTCGATCCGCTCGAGCGCGGCCTCGGCCTCCTCGAGCGCGCCGTCGTGGAACTCGAGCGTCGAGCGGTAGTGCGCCGAGCCGAGGTAGTAGCGGACGACCAGCGGACGGGCCGAGTCGAGCAGCTCGGAGGCGAAGACGGAGTTGCCGAGCGACTTGCTCATCTTCTGCCCGGTGACCGAGACGAGCCCGTTGTGCAGCCAGTAGCTGGCGAAGGCGTGGCCCGCGGCGCTCGACTGGGCGAGCTCGTTCTCGTGGTGCGGGAAGCGCAGGTCGAGCCCGCCGCCGTGGATGTCGAACTGGGTGCCGAGGTACTTGGTCGACATCGCGGAGCACTCGATGTGCCAGCCGGGACGGCCCCTCCCCCAGGGCGAGGCCCAGGAGGCGGACTCGGGCTCGTCGGGCTTCATGCCCTTCCACAGCGCGAAGTCGTGCGGGTCGCGCTTGCCGCGCGGGTCGGCGTCGGTCGCCGCCTCCATGCTCTCGAGGCGCTGGTGCGTGAGCGCGCCGTAGTCGGGCCAGGAGCGGGTGTCGAAGTAGACGTCGCCGGAGTCGTCCGGAGCGGGGTAGGCGTGGCCCAGCTCGATCAGGCGCTGCACGAGCGCGACCATCTCGGCGATGCTCGCCGTCGCCCGCGGCTCGTAGGTGGGCGGCAGGATGCCGAGCGCGGAGTAGGCGGCGGTGAACTCCAGCTCGACGCGGTAGGCGAGCGCCCACCACTGCTCCGAGGGCTCGCCCTCCCCGGCCGCGCGGCGGGCCTGCTCGGCGATCGCGAGGATCTTGTCGTCGATGTCGGTGACGTTGCGGACGAGGGTGACCCGGTAGCCGCGGTAGGCGAGCCAGCGGCGCAGCTGGTCGTAGACCAGGGCGGAGCGCAGGTGCCCGATGTGCGGCGACGACTGCACCGTGGGTCCGCAGACGTACATCCCGACCTCGTTCTCGCGGAGGGGGACGAAGTCGACGAGGGCCTGGGCCTTCGAGTCGTGCAGTCGCAGAGTCACGCCGCGAGTTTACCGGGCGGGGCGGGCGCGGCCGGGCGGCGGGCTGGCGCGGTGGATCAGTGCGCGGATCCGGGAGTGGGGAGGACGAGCGCCGTGGCCGTCGCGGCGACCCCCTCCCCGCGCCCGGTGAAGCCGAGCGCGTCCGACGTCGTGGCGGCGACGCTGACCGGGGCGCCGAGGAGTGCGGACAGCAGCTGCTGGGCCTCGTCCCGCCGCGGGGAGAACTTCGGGCGGTTGCCGATCAGCTGGACCGACACGTTGCCGATCGTGAAGCCGGCCGCCTCGACGAGCTCGCGGGTCGCACGGAGGAAGACCTCGCCGTGCGCGTCCTGGAACCGCGGGTCGTCCGTGCCGAAGCGGGAGCCGATGTCGCCGAGGTTCGCCGCGGCGAGCAGCGCGTCGCAGATCGCGTGCGCGACGGGGTCGCCGTCGCTGTGCCCGGAGAGTCCGCGCTCCCCCGGCCAGTGCAGTCCGGCGAGCCAGAGCGGCGACGCGTCGTCGAAGGCGTGCACGTCGGTGCCGATGCCGACGCGCGGCACCGCGGACGACGGCGGCGGCGCGAGCAGCTGCTCCGCGCGAGCGAGGTCCCAGGGCGTGGTGATCTTGAAGGCGAGCGGATCGCCGGGGACGACGACGGAGCCGCGGCCGTGAGCGGCGAGGAGGGCGGCGTCGTCGGTGAACTCCCGGCCGGCGGCCGCGTAGGCCTCGTCGAGCAGGCGGCGGGGGAAGCCCTGCGGCGTCTGCACGGCGGCGAGCTGCGAGCGGTCGACCGTGTCGAGGATCGCCGCGTCGGCACCGACCAGCTTGATGGTGTCGGTGACGGGCAGGCCCGGGATCGCGCCGCCGCCGGTCGAGCGGACGGCGGCGAGCACCCGCTCGAACTGCGCGACGGGCGTGAGGGCCCGGGCGGCGTCGTGCACGAGGACGGTGGCGACTCCCGGGTGCAGCAGGGCGAGTCCGCGGGCGACGGACTCCTGGCGGGTCGATCCGCCGGCGGTGACGAGGACCTCGACGGCGGACCCGGCGGCGCGGCGGCAGAGCTCGACGGTCGCGTCGACGAGGGACTCCGGTGCCACCACGACCACCTGGACCGGCTCGGCGAGGGTGAGCACCGTGCGGAGGCTGCGCTCGAGGATCGTGACGCCGGCGCACTCGACGTAGGCCTTGGGCAGCTCGCGCCCGAGGCGGGTGCCGCTGCCGGCGGCGACGATCACGACGGCCGCGGTCGGCGCCGATCCGGAGACGGTGTTCAACGGGACGTCCTTTCGCCGCCGGTCACAGTAGCAGCGGGCGGGAGGAGGGGGCAGCCCGGCCGGGACGCCGACGAGGCTGCGCTAGTCTTTTTCCGGCTCCTGCACCTCGATTCCGCCCTGTCCGGGGCGGGCGGAGCCGATGATCTGGAGGAACCCGTGAAGGCGCGCATCGCTGCATCCGTCGTTCTCGCGGTCGGCGTCGCGTTCGCCACCGCCGGCTGCAACCTGGTCGCCCCGCAGGCGACGCGGGCCATCTACGACCCGAGCGACGGAGTGGGTGCGACGATCGGCGATCTCGCCATCCGCAACGCGATGATCATCTCCGAGGACGGCGAGACCGGCACGCTGGTCGTGTCCCTGGTCAACGACACCGACGAGACGGTGAGCGTCGAGGTGCAGTACGAGGCGAGCACGGGCCGCACCAGCGACACGGTGGACGCTGTCCCCGGTCGCACGGAGGTCCGCCCGGGCAGCACCGAGTCGGTCACCATGGAGGGCCTCGACACGATCCCCGGCAGCCTGTTCCCCGTCTACTTCCAGTACGGCTCGGAGGAGGGCGAGGAGCTGCTCGTCCCGATCCTGACGAACGCCCTCGAGGCCTACGCGACGCTGACCCCGGCCCCGTCGGCCACGCCGACCCTCACGCCCACGCCGGACCCGGCGCAGACGGCGCTGCCCACCCCGACCGTGCAGCCCGGCGTCGACGCCCCGGCCGAGTAGCACCCGCTTCCGCGAAGGGCCGTCCACCTCGGTGGGCGGCCCTTCGTCATCCCGGCGGGCGGGTCTCGATACGCCCCTGCGGGGCTACTCGACCAGCATGTTCCGCCGAACCCGCTCGTCGCACAGCGACGGCCCTGTCGCAGACCGCTCGTCGCGCAGCGACGGCCCCTCTGACCGCTCGTCGCACCGCGACGGCCAAATCAGCGCCTGCACGTCTGCAGACGGCGGTTCGCCGCCCCCGACGTCAGCACGTGATCGCGGGGCCTGGCGGGGGTGGCTGCAAGGCGGAGGAGGGCGCGATACCGGCGGTATCGCAACCGACGACAACGCCGCAGACGCCCCCGCCAGGCCCCGCGATCAGGCGTCGAAGCGGTAGCCGAGGCCGCGGACGGTCACCAGGAGGACCGGCTCCTTGGGCGTCTTCTCGATCTTGGAGCGGATGCGCTTGACGTGGACGTCGAGGGTCTTGGTGTCGCCGAAGTAGTCGCTGCCCCAGACGCGGTCGATCAGCTGGCCGCGGGTGAGGACGCGGCCGGCGTTGCGGAGCAGCATCTCGAGGAGCTCGAACTCCTTGAGCGGCATCGGGGTCTCGACGCCGTCGACCTCGACGGTGTGGCGCTCGATGTCCATGCGGACGGGGCCGGCGACGACGATGCGCTCCTCCCCCGGGTCCTCGGTGCGGCGGCGGAGGACGGCGCGGATGCGGGCGAGCAGCTCGCGGGTCGAGTACGGCTTGGTGACGTAGTCGTCGGCGCCGAGCTCGAGTCCGACGACGATGTCCACCTCGGAGTCCTTCGCGGTGACCATGATGATCGGGATCGCGGAGCGGGTGCGGATCTCGCGGCACACCTCGGTGCCGGGCATGCCGGGGAGCATGAGGTCGAGCAGGATCAGGTCGTACTCGCCCTCGTCGAAGGCGGCGACGGCGCGCAGGCCGTCCTCGGCGACGGTGACGTCGTAGCCCTCGCGTTCGAGCAGGTAGCTGAGCGGCTCGCTGAGGGCGCTCTCGTCCTCGACGAGCAGGATGCTGGTCACGCGGTGTCTCCTATCGGGGCGGCGGACGCGAAGGGCGTCCTGGCCGGGTCTACTTCGGGGAGTCGGATGGTGAAGGTGCTGCCGCGGCCCGGCTTGGACCAGACGCGGACGTCGCCGCCGTGGTTCTGCACGGCATGCTTGACGATGCTGAGGCCGAGCCCGGTGCCGCCGGTGTGGCGGGAGCGGGCCTGGTCGACGCGGTAGAAGCGCTCGAAGACGCGGTCGAGGTCCTCCTCGGGGATGCCGATGCCCTGGTCGGTGACGGCGATCTCGACGACGCCGCCGGTGGAGCGGACGCCGATCCCGACGCGGGAGCCGGGCGGGGAGTACTGGATGGCGTTGGCCAGCAGATTGTGCAGCGCCGAGACGAGCATCTTCTCCTGGCCGGCGACGTACGCCTTCTTCATCCCGCCCTTGACGAGGGTGACGTCGTGCGACTCCGCCATCACGTGCGTCGTCTCGAGCGCGGCGACCACGATGTCGTCGACGCGGACGACCTCGGCGGAGCCGGCGACGTCCGCCGACTGCAGGCGGGAGAGCTCGATGATCTCGCGGGTGATCTTCGCGAGGCGGTGCGACTCCTGGGTGAGGCGGTGCGCGAACCGGCGGACCTGCTTCGGGTCGTCGGCGGCGGAGTCGAGGGCCTCGGCGAGCAGGCCGACCGCGCCGATCGGCGTCTTCAGCTCGTGCGAGATGTTGGCGACGAAGTCGCGGCGGACAGCCTCGAGCCTGCGGGCCTCGGTGTGGTCCTCGGCGAGGACGAGGACGAAGCGGGAGCCGAGCCGCGTGGCATGCACGACGAGGGTGACCGCGGCGTCCGAGAGCGGGCTCGTCGCCAGCTCCAGGTCCTGCTCGATGTCGTCGCCGAAGCGGCGCACCCGGTCGACGATCGCGACGAGGTCCGGATGGAGGAGCGTGTCCTGGGAGACGAGGCCGAGCGAGATCGCGCGGGCGGACGCCTTCAGCACGTTGTGGGAGGGGTCGGTCACGAACGCGGGAGCGCCGACGGCGTCGATGATCGCGCCGATGCCCTCGGGCAGGCCGACGGTGACGACCTCCGCCGCGATCCGGCCCTGGCGCGCGGCGAGGGTGACGACACTGGTGAGGACGATCCCGAGGACGATGCCGAGAACGAGCGACAGCACGACGATCAGGCCCGGATCCACGCTCCCAGGCTATCCATCCACCGCGCGTCTCCCTACCGGATGCCCGGCGACGGGTCGCGGGTCGAGTACTGTTCAAACGCTCGGCACCGTTCGTTAACCTGCCGTGGTCATCATGGCTGCGCCTGCGCCGGACTGGTGCAGTCGCAGCGCCGTGCGCGGCGCGGATCGGCACCGGTCTCCGTGCGTGCCGCAGAGAGGGTCGAGAAGAAGATGCGCGAAGTTTTCCAGCAGGAGCTGGCCGAGGTCCAGGATCGGCTCGTCGAGATCTCCGGACTCGTCGAGATCGCGATCGAGAAGGCGACCCAGGCGTTCAACCACTCCGACGTGTCCCTCGCCGAGGAGGTCATCGCCAGCGACGCCCGCATCGACGAGCTGGCCATCAGCCTCGACGAGCTCGCGATCGACATCCTCGCCCGCCAGGGCCCCGTCGCCCGCGACCTGCGGACCGTCGTGTCCGCGCTGCGGATCAGCGCCTCGCTCGAGCGGATGGGCGACATCGCCGAGCACATCGCCCAGCTCTCCCGCTACCGCTTCCCCGACAAGGTCGTGCCGAAGTCGCTCCGCCCGACCTTCGTCGAGATGGGCCGCCTCGACGTCGTCGTCGCGCACAAGCTCACCGAGCTGCTGCGCACCCAGGACCCCCGTCTCGCCGAGGAGATCCGCGACGAGGACGACAAGATCGACGAGCTGCACGTCAGCGTCTTCGACAAGGTCCTCAGCGAGGCGTGGAAGGGCCAGGCCGCCGACACCGTCGACGCCACCCTCGCCAGCCGCTACCACGAGCGCTTCGCCGACCACGCGGTGTCCATCGCGAAGAAGGTCCAGTACCTGATTTCGGGTGACTGGGGCTGAGTCCATTTGTCGATGTCGCGCTAGCGCGATATCGACCGCGGTCGGCAGACCGCGTGGGCGCGTTCCGCAGAGCGGGACGCGTACGGCTATGACGAATCGCTGGCACGCGATTCGCCCGTTCGCCTCGTGCGGGGCGGCTGGTCTGCACTCTCAGCGCCCGGGCGTCGAGTGACAGCTGCCGTGCCTCGCTGGTCGATCGCCCGCGCTTCCATGCTGATCGAGTAGCGCGCGCAGCGCGCGCATCGAGAGCCGCCGTCGTACGGACGCGGGGTCTCGATACGCCGCGTGCCGCGGCTACTCGACCAGCAGGGAAGGGGCGCGTTCCGCGACCTTCTTCTGCACAGCATGGGGGCGCGTTCCGCGACCTGGCTCATCCATGCTGATCGAGTAGCGCGCGCAGCGCGCGTATCGAGATCCGCCGTCGGACGGAGGCGGGGACTCGGTACGCCGCGTGCCGCGGCTGCTCGACCAGCGCGAAGAGGGCGCGTTCCGCGACCTGGCTCTCGCGTCCACGCTGATCGAGTCGCGCCGCCAAGCGAGGGGCGCGTACCGCGACCCGGCTGATCCATGCTGATCGAGTAGCGCGCGCAGCGTGCGTATCGAGATCCACCGTCAGGCGAGGGCGGGGTGCGGACGCGGACGGCCCGCGGGAGTCGGGACTCCGGCGGGCCGTGCGGGGGGAGGTGGACTACTTCTTGGCGCCCTGGGCGGCGACGGCGGCGGCGCCGGCGGCGGCGGCCTCGGGGTCGAGGTAGCGGGCCTCGCCGATCGGCTCGAAGTTCTCGTCGAGGGTGTAGACGAGCGGGATGCCGGTCGGGATGTTCAGCTCGGCGATGTCCGAGTCGGAGATGCCGTCGAGGGTCTTCACCAGCGCGCGCAGCGAGTTGCCGTGCGCGGTGATCATGACGGTCTTGCCCGAGGCGAGATCCGGCTTGATGTCCGACTCCCAGTAGGGCAGCATCCGCTCGATCACGAGCTTGAGCGACTCGGTGCGGGGCAGGTCGTCGCCGAGGTCGGCGTAGCGCTCGTCGTGCGCCTGCGAGTACTGGTCCTCGTCGTCGATGGGGGGCGGCGGCACGTCGAACGAGCGGCGCCAGGTCATGAACTGCTCGGGGCCGTACTCGGCGAGGGTCTGCGCCTTGTCCTTGCCCTGCAGCGCGCCGTAGTGGCGCTCGTTGAGGCGCCAGGAGCGCTTCACGTCGATCCACAGGCGGTCGGCCTTCTCGAGCGCGATGTTCGCGGTCTGGATCGCGCGCGTCTGGCGGGAGGTGTACACGACGTCGGGGTGCAGCTCCGCCTCGACCAGCAGCTCGCCGGCGCGAGTCGCCTCCGCGACGCCCTGCTCGGTCAGCCGCACGTCGACCCAGCCGGTGAACAGGTTCTTCTGGTTCCACTCGCTGTTGCCGTGGCGCACGAGGATGAGGGTGTAGGTCTCGGACATGCGTCCAGCTTAGAGGCGGCCCCTGCGCCCACGGATACGCTGGAGACCATGCCGATCGGAGCCGTCACCCGCGGCACGACGGGCACGAACCGCCTCCGCCGGGTGGACCGCCGGCTGGCCGAGCTGCCGGCGCTGCGCACGACCCGGGAGCCCGTCGTCGTCGACCTCGGCTTCGGCGCGAGCGCGGTCACCACGCTCGAGCTGCACCGCCGCCTCGTCCGGGCGGCACCCGGCGTCGACGTGGTCGGCTTCGAGATCGAGCCGGCCCGCGTCCAGACCGCGCGACGGCAGCTGGAGCGGGTCCGTGAAGGGGGCACCGCCTTCCCGGCCGACGCCCGGGTGCGCTTCGAGCGCGGCGGCTTCGAGGTCCCCCTGCCCGGACGGCAGCGGGCGAGCGTGATCCGCGCCTTCAACGTCCTCCGGCAGTACGACGAGTCGGCGGTCGCGGAGGCGTGGCGGACGATGACCGACCGGCTGACCCCCGACGGCGTGCTGGTGGAGGGGACCTGCGACGAGATCGGCCGGATCTGCACCTGGATCGAGATCGGACGCGAGGGGCCGCGCTCGCTCACCCTGTCGCTCCGGCTCGGCGCCGTGCCCTCGCCGATGATCGCGGCGGAGCGGCTGCCGAAGGCGCTGATCCACCGCAACGTCGCGGGCGAGCCGGTGCACGCGTTCCTGCTGGCGCTGGAGCGGGCCTGGCTGCACGCCGCCCCGCTCGCCGTCTACGGGCCGACGCAGCGCTGGATCGCCGCCGTCGAGTCGCTCCGCGGCGAGTGGCCGATCCTCGGCGGCCGGCGGCGGTGGCGGCTCGGTGAGGTGACCGTCGCGTGGGAGGCGGTGGCTCCGCTCGACTCGGCCCCGTCACTGTGAGCATTCTCATATTCACGCCCGCTACCCTCGTGCCCCATGGACGACCCTCCCCCTGAACCCTCGGGCACTGCTCCCTCCTCCGCCGCACCGACCTCGACCCTGATCGGCGGTGCCGCGGGTGCCTGAATGGCTCGGCATCGTCATCGGCCTCCTCCTCACCGTCGGCACCGGTCTCTTCGTCGCCTCCGAGTTCGCGCTGGTCAACCTCGACCGCAACGAGCTGGAGGAGCGCCGCGCCCGCGGTGAGAAGCGCCTCGACCCGACGATCTCCGCCCTGCGGATCACCTCCACCCATCTCTCCGGCGCGCAGCTGGGCATCACGCTCACCACGCTGCTCACCGGCTACACCTTCGAGCCCGCGATCAGCTCGCTGCTCGGCGACCCGCTGCGCTCGCTCGGGATCCCGACCGAGATCGTGCCGGGCATCGGCACGGTCGTCGGCGTCCTGCTGGCGACGGTCTTCTCGATGGTGATCGGCGAGCTCGTCCCGAAGAACTTCGCCCTAGCGCTGCCGCTGAGGACCGCGCAGGTCGTCGTGCCGTTCCAGATCCTCTTCACCACGGTCTTCAAGCCCGTGATCCTGCTCTTCAACAACACGGCCAACGCCCTGATCCGCGCGATGGGCATCGAGCCCAAGGAGGAGCTCTCGGGCGCCCGCAGCGCCGACGAGCTCGGCTCGCTGGTGCGCCGCTCGGTGCTCGAGGGCACGCTCGACAGCGACCACGCGGACCTGCTGCACCGCACGCTCCGCTTCTCGAGCCGCAGCGTCGCCGACGTGATGACGCCGCGGGTGCGGATGGCCTCCGTCACACTGCAGAGCACCGCGGAGGACGTCGTCCGGCTGGCGAACCGCACCGGCTTCTCGCGCTTCCCCGTGCTCGGGCGCGACTCCGACGACGTCCGCGGTGTCCTGCACGTCAAGCACGCCTTCGCACTGGCCCCGGAGGACCGGGCGCAGGCGACCGCGGAGTCGCTGATGATCGCGCCGATGCGCGTCCCCGAGACCGCCCGTGCCGACGCCCTGCTCGCTCCCCTGCGCGGCAGCGGCCTCGCCATCGCGGTCGTCGTCGACGAGTACGGCGGAACCGCGGGCGTCGTGACGCTCGAGGACCTCGTCGAGGAGATCGTCGGCGAGCTGGAGGACGAGCACGACCGCAGCCGCGCCGGCGTCGTCCGCTCCGGCCGCTCGGCGACCTTCGGCGGCGAGCTGCGCCCCGACGAGGTCGCGGAGCGGCTCGGCGCCGTGGTGCCCGAGGGCGAGGACTACGACACGGTCGCCGGCTTCCTCGCCTCGACCCTCGGCCGCGTGCCCGAGCTCGGCGACGAGGTCGCCGTGGCCGGCGGCGTGCTGCGGGTCGACCGCGTCGCCGCCCACCGCGTCGACCGCGTTCGCTTCACCCCGTCCGCTGCCGGAGACGAGACCGACGGAGGCGATGCCGTCGGCGTCGCCGCGCTCCGAGCCGAGGGGGCCGTCCATGAGTGAGTACCTGCCGGGGATCGCCTGGCTCGTGGTCCTGCTGATCGTCAACGCCTTCTTCGTCGGCGCCGAGTTCGCCGTCATCTCGGCTCGCCGCTCGCAGATCGAGCCGCGGGCCGATGCGGGCAGCCGCGCGGCGAAGACCACGCTCTGGGCGATGGAGCACGCCACTCTGATGCTCGCGACGAGCCAGCTGGGCATCACGGTCTGCTCGCTGGTCATCCTCAACGTCTCGGAGCCGGCGATCCACCACCTGCTCGAGATCCCGCTGGGCTTCACGGCGCTGTCCGCGGAGGCGATCGGCGTGATCGCGTTCGTCGCCGCGCTGCTGCTCGTCACCTTCCTGCACGTCGTGTTCGGCGAGATGGTGCCGAAGAACCTGGCGTTCTCGGTGCCGACCCGGGCCGCGCTGCTCCTCGCTCCGCCGCTCGTGCTCGTCTCGCGCCTGGTGAAGCCGGTGATCTGGTCGCTGAACGCGGTCGCCAACGGCATCCTCCGCCTGGTGCGGGTGGAGCCGAAGGACGAGGCGACCAGCGCCTTCACGCTCGACGAGGTCGCCGCGATCGTCCGCCAGTCGACCCGCGAGGGCGTGCTGGTCGACGCCTCCGGCACCGTCACTGCGGCGTTCGAGTTCACGACCAAGCGGGTCGCGGACGTCGCGGTCCCGCTCGAGCGGATGGTGCTGCTGCCCGCCGAGGCCACGCCCGCGGACGTGCGCCGCGCAGTGGCCGAGCACGGCTACTCGCGCTACCTGCTCGCGGACGGCGACGGACTGCCCGGCGGCTACCTGCACCTCAAGGACGTCTCCGACCTCGACGCGACCGAGGTGCCGGTGCCGCGCAAGCGGATCCGCCGGCTCGCCGCGGTCTCGGCCGGCGACGAGCTGGAGGACGCGCTCGCCGCGCTCCGGCGCACCGGCGCGCACCTCGCCCGGGTGGTCGACGCCGAGGGCCGCACCACCGGTGTCCTCTTCCTCGAGGACATCATCGAGGAGCTCGTGGGCGAGGTGCAGGACGCCACCAACGCGTGAGCGCCGGAGGAGCCCGGCCGGTCAGGCGAGCTCGGGCAGCGCGGTTCTCGCCTCGGCCGAGCTCGCCCCGGTCGCCGTCAGCAGGTCGACGACGAGCGGGCGGAGGATGACCAGCAGCGTCTTCTCCGCCAGCCGCGCCTCGGGGATCAGCGCCTGCGGGTCGAGGGTCGTCGCGAGCAGCACGAGGTCCTGACGCGCGAGCGCGAGCACCGCGGGCTCGGTGACGGCGCGGCCGAGCAGGGCGATCCCCGGGCCGAAGTCCGCGACGACGTCGGCGAGCGCCGGCCGCGGCACGGCGTCGCCGACCAGGAAGTCGGTGCGCCGCGCGACGATGCGGAGGTTGCGGGTCGCGAGGTCGAGCGCGGCGAGCATCGTGCGCTGCCGCTCCAGCTCGGCGCGGTGCCGCCGGACGAACGGCGAGATCCGTGCGACCCCGATCGCCGAGTCGAGGGCGGCCGTCCAGCCGTCGATCACCGGCTGCGTACCGCGGACGCGCTCGAGCGCCGCCGCGGAGGCCGCCTGATCGCCCCGGCGGAGCGCGTCGGCGAGCGCGTCGATCGTCTCCGCCAGTGCCGACACCAGCCGCCGCGCCTCGGCGCGAGCCGCCCGGAGCGGATTGCGCGGCACGATCGCGGTGCACAGCAGCGCGGCGAGCCCGCCGACCAGACCGTCGAGGCTCCGGGTGAACACTCCCCCGTCGGGCGCGGGCAGGATCATCACCAGCATCGCCTGTGTGCCGGCCGCGACGGCGAAGCCGGGGGACGGCGAGAGCGCCCGCCCCACGGTGAAGACGATCGCGAGCACGACGGCGAGCTGCCAGACGCCGGTGCCCCAGAGCAGCAGCAGCACCTCGCTCGCGGTGATCCCGATCAGCATGCCGATCGCGGTCTCGGCGACCTGCTTCGGCCGGGTGTCGCGCGCGATGCCCAGGCTCGAGATGGTCGCCGTCAGCGACAGCACCGGGGCGGGGTGCCCGAAGACGAAGCGCGAGACGGAGTAGGCGAGGATCGCCGCGAGGACGATCTGCAGCACCGCGGGCAGCGACGCCACGGCGCGCGCGACGCCCCGGCCGGGCCGGACGTCGTCGAGGCGGACGAGCGCCCGGATCCGCGCGGCCGCCCGATCCCGCCGAGCGGGTCCTGCGGCCACCACGGCGTGGCCTACCTGGTCGCTGCCCCGAGGCGGGGCAGGCGGGGCACTCCCGCCTCGGCGCCGGCGCCCGGCGGCACGACGACCTCCTGGGCGGCGGAGACGCGGATCTCGCCGGCCAGCACGGTGAGCTCGAGGTCGACGGGGACCGAGCGCTTGACGACGGCGAGGGCGATGGGGCCCTCCTCGTAGTGCCAGGCGCTCGCGGTGACGGTGCCGACCTCGACCGGGTCGCCGCCCTTGAGCGCCGTGACGACGTCGCCGTGCCCGGGCAGGGCGGAGTCGGAGCCGTCGAGCTGCAGCAGCACGAGGCGGCGGGGCGGGTGGCCGAGGTTGTGCACCTTGGCGACCGTCTCCTGCCCGCGGTAGCAGCCCTTGGCCAGGTGCACCGAGGAGCGGAGCAGGTCGAGCTCGTGCGGGATCGAGCGGTCGTCGACCTCGGTCGCGTGCCGCGGGCGCCAGGCGGCGATGCGGAGCGCCTCGAGGGCGTCGGAGCCGGCGAGCGCCACGCCCGCCGCGCGGGCGCGGGACTCGAGCCCGTCGAGCGCCGCGCGCGGCACGAGGGTCTCGCGGGCGGTCCAGCCGGCCGCGGGGTGCGCGGGAGCGGTGGCGTACTGCCAGCCGCCGGGCTGCACCTGCGCCCACGGGTCGAGCCAGCTGATGCCGGACTCCCCCGCGAGCTCGAGGGCGAGCGCGGTCGCAGGGCCGTCGCCGAGCGTCGCGAGCGTCGCGAACTCGACGGTGCGGTCGGCGATCTCGACGCGGAGCAGGAAGCGCATCCGGTCGAGCCAGGCCGCGAGCCCCGGCGTCTCGTCGCGGTCGAGGAGGAGCCAGGCGGTCTCGCCGTCGTCGACGACGCGGATGAGGTGCTCGATCCGCCCGGACGGGTCCAGCAGCAGGGTCTCGGCCGAGTCGCCGGGGGCGAGGCGAGCGAGCGCCTGGCTGGTCAGCGAGTCGAGCCAGGTGAGGCGGTCGGGGCCGGTGACGGTGACGACGCCGCGACCCGAGAGGTCGACGATCGCGGTGCCCGCGGCGAGCGCCCGCTGCTCGCGGAACGGCTCGCCGTAGTGCGCGGCGACGCCGGGCTCAGCCGCACTGGTCCCGACGACGGCGCCCGAGACCGACAGGAGCGGGGAGATCGGCAGCCGCTCCGAGGACGCGGTCTCATTCGACACGGGCGAGCCTTCCGGAGGAGTGGGTGCGGAGCCCCTGGCCGAGCGCGGCGATGTCCCACGCCCAGAGCAGGTGGTCGTCGACGAGGCCGTAGAGGCGGGTGGCGGCCGCGTAGTCCTTCGCGGCGGCGGTGCGCATGACGGCGTCGGTCGCGAGGTCGATCCTCGGGCCCTTGACCTGGCCGAGGTACAGCTCGCTGACGCCGTCGGGGTGCACCAGCGACACCTCGATGTCGAAGCCGCCGCCGCCGTTGCGCAGCGTCTCGACCGACTCGGCGTCCGGGAACGCGGGCGCACCGCGGCCCGGCAGCATGGCCGGGCCGGCGTCGGCGTCGGTGAGCGGGCGGCTGAGCCGCCAGTAGCCCATCTCGCTCACGAGCGGCCGGTGGCCGACCTCGCTGTCGTCCTCGAGCAGCCAGGTGTACGAGCTGTAGTTGAGGTAGGGCAGGCCGTCGTAGCTGAAGCTCACGCGGTGGCCGAACTCGGCCTGCACGGAGTCGTCGCCGACGGCGTAGTCGATGACACCCGATCCCTCCCAGACGCCGAGCAGCCAGGAGAGCGGGACGAGTTCGGGCGGGAGGCCCGAGGGGAGGGAGATCAAACCTGCTCCGGCGGCGGCTAGCGCTGGCCGCGGTAGAGCTTGTAGACGACCACGCCGGAGACCCACGCGATCGCGAGGGAGGCGAGCCCGAGCAGTCCGAGATAGAAGAGTTCGAGGGCGAGAAGCATGACTCCATCCTATCCGGCGGCACCGACGCGACGGGGTGGAGGAGGCCCGATCAGAGCGAGGTGAGGGCGGCGATGCCGCTGGCGACCGCGACGACGACCATCGCGCCGACGACGCTCGTCATCGTGCGCACCAGATAGCCGTCCGCCTTCGCCACGGCGAGCTGGACGGCGAAGGTCGCGAGGACGCAGCCGCCGAAGGTCAGCGCCAGCCAGAGCTGCTGCGAGCCGGGCGAGGCGATCACCAGGGTGACGACGGAGCCGAGGAGCGCGAGCACCCAGACCGCTGCCACTCCCGCGCGATCCCTGCCCATCCCTCAATTGTGCCCCAGGGAATCGGCCTCTCCGACCCGCCGCTAGTATTGCCGGAGACCAATCCTGGAGGATCCGTGGCGCAGTTGTTGATACTGACCTCAGCCGGTGGCTCGGAGGTCCTCCCCGCACTGGGCCTGCTCAGCCACAAGACCCGGCAGATCCCGGCGGAGCCGGCGCACCTCGTGAACGCCCCGAGCTGCGACCTCATCTTCGTCGACGCCCGGCAGGACCTGGCCAGCGCGAAGTCGCTCTGCAAGATCCTGACCACCACCGGGATCAACGTCCCGCTCATCCTCATCCTCACCGAGGGCGGTCTCACCGCGGTCTCCGCGGACTGGGGCGTGAACGACGTCATCCTCGACTCGGCCGGCCCCGCCGAGGTCGACGCCCGCATCCGGCTGGTCATCGGCCGGCTCGCTCAGGAGCAGTCGACCTCGCGGATCCAGGCGTCCGGCGTCGTGATCGACGAGGCCAGCTACTCCGCGAAGGTGCACGGGCGCCCGCTCGACCTCACCTTCAAGGAGTTCGAGCTGCTGCGGTTCTTCGCGACGCACCCGTCGCGCGTCTTCACCCGCGAGCAGCTGCTCAGCGAGGTCTGGGGCTACGACTACTTCGGCGGCACCCGCACGGTCGACGTGCACGTGCGGCGCCTGCGCGCCAAGCTCGGCGATCTGGAATCGCTCATCGGGACGGTCCGCAACGTCGGATACCGCTTCAACGTGTACGAAGAGGACAATGAACGAGTCGCTCAATCTCTCGGTTGAGAACCTGGCCGATCCCGCCGTCGCCGCGGGGCTCGAGCACCTGATCGGCCGGGCCGCCTGGTTCGACGGCCGGCCCCCGTTCAGCGATCAGACCCTGATCGACGCGCGGGCCGGGTCGCGCACGCTCCTCGTCGGCCTGCGCGCCGACGTCGTGGTGGCGGCCGCCGTGCTCGGCCAGGGCGAGCTCGAGTTCGTCGTGGACCCGGAGTGGCGCGGCGTCGGCTTCGGCCGCGCCGTCCTCGATCAGGTGCTCGCGAGCGGGCGCACCGGGCTCCTGGCCTGGGCGCACGGCGACCACCCGGCGGCCAGGGCCCTCGCCGCCTCGCACGACTTCGCGCCGGTGCGGACGCTGCTGCACCTCGCGCTCGATCCGCTCGTCGCCCCCGAGGTGAGCGTCCCCGAGGGCTTCGCGCTCTCCGACGGCCGCGACCTCGACCCGGCCGAGTGGGTCGCCCTCAACGCCCGGGTCTTCGCCGCGCACCCGGAGCAGGGCCGGATCACCGAGGACGACCTGGCCGCGCGCCGGGCCGAGCCCTGGTACGACGACGGGGACTTCCTCCTGCTCCGCGACGCCGACGGCGCGCTCGTCGGATACGACTGGCTGAAGATCGAGCCGGAGTCGACGACGGGCGAGATCTACGTCCTCGGCGTGGCTCCCGAGACCGCCGGTCGCGGGCTGGGGCGGACGCTCCTCGGGGCGGGACTCGCCCGGATGCTCGAGCGCGGCTGCACCGTCGCGGACCTCTACGTCGAGGCGGAGAACCGCTCCGCGGTGGCGCTGTACCGCTCGCTCGGCTTCACCGACGCCGCCGTCGACGTGCAGTACCTGCACCGCCGCCCCGCGGTGCGCTGAGCGGCGCACCGGCTCCGAGGCTCCTCCCCAGGGCGGGTTCACCCGGCATTCACCACGGGCGGCGCGGGCGCGTCCGAGGCGGTGCCAGGATGGTCGCATGGACGGCGACAACCTGATTCTCGAAGACGGCCTGAGCGACGAGCTCGACGACGACTTCGACGAGGAGGAGGAGGGTCACTCCGACCCCCTGCTCCCGGACGACCGCTACCTCGACCGCGAGCTGAGCTGGCTGGCGTTCAACCAGCGCGTGCTCGAGCTGGCCGAGGACCCGCTGGTGCCCGCGCTCGAGCGGGCCAACTTCCTCGCGATCTTCTCGTCCAACCTCGACGAGTTCTTCATGGTCCGCGTCGCAGGGCTGAAGCGCCGCATCCTCACCGGCCTCGCGCTGCCCACCAACATCGGGCGCGTGCCGGTCGACGTGCTGACCGACATCTCGGAGAAGGCGCACCTGCTGCAGCAGCGGCACTCGCGCGCCTTCAAGGAGCTCGTCGAGCCGGCCCTCCGCGACGCCGGGATCGACATCGTCCGCTGGAGCGAGCTCAGCGACGCCGAGCGCGAGGTGCTCGACGACTACTTCTCGGCGCAGGTCTTCCCCGTGCTGATGCCGCTGGCCGTCGACCCGGCGCACCCGTTCCCCTACATCTCGGGGCTCTCGCTCAACCTCTCGGTGCGCGTGCGGAACCCGAAGACCCAGAAGACCGAGTTCGCCCGCCTCAAGGTGCCGCAGATGCTGCCGCGCTTCGTGCGGATCGCCGGCGTCGCCGCTCCCGGTGAGCCGATGCGCTTCATCTCGCTCGAGGACCTGATCGCGAACCAGCTCGACGACCTCTTCCCGGGCATGGAGATCCTCGACCACCACGTCTTCCGGGTCACCCGCAACGAGGACGTCGAGGTCGACGAGGACGAGACCGAGAATCTGATCAAGGCGCTCGAGAAGGAGCTCCTCCGCCGCCGGTTCGGCCCGCCCATCCGCCTCGAGGTGACCGACGACATGGATGACGAGACCCTCGGGCTCCTCGTCCGCGAGCTCGACATCACCACGCAGGAGGTCTACAAGCTCCCCGCGCCGCTCGACCTCGGCGGCCTGTTCAGCCTGCAGAAGATCGACCGGCCGGACCTCAAGTACCCCAACCACGTCCCGACGACGGCCGTGCAGCTCTCGCCGAGCGAGCCGAACCAGCGCCAGGACATCTTCAAGGCGGTCTCGCGCGGCGACGTGCTGCTGCACCACCCCTACGAGTCCTTCGCGACGAGTGTCCAGGCGTTCCTCGAGCAGGCCGCGGCCGACCCCGACGTGCTGGCGATCAAGCAGACGCTGTACCGCACCTCGGGCGACTCCCCCATCGTCGAGGCGCTGATCGACGCCGCGGAGTCCGGCAAGCAGGTGCTCGCGCTCGTCGAGATCAAGGCGCGCTTCGACGAGAAGGCCAACATCTCCTGGGCCCGCAAGCTCGAGAAGGCCGGTGTCCACGTGGTCTACGGCCTCGTCGGGCTGAAGACCCACTGCAAGCTCGCGCTGGTCATCCGCCAGGAGAAGGGCGGGGTGTTGCGGCACTACTCCCACATCGGCACCGGCAACTACAACCCGAAGACCTCGCGGATCTACGAGGACCTCGGCCTGCTGACCGCCGACCCCGAGGTCGGCAAGGACCTCACCCGCCTCTTCAACGAGCTCTCCGGCTACGCGATCGAGAAGAAGTTCAAGCGCCTGCTGGTCGCGCCGCGCCACCTGCGCAAGGGACTGCTGAAGCGGATCGCGGCCGAGACCGAGAACGCCCGCGCCGGCCGCCCCTCGGGCATCCGGATCAAGATGAACTCGATCGTCGACGAGTCGGTGATCGACGCGCTCTACCGCGCGAGCCAGGCCGGTGTGCCCGTGGACGTCTGGGTCCGCGGCATCTGCGGGCTGAAGCCCGGGCAGGAGGGACTCTCGGAGAACATCCGCGTCCGCTCCATCCTCGGGCGCTACCTCGAGCACTCCCGCATCTTCAGCTTCGTCAACGGCGGCGAGCCCGAGGTCTTCATCGGCAGCGCCGACATGATGCACCGCAACCTCGACCGCCGCGTCGAGGCGCTCGTGCGGATCGTCGAGCCGGCGCACCTCAGCGAGATCGCCGACATGTTCGACCGCGCGATGGACGAGAAGACCGCCTCGTGGTGGCTCGGCCCGGACGGGATCTGGACGCGGCACCACCTCGACGAGGACGGCGCACCCCTCTCCGATCTGCAGAACCGGCTGATGGCGCACATCACGCACCGCAAGCGCACGGCGACGCGGACCGGCTCCCGAGCCTCCACCCGCTGACGCCGTGACGGGGACCGTCTACGCGGCCGGCGCCGTGTGCTGGCGGATCATCGAGGGGCGTCTGCACGTCCTGGTGATCCACCGGCCGCACCGCAAGGACGTCAGCCTGCCCAAGGGGAAGGTCGATCCGGGCGAGTCGCTGCCGGAGACCGCGGTGCGCGAGATCCGCGAGGAGACCGGGTTCGCGGTCGCGCTCGGAGTGCCGCTCGGCACCGTGCAGTACGCGCTGCCGAACGGGCGACCGAAGACCGTGCACTACTGGGCGGCACGAGTGACCGAGAAGGCGGTGCTCGCCTCGGACTTCGTGCCGAACCGCGAGGTCGAGGCGCTCGAGTGGGTCACGATCAAGCGCGCCCGCAGCTACCTGACCTACCCGCACGACATCGAGATCGTCGACGAGTTCGCGCGGATCGTCTCGCGCGGCACGCATGACACCTTCGCCGTCGTGGTGCTCCGGCACGCGAAGGCGGTCCCCGCGTCCTCCTGGGACGGGCGCGACTCCACCCGGCGGCTCAACCGCCGCGGCGACGAGGAGGCGGCCGCCGCGAGCCGCGCCGTCGCCGCCTGGCGGCCCCGTCGGCTCGTCACGAGCACGGCGAAGCGCTGCCGGGCCACGATCGCTCCGCTCTCCGCGCTGCTCAAGCGGCCGGTCCGCCTCTCGGAGGACCTCAGCCAGGACGCGCACGAGCACGGCGCCGCCGACGTCCGCTCGGTCGTCGGCAAGCGGGTCCGCGCGCGCAAGAGCGCCGTGCTCTGCAGCCACGGTCCGGTGATCCCCGAGATCCTGCGCGAGCTGGCGCTGGCCACCGCGACGCCGATCGGCCCGTACCTCGAGGAGGCCTCCGACCTGCCGACCGGCGGCTTCGCGGTGGTGCACCTCTCCGTCGAGCACCCGGGCTCCGGCATCGTCGCGATCGAGACGCACGCCCCGCTCGAGTGAGCCGCGCCCAAGCCGCCGGAGTGCCGCGCGAATAGTGCTCCTCCGCGCTCCGCGGCGCCTGAGGGCGGCCCGTCGTTCACCGCGCGTTCACCGAGCGGACGGGGGCAGGACACGACCCCTCCGTACTCTCGCTGGCGGGCCGCACCAAGCCCGTCCATCCCCCTGCTTTCCTACCCGAAAGGGATACTTGTGCGTTTCTCGCGTCTCGGCCAGGCGGCCGTCATCGCCGCCGTCGCAGCCATCACGCTGACCTCCTGTGCTGCCAACGAGGGGCCCGCCGCCACCGGCGACTCGTCCTCCTCCGGCTCCGCCAGCACCCTCGAGGGCACCCTCAACGGCATCGGCGCCTCCTCGCAGGGCTCCGCCCAGGAGGCCTGGGTCTCCGCCTTCCAGCAGGCGAACACCGGCGTCACCGTCAACTACTCCCCCGACGGCTCCGGCGCGGGCCGTGAGGCCTTCATCGCCGGCGGCGCCGACTTCGCCGGCTCGGACCGCGCGCTGAAGCTCGAGGAGCTCGACGGCTCCTTCGGCAAGTGCGCCGACGGCACCTCCGCCATCGACGTCCCGGCCTACATCTCGCCGATCGCGATCGTCTTCAACGTGGAGGGCCTCGACGAGCTGAACCTCGACGCCGCCACCATCGCGGGCATCTTCAAGGGCACCATCACCACCTGGAACGCCCCCGAGATCGCCGCGCTGAACCCCGACGCGACGCTCCCGTCCTCGAACATCACCGCCGTGCACCGCTCGGACGACTCGGGCACCACCGAGAACTTCGCCGCGTACCTCAACGCGACCGCGCCCACCGTGTGGGACGCCGAGCCCGACGGAGTCTGGCCCTACGAGGGCGGCGAGGCGGCCCAGGGCACCTCGGGCGTCATCGACACCGTCACCAACGGCCAGAACACCATCGGCTACGCCGACGCCTCGCGCGCCGGCAGCCTGGGCACCGCCAAGGTGAAGGTCGGCGACGACTTCGTCGCCTACTCGCCCGAGGCCGCTGCCGCGATCGTCGACGCGTCCCCCGAGGCGACCGACCGTCCCGAGAACGACATCGTCTACGAGATCGACTACGCCTCCGAGGAGGCCGGCGTCTACCCGGTCGTCCTGGTGAGCTACCTCATCGCCTGCCAGGAGTACCAGGACGCCGCGACGGGCGAGCTCGTCAAGGCGTACCTCGGCTACGTGACCAGCGAGGAGGGCCAGCAGGAGGCCGCCACCTCCGCCGGCGCCGCGCCGCTCTCGTCCGAGCTGTCGACCCAGGTCGCGACGGCCATCGAGTCGATCAAGTAACCTCCCCCTCATGACGCGGCCCCGGACCCCAGCCGGTCCGGGGCCGCGTCACGGCTCGGCCCCCTCCCCCACACCGAACGCAGGGACACCCACATGACCACCGCAGAGCGGCCCGTCGGCGCCATCAAGGCGAAGCAGCGGGCCGCAGACCGGATCTTCTCCGGAACGGCAGTCGCCTCCGGCGCGCTGATCCTCGTCATCCTCGCCGCCGTCGCCCTCTTCCTGGTCGTCCAGTCGATCCCGGCTCTCACGGCGTCCCCCGACACGATCTCCGGCGGAGCGGGCTTCTGGTCCTACGTCGGCCCGCTCGTGTTCGGCACCGTCTACGCCGCCGGGCTCGCGATGGTGATCGCGGTCCCCATCGCGATCGGGATCGCGCTCTTCATCTCGCACTACGCCCCGCGCAAGCTCGCGCAGGGCCTCGGCTACGTGATCGACCTGCTGGCCGCCGTGCCGTCGGTCGTCTTCGGCCTCTGGGGCATCACGGTGCTCGCCCCCTTCGTCCAGCCGTTCTACGCGTTCCTCACGGACGCCTTCGGCTGGTTCCCGCTCTTCAACGGCCCGGTCTCCGGCACCGGCCGCACGATCCTGACCGTCGCCCTCGTGCTCGCGGTCATGATCCTGCCGATCGTCACGGCGATCTCGCGCGAGGTGTTCCTCCAGACGCCGACGCTGCACGAGGAGGCCGCGCTCGCCCTGGGCGCGACCCGCTGGGAGATGGTCCGCACCGCGGTCCTGCCCTTCGGCCGCCCCGGCATCATCTCCGCGTCGATGCTCGGCCTCGGCCGCGCGCTCGGCGAGACGATGGCGGTCGCCATCGTGCTCTCGCCGTCCTTCGTGGTGAACTTCGCCCTGCTGCAGTCGACGAACTCGAACACCGTCGCCGCGAACATCGCGCTGAGCTTCCCCGAGGCCTACGGCCTGAAGGTCAACGAGCTCGTCGCCTCCGGCCTGATGCTCTTCGTCATCACACTGCTCGTCAACATGCTCGCCCGCTACATCATCAACCGCCGCAAGGCCTTCTCGGGAGCGAACTGATGGTCACGATGACTCCGCCCCGCCAGCGCCGCGTCGAGGACGCGGTCCCTGCGCCGGTCAACACGCTCACCAGCGGCCAGCTGCCCAAGTGGGCGCCCGTCGCCCTCCTGGTCGGCAGCATCGCCGTGATGGCGCTCGTCTACGCCCTCCTCGCCGTCACCGGCACCACCCAGGGCTTCGACGTCGTCGGCACCGTCTTCTTCGGCGCCGTGCTCTACACGGTCGCCGTCTTCGTCCTCGCCCGCCTGGTGGAGGGCCCCCGCCGCGCCACCGACCGGGTCGTCACCACCCTCGTCACCGCCGCGTTCGTCGTCGCGCTGATCCCGCTGATCTCGCTGATGTACACGGCGGTCACCGCGGGCGCCGCGCGCTTCGACCTCCTCTTCTTCACCTCCTCGATGCGCAACGTCGTCGGCGAGGGCGGCGGAGCGCTGCACGCGATCATGGGCACGCTGATCATCACGGCGCTGGCCGCGGTCATCTCGATCCCGATCGGCCTGATGACGGCCATCTACCTCGTCGAGTACGGCCGGGGCGCTCTCGCCCGCGGCATCACCTTCTTCGTCGACGTGATGACCGGCATCCCCTCGATCGTCGCCGGCCTCTTCGCCTATGCGCTGCTGGTGCTCCTCTTCGGCGACGGCATCCGGATGGGCTTCGGCGGCGCGATCGCGCTGTCGGTGCTGATGATCCCGGTCGTCGTGCGCTCCACCGAGGAGATGCTGCGCCTGGTCCCGAACGAGCTGCGCGAGGCGTCCTTCGCCCTCGGCGTGCCGAAGTGGCTGACCGTCGTGAAGATCGTCCTGCCGACCTCGATCGCCGGCATCGTCACGGGCGTCATGCTCTCGATCGCCCGCGTCATCGGCGAGACCGCCCCGCTGCTCATCGTCGCCGGGTTCACCCAGTCGATGAACTACAACCCGTTCGACGACCGGATGATGACCCTCCCGGTCTTCGTGTTCCGCCAGTACGCCGACCAGGGGGCCGACGCCGCCGCCTACATCGATCGGGCCTGGACCGGCGCGCTGGTCCTCATCCTGATCGTCATGCTGCTCAACCTGCTCGCTCGCCTGGTCGCGCGCATCTTCGCCCCCAAGCTCGGCCGCTAACCCTAAGGATCTCCGTTGTCCAAGCGCATCGAAGTCAACGACCTCAACGTCTACTACAGCAAGTTCCTCGCGGTCGAGGGAGTCGGTCTCACCATCGAGCCCCGCACCGTCACGGCGTTCATCGGCCCCTCCGGCTGCGGCAAGTCGACCTTCCTCCGCACGCTCAACCGCATGCACGAGGTCATCCCCGGCGCCTACGTCGACGGCGAGGTGCTGATCGACGGCAACAACCTCTACGGCCCGGGCGTCGACCCGGTGCTCGTGCGCCGCCAGGTGGGCATGGTCTTCCAGCGCCCCAACCCGTTCCCGACGATGTCCATCCGCGACAACGTCCTGGCCGGGGTGAAGCTCAACAACCGCCGCATCTCGAAGTCCGACGCGGACGACCTCGTCGAGAAGTCGCTCCAGGGCGCGAACCTCTGGAACGAGGTCAAGGACCGGCTCGAGAAGCCCGGCTCCGGCCTCTCCGGCGGCCAGCAGCAGCGGCTCTGCATCGCCCGCGCCATCGCCGTCTCCCCCGACGTGCTGCTGATGGACGAGCCGTGCTCGGCCCTCGACCCGATCTCGACCCTCGCGATCGAGGACCTGATCGAGGAGCTCAAGAACGACTACACGATCGTCATCGTGACCCACAACATGCAGCAGGCCTCGCGGGTCTCGGACCGCACCGCGTTCTTCAACATCGCGGGCACCGGCAAGCCCGGCAAGCTCATCGAGTACGACGACACCGCCACGATCTTCTCGCGGCCGTCCGTCCAGGCGACCGAGGACTACGTCTCGGGCCGCTTCGGCTGAGTCTCCGACCGCACGCACGAGAGCCGCACTCCCCCGGGGGTGCGGCTCTTCTGCTGTCCGGGAGCCCAGAGAGCCGTCTGCAGCTGGCGACACCGGTCGGGAGCGCAGAAGAGCCGCACCCCCTCGGGGAGTGCGGCTCTTCTGTACTCGATGCTGTGGCGGTGTCAGGCGGTCGCGATGGCCAGGATCGGGTCCGTGGTCGGCGCCTCGGAGCCGCCCGCGTCCTCGACGGTCACCGCGACGACGGCGCCCTCGGCGAGCGTGCCCTCCAGCGGTGCGACCGTGCGGCCGTCGCCCCCGTCGAACGTCCCGGCCGAGACCGGGCCGGACGAGCCGATGTACCAGAGCTCGTAGGTCTTGTCGTCGGGCAGGGGCGCGAGGTCGTCGACGACGAGGGCCGAGCGGCCGAGCGAGGCCGACCAGACCAGGGTCGCGGTCTCGCCGGTCGCGACGGCTCCGGCGGTCTCCTGTACGTCGGGGGCGCTGCGGATCTGCTCGAGGGCGCTCAGCTGCTGGCTCTGCCCGGCATCGGGCGTGAGCAGCGGCGGGAGCGCCACTCCCCCGACCACGATGACGGCCGCGGCGGCGGCGGCGGAGAGGTAGACGGCGGGGCGGGTGAACCAGCGTCCGCGGGCGCGGGCCTCGGCGCCGTGGCGGCCGGAGGTCGCGGACGGCGCACCGGCCGACGGCCCGCTCACGGCGGCCGCGGAGGGCTCGACGGCGTGCAGGGTCGGGACCGCTTCGCGCCGGTCGGCGAGGTCCTCGGCCGGAGCATCGGAGGTGTCGTCGCGGGGCAGCTGGGGCGTGGTCGCGATCAGCGCCATCAGATCGGCCTTGAGGGCCGGCGACGGTGCGACGGCCGGAGCGTCGGCGGCGAGCGCGTCGGCCACGGTCGAGAACGCGTCGGCCTCGCCGCGCGCCTCCGGATTCTCGTCCAGGAATCTCTCGTACCGGGCGGTCTCGTCCGGGGTGAGGATGCCGAGTGCGTGTCCTGCTGCGAGTTCGCGCGGATCTTCGGGGAGTTGCACGTCGTTCACAGGGCCACCCCCATCTCTTCTCTCAGTCGTATCATCCCGTCGCGCAGGCGCGTTTTTATGGTACCGACGGGGCAGTTCAGGATCCCGGCGATCTCGCTGTGCGAGTAGCCGCCGTAATACGCGAGCTGCAGCGCTTGCCGCTGGAGCTCGGTCAGCCGCTCCAGGGCGGCGGTGACCTTCTCGTGCTCGAGGGACACCTCCGCCTGCTCGGCGACCTGGTCGTAGTCGCGACCGAGGTCGCGGATTCCTATGCGGACGTCCCGATCACGGCCCGCTTGGGCCGCGCGAACCCGATCGATG
The DNA here is from genome assembly GCF_004011135.1 of Rathayibacter festucae DSM 15932. Classification (NCBI taxonomy): domain Bacteria; kingdom Bacillati; phylum Actinomycetota; class Actinomycetes; order Micrococcales; family Microbacteriaceae; genus Rathayibacter; species Rathayibacter festucae. Next base: position 278,966 of record NZ_CP028137.1, on the reverse strand, counting down.
GCCCTGCGGTGTGCCATCGTGAGGATCCAGGTCGTCGCACTTCCCTTATTCGGAGCGAAGCGTCCAGCGGTTTGCCAGATCTCGAGGAAGACCTCCTGGGCCACCTCCTCCGACTGGGCGCGGTCGACCAGGACCCGCGTGATCAGTCCGAGGACGCGCGAGGCGACGAGGTCGTAGAGCTGCGAGAACGCGGCCTGCTCCCCCGCGGCGATCCGCTCGAGGAGAGCGCCGAGGTCGGGGGCGGTGCCCTCGGCGGTGGTGTCGTCGCTCATGCGCCCTGCCCTGCTCGTGCCCGGGACTTCAGATTCCGGGTCATCCAGAAGGCTGTCACGGCGAGTCCCGCGATCACGACCGACACTTCGAGGGGGAGGACGACGAAGCGGACGTCGAGAGCGAAGCCGCCCAGGTCGACCAGCGCCGCGGCGCCCATCCGCGGGGCGAGCCAGAGTCCGATCACGGCCGCGAGGGCCGCGGTCAGACCGGCGGAGCTGCGCGGACGGACCAGCACCCAGAGCGCGGCGGCCGTGTCGAGCACGGCGAGCGTGCGCATCAGGGCACCCTGCGAGAAGACGACGCCGTTGCCCAGGAGAGCGCCGATCTCGTCGTCCACGCCGGGGGCGGAGAGGAAGAGGAGGACGGCGATCACCAGGAGGGCGATCCCGGCCCACCACCGCGCGCCGATCCGGAGTGCCCTGCGGTTCTTCATTCCGGATGTCGCCTGTCTGTCGGGGACTCTGCCGGGAGGGGAGGACTCGCGCCTCGGACCGCCCGCCACTGGGCCCTCGCTCGCCGCCGGGATCCGCTGGGGATGCTGTCGAGAGGAGAAGGGGCCAGATCGCAGAAACGCCTCTCGGCGCGAGGCCGCTCGAAGCGGCTATAAGTGGAGCCCGGGGTTACTGCGATCCGGCTCCGACCAGTGTACCGGCTGTCCCCCGCAGGCCCGCGAGGGGCGTTCGCGGAGCGAGAACGCGGGGTGCCGCGGGGCGCCGCGATCGGGTAGCGGAGTCCGCTCCTACTCGAGCGAGTCGCTGCGCCAGAGGCGTGCGCAGCTCACCAGCTCGGCCGCGGTGGTCGAGAGGCGGAGGGCGCGGGTGGTCAGCTGGCTCGCCCGCGGTCCGTCGATCAGCTCGACGTCGTCGGCCACCGAGGCGGCACCGGAGGCGCTCACCCGGCAGAAGGCCGCGGCGCGGTCCAGGGCGACGGCGAAGTCGCCGTCGAACACTCCGCGGAGGATGCGGTCGGCCAGCTCGGTGATCTCGGCCGGGCCGGTCGGCGTGACGGCGCCGGCGACGACCGGGTCGATGGTCGCCGAGAGCTCGACGCCGCGCTGGTAGAGGAAGCTCGTGCTCTCCGGGTCCTGCCGGATCACGAGCCGCAGCAGGTAGATGCGCCAGAGGGCGCCCGGGAGGCTGGACGGGCTGGAGCGGGCCCAGAGCTCGGCGAGCGCGTCGATGCCGTTGTGGTCGGTGTACTCGACGAGGCGGTCGATGACCACCGGATCCGGGTCCTCGCGCACCCGGCTGAGCAGTGCGATCGCCGTCTCGTGGGCGACCCGGCTGATCTGCGCCGGGTCCTCCCCGCCCTGGAACGCCTCGAAGACGCGGGAGGGGAACTTGGTCGGCTTGTGGAAGCCGTCTGTCATGGGGCCGCCTTCCGCGGTCGGGCGGGACGCGCGGACGCGTCCTGCTTCGTGGGGTTCGAGGAGGGTAACGCCTGCGCCTGGGCAGGTATGCCCGACGCCGGTCCGGGCGCGCGGGGGCGCTACCCTGGATGCCGCGGGCCTCTAGCTCAGTTGGCAGAGCAGCGGACTTTTAATCCGCGGGTCGTCGGTTCGAGCCCGACGGGGCCCACCAGTTACGAAAACATCAAACTCTAGATCTCGCGAGTCAGCCCTACATCTCATTTAACGTTCCCCTGAGCAAAACTACCCAACCCGCTACGCCGCAAGAGACCTGCACCTCTTTCGAGGGCGACAATTCGACGCTTGAAGAGCGGTCTATTGCAAATCCCTCACGTGGATGGCACGGTAGCATCGAGTGGCGCCGATTGAGCGTTGCGTCATGACCAGATGGGGGCTCTGATGACGAAAACCATTGCAATGTTCAACAACAAAGGCGGCGTCAGCAAAACGACCACGACGTTCAACTTGGGGTGGATGCTCGCGTCGCGTGGCAAAACAGTGATCATGGTGGACGCCGATCCCCAGTGCAACCTCACAGGAATGGTCCTTGACCTGAAGGAGGAAGACGCCCTCGCAAAGTTCTACGGGGACCATCCCAAGCAGAATCTTCGCGATGCGCTTCAACCAGCTTTCGCATCTCGACCCGTTCCCCTGGAAGCCGTTGACTGCATCGAAGTTGAAGGTCGTTCAGGACTTTTCTTAATTCCTGGCCATGTTGGCCTGGCCGAAGACGAAGTCTCGCTAGGCATAGCACAGCAGCTATCCGAATCCGTACAAGCACTTCGAAATTTACCGGGAAGCTTCCACCGGCTGTTCGCTCTCACTGCCGAGAAGTATCATGCTGATTACATCATAGTCGACCTGAGCCCTGGTCTTGGCTCAATTAACCAGAATTTAGTGTCGACCGCCGACTACTTCCTGGTCCCGGCAAGCCCCGACGTGTTTTCCGTAATGGCAATGGACTCTCTTTCGCGAGTTCTGCCACGCTGGGCCTCATGGGCCCGCAGTGCGTCACAGCTTGAAGCACTAATTGAGGCAGACTATCCCTTTCCGGAACCTAATTTGAAGTTCCTAGGCTCCGTAGTTCAGCGGTACAGGCTCCGCGACGGATCACCAACAAAGGCCTTCAAGTCCTACTTCGACGCATTGGATGCCGCACTCGACAAGTCACTGCTGCCCGCTCTCGAGAAAGCTGGGCTTTTACTTGAACCAGCCGAATACACCGAAGCGGGTCTTGAAGGAACCCTCCGATTGGCCTCTATTCCCGACTTTAATACACTAATCGCGGAGTCACAGAAGCTTCGCAAGCCCGTATTTACTCTGACCAAAGCGGAACTGGCGACCCGAGGGGTTGTCTGGGACAACTACGAACAAAGCATCGACTCTTTCTACAGTATTTTCACGACGCTCGCAGAGCGAGTTGAAAAACTTACGGGTGACCAATGAGCACTCGGCACGCAATCTTCATGCAGAATGCCACGAGAGCGCGGGATCTTGTGGGGTTGGGTCAGGCGACTGTAACCCTGACCACAGGGCGCGTCGATGGGTCGGAAATGTATCGCTCGGCGGTCGTCCTTGCCGTAGCGGCGCTAGATTCTTATGTCCACGGCATTGTTATCGACCGATCCGTAGATATTATCCTCGGCAAGTTGCCCTCGGGATCTTTCGATAGGAAGATTGGCCTACACTTCAAGGCGGTCTTTCATATCGTCTCTGCAGCGTCTGAAGGAGACATGGAGTTGGCGGCTAAAACGCAAGTCGCTCAGCGCATGTCTCTGGAGACGTTCCAAACACCCGATGATATCGCCAAAGCTTTAGCGACGGTCGGGATCGGAAGGGTTTGGTCGACACTCTTCCCAACAACAGCAGAAGCAGAGAAGACTAAGCTCAGTCTCGTCGTGCGCCGTCGGAACGCAATAGCACATCAGTGCGACCTCGACGCAATTAATCCGTCGTCACTCACGCCAATGACGGATTTTGATTCGTTGTACTCGATTGAAGTCGTCGAGAAGTTAGTAGCAGCCATCGATACTCTTGTCTAAATATTAAGAGCTGGATTTCGTTCGAGCATAGTTGTAAACAGAGGCCTGTACAATCGCGCAGACTTCGTCAGTTGCGGTTCAGCTCGAATGCCCAATCCCCATCTAATACTCGAGCCAGCGGATTAGCTTTAGTGATTAGCACACACGGCGAACTGCCGAACGTCGGCCGCCCGGTGGAATGAAGAACGAGCATGAAGGAGCATCTTCGCGGCTGCGAGCGCTCGACGGAGGCAATCCCGGCGAAAGATATTATTGATCGGTCATTGCCCGGTGAGCGCGTGCGCTAACCGACCGGAAGCGCTGAATGGGCGGAACAAGCCACGACGAAAAGATTAGCGATGAGCCGCGCCATCTCTGTCGTCATTCTCAACTCGAGTCACGGCAAGCCCATCGATGTGGTGCACGTTCTCGAGATGATCGACCGGCAGGTGCGCCCTACCGTCGAGATCGTTGTGACCGGGGGCATTGCCAGCGCACCCGACTTCGGCCGACGCCTGTCGAGTACGTGGGCCCGAAGATCAGCCTCCGAGAGCCTTCTTTACGACCCCAAGCCGAAGTGACGCAAACCGTGCTCGGGGGCCTCGCGCTTACTCCGACGGGAGAGACTGCTCTTAGACCTCGGGTTGGCGGTTCGAGCCACGCTGGACTCACCCAAACACATGTATCCCGCTCGGTCGGAGTCCGCATTCAGCCTTGCGCGAAGCGCGCCGCTGGAGAGCAGGCGGTAATTGAGCTCGTCGCCGTAGGACGGCGGCGTCCGCGCTTACTCGTGGCAGAGGGACCAGGCGGCGTCGGGGTACTCGCGCTCCTCGCCGTCCTCGGTCGAGAGCAGGCGCCAGACGCCGTCGTGGTGCTCGAGGAGGCGGCCGCGGACGATCTCGGACTGCCAGCCGTCCACGGTGCGGAACCAGCGGACCAGGCGGACGGTCGTGCTCTGGTGGGGCTGGAGGCGGTGGGTCATCGGGGGGTGTCCTGTCGGGGCGGGGTGGTGGGTGCGTCGGGTGGTGCTGCTCGGGCGGTGGGCTGGTCTCGATACGCCGCCTGCGGCGGCTACTCGACCAACATGGATCGGTGGCGGGGAGGGGCTGCTCGAGAGTCGGGTCGACTGGGAAGAGAGGCCGCAGATCTTGCTGGTCGAGTAGCCCCGCAGGGGCGTATCGAGACCCACCTCCCCAGGAACCTCGGTCTCCTCCTCGCCCTGCGATGGCGGCTGAGCGATCAGCAGGGGTGGCCGCGGGGCGGGGCGACCGGCGGAAGGGGACACCGTCGGCCGCCCCTGCGGGTCAGCGCGTGGGGTCGACGCGCCAGTGGCAGACCATCGTGGTGGTCGAGCGGTAGGAGTAGGTGACTGCGTCGACCCTCGGCACCTCGCGCTCGTAGTCCGGGTAGAGCTCGGAGGCGGAGTCGACGCCGGGCGGGAGGCACGAGCCGAGGGAGACGTACCGGGTGAGCCGGGTCGGCGCCGTGTAGTCGTCACCGGTGACCGTGTCGTCGGCGGGCACGAAGGCGGGGATGCCGGTGAAGACGCAGACGAGCGTCAGCGACGTCCCGGACCGGACGAAGCGGTAGTCCTTCGTCTGGAGGCTGTAGCCGGGCGCGGCGGGCAGCAGGGCGCCGTAGTAGCAGGAGCCGTTCGACGAGATGTCGGTCGAGGCGTAGCCGTCGAGGTTGGCGCCGGCGTTGTGATCGGCGAGGGCGGGGGTGGCGGCGGCGCCCACGAGGGCGACGGAGGCGGCGAGGGCGAGCAGGGTGGAGCGGAAGGACGGCATGACGGTCTCCTCATCGAGACGGCGTCGGCGCTGAGCGTCGGCAGGGAGCGGTCGCTCGTCGTGCGAGCGGACGGCGGGCCCGGTTCGTGAGACGGCGTCGTCCCCGTGCTCGGCCCCGCGGGCGTCCGGCGGACCGGATGACCCGAACTCTAGACCGCTGCGCGCGCGCTGTCTGCCCCCTGCGAGGTCACGCAGGCGCTCCTGGCACGGCCCTCACACCAGGCGACCGGCGCGCAGCCTGCGGGAGCGGCGGCGCAGCGTCCGGTCGCTCGGACCGAAGCTGTCGGACTCGAGGAGGAGTCTCAGCGAGAGCGAGACCTGGCGGGCGAGACGCGGGTCGATCCCCTCCGGGATCCGTACCGCGTCGATGAGATCGAGAGCCGTCTGCGTGGTCCGGGACATCGCCATGCCCGTGACCCTAGAGAGGGTGGGCGCGTCCTGACGGCCCCGACACGGGGGCGCACGACGGCAGCAATTCTCAGCCGTCGTGCGCCCGGGTGCGGGTGGTGCGGGTGACTACTTGCTGCCGTCGCCGCGGCCGGTCGCGGACTGCAGGCGGTCGATGTGCTCGGACGCCTCCGCCTTCGTGATGTCGGCGGGGAGGGTCTCGCCTGCCTCGCGGGCGAGGGTGTCGAGGTAGCTGCGCTGCGGGCCGGTCATCGGCTCGTCGCCGGTGACCCAGTCGGACGGGTCCTTGCTGGCGCTGGTGTCGCTGCCGTCATCGGCACGGGCGCCGAGGACGTCGCCCTCGGTCTTGACGTCGGGATCGGTGGTGTTGGGGATGTCGTCGCTCATGCTGCGACCGTACGCCCGACCACCGACACCGGCGAGGGCTTGCGGAGCGGGCCCGAGCGACCCGTTCCGATCGCGCGCCCGATCCGGCGGGCGTCCCGCGTCAGGAGCCGAGGAGAGCGTGGGCGACGGTGAAGATCACCAGGCCCGCCAGCGAGCCGACCACCGTGCCGTTGATCCGGATGAACTGCAGGTCCTTGCCGACCTGCAGCTCGAGCTTCTCGGAGGTCTCCTGCGGGTCCCAGCGGCCGATCGTCTCGCCGATGATGCTGGCGATGTCGCCCCGGTAGCGGTCGACGAGGTTCGCCGCGACGGTGCCGATCCAGGTGTCGACGGTCGAGGCGAGCGCCTGATCGGTCGAGAGCCGGCGGCCGAGGTCGACGACGATCGACTCGATGCTCGCGCGCAGCGGGCTCTCCGGGTCGTCCATCGCGCCGAGCAGCGACGACTTCGTCGACTCCCAGGCGTCCCCGGCGAGCTCGCGCACCCGCGGGCTGTCGAAGGCGCGGTTCTTGATCTCCTCGACGCGCGCGATCAGATCCGGATCGCTGCCGAGGTCCTTCGCGAGCGTCGCGAGGTAGCCGTCCACCGCGATCCGGAACGGGTGGCCCTGGTCGTCGCGGATCGTCTCGACGAGGACGAGGGCCTCGCGGTAGAGCCGCTCGTCGACCGCCCGGCTGACCGCGGAGGGCAGCCAGCTGGGGAGCCGGCCGCTGACCATCCTCGTGAAGCTCTCGGGATTCGCGATCAGCCAGGCCTCGGCCTGCTCGACCAGCGTGTCGACGAGCCGGCGGTGGTGCCCCGCCTCGACGACGCTGCCGACGAGCGAGCCCAGCGGCGGGCCCCACTGCGGGTCGAGCAGGTGGCGCCGGGCGAGTGCCTCGATCACGCGCTGCACGTCGGAGTCGTCGAGCAGCGCGATCGCGGAGCGGACCGCCGCCGCGCTCTCGCCGCCGACGCGGTGCGCGTTCTCGGGCTCGGCGAGCCAGAGCCCGGCACGGCGGGCGATGCCGAAGGAGTCGAGCTTCTCGCGGACGATCGCGCCGCGGAGGAAGTTCTCCTCGACGAACTGGGCGAGGCTCGCGCCGATCTCGTCCTTCTTGGTCGGGATGATCGCCGTGTGCGGGATCGGCAGCCCGAGCGGCCGCCGGAAGAGCGCCGTCACCGCGAACCAGTCCGCGAGCGCGCCGACCATGCCGCCCTCGCTCGCCGCGCGCACCCACTGCAGCCAGGGGTAGCGGTCCTGGAGCGCGAAGGACACGGCGAACACGATCGCCATCAGCACCAGCAGCCCGGTGGCGAGCCGCTTCATCGCGACGAGGGCGGCGCGCTTCGCCTCGTCGTCGCGCCCGGCGGAGGTGCCGCCGGCGGAGGTGCTGACGGCGCTCGTGCTGCTCGTCGTCATGACGAGGCGGGGAAGCCCTCGTGGCGGATGCCCCAGGCGACGCTCCACTCCTCGCCCGGCTCGAGCCAGCGCAGGCCCTGACCGGAGTTGAGCGCCTCGGCGGGCGCGGTCATCGGCTCGACCGCGATGGCGGTCTTGACGTCGTCACCGTCGGGGAAGATCCGGGTGATGAAGACCTGGATGAAGTTGTGCGAGGCGTCGGCCCAGAGCAGCACGCGGCGGCCGTCGTCGGCGCGGAGGCCGTGGACGCTCTCGCCGTCGACGATCGTGACGTCGGCCCAGGCGTCGTCGAGCTCGAGCTCGCCGATCCGGCGGCCGCGGCGGAGATCCCACTCGGTGCCGTCGACCGGGCTCTGACCCGTGGGGTTGAGCCGCTCGTCGACCTCGATGTGCACCGCCGCGTCGACCGTGATCTCGAGCTCGTCGGTCGGGACGTCGCCGATCGCGAGGAAGGGGTGCGTGCCGATCGCGACGGGCGCCTCGTCGGCTCCGACGTTGACGACGCGGTGCACGACCTTCAGGCCGTCGGCCTGCAGCTCGTAGCGGACCGAGGTCTCGAGGTGGAACGGGTAGCCCGCCTGCGGGACGACGGGCGCGGCGAGCTCGACGAAGGACGGGCCCTGCTCCACGACGCGGTAGGAGGCGCTGCGCAGCAGGCCGTGGATCGCGTTGTGGTACTTGGGCTCGGTGATGTCGAGCTGCTGGGTGCGCCCGGCGTGGTGCCAGCGGCCGTCCTTCACGCGGTTGGGCCAGGGCATCAGGACGATGCCCGAGCCGAACGGCGGGACGACGGTCTCGGGGTATCCGGCGGTGATCTCGACGCCGTCGACGGAGAGGTGGCGCAGCCCTGCGGCCACCTCCGTGACGACGGCGTGCAGGGTGCGTCCCTCGGCGGTGAGGTCGAGGGCGAACTGGCGCCCGGTTGCGGGGGCGGGAGTGAAGTCGGCCATCCCTGAATCCTACGGACCGGCACCGCCGTCGGCCTGCGGACCGGGCCGGAGCGCGCCGCAGCGGGTGACGGCGAGGCCCGCCGCCTCGAGCCGCTCCACGACGGCGTCGCCGGCGGACGCACCGGTGAGCAGGCGGTCGAACTCCTCGGTGCCGGCGACCCGGCCGAGGTCGACGACGCCGAGCTTGCTCGAATCGGCGACCACGACGCGGCGGGTGGCCGCGTGCAGCATGCGGCGCTTGAGCGTGGCCTCGGGTAGGTTCACGTTGGTCACGCCCGCCTCCGGATGGACGCCCGTGCAGCCGACGAAGACGACGTCGGCGCGGATCCGCTCGAGCACCTCGGAGGCGAGCGGCTCGACGAGGGAGTGCTGCAGCGGGCGCAGGGTGCCGCCGGTGACGACGACGGTGAAGCGCGGGATGGCGGGCTCGAGCGCGAGGGCGATGCTGAGGCCGTTGGTGACGACGGTGACGTCGCGGAGGTCGTCCCGCGCCACGAGTGCGTGGGCGATCGCGAGCGTCGTGGTGCCGACGTCGAGGATCACGCTCTCGCCGGAGGCGACCGAGGCGGCGGCCTCGCGGCCGATCGCGGCCTTCTCGTCGGAGGCGGAGGCGAGGCCCTCCTCGAACGAGCGCTCCCCCGAGCGCTCGCCGGTCGGCACGGCTCCCCCGCGGACGCGCTGGACGGTCCCCTCGCCGGCGAGCCGATCGAGGTCGGAGCGGACGGTGACGACGGAGACGCCGAGGCGATCGGAGAGGTCCGCGACGGAGACGAAGCCCTGCTTCTCGGCGAGCAGCCGCATCTCGAAGCGGCGCTCGAGCGCCGAGCGGCTCTCCTGCTCCCCGTCCGTCCTCATCGCTCCATCGTGTCCTTCGCGCCATCGACTTGTCAAAGAGAAACCGCGCTTTCCTTTCCGAAGGTCGCGGTCTATCGTGGGCGGTGCCATGAACGAAGCGATCCCCCTCTCCGCCGGCGTCGTCAAGCGCCCGCACGTCCTCGCCGACGGCCGCGACCTCATCTACTTCGATGACGCGGAAACGTCCCTCCCTCCCGAGCGCTCGGCGGATGCCCGCGAGCTCGATCCCCGTCCCGCGACCGCGCGCATGCGCCAGGACGTCCTCACCGGGGAGTGGGTCTCGATCGCCGCCTCCCGGCAGAACCGCGTCTTCCTCCCGCCGGCCGAGCTCGACCCGCTCGCCCCGGCCTCCCCGACGAACCCGTCGGAGGTGCCGAGCGTGTACGACGTCGCCGTCTTCGAGAACCGCTCGCCGTCCTTCGGACCGCTGCTCGAGGACGAGGACGCGCCCGCGTCCCTCGAGGACCTCCGCACGCTCGGCCTCGGCCGGACCCTGACGAGCGTCGGCCGCTGCGAGGTCGTCTGCTTCAGCCCCGAGCACGAGGGGTCGTTCGCGACCCTCTCCGCCTCGCGGGCTCGCACCGTCGTGGAGGCGTGGGCCGACCGCGTCGCCGCACTGTCGGCTCTGCCCGGGGTGCAGCAGGTCTTCCCGTTCGAGAACCGCGGAGAGGCGATCGGCGTCACCCTGCACCACCCGCACGGCCAGATCTACTCCTACCCGTACGTCACCCCGCGGACGACGCGACTGCTCGCGTCGCTCGACGCCTACGGCCCCGGGATGTTCGCGGACATCCTCGCCTTCGAGCAGGCCGGCGAGCGCGTGCTCGTCCGCGGCGAGCACTGGACGGCCTTCGTGCCCTTCGCCGCGCGCTGGCCCATCGAGGTGCACGTGCTGCCGCACCGCCACGTGGCCGACATCAGCGAGACGACGCCCGAGGAGCGCGACGAGCTCGCCGTGATCTACCAGCGGCTCCTGCGCGGGATCGATGCGCGCTACGACTCGCCCACCCCCTACATCTCCGCCTGGCACCAGGCGCCGGTGCACGAGCGGCGCGACGAGGTGCGGCTCATGCTGCAGATCACGTCGCCGCGCCGCGCCGCCACCAAGCTCAAGTACCTGGCGGGCAGCGAGGCGGCGATGGGCGCCTGGATCGGCGACATCGCTCCTGAGACGAGCGCCGCCGCCCTGCGCGAGGCGATCGAGCGCGCCGACGCCGCCACCCTGGCCGCCGAGACGGCCGCGAACCCCGACGCGTCGCTCCCCGCCGCCGACACCACCCCCGAGGAGAACCGATGACCACCTCCGCCTCCCTCGACGCCGTCGCCGAGCGCGCCGCGCAGGACTTCGAGCGCGCCTACGGCCACTCGGCCGTCGGCGTCTGGGCCGGACCCGGCCGGGTCAACCTGATCGGCGAGCACACCGACTACAACGACGGCTTCGTCTTCCCCTTCGCCATCGACCGCGCCACCGCGATGGCGGTCGCGCCGCGGGAGGACCGGGTCGTCCGGATCTCGAGCGCCTTCTCCCCCGAGCACGTCGAGATCTCGCTGGACGACCTCGGGCCGGACGCGCTCGACGGCTGGTCGGCCTACCCGCTCGGCGTCGTCTGGGCGCTCACCGAGTACGGCGTCGACCTCGGCGCGCGCTCGGGCTTCGACGCCTTCGTCGACTCCGACGTGCCGGTCGGCGCCGGGCTCTCCAGCTCGGCCGCGCTGATGTGCGCGATGGCCGTGGCGCTGAACGAGCTCTGGGAGCTCGGGCTCGACCGCGCGACGCTCGCCCGCGTGGGCCGTCGCGCCGAGAACGTGGCCGTCGGCGCGCCGACCGGGATCATGGACGAGTCCGCCTCGCTGTTCGGCGAGCGCGACGCGGCCGTCTTCCTCGACTGCCGAAGCCTGGACACCGAGGTCGTGCCGCTCGGCTTCGAGGAGGCCGGGCTGGTGCTCCTCGTCATCGACACCCGGGTCGAGCACGCGCACGCCACTGGCGGCTACGCCGAGCGCCGTGCGTCCTGCGAGCTCGGTGCCTCGACGCTCGGGGTGGAGTCGCTGCGCGAGCTGTCGGTGGACGACCTGCCGCGCGCCGAGGAGCTCCTCGACGACGTGACCTACCGCCGCGTGAAGCACGTGGTGACCGAGGACGCCCGCGTCCTCACCACCGTCCGCACCCTCCGCGAGCAGGGGCCGCGTGCGATCGGCGAGCTCCTGGACGCCGGCCACGTCTCGCTCCGCGACGACTTCGAGATCTCGATCCCCGAGCTCGACACCGCGGTCGAGGCCTCCCGCGGCGCCGGCGCGATCGGTGCGCGGATGACGGGCGGCGGCTTCGGCGGCTCCGCCATCGCGCTCACCCCCGTCGAGAAGGAGGAGGAGGTCCGCGCGGCGGTCCTCGCCGCCTTCGCCGAGAAGGGCTTCCGCACCCCCGAGCTCTTCCTCGTGACGGCGGCCGACGGCGCGGGCCGCGTCCGCTGACCCTCCGATCTCCTAGGAGGGATCACCTGGTAAGCAGGGGCGAACCATGCTGATGGAGTAGCCCGCGGAGCAGGCGTATCGAGATCCACCACCGTCAGAACGCGAGTCTGCAGACCCGCCCTGTCGAGGACGGTGGGTCTCGATACGCCCCTGCGGGGCTACTCGACCAGCATGAGAGGGGGCGCGGCGCGTCCTTTCTTCGCCGCTCGATACGCCCGCGGAGCGGGCTGCCCGAACAGCATGAGGGGCGGGCTGCTCGAACAGCGGCCTACTGAGCCGGGGCCGGCGGGACGACCGGGCGCAGGGCGCCTCCGGTGACGTGGACGAGCTCCGCGGCGCTGGTCGGGTAGACGGTGTGGGCGTGGCCGGCGGCCGCCCAGACGGTGTTGAACTCGGCCAGGGCGGAGTCGACCACGGTGGGCAGCAGGGTCGGGTGACCGACCGGCGCGACGCCGCCGATGGTCTGGCCCGTGGCCGCCTTGACGGCCGCGGCCGAGGCGCGGGTGATCGTCCCGCCGAGCTCGGCGCCCAGCCAGTCGGTGTCGACGCGGTGCGCGCCGCTGGTGAGGACCAGCAGCGGTGACCCGTCGAGGAGGAAGATCAGCGAGTTCGCGATCTGGCCGACCTCGATGCCGAGGGCCGCTGCGGCGAGCGCCGCCGTCGACGCCGCCTCGTCGAGCCAGCGGACCGGCGGCCGTACCCCGTGCACCTCGAGATCGGCCAGGACGCGGTCAACCGCGGGGTGGCTGCGCTCGCTCATGCGAACGACCGTAGCCGACCCCGCGGCCGGTGGAACCGCTACTCCGTGAGCGTCGCGATGTCGATGACGAAGCGGTAGCGCACGTCCGAGGCGAGCACGCGCTCGTAGGCCTCGTTGATCTGCGACGCCGAGACGACCTCGACCTCGCTCGCGATGCCCTTCTCCGCGCAGAAGTCGAGCATCTCCTGGGTCTCGCGGATGCCGCCGATGCCCGAGCCCGCGAAGGAGCGGCGCGCGGCGAACAGGGTGAAGACGTGCAGCGGCAGCGCCTCGGCCGGAGCACCGACGTTCACCATCGTGCCGTTGCGGCGCAGGAGGCCGAGGTAGGCGTCCAGGTCGAGCGGCGCGCTGACCGTGTTGATGATGATGTCGAAGGTGTTCTTGAGCGTGGAGAACGTCTCCTCGTCCTTCGTCGCGTAGTAGTGGTCGGCGCCCAGACGGAGGCCGTCCTCCTTCTTGCTCAGCGACTGCGAGAGCACGGTGACCTCGGCGCCCATCGCGTGCGCGAACTTGACGGCCATGTGGCCGAGCCCGCCGAGACCGACGACGGCGACCCGCTTGCCGGGGCCCGCCTCCCAGTGCGAGAGCGGCGAGTAGGTGGTGATGCCGGCGCAGAGCAGGGGCGCGGCGGCCTCGTAGGGGATCGACTCCGGGACGCGGAGCACGAAGTCCTCGACGACGACGACGTGGGTGGAGTAGCCGCCCTGCGTGACGGTGCCGTCGCGGTCGACGGAGGCGTAGGTGCCGGTGTTGCCCTTCAGGCAGTACTGCTCCTCGCCGGCGAGGCAGTTCTCGCACTCGCGGCAGGAGTTGACCATGCAGCCGACGCCGACGCGGTCGCCGACCTTGTGCTTGGACACCTCGGAGCCGACCTCGGCGACGACGCCGACGATCTCGTGGCCGACGGTGAGGGGGTACTGGACGGGGCCCCACTCGCCGCGGACGGTGTGGATGTCGGAGTGGCAGATGCCCGCGTAGGCGATCTCGATGAGCACGTCGTGCGCTCCGACGTCGCGGCGCTCGATCGTGGTGGGGACGAGCGGCTCGGTGGCGGAGGGGGCGGCGTAGGCGTTGACGGTCAGCATGTTTTCTCCTTCGTGGGGGCGCGCTCGAGCGGTGGTCCGGAGGGGGTGGGAACGCGAGCGCGTCTGCCCACGCTAGCGAGCCCCGGCTGGACGCCGCCCGTAGGCTCGGAGGATGCGGAGGACGATCGATCTGAACGCCGACCTCGGCGAGGGCTTCGGCGTGTGGTCGCTCGGCGATGACGACGCGATGCTCCGGCTCGTCACGAGCGCCAACGTCGCCTGCGGCTTCCACGCGGGCGACCCCTCGATCATGCTCGCCACCTGCCGCACCGCCGCCGAGCGCGGTGCGGCGATCGGCGCCCACGTCGCCTACCGCGATCTCGCCGGCTTCGGCCGGCGCGACCTCCCCGTCGACCCGGCCGAGCTGCACGCAGACGTCGTCTACCAGCTCGGCGCTCTGCAGGCCGTCGCGCGGGCCGCGGGCACGGAGGTGCGCTACGTGAAGCCGCACGGGGCCCTCTACAACCGCATCGTGCACGACGAGCGGCAGGCGGAGGCGGTGGTCGCCGCCGTCCGGGACACCGCTCCCGCACTGCCCCTGCTCGGCCTCGGGTCCTCCGCCGTCGAGCGCGCGGCGGCGAGCGCCGGCCTGCCGTTCCTGCGCGAGGCGTTCGTCGACCGCGGCTACCGGGCCGACGGGACGCTCGTCCCGCGCGGCGAGCCCGGCGACCTGCTGACCGACCCGGCGGTCGTCGCGGCCCGGGCCGTGCGGATGGTCCTGGAGGGCGCCGTGACGGCCGCCTCGGGCGAGGACCTGCAGCTCGACGTCGACTCCCTCTGCGTCCACGGCGACACCCCCGGCGCCGTCGCGATGGCGGAGGCGGTGCGCGCGGCCCTCTCCGAGGCGGGCGTCACCCTGGTGAGCGCTGCGCCGTGATCCCGGTGCGGCTGCTGCCCTCCGGCGACCGCGCCGTGCTGGCCGAGGTCGACGGCCTCGACGAGGCGCTCGCCCTCGCGGCGGCGCTCGACCGCTCCCGCCCCGCAGGCGTCCTCGACCTGGTCCCCGCCGCCCGGACGGTCCTCGTCGTGCTGGACGAGTCACTGCCGGTCACGACGGCGTCCCCGTGGATCCTGCGGACCGCGGAGGCGACGGAGCCGAACGGGCCGGGCACCGTCGGCCACCGGCACGAGATCGCCGTCCGCTACGACGGCGCCGACCTGGCCGAGGCGGCGGACGCCCTCGGCTGGACGACCGCCGAGCTGATCCGCCGCCACACGGCGACCCCGTGGCGCGCGGCCTTCGGCGGCTTCGCCCCCGGCTTCGCCTACCTCGTCGCGCTCGCCCCCTGGCCGGAGGTCGCCCGCCGCGCCGAGCCGCGCACCCGCGTCCCCGCCGGCGCGGTCGCCCTCGCGGCCGGCTACTCCGGCGTCTACCCGCGCTCCTCCCCCGGCGGCTGGCAGCTGATCGGCTCGACCGACGCGGAGCTCTGGGACATCGAGCGCCTGCCGCCCGCCCTGCTCGCCCCCGGCGACGAGGTCCGCTTCCGAGCGCTGCCGTGAGCCTGCGCATCCTCGACCCCGGCCCCCTCGCCCTCGTCGAGGACCACGGCCGCCCCGGCCACGCCGCCGTCGGCGTCGGACGCTCCGGTGCGATGGACCGCGGCGCCCTCCGCCTCGCGAACCGCCTGCTCGGCAACGCCCCGGACGCGGCTGCGCTCGAACTGCTCGGCGCCGGCTTCACCGCCCGCTTCGAGACCCCCGCCTGGATCAGCCTCACCGGCGCCGCCGGAGCCGCGACCCTCGACGGCGCCGCCCCCGCCCGCGTCCTGCCGACGCTCGCGCCCGCGGGCTCGGTCCTGCGACTCGGCCCCCTGACGACGGGCCTGCGCCGCACCCTCGGCGTCCGCGGCGGTATCGCCGCGCCACCCGTCCTCGGCTCCCGCTCCCGCGACACCCTCTCCGCCCTCGGCCCGGCCCCCTCCGCCCCGGCGACCTGCTCGCGTTCGGCACCCCCGCCGGCGAGGTCCTCCTCCCCGACTGGTGGCCCTTCGACCCCCCTCGGAACCCGGTCCTGCGCGTCCTCCCAGGCCCCCGCCTCGGCCTCCTGCCCCCCGGCACGTGGCAGCGCCTCCTCGCCGGCCCCTGGCACCTGAGCCCCTCCGCCGACCGCATCGGCCTCCGCCTCTCCGGCACCCCCCTCCCCACAGGCGACGCCCCCGAACTCCCCAGCGAGGCCCTCGTCCCCGGCGCGATCCAACTCCCGCCCTCCGGCCTCCCCGTCCTCTTCGGCCCCGACCACCCGACAACGGGCGGCTACCCCGTCCTCGCCGTCATCGCCTCGACGTCCCTCGACGCCCTGGCCCACCTGACCCCAGGCGACGAGGTCCACTTCCACGCCTGACCACGGAGGTCGGCCTGCACCTGGTCCCTTACCTCGGGCTCCGCACCGCGCCGCCCGAAGGGCGCGCCCCTCTGCAGTCGCCGCCCCGGAGGGGCGCGGTGCCTCGTCGCGGCTCCTGGCTCGGGTCTGGCGGGCGCGCCGCAGGCGCGCGGGAAGGAGCCGCGACGAGGCACCGCGCCCCTCCCCCCGTCAGACCGCCGGCAGCAAGCACCCCCGACGACTCACGAGCGAAGAGCCCGCTCCGCCGCCCCCACCACGTTGTGGATCAGCATCGCCCGCGTCATCGGCCCGACCCCGCCCGGCACCGGCGACAGCCACCCCGCGACCTCGGCCACCCCGGGAGCGACGTCGCCGGTCAGCCTCGCCTTCCCCGTCTCCGGATTCTCGACCCGGGTGATCCCCACGTCGAGCACCGCTGCCCCCGGCTTCACCCAGTCCGCCGCGATCAGCCCCGGCACGCCCACGGCAGCGACGACGATGTCCGCCCGCCGCACCTCCGCCGCGAGATCCGTCGTCCGCGAGTGCGTCAGCGTCACCGTCGCGTCGAGCCCCTTGCGGGTCAGCAGCAGCCCGAGCGGGCGGCCGACCGTGAGCCCACGCCCGACGACCACGACGTGCTTCCCCGAGATCGGGATCTCGTGGCGCTTCAGCATCTCGACGATGCCGTTCGGCGTGCAGGGCAGCGGGCTGTCGAGCTCGCCCTCGACGCCCAGCACCAGCCGGCCGAGGTTGGTCGGGTGCAGTCCGTCGGCGTCCTTGTCCGGGTCCATCAGCTCGAGCATCGCGTTCTCGTCGATGCCCTTCGGCAGCGGCAGCTGGATGATGTAGCCGGTCACCGAGTCCGACTCGTTGAGCTGCCGGATCGCCGCGCGGATGTCCTCCGCGGAGGCCGTGGCGGGCAGGTCGACGCGGATCGACTCGATGCCCACCTCCGCGCAGTCGCGGTGCTTGCCCGCGACGTAGGAGCGCGAGGCCGGGTCGTCGCCGACCAGCAGCGTGCCGAGGCCGGGCACGACGCCCTTCTCGCGGAGCACCGCCACGCGCTCGGCGATCTCCGCCTTGACCGTCGCGGCGGTCGCGACGCCGTCGAGTACCTGTGCCGTCATCGTGGAACTCCTCGTTCGTCGGCGCTCCCGCGCCTGTCGTGCAGTAGCGCTCGGCGGGGTCCGGAGGCGCGCTCGGCGCTCCGGACCCCGCCGAGCGCAGGGTCACCCGGAAGGGGCGGGGCGGCCTACAGCCCGGGGTACAGCGGGAAGTCGTCCGTGAGCCCCTTGACCCGGGCGCGCAGCGCCTCGAGGTCGGCCGAGGGCTTGAGCGCCTCGGCGATCACGTCGGCCACGACGGTGAACTCGGCGTCGCCGAAGCCGCGGGTCGCGAGCGCGGGGGTGCCGATCCGCAGGCCCGAGGTGACCATCGGCGGGCGCGGGTCGAACGGCACCGCGTTGCGGTTGACCGTGATGCCGACCTCGTGCAGCCGGTCCTCCGCCTGCTTGCCGTCGAGCGGGGAGTTGCGCAGGTCGGCGAGCACGAGGTGCACGTCGGTGCCGCCGGTGAGCACGTCGATGCCCTCGGCCTTCGAGTCGGCGGCCGTCAGGCGCTCGGCGAGGATCTGGGCGCCGCGGATGGTGCGCGCCTGGCGGTCGGCGAACTCCTGCTCGCCCGCGAGCTTGAAGGCGGTGGCCTTCGCGGCGATGACGTGCATGAGCGGCCCGCCCTGCTGGCCCGGGAAGACGGCGGAGTTGAGCTTCTTGGCGTACTCCTGCTTGGCGAGGATGAGGCCCGAGCGCGGGCCGGCCAGCGTCTTGTGCACGGTCGTGGTCACCACGTCGGCGTGCGGGACGGGCGAGGGGTGCAGGCCCGCGGCGACGAGTCCGGCGAAGTGGGCCATGTCGACCCAGAGCTTGGCGCCGATTTCGTCGGCGATCGCGCGGAACGCCTCGAAGTCGAGGTGACGGGGGTAGGCCGACCAGCCGGCGATGAGGACCTGCGGGCGGACCTCGAGGGCCTTCTCGCGAACGGCGTCCATGTCGATGCGGAAGGTCTGCGGGTCGACTCCGTACGCGGTGGCGTTGTAGAGCTTGCCCGAGAAGTTGAGCTTCATCCCGTGGGTGAGGTGGCCGCCGTGCGCCAGCTCGAGACCGAGGATGGTGTCGCCCGGCTGGACGAGGGCGGCGAGCGCCGCCGCGTTCGCGGTCGCTCCCGAGTGCGGCTGGACGTTCGCGAACTCGGCGCCGAAGAGGGCCTTGGCGCGGTCGATCGCGAGCTGCTCGGCGACGTCGACGTACTCGCAGCCGCCGTAGTAGCGGCGGCCGGGGTAGCCCTCGGCGTACTTGTTGGTGAGGACCGAGCCCTGCGACTCGAGGATCGCGCGCGGCACGAAGTTCTCGCTGGCGATCATCTCGAGGTAGCCGCGCTGGCGGTCGAGCTCCTGCTGCAGGACGGCGGCGATCTCGGGATCGACGACGGAGACGGGCTCGTTGAACGAGGCCGAGACACCGGTGCTGGCGGTGCTCGAGGCGGGAGAAGAGGACACGTGCGCTCCTTGGCTGCGAAACGGATGGCGTCCGCGAGGCGACGAGGCACGCTCGGGCACGCAGGACAACGGTATCCGTTCCGGCCCAGGCGAGCGGCAGGAAAAGTGTCCGGAAGAGGTCTCCGGAGAGGGTGCCGCTCCCTGATGGTCACCCATCCGAACGCCAGTCGCGACGCGGCAAGTGTAGCAACGGGCGGCCGATATCCTGAGCGGATGCAGACCGATTCCGCCGCGCCCGCTTCCGACCGCACCGCCGCCGCTGCGGCGATCGGCGGCCCCGACGGCGGTCCCGGCAACCACTGGACGCTCACCTTCGCCTGCCCCGACCTGCCCGGCATCGTGCACGCGGTCTCGGGAGCGGTGGTGCAGGCCCGCGGCAACATCACCGAGAGCCAGCAGTTCTCCAGCGCCGACACCGGCCGCTTCTTCATGCGCCTGCAGGTGCAGTCGCCCGTCACCCGCGACGCGTTCGAGGCCGCGCTGCTCCCCGTCACGGAGCACTACGGCATGACCTGGCGGCTCGACGTCGTCGGGCGTCCGCTGCGCACGCTGCTGCTCGCCTCGACCGCGGGGCACTGCGTGAACGACCTGCTGTTCCGCCAGCGGGCCGGGCAGCTCGCCATCGACGTCCCGCTGATCCTCTCGAACCACGCCACCCTGCAGGACCTGGCCGGCTTCTACGGAGTGCCGTTCGAGTCGCGCGCGGTGACGTCGCCCGAGACCAAGCGCGCCTTCGAGGACCGCGTCGTCGAGGTCGTCGAGGAGCACGACATCGAGCTGGTCGTCCTCGCCCGCTACATGCAGATCCTCTCCCCCGAGCTCTGCGCGCGCCTGGCCGGCCGGGCGATCAACATCCACCACTCCTTCCTGCCCGGCTTCAAGGGCGCGAACCCCTACAAGCAGGCGCACGCCCGTGGGGTGAAGCTGATCGGCGCGACCGCGCACTTCGTGACGAGCGACCTCGACGAGGGCCCGATCATCGAGCAGAACGTGGTGCGGGTCGACCACTCGCACTCCCCCGCGCAGCTGGTCGCGATCGGGCAGGACGAGGAGAGCCGCACGCTCACCCAGGCCGTGAAGTGGTTCGCGGAGGACCGCGTGCTGCTCGACGGCGCGCGGACGATCATCTTCCACTGACCCCGCGCCGGTCGCGGGCGGCGTCGAGTCGCCCGGAACGGCTGTCCGCAGGGCGGGAGAACGAGCCCTCTCGGGCGACTCACCGCGGGCGGATACGATGGTCCGCGTGAATCGAGCGACAGCGGGCACTGCACGGACCGATCCGAAGGTCGGGCCGAACGACGTCCTCCGCCTCGTGCTCGAGCTGTTCGCGTTCGTCAGCCTCGGGCTGTGGGGCTTCCTGTCCTGGGACCTGCCGTGGAGCATCGTCTTCGGCGTCGGCGCACCGGTGCTGGCGATCCTGCTCTGGGCGCTCTTCCTGTCGCCGCGCGCCGTCCTCGCGATCGACCTCTACGGCCGCTCGCTGATCGAGCTGCTGATCATGGGCGCCGCCGCCCTCGCCTGGCTCGACCTCGGCCAGCCGGTCGTCGCGATCGTCTTCGGCGTGGTCGCCGTGGTGTCCGGCGTGATCTCGGGGCGCCGCGCGCTGAGCTGACGCCGCTGTGCGAGTGCACCTCTGCTGATCGAGTAGCCCGCGCAGCGGGCGTATCGAGATCCACCACCGTCCGAACCGGAGCCTGCAGACCACCCTGCAGGCGACGGCGGGTCTCGATACGCCCCTCCGGGGCTACTCGACCAGCATGCAAGGGGCTGCGACTCAGCAGACGAGGGCGTCGCACCATGCTGATCGAGTAGCCCGCGCAGCGGGCGTATCGAGATCCACCACCGTCCGAACCGGAGCCTGCAGACCACCCTGCAGGCGACGGCGGGTCTCGATACGCCCCTCCGGGGCTACTCGACCAGCATGCTCCAGCGATTCGGCTCCCTGCTCACGCGGATCGAGTAGCCCGCGCAGCGGGCGCATCGAGATCCCGCGCGCAACGAGCGACGGCCGCCCCGCCGCCCCCGGAGGGGCGTGCGGAGCGGCCGTCGACGGGCTGCGGAGGGCTACTCCGCGGCGCCCGCCTCACGCTGCGCGAGTGCGCGGCGACGCAGTCCCGTCAGCACCGCTCCGGCGCCGATCAGCGCCAGGGCGCCCGCTCCGAGCAGTCCGCCGCCGAAGCCGGTGGAGGGCAGGCCGCCCGCTCCGTGGCCGGGCGCGCCCGGTCCGGCGGTGGGCGTGGAGGTCGGCGCGGGAGGCGCGGTCGGTCCGGCGGTCGGCGTCCCGGTCGGAGCCGGCGTCGCCGTCGGTCCGGCGGTCGGCGTCGCGGTCGGCTCGGCCGTGGGTCCGGCCGTCGGCGTCGCGGTCGGAGCCGGCGTCGCCGCCTCCGTCACGTCCACGCTGACGAGGGTCCGGAGACCCGAGTCCGCGTAGTCGACGCTCCCGAGGTACTGCGCCGGGCCGGCGAGGCCGGTCCAGGACACGGAGTAGCTCGTCGGCTCGCCGAGGACCGCGTCGACGGTCTCGGGCGCGGTGGTCAGCGAGCCCTCGCCGCCGTCCGCCGCGATGAGGAAGCTCCGGAGGTCGAAGGTCGCCTCCGGCTCCGCGCCCGCCGCGTAGATGTCCGCGGAGACCAGGTAGCGGCCGGCCTCGGGCGCGTAGAGGTCCACCCGCTCGTCGGCCGAGCCCGTCGCACTGGTGGCCGTGACGACCGGCTTCCCGTCGACGATCTGCGCGACCGTCAGATCGAGGTCGGCCGTGTCGTCGAGCGAGTCGAGGTCGAACCGGGCGAACTCGGTGCCCTCGGGCACCTCGACGGTCGTCTCGAACGTCACGCCCTGCGGCAGCGTGCCGGTGTGGCCGTCCGCCGCGGTCGTGTCCTCGGCGAGGACTCCCACCGCGAGGCCGCTCGGAACCAGCGGCAGGGGGCCGTCGATGCCGGGGATGATCTCGACGCTCGTCGAGCCGGTCGAGCCGGAGCCCGACACCTCGTACGGCGCGTCGAGCAGCACGGGACGCACGGCCACGGGGCTGCGCACCTCGTGCTCGGCGCTCGACCAGGTGAGGTAGCCGGTCGCGAACTCGGTGAGCTCGGCGTCGGTCCTCGTGAAGGTCACCGTGTACTCGGCGGTCTGGCCCGCTCCGGTGAAGGAGAGGGTGGACGGCGAGACGACGGCGTCGATCCCGGGGATGTCGAGGCTGGCGGTGTAGCTGCCGGCCTCGGTCGAGGTGACCGCGCGGGTGACCGTCTGGCTGCCGGCCAGCGCGCCGATCGCGATCGAGGCCTGGTTGAGGTCGGACGGGTCGATCGCCTCGACCGCGTCGAGCTCGGGGTCGGCGAAGACGTAGCCGGCCCCCTTGAGGAACGCGATCCAGTCGCTCGTGCCGCTCTCGTAGAGCAGTCCGGGGTCGAGGAACGCGGTCGGGTCGACGTGTCCGGCGCCCTGAGCGAAGACGTCGTCGGACGCGGCGCCCGACTGGTCGACGCTGTCGTAGGAGGTCGTCATCATGGCCGACTTCACCGCCGACGGCGACGCGTTCGGCGTCACGCCGAGGATGAGGGCGGCGAGGCCCGCGATGTGCGGGGAGGACATCGAGGTGCCGGACTCGAACGCGAAGGCGGGGTCGTCGCCCTCGGCGTTGAAGCTGTCGGCGAGGATCGCGACGCCGGGCGCCGTGAGGTCGGGCTTGAGCACGTCGGTGCCGTCCGCCTCGGCCGGTCCGCGCGAGGAGAAGCCCGCGACCTGCGGCACCGGGATCTCGGTGCCGGTCGCGTTGCCCTCGGTCAGCGTCGCCGTCGCGCCCGCGGTGCCGGCGTACGCGGTGATCGCGTCGTAGGCCTGCGAGTCGATCTGGATGCTCGGGACCGAGTGGTCGTCCACGTGCAGGGCGTTCGGGAACGGGTTCAGCAGCAGCATGCCGATGCCCCCGGCCCGGTCGACCTCGGCCGACTTGGAGACGCGCGCGGTGACGCCGGCGGTGCAGGCGACGATCTTCCCGGTGACCTTCGCGGCGTCGAGCGAGCCCGGCGCGCAGATGTCGGCGTTCTCGGTCCCGGCGACGACGACGTCGGCGCTGTTCACGAGGGGGCCGGTCACGTCGTCGTGCACGCTGATCGATCCGCCGACGAAGGCCTGGCCGTCACCGAGGGTGGCGGTGGCCGTGTAGGTCGGGATCGAGGACGCGGCGACCGTGGTGTACCAGGGCGAGGCGTGGTCGAGGGTCGAGACGCCCGGGCCGGAGTTGCCGGCCGAGGCGGCCACGAAGACACCCGCTGCCGCGGCGTTCAGGAACGCCTCGTCGTAGGGGGTCAGCGTCGAGACGGCGGAACCGCCGCCGATCGAGAAGTTGATGACGTCGACGCCGTCCGCGACGGCCGCGTTGATCGCGGCCAGGATGCCCTCGCCGGAGCAGTAGTCGTCGTCGTCGGTGCCGTTCTCGTCGCCGTTCCAGCAGACCTTGTAGGCAGCGACCTTCGCGGCGGGTGCGACACCGGAGATGGTGCCGTAGTCGTAGCCGTCGACCGAGGCCTCGACGTCGGCGTTGCCGGCCGCCGTGCTCGCGGTGTGCGAGCCGTGGCCGTCCGCGTCGCGCGGCGAGCGGTACTCGGGGTTGTCGGTCGAGCCGGCCGCCTCGTTCTGGCCGAGGAACCAGCGCGCGCCGATCAGCTTCTGGTTGCACTCGCCGCCGTCCCACTGCTCGGACGCGGCGAGGCCGGGCGAGCAGGAGCCGGCGAAGGTGGTGCCGTCCGACTTGGCGTAGCGGACGGTCGTGCCGTCCGTGTACGGAGCGGCGCCCGGGGAGGTCGCGAGCGGAGCGCCCGCGAAGGACGGGTTCTCGGGTGCGATGCCGGAGTCGATGACGCCGACGACGATGCCCTCGCCGGCCTTCTCGACACCGCCGACGGTGTCCCAGACTCCGCCGTCGCCCTCGAGGCCGAGGAAGCTCGTCGAGGACTCCTGCCCGGTGTCCGGAACGGGGATGCCGGCGTCGGCGGCGGCGGTCGGAGCCGGCGCGGTCGAGGCCGCGGCGCGGTCGAGCTTCAGGTCCTCGAGCTCCCGCACCTGCGCGACGTCCTTGCGGCCGGCGAGCGCGCTCGCCTGCTCGGCGGTGAGCGAGGCGGAGAAGCCGTTGAGGGCGACCGTGTAGTGGTAGCCGATCGCGGCGTCGACGGCGGCGGCGACGTCGTCCTGCCGCTGCTCGAGGTGAGCGGAGTAGTCCTCGACCGGAGCCGAGCGGGCCTGCAGCTGCGCGCCGGCGTCCGGAGCGGTCCGGGCGAAGCGGGCGTCGGTGCCCTCGTAGGTCGCCGCGGACGGCTCGACGAGCGTGACGACGTAGTCGCCGTCGTCGAAGGTCTGGAGGGTGGAGAGTCCGCCGACGAGAGCGGCCCCGCCGACGAGCGGGGCGGCCGAGGCGGCCGAGACGGCGAAGGCGCCGGAGGCGGCGATGCCGAGGGCGGCGAGGCCGGCGAGGATGCGCTTCTCGGCGCGGCGGACGGGTGGACGGTGGGACAAGTGAAGCGGCAATCGATGTCCTTTACTCACAGTTGCTGAGAACCGGATCGGTTCTCGCACAGAGTCGACCCTACGAACTGGATCGCCCGGCTCTGTTACGAACAGGTAACGAAGTCCTTGTTCGGGGGACAACGGCGTCCGATCTCCGGGGATCCCGGTGCCCCCATTTCGGGGACTCCACCCCGCCGGTCCTACGCTGGCGGGATGCGCACCCCGAATCCCGACGCCGCCGTCGGCGTCCTGCTCCCCCGCGATCTCCCCGCCGCCGAGGTCCTGCCCTACGCCCGCCGGGCCGAGGAGCTCGGCTTCGACGAGCTCTGGGTCGTCGAGGACCTCGGCTTCCGCGGCGGCATCGCCCAGGCCGCGGCCGTCCTCGCCGCGACCGAGCGGATCGTCGTCGGCATCGGCATCCTGCCCGCCGCGGTGCGCACCGCCGCCTTCACCGCGATGGAGCTCGGCACCCTCGCCGAGCTCTTCCCCGGCCGCGTCCACGCGGGCATCGGCCACGGCATGCCGGGCTGGATGCGCGGACTCGGCGTCTGGCCGAAGAGCCCGCTGACCCTGCTCGCGGAGCAGTTCGACGCGATCCGCGCGCTGCTCGCCGGCGAGGAGGTGACCCGCGACGGTCGCTACGTCCACGTCGACGGGCTGCGGCTCGAGTCGCCGCCGCAGGTCGTGCCACCGCTGCTGGCCGGGGTCCGCGGACCGCGCTCGCTCGAGCTGGCCGGGCGCATCGCCGACGGGGCGATCCTCGCCGAGCCGGTCGCTCCGGAATACCTCGCCCGGGCCCGCGAGCAGATGGGCACGCCGGGCCGCGTCGTCGCCTACAACGTGGCCGCCGTCTCGGACGACGCCGGAGAGGCCCGCGCCGCCGTGCGCCCCGGACTGGAGTGGGTCGGCGAGCCGGACTGGGCACCGCACATCGAGCCGCTGCCCTTCGCCGAGGAGTTCGCGCAGCTGCGCGCCCGGAGCGCCGACCGCGCCGCCTTCGTCCGCGATCTGCCGGACGAGTGGGTCGACCGGCTCGCCGTCGTCGGGACGCCGGAGACGGCCCGCGCGCGGATCGACGCGCTGCACGCGGCCGGAGCGGCCAGCACGGTGCTCATGCCGGTCGGCAGCGACCCGCGCGCGGCGATGGAGCAGCTGGCGCGCGTGCTCTGACGCCGACCGCCACCCCTCCGGTGCCCGGCACGCGTAAACGGCTCCGGCCCGGGGAATCCGAGGATTCCCGCGGGCCGGAGCCGTTCGTGCGAGCCGGAGATCAGCTCGCCATGCGCGCCTTGAGGTTCTCGTCGAGCGTGGCGAGGAACTCCTCGGTCGTCTGCCAGGCCTGGTCCGGGCCGACGAGGAGCGCGAGGTCCTTCGTCATGCTGCCGGACTCGACCGTCTTGATGACGACGTCCTCGAGGGTCAGCGAGAAGTCGATGAGCTCCTGGTTGCCGTCGAGCTTGCCGCGGTGCGCGAGGCCGCGCGTCCAGGCGTAGATCGAGGCGATCGGGTTCGTCGAGGTGGGCTTGCCGGCCTGGTGCTGGCGGTAGTGGCGCGTGACGGTGCCGTGCGCCGCCTCCGCCTCGACGACGCTGCCGTCGGGGGTGGAGAGGACCGAGGTCATCAGGCCGAGCGAGCCGAAGCCCTGCGCGACGGTGTCGGACTGGACGTCGCCGTCGTAGTTCTTGCAGGCCCAGACGTAGCCGCCCTCCCACTTCATGGCCGAGGCGACCATGTCGTCGATGAGGCGGTGCTCGTAGGTGAGACCGGCGGCCTCGAAGCGCTCCTTGAACTCGGTCTCGAAGATCTCCTCGAAGATGTCCTTGAACCGGCCGTCGTAGGCCTTGAGGATCGTGTTCTTCGTGGAGAGGTAGACCGGGTAGTTGCGGGTCAGGCCGTAGTTGAGCGAGGAGCGCGCGAAGTCGCGGATCGACGAGTCCTGGTTGTACTGGACCTGCGCGATGCCGTCGTCGGGGGCCTTGTAGACCTCGAACTTCATCGGCTCGGAGCCGTCCTCGGGGGTGAACTCGACGGTGAGCGTGCCCTTGCCCTTGAAGACGAAGTCGGTGGCGCGGTACTGGTCGCCGAAGGCGTGGCGGCCGATGATGATCGGCTTGTTCCAGCCGGGCACCAGGCGCGGGATGTTCGAGATGATGATCGGCTCGCGGAAGATGACGCCGCCGAGGATGTTGCGGATCGTGCCGTTCGGCGACTTCCACATCTTCTTCAGGCCGAACTCCTCGACGCGCGCCTCGTCGGGCGTGATGGTCGCGCACTTGACGCCGACGCCGTGCTTCTGGATGGCGTGGGCGGCGTCGATCGTGACCTGGTCGTCGGTCTGGTCGCGGTACTCCATGCCGAGGTCGTAGTACTCGAGGTTCACGTCGAGGTACGGGTGGATCAGGGTGTCCTTGATCTTCTGCCAGATGATCCGCGTCATCTCGTCGCCGTCGAGCTCGACGACGGTTCCTTCAACCTTGATCTTCGACATTGCACTCCCAGGGTCTCGTTGCACCGCCCCGCTGCTGCGAGGGACGGGTGGCTCCGCGGCCGCTCCAGACGGCCTCGACCAGCCTACCCGAGGCCGGAACTGTCTCGACGTCGAGACAGTTCTCCGCGGGGAGGAGCCCCGCACCCTGCGCGCCGCGACGCTCGTCCGCGAGGAGGATGACCGCCGCCGAGCCGGGCCGCTAGATTGGGCGGCATGAGTGACCTCCGCCTGGAAGAGCTGTCGGCCGCGAACATCTCCGCCGTGAACGGACTGAGCCTCAAACCGGGTCAGGAGCAGTTCGTCGCACCGGAGTCGTACTCCGCGGCCGCCGCCGTGATCGACCCGGGCGCCGCCTGGCAGCGGGCGATCCTCGACGGCGACGAGCTCGTCGGGTTCATCCACGCGCACTTCGACCCCCAGGCGCCGGAGGAGTTCCGCAGCTGCATCTGGCGGATCAACATCGACGCGGCCAAGCAGGGCCGCGGTGTCGGCACCTTCGCCGTCCGCGCGGCCGCCGACGAGGCGCGCGCCCGCGGCTTCGACACCCTCACCGTGATCTGGGAGTCCGGCGCCGACGGCCCCGAGCAGTTCTTCCGCTGGATCGGCTTCGAGGTCATCGGCGAGACCCCGTACGGCGAGAACATCGGGGCGCTGAAGCTCTGACCGGCACTCCGGCGGCCTCCTCCGCCGACCCGGATCCCGCCGACTTCGTCTCCGCGGTGCTCGCCGTCGTCGACGCGATCCCGCCCGGCCGCGTGATGGCCTACGGCGAGATCGCCGCGGTGCTCGGCACCCGGGCCGCCCGCGCCGTCGGCACGGTGCTCGCCCGCTACGGCTCCGACGTCGCCTGGTGGCGGGTCGTCCGCTCCGGCGGCGCTCCCGCGATCGGGCACGAGGACCGTGCGCGCGAGCACTACGCGCGCGAGGGCACGCCGCTCGTCACGACCCCGAGCGGCTACCGGGTGGACGTCCGCGCCGCGCGCTGGACGCCCTGACGCGGCGGCGGGCCGCTCCGGGTCAGACCAGGGAGTCCCGCCAGGCCGCGTGCAGGGTGGCGAAGCGGCCGTCGCCCGCGATCAGCGCCTCCGGCGTCCCGTCCTCGACGATGCGGCCGTGCTCCATCACCAGCACCCGGTCGGCGATCGCGACCGTCGACAGCCGGTGCGCGATGATCACCGCGGTCCGGTCCGCGAGCAGCGTCTGCAGGCCGAGCTGCACCAGCCGCTCGCTCGGGATGTCGAGCGAGGAGGTCGCCTCGTCCAGGATCAGCACCGCCGGGTCGGCCAGGAACGCCCGCGCGAACGAGATCAGCTGGCGCTGACCGGCCGAGACCCGCCCGCCGCGCTTGTTCACGTCGGTGTCGTAGCCGTCCGGCAGCGCCTGGATGAACGCGTGCGCGCCGACCGCCTTCGCCGCGTCGACGATCTCGTCGTAGGAGGCCGAGGGCCGGCCGATCGCGATGTTGTCCGCGACGGAGCCGGAGAAGAGGTAGGCCTCCTGGGTCACCATCACGATCGCGCGCCGAAGGTCCTTCGGGTGCAGCTGCCGGAGGTCGACCCCGTCGAGGGTCACCACTCCATCGGTCGGGTCGTAGAAGCGCGAGACGAGCTTCGCGAGCGTCGACTTGCCGGCACCGGTCGAGCCGACGAGCGCGATCGTCTGGCCTGCGGGGATCCGCAGGTCGAAGCGCGGCAGGATCTCCCGGTCGGTCGTGTAGGCGAAGCGGACGCCCTCGAAGCCGAGCGCCCCGCGCGCCTCGCGCAGGTCGACGGGGTGCGCCGGGTCGGGCACGCTCTGCTCCTCCGCGAGGACGCCCGAGATCTTCTCGAGCGCGGCCGCGGCGGACTGGTAGGAGTTGTAGAACATCGCCATCTCCTGCACCGGCGCGAAGAACCGCCGCGTGTAGAGCAGGACGCCGAGCAGCGCGCCGATCTCGAGACCGCCGTCGAGCACCCGCATCCCGCCGAAGAACAGCACGGCCGCCATCGTGACGTTCCCGATCAGCACGAGACCGGGGTCGAAGGTGCCGAAGACGCCGAAGACCTTCTTGTAGGCGACCCGGTAGCGCTCGACGACGACGCCGAAGGCCGACTCGTTGCGCTGCTGGGTGCGGAAGGTCTGCACGGCGCGGATGCCGGTCATCGTCTCGACGAACTGGACGATCAGTCGGGACGACGCGACGCGGGTGCCGCGGAAGAGCGACTGCGAGCGCTTCTGGAACCAGCGGGTCAGGATCGCCAGCGGCACGAGGGCACAGGCGAGCACGAGGCCGCTGACGCCGTCGAGCGAGACCAGCGCGATGGCGACGAAGCCCATGTAGAGGGCGCCCTGCACGAGCTGGTTGATGCCGGAGTCGAGCAGCTCGCGGATCGAGTCGAGGTCGCTGGTCTGCCGGGAGATGATCCGGCCGGAGGTGTAGTTCTCGTGGAACTCCAGGCTCAGCTTCTGGGTGTGCAGGAAGACGCGCTTGCGCAGGTCGATCAGGATCGCCTGGCTCACCCGGGCCGACAGCACGGTGTACCAGGCGACGAGGACGGCGCCGACGACGCCGGTCAGGACGTAGGCGATCACGGTGAGGACCAGCGGGGTCGCGTCGCCGTCGAGGATCGCCGGCAGGCCGTTGTCGATGCCCAGTGCGATCAGCGCCGGCCCGGCGACCTGGGCGGCGGTCGAGATCACCACGACGACGGCCGTCAGCACCAGCCGCATCCGCAGCGGGCGCAGCAGCGACCCGAGCAGCGCGAGCGAGCGCCGGCGCAGGGCCGCGGACTCCGCGCGCGTGAGGTCGTCGCGCTCCTCGGTGGATCCGAGAGTGCTCATGATCGGGTCTCCAGCTCCGTGAGGTCGGCCAGGTCCGTCAGCTCGGCCTCGGCGCGCGGGCGCGAGCCGACGCGCTCGGTGCCCCGGGGACGGGCGAGCTCGTCCTCCTCGAGGCTCGAGATGACGAAGCGGTAGTGCGGGCTGCTCGCGAGCAGCTCGGTGTGGGTGCCGACCGCCGTGACGCGGCCCTCCTCGAGGAGGGCGACGCGGTCGGCGAGGGCGACGGTCGAGGGGCGGTGCGCGACGATCAGCGCGGTGGTGTCGCCGAGCACGCGGCGCAGGCCCTTCTCGACCCGCGCCTCGGTGTCGACGTCGAGGGCCGACAGCGGATCGTCCAGGACGAGGACGGCCGGCCGCGCGGCGATGGCGCGCGCGAGGGCGAGCCGCTGGCGCTGGCCGCCGGAGAGGCTCATCCCCTCCTCGCCCACGGTGGTGTCCAGCCCGTTCGGCAGGGAGTGCACGAAGTCCGCCTGCGCGATCTCGAGCGCCTCGAGCAGCTCCGCCTCGGAGGCGTCGGGGCGGCCGAGCAGCACGTTCTCGCGCACGGAGGTGGAGAACAGCGTCGCGTCCTCGAAGGCCATGCCGACGTGGGAGCGCAGCTCGTCGCGGCGGAGGTTCCGCACGTCGACGCCGTCGATCTCGATCGCTCCGCCGGTCACGTCGTAGAGGCGCGGCAGCAGCGCGGTGAGCGTCGTCTTGCCCGAGCCGGTGAGGCCGACGAGCGCCATCGTCTCGCCGGGCTCGACCTCGAGGTCGACGCCGTCGAGCAGGTCGGCGAAGCGCTCGGGCGCGTCCTGGTAGCGGAAGTGCACGTCGCGGAAGCGCACCCGGCCGAGCGGGCGGGCGATCGTGGCGGGCGCCTCCGGATCGGTGATCGTGTTCCGGCTGTCCATCACCTCGAAGTAGCGGTCGACGGCGGTGCGCGCGTCGAACGTCATCGAGAGCAGGAAGCCGATCGACTCCACCGGCCAGCGCAGCACCGTGGCGGTGGCGAAGAAGGCGAAGAGCTCGCCGACGCTGAGCTGTCCGTCGGCGGCCAGCCAGACGCCGGCGAGGAGGCAGAGCGCGAAGGCGATGTCGGGGATGAGCAGCAGGACGACCCAGATGCCCGCGATGGCCTTCGCCTTCTCCACCTCCGTGCCGCGCAGCTTCTCCGCCTGGTCGGCGAAGCCCGCGAGCGCGTGCTGGTGGCGGCCGAACGCCTTGATCACGCGGATGCCGTGCACCGACTGCTCGACCGTGGTGGCGAGGTCGCCGGCCTGGTCCTGGCTGCGGCGCGCGATGCTCGAGTAGCGCTTCTCGAAGGCGAAGCCGTAGATCCAGACCGGGATCGAGCAGGCCACGAACAGCGCGCCGAGGATCGGGTTCCAGTAGACCAGGACACCGAAGCCGACGACGATCGTCAGCGCGTTGACCACCAGCAGCACGAAGCCGAAGGCGATCCAGCGGCGGATGAGGCTGAGGTCGCTCATCGCGCGCGAGAGCAGCTGCCCGCTCTGCCAGCGGTCGTGGAACGAGACGGGCAGGTCCTGGAGCTGGCGGTACAGCGCGGTGCGCATCCGCGCCTCGACCCGCGTGCTCGGCGTGAGCACCATCCGGCGGCGCAGCGCGATGGCGGCGGCCTCGAGCACGCCGAGCAGGAGCACGACGACGACCGGGCCGATCAGCGGGCCGAGGTCGCCGGAGCCGGCGGCGGTCGCGCCGTCGCCGAGCGGTCCGTCGACCAGCTGCTGGAGGACGATCGGGATCGCCAGCGAGACGAGGCTGGCCACGAGGGCGATCGCGATGCCGCCGACCAGGCGGGGCAGCGCGTCGCCGACGAACGGGACCAGGCGCAGCAGCGTGCGGAGGGTGTTCGGGCGCTTCGGAGCGGCGGGCGGAGAGGACTGTGCGAGCACGGTGCTGGGCTTTCGCGACGGAGGACGGAGCCCTGCGGCACCGTGGCGTCGCGAGGGCGGGGATGCCGCCGGCCCGTTGAGGGCTTCTGGGCAGCCTTGAAGGCTATACCCGGTCCGTCGGCGGCGTCCACCGCTCGGCGACCGCGGGCGCGGATCGTCGGGTCCCTCCCTCCTCCACGACCGAGCCCGCTGGACGAACCCGCGCGAGCGGCGCCGAGGCCGTCAGCGCACCCGCACCGACAGGCAGGTCACGCAGCCCTCGAGCTTCTCGAACTCCGAGATGTCGACCGTCACGACGCGGTAGCCGAGCTCGCGGAGCAGCTCCGCGCTCCGCGGCGCGGACGCCGCCATCAGCAGCGTGTCCGGGCCGAGCACGACCACGTGGGCACCGCCCTCCTCCGGCATCGGCAGGAAGGAGGGGAAGAGCCGCGGCTCGTCGACGACGGACTCCCAGCCGATCACGGTGCCGTCCGGCAGAGCGGTGACGGCGCTCTTGAGGTGCAGGGCGCGGGTGAGCGGGACCGCGACGACGCTGAGGCCGAGCGGGCGGAGCAGGGCCCGCAGCTGCGCGACGCCCTCGGCGTTGGTGCGTCCGCCGCGGCCGACGTAGACGGTCGAGCCGACGCGGAGGACGTCGCCGCCCTCCAGGGTGCCGGGCGCCTCGATCCGGTGCACGATCAGGTCGAGGGCGCGGGCCGCCTCCTCCGCGCCGTCGACCTCGCCGCGGCGCGACTCGGCGCCCGGGCGGGTGAGGACCGCGTGCCCGTCGACGACGAGCAGCGCGTCCTCGAGGAAGACGGAGTCGGGCAGCTCGGGCGCCGTGGCGACCTGGACGGTCTCCCAGCCGGCCTCCTCGAGCGCGTCGACGTACTCCTCCCACTGCTGCAGCGCCTTCACCCGGTCGACGGGGACGCGCTCGAGGTGGGTGAGCTCGCCGGCGTCGAGGTCGTCCGCGGGCTGCCGGATGAGGGCGATGCGGCGCTCCGGACGGGCGGCGGCGGCCGAGGACTTCCGGGCGCGGGCAGGTGTCGATGCGACGGCGATGCGGTGGCCGAGGGTCGCGGCGGCGATCACGAAGGCGAGCAGGAAGACGAGGTTGAGCCCGCCGAAGGTCGCGACGATCGATCCCCAGACCTCCCCGGTGATCGGGGTGCCGCTCGCGCTCGCCTGCACGAGCGTGCCGAAGACGGCGCCGACGAGCCCCGCGACGAGTCCGGCGATCGCCGCCGTCCAGGCGCGGGCGAGCAGCCCGGCCGCCGCGAGCACGAGCACCACCACGAAGGCGAGCACGCTCGAGAGCAGGAAGTAGGCGTTGACCTGCGGGATCGACGTCGGCGCCAGCTGGTTGCCGATGAAGAAGGCGAGCAGGTTGGCGAGGTGGGCCGCGACCGCCGTGGCCGCCGCGGAGGCGAGCGCCGTCAGCAGGCGCCGCCCCACGGTCGGGGAGGTGGTGGCGGTCGGGGCGGTGGGCGCGTTCAGCGTCGAGTCGGAGGGCACCCGGAGACCCTACGCGCCCGCACCCCTGCGCCCCCTGCCCAGACCCTTGCAGCCGTCTGAGAGCCGCGCGCCGCGCCGCGCCGCGCCCCCTCCCCCGCCACTCCTCAAAAGTTGCGGTAGTCGCGCGCCACCACCGCAACTTCCCGAGTCTGGAGCCCCCGCCCCGCGCTCGCCGAACACCGACTCAGCACAAGTTGCGGTAGTCGCACCCCACTACCGCAACTTCTGAGGAGTCGAGCCACCCGCCCGCCTCGCGCCGCCAGTGCGCAGAAGTTGTCGCACTCGACGCCCCCCTACGACAACTCCTGGAGAGCGGAGCGGGCCCTCCACGCTCGGCAGCCGCCGGATCCGCAGAAGTCGCGGTAGTCACACCCCACTACCGCAACTTCTGAGGAGTAGCGGCGCGCACCGAGTCCGCTCCCTCGAGTAAGCGGAAGTTGTCGTACTCGACGCCCGACTACGACAACTCCTGGCGAGCGGAGAGACTCGTCCGCGCTCGGAGGCCACCGACTCCGCAGAAGTTGCGGTACTCGCGCCCCACTACCGCACCTTCTGAGGAGTGGAGCAAGCAGACCCCGACTCCCGAAGGGAGAGGCCGCGTGCGGGGATCGCGTGCCAAGCGATTCCCGCGGCGGCCGACGCGACCCGCTCTTCGGAACGCACCACCCGCGGAGCCGACCGCGCCACGCCGCGCAGGGAGCGGCGTGGAAGACAGCACAGGGAGAGGCGCTTCATCGGGGATCGCGTGCCAAGCGATTCCCGAGAGCGCCGACGCGACCCGCTCTGCGGAACGCATTACCCCGAAAGGCCGACCGCGCCACGCCGCGCGAGGAGCGGCGTGGAAGACGAGCAACTTCTTCCACTGAGCGCCTGCGGCGCTCAGTGGAAGAAGTGCCGCTCCCCCGTCGTGTACATGGTGACGCCGGCGCGCTTCGCGGCCTCGATGACCTCGGGGTCGCGGACGGAGCCGCCGGGCTGGACGACGGCCTTCACGCCGGCGGCGAGGAGGACCTCGAGGCCGTCGGCGAAGGGGAAGAACGCGTCGGAGGCGGCGACGGAGCCGGGGGCGCGGTCGCCGGCGCGGGAGACGGCGAGGTGGCAGGAGTCGACGCGGTTGACCTGGCCCATGCCGACGCCGACGGAGGCGCCGCCCTTGGCGAGCAGGATCGCGTTGGACTTGACGGCGCGGCAGGCCTTCCAGGCGAATTCGAGGTCGAGCATCGTGTCGGCGTCGGCGGGCTCGCCGGCGACGAGCTCCCAGCCGGAGCTGACCTCGCCGGGGCCGCCGACGAAGCGGTCGGGCTCCTGCAGCAGGATGCCGCCGGAGATCTGCTTGAACTCGGTCTCGACGGGGGCGTAGAAGTCGGGGAGCTGCAGCAGGCGCAGGTTCTTCTTGGTCTTCAGCACCTCGAGCGCCTCGGGCTCGAAGCCGGGGGCGACGAGCACCTCGGTGAAGATCTCCTTCACCGTTTCGGCCATGGCGAGGGTGACGGTCCGGTTCGCGGCGATGACGCCGCCGAAGGCCGACACCGGATCGCACTCGTGCGCGCGGCGGTGCGCAGACGCGATGGGGTCGATGGCCTTCGCGCCGGCGATCGCGATGCCGCACGGGTTGGCGTGCTTGATGATCGCGACGGCGGGGAGGACGAAGTCGTAGGCCGCGCGGACGGCCGCGTCGGCGTCGACGAAGTTGTTGTACGACATCTCCTTGCCGTGCAGCTGGCGCGCCTGGGCGATGCCGGTGCCGTCGGGCGAGACGTAGAGCGCGGCCTTCTGGTGCGAGTTCTCGCCGTAGCGGAGCACCTGCTGCCGAGTGCCGCGGATCTCGACCGAGCCGGGGAACTCGGACTCGCCGCCCGCCTCCTGCCCGGCGAACCAGGCGGCGACGGCGGAGTCGTAGGAGGCGGTGTGCGCGAAGGCGCGCGCGGCGAGCGTGCGGCGGGCGGCGAGGGTCGTGCCGCCGCTGCCGAGCGCGGCGACGATGCCGGCGTAGTCGGCCGGATCGACGACGATCGCCACGTTCGCGTGGTTCTTCGCCGAGGCGCGGACGAGGGCGGGTCCGCCGATGTCGATGTTCTCGACCACGGTCGGCGCGTCGGCGCCGCCAGCGACGGTCTCGCGGAAGGGGTAGAGGTTCACGACGACGAGCTCGAACGGCGCGATCTCGAGCTGCTCGAGCTGCTCGCGGTGCGAGGCGAGGCGCACATCGGCGAGGATGCCCGCGTGCACGCCGGGGTGCAGGGTCTTCACCCGGCCGTCGAGCGACTCCGGGAAGCCGGTCACGGCGGAGACATCGGTGACCGAGTGGCCCGCGTCGCGGATGGTCGCGGCGGTCGAGCCGGTGGAGACCAGCTCGACGCCGGCGCCGGCCAGAGCCGAGGCGAGC
This sequence comes from Rathayibacter festucae DSM 15932, assembly GCF_004011135.1. Classification (NCBI taxonomy): domain Bacteria; kingdom Bacillati; phylum Actinomycetota; class Actinomycetes; order Micrococcales; family Microbacteriaceae; genus Rathayibacter; species Rathayibacter festucae. The sequence goes on along the minus strand of NZ_CP028137.1, from coordinate 243,690 downwards.
TCGAGCAGTCCGGTCTTGTCGCTGACCGAGATCAGCGCCCGGCGAACGGGGACGACGTCGCGGTCGTCGTAGCTGCTGGGGTCGTGTGCGGTGATGCTCATGCGCGGGCGAGCTCCTCGAGGTCGACGGTTCCGTGGGCGATGTCGAGCACCGTCTGCACCAGCAGGCGACGCTCGATGGTCTTGATGCGCTCGTGCAGCGCGTGCTCGCTCTCGCCGGGGAGCACGGCGAGGCTCTCCTGGGCGATGACCGGGCCGGTGTCGACGCCGGTGTCGATGACGTGCACCGTCACTCCGGTCTCGGTGGCGCCGGTGGCGAGGGCGTCGCGGACGGCGTGCGCGCCGGGATACAGCGGCAGCAGGGCGGGGTGCGTGTTGATCATCCGCGGGCTGAGCGCGTCGACGACGACGGGTGGCAGGATCCGCATGAAGCCGGCGCAGACGACGAGGTCGGGCTGCCAGCCCTGGATCTGCTCGAGCAGCTCCGCGCCCCAGGCGTCGCGGGAGGCGAAGGCGCCGGGCGTCACGGTGAAGGAGGGGACGTCGTGCGCCTCGGCGTGGCGCAGGCCGTCGGCGTCGGTGTCGCTGCCGACCGCCACGACGCGGGCGGGGAAGCGGTCGTCGCGCGTCGCCTCGAGCAGCGCGCGGAGATTGGAGCCACCGCCGGAGATGAGGACGACCAACTTCAGCACTGCGCAAGTCTAGGGGGACGCCTCCGCGGCGACCACCGGCGGTCGGGCCCGGCGCTCAGCCGCGGCGGATGCGGCCGGCGGCCAGCCCGAGACCCGCGGCGAGCGCCAGCTCGAGCGCCGCGAACGCCCCGACGAGCAGCGGGTCGGGCCCGACCTGGACGAGGCGCCCCGGCCCGGCCGCTCCCGCCGAGAACCAGGCGAGCAGGCCGAGCAGCACCCCGCCGATCACGCCGATGCCGCCCGCCGCGGCCGCACCCCAGCGCAGCAGCGACCGGCCGTCGAGCCCGTCGACGACCTCCGCGCGCATCCGCCAGCCGGCGAGGAAGCCCGCCAGCAGCGGCACCAGCAGGCCGAGAAAGGCGAAGGCGAGCTCGCCCTGCGGCAGCGCCGCGAGCACGGGGATCGAGGGGATCGGGCCGAGCAGCGTCCCGGCCGGAGCGACCGACGAGCCGGCGCCGAGGGCGAAGCCCGGTCCGATCAGCCAGCTCGCCGCCCAGATCACCAGGTTCGGGAGGATCGCCAGCTGCCCGAGCGTCAGCGCCAGGCCGCCGAGTGCCTCCCCGCCGAGACCCTCGTAGAGCGCGACGACGGCGGCGTAGTCGGCGACCAGCAGCACCGCGACGAGCACGCCGGCGACCCCGATCACGCCGGCCGCCGCGAGCGTCCCGCCCCGCAGTGAGGCGAGGACGAGCGGCGCGGCCGGCTCGGGCAGGCGGTGCAGCGTCCGCTCGGCGAACTCGCCGATCGGGTCGCGCTCGCCGCTCCTGGCCGAGTGGGTCGCGGCTCCGATCACCACGCCGAGGCCGAAGACGAGCGGCGGGAGCAGCGTGCCCTGCAGGACGTCGACCCGGGCGACGTCGGTGGTCGCGCCGAGGGTCACCAGCAGCGCGACGAGGAGGTAGGTGGCGATCGCGGAGCCGATGCCGAGCAGGCGGTAGGGCGACTCCTGCGCGCGACGGCCCGTGCGGGCGCCGAGCAGGATCGCGAGGAGCGCGAAGGCGAGCGGCGCGATCGTGATCGCGAACGGCTGCCCGCCGTCCGGCAGCCCGAGCGCGAGCGGGGAGTCGGGGGCGAAGGCGGCCTGCAGATCCGCGCCGTGACCGAGCAGCCAGGCGTCCGCGGCGACGCGCCAGAAGACGCTCCAGTCGACCGCTGTGTCGTACTGGACGGCCCAGAGGATCGTCAGCGGCACGAGCGGGATCGCGAGCCCGATCAGCGCCGAGAGCGCGGCGTCGAAGGCGGCGAGGAGTGCGACGGTGATCCGGTTCATGAGCCTGTCGAGCCTATCGGCGGCCCCGCCCGGCACCGCTCAGCGACGCCCCGGACGAGGAGCGGAAGCCCTGCCCGACTGACGACGTCGGGTCTCGATACGCCCCTCCGGGGCTACTCGACCAGCATGGGCTGCTCATGCTCATCGACGCGCGTCGGGACGGCCCCATCACGCTGTGAACGAGCAGCCCGCGCAGCGGGCGAATGCATGCTGATCGAGTAGCCCGCGCAGCGGGCGTATCGAGATCCACCCGCCTCACGGGACGGACCGTCCCCTAGGGTCGAGCCGTGACGACCAGCGCCTCCCGCACCGAGCGCGGACTCGACCGACTGGTGAACTTCACCGACGCGACGGTCGCCATCGCGATCACGTTCCTCGTGCTCCCCCTCGTCGACGTCGTCGAGGAGGGCGGCGCGACCGACCTCGGCGCGCTGCTCGCCGGCCACTACGGCACGCTCTCGGCGTTCTTCATCACCTTCGCCGTGATCGGTCGGCTGTGGCTGGTGCACCACGCGGTCTTCGAGGGCGTGGCCCGCTACTCCCCCGCGCTGGTCGCGGTGAACTTCGTCTGGCTCGCGGCGATCGTGCTGCTGCCGTTCGCGGCGAATCTGCTGTCCAACGTCTTCACCACCGACCCGAGCGTGTTCGCGCTCTACATCGGCACCATGATCGTCGCGAGCACCGCGACCCTGGCGATGCAGCTGATCCTGCGCCGGGACCCCGCCCTCCTCGTGCCCGGCACGGACCCGCTCCGCTCGCTCTCGCGCTCGCTGATCGTGATCGCGCTGCTGGCGGTCGCGCTCGTGCTCGCCGTCACCCTCCCGAGCGTCAACATGTTCGCGCTCCTGCTGCTGCTGCTCTCCGGCCCGATCGAGCGCCTGGTGCTCCGCGGGCACGCGCCCGAGCGGCACCGCCCGGCGCGCACCGAGCGGGGCCTAGACCGCCTGGTGAACTTCTCGGACGCGACCGTGGCCATCGCGATCACGATCCTGGTGCTCCCGCTGGTCGAGCTCGCCCCCGAGATCGGCCGCGACGGCGGCGGCGTGGGCGAGGTCCTCGGCCGGCACCTCGACTCGGTGCTCGCCTTCGCGCTCTCCTTCACGCTGATCGCGGTGTTCTGGATGCCGCACCACCGGGTCTTCGAGCTGGCCGGCGACTACGACGCGGGGCTGGTCTGGCTCGATCTGCTCTGGCTGGTCGCGATCGCGTTCTTCCCGTTCTCGACCAGCGCCATCGCCCTGCTGCCCGACTCGCGCGCGACGATCGGCCTCTACATCGGCACGATGGTCGTGGTGAGCGGCGCACTGCTGCTGATCGAGCTGCGGCTGCGGCGCCGGCCGCACCTGCTGCGGGAGGGCGCCGGGCCGGTCCGGCCGGCCCCCGCCGTCGTCCCGTTCGCACTGCTTGTCCTGGCCCTCGCGCTCGCACTGCTCGTGCCCTCGGTCGGGCTCTGGTGGCTGCTGCTGCTGATCGCCCAGCGCCCGCTCTCGCTGCTCCTGCTGCGCCGGGGCTAGGCGGCGGGCGTCCAGCCCAGCCGCGGCGCGATCTCCGCGGCGATCGTCCGCAGGATCCGCCGGTGCGACTCGACCCCGCCGACCGCGGGCAGCGTGATCGTGAGCGAGTCCGCCTCCGCCAGCGCGGGGTCGGCCGCGAGCGACGCGACGATCTCGTCGGCCGTGCCGAGGTGCAGCGGACTGAAGCGCATCGGCGCCGCGATGATCGAGCGGTCGGCGGTGCGCGGCCGGCCGTCGTCGTCCATCCGCGCGAGGTAGCCCTCGATGAAGGGGCGGTGCGCCTCCTCGTCGGCGGGTCCGGTCAGCGGCAGCACGATGCGCCCCGCCGTGACCCGCGAGGTGCGCCCGGTGTGGGCGGCGGCGAAGGCCTCACGGTAGGCCCGGATCTGCGCGGCCTGCTGCTCGGCGAACGGCAGCCCGGTCTCCTCCGTGTTCAGCGTCGAGACCTGGAGGTGCATGCCCTGCTCGCCGGCCCGGACCGCGGAGGCGGTGGTGCCGGCGCCGTACCAGAGCCGGTCGGCGAGCCCGGGCGCGTGCGGCTGCTGCACGAGCGGATCGCCGACCGGCACCGACATCAGCGCGGACTCCGCGATGCCGAGCACCGAGCCCGAGAGCGCGTCGCGCAGGCGCTCGATCCGCTCCTGCGCCTCGGCGCGGAACTCGCGGTCGGCCTGTCCGAAGACGCCGTCGAAGACCGAGGCGAGGTGCGCGAAGCCGCTGCTGACGCCGAGGTCGAGCCGGCCGCCGGAGAGCAGGTCCACGGTGGCCGCGTCCTCGGCGAGGCGGACGGGCGACTCGTAGCGCGCGCCGATCACGGCGGTGCCGAGGCGCAGGCGCCGGGTGCGCTGCGAGGCGGCGGCGAAGAAGGTCATCGGCGAGGCGAGGAAGCGCTCGAAGTGCCGCACGCGCACCCAGCCGGTGTCGTAGCCGAGCTCCTCCGCGAGCTCGAACAGCGCGAGGCCGTCCTCGAGGCTCCGCGCCGCGTCGCCCGGCTGCTCGGGGCCCTCCGGGTAGGGCACGAAGGTCAGGAAGTCGAGTCCGAGGCGGCGGGTCACCCCTGCACGCTACCGCCGCCGGGGCCCGCGACGACCGACGGGACCCCCTGCCGAGGCAGAGGATCCCGTCCGATCGTGTCCCGCGGCGCGCGCGGGACGGGGGTGCGCTACAGCGCCGCGTAGACCTCGCGGAGCAGGTCGGCCGTCTCGGAGGGCGTCTTGCCCACCCGGACGCCGGCGGCCTCGAGGGCCTCCTTCTTCGCCTGCGCGGTGCCCGCGGAGCCGGAGACGATGGCGCCGGCGTGGCCCATGGTCTTGCCCTCGGGAGCGGTGAAGCCCGCGACGTAGCCGACGACCGGCTTGGTGACGTTCGCCTTGATGAAGTCGGCCGCGCGCTCCTCGGCGTCGCCGCCGATCTCGCCGATCATGACGATCGCCTTGGTCTCGGGGTCGGCCTCGAACGCCGCGAGGGCGTCGATGTGCGTGGTGCCGATGATCGGGTCGCCGCCGATGCCGATGGCGGTCGAGAAGCCCAGATCGCGCAGCTCGTACATCATCTGGTAGGTCAGCGTGCCCGACTTGGAGACGAGGCCGATCGGGCCCTTGCCGGTGATCGTCGCGGGGGTGATGCCCACGAGCGACTCGCCCGGCGTGATGATGCCGGGGCAGTTCGGGCCGATGATCCGGGTCTTGTTGCCCTTCTCCTGCGCGTAGGCCCAGAACTCGGCCGAGTCCTGCACCGGGATGCCCTCGGTGATGACGACGAGGAGGCCGATCTCGGCGTCGATCGCCTCGATGACGGCGTCCTTCGAGAAGGCGGGCGGGACGAACGCGATCGAGACGTCGGCGCCGGTGGCCTCGATGGCCTCCTTGACGGTGCCGAAGACGGGCAGCTCGACGTCGCCGTGGGTGACGGTCGTGCCGGCCTTGCGGGCGTTGACGCCGCCGACGACGTTCGTGCCGGCCTTGAGCATCAGCGCGGTGTGCTTGGTGCCCTCGCCGCCGGTGATGCCCTGGACGATGACCTTGGAGTCCTTGTTGAGGAAGATCGACATGCTTGTTCTCTGATTCCTTGAGTCGAGGGGGTCGTTACGCGGCGGCGAGTGCGGCGGCCTTGTCGGCGCCCTCGTCCATCGTCGCGGCCAGGGTGATGAGCGGGTTGGCGGCGGCCTCGAGGATCGCGCGGCCCTCCTCCACCTTGTTGCCGTCGAGGCGCACGACGAGCGGCTTGGTCGCCGAGTCGCCGAGGATCTCGAGGGCCTGCAGGATGCCGTTGGCGACCGCGTCGCAGGCGGTGATGCCGCCGAAGACGTTGACGAAGACGCTCTTGACCTGCTCGTCGCCGAGGATCACGTCGAGGCCGTTCGCCATCACCTGGGCGGAGGCTCCGCCGCCGATGTCGAGGAAGTTGGCGGGCTTCACGCCCTTGTGCTTCTCGCCGGCGTAGGCGACGACGTCGAGCGTGGACATGACCAGGCCCGCGCCGTTGCCGATGATGCCGACCTCGCCGTCGAGCTTCACGTAGTTGAGGTCGTTCTCCTTGGCCTTGGCCTCGAGCGGGTCGGCCGCGTCCTTGTCCTCCAGCGCGGCGTGCTCGGGGTGGCGGAAGCCGGCGTTCTCGTCGATCGAGACCTTGCCGTCGAGCGCGACGATGTCGCCCTCCTCGGTGAGCACGAGCGGGTTGACCTCGACGAGCGTGGCGTCCTCGCCGGTGTAGACGTCGTAGAGCTTCACGAGCACGGGGGCGACCTTGGCGATCAGCTCCTCCGGGAACTTCGCCGCGCGGGCGATCTCCTCGGCCTTGGCCTGGTCGATGCCCTGGCCGGGGACGACCTCGACGCGCGCGAGCGCCTCGGGGCGCTCGACGGCGAGCTGCTCGATCTCCATGCCGCCCTCGTAGGAGGTGAGCGAGAGGTAGGAGCGGTTCGCCCGGTCGAGCAGGACCGAGAAGTAGAACTCGCGGTCGATGCGGGCGCCACCGGCGACCATGACGCGCTTGACGACGTGGCCCTTGATGTCCAGACCGAGGATCGACTTCGCCGCCTCGAACGCGTCGTCCGCGGTCTTCGCGACCTTCACGCCGCCCGCCTTGCCGCGGCCGCCGATCTTGACCTGCGCCTTGACGACGGTGACGCCGCCCAGCTTCTCCGCCGCGGCGCGCACCTCCTCCGGCGTGTCGGCGATGATGCCGGGGAGCACGGGCACGCCGTACTTCTCGAACAGATCACGGGCCTGGTATTCGAAGAGATCCACGCTGCATTCCCATTCCGCGCCGAGCGCGCTTGCGTTCCGAGTCCGAGGTCGGCCCACGGCGCCGGCGGTCCGTGCTGTCCGGATCCGCGCTGGTGGTCCGCTGCGCTGTCCGGAGTCTCGGCACGGTTCTGTGTCGGCACTCTTCCTGGGCCGCGCCAACTCTACTCCGGACCCCGCGAGCGCTTCCTGCGCCGGGGGGCGCGCAGCCGCGGACTGTGGAGAGACCAGCGGAGTTCCGCGTGTGGAGGGACCTGCCCCGCGTACCGTGGAGGGATGCCGCTGCGCGCACCCGCCGACCGCGACGTCTTCCGCGAGGGCGTCTTCCTCGTCGCGGGCGCGCGCGCCATCCTCCTGCAGATCGCGCACCCCGCGGTCGGCACCGGCGTCGCCGAGCACTCCGACTTCGTCCACCGCGCGCTCGGCCGGCTGTTCGGCACCCTCTCCTACCTCTACGCGCTCCAGTTCGGCAGCCCCGAGGACGTCCGCTCGGTCCAGCGCCGGGTGAACCGCGCGCACGCGCCGGTCCGCGGCCACGGCTACACCGCGTTCGATCCGGAGCTCCAGCGCTGGGTCGCCGCGACGATCACCCAGTCGATGCTGCAGCTCCACGAGGGCGCGTTCGGCCCGCTCGGCCGCGAGGAGGCGGACGAGATCGTGCACCGCTCCCGCGTCGTCGGCACCGCGCTGCAGATGCCCGAGGAGCTCTGGCCCGACTCCCGCGCGGCCTTCGACGCCTACTGGGAGCGGGAGCTCGCCCGGCTCGAGGTCACGCCGGCCGCGCGCCGGGTCGCCCACGACCTGCTCGACGGCGGGATCGCCGCCTGGTGGCTGCGCCCGGTCGGCCCCTACCTCCGGCTGATGACGGCGGGCCTCCTGCCGCCCGAGCTCCGCGCGCCCTTCGGCTTCCGCTGGAGCGCGCGGCAGCAGAGGCGGTTCGACCGGGCGCTCGCCGGCACCTTCGCCGTCTACCGCGCCCTGCCGACCGCGGTGCGCACGGCGCCGAGCCGGTTCTTCCTGGCCCGGGTGCGCGCGGAGTCCGACCGGGGTCTCAGAAGCCGGCCGTGATCGTCCAGCCCGCGTAGGCGGCGAGCTCCAGCCCGAGCGCCTGCGCGGCGGCCCGCGCCTCGTCCTGCCCGCGCTCGTCGCGGACGTCGACGCTGATCGGCACGCTGTCGCCGAAGCCCGCGACCGAGACCCGCGCGCTGGTCGGGCCGCTGTAGAGCGGGACGTGCGCATCCGCGGTGCGCGCGCCGACCACCCGCGAGCCGGTCGCCTCCGCGATCACGGCCAGCGCGAACGGCGCCGTCGCGATCGTCTCGGTGTAGAGCGTCGCCTCGCCGCGCATACCGTCCTCCTCCGTGCTCGTCGCTTCGCCGGCGCGGTCGTCCGATCGACCCGGCGGCTCGACCGACTGTACGGGCGCCGGCTCGGGAGCATCGGCACTGCCCTTCTCGCCGTCCGGAGAGGATGATGACGCCTGCGGGCACTCGAAGAGGAGGCGTTCATGGACGCGGTCGTGGTCGGGATCGGCGGAGCGGGCCGGAGCGGGGCCGCCCTGCACTGGGCGCTCGAGTTCGCGCGGGCGCATCGCCTGCCCGTCGAGCTCGTCGCCGTGGTCGAGCCGCCCCGGGCCGGCCTGGGCGGCGCGGGCTCTGCTCAACGCGTGCTCGCGGACGAGGCCCTCGACGAGGCCCGCTCGGTCGCCGCGGCGGACGCCCCGGAGGTGACCGTGCGCTCGCGGGTGCTCGAGGGTGCGACCGTCCACGTGCTCGCCGACGCCGCTCCGGCCGGCGCCCTGCTCGTCCTCGGCGCCCATCCGCTCAGCCGCCGCGCCGTCGCCCGGAGCGCCCCGGTCGCCGTGCGGGTCGCCGCGGCCTCCCGCTCGGCCGTCGCGCTGATCCCCGAGCCCGACGGCGGGGAGCGGACCCGGACGGGAATCGCCGTCGGCGCGGACGGCTCGGAAGTCTCGCTCTCGGCGATCCGCTTCGCCGCCGACGAGGCCGACCGCCGGCACGAGCCGCTGCTCGCCCTGCACGCCTGGCAGCTCCCCGGCGCCTGGAGCGACTCCGTGCCCGTCGAGCGCCGCGTCATCGAGGCGATCGAGGAGGACGAGAACCTCCTGCTCGCCGAGTCGCTGGTCGGCCTCGGCGACTCGCACCCCGATCTCGAGGTGCGCCGCTCGCTCGTCCGCGGCGACCCGGTCGAGCGCCTCACCGCGCTCGCGGCCTCCTCGCGCCTCCTCGTGATCGGGAGTCACGGACGCGGCGCGTTCCTGCGCCTGCTGCTCGGCTCGGTCAGCCACAGCCTGGCGCTGAGTGTTCCGGGCCCGCTCGTCGTGCTCCGGCACCCCGAGCGCGCACGCTGAGCATCCGGTGCGGCGCCCTTGAACGGCGCCTCCCCCGGATCTACCGTGGAGAACCCGGCACACCGCCAGGGCCGTCAACGACGACTGGAGCCCCGATGAGCATCACCGAACCGCGAACCGCCGAGGCACCCGCCGCACCCCCGCCCCCGGCCGGGTTCGGCAGCGTCTCGGTCGCGGCGATCCTGGCGGAGGCGGCCCGCCGCACGCCGCGGACGATCGCGGTCCGGGTCGGCCCGCAGGCCATCGACTACGGGACCCTCTGGGAGCAGACCCGCGCCTACGCCGGTGCTCTCCGCGCGCAGGGCATCGGCCCCGGCGACCGGGTCGCGCTGCTGATCCCGAACGTCCCCGACTTCCCGCGCGGCTACTTCGCCGTCCTCGCCCTGGGCGCCGTCGTGGTGCCGGTGCACGCGCTGCTCAAGCACGACGAGATCGCCTACGTGCTGCGCGACTCCGGAGCGACCGCTCTGATCTGCGCCGCCCCGCTGCTGGCCGAGGGCGCCGCCGGAGCGGCCCTGGCCGACGTGCCCGTGCTGAGCGTCCTGGTGCCCGACGGCACGGAGAGCCCGTTCCCCCGCCTCGAGGACCTCGCCGCCGACGCGACGCCGATCGACACCTACGTGCCGCGCTCGCCGTTCGACACCGCGACGATCCTCTACACCAGCGGCACCACCGGGCGACCCAAGGGAGCCGAGGGCACGCACTTCGCGATCGTCTCGCAGTCCGACGTGCTCCTGATGAACACCTTCGACCTGCACCAGGGCGACGTCGTGCTCGGCGCGCTGCCGCTCTTCCACACCTTCGGCCAGGTCTGCGCGATGAACACCGCGTTCCGCACCGCCGCGACCGTGGTGCTCGTGCCCAAGTTCGACGGCGACGCCGCGCTCGAGGCGATGATCGCGCACGAGTGCACCGTGTTCGAGGGCGTCCCGACGATGTACGTCGCGCTGCTCGACGCCGCGACCCGCCGCGAGGACCGCCCACCGCTGCGCTACGCGGTCTCCGGAGGAGCGGCCCTGCCCGTCGCCGTGATCGAGCGCTTCCGCGAGGTGTTCGGCGTCGAGATCTACGAGGGCTACGGCCTCACCGAGACCTCCCCCGTCGCCACCTTCAACCACGTCGGCGTCCCGCCGCGCGCCGGCACCGTCGGCACGCCGATCTGGGGTGTGGACGTCGAGGTCGCCCGCGCCGAGGTCGTCGACCGGATCGAGCTGCTCCCCCCGCGGCGAGCTGGGCGAGATCGTGGTCCGCGGCCACAACCTGATGAAGGGCTACCTCGGCAACCCCGAGGCCTCGGCCGCCGCGGTCGTCGACGGCTGGTTCCGCACCGGCGACCTCGGCACCAAGGACGACGAGGACTACATCCGCATCCTCGACCGGACCAAGGACATGATCATCCGCAACGGCTACAACGTGTACCCGCGCGAGGTCGAGGAGGTCCTGATCGGGCACTCCGCCGTGGCCAACGCCGCCGTCTTCGGCGTCCCCGACGAGAAGCACGGCCAGGAGATCATGGCCGCCGTCGTGCTGCTGCCCTCGGCGACGGCGACCGCGGAGGAGCTGATCGCCTACGCGAACGAGCACCTCGCCGCCTTCAAGTTCCCCCGCCGCATCGAGCTCGTCGACGCTCTCCCGCTCGGCCCCAGCGGCAAGATCCTGAAGCGCGAGCTCGTCGCCCAGTACTCCTGACCCCGGCCCGGGTCCGCCCCTCCCCGCGAGATGCCACTTGTGCACGCCTTTCCCGGCGTGTCGCGCTCATAAGTGGCATCTCGCGGGGGCGGGCGTCCTTCGGATGCCGCCCTGTACGGGGGACACGGAGGCGGGGTCTCGTGGGGCATGCTGAGGCGTCCCGCCGCGCCACCAGGAAGAAACGCCGATGAGCCCCCGCCACCCGCACCTCCCGCCCGATCTGCCGGGTCGCGCCCGCCGGAACGCCCGCTCCGCCGATCCGCGTTCCGCCGTCCGCCGGCGGGCGGCCGCCCTGCCCGCCCTCCTCCGGTCCGCGGGTCGCCCGCAGGACAGCGTTCCCGCCGCCCCCGCCTCCGCGGACCGCAGCCCGTCCGGGCGCCGGCCGCTGCGGGCGGGATCGCTGCGGCTCACCCGCCTCCGCCTCACCCCGCTGCAGTGGGTCGTCGGTGGCGTCACCGCCTTCCTCGCCCTCGTCGCCTGGCTGACGGGCGGGCCCTGGTCGGCGCTGATCCTGGCCGCTCTCGTCGTGCTGATCACGGCCGCCTACGGCGTGCTCCTGCGCCGGCCGACCTGGCTCGGACTGCCGCGCCGCCGCCGCGCCTCAGCCATGACGGGGGCCGCCGCGATGCTCGTGCTCGTCCTGAGCACGTCGGCGTTCGGAGCCACGTCCGCGCCGGCCGACGAGCAGGCGGTGGCGTCCGGTACCGAGAGCCCGGCGTCGTTCGCCGCCGCTCCGATCCGCACGACCACGCCGGCGCCCACGCGCACGCCGACGCCGACCCCGACCCCGACCGTCGTGATCACGACCGAGCAGGTCACCGAGACCGCTCCCATCGCCCGCTCCTCGCGCACCGAGGACGACCCGAGCGCCGCGCAGGGCACGAGCACCGTCGTCGCCGGCGTCGACGGCGTGCTCACCCGCACCTTCGAGGTCGTCAAGCACGACGGCGTCGAGGTCTCCCGCGCGCAGCTGTCGGAGGCGGTCACCACACCCGCGGTCGACGACGTCACCCGCGTCGGCACGCTGGTCCCGGCCCCCGCCCCGGTCGCCGCGGCAGCCGACGCCGGCTGCCACTCCAGCTACGCCGGCGAGTGCGTCCCGATCGCCTCCGACGGCGACTGCGCCGCGGGCTCCGGCAACGGCCCGGTCTACATCCAGGGCCCGGTCACGGTCGTCGGCCCCGACGAGTACGACCTCGACAACGACGGCGACGGCATCGCCTGCGACAAGTAGCCCCCTCCCCCGCCGCGAGATGCCACTTGTGCACGCGACACGCCGTGTCGAGCGTGCACAAGTGGCATCTCGCGGCGGGGGTCAGCTCAGGAGGGACCAGACCAGCGAGGCGAGCACGGCGCCGACCAGGGCGCCCGCGATCACCTGAGCGGGAGTGTGCGCGCTGAGGCGCACGCGCGACCAGCCGGTCCAGAGCGCGATCGGCACGGTGATCAGCAGCGACCACGGGCCGTAGGCGATCAGCACCACCACCGCGCAGGTCGCGACGACCGCGGCGTGCCCCGACAGCTTCCAGCCGAGGTTGACGATCCCGATCACCGCGAGCACCGCGACCGTCACCACGCCGAACGTCGTCACCGCGGCCGGCGCGCCGAGCACGGCGAGCAGCACGAGCCCGACCACGATCGAGACCAGCGCGAGCCCGATCGGCAGGGCCCGCTCGCGGCGGTCCGGCACGTGGTGATCGCCGCGGATCCGCCCCGCGCGCATCAGCAGCCGCACGACGAGGTACGGCAGCACGCCGACGAACAGCGCCGCGAGTGCTCCCCAGGCCACGCCGAGCAGCGGCGGATCGGCGACCCGCGCGCCCACGATCAGCGGGACGACCATCGCCAGCACCGGCGGCGCGAACGCCTCCGTCGCCACCCGCGCCGCGAGCGGCCCGCGCCCCCTCGACCCGGAGTCGCCCGCAGGGCCCCTGAAGCGGCTCACGACTCGTCGACCGGCACGGGGCATTCCGACCGGCTCAGATCTTCTCGATGGGCGCGACCTTGATCAGCAGCTTCTTGGCGCCGACCTGGTCGAAGAGCACGTGCGCGACCCGCTTGCTGCCCTCGCCGGTGACCGCGTTCACGCGGCCCTCGCCGAAGTCGGTGTGCCGGATGCGGTCGCCCGCGATCAGCTCGAGGTCGCCGTTGTCGCGCACCATCCCGGTGATCCGGTTGGGGAACTCGCCCTTCGCCTTCGGCGCCGCGGCGAGCGCCTGGCGGAACTCGGTGTTCGACTTCGAGCGGCCGAAGCCGGGACGCTGCGCGTTCAGCGCCCGCGGCTGCGTGCCGCCGCGCGAGGTCGCCGCCCCCGGCGACTGCCGCCACTCGATCAGCTCGGCCGGGATCTCCTGGAGGAACCGGCTCGGCATCGCGACCGAGGTCTCGCCGTACTGCGCCCGGGTCATCGCGAGCGAGAGGTAGAGCCGCTTGCGCGCGCGGGTGATGCCCACGTAGAACAGCCGCCGCTCCTCCGCCGGGCCGCCCGGCTCGTTCGCCGAGATGCGGTGCGGGAGCAGGTCCTCCTCGATGCCGGTGAGGAACACCGCGTCGTACTCGAGCCCCTTCGCGGTGTGCAGGGTCATCAGCGACACGGTCCCCGAGTCGTCGTCGAGGTCGTCCGCCGCGGCGACCAGCGACACCTCGGTGAGGAAGTCGACCAGACCGCCGTCGGGGTTGTTGCGCGCGAACTCCTTCGTCACGGCGATCAGCTCGTCGACGTTCTCGGCGCGCGCCTCGTCCTGCGGGTCGCGGCTGGCGCGGAGCATGTCGATGTACCCGCTGCGGGAGAGCAGCGCCGACAGCACCTCGTGCACCTTCGCCTCGCCCTCGGGCCGCCCCGGGTCGAGCATCAGCGCGCACTCGTCGAGGAGCGTCGCGAGGTCGACGATCGCCTTCGTCACCTTCGGGCCCATGCCGAGCGACCCGGCGTTCCGCATCGCCTCGCGCAGCGTCACCGCGTTGGTGTCCGCGAAGGACTGCAGCTGCGCCTCGGTCGCCGGGCCGATGCCGCGCTTGGGCGTGTTCATGATCCGCCGCAGCGCCAGCACGTCCGCCGGGTTGGCGACGGTGATCAGGTAGGCGAGCGCGTCCTTGATCTCGGCGCGCTCGTAGAACTTGGTGCCGCCGAGGATCCGGTAGGGCAGCGCCGAGCGGATGAAGATCTCCTCCAGCGCGCGGGTCTGCGCGTTGGTGCGGTAGAACACCGCGATCTCGTCGTAGCCGGTGCCGGCCGCGTGGATCCGGGCGATCTCGTCGACGACGAACTGCGCCTCGTCGTGGCCGGAGTACCCGGTGTAGCCGATGATCTTCTCGCCCTCGCCGCTGGCCGACCAGAGGTTCTTCGCGCGGCGGTCGAAGTTGTTCGAGATGACGGCGTTCGCGGCCGAGAGGATGTTCTGGGTGGAGCGGTAGTTCTGCTCGAGCAGGATCACCCGGCAGCCCGGGAAGTCGCGCTCGAACTCGACGATGTTGCGGATGTCCGCTCCGCGGAACGCGTAGATCGACTGGTCGGAGTCGCCGACGACCGTGAGCGAGGCCCCGGGGATCGATCCGTCGGCCGTCACCGGGCCCCGGTAGGGCCGGTCGAAGGCGGCCGCCGCGATCGTGGCCGGCGGCACGGCCCGGGTCAGCTCGTGGATCAGCGAGTACTGCGCGTGGTTCGTGTCCTGGTACTCGTCGACCATCACGTGCCGGAAGCGGCGCTGGTACTTCGCCGCGACGTGCGGGAAGGCGCGGAAGAGGTAGACCGTCTGCGCGATCAGGTCGTCGAAGTCGAAGGCGTTCGCGCTCTCGAGCGCGCGCGAGTAGGCGCGGAAGACCTGGAGGAACATCTCCTCGTTCGGGTCGCTCATGTTCGCGGTCCGCGCGTAGGAGTCGACGTCGGCGAGCTCGTTCTTGAGCTTCGAGATCTTCGAGGAGGCGCTCGCGACCGTGATGCCGAGCGAGTCCGCCTCGAGGTCCTTCACGATCCGCTTGAGCAGCGCCCGCTGGTCGCCCGAGTCGTAGATGGTGAACGAGGAGGTCATCCCGAAGTTCTCGGCCTCGCGCCGCAGGATCCGCACGCAGGCGGAGTGGAACGTCGAGATCCACATCCCCTCGGCGGCCTGGCCGACGATCTTCTCGACGCGCTCGCGCATCTCGGCGGCGGCCTTGTTGGTGAAGGTGATCGCGAGGATCTGGCTGGGCCAGGCCTCGCCGCTGCCGAGCAGGCTCGCGATGCGCCGCGTCAGCACGCTGGTCTTGCCCGACCCGGCGCCCGCGACGATGAGCAGCGCGTCACCGCGGTACTCGACCGCCTCGCGCTGCTGCGGGTTGAGCCCCGCGACGAGGCGCTCGTGCTCGGGGTCGGTGCGCGCGGAGTCGCCGGAGGGCCCGCCGGGCGCGCCGACGATGACCGGGGTGGCGCGGGAATCGCTCGGATCGAAGAGGAGGCTCATGTCCCTCCGAGTGTAGATCGCGCCTCCGACACCCCGCCGCGGGACGCCGCGCGGTCGGGCCCCGATCAGGCGGCGCGCGGCCGCCGCACGGGCGCGGAGAGCGTCCCGCCGATGTCCAGACCGCGCCAGGCCAGCGCGAAGCCGACCACCGCGACGGTGGAGGTCGCCACCGCGAGCACCTGCAGCAGCACGAACGCCGTGAGGTCCTTCGTGTCGTCCGGGTAGTACTGGATGCCCTGCACGGCGAGCGCCCCGAGCGTCAGCACGAGCACGACCGAGCAGACGAGCAGCACCCGCAGCACCGCCCGGCGCGGCGGCTTCCGCGGCGCCCGCCCCACCTGCGCCCGCGTCGACAGCCAGGCGCAGGCCAGGGAGGCGGAGGCGAGACCGACCAGATCGGCGCCCAGCACATCGCTCGCGCGGTGCCAGGAGGCGGCCATCGTCAGATTCCCGACCAGCACCACCACGGCGCCGCCGATCGCCAGCACGACCGTGCGCCCGCGCCCCGGGACGACCATCGCCAGCGCGAAGACCACCGACACCGCCGCCGCGGTGTGCCCGCTCGGGAAGCTGCCGCCGGTGTACCAGGAGTCGGTCTCCACGAGCAGCGGCCGCTCGAGCACCACGTTCTTCAGCAGCTGCGTCAGCCCGGCCGTGACCACGATCGAGCCGACGGAGGCGAGCGCCAGCGCCGGACGCCGGCGGATCAGCGCGATCGCCGCGACCAGCAGCGCACCGCCGATCATCGACACCGGGGTGACGTCGGCGAGCGCGCCCGCCGCGGTGCCGGTGGCCCGGCCGAAGACCAGGTCGGCGCCGCGCAGCCCGGAGTTCTCGGCCGCCTGCCCCTGCGGGGTGAGCACGGCGAGTCCGTAGACCACGGCGACCCCGAGCGCGGCGAGCACGGCGAACACGATCCAGCGGCGGGTGATGCGGGCGCGGGTCTTCACGGTCGGGCTCCTCTCGGGATGCGCGGGGCGGGGTCGGTCGGCACGGCGGGAGGCGCCGGGCGGCGGGGTCGTCGGCCCGATGATGCCAGCGGAGGCTCCCGGTCGCCTGCGCACTCGCCGGACCGCGCGCTCGGGATCAGCCGGCGGACCCCGCCCAGGCGTCGTCCTCGGCGGCGCGCGCCTCGATCGCCAGGTCCGGCTGATCGGCGAACACCCCGTCGATCCCGGTGCGCAGGATCGCGCGGAACTCGTCCTGCCAGGCGCCGTACGCCTCCGGCTCCTTGCCGATCCGGTGCACCTTCTCCAGGAAGCGGTTCTCGGCGCGCAGCGTCCAGGTGTAGACCTGCAGCCCGACCGCGTGGGCGTCGGCGACCAGCGAGTTCGTCCCCACGGCCCGCCCCGCGCCATCCCGGCCGAACAGCATGCTCTTGTCGACGCTGACGCCGTCGACCGTCCCCGCCAGTCCGCGGAGGCCGGCGGGAGTGACGAAGTCGGCGTAGGGCGTCGCCCGCGAGCCGTGCGCCGCCACGAGGTCGGGCGGAGTGCCGCGCGACTCGATCAGGTAGACGCGCCGGGCGCCCACTCCGCGGACGGCGAGGCGCTCCAGGACGGTCTTCTCGAAGCTCTCGATCGTGAGACGCGGATCGGTGCGCGCCCAGCCCGCCGCGGCCAGCTCCTGCTCGAGGAGGACGTCCAGCGGCAGACCCAGCGCATCGAAGTACGTGGCGTGCTTGATCTCGGCCACGAGCCCCGGCGGCGACAGGGGCGACTCCTCCCCCGCCCGGTCGAGCAGGGCGAGGAGATCGCTGAAGCGCAGGATCGGGAACTGCCCGTCGAAGGTGGCGCTCGAGGCGCGGACGGCCGGCAGCCGCTCCCGCGCCCGCAGGGTCGACAGCTCGGCCCAGGTGAAGTCCTCGGTGAACCAGCCGGTGATCTCCTTTCCATCGACGCGCTTCGTCGTGCGACGCTGCGCGAACTCGGGGCGACGTTCCACGTCAGTCGTGCCGGAGATCTCGTTCTCGTGCCGGAGCACCAGCACCCCGTCGCGCGAGGCGACGAGATCCGGCTCGACGGCGTCGGCGCCGAGCGCGATCGCGAGCTCGTAGGCCGATCTGGTGTGCTCCGGGCGGTAGCCGCTGGCCCCACGGTGGCCGATGACGAGCGGGACGGGACGGGTCGGCATGCGGCGATCCTACGGGCGGCGGCAGCCGACTCCGGGCGGAACCGGGGCTCCCGCGAAGGGAATAGCCAGACTCTGAGAGATGTTCTCAGATACTGTGGACCTACCGCCTGTGGCCCGAGAGGGCAGCCGGTGGATCCCGCAGTCACAGCGACTCAGCTCCGCGAGTCCCGACGGATCCGTCCGTCACCGTCGAGCGCACCTGAGAGAAGAGGAACCATGGCAAGCAACAACCCGGCGTTCGGTCGTCCGGAGTTCAGCAACCGGGGCTACGCCGGCCGCGTGCAGGACGTCCCGGACGTGTCGCCCGGCACGCTCGACCAGATGTACAACCGTCCGGCCGCGGGCTCGGCCGACACCAACCGGATGACCGTCGAGGACACCCTCGCGAAGACGGCACTCGCCTTCGTCGTGCTCCTCGCGGGTGCCGCGGTGGGCTGGTTCGTCCCCGGGCTGATGCTGCCGGCCGTGCTCGTCGCGCTGGTCCTCGGCATCGTCAACGCCTTCAAGAAGGTGCCGTCGCCGGGTCTGATCCTCGGCTACGCCGCCTTCCAGGGCATCGCCGTCGGCGGGATCTCGGGCGTCTTCGAGAGCCTCTACGAGGGCGCGGTCGTCCAGGCCCTGCTCGCGACGTTCGTCGTGATCGGCGTCACCCTGGCGCTGTTCATGAACGGCAAGATCCGCACCTCGCCGAAGCTGAACAAGATCTTCTTCATCGGCATGATCAGCTACGCGGTCTTCTCGCTGATCAACCTCGGCCTCGGCCTGTTCGGCGTCGGCGGCGGCTTCGGTCTCCGCACCGGCTTCATCGGCATCGTGATCGGCCTCATCGCCATCGCGCTCGCCACCTACTCCCTCGTGATGGACTTCGAGTTCATCCAGCAGGGCGTCCGCAACGGCGCCCCGCGCATCTACGGCTGGACGGGCGCCTACGGCATCCTCGTCACCGTCGTCTGGATGTACCTCGAGCTGCTGCGACTGATCTCGATCTTCCGCCAGTAGTCACGTCCGCTCCGGAGCGATCCGGACCGGCCCCACGGGCGCTCGACCTCACCGGTCGGGCGCCCGTCCGTCGTTCTGCGGCCGGGCCGCGCAGCCCCGCCCGCCGCTTTTGAGACGATGGAGGAATGATGGCCGCCGCTCCGACCCGCATCGTCGGCCTCGACGTCGCGCGCGGTCTCGCCGTGCTCGGGATGTTCGCGGCGCACCTCGCCCCCGCCGAGCGCGAGATGATCTGGGACGGCCGCAGCGCCGTCCTCTTCGCCGTCCTCGCGGGCGTCTCGATCGGCCTGATGTCCGGCGGGGCGACGCGCTCGACCCGGCCGCTCCTGGACACCGCGTCGATCCTCCTGCGCGGCCTCTACCTCCTCGTCATCGGGGTCGGTCTGACTCTGCTCGGCACGCCGATCGCGGTGATCCTGCCGCACTACGGCCTGATGTTCGTCGTCGCGGCGCTGCTGATGTTCCTGCCGCGGGCGGTGCTCGCCGTCCTCGCCGCCGGCTTCGCCGTCGGCGGCCCCCTGCTCGTCGACCGGATCGTCACCGCCGGGAACGACTGGATCGCCACGCTCTCCCCCGAGGACGCCCTGCTGGCGCGGATGCCGCTCACCTGGCTGACCGAGTACTACCCCGTGCCCTCCTGGCTCGCCTACGTGATGCTCGGGCTGCTGATCGCGCGCTGCGACATCCGCTCGGCCACGACGCAGCGCCGGCTCGTGATCGGCGGCGCGATCGCCGCGGTCCTCGGCTACGGTGTCGGCCTCGCCCTCGGCGGGCCGGAGAGCGTCGAGGCGCACTCGAGCACCACCGCCGAGATCGTCGGCGCCGGCGGTGTCGCGGCCGTCGCGATCGGAGCGCTCACCGCGCTCGCCGCGCGCCTCGCCGTCGTCCGCGCGGTCACCGCGCCGCTCGCCGCGGTGGGGGCCATGCCGCTCACGGTCTACTCCGTGCAGCTCGTCGCGCTGGCGGTCTACCTGATCCCCTACGAGCCCTTCGACTTCGCCGCCTGGCAGAGCTGGACGCTGCTCGCGTCCTTCACCGTCGTCGCGGTGTTCGGCGCCCTGCTCTGGCGTCGCTTCGTCGGCCAGGGGCCGCTGGAGTGGCTGGTCGCGCGGGCGTCGCTCCGGCCGCGCACCCGGGCCGCCCGGCCGGCGCTCGGCTAGGGTGATCCGATGATCACGCGACGCGAAGCCGCTCAGCGCCTCGACATCCCGGTCGAGATGGCGACGCGGCACGGGCTGCCCACCCGCCTCTCCGAGGAGGAGCTCGTCGCCCTGGAGCAGGACCCGCCGGCCTGGCTCGCTCAGTCCCGCGAGAACCGCACCGGGAAGCGCCCGGTCTGGGTGACCCTGGACTGCGCGATCTGCGGTCGCTCCGAGTCGGCCCGCCCGAAGAAGTGGTGGCCCGACTTCAGCTTCCTCGTCTGCGAGGACCACTCCCCCGACGCGTGGCCGCACCACCCCGAGGGCCACCGCCGCGACGAGTACGACGGCATCGGCACCCGCTTCGTCGGCGTCCTCGACACCCCCGTCTGACCCGCCCGTCCCGCCTGCCCCCGTCCGATTCGCAGGCGATCCGGCCGCCCGTTCACGTCCGACGCGGGTGAGCGCGCCCTTGCGCCGGAATCACCTGCTCATCGGACCACCCGCCCGGAAACGAGGAACGGGCCCCCCGCAGGAGGCCCGTTCTCAGACCGCGGTCGCGGCTACTCCCACTCGATGGTGCCCGGCGGCTTCGAGGTCACATCGAGCACCACGCGATTCACGCCGCTCACCTCGTTGGTGATGCGGTTGGAGATGCGGGCGAGCAGGTCGTAGGGCAGTCGCGTCCAGTCGGCCGTCATCGCGTCCTCGGAGGAGACGGGGCGCAGCACGATCGGGTGGCCGTAGGTGCGGCCGTCGCCCTGGACGCCGACGGAGCGGACGTCGGCGAGGAGCACGACCGGGCACTGCCAGATCTCGCCGTCGAGCCCGGCGGCGGTGAGCTCGGCGCGGACGATGGCGTCGGCCTCCTGGAGCAGGTCGAGCCGCTCCTGGGTGACCTCGCCGACGATGCGGATGCCGAGGCCGGGGCCGGGGAACGGCTGGCGGCCGACGATCGCCTCGGGCAGCCCGAGCTCGCGGCCGATGGCGCGGACCTCGTCCTTGAAGAGGGTGCGCAGCGGCTCGACGAGCGCGAACTGCAGGTCCTCGGGGAGGCCGCCGACGTTGTGGTGCGACTTGATGTTCGCGGCGCCGGTGCCGCCGCCCGACTCGACGACGTCGGGGTAGAGCGTGCCCTGCACGAGGAAGTCGATCGACGTGCCCTCGCCCTGCGCCTCGAGCACGAGCGCCTCGGCGGCGCCCTCGAAGGTGCGGATGAACTCGCGGCCGATGATCTTGCGCTTCTGCTCGGGATCGCTGACGCCGGCGAGCGCGTCGAGGAACTGCTCGCGCGCGTCGACGGTGACCAGGCGCACACCCGTGGCGGCGACGTAGTCCTCCTCGACCTGGCGGCGCTCGTCCTTGCGGAGCAGGCCGTGGTCCACGAAGACGCAGACCAGCTGGTCGCCGACCGCGCGGTGCACGATCGCGGCGGCGACGGCGGAGTCGACGCCGCCGGACAGACCGCAGATGACGCGGCCGGTGCCGACCTGCTCGCGGATCAGCGCGACCTGGTCGTCGATGACGTTGGAGGAGTTCCAGTCGGCGGGGATGCCGGCGGCGCGGTGCAGGAAGTTCTCGATGACGGCCTGGCCGTGCGCGGAGTGCTTGACCTCGGGGTGCCACTGCACGCCGTAGAGGCGGCGCTCGTCGCTGCCGAACGCGGCGACGGCGGTCGAGCCGGTCGAGGCGAGCACGTCGAAGCCGGCGGGTGCCTTCGAGACCTGGTCGCCGTGGCTCATCCAGAC
This sequence comes from Rathayibacter festucae DSM 15932, assembly GCF_004011135.1. NCBI lineage: Bacteria > Bacillati > Actinomycetota > Actinomycetes > Micrococcales > Microbacteriaceae > Rathayibacter > Rathayibacter festucae. Next base: position 222,455 of record NZ_CP028137.1, on the reverse strand, counting down.
CGTCTGGTCGACGGGCTGGTCGCCGAGGAGCACACCGCCGTCGGCCGTGACGGACGCGTCGGTCGCGCCGTACTCACGGAGCCCGGTGTTCGCGACCTCGCCGCCGAGCGTCTTGGCCATCACCTGGAAGCCGTAGCAGATGCCCAGCACGGGGATGCCGAGGTCGAAGATCGCGGGGTCGAGCTGCGGCGCCCCCTCCTCGTACACGCTCGAGGGACCGCCGGACAGGATGATCCCGACCGGCGACTTGGCGGCGATCTCCGCTGCCGTCGTGCCGGACGGGACGATCTCGGAGTACACGTTCGCCTCGCGGACGCGCCGCGCGATCAGCTGCGCGTACTGGGCGCCGAAGTCGACGACGAGCACGGGCTGGGCGGCGAGGTGCGGCTGCGGGGCGGACTGCGGCGCGCTGGCGCCGGACTGCTCACTGATGGGGGGCCTCCACGGAGTCGGTCGGGGTCGTCGGCTCGAGGGCGGCGGTGCGCCGCTCGAGGTACTGCTCCACCTCGCGGGCGATGCGGGTCTCGACGAAGAAGGACAGGGTGGGCACGACTCCGCCGAGCGCGATGAGGACGAACCGCGAGAACGGCCAGCGCATGAGGCTCCAGAGGCGGAAGTCGGCGAAGAGGTAGACGACGTAGAACCAGCCGTGCGCGATCAGGATGCCGGTGGACAGGTTCGCGCCCGTCCCGCTCGACTTCCACTCGCCGCCCGGCACCTCGTACATCGGGGCGAAGTGCGCGATCCCCTGCTGACCGAAGACGAACAGCTCGAGGTGGAAGACGTACTTCAGCAGCATCTCCGCGCAGAGCAGCAGGAGCATCACGCCGGTGATGATCGAGGTCACCCGGTAGAAGCGCAGCGCGCTCCGGATCGCAGGGAACTGCGCGGGCTTGGGCTCGAGGGGCATGAGGTCCAGTTTACGGGGCGGAGGCGGTGACCGGGCTCTGCGCGAGCTCCGCGGCCTCGAGGGCCTCCTCGGTCTCGCGCTCCCAGGCGTCGCGGACGAGGCGGAACCACAGGTAGAGCGCGAAGCCGGCGAAGACGACCCACTCGATCGCGTAGAAGACGTTGAGCCAGTTCAGCGAGACGTCGGTGACCCGGGCCGGCGAGTCGATGGCCTCGAGCCCGGAGACCGGCTGGTCGACGACGACGTAGCCCTGGTAGACGTCCAGCGGCGGGTCCGGCCAGCGGTTGATCAGCGCCGGGATCGAGAGCGCGGTGAGGGTCATCGGATCGGTGCCCTCGGCGGGCACCTCGGCGGCCTCGTTCGCGACGAGGCGGCCGGTGAAGCCGGTCGGCGCCGCCTCCGCGCCGTCGTTCAGACGCTCGGCGACGCTCTGCGCCTGCTCCTGGTCCGCGGTCCAGCCGTAGGCGACGACGAGGTCGGCGTCAGCGGTGCGGGTGCGCGCGATGACCCACCAGCCCGGCTGCTCGCCGTTCAGGCGCCCGCCGAGGATCTCGGCGCCACCCGGGACGAACTCGGAGCTGCCCGCCACGCGCTGGCCGTCGGCGGTCGCGGTGATCGGGCGCGACGGGGCGGCGACCTCGTCGAGCGGCAGCACCGTCTCGGAGACGCCGGAGTCGGGCGCGGCGGCCTCGACCGCGCGTCCCACCTGCCACTGGCCGAGGGCCGCGAAGAGCCCCGCGATGACGAGGGCCAGGGCCAGGGCCGCGAGCCAGCGCGGTCGCCGGGCGACCTGCCAGACCGTGCTCTGCGGCGGGGCGCTCTGCGTCATGCGTTCCTCGTTCGGGGCGGATCCGCTCGGCGGCGGCGGACCGGTGAAGCCTAACGAACCAGGGTGGGAGGACCCTCGGATCGTGACCCCTCGTGCTGGTCGAGCAGCCCCGCAGGAGCGTCTCCCATGCTGGTCGAGTAGCCCCGCAGGGGCGTCTCCCATGCTGGTCGAGTAGGCCCGCAGGGGCGTATCGAGACCCGACGTCATCAGCACGGCGGGCCCGCAGACTCGTCCTTCTGATTCACGCGGATCTCGATACGCCCGCTCCGCGGGCTATTCGATCAGCAGAGGGCGTCCGCCGAGCAACCGCGCCGGGTGGATCAGTAGTCGGGCTCGCGCGGGCGCCGCGGCCGGTCGGAGTCGATGCCGTCGGACTGCTGCATCGCCTGATCGATGAGGGCCTGCCGCATCGGGTCCGGGAACTCGTCGTCCAGCTCGTCGGGCTCGACGGGTCGGCGTGGGCGGGGAGCCGGCTCGGCGACCGGCGCCTCGGCGGGGTCGGCCGCCGGACGCTCGTCCGCCGTCCCGTCCGCCATCGCCGCCTCGACCAGAGCGAAGTCCTCCTCCGCCATCGCGCTGCGGGTGGCCGGCTTCGGCCGGTGCCGCCGCCGCGAGAGGAACTGCCCGATGCTCTCCGAGCGCGACGCGAGGATCGGGCCGACGATCGCCATGATCAGCACGTAGAGACCGGCGAACGGCTGGATCCGCTCGTCGAGCCCCGCCGAGAGCGAGAGCGTCGCGAGGATCAGCGCGAACTCGCCGCGGTTGTGCAGGATGAACGCCGCGTTCAGCCCGGCGCGCGGACCCAGCTTGTTCAGCCAGGCGACGAACTGGCCGGCGCCAAGGTTGAGCACGATCGTCATCACCGCGGCGGCGATCACCGGCAGCACGACGTCGGGGAAGGCTCCCGGATCGAGGCCGAGGCCGAAGTTCACGAAGAAGAAGGCGCCGAAGACGTCGCGCAGCGGGATCGCGATCCGCTCGACCCGCGCGCGGAACCGGGTGGCGCCGATCACCAGGCCGATCAGGAACGCGCCGATCGCGTCGGTCACGCCGAGCACCTCGCCGATCCCGCCGAAGAGGATCGCGAGACCGAAGAAGAGGATCGTGAACAGCTCGTCGTCGCGGGTGCGGAAGAACCGGGAGACCACCCGGCCGCCCCAGCGCGCGATCGCGAACATCACCACGAGGAACGCGAACGCGATGACCAGCTTCAGCACGACCGGCCACGGCTCCGTCTCGCCCGAGAGCACGACCGACACGATCGCCAGGTAGACCGCGATGAAGATGTCCTCCACGACGGTCACGCCGAGGATCATCGGCGTCTCCGGGTTGGCGAGGCGCTTGAGCTCGATCAGCAGCTTCGTCACGATGGCGCTCGAGCTCGTCGCCGTGATGCCCGCGATGATCAGCGCCTCGCGGCTGCCCCAGCCGAGCACGAAGCCGAAGGCGAGCCCGGCGGCCATGTTGACGGCGATGTAGGAGCCGCCGGAGAGGATGAGCCGCGCCGCGTTGCCGTAGAACTCGTCCTGATCGAACTCCAGGCCGAGGTTGAACAGCAGCAGGATCAGCCCGAAGACCGCCGTCAGCTCGATGTAGGACGACTCGAAGTCGAGCGGGAAGAGGTGGAAGTTCGGGCTGGCGAGCAGGCCGACGACCATGTAGATCGGGATGGCCGGAAGGCCGATCGTGCGCCCCAGCCGCCCGAGGACGTAGGCGACGACGAACAGGACACCGAGGACGATGAGGTCTTCGCCGTGGTGCATCCTCAGGCTCCGGGCGGCGTCTCGGGAGCCTTGGCGAAGACGCCGGAGCGGAAGAAGGCGAAGGCCTTGGCGACCTTCTCGGGGCTGCCTGCGACGACGAGCGTGTCGCCCGGGAACACCCGGAAGTCGGGGGCGGGAGCCGGGTTCGCGGCGTCACCGCGCACGACGGCGACGACGGTGAGGCCGACGATGCCGCGGTCGGCGGGCTTGCCGAGCTGCTGGCCCGCGATGTGGTCGTCGTAGTCGACGGTGAACCAGTCGATGGAGAGCCCGGGGATCTGATCGAGGGCGGTGAGCGACTCGGTGATCTGGGTGCCGCCGAGCAGCTCGGCGAGGGTGTGCGCCTCGTCGTCGCTGAGGCGGAGCGAGACCTTCGCGCCGTCCTGGTCGCCCTCGGCGAAGGTGATCAGGTCGCTGTGACCCGAGCGGTGCGCGATGACGCCGACCTTGCCGCCGTCGGCGGTGAGGAAGGTGTGCAGGACACCGACACCGGGCAGCTTGACCCTGCGGACCTCGACCATGCGTGCTCCATCCGCGCCTGACAGCGCTCCGACCTCGGGATTCCTCCCAGTTTAGGCGGCCACCGCCCACCCCCGACCCGCGTTCGCCCACGGAGGACCCGACCACCGGCCACCGGTCGCCGCGGCCGAGGCGTCCCCGAACGGTCGAGACGTCCACCCGCAGCAGGACGTCTCGACCACAGTGGGACGCCTCGCTCTCCACAGGGCGTCGCGCGCCGTCCACAGAGGTGGGAAGAGGTCGGCCGATGAGGGCGCCCGGAGTGGGAGGGTTCCGGAATGACACGGGTGGAGCTGTTCCGGGGAGGGGCCTGCGGGAGGTCGGCGGAGTTCGTCCGCCTCCGACGCGGGGTCCACGTGCGCGCGGCGGAGTGGGCGAGCGCCTCAGTCGACGCGCGCCACCGCGCCCGCATCGACGCGGTCGCCGCGACGTGGGGCCGGCCCGTCTTCCTCCGTGAATCCGCCGCCGCTGTCTGGGACCTCCCCCTGGTCGAGCCGCTCGACGAGACCGTGCACGTCGCGGCGTCGCCGGCGGTCGGCAGCCGATCGCGCAACCGCGTCGCGGAGCACCGCGGCGTGTCATCCGATTCGGTGGTGGTCGTCGACGGGCTGACGATCTCCGATCTCGCGCAGACCGTGCTCGACCTCTGCCGCTTCTCGTCCTTCCGGCGCGCCGTCACCGCGGCGGACCACGCCCTGCGGATGCGCGGCAGCCACGGCGAGCACCTTCTCGAGCTGGAGGAGCTGAGGGAGCGCCTCGCCGTCCTTCCCGGCGGGGCCCGCGGCCGTGCGGCGGCGGCGCGGGCGATCGACTTCGCCGACGAGCGCGCCGACTCGCCCTTGGAGTCGATCAGCCGGGTCGCGATGCACCAGGCGGGGCTCCCCCGTCCTGTGCTCCAGCGGCCGTTCCACGACGACGAGGGCCTGATCGGCCCGGTCGACTTCTTCTTCGAGGACGCCGACGTCATCGGCGAGGCCGATGGGGCGCACAAGTACACGGATCCGCGGTTCCTCCGCGGGCGCAGCCCCGAGCAGGCACTGCTGGACGAGAAGCGACGGGAGGACCGCCTCCGCGCTCTCGTCAGCGGTGTCGTCCGCTGGCGCTGGCAGGACGCCTACGCCGCGCGCCCGATGCTCGCCGCCCTCGCGCGCGCCGGAGTGCGCCCCACCGAGACGTCCTCGACCGGAGTGCCTGCTAGCTGGGCTGGTAGGGGGCGACGACGACCTCGACGCGCTGGAACTCCTTGAGGTCGGAGTAGCCGGTGGTCGCCATCGAGCGGCGCAGGGCGCCGATCAGGTTGGCGGTGCCGTTCGCGTCGGTCGCGGGGCCGTAGAGGACCTGCTCGAGCGTGCCGACGGTGCCGACCTGGACGCGGCGACCGCGCGGGAGCTGCTGGTGGTGCGCCTCGGCACCCCAGTGCCAGCCGCCGCCGGGCGCGTCGGTCGCGCGGGCGAGCGCGGAGCCGAGCATCACGGCGTCGGCGCCGACCGCGACGGCCTTGACGATGTCGCCGGAGGTGCCGAGGCCGCCGTCCGCGATGACGTGCACGTAGCGTCCGCCGGACTCGTCGAGGTAGTCGCGGCGAGCGCCGGCGACGTCGGCGACCGCGGTGGCCATCGGCGCCTGGATGCCGAGCGTCGCGCGGGTGGTCGAGGCGGCGCCGCCGCCGAAGCCGACGAGGACGCCCGCGGCGCCCGTGCGCATCAGGTGCAGGGCCGCCGTGTACGTCGAGGCCCCGCCGACGATGACCGGCACGTCGAGCTCGTAGATGAACTTCTTGAGGTTGAGCGGCTCCGTGTCCCGCGAGACGTGCTCGGCCGACACGGTCGTGCCGCGGATGACGAACACGTCGACCCCCGCGTCGACGACCGTCTGGTACAGCTCGGCGGTGCGCTGCGGCGACAGCGCGCCCGCGACGGTCACGCCGGCCGCGCGGATCTCCGCGAGCCGCGCCGTCACCAGCTCCGGCTTCACCGGCTCCGAGTAGATCTCCTGCATGCGCTGCGTCGCGCGCTCCGCCGGCAGCTCCCGGATCTCCGCCAGCAGCGGCTCCGGGTCCTCGTAGCGCGTCCACAGCCCCTCGAGGTCGAGGACGCCCAGCGCCCCCAGCCGGCCCAGCGTGATCGCCGTCGCCGGCGACACCACCGAGTCCATCGGGGCCGCGAGGATCGGAGTGCTGAACTGGTACGCGTCGATCGCCCACTTCACCGAGACCACCTCCGGGTCGCGGGTCCGGCGGCTCGGGACCACCGCGATGTCGTCGAAGGCGTAAGCGCGGCGAGCGCGCTTGGCGCGCCCGATCTCGATCTCCATATGTGCATTTTAGCCGTGCGCCTCGCTGCGCTCGTTGCACGGCCGCGGTCGGCTCAGGCAGGTGGCCGCGTCCCGCAGAGCGTCGTCCGTCCGCGCACGCCGATCCGCTGGCACGCGGATCGCCGGGCGGTGCTTCCTGCGCCGTGCGCCTCGCTGCGCTCGTTGCACGGCCGCGGTCGGCTCAGGCAGGTGGTCGCGTCCCGCAGAGCGTCCTCCGTCCGCGCACGGCGATCCGCTGGCACGCGGATCGCCGGATAGCGCTCCCACCTCTCTGCCGAGCGTGTCTGACGGGGCAGTCGCGGCGGGCACAGCCCGCTCGCGCTGCCGACAGCCGGCGCAGTCGCGGCGGCGCGTCAGCGCCGCTCGCGCTGCGTCTCTCGGTCTCCCCCAGGTCCGCATGCCCCGAGTGGGAGGCGTCGGGTCGTGAGGGCGGCCCCTCCGGCGTGGTGGGCGTATGGGCCGAAGGCCCATCGGGCAGAGGGGCCGCCCTCACGACCCGACGCCGACCCCCCTCAGACCCCAGCCACCAGCAGCAGCAGCAGCAGCCTCAGCGCCGGTAGTTCGGCGCCTCCACCACCATCTGCACATCATGCGGATGCGACTCCTTCAGCCCCGCCGCCGTGATCCGCACGAACTTCCCCCGCTCCTTGAGCTCCGAGATCGTCCGCGCCCCCACGTAGAACATCGACTGCCGCAGCCCGCCCGCCAGCTGGTACGCCACGTTCGCGAGCGGCCCGCGGTACGGCACCTGGCCCTCGATCCCCTCGGCGATCAGCTTGTCGTCGGTGGGGACGTCGGACTGGAAGTAGCGGTCCTTCGAGTAGGAGGTCCGCTCGCCGCGGGTCTGCAGCGCGCCGAGCGAGCCCATCCCGCGGTAGGTCTTGAACTGCTTGCCGTTCTGGAAGACGAGGTCACCGGGGCTCTCCTCGCAGCCCGCGAGGAGCGAGCCGAGCATGACGGTGTCGGCGCCGGCGACGAGCGCCTTCGCGATGTCGCCGGAGTACTGCAGCCCGCCGTCGGCGATCACCGGGACGCCCGACTCGCGGGCGGCGAGCGACGCCTCGTAGACGGCGGTCACCTGCGGCACGCCGACGCCGGCGACGACGCGGGTGGTGCAGATCGAGCCGGGGCCGACTCCGACCTTGATGGCGTCGGCGCCCGCGTCGACGAGCGCCTGGGCGCCGGAGCGAGTGGCGACGTTGCCGCCGATGACGTCGACGCCGGCGAAGGCGGGGTCCGACTTCAGTCGGCGGATGATCTCGAGGACGCCGGCGGAGTCGCCGTTGGCGGTGTCGACGACGAGGACGTCGACCCCGGCGTCGAGGAGCGCGGTGGCGCGCTGCCAGGCGTCGCCGAAGAAGCCGATGGCGGCGCCGACGCGCAGGCGACCCTCCTCGTCCTTGGTCGCGTTCGGGTACTGCTCGGACTTGTCGAAGTCCTTCACCGTGATGAGCCCGGCGAGCTTGCCCTGCGCGTCGACGAGGGGCAGCTTCTCGATCTTGTGCTGCGCGAAGAGCGCGATCACCTCGCTGTCGGGGATGCCGACGCGACCGGTGATCAGGCCGGCGCTCGTCATCACGTCGCGGACGAGGGTGGACGCCTTCTCGAACGGCGAGACGAAGCGCATGTCGCGGTTGGTGATGATGCCGACGAGGACGCCGCTCGCGTCGACGACGGGGAGGCCGCTGATCCGGTACTGGCCGCAGAGGTCGTCGACCTGCGCGACCGTCGCCTCGGGAGTGGTGGTGACGGGGTTCGACACCATGCCCGACTCGCTGCGCTTGACGCGGTCGACCTGGTCGGCCTGATCCGCGATCGAGAGGTTGCGGTGCAGGATGCCGAGCCCGCCCTGACGGGCCATGGCGATCGCCATCCGCGACTCGGTGACGGTGTCCATCGCCGCGGAGAGCAGCGGGGTCGCGACCGTGATGCGCTTGGTGAGCCGGGAGGCCGTGTCGGCCTCGCTCGGGATGACGTCGGTGTGCCCGGGGAGGAGCATGACGTCGTCGTAGGTGAGTCCGAGGAATCCGAAGGGATCCGGCTGGTCCATCAATGCCCCTTAGCAGGTCGTGCGGGTGGCCCGGTGGTGGAGGTCGCGCATCCGGTCACGGGTGTCCCGGATGCTCAATCTTAAGCGCGGCGACGCGCCCGGTATTCCTGCCCGGACGTCCCTCGGATGTGCTCCGGGCGCGCTCGCGACCCGTGCGGGGGACACGGGAGCGCTCTCCGCCCCGCATAATGTCGTCACGCAGTAGTGCAGGTGGGGAAACACCGCCGACACATGCGGAACGTATGGTCAACCAACGTTGTTTGACGACGGCGATCCGGGCGCGCCCGAGGACCCCATCCGTCTGTGCACCCTGACGAGAGGTAGACGTCTTGCTCACAGCCAGCCGTTCGACGCGCCACAAGCGCGCGACGACCCTGCATCCGACGGACCGGGAGGCTCCCCGTGCCTAGGCGGCTCCCCACACTCCGCACGCTCCGCGACGGCCTGGTCGCACTCGGCCTGCTCGCCGCGACCCTGACCGGCGTCGCCGCCGCAGCACCCGCCGCGACCGCCGAGACCACGGCCGACCAGTCGATCATCGCCTGGGTCCGCGTGCAGGGCACGAACGAGAACCTGGTGGGGGTGACCGTCGAGCTCGGCGGCGACGCCACCGCGACCCTCACCACGGGCGACGACGGCCGCGCCGTCTTCCCGCTCGAGGAGGCCGGCACCTTCAGCGTGACGGTCGACGAGGAGACGCTCCCCGCCGACAAGGGCTACCCGGCGGCGGGGCAGAACCCGAAGCAGGTGACGATCGTCTCCTCGCAGAACCAGATCGTGAACTTCATCGTCTCGACGGCCAACCCGATCGGCACGGGCGCGAGCGCTCCGGTCCCGACCGACTCCGCCGCCCCCACGAACCCCGCCACCGAGGGCACCACGGGCAACGACGCGACGAACCCCGACGGGACCTCGACCGCGGCGAACCAGCCGGTCACGGCGAACACCTTCTGGATCATCTTCTGGCCCAAGGTGGTCACCGGACTGATCTTCGGACTCCTGATCGCCCTCGCGGCGATCGGCGCCTCGCTGATCTACGGCGTCACCGGGCTGAACAACTTCGCCCACGGCGAGCTGGTCACCTTCGGCGCGCTGATGGCGTACCTCTTCTCCGGCGTCTTCGGGCTGCCGGCGCTGCTGGCGATCCCGATCGCGGTGATCCTCGGCGGGGTGTTCGGCTTCGCGCAGGACGGACTGCTCTGGAAGCCGCTGCGCAAGAGGAACATCCAGCTCATCCCGCTGATGATCGTGACGATCGGCCTGTCGCTCGCGCTGCGCTACACCTTCGTCTTCTTCTTCGGCGCGGACCGCCTCTCGCTGCCGAACAGCACGGCGCCGTTCTTCACGGTCCCGGCGCTCGGCATCAGCCTGAAGTTCACCGACCTCGTCGGCGCGGCCGTCGGCATCGTCTGCATCGTCGGTGTCGCCCTGCTGCTCACGAAGACCAAGATCGGCAAGGCGATGCGCGCGGTGTCCGACAACCGGGCCCTCGCCTCCGCCTCCGGCATCAACGTCGAGCGCGTCATCCGCGTGGTCTGGGTGCTCTCCGGAGCCCTCGCCGCGCTGGCCGGCGTCTACATCGGCTACTACCAGTCGCTGCGCTGGGACACCGGAGCGTCGATCCTGCTGCTGATCTTCGCGGCGATCACGCTCGGCGGACTCGGCTCCGCCTACGGAGCGCTGGTCGGCTCGCTCATCATCGGCCTGATGATGAACATCTCGACGATCTGGATCCCGGAGAACCTCAAGTACGTGGCTCCGCTCGTCCTCATGATCATCATCCTGCTGGTCAGACCGCAGGGCATCCTCGGTCGCAAGGAACGGATCGGCTGACACCATGAACCTCAACTTCATCTGGCTGGCGATCGGGCAGATCGTCGATCCCACCGTCGCCGCCTACGCGCTCGCGACCATCGGCCTGGTCATCCACTTCGGATTCACCGGCCTCCTCAACTTCGGCCAGGCCGGCTTCATGGCGGTGGGCGGCTACGCCTTCGCCATCACCTCGGTCAAGTTCGAATGGCCCGTCTGGGGCTCCCTGCTCGCGACGATCGTCGCGGCGACCCTCTTCGCCCTCATCCTCGGCATCCCGACGCTGAGACTGCGGGCGGACTACCTCTCGATCGTCACGATCGCGGCGGCCGAGATCGTCCGGCTCTCGGTCAAGACACCCGAGTTCTCGGCGGTGACCGGCGGCTCGGAGGGCATCAACGGCGCGGCGAAGGCGTTCAACGACCTCAACCCGCTGCCGGAGGGGCGCTTCGGGATCGGGATCCTCACCTACAACCAGGACCAGTGGTGGGTCCGCATCGTCGGCTGGGGCCTCGTGCTCCTGGCCTGCCTGCTGGTCTTCCTGCTGATGCGCAGCCCCTGGGGCCGCGTCATCAAGGGCATCCGCGAGGACGAGGACGCCGTGCGCTCGCTCGGCAAGAACGTCTTCTCCTACAAGATCCAGGCGCTGATCCTCGGCGGCGTGCTGGGCGGCCTGGCCGGAGCGCTGTTCATCCTGCCGCGCTCGCTGCAGCCCGACAACTACGGCACCCAGCTGACGTTCTTCCTCTACACGATCATGCTGCTGGGCGGTGCCGCGACGGTCTTCGGGCCGGTCGTCGGCTCGATCATCTTCTGGGTCGTCCTCGGTCTGACCGACGGACTGCTCACGCTCGGGATCGACACCGGGGTCCTCAACAACGACCTCATCAAGCTCACCACCGTGCAGACCGGACCGATCCGGTTCATCGTGGTGGGTGTGGCCCTCATGCTCCTGGTGATCTTCAGACCCCAGGGCATCTTCGGCAAGAAGAAGGATCTGCACTTTGCCTAAAACGCCGGTCTCGGACATCACCGAGCAGGAAATCGTCCCCGGGGTCGTCAAGAAGGACCCCATCCTCGTCGCCGACGGCGTCAGCCGCCGCTTCGGCGGCCTGACCGCGGTCGACGTCGCCCACGTCGAGATCCCGCGCGGCTCGATCACCGCGCTGATCGGCCCGAACGGCGCCGGCAAGACCACGTTCTTCAACCTGCTGACGGGCTTCGACAAGCCCAACACCGGTCGCTGGAACTTCAAGGGCAAGAACCTCGCGAACGTCCCCGCCTACAAGGTGTCCCGGATGGGCATGGTCCGCACCTTCCAGCTCACCAAGGCCCTCGGCGGCATGACGGTGCTCGAGAACATGCTCCTCGGCGCCAAGGGGCAGAAGGGCGAGAACATCCTCACCTCGCTCATCCGGCCGCTGTGGTCGAAGGAGGAGGAGTCGATCGAGAACCGCGCGATCCGGCTGCTGGAGAAGTTCAAGCTCGACACCAAGAAGGACGACTACGCGTCGAGCCTCTCGGGCGGCCAGAAGAAGCTGCTGGAGATGGCGCGCGCCCTGATGTCGGAGCCCGAGCTGGTCATGCTCGACGAGCCGATGGCTGGCGTGAACCCGGCGCTGACGCAGTCGCTGCTGGGCCACATCGTGAACCTCAAGGACGAGGGCATGACCGTGCTCTTCGTCGAGCACGACATGCACATGGTCAACACGATCGCCGACTGGGTGATCGTGATGGCCGAGGGCAAGGTCGTCGCCGAGGGTCCGCCCTCGACGGTGATGAACGACCCCGCGGTCATCGACGCCTATCTCGGCGCGCACCACGACACCGACCTCGGCACCATCGAGGGCCAGCTCGAGGTGGCGGAGGAGATGGACTCGGACCTCGTCCGCGAGGACGTCGAGAAGCGGGCCGAGGCGGCCGGCGTCGACGTGCACCCGCACCACGACGACGCGCCCGCCGCGGCCACCGCCGCGCCCTCCCCCGCCGTCGCGCACGCCGTGGACGCCGCCCCCGCGACGGCCGCCCCCGCGGACGGCGCACCGACGAGCATCGCGCCGACCACCGACGCGCCCGCCGTCGACTTCGGAAAGGACGAGAAGTGACCCAGAACACGCTCGAGACGCACGACCTCCACGCGGGGTACGTGCCGGGAGTCAACATCCTGAACGGGTCGAACGTCTACGTGAAGAAGGGCGAGCTCGTCGGCATCATCGGCCCGAACGGCGCCGGCAAGTCGACGCTGCTCAAGGCGATGTTCGGGCTGGTGAACATCCGCCAGGGCACGGTCCTGCTCAACGGCGAGGACATCACCGGCTTCAAGGCCGACAAGCTGGTCTCCAAGGGCGTCGGCTTCGTGCCGCAGAACAACAACGTCTTCCCGTCGCTCACCATCGAGGAGAACCTCGAGATGGGCATGTACCAGAAGCCGAAGATGTTCAAGGACCGCCTCGAGTTCGTGACGGAGCTCTTCCCCGAGCTGACCAAGCGCCTCAAGCAGCGCTCCGGCTCGCTCTCGGGCGGCGAGCGCCAGATGGTCGCGATGTCGCGGGCGCTGATGATGGACCCGTCGATGCTGCTGCTCGACGAGCCGAGCGCCGGTCTCTCGCCGATGCGCCAGGACGAGACCTTCGTCAACGTCCAGCGGATCAACCGCGCCGGCGTCTCGATCATGATCGTCGAGCAGAACGCCCGCCGCGCGCTGCAGATCTGCGACCGCGGCTACGTGCTCGATCAGGGCCGCGACGCCTACGAGGGCCCCGGCCGCGAGCTGATGAACGATCCGAAGGTGATCGAGCTCTACCTCGGCACGCTCGCGACGACCAACGAGGTCACCACGAGCACGCCCACCGTCGGCGGCTGAGGCCGCCGCACCCCCGGGCCCGTCACCCGCCGAGAGGCGGGGGCGGGCCCGTCGTCGTCGAGGAGGAGGACCGGATGCGCCGCCGCGCCGCTCTGATCGTCGTCGCGCTCGCGGCGGGGCTCCTCTCCGGCTGCGCACCCGGGCCGGTCTCGGAGCTGCCGGCGGGCGTCTCCGTCGGCGTGCAGCAGAACCGCGACGACTACGGTCCCCGCCGGCTCGAGGTCCTGGTGACGAACACCGCCGACGAGCCCCTGGACGTCTGGGAGGCGCGGCTCGACTCCCCCGCCTTCACCGACCCGGCCGCCACCGACGGCCCGACCACGGTGCGCCCGGGGACGACGACCGCGCTCCGGCTGCAGCTCGCTCCCCCGGACTGCGCGGACCCCGGCGCCGACGCCCGTGTGCGGCTCGCCTTCACGCAGGGCGGGGTGTCGGGGACGGCCGTGGTCGCGCCGGACGATCCGCTCGGCAGCCTGCCGCGCATCCACGCCGAGGACTGCCTCGCGCAGCGCGTGGCGGCGGTGGTGTCGATCGTGCCCGGGGACGCCGTCACGGTGGCGCAGGAGGGCGGAGAGCCCGTCGCGCACCTGGAGGTCGTCATGACCCCCACGGGGGCGGAAGGAGGCGTCTCGATCGCGGCGATCGGCCGGACGATCCTGCTCCGGCCCGCCTCGGGAGCGGACACCTGGCCCGTCGGCGTGCGCGTGGACGCCGACGCGGACGCCGCCCGCGTCGACCTCGCGATCCTGCCGAGCAACTGCAACACGCACACCGTCTCGGAGGACAAGCGCGGCACGTTCCTCCCGGTCGCCGTCACGCTCGACGACGGCACGTCGGGAGTCGTCGCGGTCGGCGTCTCCGACGCCGTGCGCGGGGCGCTCTACCGCTTCATCGCCGAGGACTCCTGCCGCTGGCAGTGACCACCGGCGCCTCACGGACATCGAGTCTCTCTCTGCGCTGGGACCCCCCGCCCGAGGGTCAGGACAGCGGCCGCCGTGCCGTAATTTTGGGGACAAGAAACATCGGCGCCGACACCTCGACCGGACTCCTCTCCCCCTGATCAGGGCCGGATTCCCGCCCCCCTCGGCACCGATTCCTTCCCCTTCCGCGTCCCCTCCCGGCGCCGCGGTCCCCGTCTTCGAAGGAGCCGACCCATGAAGAGCTACACCCCCGCACCCGTCGCCCTCGGCGCGACCTTCGGCACCGGTGCGATCGGCGACTACGAGCGCTGGTCCGTCGTCGGCGTCTACGCGCAGGTCGTCATCGCCGAGACCACCGGCGGCAAGCGCCGCAACTACAGCCGCTCGTTCGTGACCTACCGCCTGGCCCAGGAGGCGGAGCTCCTCCGCGCCTCCTGAGGCCGCACCGCCACGTCGTCGAGCGCGCGTCCCCCCGGGGGCGCGCGCTCGCTGCGTCGTACGGCACCGGGAGGGAAGGAGCGGGGACCCACGTTCGTTCGGTGGTGGATCTCGATACGCCCTCTCCGAGGGCTACTCGATCAGCATGGAGATGGCCTGCCGATCTGGATCGGCGCTTCATGCTGGTCGAGCAGCCGCGCAGCGGCGTATCGAGACCCGCCCGCCGGTCCTGCAGCGCTGAGCGCCGCGTCCGTGCCGATCGACGGCCTCCCGGGCACGACGAAGGGGCCCGGTCGGATGACCGGGCCCCTTCGCGCGTCGCGGCCGGAGCCGCAGGCGGGGTGCTAGTTCAGCGAGCCGTCGACGGTCTCCTCGAACGAGGTGACGTTGCCGGGGCCGTACTTGTAGATCGACACCGACGCCTCGGTCGGGTCGCCGTTCTCGTCCCACGAGATCGGGCCGGAGAGGCCGTCGTAGTCGATGTCCTCACCGTCGGCGAGCATCGTGGCGCAGTCGGCGAACGTGGTGCACTTCGTGCCCTCGGTCGAGACGTCCTGCAGGTTGTCGCGGATCGTCGCTCCGTCGGTCGCGCCGCCCTTGAGCGCGGCGAGAGCGGCGAGCACGGTGGCGTCGTAGGACTCGGGGGCGTAGCTGAACACCGTCAGCGCGTCGTTCCCCTGCTCCTCGACGAGAGCCTGGAGGTTCGACTGGAACTCGTCGGACGCCTGCACACCGGGGTTGGTGAACTGGGCGCCGTCGATGTCGACGTTGGTGTCCGCATCGGTGATGACGCCGTAGTTGCCGTCCGTGCCGTAGAGGTTCGCGAAGTCGAAGCCCTTGGCCGCGAGCTGCTCGGCGATCGTGGTGATCTCGTCGAACGAGATGACGACGAGCGCGTCCGGGTTCGGGGCGAGCAGCGAGGTCAGCGCCGAGTTGAAGTCGGTCGAGGCCGGCTCGAAGATCTCCTCGGCCGCGACGGTCGCGCCGCCCGCCTCGAGGGTCTCCTTGATGTTCGACTCGAGGCCGGTGCCGTACGCGTCGTTCAGGTACAGGATCGAGACGTTGGTCTTGCCGTCGCCGAGGATCTTGTTGCCGAGGATGCGGCCCTGGAGCACGTCCGAGGGGGCGGTGCGCCAGTAGTAGCCGTCGTCGTCGTAGGTGGTGAAGTCCGGCGAGGTGTTGGCCGGCGAGATCTGGACGACGCCCGCCTGGGTCACCTGGTCGATGAACGTCTTCGAGACGCCCGAGGAGGCCGCACCGATGATGACGCTCGCGCCGTCGGCGATCAGCGAGGTCGCGGACTGCGTCGCGATGTCCGTCGTGGTGTCGCCGGAGTCCTTCTGCTCGACATCGATGGTGAGGCCGGCAGCGGCGTCGTTGATGTCCTTGACCGCGAGGTCGACGCCCGCGATCTCGGGCGGGCCGAGGACGGCCAGGGTGCCGGTCTGCGGGAGGATCGTGCCGATCTTCAGGGACAGGTCGCCGGACTCGCCGCCGTCGGTGCCCGCGTCTCCGCCGCCGCCGCTGGCGCAACCGGCGAGGACGAGAGCGCTGGCGCCCAGGAAGGCGACCCCGCTCAGGGTCGCCCGGAGGGATCGCGTACGGGCCGTCCCGGCCTTCGCGTGAACGCGCATGTTTCTCCTTGAGAGGTTCTGTCGTGGGAGCGGTGCCGGAGGCAACCGCTCGGCCAACCTAACCTTCGGAGAAGCCGTGAACAATACGGGGGTGTTTCAGATGCGTTTCGCGACCTGATCGTTACTTTTCGTCGTCGGAGCGCTCTCCCGCGACGCGATCCGCAGGTCCGACCGTCACGCGCCGCCTCCGGCGCTCGGCCGAGACGAGGTCGACTGAGAAGATCGCCAGGGCCGCCCAGACGAGCGCGAAGCCGATCCAGCGCTCCGGCGGCATCTCCTCGTGCAGGAGGAAGGCGCCGACGACGAACTGCAGCACCGGCGTCAGGTACTGGATGAAGCCGACGATCGAGAGCGGCAGCCGCCGGGCGGCGCCCGCGAAGAGCAGCAGCGGCACGGCGGTGACGATGCCGGCCGAGGCGAGGATGAGCGCGTGCCCCGTGCCCTCCGTCGCCAGCGTCAGCCCGACGGTCGAGCCGACGACCAGCAGCTGCACGATCGCGAGCGGCGTGAGCCAGAGCGTCTCGAGAGTGAGACCGCTGACCGCGTCCATCCGACCGCCGACCCGGCTCTTCACCAGGCCGTAGAGGCCGAAGGAGAAGGCGAGCGCGAGCGAGACCCAGGGGAAGGAGCCGTAGCCGACGGCGATCACGAGGACGGCGACGGCGCTGATCGCCATCGCGACCCACTGCGCCCGCCGCAGCCGCTCGCGCAGCACGATCACGCCGAGCAGCACCGTGACGAGCGGGTTCATGAAGTAGCCGAGGGCCGCCTCGATCACGTGGCCCGTGGTCGTCGCGATGACGTAGACCTGCCAGTTGATGTAGATCAGCACGCCGGCGATCGCCATCACGCCGACCAGCCGCGGCTCGCGCAAGAGCGCCGCGAAGCCGCGCCAGCTGCGCGTCACCGTGAGCAGGAGCAGGCAGAAGACCAGCGAGAAGAGCACCCGCAGCGCGACGATCTCGAACGGCGAGGCGGGGGCCATCGCGATGAAGTAGAGCGGCATCGCGCCCCAGAGCAGGTAGGCGGCGAAGCCGAACCAGAGGCCGGTCGACGACAGCGCGCCGCCGGCGCCCGTCACGGGCAGGGCCTCGACGCCCTCGCCGGCCGCGGCATCGCCCGTCGTCGGCGAGGCGGGATCGGCGGGGAGGCGGGAGGCGGGCACCCGTCCGATGCTACGCAGGCCCGGAGCCCGCGGACCGCCCGGAACGGTCACCGGACGTCAGGATCAGGCCACCGGTCGCGAAGAGGACCGGGCGCACGACGAAGGGCCCGGCGACTCGCGTCGCCGGGCCCTTCGGGGATCCGTCTCTAGCGGACCACGACCGCGAGGACGTCGCGGGCGGAGAGGACCAGCAGGTCGTCCCCACCGAACTTGACCTCGGTTCCGCCGTACTTGGAGTAGATGACCTTGTCACCGACGGCCACGTCGAGCGGGACGCGGTTGCCGTTGTCGTCGATGCGGCCGGGGCCGACGGCGACGACTTCGCCCTCCTGGGGCTTCTCCTTGGCGGTGTCGGGGATGACGAGACCGGAAGCAGTGACCTGCTCGGCCTCGACCTGCTTGATGACGATGCGATCTTCGAGCGGCTTGATGGACACCGACACGGTTGACCTCTTTCTTGACGACGACGGGGGCGGAGCGCCGCCGTTGGCAGACACGCTCCGAGAGTGCTAGCTCCACTGTAGAGGCTCCGCTGGCACTCGTGCAATCAGAGTGCCAGGCAGGCGCGCCGCGTCGTGCGGAGGGCGTGGCCTAGCATGGCCGGATGCAACGCGCCGAGCTGGTCGAGCTCCTCTCCCCCGAGGGCCTCCGGCTCCTCGACTCGCTCGACGGCTACCGCGCGGACGACCTGGTGCGCGCCGTCGCCGCGCTCCGCTCCGCCGGCCACTCCCCCGGCCTGGTGTCGGCCGTGCTGACCCAGGCTCGGCTGCGGGCGAAGGCGACCGGGAAGTTCGGCGAGTTCGCCCGGTCGATGCTCTTCACGGACGCCGGGCTCGAGCAGGCGACCCGCCTCCGAGTCGCGGCGCTGCACGCCGGCCGCTTCTCCTCGGCCGGGCTCACCCGCATCGCCGACCTCGGCAGCGGCATCGGCGGCGACGCCCTCGCGATGGCGGCCATCGACCTCGAGGTGACCGCGGTGGACGCGGACGAGATCACCGCGACCCTCGCCAGCTTCAACCTCGCCCCGTTCCCCTCCGCTCAGGCCGTGCACGGCGACGCCGAGTCGTTCGACCTGGACGGCTTCGACGCCGTGTACCTGGACCCGGCCCGCCGCACCGCCGGCCACCGGGAGACCCGGCGCCTCGACGATCCCGACGACTACTCCCCCTCGCTCGACTTCGCCTTCGGCCTGGCCGAGGCGCGGCCCGTGGGCGTGAAGCTCGGGCCTGGCTTCGACCGCGAGCGAATCCCGGCGGACGCGGAGGCGCAGTGGGTGTCGGTCGACGGCGAGCTCGTCGAGACGGGCCTGTGGTTCGGTCCGCTCGCTCGGCCGGGCGTCCGCCGGTCCGCGCTCCTGCTCTCGGCGACCGGCGCCGTGGAGCTCACCGCACCGGCCGACAGCGACGACGAGGAGGTGGGCGACCTCGGCGCGTTCGTGCACGAGCCGGACGGGTCGGCCATCCGCGCGCGCCTGCTCGGCGAGCTGGCCCGCACCAGCGGCTCGCGGATGCTCTCGCCCGGCATCGCCTACCTCACGGGCGACGAGCCGTCCGCGTCGCCGTTCCTGCGGAGCTTCCGCGTGCTCGCGGAGCTGCCCCTGGACGAACGCACCCTCGCGCGCGAGCTGCGCGCCCGCGGCATCGGCGTCCTGGAGATCAAGAAGCGCGGCGTCGATGTGGACCCCGCGCGCTTCCGCAGGAAGCTCGGCCTGGCCGGGCGGGGCAGCGCCGTCCTGATCCTCACCAGGATCCAGGGGCGCCACCGCGCCCTGCTCGCCGAGCGCGTCTCCTGAGACCCGCCGCCGGCGCCTAGTAGCCGGAGGAGGAGGTCGCCGCGTCGAGGGCGACCACGAAGATCACGATCGTGACGGCCAGGTAGATCAGCGAGACCACGACGCCGGCGATGCCGGTGATGATCGCGGTCAGCGCGAAGCCGCGTGCTCCCGGCTCGCGACGGCGGCCGAGGAAGCCGAGCACGATCGCGGGCGCGGACAGGATGAAGCCGAAGCCCCAGCCGAAGATCGAGATCACCAGGCCGACGATGCCGAGGATCATGCCGGTGAGGCTCAGGGTCTTGGGCACCGTCGTGGGCGCCGGGACGTAGGCGTACTGCGGCGGCGCGGCGCTCGGGGCCGGCGGGAGCGGCGTCCCGTACGCGGGCGGCGGGGTGTCCTGGGCGCCCTGTCCCGGTGCCGTCGGGGTGCCACCCGAGTACGCGGGCGGGGCCGGGGGCGCCGGAGTGTCGCCGGAGTGCACCGGCGGGGCCGGGGGCGCGGTCGGCACGGGGGGAGCAGGGGGGACGGGAGGGCCCTGTCGGTCGTCGGACCCGGGCCGGCTGCTGTCGCTCATGCCTCGAAGTCTAGAACGAGGCCGCCGACCGGCTCAGGCCGGGAGGTAGCCGTCCGTCCGGAGTCCGCCGACGAAGGCCGAGTAGGCGAGAGCGCCGACCAGCAGCAGCACGAGCGCGAGGTAGCCGAGGAGGAAGCCGGCGATCGCGAGTCCGCGGCCGCGCTGCCCCGAGCGGCGCGCCTGCGCGAAGCCGACGTGCCCGAGGACGATCGCGGCGGGCGCGAGCCCGAGGATGCCGCAGATCAGGGCCGCGACGGCGAGGCCGTTCAGCGGCGGGCGCGGCGCGGGAGCACCGGGATGCGCGGAGCCGTCGAAGGCCTCCTGGCCGCTCGGGGCTCCGGGGGGAACGGCCTCCCCGGTCCAGCCGGACGCGGCACCGGCGGCCGGCGGAGCGGAGGCGGGGGACGGTGCTCCGGAGGGCGGCGCGTACCGCGGCGGCGGGGGCGGCACCGATCCCGGTGCCGGATTGCCGGTGGACTCGTCGTTCACGTCGCCCTCCTCGAGCGCTCCGCCGTCCCCGCCGTGCTGGGCGGGGCGGTGGGGATCAGTAGTTCGTCGTGCTCGCGATGCCCGCGAGGGAGAACAGCGCGACGGCGGAGATGATGGTGATGATGATCGCGACGAAGCCGATCACGACGGCGGCGATCGCGAGGCCGCGACCGCGCTCACCGGTCCGCTTGATCTGCGAGAGGGCGATGAAGCCGAGGACGATGCCGACGATCGAGACGAAGAACGAGGCGATGAAGCCGATGATCGCCAGGATGTTGTAGCGATCGGACGCGGGCGTGTACGGAGCGGTCATGGTGGATCCCCCTTGATCAGGAACGAGTGGATGCGCTCAGCGTGGCAGCGTCCCCGGAGGGCTGTCAAAACCCTGGCGGCGCTTGTGACGCGCGACGGCACTGCGGTAGAGCGCCTAGCGCACCTGGATCTCGGTGACGGGCAGCGTGGAGTCGGCGCCGAAGGAGAGGCTCGAGGGCGCGTGCCCCGCCTCGATCAGCTGCGCGCCGAGCGCCGCGATCATCGCACCGTTGTCGGTGCAGAGCGAGAGCGGGGGGATCCGCAGCGCGATGCCCGCCGCCGCGCAGCGCTCCTCGGCGAGCTCGCGGACCCGCGCGTTGGCGACGACTCCCCCGCCCAGCAGCAGCCGGGGCACCTCCCGGTCGACGCAGGCCGCGATCGCCTTGGTCAGCAGCACATCGGCGACCGCCTCGCGGAAGCTCGCGGCGACGTCGGCGACCGGCACCGCCTCGCCCGCGTCCTGGCGCTTCTCCACCCAGCGCGCGACGGCGGTCTTCAACCCGGAGAAGGAGAAGTCGTAGCGGTGCTTCTCCCTGTCCTTCGGGAGGGTGAGGCCGCGGGGGAAGCGGATGGCCCGCGGATCGCCGTCGGCGGCGACGCGGTCGATCTGCGGGCCGCCGGGGTAGGGCAGGCCGAGCACGCGGGCGACCTTGTCGAACGCCTCGCCGGCCGCGTCGTCGATGGTCTCGCCGAGCAGCTCGACGTCGGAGACGAGATCGCGCACGTGCAGGAGCGAGGTGTGCCCGCCCGAGACGAGCAGCGCGATGGTGGGCACCTCGACCGGGCCGCCCTCGCCGCCGTCGGCGCGCAGGACGTCGGCGCCGACGTGCCCGACGAGGTGGTTGACCGCGTAGAGCGGCTTCCCGAGCGAGACCGCGAGCGCCTTGGCCGCGCCGACGCCGACCATCAGCGCCCCGGAGAGCCCGGGACCGCTGGTGACCGCGATCGCGTCCAGCTCCTGCAGCGAGACGCCGGCCTCGGCGAGCGCCGTCCGCAGCGTCGGCTCGAGCGCCTCGAGGTGCGCGCGGGCGGCGACCTCGGGCACGACGCCGCCGTAGCGGGCGTGCTCCTCCATCGACGAGGCGATGGTGTTGGCGAGCAGCGTCGTGCCGCGGACGATGCCGATCCCGGTCTCGTCGCAGCTGGTCTCGATGCCGAGGACGAGCGGACCGGCGGTCATGGCGACTCCTGTCGAGAGGCGGCGATCGGCGCGCGCATCACGAGCGCGTCGACGCCGTCGGGCTGGTAGTAGGCGGGGCGGACCCCGATCTCCTCGAAGCCCTCCGAGCGGTAGAGCGACTGGGCGACGGGGTTGTCGGCGCGGACCTCGAGGAAGACCTCGCGGGCACCGCGCTCCGCCGCCGTGGCGACGAGCGCGCGCAGCAGGCGCCTGCCGAGCCCGGTGCGGCGGGCGGAGGCGAGCACCGCGATGGTCTGCACGTCTCCCTCGTGCGCGCCGACCGGGCAGAGCAGCCCGGCGTAGCCGACCAGCTCGCCCGCGTCCTCGGCGACCAGGTAGCGGGTGTGCCGGCTGCGGATCTCCTCGCGCATCATCGTGCGCGACCAGGCGTCACTGGTGAACTCCGACTCCTCGATCGCCATGATCGCGTCGAGGTCGTGGACGGTGGCGTCGCGCAGCTCCGCGCTCACGCGGTGACCCGCTTGGGACCGGCGGAGAGCGTGACGTCGGGTGAGCGGAGGTAGAGCGGCTCGTCCGCCGCGGGGGCGCGGCCGGCCGCGCGGGTGAGCGCGGCCACGACGCCCAGCTCGGCGGCGGACACCGTCTCCGCCTCGAGGCGGGGCAGCTCGGGGAAGGGCAGCGCGGGCGGCTTGTCGAGGCCGGGACCGGCGGTCCGAACGGGGAGACCCCGCTCGTCGAGGCCGGCGTAGGCGCTCCAGTAGAGCTCGCGGCGGCGTGCGTCGGTGACGACGAGGAAGCCGTCGGCGCGGCCGTGGCGCAGGGCGCCGAGCGCGACCGCGTCGTGCGAGACGACCGGCAGGGTGGGCACGCCGCGGCCGAACGCGAAGGCGCGGGCGGCGGCGATGCCGACCCGGAGTCCGGTGAAGGGGCCGGGGCCCATGCCGACGGCGACGGCCTCGATCGCGTCCGGGCCGATGCCGGCCGCCTCGAGGGCCTCCTCGATCAGCCGGCCGACGACCTCGGCGTGCCGCATGGTGTCGGTCTCGGTGCGCTCGGCGCGGACCTCGCCGTCGATGCCGACGACGGCGACGGAGGTACCGGAGGAGGTGTCGATCGCGAGCAGCACCCTGACAGGGTACCCGCGGGCGGACGGGCTCCGACCGAGGAGCCTGCGGCGCTCCGCAGTCGCTCGGTGGATCTCGATACGGCCTCTCCGAGGGCTCCTCAATCAGCAGGCACATCATGCTGGTCGAGTAGCCGCGCAGCGGCGTATCGAGACCCGCCGTGCTGGACTCGGTGGATCTCGATACGCCCTCTCCGAGGGCTACTCGATCAGCATGACGGCGGCCCTCTCCGAGGGCTGCTCGATCGGCAGGCACATCATGCTGGTCGAGCAGCCGCGCAGCGGCGTATCGAGACCCGCCGTCAGCAGAGCGGTCAGCGCCAGCCGGTGCCGCGGAAGCGCACCGTGCGCGGCTCGATCGGCTCCTCGCCGTCCTCGGCGTCGGAGCCGCCGGTCGGGCGCTCGATCACGATGTCGAGCCACGACTCGGCGACGCCGTCGAGCAGACCGGCGCCCCACTCGACCACGACGACCGAGTGCTCGAGGTCGAGGTCGAGGTCGTCCAGCTCAACCGCGGAGCCGACCCGGTAGGCGTCCACGTGCACGAGCGGCGGGCCGCCGTGCAGCGGCGGGTGCGTCCGCGCGATCACGAAGGTCGGGCTGGTCACCGGCCCGCGCACCCCGAGCCCCTCGCCGAGGCCGCGGGTGAAGGTCGTCTTGCCCGCGCCGAGCGGCCCGGTCAGCACCAGCAGGTCGCCCGCGCGCAGCACCCGGCCGAGGGAGCGGCCGAGCTCCTCCATCGCCTCCGGATCCGCGATCTCGACGGTGCTGTCGGCGAACCGGTCGCGCTCAGGCACGGACGCCTCCCGCGGCGCCGCCGACCGTTCTGCGCGGAACACGGTGCCCGATCCGCGTGACCAGCTCGTAGTTGATCGTGCCGCACCAGCGCGCCCACTCGTCGACCGACGGGACCCCGGTGGTCGGGTCGCCCCAGAGCGTCACCGGGTCGCCGACCGCGACGGGAGCGTCTCCGACGTCGACGACGAACTGGTCCATCGCCACCCTCCCGGCGATGCGGTGCCGGCGCCCGCCGATCGAGACCTCGGCGACTCCGGACGCGGCGCGCGGGATCCCGTCGGCGTAGCCGAACGGCACCAGCGCGAGCGTCGTCTCGCCGGACGCGCGGTAGGCGTAGTCGTAGCTGACGCCCGTCCCCGCGGGCACCCGCCGGACTCCGGCGACTCGCCCCTGCAGGGTCATCGCGGGTACGAGGCCGAGTCCGAGCGACGTCTCGTCGTCGAACGGCGAGAGCCCGTAGACGCCGATGCCGGTGCGCACCTGGTCGAGCCGCGCCTCCGGCAGGCGGAGCGCCGCGGCCGTGGCGGCCAGGTGCACCAGCGGCGCCGGCGTCCCGTGCGCGCGCAGCACCTCCTCCGCCCGGCGCAGGAGGGCGAGCTGCGCGAGGTCCTCCTCGCGCGAGGTGTTCGAGAGGTGCGAGAACAGCCCGGTGAGCTGCAGCGAGCCGCGCGCCGCGTGGTGGACGAGGGACTGCGCGAGCGGCACCCACTCCGCCTCCGCGGCGCCGTTCCGGCTGAGACCGGTGTCGACCTTGAGCTGCACCGCCCCGCGCACCCCGCGGTCCTCGGCGGCCTGCGCCAGCCGGTCGAGCTGCCCGACCGAGGACACGGCCACTTCGATCCCGTGCTCGAGGGCGGTGTCGAAGTCCTGCTCGGGGTCGTGCAGCCAGCAGAGCACCGGCGCCAGGATCCCGGCCTCGCGGAGGGCGACCGCCTCGTCGAGATCCGCCGTGCCGAGCGCGTCCGCGCCGCCGGCCAGCGCCGCCTGCGCGACCGCGAGGGCGCCGTGCCCGTAGGCGTTCGCCTTGACGACCGCCATCAGCCGGGGAGCAGCGGTCAGCTCGCGGAGCCGCGCGGTGTTCGCCGCGACGGCGTCCAGGTCGATCAGCGCCTCGCGGAAGGCGAGCGGCGCGATCACGACTCGGCCACCACGAACGCGCAGGCGACCCCGGCGTCGTGGCTCATCGAGAGGTGCACCCGCGCGATCCCGCGCGACTCCGCCGCCGCTCGAGCCGCACCGTGCAGGACGAAGGACGGATTCCCGTGCTCGTCCCGCTCGACCACCATGTCGTGCCAGCGCGCGCCGGCCGAGTCGCCGAGCGCCTTGATCAGCGCCTCCTTCGCCGCGAACCGTCCGGCCAGCGAGGCCGTCGGCAGGTCGCGTTCGCTCTCGGCGAACAGCCGCTCGCGGAGCCGGGGCGTGCGGGAGATCGCCCGCTCGAAGCGCGCGAGGTCCACCACGTCCACGCCGATCCCGACGATCACGGCAGGGTCACTCGACCGTGACCGACTTGGCGAGGTTGCGCGGCTGGTCGACGTCGAGGCCCTTCGCCGAGGCGAGCTCCATCGCGAACATCTGCAGCGGCGTCACCGCGAGCAGCGGCTCGAACAGCGGGTCGGCCAGCGGGATCGGCACGACCTCGTCGGCGATCTGGATCGCGGCGGCGTCGCCCTGCTCGGCGATCGCGATCACCCGGGCGCCGCGCGCCTTGATCTCCTGGATGTTCGAGATCACCTTGCGCTGCAGCTCGTACGACTCGCTCGGGCTCGGCACGATGACGAAGACGACCTGGCCCGGCTCGATCAGCGCGATCGGCCCGTGCTTGAGCTCCCCCGCGGCGAAGCCCTCGGCGTGGATGTAGGCGAGCTCCTTGAGCTTGAGCGCGCCCTCGAGGGCCACCGGGTAGCCGACGTGGCGGCCGAGGAAGAGCACCGCGCGGGTGTCCGCCATCCAGCCGGCGAGCTGGGCGATCGCCTCGGAGGCGTCGAGCACGCGCGAGAGCTTCTCCGGGATCGCCGCGAGCTGGGCGGCCTGCGAGGCGATCAGCTCGGGCGTGGCCGCGCCGCGCACCGCGGCCAGGTGCAGGCCGAAGAGGTAGAGCGCCGCGATCTGGGCGACGAACGCCTTGGTCGAGGCGACCGCGACCTCCGGGCCGGCGTGGGTGTAGAGCACGGCGTCGGACTCGCGCGGGATCGTCGCGCCCTGGGTGTTGCAGACGGAGAGCGTCTTCGCGCCCTTCTCGCGGGCGTACTTGACGGCCATCAGCGTGTCCATGGTCTCGCCGGACTGGCTGATCGAGACGACCAGGGTGCGCGGGGTCAGCACCGGGTCGCGGTAGCGGAACTCGTGGCTCAGCTCGACCTCGACGGGCACGCGCGCCCACTTCTCGATGGCGTACTTGGCGACCATGCCGGAGTAGGCGGCGGTGCCGCAGGCGATCACGGTGATGCGGTCGATGTCGGTGAGGGTCGCGTCGAGCGACGCGAGCTCCGGCAGGACGATCGCGCCGTCCTGGATGCGGCCGAGGAGCGTCTTGGCGACGGCCTCCGGGCCCTCGCTGATCTCCTTGGCCATGAAGCTCGACCAGCCGCCCTTCTCGGAGGCGGACGCGTCCCAGGCGATCTCGAACGGCTCGGTCTCGACGGCGTTGCCGAAGAAGTCGGTGACGGTGACCTCGTCCGGCGTGATGGTGACGATCTGGTCCTGCCCGATCGCGACCGCGCGGCGGGTGAACTCGACGAACGCGGCGACGTCGGAGCCGAGGAAGTTCTCGCCGTCGCCGAGGCCGATCACGAGCGGGGAGTTGCGGCGCGCGCCGACGACGACGCCGGGCTGGTCCTGGTGCAGCGCGAGCAGCGTGAAGGCGCCCTCGAGGCGCGCGACGACGGCCTGGAACGCGAGCACGAGGTCGCCGGTGCGGCGGTGCTCGCGGGCGATCAGGTGCGCGGCGACCTCGGTGTCGGTCTCGCTCTCGAAGACCGCGCCCTCGGCGAGCAGCTCCTCCTTGAGGGGCTGGAAGTTCTCGATGATGCCGTTGTGGATGACGGCGAGGCGCCCGTCGTCCGCGAGGTGCGGGTGCGCGTTGCGGTCGGTCGGGCCGCCGTGCGTCGCCCAGCGGGTGTGCCCGATGCCGGTGGTGCCCTGCGCGATCGGGTGCGCCTCGAGGTCGTCGACGAGGACGCTGAGCTTGCCCGAGCGCTTGCGGCTGTCGATCCGGCCGTCGGCGTCGATCACGGCCACACCGGCGGAGTCGTACCCGCGGTACTCCAGTCGCTTCAGTCCCCCGAGCAGCACGGCCAGGCTGTCGCGCGCGCCGACGTATCCAACGATTCCACACATGCGCTCGATCCTAATCGCGCGCGGGGGCGCTCCTGCGGCGACGGGGCCGAGCCGCGGCGGCCACTAGGATCGTGCAGATGTCCTCGTCAGCTCGCGAACCCGGGCGCGAGGCGCACCCCTCCCCGTTCGTCGAGATCGTCCGCTCCGACTGGGCCGAGCTCGCCCGCAGCACCGAGCTGCCGCTGAGCGAGACCGAGGTCGTGCAGCTGCGCGGGCTGGGCGACCGGCTGAGCCTCACCGAGGTCGCCGAGGTGTACCTCCCGCTGTCCCGGCTGCTGACCCTCTACGCCGGCGGCGCGCGCCAGCTGCACCGGGCGACGAGCACCTTCCTCGGCGAACGCGCGCGGCCCACCCCGTTCGTGATCGGCGTGGCCGGCTCCGTCGCTGTCGGCAAGTCGACCATCGCCCGCCTGCTCCGCGAGCTGCTCGCCCGCTGGGACGACACCCCGCGCGTCGAGCTCGTGACGACCGACGGCTTCCTCCTGCCCAACAGCGAGCTGGAGCGGCGCGGGCTGATGAGCCGGAAGGGCTTCCCGGAGTCGTACGACCGCCGCGCGCTGCTGCGCTTCGTCTCGGAGGTGAAGGGCGGGGCGGCCGAGGTGCGTGCTCCGTTCTACTCGCACCTCTCCTACGACATCGTCCGCGACGCCGAGATCGTGGTGCGGCGGCCCGACGTGCTGATCGTCGAGGGCCTGAACGTCCTGCAGCCGCCCGCGCCCGGGCACGGCCTCGCGGTCAGCGACCTCTTCGACTTCACGGTCTACGTCGACGCGCGGACGAGCGACATCGCGCGCTGGTACGAGGAGCGGTTCCTCGCGCTGCAGCAGGGCGCCTTCGCGAGCCCGAACTCCTACTTCCACCGCTACGCCTCGCTGACGCCCGACGAGGCGCGCGAGCGGGCCCGCAGCATCTGGTCCTCGATCAACGAGCCGAACCTGCTGCAGAACGTGCGGCCCACCCGCTCGCGCGCGAGCCTCGTCCTGCGCAAGCAGGCCGACCACACCGTCTCCTCGGTGCTCCTCCGCAAGATCTGACGCGGGATCGCCGACGGCTCACGCACTGGCGACGGCGGGTCTCGATACGCGCCTGCGGCGCTACTCGACCAGCAGGGGAGGCACAGCCCTCCACTCGGTGAGCGGGCGCCGCTCATGTTGATCGAGTAGCCCCGCAGGGGCGTATCGAGATCCCCGGGCCAGCGGCGGGTGAGGCCGCTAGGCCGCGACGCGCAGCTGCTCGAGCACGACGGCGGCGAGGGACTCGGCCAGCCGGTCGGCGGTCTCCTTGGTGGAGGCCTCGACCATGACGCGGACCATCGGCTCGGTGCCCGAGGGGCGGAGCAGCACGCGCCCGCCGGTGCCGAGCTCGCGCTCCGCCTCGGCGATGGCGGCCGCGATGACGGCGTCGTCGTGCACGCCCTCGCGGTCGACGCCGCGGACGTTGACGAGCGTCTGCGGGAACACCCGCATCACCGAGGCGAGCTCGGCGAGCGACTTCCCGGTCCGCGCCACCTCGGCCGCGAGCTGCAGCCCGGTGAGGACGCCGTCGCCGGTCGTCGCGAAGCGGCTCATGATCACGTGGCCCGACTGCTCGCCGCCGAGCGAGTACCCGCCCTCGTTCATCGCCTCGAGCACGTAGCGGTCGCCCACGCCGGTCTCGATCACGCGGATGCCGGCATCGGCCATCGCCGTCTTGAGGCCGAGGTTGCTCATCACCGTGGCGACGAGCACGTTCTCGCGGAGGACGCCGCGCCGCGCCATCGACGTCGCGAGGATCGCCATGATCTGGTCGCCGTCGACGACGCGCCCCTCGGCGTCGACCGCGAGGCAGCGGTCCGCGTCGCCGTCGTGCGCGATGCCGAGATCGGCGCCCGCCTCGCGGACCGCCTCGGCGACGTGGTCGAGGTGGGTCGATCCCACGCCGTCGTTGATGTTGATGCCGTCCGGATCGTTGCCGATCACGGTGACGGTCGCGCCGGCGTCGGTGAAGACCTCCGGCGAGATGCCCGCGGCGGCGCCGTGCGCGCAGTCGATGACCACGTGCAGTCCGTCCAGGCGGGTGCTGCCGAGCGAGCCGAGCAGGTGGAGGACGTAGCGGTCCTCGGCATCGGCGAAGCGGCGGATGCGGCCCACGTCCGGGCCGAGCGGCGTGAGCGGCGGGACCCCGAGAGCCGCCTCGATGCGGTTCTCGAGCTCGTCCGGGAGCTTGCGGCCGCCGGCCGCGAAGAACTTGATGCCGTTGTCGGCGGCGGGGTTGTGCGACGCCGAGATCATCACGCCGAAGTCGGCGCTCTCGTCGGCGATGAGATAGGCGGCGGCGGGCGTCGGGATCACTCCCGCGTCCAGCACGTCGACGCCGGCGCTCGCGAGGCCGGCCGCGACGGCGGCACCGATGAACTGGCCCGAGATCCGAGGATCGCGGGCCAGGACGGCGAGGGGCCGACGGCCCTCCGCCCGGGCGGCCGCACCGAGTACACGGGCGGCCGCCTGAGCGAGGCCGAGGGCCAGGTCGGCCGTGACGTCGCGATTCGCGAGGCCACGGACGCCATCTGTTCCGAACAGGCGCGGCATGATGCCAGTCCCCTTCTGAAGCTGCTGATCGGCGGCCACGGGGGCCGCAGCGACTAGCGCTTCGAGAACTGGGACGCCTTGCGGGCCTTCTTGAGACCGGCCTTCTTGCGCTCGATGACGCGAGCGTCGCGAGTGAGGAAGCCGGCCTTCTTCAGGATGGCGCGGTTGTTCTCGCGGTCGATCTCGTTCAGCGCACGCGCGATCGCGAGACGGAGCGCACCGGCCTGGCCGGAGGGGCCGCCGCCGGTGATCTTCGCGACGACGTCGTACGAGCCGAGGAGGTCGAGGACCTTGAACGGGTCGTTGATCAGCTGCTGGTGCAGCTTGTTCGGGAAGTACTCCGCGAACTCGCGGGCGTTCACGGTCAGGCTGCCGGAGCCCGGGACCAGGCGCACGCGGGCGATGGCCTGCTTGCGACGGCCCACGGCTGCGCCGGAGACGTTGAGGACGGCGCGGGGCGTCGAGGACGCCTCGGTGGCCGGGCTTTCGGTGGAGTAGCTCTCGGGAGCCACGTCGATCTGGTCTGCGATCTTCGCCACGGTGTAGGTGATCCTTTGTCTTCGAAGTCTGGGGTGTCGGGGAGGGCCGGAGCCTACTGGGCGACCTGGGTGAAGGCGTACGCCTTGGGCTGCTGAGCCGCGTGAGGGTGCTCGGTGCCCGTGTAGACCTTCAGCTTGCGCAGCTGCGCACGACCGAGGGAGTTCTTGGGGAGCATTCCGCGGATGGCCTTCTCGACGGCGCGGATCGGGTTCTTCTCGAGGAGCTCGGCGTACGTGGTGGCCGTGAGGCCGCCCGGGTAGCCGGAGTGGCGGTACGCCTTCTTCTGGAGGAGCTTCTGCCCGGTGAGGGCCACCTTCTCGGCGTTGACGATGATGACGAAGTCGCCCATGTCCATGTGCGGCGCGAACGTCGGCTTGTGCTTGCCGCGCAGGAGCGCAGCGGCGTGGGTGGCCAGACGGCCGAGCACGACGTCGGACGCGTCGATGACGATCCAGTCGTGCTGGACGTCAGCCGGCTTCGGAGAAAAAGTGCGAGTCACGTGAGTGCTGCTTTCTGATCGGAGTGAGGAGTTCGTGAATCCCGCTCCGTGGCCGTTCGACCCGCGAGGGGGCCGAACCGATCCGGTGGAGGGCTCAACTTCGGGTGCCGGCACGCGGCCGAGAACACCAAGGGTCGACAGTACAGCAATCCGGACCGGAGCGGAAGCTCACGGGCTCGCCGCCGCTCTCCCCCGGGCGGTCCGGGTCAGGAGTCGTCCTGCCCCAGCGCGGCCAGGACCTCGGTCGCCAGCTCCTCGAGCGGGGCCTGGCCGCCGACGTAGGAGCGGAGCGAGAGCAGCCGGTCCCCGGCGAGCACGACCACCGTGGCGGCCGGGTCGACCGCCGGGTCGCCGGCGCGGAAGAAGGCGGCGTCGCCGAGCCCGCTCGGCTCGACGGGGGCCTCGGACTCCTGCGCGGCGACGTCGGCGGTGGTGGCGCCGGTCGCCGTCTGCAGGACGAGCGCGGCGGGGTTGCCCGCCATCGCCCAGGCGCAGCCCGAGCCCTGGTCCGAGGCGGTGACGAAGCCCTCGGGCAGCTCGAGGGCCGCCTCGATCGCCGTCACCGGCAGCACCGCGGCGCAGTCGAGGACCTCGACCGTCGCACCGGCGGTCGGCTCGGCCGCGGGAGCGGTCGGCACCGCGGTGGGCACGGCGGTCGGCGCGGTGGAGTCGACCGCGGCGGCGGGCGCCCGGTGCGGCACGTCGATCGCCGACGACGAGCAGCCGGCCAGCAGCAGCGCCGCCGGCAGGACGAGCGCGGCGACGAGCGCCCTCACGCGGTGGTTCCTGCGGATCACTCGTCGTCCTCCCCCTGGGCGTCCCCGCCGGGCAGGGTGCGCTTCACCCGGGTGAGCACGGCCCGCTCGGCCAGTTCCGAGTCCTCAGGGTAATCGACCTCGCGCAGGATGAGGCCGCGCGCCGGCATGACCGCGAAGGCGTTCGTGCGGCGGGCGGCGTCGCGCAGCAGCGGGAGCTCGCCCGCGTCCAGCTTGCCGATCCCCACGGCCACGCAGGAGCCGACGAGCGCCCGCACCATGCTGTGGCAGAAGGCGTCGGCGCGCAGGTGCGCGTGCAGCACGCCGTCCTCGTCGCGCTCCCAGGTGAAGTCGAGGAGGCTCCGGATGGTGGTGGCTCCGACGCGCGCGCGGCAGAACGAGGCGTAGTCGTGCAGGCCGAGCAGCGACTCGGCCGCCTGCGCCATCACGCCCTCGTCGACCGCCTCGTTGATCCAGGTCGTGAAGCCGCGCTCGAGCGGCCGCCGCAGCGAGGTGCGGTCGGCGAGCCGGTACTCGTAGCGCCGCCAGCGCGCGGAGAAGCGCGCGTCGAAGCCCTCGGGCGCCCGGGTCACCCGGTGCACGGACAGGTCCGAGTACTGACCGAGGATCCCCTGCAGCTTGCGCTGGAGCACGACCTCGGGCGCGACCTTCTCGGTGCCGGCCCGCGGGCTGCCGTTCAGGCGCGACCACTGCTGGGGCGTGAGGTCCAGGTGCGCCACCTGAGCGCTCGCGTGCACGCCGGCGTCGGTACGGCCCGCGACGGTGACCACCGTCCGCTCCTCCGAGCGCAGCAGCACGCCGAGCGCGTCCTCGAGGACGCCCTGCACCGTGCGGAGGCCGGGCTGGAGCGCCCAGCCCGCGAAGTGGGTGCCGTCGTAGGCCAGATCGAGGCGGACGCGGTGGAGCACCCGACGAGTCTAGGTCGTCCGCCGCGCCGTTCCGGGTCGCCGGATCAGCCGGCCGAGAGCCGAACGCCGAGCGAGTCGAAGACGGCCACCGCCCAGTCGGCGAGGACGTCCTGGTCCCCGACGAAGGACTCGACGTGCAGCTCGTAGCCGCCCGCCAGCACGGCCAGCTGGGACGGCGTCGCCGCCGAGCCGTCGAGCCGGTAGGCCGCCTCCCCCAGCGGAGCCGGCACGGCGCCGACGGCCTCGCCCGCGCCGGCGAACGTCTCCGCGAGCCGCGCGGGCCCGACGCTGACGAGGACCGCCGACGGGTTGCCGGCGATGCCGTAGGAGCAGGTGTCCCCCGCCTGGACGAGCGCAGCCGTCCCGGCGGGCAGACCGACCGCCGTCTCGACCGCCGAGGCGGGCAGGGCCGCGGAGCAGTCCAGCTCGGGAGCCGGCGCGACGGTCGCAGCGGTCGCGCTGGGCACGGACTCGGGGGCGGCGACCGCGCTCGGCGCCGTCGTGCGCGCCGACTCCGGCACGTCGACGACCCCGGTGGAGGAGCAGCCCGCCAGCAGGGCCGTCGCGGCGAGGAGCAGGACCGCATGGTGCGCGCGCACGGAACTCCTCCTGCTGGCCGACGAAGACGGGGGTCCGGGGATCCGGACGCATCCCGTCCCTCTGTCGGGACGATCCCGCCATCGTAAGCGACGTTCCGCGCCACCGAGCACGCAGGAGTGCCACGGCCGGGAACGACGAGAGCCCTCCGTCCCCGAGGGGGCGGAGGGCTCTCGAGACGTGCTCGGGACTACTTGGTCTCGGCGGTCGTCTCGACCGGGGCGTCCTCGACGGGCGCGTCCTGGACGGTCGCGTCGGCCTCGGTCGTGTCGGCGACGGGCGCCTCCTCGACAGTGGCGTCCTCGGCGGGGGCGTCTGCGACGACGTTCTCGTCCTCGACCGGAGCCGAGACGGGAGCGGCGCCGGTGCGCGACTTCTTGACCTTCGGCGTCACGGGCTCGAGGACGAGCTCGATGACGGCCATCGGGGCGTTGTCGCCCTTGCGGGGACCGATCTTCGTGATGCGGGTGTAGCCGCCCTCACGCTCGGCGACGAGCGGCGCGATCTCAGTGAAGAGCTCGTGCACGACGCTCTTGTCGCCGATGGTCGCGAGGACGCGGCGGCGGGCGTGCAGGTCGCCGCGCTTCGCGAACGTCACCAGACGCTCGGCGAGGGGACGCAGGCGCTTGGCCTTGGTCTCGGTCGTCTTGATGCTCTTGTGCGTGAACAGGGCCGCGGCCAGGTTCGCGAGCAGCAGACGCTCGTGTGCGGGACCGCCTCCGAGGCGGGGGCCCTTCGTGGGCTTGGGCATGGCTTTACTCCAGTACTAAAGGGGTGTCAGAAGGTCGAACGCCGGAGCGGAGACCTAGATGCTCTCGTCGTCGTAGCTGTAGAAGTGGGCGCCGTCGAACCCGGGGACCGAGTCCTTCAGCGACAGGCCCAGCTCCGTCAGCTTCTCCTTGACCTCATCCACCGACTTCTGACCGAAGTTGCGGATGTTCATGAGCTGCGTCTCCGAGAGGGCGACGAGCTCGTTGACGTTGTTGATGCCCTCGCGCTTGAGGCAGTTGTAGCTACGCACCGAGAGGTCGAGGTCCTCGATGGGCATGGACAGCTCGGTCGAGAGGACGGCGTCGACCGGCGCGGGGCCGATCTCGATGCCCTCGGCCGCGTTGTTCAGCTCGCGGGCGAGGCCGAACAGCTCGGTCAGCGTGCGACCGGCCGATGCGATGGCGTCGCGCGGCGTGATGGCCGGCTTCGACTCGACGTCGACGACGAGGCGGTCGAAGTCGGTGCGCTCGCCGGCGCGGGTGGCCTCGACGCGGTAGGTGACCTTGAGCACGGGCGAGTAGATCGAGTCGACCGGGATCTGGCCGGCCTCGGAGAACTCGCTGCGGTTCTGGGTCGCCGAGACGTAGCCGCGGCCGCGCTCGATGGTGAGCTCGAGCTCGAACTTCGCCTTGTCGTTCAGGGTCGCGATGACGAGGTCCGGGTTGTGGATCTCGACACCGGCCGGAGCCGAGATGTCGGCGGCGGTGACCTGGCCGGCGCCCTGCTTGCGCAGGTAGGCGGTGATCGGCTCGTCGTGCTCGGAGGAGACGACGAGTCCCTTGATGTTCAGGATGATCTCGGTGACGTCCTCGCGGACGCCCGGGACGGTCGTGAACTCGTGCAGGACTCCGTCGATCCGGATGCTGGTGACAGCGGCGCCGGGGATGGAGGACAGCAGGGTGCGACGCAGCGAGTTGCCGAGCGTGTAGCCGAAGCCGGGCTCGAGGGGCTCGATGACGAAGCGGGAACGGAACTCCGAGATGTTCTCCTCGGTGAGCGTCGGACGCTGTGCGATAAGCACTGTTGATTCCTTTCGATCACGTGTCCGCTATATGACACGTGCGTTTGCGAGTCTGAAGTTGTGAAAGAAATGCGCGATCCGCCGGCCGGCCTCACGCCACGCTGGAGAGCGCTTCGTTCGGCCGGCCGACGGCTGCGAGTGCTGCGTTAGACGCGACGGCGCTTCGGCGGGCGGCAGCCGTTGTGCGCCTGCGGGGTGACGTCGTTGATCGAGCCGACCTCGAGGCCTGCGGCCTGGAGCGAGCGGATCGCGGTCTCGCGACCCGAGCCCGGGCCCTTCACGAAGACGTCGACCTTCTTCATGCCGTGCTCCTGCGCCTGACGCGCGGCCGACTCGGCAGCGAGCTGGGCGGCGAACGGCGTCGACTTGCGCGAGCCCTTGAAGCCGACTCCACCGGACGAGGCCCAGCTGATGACGGCCCCGGCGGGGTCGGTGATCGACACGATGGTGTTGTTGAACGTCGACTTGATGTGGGCCTGGCCCACAGCGATGTTCTTCTTCTCCTTGCGGCGCGGCTTGCGCGCGGCCGACTTGGGGGTAGCCACTTGTTATCTCCTCTAGGTCCGTGTCGCCCGCGTTACTTGCGGCCGGCCTTCTTCTTGCCGGCGACGGTGCGCTTCGGGCCCTTGCGGGTGCGAGCGTTCGTCTTGGTGCGCTGTCCACGGACCGGGAGGCCGCGACGGTGGCGGATGCCCTCGTAGGACCCGATCTCGACCTTGCGGCGGATGTCGGCGGCGACCTCGCGGCGGAGGTCTCCCTCCACCTTGTAGTTGCCCTCGATGTAGTCGCGGAGCGCGACGAGCTGGTCGTCGGTGAGGTCCTTGACGCGGATGTCGCCGTCGATCCCCGTGTCGCTCAGCGTCTTCAGCGCGCTGGTGCGGCCGACTCCGTAGATGTAGGTCAGTGCGACCTCCACGCGCTTCTCGCGCGGGATGTCTACTCCTGCCAGACGTGCCATGGTGGCTTCTCCTGTGAGTGAGTGGAGGTGTGAAGCAACGTCGGTGCCTCGGCCTCCGACCGAAGGTGTCCTCGCCGTTCACTCCGGGAGACCCGGAGTGCTGCGCGATTTCTGACGTTGCGGGGTGGTGTGTTGCCGTGCTGCTGGGCGGTTTCCCGCCCGCGCTCCTCGCAGGAGCGCCGGGAGTCCCGGAGGACTAGCCCTGGCGCTGCTTGTGGCGGGGGTTGCTGCTGCAGATGACCATCACGTTGCCGTGGCGGCGGATGATCTTGCAGTGGTCGCAGATGCGCTTGACGCTGGGGTTGACCTTCATTGTTCTGTTCCTTGTTTTCGCTGGCGTCGTGCTCCCGGCGGATGCCGGGGCCGTTCCTTACAGGACACGCACGTCGCGAACTGAGCGGAGCGAACGTCTACTTGTAGCGGTAGACGATCCGGCCGCGGGTCAGGTCGTAGGGGCTGAGCTCCACGATCACGCGGTCCTCGGGGAGGATGCGGATGTAGTGCTGACGCATCTTGCCCGAGATGTGGGCGAGAACCTTGTGTCCGTTGGTGAGCTCCACGCGGAACATCGCGTTGGGGAGCGCCTCGACAACCGCACCTTCGATTTCGATGACACCGTCTTTTTTGGCCATAGCCTCACTGTCGTTCGGAAGTAGTGTGTGTACTGGTCGTGCGAATGCTTCCGCGACGATCCTCCCCCCGGGCGGAGCCTGGGGAGCGGTGCGCGGGCGTGCCGGAGCACGCGCAAACACCAAGGGTCGATACTACGCGAATCCCCGCTTCTCCGCCAGCCCGGGCGTGTCGCCTCAGGGCGGGGGCGGGCACCCGCCGGGGACGGCGGTGTGCGCGCCGCGGAGCGCGAGCACGACGGCCGCCGCCTAGGCTCTCCCTCGTCGAAGGGACCGCGGATGGCGCGCACGGAGAAGACGACGGACGGCACGGCGAGGAGCCGGCGGAGCTGGTACTCGCACCCCCTGGTGACCGTGCTCGTCGCGATCGTCGTCATCGCCCTCGTGCAGACCTTCTTCGTGAAGGTGTACACCGTGCCGACCGGCTCGATGGAGAACACCCTGCAGGGCGGCGGCTTCTTCGGCGACCGCATCCTGGTCGACCGCACCGCGGCGCTCCACGGCGAGCCGGAGTCGGAGCAGATCGTCGTCTTCTCGCGGGACGCGCGCTGGGGCGCGACCGACGCGGTCGGGAACCCGCTCTCCGAGGCGGTGAAGTACTTCGGCGACGTCACGAGCATCGGCCCGTCGCACGAGGAGTTCCTCGTGAAGCGCGTGATCGCGACCGCCGGCCAGACGGTCTCCTGCTGCGACGCCGAGGGGCACGTGCTCGTGGACGGGCAGCCGCTCGCGGGCGACTACGTCTTCGAGGACTTCCCGTTCATCCCCGGCACCCAGGACTGCGACTCGCAGCCCGCCTCCACCCGCTGCTTCCAGGAGTACACGGTGCCGGAGGACACGCTCTTCGTCCTCGGTGACCACCGCTCGAACTCCAACGACTCGCTCGGCGACTGCCGCGGAGCCCCGGGTCCGATCGACTCCTGCGTGAAGACGGTGCCGATCGAGCGGGTGGTCGGGCGCGTCTTCGCCGTCGCCTGGCCGCTGACCCGCTGGCGCCTCTTCTAGCCCGGGTCGCGTTCCGGATCGCGGCGCGAACCGCGAAGGGGCGGGGCCGGATGCCGGAGCACCCGATCCCGCCCCTCCGGACGCGGCCTCGCGAGGGTCAGCCGCGGACGACCGCGACGACCTGCTCGAAGAGCGGGTGGTCCGCGCCGAGGCCGGTCACCTCGGCGACGAACTCCTCCGGCGACAGCGCCGCCAGGTTCTCCTTCAGCTCGACGCTCTGCGGGTCCTCCGGCACGTCGAAGCGGAGGGCCGCGCCGATCGCCGTCAGCAGTCCGCTCGGCACGTGCCCGCGCTCGGCGAGCTCGGCCGCCGGGCCGATGAAGCGCTCGTGCCGCGAGAGCTTGCGCAGCGGCTGGCGCCCGACCCGGTCCACCGTGTCGGTCAGACCCGGGTTCGCGAAGCGCTTCAGCGTCTTCTGGAGGTAGGCCTCCTGCTCCTCGTCGCTGAAGCCGTGCTTCTCGACGATCAGCGTCTTGGTGTCCTCGAGCGCGGCCTTCACCGCGTCGTGCACCTCGGGCAGCGCGAGCGCGTCCGACAGCTTGTGCGCGCCGGCCGCGAAGCCGACGTACGCCGCGGTGGCGTGCCCGGTGTTCACCGTGAAGAGCTTGCGCTCGATGAACGGCTCGAGGTCGTCGACCCAGGTGGCGCCGGGGATCTCGGGCTCGGAGCCCTCGAACGGCGTGCGGTCGACGACCCACTCGAAGAAGCTCTCGACCGTGACGTCGAGACCCTGGCCGGCCGCCTGGTTCGGCACGATGCGGTCGACCGCGGTGTCGGCGAAGACCGCGCGGGTGCGCAGGCGCTCCCACTCGTCCGCGCCCAGGCTCGCGGCGACCTCGGTCTGCAGCAGCCGGGTCGCGTTGATCGCGTTCTCGCAGGCCATCACGGCGAGGCGGGGCGCGGAGTCCGCGCGGGCCGCGAGGCCCTTCGCGATCACCGGCGCGACGAAGCGCAGGATGTTCGGCCCCACCGCGGTGGTGACGAGGTCCGCGGCGGCGATCTCGCGGACGAGGGCCTCCTCGTCGCTCGCCGAGTTGATCGCGCGGAAGCCGTCGACGACGTGCGTCGCGGACGACTCCCCCACCTCGTGCACCTCGTAGCTGTCGGCGGCGGCGAGCTGGTCGATCAGCGCCGCGTTGACGTCGGCGAAGACGAGCTCGTAGCCGGCGCCGTGCAGGATCAGCCCGACGAAGCCGCGGCCGATGTTGCCGGCGCCGAAGTGGACGGCGGTGGGCATCAGGAGTTGACCTCGCCCAGCAGCGCGTAGAGCGACTGCGCGTCCGGGGCGTCGAGGAGCTTCTGCACCTCGTCCTCCTCGGAGAAGATGATCGCGATCTTGGAGAGGATCTCGAGGTGCTCGTTGTTGACGCCGGCGATGCCGACGACGAAGCGGACCTCGTTGCCGTCCCAGTCGATCGGCTGCGCGTAGCGGACGAAGGACAGCGCCGAGGAGCGGATCTCGTCCTTCGCGTCGTTCGTGCCGTGCGGGATGGCGAGCAGGTTGCCCATGTAGGTGGAGACGGTCGCCTCGCGGGCGAGCATCGCCTCGTGGTAGGCGGGCGTGACGGCGCCGACGCCGACCAGCATGTCGGCGGCCTCCTTGATGGCGGTCTCCTTCGACGTGGCGGTGCCGGAGGCGTTGATCTGTCCGATGGTGAGCACATCGCTCATGGCGTGCGTCCTTTCCGTGGGTGGTGAACGAATGAGGGAACCCGCAGGGGCGAGCGGAGCGTCTCCGCCACGTCGCACCCTACGGGCTCCCTCAGGGGTGTTCCCGACTACTTGCCGTGCTGCTCCGCGACGAGCGAGACGACCTCGTCGTACTTGGGGCTGTTCATGAAGTTGTCGACGGAGACGTGGATCGCGCCCGGCGTGCGCTGGCGCGCCCGCTCGGTCAGCTCGGCCTGGGTGATGACCAGGTCGACGTCGTCCTCGAGGGCCGCGATCGCCTTGTTGGTGACCGTGACGTCCTCGAAGCCCGCCTTCTTCATCTTGTTGCGCAGGACGGAGGCGCCCATGGCGGACGATCCCATCCCGGCGTCGCAGGCGAAGACGATGTTGCGCACCTGCGTGGCGGTGGCGGTCGCCGAGGCGCCGTCCTGGTTGGACGCGCCGCTCGCGTTGAGGAGCGAGCCGACGGCGCTCTCCTTGCCCTTGTTCGACGAGTTGGCGGCGACGGCGGCGGCGAGCTTGTCGTCTCCGGCCTCCATGGCGTCGAGGTCGCGCTTGCGGCTGCCGCGGATGATGAACGACGCGACGACGAACGACACGGCCATCGAGAGCAGGACCGAGAGGATCACGCCGAGGTAGCTGTCACGCGAGGTCTGCAGGAGCACCGCGATGATCGATCCCGGGGACGCCGGGGCGACGAGGCCGGAGTCGAACGCGACGTTGGTCGCGACGCCGGTCATGCCGCCGAGGATAACGGCCGCGACCAGCGCGGGCTTCATCAGCACGTAGGGGAAGTAGATCTCGTGGATGCCGCCGACGAAGTGGATCAGCGCGGCGCCGGGAGCGGAGCCGCGGGCGATGCCCACACCGAAGATCGCGAAGGCGAGCAGCACGCCCATGCCGGGGCCGGGGTTCGCCTCGAGCAGGAACAGGTACGACTTGCCCTGGTCCTGCGCCATGACGGTGCCGAGCGGGGTGAGAACGCCCTGGTTGATGGCGTTGTTGAGGAACAGGATCTTGGCCGGCTCGATGAAGATCGAGGTCAGCGGCAGCAGGCCCGCGTTCACCAGGAGGTCGACGCCGTCGCCGAGGATCTTGGTGAGGAACGAGATGATCGGCGCGATGCCGAAGAACGCGCCCAGCGAGAGGAGCATGCCGAGGATTCCGGCGGAGAAGTTGTTGACCAGCATCTCGAAGCCGGGCTTGATCTTGCCGTCCCAGATCGAGTCGACCTTCTTCATCAGCCACGCGGCGAGCGGGCCGATGATCATGGCGCCGAGGAACATCGGGATGGTGGCGCCGACGATGACGCCCATGGTGGCGATCGAGGCGACCACGCCACCGCGCTGGCCGTAGACCATGCGGCCACCGGTGTTCGCGATGAGCAGCGGGAGCAGGTAGGTGATCATCGGGGCGACGAGACCGACGTACTGCTGGAAGGTCGCGCCGTCCTCACCGGCGGCGAGCTGGGTGCGGGCACCCTCCCAGCCGATCTGGGCCGCGTCGCCGAAGCCGCCGAGGATGCCGTTGGGCAGCCAGCCCGCGGCGATGAAGAGCGAGGTGATGAGACCCCACGCGATGAAGGCCGCGATGTTCGGCATGACCATCCCCGAGAGGAAGGTGCCGAATCGCTGGACGTGGACGCGCGTACCTCCGCGCGTCGACGTCGCTGACGTCGTTGTCATGTGGTGTGTTCTCCGATTCTGAGGGTGGGAGATCCGGTCGCTCCTGAGGCGGACCGGGCTCCCGCGGGGCGGGACGAGACGGGGTGGTGCAGGGGTGGTGCGGGATGGTGCGGTGGTGCGGGGTGGTGCTGCGGAGGATCGTGCGCATGCGGGCCGCGCGATCCCCGGGATCAGGAGGCGGCGATCGCCTCGGTGACGGCGGACCGGGCGTCCGCCGCGCTGTCGGCCGCGAGGGCGAGCTCGGCGTAGCGCTTCGCGTCCTCGAGGGTGTGCTCGGCCAGCTCGGCGCGGACGTCGGCGAGAGCCGACGGCGACATCGAGAGGGTCGTCGCGCCGAGGCCCACGAGGACCACGGCGAGCAGCGGATCCGCGGCGGCCTCGCCGCAGATGCCGACGGGCTTGCCCAGTGCGGCGCCCGCGCGGCCGACCTCGCCGACGAGGCGGAGGACGGCGGGGTGCCACGGGTCCTGGAAGGCGGACACGGTGCCGAGCATCCGGTCCGCTGCCAGGGTGTACTGGGTCAGGTCGTTGGTGCCGATGGAGGCGAAGTCGGCGACTCCGAGGATCCGGTCGGCGAGCAGGGCGGAGGAGGGGACCTCCACCATCACGCCGGCGGTGCGGATCCCGAGCTCCTTGGCCATGGAGGTGAAGTAGCGGGTCTCGTCGACCGTCGCGACCATCGGCGCCATGACCCAGAGGTCGGCGTCCGTCGCGGCGTCGGCCTGGGCGAGCGCGGTGAGCTGGTCGCGGAGGATCTGCTCGCTCGCGCGCAGGGCGCGGAGGCCGCGGAGGCCGAGCGCCGGGTTCTCCTCGTGGTTGTCGTTGAGGAAGGCGAGCGGCTTGTCGGCGCCGGCGTCGAGCGCGCGCACCACGACCTTGCGGCCGGGGAAGGCGGCGAGGAGGCGGGTGTACTGCTCGGCCTGCTCGGCGACGGTCGGCGCCTCCTTCGCGTCGAGGAAGAGGAACTCGGTGCGGAACAGGCCCACGCCCTCCGCGCCGAGCTCGACGGCGTTCTCGGCGCCGTCGGCCGAGCCGAGGTTCGCCAGCAGCGGCACGGCGTGACCGTCGGCGAGGGCGCCGGGGACGACGGGGGCGGCGAGCATCTCGGCGCGCTCCGCGATCGAGGACTTCGCGTCGCCGATCTCGACGTCGGACGGGTTCACCGTCACGACACCGGAGGACGCGTCGAGGATGACGAGCTGGCCGTCGCGCAGGTCGAGCGCCCCGGTGGTGCCGACGATGGCGGTGATCGACTTCTCGCGGGCGAGGATCGCCGTGTGCGAGGTCGGGCCGCCGTCGCTCGTGATCAGGCCGAGGACCTTCTCGAGGTCGAGCAGCGCGGTGTCGGCCGGCGCGAGGTCGCGGGCGACGAGCACGAACGGCTCGTCCGACTCCGGGACGCCGGGCGCCGGGACGCCGCGCAGGTGGGCGACGACCCGCTGCGAGACGTCGTCGAGGTCGGTCGCGCGCTCGGCCATGTAGCCGCCCATCGCGACCAGCAGGTCGCGGAAGCCGGCGAACGCCTCGTGCACCGCGCGCTCGGCGGTCTTGCCCGCGGCGAGGCGGGTCTTGACGTCGTCCGCGAGCGAGGGGTCCTCCGCCATCAGCGCCTGGGCGTCGAGGACGTCCTTCGCCGAGCCGCCGGCGCGCTCACCGCGGTGGCGGATGGTCGCTGCCGTCGCCGACAGCGAGGCGACCGCGCGCTCCTCCTCCTGGGCGACGGAGCGGGTGCTGGCGGTGTCCTCGGGCTCGGGGAGCGGATCGGGCATGCGCAGCACCGGCCCGAGGGCCAGGCCGCGGCCGACTCCGGTGCCCTGGAGCTTCGCGGAGGCGTAGGCGGTGGAAGGAGTGGACAGCGTCATGGGTTCCCGGTTCCTGTCGTGCGTCTCGTCGGTGAGAGGGCGGTGGGGGCGAGGGGGTGGAAGTCAGGAGGAGCTGATGCGACCCATTGAGGGTCGCCGTCACGACTCGCGGTCTTCCGCGGCTGCCGGCGCCGTGTGCGCCGGGGCTGCCGCCTTTCGTGACGCTATGCGTCACGCATCGTGATCAGTGCTGAGGAACTCGGACAGCTCGTCGAGGATCGCCTGCTCGTTGTCGCCCTCGACCGAGAGGGTCAGCGAGTCGCCGTGCTCGATGCCGAGCGAGATGATGCCGAGGATCGAGGCCGCGTTCACCGCGGTGCCCTCGCCCTTCTTCACCAGGACCTTCTGACCCGACTTCGCCGCGGCCTGGCTGAAGAGCGAGGCGGGGCGGGCGTGGAGGCCCTTCGACGATGCAACCTGCACGGTGCGCTCGACCATGAACGTTTCTCCTTGATCCTGCAGTCGGAACTGCGTCAGTGGTTCCCGGCGCCGGGCGCGAGGCCCGGGGCGGGAGGTGGGGCGTCCCCGTCCGATCCCGCGACGACCGCGCGAGCGGCGAAGAGGACGGGAAGGGTGTCGAGCACGGCATCGGCACCGTGCGCCCCGAAGACGTCGTGCGGGAGGAGTGCTGCCGCGGCGCCGACGTGCACCGCGCGCTGGCGGAGCTCGTCGAACTGCGGCTCGAGGTGCGGTCCGACCAGGAGGACGTCCGCCTGGGGCAGAGTGTCCGCGAGACCGGGAAGGGTCTCGGATCGGAACACGGCATCGATGCCGCGCTGCTTCGCGCCCGCTCGCAGCCGGTGGGCCAGGAACGTGCTCGACGCGCCTGCACCGCAGACGATCAGGATCGTGCGCACCTCGTTCGCCTCCTCGCGTCCGGGTCTTGCCTCATCCAAGCATCTCGGGGGCCGCGCGTCCGCCCCCCGCAGACAATCTTCCGCGGGGGCGGAAGAGCGCTCCCGGCGGCTTCGGCGCGGGTCCGACCCCGCCGGCCCGGAGATGGTTGACTGGAAGACCGATGCCTGACAACCGCGAACGACTGCTGGAGTACCTCTCCCGCGCCGACGGCTGGGTGACCGCGCACGAGCTGGCTGACCGGCTCGGGGTCACCACCCGGAGCGTCCGCAGCTACGTGACGGCGGTGAAGGCCCAGGCGGCCCCGCTGGAGCCCGTGGAGTCGTCGGCCAACGGCTACCGGCTGGCGCGCGACGCGTACACGGCGTTCCTCGAGACCCGGCTGCTCCGTGACGTCGAGCCGGACACCCCGCGCGACCGGCTGTACAGCATCGTCCGGCGCCTGGTCGACTCCGACGACGGACTCGACGTCGCGGCGCTCGCGGAGACGCTCTCCGTCAGCGAGTCGACGATCGACGCCGATCTGCGCCGGGTGAAGGCGCTGGCGGACGAGTCCGGCCTGGCCCTCGTGCGCCGCGGCCCTTCCGTTCGTCTCGAGGGCAGCGAGGAGGCCCGGCGCCGGCTGATCTCGCGGATGTTCCGCGACGAGAGCGCGCAGGGCGTCTTCACGCTCGACGACGTGCAGCGCGAGTTCGCCTCCCCCGGTCTCGGCGCGTTCAAGACCGAGCTGCTGGCCGAGCTCGAGACCCGCGGCTACTACATCAACGACTACGGCGTGAACAGCGTGCTGCTGCACATCGCGATCGCCGTCGACCGCGTCTCCCGGGGCATCGGCGACCCGTCGGGCTCGCGCCCCTCCCCCGCGGTGCACGGCGAGCTCGCCGCGCTGCTCGCCGAGCTGGTCGAGCGCCACTTCGCCACGCGGCTCACCGACGCCGAGCTCGCCCAGCTCGCGATCCTGATGACGACGCGGGTGGCGACGCCGGGGCAGAACGAGCCCGTCGCCGCCGTCGTCGAGAACTACCTCGATCCGGAGGACGTCGCCGTCGTCCGCGAGCTCGTCGCCGATGTGAACGAGGCGTACCTCGTCGACCTGGACGACGAGGGCTTCATCGTCCGCCTCGCGTTGCACGTGCGGAACCTCGTCGCGCGGGCGGCCGAGGGCGGCTACTCGCGGAACCCGCTCACCCGCTC
Organism: Rathayibacter festucae DSM 15932; assembly: GCF_004011135.1. NCBI lineage: Bacteria > Bacillati > Actinomycetota > Actinomycetes > Micrococcales > Microbacteriaceae > Rathayibacter > Rathayibacter festucae. The sequence continues at coordinate 178,148 of NZ_CP028137.1, read as the reverse complement.
GATCAAGACCAGCTTCCCGATGACCTACGAGATCGCGGTGTTCCTCGCGAGCGGACTGCAGCGGCTGCGCGGGATCACCGTCAACGAGGACGAGATCGCCTACATCGCCCTGCACGTCGGCTCCTTCCTCGAGCGGGTGTCCCGGCGCGAGGAGCGGCTCTCCTGCGTCATCGTCTGCCCCAACTACTACGACCTCGCGCACATGCTGCGGCTGCGGGTCGAGCGCTCGCTCGGCACCGAGGTGGAGGTCCGCTCGCTGATCACCCGGAGCGACGTCGACTGGGACCGCCTGACCGCGGATCTGGTGATCACCACGATCGACGAGCGGCCCGCCTCCGAGGACGTCGTCGTGGTGCAGCCGTTCCTCACCGACCACGACGTGGACGCCGTGCGCCGCGCGATCGCCCGGGTGCGCCGGCACCGCCGCCGCGCGCGGATCAAGGACGAGCTGCTGCAGTTCTTCGACGAGTCGCTCTTCTTCCGGAACGTGCACGCCCGCGACGAGCCGGCGATGATCCGGCTGCTCGGCGAGCGGATGATCGCCGGCGGCATCATCGACGAGGACTACGTCGACGGTGCGATCGAGCGCGAGCGGATGAGCTCCACCGCGTTCACCGACAATCTCGCCGTCCCGCACGCGATGGCGATGAGCGCGCGCCGGACCGCGATCGCCATCGTCGTGAACGACGTGCCGATGGCGTGGGGCGAGCAGCGGGTGAACGTGATCGCGATGATCGCCTTCGCCTCGGCCGGGCGCAGCAGCTTCCAGTCGGTCTTCGACCAGTTCGTCGAGGTCTTCGCCGACCGCGCCGAGGTGCAGCGCCTGATCCGCCGCTCCGCGGACTTCGGCGGCTTCATCGAGGAGCTCGTCCGCGTCATCGACAGCTGACGCGGGTCTCGAGACGCCGCTCCGCGGCTACTCGACCAGCATGTCCTTTCATGCTGATCGAGTAGCCCTCGCAGAGGGCGTATCGAGATCCACCCGCGTCAGAAGACGAGTCTGCAGACCCGCCCTGCTGACGACGGCAGGTCTCGATACGCCCCTGCGGGGCTACTCGACCAGCATGTATCGGCCACCCCCTCCGGAAGCAGCGCACCCGAGCACCCGTGCTGATCGAGTAGCCCGCGCGCCCATGCTGATCGAGTAGCCCGTGCAGCGGGCGTATCGAGATCCGCCCCCGCAAGCACGCCGGGTCTCCACACGCCCCTGCACAATGCGCGGCGCCCGATCCGCCGCTCCAGGAAACCCGATCCGGGCGTGCCCCTGTCCCTGCCGGGGGTGGGCGGCCAGACTCGGCAGGGGGCGCCCCCGATCGCTGCGACGAAGGAGCATCCCATGTCTGTCGATCCCGAGGTCTACCGTTCTGCGCTGGATCGATCGTCCGCCGCCGCGATGCGGTGGATCGAGTCCCTTCCGGGTCGGCCGATACCGCCGTCCAGGACCGTCGAGCAGATGGCGGAGAGGTTCGGCGGGCCGTGGCAGGAGGGCCCGCTCGAGCCCGCCGCCGTGGTGGAGGAGCTCGCGACGCTCGCCGAGCCCGGACTGATGGCGATGCCCTCCGGGCGCTTCTTCGGCTGGGTGATCGGCGGCACCCTGCCCGCCGCACTCGGCGCGGACTGGCTGGTCAGCGCCTGGGATCAGAACGCCGCCATGCGCTACGCCTCACCGGCGACCGCCGCCGTCGAGCAGATCGCCGGCGAGTGGCTGCTCGCCGCCCTCGGGCTCCCGGCGACGGCGGACGTCGGCTTCACCACCGGGGCGACGATGGCGAACTTCGTGGGGCTGGCCGCCGCCCGCGCCTTCGCACTGGATCGGGTCGGCTGGGACGTGAACGCCCACGGCCTGCAGGGAGCACCGCGGCTCACCGTGCTCGCCGGAGCGGAGCGGCACACCTCCGTCGACCTCGCCCTGCGCTACCTGGGGCTCGGGGCACCCGCTGTCGTCGACACCGACGACCAGGGCCGCCTCCTCGTCGACGCCCTCCGCGTCGCGCTGAAGCGTGCGGACGGCCCCGTGATCGTCTGCCTCCAGGCGGGGAACCTGCACTCCGGCGCCTTCGATCCGATGGCCGACGCGATCGCGGTCGCGCACGGGCACGGCGCGTGGGTCCACGTCGACGGCGCCTTCGGGTTGTGGGCGGGAGCCAGCCCCGCGCTCCGTCCGCTCCTGCGCGGCATCGAGACGGCGGACTCCTGGGCGACGGACGCGCACAAGACGCTCAACGTGCCGTACGACTGCGGAGTCGCCGTCGTGGCGCGGAGCGGCGCCGCGGGAGCGGCACTGGGGACCCGGACGGCCTACCTGATCCGAGCCGACGGCGACGAGCCCGACCCCATGGACCTGACACCGGAGATGTCCCGCCGGGCGCGCGGTGTCCCGGTGTGGGCGGCCCTGCGCCAGCTCGGCCGAGGCGGCCTCGTCTCCCTGGTCGACGGACTGGTCGCCGCCGCGCGGGATCTGGCGGATCAGCTCTCGGCGATCCCGGGCGTCACCGTGCTGAACGAGGTCGTCTTCACCCAGGTCTGCCTGGCCTTCGAGTCCGACGAGCGGACCCGGGAGGTGACCCGCCGGCTGATCGAGGACGGGACCGTCTGGATGTCCGGCTCCCACTGGCGGGGGCGGGACGTCCTGCGGATCTCGGTGAGCAACTGGTCCACCGACGCCGCCGATGTCGCCACGAGCGTCGCCGCCGTCCGCGCGGCGGCCGGCGCTCCCCCGATGTGACCTCGCCGAGGCGCGGCCGGACGCCGGAGCGTCTCAGGCGATCGGCGTCGGCACGATCCCGTACGGCGCCAGGCCCGCAGCGCCGCCGTCGGCGAGCGTCGTCACCCAGATGCCGTCGCGGTGCACCGCGACCGAGTGCTCCCAGTGCGCCGACATGCTGCCGTCGATGGTCGCCACCGTCCAGTCGTCCTCGCGGACGACCGTCTCGGCACTGCCCGCGGTGACCATCGGCTCGATGGCGACGACGAGACCGGGCTTCACCTCCGGGCCGCGCTGGCGGACCCGGTAGTTGAACACCGGCGGCGCCTCGTGCATCGTCCGGCCGATGCCGTGGCCGATGTAGTCGGTGAGGATGCCGTAGACGGCGCCGGAGGCCTCCGCCTCGTCCTCGATGTACTCCTCGATCGCCGCGCCCACCTCGTTGAGGTGCCGGGCGGACGCCAGAGCTGCGATGCCGCGCCAGAGCGAGCCCTCGGTGACGCGGGACAGCGCCTCGCGGCGCGCGACCTCGTCGGGGCGCTCGGCGTCGGGCAGGACGATCGTCATGGCGGAGTCGCCGTTCCAGCCGTCGATCTCGGCGCCGCTGTCGATCGAGACGATGTCACCGGGCTCGAGGACACGGCCGCCGGGGATCCCGTGCACGACCTCCTCGTTCACCGAGGCGCAGATCGTGTGCCGGTAGCCCGGAACGAGCTGGAAGTTCGAGTGCCCGCCGAGCGCGACGATCGCAGCCTCGGCGATCGCGTCGAGCTCGAGCGTGCTGACGCCGGGACGCACGGCGGCACGGACGGCGTCCAGAGACGCGGCGGTCGCCAGCCCGGGCGCGATCATCGATCGCAGCTGGGCCGGCGTCTTGTAGAGGGAGGAGCGCAGCGCCACGGGTCAGGCGGCCGGCGAGTCGCCGACGAGGCGACCGACGCGGTGGCCCTCGAGGGCGACGACGATGCGCTCGGTGACCTCGTCGACCGGGCCGAGGCCGTCGACGACGATGACGAGCCCGCGCGCGGCGTAGATGTCGATCAGCGGCGCGGTCTGCTCCTCGTAGAGGGCGAGACGGTGCCGGATGACCTCCTCGGTGTCATCACTGCGACCCTGCTCCGCGGAGCGCTTGAGCAGACGCGCCACGACCTCGTCGGGATCGGCGGTGAGCTGCACGACCGCGTCGAGCCGGTTGCCGTCGGCCGCGACGATGCGATCGAGCTCATCGACCTGCTCCGTCGTTCGCGGGTAGCCGTCGAGGAGGAAGCCCGTCGAGACGTCGGCCTCCTGCAGCCGGTCGTGCACGATGGCGTTCGTCAGCTCGTCGGGCACGTAGCGGCCGGCGTCGAGGTAGGACTTGGCCTGCAGGCCGAGCTCGGTCTCGTTGGCGACGTTGGCGCGGAAGATGTCTCCGGTCGAGATCGCGGGGACCTTCAGGACCTCGCTGAGCCGAGCGGCCTGAGTCCCCTTGCCGGCGCCCGGAGGGCCGATCAGCAGCAGACGGAAGCCGACCGGGGTCGAGGTCATCGGAGGAGCCCTTCGTAGTGGCGCTGCTGCAGCTGGGAGTCGATCTGCTTCACCGTCTCGAGTCCGACTCCGACGATGATCAGGATGGACGTGCCGCCGAACGGGAAGTTCTGGTTGGCGCCGACGAGCGCGAGTGCCACGAGGGGCACGAGCGCGATCAGACCGAGGTAGACCGAGCCGGGCAGCGTCACCCGGGTCAGCACGTAGTTCAGGTACTCGGCGGTCGGACGGCCGGCGCGGATGCCGGGGATGAAGCCGCCGTAGCGCTTCATGTTGTCGGCGACCTCGTCCGGGTTGAAGGTGATCGCGACGTAGAAGTAGGTGAAGCCGACGATCAGCAGGAAGTACAGCGCCATGTAGAGCGGGTGATCGCCCTTGGTGAGGTAGTTCGTGATCCAGGTCACCCAGAACGGCGCCTCCTGGCCGGCCGCGGGCTGGTTGAACTGCGCGATGAGCGCGGGCAGGTACAGCAGCGACGAGGCGAAGATGACGGGCACGACGCCGGCCATGTTGACCTTGATCGGGATGTACGTGTTGTTGCCGCCGTACGTTCTGCGCCCGACCATCCGCTTGGCGTACTGCACGGGGATCCGCCGCTGCGACTGCTCGACGAAGACGACCGCGACGACGAGCACGAGCCCGACCGCGAGGACGAGGAGGAAGGTCTCGAAGCCGCGCGACTGCGCGATCGACCAGAGCGAGGTGGGGAATTGGGCGGCGATCGAGGTGAAGATCAGGAGCGACATGCCGTTGCCGATGCCGCGCTCGGTGATGAGCTCGCCCATCCACATGATGATGCCGGTGCCCGCGGTCATGGTGATGACCATGAGCAGGATGGAGTACCACTCGTCGGTGATGATGAGCGCCGAGCACTCCGGGACACCGGAGTTGCCGAACAGCGCGCCCGAGCGGGCGACGGTGATGAGGGTGGTCGACTGCAGGACGCCCAGCGCGATCGTGAGATAGCGGGTGTACTGCGTCAGACGGCCCTGGCCCGACTGGCCCTCCTTGTAGAGGGTCTCGAAGTGCGGGATGACCACGCGCAGGAGCTGCACGATGATCGACGCCGTGATGTACGGCATGATGCCGAGCGCGAAGATCGACAGCTGGAGCAGGGCTCCACCGCTGAAGAGGTTCACGAGCTCGTAGAGACCCGAGGTGCCCTGGTTGCCGGCGAGGCAGGCCTGGACGGCCTCGAAGTCGACGAACGGAGCGGGGATGAAGGATCCCAGCCGGAAGATCGCCACGATCGCGAGAGTGAAGCCGATCTTGCGGCGGAGGTCGGGGGTGCGGAAGATCCGCGCTACGGCGCCAAACATCTACCTAGGGTCTCCTGCTCAGTTCTTGGTGCGGGATACAGGTCGAGCTTGCCACGCGCTCTCCAGGGGCGAGGTGCCCGTGGGGAGTCGTCGTGGCAAGCCCGACCGACAAGCTGCTGGTGCTACTTGATGGATCCGCCCGCGGCGACGATCTTCTGCTCGGCAGAGCTGGAGACCTTGTCGACCGCGACGTTCAGCGTAACCGCAATGTCCCCGTCGCCGAGAACCTTGACCTTCTCGTTCTTGCGGACGGCACCCTTCGCGACCAGGTCGCTGATGGTGACGTCGCCGCCCTGAGGGTAGAGCTCCGCGAGAGCGGACAGGTTCACGACCTGGTACTCGACGCGGAACGGGTTCTTGAAGCCGCGGAGCTTCGGGGTGCGCATGTGCAACGGCATCTGCCCACCCTCGAAGCCGACGCGCACCTGGTAGCGGGCCTTGGTGCCCTTGGTGCCGCGACCGGCGGTCTTTCCCTTGGATCCCTCACCGCGGCCGACGCGAGTCTTCGCCTTCTTGGCGCCCACTGCGGGTCGGAGGTGGTGGACCTTGAGCACGTGCTCCTTGGTCGAGGCCTGCGCGGGAGTCGTGGACTCCGCGACGGCCTGGTTCTTCTCAGCCATTAGTCAATCTCCTCGACCTTCACCAGGTGGGCGACGGTCTTCACGTATCCGCGGTTCTGAGAGTTGTCCTCGCGGACGACGCTCTGACCGATCTTCCTGAGGCCGAGCGAGCGCAGCGTGTCGCGCTGGTACTGCTTCTCGCTGACCTTCGACTTGATCTGGGTCACCTTGAGCTGGGCCATCAGGCACCTGCCTTCGACTTGGACGCGGCGGCGAGGGCGTCGGCCTCGGCACGGACGAGCCGGGGCGGCGCGACCTGGTCGAAGTCGAGCCCGCGACGAGCGGCGACGGCGCGCGGCTCCTCGAGCTGCTGCAGGGCCGTCACCGTCGCGTGGACGATGTTGATGGTGTTCGACGAGCCGAGCGACTTGCTCAGGACGTCGTGGATGCCGGCGCACTCGAGCACGGCGCGGACGGGACCGCCGGCGATGACACCGGTACCCGACGACGCGGGGCGCAGGAGCACGACTCCGGCAGCGGCCTCACCCTGGACGGGGTGCGGGATGGTCGAGCCGACGCGCGGGACGCGGAAGAAGTTCTTCTTCGCCTCCTCGACGCCCTTGGAGATGGCGGTGGGGACCTCGCGGGCCTTGCCGTAGCCGACTCCGACGAGTCCGTTGCCGTCGCCGACGACGACGAGCGCGGTGAAGCTGAAGCGACGACCGCCCTTGACGACCTTCGACACGCGGTTGATGGTCACGACGCGCTCGAGGAACTGGCTCTTCTCGGAGTCGCGGCCACCGCGGTCGCGGCCACCCTGGTTGCGGTCACGGCCGCCACGACGGGGCTCGCGAGCCTCCTGCTGGGGCTGCGTGGACGCAGCGGTCTCGACGGGGGCCTCCGACACGGCGGCGACCTCGGGTTCCTTGCTCTCTGCGGCGGTCACAGGTTGAGCCCTGCCTCTCGTGCTCCATCGGCGATCGCGGCGACGCGACCGGCGTACTTGTTGCCTCCGCGGTCGAAGACGACCGCCTCGACTCCTGCGGTCTTCGCGCGCTCGGCGAGAAGCTCGCCGACCCGGCGGGCCTTGGCGGTCTTGTCACCGTCGAACACGCGGAGGTCGGCCTCGAGGGTCGACGCGGACGCGAGGGTGCGGCCCAGCGAGTCGTCGACGATCTGCACGAAGACGTGACGGGCCGATCGGTTGACGACGAGACGGGGGCGCTCGGCGGAGCCGACGACCTTCTTGCGCAGACGGTCGTGACGACGACCGCGCGCAGCGGACTTGCTCTTTCCTCTGGTTCCGAGTCCCATGATCACTTACCGCTCTTTCCGGCCTTGCGGCGAACGACCTCGCCGGCGTAGCGCACGCCCTTGCCCTTGTAGGGCTCGGGCTTGCGGATCTTACGAATGTTGGCGGCCACTTCACCGACGGCCTGCTTGGAGATGCCGTGCACGGTGACCTTGTTGTTGCCCTCGACCGTGAACGAGATGCCCGCGGGAGGGGTGACGACGACCGGGTGCGAGAAGCCGAGGGCGAACTCGATGTCCGAGCCCTTCACCAGCACGCGGTAACCGGTTCCGACGACCTCGAGGCCCTTGGAGTAGCCCTGCGTGACACCGATGATGTCGTTCGCGATGAGCGTCCGGGTGAGGCCGTGGAGCGAGCGCGACTCGCGCTCGTCGTCGGGGCGGGAGACCAGGACCTGGCCGCCTTCGACGGCGACCTGGATCGGGCTGGCGACCGGGACGGTCAGCTCGCCCTTGGGGCCCTTGACGGTGACGAGGGATCCGGCGACGGAGACGTCGACGCCCGCCGGGATCTCGATGGGGAGTCTTCCGATTCGCGACATGGGGTTACCACACGTAGGCGAGGATCTCCCCACCCACGCCCTTCTTCTCGGCCTGACGGTCGGTCAGCAGACCGCTCGACGTGGACAGGATGGCGACGCCGAGGCCACCGAGGACGGTGGGGATCTCGGTCGACTTCGCGTAGACGCGCAGGCCGGGCTTCGAGACGCGCTTGATGCCGGCGATGGAGCGCTCGCGGTTCGGTCCGTACTTGAGGGAGATGGAGAGCGTCGTGCCGACGCGCGCCTCCTCGACCTTCCAGTCGGAGATGTAGCCCTCGCGCTTGAGGATCTCGGCGATGTTCGCCTTGAGCTTCGAGCCGGGGAGGGCGATGGAGTCGTGGTGCGCGGAGTTCGCGTTGCGGATTCTGGTCAGCAGATCTGCGACCGGATCAGTCATGGTCATGGCTGATGGTGCCTTTCTCGCCTGGTTTCGGCACCCTTTACAAGAGTGACGACCTGTGGTGTGGGACGGCGCCGACGACGTCGACGCCCATGCGGCCGCGCGAGCGCAGGCCAACGAGCCATGGTACACGGCTGAGGGCCGGCGGTCGAGGGCCGACGGCCGATCCTCCCGGGAGAGGACCGGAGCTCTGAGAGTGCTTCCGCGCCGCGGGGCGGGCGGGTGCACAGCGAGGCCGGAGGGCGGGTGATCCGCTCTCCGGCCTCGGGGGTCGTGCTACGCGTTGTCCGCCGACTTGAACGGGAAGCCGAGCTGCTTGAGCAGCGCGCGACCCTCGTCGTCGGTCTTCGCGGTGGTGACCACGGTCACGTCGAAGCCGCGGACGCGGTCGATGCGGTCCTGGTCGATCTCGTGGAAGATCGACTGCTCCGTGATGCCGAAGGTGTAGTTGCCGTTGCCGTCGAACTGGCGGTCCGAGAGACCGCGGAAGTCGCGGATGCGCGGCAGCGCCACCGAGAGCAGGCGGTCCAGGAACTCCCACGCGCGGTCACCGCGGAGGGTGACGTGCGCGCCGATGGCCTGGCCCTCGCGCAGCTTGAACTGCGCGATGGACTTGCGGGCCTTCGTGACCTGGGGCTTCTGGCCCGTGATCGCGGTGAGGTCCTTGATGGCGCCGTCGATGATCTTGCCGTCGCGGGCAGCCTCGCCGACTCCGGTGTTCACGACCACCTTGACCAGGCCGGGGACCTGGTGGATGTTCGAGAAGCCGAACTGCTCCTTGAGAGCGGGGATGATGTCGGCCTGGTACTTGGCCTTGAGCCGCGGCTGAACCTTCGCAGCCACTGCGGTGGTGTCAGTCATTACAGTTCCTCACCCGACGCCTTCGCGTAGCGAACGCGAACCGTCTTGGTCACGCCGTCCTTGGTGACGGCCACGTTGCGGTGGCCGACCCGGGTCGGCTTCTTGGTCTTCGGGTCGACGACCGCGACGTTCGAGATGTGGAGGGGGGCCTCGATGGTCTCGATGCCGCCCTCCTTCGAGCCGCGCTGCGACTGGCCGACGCGGTTGTGCTTCTTGACGAAGTTCACACCCTCGACGACGACGCGGTTCTTCTCGACCAGGACCTCGAGAACCTTGCCCTGCTTGCCGCGGTCTCCGCCGCGGGCCTGGGTCGCGCCCGAGATGACCTGCACGAGGTCACCCTTCTTGATCTTGGCCATGACTAGATAACCTCCGGTGCCAGCGAGACGATCTTCATGAACTTCTTGTCGCGGAGCTCGCGACCGACCGGACCGAAGATGCGGGTGCCGCGGGGGTCCCCGTCGTTCTTCAGGATCACGGCGGCGTTCTCGTCGAACTTGATGTACGAGCCGTCGGGACGACGGGTCTGCTTGATGGTCCGGACGATGACGGCCTTGACCACATCGCCCTTCTTGACGTTTCCGCCGGGGATCGCGTCCTTGACGGTCGCGACGATGACGTCACCGAGGCCGGCGTAGCGGCGGCCGGAGCCACCGAGCACGCGGATGGTGAGGAGCATCTTGGCGCCGGTGTTGTCGGCGACCTTGACTCGGGATTCTTGCTGAAGCATGTGTCTCTCCTGCTAACTCAAGCGGGCCGTGGCCTACTTGGCCTTCTCGAGGATCTCGACCAGGCGCCAGCGCTTGGTGGCGCTGAGGGGACGGGTCTCGCTGATGACGACGGAGTCGCCGATGCCGGCGGAGTTCAGCTCGTCGTGGACCTTGACCTTGGACGTGCGGCGGATGACCTTGCCGTACAGCGGGTGCTTCACCCGGTCCTCGACCTCGACGACGATGGTCTTGTCCATCTTGTCGCTGGTCACGTAGCCGCGACGGGTCTTGCGGTAACCGCGAGCGCCCGCCTCCTTGATGTCGTGGGCGGCCGACTCGTGGCCGGCGCTGTCAGTGACGGTTGCCATTACTTGGCCTCCTCGTTCGACTCGGTCGCCGCGACCTCGGCCTTGGCGGCCTTCTTGGTCTTCGGCTTCTTCTCCGCCTTGGCCGGGGCCTCGACGGGTGCGGGGGTGGCGCGGATGCCCAGCTCGCGCTCACGGATGACCGTGTAGATGCGGGCGATGTCGCGCTTGACGGCACGCAGGCGGCCGTTGGTGTCCAGCTGGCCGGTGGCCGACTGGAAGCGGAGGTTGAACAGCTCCTCCTTGGCCTTCTTCAGCTCCGTGACGAGACGCTCGTCCTCGAAGGTGTCGAGCTCGGTGGGAACGAGCTCCTTGGATCCGATCGCCATTATGCGTCTCCCTCCTCGCGCTTGATGATGCGTGCCTTGAGGGGCAGCTTGTGGATGGCACGGGTCATGGCCTCACGAGCGAGCTGCTCGTCGACGCCGGCGACCTCGAAGAGGACGCGACCCGGCTTGACGTTCGCGACCCACCACTCCGGCGAGCCCTTTCCGGAACCCATGCGGGTCTCGGCGGGCTTCTTGGTCAGCGGGCGGTCGGGGTAGATGTTGATCCACACCTTTCCGCCGCGCTTGATGTGGCGCGTCATGGCGATACGAGCGGACTCGATCTGACGGTTGGTCACGTAGGCCGGGGTGAGGGCCTGGATGCCGTACTCACCGAACGACACCTTGGTGCCACCGGTGGCCTGGCCGGAACGGCCCGGGTGGTGCTGCTTGCGGTGCTTGACTCGACGCGGAATCAACATGGTTATGCCTCAACTCCTGCTGCGACGGGCGCCTCGCTCTGCTGGCGGGGGGCGCGACGCGGACGGTCGCTGCGCTCGGGGCGCGACGACTTGCTGTTCGCCTGCTCCCGAGCGAGCTCCTTGTTGGTGATGTCGCCCTTGTAGATCCAGACCTTCACGCCGATGCGGCCGAAGGTGGTCTTCGCCTCGTAGAAGCCGTAGTCGATGTTCGCGCGGAGGGTGTGCAGCGGCACGCGTCCCTCGCGGTAGAACTCCGAGCGGCTCATCTCGGCGCCGCCGAGGCGGCCGGAGACCTGGATGCGGACGCCCTTGGCACCGGCGCGCTGCGCGCCCTGCAGACCCTTGCGCATCGCGCGGCGGAAGGCCACGCGGGCGGAGAGCTGCTCGGCGATGCCCTGCGCGACCAGCTGAGCCTCGGCCTCGGGGTTCTTCACCTCGAGGATGTTCAGCTGGATCTGCTTGGCGGTGAGCTTCTCGAGGTCGGCGCGGATGCGCTCGGCCTCGGCGCCGCGGCGACCGATCACGATGCCCGGGCGGGCGGTGTGGATGTCGACGCGGACGCGGTCGCGGGTGCGCTCGATCTCGATGCGGGCGACGCCCGCGCGGTCGAGCTGCGTGGCGAGGAGCCGGCGGATCTTGACGTCCTCAGCGAGGAAGTCGCTGTACCGCTGGCCCTTCTTGGTGCTGTCGGAGAACCAGCGCGACACGTGGTCGGTGGTGATTCCCAGACGGAAACCGTAGGGGTTTACTTTCTGACCCATTACTTGGTCCCCTCCTCAGGAGTGGCCAGCACGACGGTGATGTGGCTGGTGCGCTTGTTGATGCGGAAGGCACGACCCTGAGCACGGGGCTGGAATCGCTTGAGGGTGGTTCCCTCATCGACGAAGGCGCGGGACACGAACAGGTCCTGGTCGTCGAGGTACTCGTTCGAGGCATCGGCCTTGACGCGAGCGTTGGCCATCGCCGAGGCGACGAGCTTGTAGACGGGCTCGGACGCACCCTGCGGGGCGAACTTGAGGATGGCCAGGGCCTCCTCCGCCTGCTTCCCGCGGATCAGGTTCACGACACGGCGAGCCTTCTGGGGGGTGACGCGGATGTGTCGCACGCGTGCGATCGACTCCACCATTTCTCTCCTCCTTCTCGTCGCCGCGTCAGCGGCGACGGCCCTTCTTGTCGTCCTTCTCGTGACCGCGGAAGGTCCGAGTGGGGGCGAACTCGCCGAGCTTGTGGCCGACCATGGTCTCGGTCACGAACACGGGGATGTGCTTGCGACCGTCGTGGACCGCGATGGTGTGACCCAGCATCGCCGGGATGATCATCGAGCGGCGCGACCAGGTCTTGATGACGTTCTTGTTGCCGGCTTCGTTGGCCGTGAACACCTTGCGGAGCAGGTGGTCGTCAACGAAGGGGCCCTTCTTGAGACTGCGAGGCATCTTCTACAACTCCTACTTGCGCTTCTTACCGGCGGTGCGGCGGCGAACGATGAGCTTGTCGCTCTCCTTGTTGGGGCGACGGGTGCGTCCCTCGGACTGGCCCCAGGGGCTGACCGGGTGGCGACCACCGGAGGTCTTGCCCTCTCCACCACCGTGGGGGTGGTCGACCGGGTTCATCGCGACACCGCGGACGGTCGGGCGGACGCCCTTCCAGCGCATGCGGCCGGCCTTGCCCCAGTTGATGTTCGACTGCTCGGCGTTGCCGACCTCGCCGATCGTGGCGCGGCAGCGCGCGTCGACGTTGCGGATCTCGCCCGACGGCAGGCGGAGCTGCGCGTAGGGGCCGTCCTTGGCGACGAGGCGGACCGAGGTGCCGGCCGAGCGGGCGAGCTTGGCGCCGCCGCCCGGCTTGATCTCGATGGCGTGGATGACCGTACCGGTCGGGATGTTGCGCAGCGGCAGGTTGTTGCCGGGCTTGATGTCGGCACCCGAGCCCGACTCCACGACGTCGCCCTGCGAGAGCTTGTTCGGAGCCAGGATGTAGCGCTTGGTGCCGTCCACGAAGTGGAGCAGCGCGATGCGCGCCGTGCGGTTGGGGTCGTACTCGATGTGAGCGACCTTGGCGTTGATGCCGTCCTTGTCGTTGCGACGGAAGTCGATCAGACGGTACTGGCGCTTGTGGCCACCACCGATGTGACGCGTCGTGATGCGACCGGAGTTGTTGCGGCCACCGGTCTTGGACAGCGGGCGAAGGAGCGACTTCTCGGGCGTCGATCGGGTGATCTCGGCGAAGTCGGCAACGCTGGAGCCGCGGCGACCGGGGGTCGTGGGCTTGTACTTACGAATAGCCATTGTCTGTTTCCTCTACGCTTCTTCGGCTCAGCCGACGCTCGTGAAGATGTCGATGGAGCCGGACTTCAGCGTGACGATCGCGCGCTTGGTGTCCTTGCGCTTGCCGGCCCCGAACTTCGTGCGGCGGGTCTTGCCCTGACGGTTCAGCGTGTTGATCGACGCGACCTGGACACCGAAGATCTTCTCGATGGCGAGCTTGATCTCGGTCTTGTTGGAGCGCGGGTCGACGACGAAGGTGTACTTGCCCTCGTCGATCAGGCCGTAGGACTTCTCCGAGACCACCGGCGAGATGATGACGTCGCGGGGGTCCTTGTTGAACGCGGCGGACTGGCTCATGCGTTCACCTCTTCCTTCTTGGCGCCGGACTTCGAGGCGACGAACGCGTCGAGTGCGGCCTTCGTGAAGACGATGTCGTCGGAGACGAGCACGTCGTACGCGTTGAGCTGGTCGGACGGCAGGATGTGCACGAACGGCACGTTGCGGAGCGAGAGCTCGGCGATGAAGTCGTCGCGCTCGAGGACCACGAGGACGTTGCGCGACACCGAGAGGGCGTCGAGCAGGACGAGGACGTCCTTCGTCTTCGGGGTCTCGCCGAGGGCGAGGGACTCGACCACGTGCACGCGCGAGCCGCGGGCGCGGTCCGAGAGAGCACCGAGCAGAGCCGCGGCGATCATCTTCTTGGGGGTGCGCTGCGCATAGCTGCGGGGGGTCGGTCCGTGGACCACGCCACCACCGGTCATGTGCGGGGCGCGGATCGAGCCCTGACGAGCGCGACCGGTTCCCTTCTGCTTGAACGGCTTGCGGCCGGCTCCCGAGACCTCGCCACGGTTCTTCGTGGAGTGGGTGCCCTGGCGCGCCGCGGCGAGCTGCGCCACGACGACCTGGTGGATCAGGGGGATGTTGGTCTGGACGTCGAAGAGCTCGGCGGGGAGCTCGAACGCGCCCGACTTGTTGCCCTGGACGTCGATGATGTCGACAGAGGTAGCCATGGAACTACGCTCCCTTCACGGCGTTGCGAACGAACACGAGGCGACCGCGCGCACCGGGGACGGCGCCCTTGACGAGCAGCAGACCCTTCTCGGCGTCGACGGAGTGCACCTTGAGGTTGAGCACGGTGACGCGCTCGCCACCCATGCGACCGGCCATGCGCATGCCCTTGAAGACACGGCTGGGGGTCGAGGAGGCGCCGATGGAGCCGGGCTTGCGGTGGTTGCGGTGCGAACCGTGCGAAGCCGAGACGCCCTTGAAGTTGTGACGCTTCATGACACCGGCGAAGCCCTTGCCCTTGGAGGTGCCGACGACGTCGACCTTGGTGCCGGCTTCGAAGACGGCGTCCACGGTCAGCTCCTGGCCGGCCGAGTAGTCGGCGGCGTCGGAGGTGCGGACCTCGGTGAGGTGGCGGCGGGGGGTGACACCCGCGGCGTCGAAGTGACCGGCGGCGGGCTTGTTCACCTTGCGCGGGTCGATCGCACCGGCGGCGAGCTGGACGGCGGTGTAGCCGTCCTTCTCCTCCGTGCGGACCTGGGTCACGACGTTGGGGCTGATCTCGATGACCGTGACGGGGACGAGCTTGTTGTTCTCGTCCCAGACCTGGGTCATGCCGAGCTTCGTGCCGAGGAGGCCCTTGCTGGTCTTCAGCGTGGGGGAAACAGTGACAGACATGGTGGCACTCCTCCTTAGAGCTTGATCTCGATGTTGACGTCGGCCGGGAGGTCGAGGCGCATCAGCGAGTCGACGGCCTTGGGCGTCGGGTCGATGATGTCGATGAGGCGCTTGTGGGTGCGCATCTCGAAGTGCTCGCGGCTGTCCTTGTACTTGTGGGGAGAACGGATCACGCAGACCACGTTCTTCTCGGTCGGAAGCGGCACGGGGCCGACGACCGTTGCGCCGGCACGGGTCACCGTGTCGACGATCTTGCGCGCCGACGTGTCGATGACCTCGTGGTCGTAGGACTTCAGTCGGATGCGGATCTTCTGTCCCGCCATGTGTGATCTCTCACTCTCTTGTTATTGCGTCGTACGCCACTCCCCCGGCCGGAGCCGGGCTCGTGTCGCATAGGACGCGCTCGCGAAGGAACATCCGGAGAACCGGAGGAAGTGCACCAGTGTTCTTCTGTCAAAAGCACCGCGCTCGAGGCGCTCTGAGAGCCGTGCAGAACGCACGACGCACGGAGAGCCCGTTGAGTTGTCGGTTGTTGTCGTTCTGCTACCCGCCGCCTCGACGTCGCACTCGCGGGGCCGCCCTCTCGGGTCGAGCCGCTGGGGCGCCGTCTCGGCACTGCCTGGCAGTGTTCCACCCCCTCGCAGCACGCTGCGCGGGCGGAAATTTTGAACTAGAAGAGTCTCTCACGGATCCAGCACCCGTGCAACCCGGGCGTGTCGCGGCGCGGAGGTCCGTGGCCGCAGGCGTCCGCCCGCGGAATCCCGGGCCTCAGAGGGCCCGGGCCGCGCGGGCCGGTCACTCGAAGAGCAGAGCGCGCAGCGTCGTCTCGGCCGACCCGGGGCGGGACGGATCGATCGTCTCGCCCGCCCGGA
The DNA here is from genome assembly GCF_004011135.1 of Rathayibacter festucae DSM 15932. Classification (NCBI taxonomy): domain Bacteria; kingdom Bacillati; phylum Actinomycetota; class Actinomycetes; order Micrococcales; family Microbacteriaceae; genus Rathayibacter; species Rathayibacter festucae. Next base: position 162,282 of record NZ_CP028137.1, on the reverse strand, counting down.
AGTGATCGAGCACCCGGGGGTCGACGTAGCTCGCGCGAGCCACGGTCGGCGTGTTCCCGAGCACCTCCGACGCGTCCTTCATCGCCTGCGAGATCGCCCTCGTGCGCAGCCGCTGGGTGGGCTGCGGTCCCGCCTTCGCGAGGCTCAGCGCCGCGGCGACCGTGCCGTGCAGGGTGCGGAAGTCCTTCGCCGTGAAGTCGTCGCCGGCGCGCTCGCGCACGTAGTCGTTGATGTCGGCCGCGGAGACCGGGCGCCAGACGCGGCCGTCCTTCCAGGCCAGGAGCCGCGCGTTCGGGCCGCGGCGCTTCAGCGCCCGGACCACGCGGGCCAGGTCGTGGTCGAGGATCTCGCTCGTCCAGGCCTGGTGGCTCTTGCCGGGGAAGGCGAGTGCGACCCGGTCGCCGTGCGTCGTCGCGTGCGAGCAGAGCAGCGTCGTGAGGCCGATGCTGCCGTGCTCCTTCGCGTACTGCTCGCTGCCGACCCGCAGCGAGCCGGTGTCGAGCATCCGGAAGCCGGTCGCCAGCGCGCGCTCGCGGGTGGGCCCGTCGTCGCGCAGTGCGATCGTCACGCGGCGGCGGGCACCGGGAAGGGCCTCCGCGAGCCGGAGCGCCCGGTCGAACTTGATCCGGTCCTTCTGCTCGCGCCAGGTCGGGTGGTAGATGTACTGCCGACGGCCGGCGCCGTCGACGCCCGTGGCCTGGATGTGCCCGTTGGGGTACGGCGCGATCCAGACCTCCTGCCAGGCCGGCGGGATGCCGAGGTGGTCGAAGCGGGCCCGCAGCTCGGGGTCCGTGACCGTGGCGCCCTTGGGGTCGCGGTAGCTGAAGCCGGTACCGGAGCGGACCCGGCTGTAGCCGCGACCGCTCGAGTCGGTCCGGCGGAGTCGTTGAGTGAGCGGATCGGCCATCGACCCGACGATAGGGCGGGGGCTCCGGCACCGTCAGCGGGTTGACGGGCGCCCCCGGCCCTGCGCTACTCGTTGCCGAGGCGCTTGTCGGCCTGGCGCTTGAGGTCCTCGATGCGGTCGTCGTACTTGCCCTTGGTGAGGCGGCTCGCGATGTCGCCGGTTTTCTCGAGCACCTGGTCCGAGACGCCTTCCGCCTTCTCGCTGCGGAGCGTCTCCTGGACCTTCTTGCTGTTGAGCAGCTCGCCGGCCTGTCGTCCGAGCTTGCCGAAGTCCACCATGGTTCCTCCTTGATCCGTGCGGGCAGGGGGCCGCGCGAGCCTCAGTGTGGCGACACCGCCTGGACGAACGGTGCGGGACGCGCCGGGGGGATCAGAGAGCGAGGACGCGGGCCGCGGCATCGGCGAGGGCCCGGCCGTAGGAGGGTCCGTGGCCGGCCGCGTGCACCGCGAGCGGATGGAGCTGGTGCAGCGGCACGCGGTCCTCGGACCCCGGGCGCAGCGGGTGGACCTCCTCGTAGCCGGCGAGGACGTCGTCGAGCCGGGGCAGCCCGAAGAGCGCCAGCATCGCGAGGTCGGTCTCGCGGTGGCCGCCGTGCGCGGCCGGGTCGATCAGCACCGCGCCCTCGTCCGACCACAGCACGTTGCCGTTCCAGAGGTCGCCGTGCAGGCGCGCGGGGACGTCGTCGTCGTCGAAGGCTCCGGCCCGGACGAGGTCGAGAGCGCTCTCGACGGTGCGGGCATCCGCGGAGGACAGGTTCCCCGCCTCGAGGGCCGGGCGGAGGAAGGGCCGGACCCGCTGCTCCGCGTAGAAGCGGCCCCAGGAGTCCTCCGGAGTGCAGGGCATCGCGCGGCGCCCGATGAAGGCGGGGCCGGACCAGCCGGCCGGCGGCGCACCGAAGGCGGCGGCTCCCGCGTCGTGCGTGCGCGCGAGGGCGCCGCCGAAGCGCCGGGCGGCCTCCCGCGTCGGGCGGGCGGAGCGGACCTCTTCGAGCTCGATGCGGCCGGGCTCGACCAGCAGCACCTCGGCGCAGCGGGCTCCCCCGGCCTCCTCGGCCTCGGCCAGCCAGCGCAGTCCCGCCGCCTCCCACTCGAAGAACTGCGCAGGAGCGGACGGGTTCGTCTTCACGAAGGGCATGCCTCCCACGCTAGTCAGCCTCCGCCGAGCGGATCGAGACCGGGGCCGACCTGCATCGGGAACGACGAGAGGGGCCGCCCGCCGAAGCGGACGACCCCTCTCGAGAGATCAGCAGGAGAACCTACTTGACGATCTTGGTGACCGTTCCGGCACCCACGGTGCGGCCACCCTCACGGATGGCGAAGCCGAGGCCCTCCTCCATGGCGATCGGCTGGATCAGCGCGACCGTCATGTCGGTGGTGTCGCCGGGCATGACCATCTCGGTGCCCTCGGGCAGCGTGATGACGCCGGTGACGTCGGTGGTGCGGAAGTAGAACTGGGGGCGGTAGTTCCCGTAGAACGGGTTGTGACGCCCACCCTCGTCCTTGGACAGGATGTACGCGGTGCCCTCGAAGTCCGTGTGCGGCGTGACCGAACCCGGCTTGACGACGACCTGGCCGCGCTCGACGTCCTCGCGCTTGGTGCCGCGGAGGAGCAGACCGCAGTTCTCGCCGGCCCAGGCCTCGTCGAGCTGCTTGTGGAACATCTCGATGCCGGTGACCGTGGTCTTCTGCGTCGGGCGGATGCCGACGATCTCGACCTCGGAGTTCAGCGAGAGGGTGCCGCGCTCGGCGCGACCGGTGACGACGGTTCCACGACCGGTGATCGTGAAGACGTCCTCGATCGGCATGAGGAACGGCTTGTCCTTGTCGCGGATCGGGTCCGGGACGGAGGCGTCGACGGCGTCCATGAGGTCGAGGATGGACTGGGTCCACGCCTCGTCGCCCTCGAGGGCCTTGAGGCCGGAGACGCGGACCACGGGGGCGTCGTCGCCGGGGAAGCCCTGCGAGGACAGCAGCTCGCGGACCTCGAGCTCGACGAGCTCGAGGATCTCCTCGTCGTCCACCATGTCGGCCTTGTTCAGGGCGACGAGGAGGTACGGCACGCCGACCTGCTTGGCGAGGAGGACGTGCTCACGGGTCTGAGCCATCGGGCCGTCGGTGGCGGCGACCACGAGGATCGCGCCGTCCATCTGAGCCGCGCCGGTGATCATGTTCTTGATGTAGTCGGCGTGACCGGGGGCGTCGACGTGCGCGTAGTGGCGCTTCGGCGTCTCGTACTCGACGTGCGAGATGTTGATCGTGATGCCGCGCTGGCGCTCCTCGGGAGCGGAGTCGATCGACGCGAAGTCACGCTGGACGTTGGTCGCGGACGGGTACTTGTCCGCCAGAACCTTCGAGATCGCCGCGGTGAGGGTGGTCTTTCCGTGGTCGACGTGACCGATGGTTCCGATGTTGACGTGCGGCTTGGTCCGCTCGAACTTGGCCTTAGCCACTGTGGGTCCTCCTCAGGACTTAGGTGCAAGCATCCGCATCCGACGCCGCACGGGGCGGCACGAGGACTGGAGGACTTGCGGGGGTTTTGTGTAGGTATGTTACCGGCAGTGGTCGCGCGGGCCATCCGATGAGGATCCGAGGCGCGCAGAACGCGGCAGCAAACCCGCACGACACTACCAGGCCCGCCGCGGTTCCGCAGAACCGCGGCGGGGGGGGTGGGACGAGTGCTACTCGCCCTTGTTCTTCTGGACGATCTCCTCGGCCACGGCCTTGGGGACCTCGGCGTAGGTCTCGAACGTCATCGAGTAGACCGCGCGGCCCGAGGTCTTCGAGCGCAGGTCGCCGATGTAGCCGAACATCTCGGACAGCGGGACGTTGGCCTTGATGACCTTGACGCCCGCGGCGTCCTCCATCGACTGGATCATCCCGCGACGCGAGTTGAGGTCGCCGATGACGTCGCCCATGTACTCCTCGGGCGTGCGGACCTCGACGGCCATCAGCGGCTCGAGGAGGACCGGCTGCGCCTTGCGCGAGGCCTCCTTGAACGCGATGGAGCCGGCGATCTTGAACGCCATCTCCGAGGAGTCGACGTCGTGCGCCGCGCCGTCGGTCAGTGTCGCCTTGATGCCCACCATGGGGTAGCCGGCGAGGACGCCGACCAGCATGGCGTCGCGGATGCCCGCGTCGACCGAGGGGATGTACTCGCGGGGGACGCGACCACCGGTGACGCCGTTGACGAACTCGTAGGTCTTGTCGGCCTCGACCTCCATCGGCTCGATGGAGATCTGGACCTTCGCGAACTGGCCCGAGCCACCCGTCTGCTTCTTGTGGGTGTAGTCGTACTTCTCGACCGTGCGGCGGATCGTCTCGCGGTAGGCCACCTGCGGCTTGCCGACGTTGGCCTCGACGTTGAACTCGCGCTTCATGCGGTCCACCAGGATGTCGAGGTGCAGCTCGCCCATTCCCTTGATGACCGTCTGACCGGTCTCCTGGTTCTGCTCGGTGCGGAAGGTGGGGTCCTCCTCCGCGAGCTTCTGGATCGCGGTGCCGAGCTTCTCCTGGTCGGCCTTCGTCTTGGGCTCGATGGCGACCTCGATGACGGGCTCCGGGAAGGTCATCGACTCGAGCACGACCTGCGCGGTCGGGTCGCTCAGGGTGTCACCGGTGGTGGTGTCCTTGAGGCCGATGACGGCGTAGATGTGGCCGGCGGTGACCGAGTCGACCGGGTTCTCCTTGTTGGAGTGCATCTGGAAGATCTTGCCGATGCGCTCCTTCTTGCCCTTGGTCGAGTTGATGACCTGGGCGCCGGAGTCGAGCTTGCCCGAGTAGACGCGGACGTAGGTGAGGCGACCGAAGAACGGGTGCACCGCGACCTTGAACGCGAGCGCCGAGAAGGGCTCGGTCGAGTCCGCGTGGCGCATGATGACCTTCTCCTCGTCGCGGACGTCGTGCGCCTCGATGGCGGGGACGTCGAGCGGGGAGGGGAGGTAGTCGACGACCGCGTCGAGCATCGGCTGGACGCCGCGGTTCTTGAACGCGGAGCCGCAGAGCACGGGGTAGATGTCCGAGTTGACGGTCAGCTTGCGGATGGCGCCCTTGATCTCGGCGACCGTGAGCTCCTCACCGCCGAAGTACTTCTCGAGCAGCTCGTCGGAGGTCTCCGCGACGGTCTCGAGCAGCTTCTCGCGGTACTCGGCGGCCTTGTCGGCCAGGTCCGCGGGGATCTCCTCGATCTCGTACTTCGCGCCCAGCGCGACGTCACCCTTCGAGTCGCCGCGCCACGTGAGCGCGCGCATCTCGACGAGGTCGACGACGCCCTCGAAGCTGGACTCCGCGCCGATGGGCAGCTGGATGACCAGCGGCTTGGCGCCGAGGCGGTTGATGATCGTGTCGACGGTGAAGTAGAAGTCGGCGCCGAGCTTGTCCATCTTGTTGACGAAGCAGATGCGCGGGACGTCGTACTTGTCGGCCTGACGCCAGACGGTCTCGGACTGGGGCTCGACGCCCTCCTTGCCGTCGAAGACGGCGACGGCGCCGTCGAGGACGCGCAGCGAGCGCTCGACCTCGACCGTGAAGTCGACGTGACCGGGGGTGTCGATGATGTTGATCTGGTTCTTGTTCCAGAAGCACGTCGTCGCGGCGGACGTGATCGTGATGCCGCGCTCCTGCTCCTGCGCCATCCAGTCCATCGTGGCGGCGCCGTCGTGGACCTCACCGATCTTGTGCGTGATACCCGTGTAGAACAGGATGCGCTCGGTGGTGGTGGTCTTGCCGGCATCGATGTGGGCCATGATGCCGATGTTGCGGACCTTGTTCAGGTCGGTGAGCACATCTTGTGCCACGGAGTTCCTCCGATAGGTGATGGAGCCAGCGCAACGGGTTCATGGCCGATCGGCTGGGATCGTGATGGTGGCGGTCGCCCGTCCACGCCGGATCCGAGGATCCGCCGCCGGGTCCGGGACCGCGGCGCACGCACTCAGGCGCGCGCCGCGGGACCGGGGGTCGCGCTCGCCGGGGGCGGGCGCGGGGTGCGCTACCAGCGGTAGTGCGCGAAGGCCTTGTTCGACTCGGCCATCTTGTGGGTGTCCTCGCGACGCTTGACAGCGGCGCCCAGACCGTTCGACGCGTCGAGGATCTCGTTCATGAGACGCTCGGTCATCGTCTTCTCGCGACGGGCCTTCGCGTAGCTGGTGAGCCAGCGGAGGGCGAGGGTGTTGGCGCGGTGCGGCTTGACCTCGACGGGGACCTGGTAGGTCGAGCCGCCGACGCGGCGGCTGCGGACCTCGAGGGTCGGACGGACGTTGTCGAGCGCCTTCTTGAGCGTGACGACGGCGTCCTGGCCGTTCTTGGTCGAGACCCCCTCGAGCGCGCCGTAGACGATGCGCTCGGCGAGGCCCTTCTTGCCGTCCAGGAGGATCTTGTTCACGAGCTGGCTGACGACCGGGGCGCCGTAGACGGGGTCTGCGACGACGGGGCGCTTAGGAGCGGGTCCCTTACGAGGCATTACTTCTTCTCCATCTTCGCGCCGTACCGGCTGCGAGCCTGCTTGCGGTTCTTGACGGCCTGGGTGTCCAGGGCGCCGCGAACGATCTTGTAGCGGACACCGGGGAGGTCCTTCACACGACCGCCGCGGACGAGCACCATCGAGTGCTCCTGGAGGTTGTGGCCCTCACCGGGGATGTAGGCCGTGACCTCGGTGCCGTTGGAGAGCTTCACGCGGGCCACCTTGCGGAGGGCCGAGTTCGGCTTCTTGGGCGTGGTCGTGTAGACGCGCGTGCAGACGCCGCGCTGCTGGGGGTTGGCCTTCAGGGCGGGCGCCTTGGTCTTGGTGACCTTCGGCGTGCGTCCCTTTCGGACCAACTGCTGAATCGTTGGCACTGATTTGCTCCTTGAATGCTGCACGGTGACAGCGGATCGATGGTCGACATTCGGCCTGCCCGTCTCCGGGACGGCCGAGTTCATCTGGACCCGACTCCCTCTCGGCGCCGACGAGCGGAGACCTGGAGGAGGAGGGGTATGCCGTGGGGGCCGCCCGATCGGACGAACCCGCGGGTCCTCGCGGACCCGGTGGAGCGAAGCGCGGCACTGCGCCGGCCCGGAGGCACGACACGAGCGCACGACAAAGCGCACACCCAAAGAATATTACGGGGAGTGACGGGGGCGGTCAACCGGACGGCGTTCGCCCTGGGAGAGAACGCGGCCCGGGAGCCTCACTCGCGCTCGTCGCCCTCCCAGCCCCAGTGCGGGGTCCCGCCGCCGGCGTCGCGGCGGGCGAGCATCGCGAGGAAGAGGATCTGCACCGCTCCGGCCAGCACGCCCGCGGCGATCGCGAACGGCGTCGCGGCGTGGTCGACGACGAAGCGGAGGATGGCGCCCGGCTCCCCCAGACCCAGGCCGTAGATCGCGCCGCCGACCAGGAGGAAGAGCGCGTAGACGACGACCGCCGTCAGCAGCGAGGGGCCGACGAGGCGGCTGACGCCGGGCCGGGCGGCGAGTGTGATCATCGAGACGAGGACGGCGAGGACGCAGACCGCCACCACGACCGGGCCGAGGATCGGGCCGGCGTCGCGCTCGGGGACGACGTCCTGGTCCAGCAGCAGGCTGAGCACGCCGAACGCGCAGACCACCAGGGCGAGGTAGAGGAAGGACGCGAACGCCGCGAGGGCTATGCCGTAGCCCAGGCCCGCGCCGCGGCCCTGCTCCCCCGGGCCGGCGGCCGTCACGACTGCGCGGCGGCGTCGCGCTCGGCGTTGCGGCGCTTCACCCCGCGCGCCCGGCCGGCGATGAGGCTCCCGCCCCAGACGCTGACCTCCCGGGCGAGCACTGCGGCCGCGGCGACGGCGAGGAGGGTCGCGGGGTCGCGGAGGAAGTCGACGACGGCGGTGCGGTCCTGCGGCACGGCGAAGCCACCGACCGCGGACCAGGCGCCGACGAGGGCGGCGGCGCCGGCGAGCAGCGCGACGAAGAAGCCGCCGAGGACGTAGGCCCACCAGCCGGCGCGGTTGACCGCGAGCACGATCAGGGCGAGTCCGGCGAAGAAGGCGGCGACCGGGAGGAGGAAGACGGCCGTGGGGCCCTGCGCGAGCGCGATCGCCACGGGGTCGCCCTCGACGGCGTCGATCAGCACGCGGATCGCGGTGAGGGCGACGAGGTACAGGGCGGCGAACACCGCGGTGGTGAGCAGGGCGATCGCCAGGCCGGCGAGGCGGTTGCCCTTCCGGCGGGCGGGCTCCGGCTCCGGCTCGACGGAGCCGAGCGGGGACGGCGACGCGGGCTGCGCCTCCTGCACGGCGGTGGCGCCGGTCGCGGGACGTCGGCCGCCCGGCTCCGGCTCGGGCCAGACGTACTCCCGGGTCGGCTCGGTGCCGTCGCCCGTCGTCGGCATCCGCGTGGTCTCGGCTTCGCTGTTCCCCGTCACTCCGACAGCTTAGGCACGGGTCCGCGCGGGACGAGCGACCGCCGCGCCCACCCCGGGACGGGGGACGCCGCCGCGGGCCGGTGCGCTACTCGAGCGGGTGCAGCAGGCGGTGCAGGAACTGACGGGTGCGCGGCTCCTGCGGCTCGCGGAGGATCTGCGCGGGGGTGCCGCGCTCGACGACCACGCCGTCGGCCATGAAGACGACCTCGGAGGCGACCTGCCGGGCGAACTCCAGCTCGTGCGTGACGACGAGCATCGTCCAGCCCTCGCTCGCGAGCTCGCGCATCAGCGAGAGGACGTCGCCGACCAGCTCGGGATCGAGCGCGGACGTCGGCTCGTCGAAGAGCAGGAGATCGGGCCGGAGCGCGAGGGCGCGGACGATGCCCACGCGCTGCTGCTGGCCGCCGGAGAGCTCGAACGGGTAGGCGCCGCCGCGGCCACCGAGACCGACGCGCTCGAGCAGCGCCTCCGCCTCCGGGACCACCTCGGACGCCGGGCGACGCTGGACGCGAAGCGGACCCTCGGTGACGTTCTGCAGGACGGTGAGGTGCGGGAAGAGGTTGAAGTGCTGGAAGACCATCGCCGAGCGGTCGCGCAGCGCGGTGAGCGCGCGCTTGCCGACCGGCCCGCCGAAGTCGAGCACCGAGCCGTCAGCGAGCTCGAGGACGCCGCCGTCGGGGACCTCGAGGCTGTTCAGCGAGCGCAGCACCGTCGTCTTGCCCGAGCCGGACGGGCCGATCAGCGCGATCACTTGGCCGCGGCGGATCTCGAGGTCGATGCCGCGGAGGACCTCGACGCCGCTGAAGGACTTGCGCAGCCCCGTGGCGCGGAGGACGGGGCGGTCGCCGTCCGCGGGGCGGCCGGCGGTGCCGGAGGGGGCGTCAACGGGCGACATAGCGGTCCAATCGCTTCTCGAGGAGGCTCTGGCCGCTGGAGAGGACGAGGCAGATGAGCCAGTAGATGAGGGCGGCCTCGAGGTAGAGCAGCATGAACTCGCTCGAGGCGGTGGCGATCTTCTGCGCCTGGCGGAAGAGCTCGGTCACCAGGATCAGCGAGGCGAGCGAGGTGTCCTTGACCAGCGAGATGAACGTGTTGGAGAGCGGCGGCACCGAGACGCGCGCGGCCTGCGGCAGGATGATCCGCCTCAGGGCGAGACCGCGGCCCATGCCGATGGTGTGCGCCGCCTCCCACTGCCCCTTGGGCACGCTGAGGATCGCGGCGCGGATGACCTCGGCCGCGTAGCCGCCGACGTTGAGCGCGAAGGCGATGATCGCGCTCGGCCAGGGGTCGATCTTCACGCCCAGGCTGGGCAGGCCGTAGAAGATCACGAAGAGCTGCACCAGGAGCGGCGTGCCGCGGATCACGGAGATGTATGCGCGGGCGATCCAGGCCAGGACCTTCACCCGCGAGAGGCGCATCAGCGCGACGGCCAGCGCGAGGGCCAGGCCGAGCACGAAGCTCGACAGCGCCAGCGGGATCGTGCCGACGATGCCGCCCGACAGGATCGGCCAGAACGACCTGACGAAGAGTTCCATTGTCTTCTCCCGCCTGGGCGGGAGAAGACCGCGGTCGGCATGTCGAGGTGGATGCGTGGGTGGAGCGGGTCCGGTCCGCTTCCGGGAAATGCTGGCACGCATGCGGTGCTGCTGTGTCTTCTTCCTCTGAAGCGGAAGAAGACCGCGGTCGGCTTCTCGAGTTGGCGCGTGAGCAGAGCGGGTCGCGTCCGCTCCCGAGAAATGCTGGCACGCATTTCTCGGAACCGCTCGGCCTTGCGGCGAGCAGTCCACATGCTGGTCGAGTAGCCCCGGAGGGGCGTATCGAGACCCACCGTGTCCGGGACGGTGGTCTGCGGACTCGCGTCCCGGTGACGGTGGATCTCGATACGCCCGCTGCGCGGGCTACTCGAACAGCATGATGCTCCTACTGGGAGACGTCGGCGCCGAAGTAGCGCTCGGAGATGGAGGCGAGGGTGCCGTCGGCGCGCAGCTCGTCGAGGGCGCCGTCGACCGCGGCGACGAGGTCGTCCGAGCCCTTCGGGAAGGTGAAGGCGCTGGAGGAGCTGTCGTCGGTCGTCACGGCGACCTTGAGGCCCGCGGCCTGGTCGGGGTAGGTCGTCGACCAGTCCAGCCAGGTGAGGCGGTCGTTGAGGGTCGCGTCCACGCGCCCCTGCTCGACGAGGGCGACGGCCTGGGCCCAGCCCTCGACGCCCTCGACGGTCGCGCCGCTGTCCTGCGCGAGCGTGTACCAGTTGCTCGAGAGCGACTGCGCGGTGGTCTTGCCCGAGAGCGAGTCGAGCGAGGTGATCTCGGTGTCGTCGGCCGGCACGACGACCACGCCGGGGCTGACCGAGTACGGCTCGGAGAAGTCGTACTTCGCGCTGCGCTCGTCGTTGATCGAGACCTGGTTGGCGATCACGTCGAAGCGGCCGCCGTCCAGACCCGCGAACATCGCGTCCCACTGGGTCTCCTCGAACTCCGGCTCGACGCCGAGCTTCTCGGCGACCGCGGTGATCACTTCGACGTCGTAGCCGGTGAGGTCGCCCGTGCCGCCGTCGGCGTGGAAGGAGAACGGGGAGTAGGTGCCCTCGGTGCCGATGGTCAGCTTCCCGGACTCCTCGACCTCGGCGAGCGTCAGCCCGGAGGCGGTCGAGGCGGTGCTGTCGTCGCTGGAGCCGGAGACCACGTCGTCGGTGGAGGCGGGGGCGCAGCCGGCGAGGACGAGGGCGGCGGCGGCCGCGGTCGTGCCGAGCAGGACGCGCAGCGAGGTGCGGGCGGGGAGGAGCGTCACAGTGTCTTTCCTTCGGTGCATCGCGGTGTCTCACGACCGGATCGCGGCCGGAGCCGCGCACGGTTCGGTGGGGTGGGGAGGAGCGGACGGCGATCGATCGCACGCGTCCGCACCCTCCACCCAACCAGCGGGAGGGGGACCGCTATTCCCGGATGTCGCCGTGTGACGCCGGCCGGGCACCGAGATCCGCGAGGAACGACTCCGCGCCGGCGACCTCGTCCGCCGTCAGACCGGCGGCCGACTCGGGCACGATCAGGTGGAACGGCGTCTCCTGCTCGCGCGCCCAGTCGACGGCGTCGCCGCGGAGGTTGTCGTCGATCCAGACGACGGCGTCGATCGCGAACCTGTCCCGTGCCTGCTCGAGCCAGACGGCGACGGGCTGGAGCTTGCCGGTCTGCCCGGGGAAGCGCGGGTCGCGCGGGAGTCCGCCGCCGAAGACGATGGCCTCGGTGCCGGCCGGCAGTCCGAGATCGTCCGCGAGCACCGAGGTGAGCTTCGGCGGCCAGGTGGTCGCCCAGACGATCGTGCCGACGGCGGCGAGGCGGCGCACCAGCTCCTCGCGCTCGGGCTCGAGCATCAGCCGGTGGCCGCCCGCCGCGCGGTCGCTCGAGACGGACGGGTTCAGGACGCCGTCGACGTCGAGCAGGATGAGGGCGGCCATGGCTGCAACCGTAGCCGCGGCCGCGGTCCGGCGCGAGGCGGGAGCGCCCGCTAGCGTGGGCGAGTGCCTCCCTCCGCCCGTCTCCCCGGTGGGGCACTGGTCTCGCTCGAGCCCGACCCGATCCGCGAGGGCTCGCTGGTGCTGGAGATCGACGGCTCCGAGCAGTCCCTGATCGACCTCCGCGCGCCGGAGCAGCTCGGCCTCGAGTACCTGGCCCGGCTCGGCGCCGTGGTCGATGCGCTCGCGCCGCCGGGCGTCCCCGTGACGGTCCTCCACCTCGGCGCCGGGGCGCTGGCCCTGGCGCGCCACGTCGCTGCGACCCGGCCGGGCTCCGAGCAGACGGTCGTCGAGCGCGCCGCCGGGCTGGTCGAGTTCGTGCTGGCGCACGCACCGCTCCCCAGGCGGACGAGGCTGCGCAGCGTCACCGCGGACGCCGCCGCGCCCCTCGCCGTGCCGCCGGCCGACCTCGTCGTGCTGGACGTCTACGACGGCGACGAGATCCCGGAGCCCTTCTACCGCGCCGAGGTGCTCGGCCGTCTCGCCGGGCTGGTCGAGGGCGGCGGCCTGCTCGCAGTCAACGTCGCTGACGACGCCGATCACCGGCGGCTGCGGCGGCTCCGGCGGGAGGTGCAGCGCGTGCTCCCGGTGGTCGCCGCCGTCGGTCCGCTCAGCTACGCCGAGGGGCGCGGGAGCGGAAACGCGATCCTGCTCGCCTCACGAGGCGACCTCGCCTCGCGCGCCGCCGCCCGCCTCCTGCAGGCCGGGCCGCACCCGGTCGCGGCCGTTGCGGATCGCGACGTCGTGCCCGTCGAGGTGGCGATAGAAGTCGACCCGTGACTCCAGCGCGATGCCGGCGTCGAGGTACTTGGCCTTGATCCGCTTGATGTAGGTGCGCACGGTGTGCTCGGCGATCCGCATGTCGAGGGCGACGTCCTTGACCGCCGTGCCGGACCCGTAGGAGCGCATGACGCGGCTCTCCTGCCGGCTGAGCACGGGCCGGCGGTGCTCGCCGGCGGCGAGGAAGCGGTGCCGCGCCGCCTCCGAGATCCAGGAGCGGCCGGACGCGACCGACACCAGGGCCGCGACGAGCTCGCCCGGCTCGTCGCCCTTCCAGACGAAGGCGGTGCGCTCGAGGCGGAGCACCGCGCGGACGGCCTCGAGCGAGTCCGACGCGGACAGCACCACCAGGCCGCGATGCCGCGCGCTGACCGCCGCGAGCGTGCTGGTCAGCACCTCGGGCGCGACCCGGTCGAGGTCGAGGACCGCGATCGTGTCCGCCTCGGCGGCGTCCGGGTCCGCGGCACCGAGGTGCGGGAGGACGTCGGCCAGGAGGGCCGCGAGCGCTGCGCGCTCGATGGACAGACCGCTCACCACGGTCACAGCGAACTTCTCGAATTCCGCCACGGAAACCCCTTGCAAGGACGGTCGGGTCCGTCCTGGATCGAACCGTAGCGAAAGGAGGACCGGCCGAGCCACGCACGGGACATTCCGTCCCGACAGCGATCAGCGCATCCCCGCCGGGCCCGCTCCTTGCTCGCACTCCGCCCAGGAGGGCTAGTCTCCGTGACGATGAACGACTCCGACGAGACCGCCCTCCGCTCGACCCGGATCCCCGCCGACCAGGTGCGGACCCGGATGCTCCGCGCCGCCCGCGAGGTCATCTCGGCCCACGGGCTCACGGTCGGCTTCGCCCACCTGCCGATGGAGGAGTACATCCGCCTGGCCGCCGTGCCGCGCAGCTCGGTCTACCGGATCTGGAGCACGCGGGAGGAGTTCGTCGCCGACCTCATCGGCGAGATCTTCGTCGCTGACCGCTTCGCCGACGGCGCGGATCCCGACGCCCAGCGGGCGATGACCGAGGTCTACGAGCGCTCCTCCGCCCACCTCGGCACCGCGGCGGGCCGCCGTCAGGTGGCCTGGGAGATGATCCGCATCGGCGCGAACTCGAGCGTCGAGACCCTCCGCGCCTCAGTGGACTGGTCCTCCTACAACGCGCTGCTGGCCTGCACCTTCTCGATGGAGGAGGGCCCTGCGCGCGAGGCGGTGCGCGCGACCGCCCGCCGGCTCGAGACGATGCTCAGCCAGCGGCTGCGCGACTACTACCAGGACGTCCTGGACCAGTTCAGCGCCTCGCTCCGGCCCGGCTTCACCACGCTCCAGCTCGCGCACCTCACCGCGATCGTCACGGACGGGCTGGTGCACCGCGGGCGGCTCCTCGACGACGAGCTCGACGCGGTCGTCACGGCGCCCGGCCTGGACGGCGAGCCGGTCGAGTGGAGCCTCACCGCCTGGACGATCCGCTCGATCGTCGACGGGATGCTCGAGCCGGTCGCCGAGGACGAGCCTCCCGCCGACCGCTAGAGCGCGGCGTCCTCCGCCGGCGCGGACCCGGTGGGCGTCGGCTCCGGCGGCACGGGCTCGCAGAACCCGTCGATCAGCATCAGCGCGCCCGCCACCACGAGCGAGGGCGAGCCCGGCCGGCCCGGATCGATCGGTCCGGTCACCAGCTCGGGCGCGGCGATCCGGGCGACGCAGAGTCCCTCGATGAACGAGGAGATGGCGGAGGCGAGCACGGCGTACTCCTCCTCCCGCCCCGAGCGCAGGCGCAGGCCCGCCTCGGCGAGGGTGTGCCGGTAGTACTTCGCCATGTTCTCGATGAAGTGCACCTGGCGCGAGTGCAGGGCCTCGTGGATCGCGACGCGGGCCGACTCCGAGTGCGAGTCGACCGCACCGATCAGGGCGACGAAGTTGCGCCAGTGCTGCGAGGCGAACACGTTGTCGTAGTTGGCCTCGATCGCGACGGTGAGCGAGGCGACGAGGATCTCGCGCATCTGCTCGGGAGTCGGCTGCTCGGCGAGGCGGCGGTGCAGGTACGCGTCCCCCGCGGTGAGCGAGGTGGGGTCGAGCCGGGCCGTGAGGATCCGCTCGGGGATCGCCGCGACCAGCTCGTCGTAGAACGCCTGGCGGGTGGGCCAGATCCGGTAGACCGTGCTGCGCGGCACGCCGGCGGAGCGGATGACGTCCTCGAGCGGCAGGTGCGAGACGCCGACGCGCAGGCCCTCCGCGCGGACGACCGCGAGGGCGGCGTCGAGCAGCCGGGTCCGGACCTGCTCGCGGCTGAGTCGGGCCGGTCGCGGCGGGACCTCGGGCGGGGTGTCGGTGCCCATCGTGCCTCCGGAGGCGGGTGAGCGGGGCGGCTTCGGCGTCCCCGGTGCACCCGAGCGTAGACGATCGCCGACAGTCGTCGCGCACATCGGCTACTCGGGAGGTCACAGAGGCAGCCGGACGCGCGGGGACGGGCGCGGCTCGCGCTCGGCGTGCGAGCCGCGCGAGCCGCGCTGCCTGTCCCCCAGGCGGCCGCCCCTTCGGCCGATCTCGACCGTAGGCGCTCGATCAGGGTCACGTCAAAACTCCGGACATCATGTCCCGCCGATCAGGGGCGGAAGGGACGGCGGGGCTCGTCCGACGGCGGCAGGAGGTGCTGCCCCGCGCGCACGGCGCCGAGGCGCGGGATGCCGAGCTCGTCCGCCACCGCGCCGGCGACCTCCGCCTCGGCGTGGCCCGCGAGCTCGACGTTGCGCATCAGCTTGGCGTGGTGGCAGGGGCTGGCGTCGATGGCGACCACCATCGCCGAGAAGCGCAGCGCGTCGCCCAGCCGCGCCATCGGGTTCAGCTCCGCGAGCACCGACGGGACGTCCGGCATCGACAGGAGCGTGTAGTAGCAGGTCGACACGACGTAGTCGTCGACGCCCGCCTCGGCCGACGGCGGCGCGACGATGATGTCGCCGAGCGACACCGAGCCCGTCCGCGAGCCCAGGACCGAGGCGATGGTCACCCGGATGTCGCCGGCGAGCGAGACCACGCGGACGCTCTCCGGCCAGGGCGGCAGGGCCGCGAGCTGCGTGGAGCCGGTGCGCAGGGCGATCCCCGCCTGCGACGACAGCGCGTCGATCATGGGCATGCCCGTGCACTCCCCCGCGTTGCCCGCGTCCTCCGAGGCCGCCGCGCCGCACGAGGCGAGCAGCGCCGAGATGCCGAGGCGCGACTGCGGCTCGAGTCCGCCGACCACTGCGGGGCTGACCGTGCCGGTGGAGTCGATGATCTGCCCGAGGCGGAGGGCGAGGTCCGAGCCGGTGTTGGGCGTGCCGAAGGTGACGACCTCGCGCACCATCGACTCCACCGGCACACCGTCGACGCTCTGGCTGAGGGCCTGGCGCGCGGCGAGGCCGCCCATCGAGTGGGCGACGACGACGGCCCGGTGGCCGGTCGCCGCGGTGAGACAGGCGATCGAGGAGGCCAGGGCGTCGGCGATGCCGGGATCGGTCACCCAGCGGGCCGCGAGATCGCGGTAGTCGAAGGTGTAGACGACGGCGCCCTCGGTGTCCTGGAACGCGCCGATGAGCGAGCGCTGCGAGGTGGTGACCGGCTGGTCGACGCCGTTGGTGGCGATCAGGTCGACCAGGTGCGAGAACGCGCCCGTGCGCGACTCGTCGTGCGTCGCGGTGCCGAGCCAGCCGTGCAGCACCAGGATCGGCACCAGCGAGGCCGCCGCCGTGGACTCGACGTCGTCGCCCGGGAGGACCGGGGCGAGCTCGGCGATGCCGCAGCTCGCCGGCGGAGGGGCTGTGGCGGCGGCCGCGGCGACCGCGGTGCCCGACGGCACGACGACGGCACCGACCACCACGAGAAGGGCGGCCAGCACGGCGATCAGGACTCTCATCCGCACGTTTCCTCACCGCCGCGACCCCTGCTGAGCGGGTTCAGGGGATCGTCCGGACGAACGTCCCAGAAGTCAATCACCCGGACGCCCCCGTTCGGGCTCTCTGTCGGGAATCGACGGACCCCCAGTCAGGGTGCCCTCACCGCGTGCCGCGCAGGCCGCCGTCGCGCGTCGTCGTCCCTCACGGTGCCGTGGACGACGAAGGGCCCCGCCGGTCTCCCGGCGGGGCCCTTCGTCACTCAGACCGTGCTCAGCTGTAGTTGCCGGGCTCGTAGCCGTCGCTCGAGAACGAGTCGAAGTCGACGAACGAGAGGTCCGCGTCGCTGAACGCGGCGTCGTCGGCGAAGATGCGGTTGGGGTACCGCTCGGCCTTCGCCTCCTCCGTCGCCTCGACCGACACGTTCCGGTAGCGGGGCAGACCCGTTCCGGCCGGGATCAGCTTTCCGATGATCACGTTCTCCTTGAGGCCCATCAGCGGGTCGCGCTTGCCCTCCATGGCCGCCTGCGTCAGGACGCGGGTGGTCTCCTGGAAGGACGCGGCCGACAGCCACGACTCGGTCGCGAGCGAGGCCTTGGTGATTCCCATGACCTCCTGGCGGGCGGACGCGGTCCGCTTGCCCTCGGTCAGAGCCGCACGGTTGACCTCGCTGTAGCGCGAGCGGTCGACGAGCTCACCCGGCAGCAGGTCGGTGTCGCCGTGGTCGACGACGGTGACCTTGCGGAGCATCTGCCGGACGATGACCTCGATGTGCTTGTCGTGGATCGGAACGCCCTGCGAGCGGTAGACGCCCTGGACGCCGCCGACGAGGTGCTTCTGGACCTCGCGGACGCCCAGCACGCGCAGGACCTCCTTGGGGTCGACCGTTCCCACGTGCAGCTGCTGACCGAGCACGACCGACTGGCCGTCCTCGACGAGGAGCTGCGAGCGCTTGAGCACCGGGTAGATGACCGCCTCGTCGCCGTTGTCCGGCTGGAGGATGACCCGGCGGGCCCGGTCGGTGTCCTCGATCGTGATGCGACCGGCGGCCTCCGCGATCGGCGACGCACCCTTGGGGGTGCGGGCCTCGAAGAGCTCCTGCACGCGGGGCAGACCCTGCGTGATGTCGTCGGCCGAGGCCGATCCACCGGTGTGGAAGGTGCGCATCGTGAGCTGCGTGCCGGGCTCGCCGATCGACTGGGCCGCGATGATGCCGACGGCCTCTCCGATGTCGACGAGCTTGCCGGTGGCGAGCGAGCGGCCGTAGCAGGCCGCGCAGACGCCGACGGCCGACTCGCAGGTCAGGACCGAGCGCACCTTGATGTGACGCACCTCGGCACCGACGAGCTTCTCGATGAGGACGTCGCCGACGTCCTCGCCGGCCTCGGCCACGACCTCGCCGGCCTCGTTCGTCGCCGCGGTGGCGAGCGAGCGGGCGTAGACGGAGTTCTCGACGTTCGAGTCCTGGATCCAGGCGCCGGTGGCGTCCTGGAGCATGATCGGCAGGTCGAGGCCCTTGGTCGTGCCGCAGTCGTCCTCGCGGATGATGACGTCCTGCGAGACGTCGACGAGTCGACGCGTCAGGTAGCCCGAGTCCGCGGTGCGGAGCGCGGTGTCGGCCAGACCCTTGCGGGCACCGTGCGTGGCGATGAAGTACTCGGCGACCGACAGTCCCTCGCGGTACGAGGAGATGATCGGTCGGGCGATGATCTCGCCCTTCGGGTTGTTCACCAGACCGCGCATGCCGGCGATGTTGCGCACCTGCAGCCAGTTACCACGGGCACCGGAGGTGACCATGCGGTTGATCGTGTTGTCGATCGGGAAGTTCGCGCGCATCGCCTTGGCGACCTCGTCGGTCGCCTCGGTCCAGATCTTCACGAGCTCCTGGCGACGCTCCGCCTGGGTGGTCAGACCCTTGTCGTACTCGGACTCGACCTTGGCCGCCTTCTTCTCGTAGCCCGCGATGATGACGGGCTTCGAGGGCGGGGTGAGGATGTCCGAGAGGGCGACGGTCACACCGGACCGGGTGGCCCAGTAGAAGCCGGCGTCCTTGATGCGGTCGAGCGAGGCGGCGACCTCCACCTTCGGGTAGCGCTCCGCGAGGTCGTTGACGATCCCGGAGATGGTCGTCTTGTCGGCGACCTGCTCGAAGTAGGGGTAGTCGACCGGCAGCGCCTCGTTGAAGAGGGCGCGGCCGAGCGTCGTGTCGAGGAGGACGGGCGCGGTGACCTTGCCCTTGTCGTCGATCTCGACGCCCTCGGGGGTCTGACCCTGAGCGAAGTACACGTCCGACATGCGGATGCGGACCTTCGAGTTCAGGTGCAGCGAGCCCTGGTCCTTCGCGAGGATCGCCTCCGAGACGGAGGAGAACGCGCGTCCCTCACCGGCGCCACCCTCGCGGATGGTCGTCAGGTGGTGCAGGCCGATGATCATGTCCTGCGTGGGCAGGGTGACCGGACGGCCGTCGGAGGGCTTGAGGATGTTGTTCGAGGCGAGCATCAGGATGCGCGCCTCGGCCTGGGCCTCGACCGACAGGGGCAGGTGGACGGCCATCTGGTCGCCGTCGAAGTCCGCGTTGAACGCGGCGCAGACGAGCGGGTGCAGCTGGATCGCCTTGCCCTCGACCAGCTGGGGCTCGAAGGCCTGGATGCCGAGTCGGTGCAGGGTGGGCGCGCGGTTGAGCAGGACGGGGCGCTCGCGGATGATCTCCTCGAGCACGTCCCAGACCTGCGGACGCGAGCGCTCGACCATGCGCTTGGCGGCCTTGATGTTCTGCGCGTGCGACAGGTCGATCAGGCGCTTGATGACGAACGGCTTGAACAGCTCGAGCGCCATCTGCTTGGGCAGACCGCACTGGTGCAGCTTGAGCTGCGGTCCGACGATGATGACCGAGCGGCCCGAGTAGTCGACGCGCTTGCCCAGCAGGTTCTGGCGGAAGCGACCCTGCTTTCCCTTGAGCATGTCGCTCAGGGACTTCAGGGCGCGGTTGCCGGTGCCCGTGACGGGACGGCCGCGGCGGCCGTTGTCGAAGAGGGCGTCGACCGCCTCCTGGAGCATGCGCTTCTCGTTGTTCACGATGATCTCGGGGGCACCGAGGTCGAGCAGGCGGCGGAGGCGGTTGTTGCGGTTGATGACGCGGCGGTACAGGTCGTTCAGGTCGGAGGTGGCGAAGCGGCCACCGTCGAGCTGGACCATCGGGCGCAGCTCCGGCGGGATGACCGGGACCACGTCGAGGACCATCGCGGCCGGCGAGTTGCCGGTGGCGAGGAACGAGTTGACGACGCGCAGGCGCTTGATGGCGCGGATCTTCTTCTGACCCTTGCCCTCGGCGATCTGCAGGTGCAGCGTCTCGGCCTCGGCCTGGAGGTCGAACTGCTCGAGGCGCTTCTTGATCGCCTCGGCGCCCATGTAGGCCTCGAAGTAGACGCCGTAGCGGTCGACGAGCTCGTTGAAGACGGCGTCCTCGGGCTTGAGGTCGCCGACCTTCAGGGTGCGGAACTGCTCCCACACGCTCTCCAGTCGCGCGATGTCCTCGTCGAAGGACTTGCGGATCTGGCCCATCTCCTTCTCGGCGCCGTCCTTGGTGCGGCGCTTCTGGTCGCTCTTCGCACCCTCCGCCTCCAGGGCGGCGAGGTCGGTCTCGAGGCGCGCCAGGCGGTCCGCGATGCGGGAGTCGCGCTGGTCCGAGAGGGTCTTGATCTCGAGCCGGAGCTCGTTCTCGAGGCCGGGCATGTCGGCGTGACGGCCGTCGTCGTCCACGTCGATGATCATGTACGCCGCGAAGTAGATGACCTTCTCGAGGTCCTTCGGCGCCATGTCCAGCAGGTATCCGAGGCGCGAGGGCACGCCCTTGAAGTACCAGATGTGGGTGACGGGGGCGGCGAGCTCGATGTGGCCCATCCGCTCGCGGCGGACCGAGGACTTGGTGACCTCGACGCCGCAGCGCTCGCAGACGATGCCCTTGAAGCGGACCCGCTTGTACTTGCCGCAGGAGCACTCCCAGTCGCGCGAGGGTCCGAAGATCTGCTCGCCGAACAGACCGTCCTTCTCGGGCTTGAGGGTGCGGTAGTTGATGGTCTCGGGCTTCTTCACTTCACCGTGCGACCAGCGACGGATGTCATCGGCCGTCGCGAGGCCGATGCGCAGCTCGTCAAAAGTTGTTACGTCGAGCAATGTTTTCTCCTTGTCGGAAAACAGGGTGTCTCGTCAGAGACGGGGAGTCGTCAGATGCTGGCGCGGGATCAGATGTCGTCGACGGAGGACGACTCGAACCGGGAGGAGATGTTGATGCCGAGCTCCTCCGCGGCGCGGTAGACCTCGTCATCCGTGTCGCGCAGGCTGACCGCGGTGCCGTCGGCCGAGAGGACCTCGACGTTCAGGCACAGGGACTGCATCTCCTTGATGAGGACCTTGAAGGACTCCGGGATGCCCGGCTCCTGGATGTTCTCACCCTTGACGATGGCCTCGTACACCTTCACGCGGCCGAGGATGTCGTCCGACTTGATGGTGAGGAGCTCCTGCAGCGCGTAGGCGGCACCGTAGGCCTCGAGGGCCCACACCTCCATCTCGCCGAAGCGCTGGCCGCCGAACTGCGCCTTACCACCGAGCGGCTGCTGGGTGATCATCGAGTACGGGCCCGTCGAGCGCGCGTGGATCTTGTCGTCGACGAGGTGGTGCAGCTTCAGGATGTACATGTAGCCGACCGAGACCGGGTCCGGGAAGGGCTCCCCCGAGCGGCCGTCGAACAGCTGCGTCTTGCCGGACGAGCCGATCAGGCGCTCGCCGTCGCGGGTCGGGGTGGTGGAGTCGAGGAGCCCTGCGAGCTCCTCCTCCGCCGCACCGTCGAACACCGGGGTGGCGACCTTGGTGCCGGGAGCGGCCTCGCGGGCGTGCTCGGGCAGGCGCTTGGCCCACTCGGGCTTGCCGTCGACCTTCCAGCCCTGCTTCGCGATCCAGCCGAGGTGGATCTCGAGGACCTGGCCGAAGTTCATCCGGCCGGGGACGCCGAGCGGGTTCAGCACGATGTCGACCGGGGTGCCGTCGGCGAGGAACGGCATGTCCTCGACCGGCAGGATCTTCGAGATGACGCCCTTGTTGCCGTGGCGGCCGGCGAGCTTGTCGCCCTCGGTGATCTTGCGCTTCTGGGCGATGTAGACGACCACGCGCTGGTTGACGCCCGAGCCGAGCTCGTCGTCGCCGTCCTGCGCGTCGAACACCTTGACGCCGATGATCGTGCCCTGCTCGCCGTGGGGCACCTTGAGCGACGTGTCGCGGACCTCGCGGCTCTTCTCGTTGAAGATCGCGCGGAGCAGGCGCTCCTCGGCCGAGAGCTCGGTCTCGCCCTTGGGCGTGACCTTGCCGACGAGGATGTCGCCGGGGCGGACCTCGGCGCCGATGCGGATGATGCCGCGCTCGTCCAGGTCGGCCAGGAGCTCCGGGCTGACGTTGGGGAGGTCGCGGGTGATCTCCTCCTTGCCGAGCTTGGTGTCGCGGGCGTCGACCTCGTACTCCTCGATGTGGATCGAGGAGAGGACGTCGTCCTTCACCAGGTTCTGGCTGAGGATGATCGCGTCCTCGAAGTTGTGACCCTCCCACGGCATGAACGCGACGAGCAGGTTCTTGCCGAGCGCGAGCTCGCCGTTCTCGGTCGCGGGACCGTCGGCGACGATCTCGCCGACCTCGATGCGCTCACCGGCGGAGACGACCACGCGGTTGTTGTACGAGGTGCCCTGGTTCGAGCGGTCGAACTTGCGCAGGAAGTAGGTCTGCGTGCCGCCCTCGTCCAGCTGGACGGTGACGGAGTCGGCGGAGACCTCCTGGACCACGCCGGCCTTGTCGGCCGTGATGACGTCGCCGGCGTCGATGGCCGCGAAGCCCTCCATGCCGGTTCCGACGACGGGCGACTCGCTGCGCAGCAGCGGGACGGCCTGACGCTGCATGTTCGCGCCCATGAGCGCGCGGTTCGCGTCGTCGTGCTCGAGGAACGGGATCAGCGAGGTCGCGACCGACACCATCTGGCGCGGGGAGACGTCCATGTAGTGCACGCGCTCGGCGTCGACGAGCTCGACCTCTCCGCCCTTGGGGCGGACCAGGACCTTGCCCTCGGCGAAGCGCATGTCGGAGGTGAGGGGGGCGTTCGCCTGGGCGACCAGGTACTCGTCCTCCTCGGACGCGGTGAGGTAGTCGATCTGCGCGGTGACGACGCCGTCGACGACCTTGCGGTACGGCGTCTCGATGAAGCCGAACGAGTTGATGCGCGCGAAGGACGCGAGCGAGCCGATCAGGCCGATGTTCGGGCCTTCCGGGGTCTCGATCGGGCACATGCGGCCGTAGTGCGACGGGTGGACGTCGCGGACCTCGACGCCGGCGCGCTCACGGGAGAGACCGCCGGGGCCGAGCGCCGACAGGCGGCGCTTGTGGGTCAGACCCGCGAGCGGGTTGTTCTGGTCCATGAACTGCGACAGCTGCGAGGTGCCGAAGAACTCCTTGATCGCGGCCACCACGGGGCGGACGTTGATCAGGGTCTGCGGGGTGATCGCCTCGATGTCCTGCGTGGTCATGCGCTCGCGGACGACGCGCTCCATGCGGGACAGGCCGGTGCGGACCTGGTTCTGGATGAGCTCGCCGACCGCGCGGATGCGGCGGTTGCCGAAGTGGTCGATGTCGTCCACGTCGAGGCGGAGGTCGACCGCGGCACCGTCGCGCACACCGGGCAGGTTGGTGCGGCCGTCGTGCAGCGCGACCAGGTACTTGATGGTCGCGATGATGTCCTCGACCGTGAGCACCGAGTCGGACAGCGCCTTGTCGATGCCGAGCTTGCGGTTGATCTTGTAGCGGCCGACCTTGGCGAGGTCGTAGCGCTTGCTGTTGAAGTAGAAGTTGTCCAGCAGCGCGCGGGCGGCCTCGGCGGCGACCTGCTCGCCCGGGCGGAGCTTGCGGTAGATGTCGCGGAGGGCGTCCTCCTTGGTGAGGATGTTGTCCTTCTCGAGGGTCAGCTCGATCGACTCGTAGCCGGCGAACTGCTCGAGGATCTCCTCGCTCGTCAGGCCCAGGGCCTTGAGGAAGACGGTGACCGACTGCTTGCGCTTGCGGTCGATGCGGACGCCGACCTGGTCGCGCTTGTCGATCTCGAACTCGAGCCAGGCACCGCGGCTGGGGATGACGCGGGCGGAGTAGATGTCCTTGTCGGACGTCTTCTCCTGCTGGCGCTCGAAGTACACGCCCGGGCTGCGGACGAGCTGGGACACGACGACACGCTCGGTGCCGTTGATGATGAACGTGCCCTTCTCGGTCATCAGGGGGAAGTCGCCCATGAAGACCGTCTGGGTCTTGATCTCACCCGTGAGGTGGTTCATGAACTCGGCCTCGACGTACAGCGGAGCGGCGTAGGTCTTGCCGCGCTCCTTGCACTCCTCGATCGTGTACTTCTCGGGCTCGAGGTACGGGTTCGTGAAGCTCAGCTGCATCGTCTCGCTGAGGTCCTCGATCGGGGAGATCTCCTCGAAGATATCGTCGAGTCCGGAGTTGGCGGGGAGATCCTCCCGGCCGACGGCCTTCGCCTCAGCGACGCGGGTCTTCCACGCCTCCGAGCCGACGAGCCAGTCGAAGCTCTCGGTCTGCAGCGCGAGCAGATCCGGAACCGTCAGGGTGTCGCTGATCTTGGCGAACGAGAGACGCGAAGCTCCGCGTCCGTTCTTGGGTGAGGTGGTGGTTGCGTTGGGCGCAGCAGCCAAGGAAGGAACCTCCGTAGACCCTCGCGGGTCTCAATCTGTGGGATGTGTGGAGTGGGCTCCCGCCGGGCGGGCCGACACGTCCTGCTCCCCGTTCCGTGACCGCGGTGACGCGGCCGCAGCGACGAAGCGACCGGTTTGACGCGGCCTTCGGGGCGGGGGCTAGAGTGTGGCATCGGCATCCACCATCTGATGCCGGGTTCCGATGGCTGGTCGACCGCAATATGACGACTCGGCACTCGGGAGCGCAAAGTACAACTATAGATGCACTGCGCCACGCCGCGCAAGTGCAGGTGCTTGCGTCCGGCACGGGCCTCGGGTATACGGCCGGGTCGAGGGTCCCGCCCTCCCCGCCTCTCCCGCTCCGCCTCTCCCCTCCGCCTCCTCTCCTGCGCGGCACGGCAGACTGGTCGGATGGCCGAACGCACCGGTCGCCGACGCGGCGACGACTCCGAGCACCCCCGCGCCGTGCTCGCCAGCGGGTTCCTCGCGCAGATCGAGCCCGACCGGCACTCCGCCGACGCGGCGACCCTCGTCGTCGACGGGACCCCGCAGTCGCACGTCGACCTCGCCGACCCGACGCACCTCTCCTTCGAGTACGTGCGGCGGATCGGCCACGCGATCGACCTGCTCGCGCCCGAGGGCGAAGCGGTGACGGCGCTGCACCTGGGCGCCGGCGCGCTGACCCTCCCGCGCTACGTGGCGGCGACCCGGCCCGGCTCGCGCCAGCAGGTCGTCGAGATCGAGGCGGCGCTGGTCGACCTCGTGCGTGAGGCGCTCCCGCTGCCCCGCGGCGCGCAGATCCGGATCCGCCAGGGCGACGCCCGCGAGGTGCTCGGCAAGCTGCCGCCGGGGCTGCTCGGCACCGTCGACGTCGTCGTGGTCGACATCTTCTCCGGGGCCCGGACGCCCGCGCACGTCACGAGCGCCGAGTTCTACCGCGAGATCGCTCCGCTGCTCGCGCCCACCGGGGTCGTGGCGGTGAACGTGGCCGACGGCGGGGCGCTCGCCTTCGCCCGGGCGCAGGCCGCCACGCTCGCGGCGGTCTTCGCGCACACGGCGATCATGACCGACACCCAGATGCTGAAGGCCAAGCGCTTCGGCAACGTGGTGATGCTCGCCTCGCCCTCCCCGCTTCCGGTGGACGGGCTGCCACGGCGGCTCGCCTCCGATCCGGCGCCGGCGAAGCTGGTGCAGGGGCGCGAGCTGGAGAACTTCCTCGGCGGCGCCTCGGTCGTCACCGACGACACCGCCACGCCCTCGCCGCTGCCGGCCCGCAGCATCTTCCAGGTCCGCCGGGGCTGAGGAGCGTCGCCGGGGCTGAGGAGCGTCGCCGGGGCTGAGCGTGCCCGGGCCGGGCGCCCCGGCCCGGTTGCCCGTACAGTGGACGGGGGCCAGAGCCCCCTCCGTCCTCTCGCCGCCGCGTGCGCCGATCCGGATCCGCATCCACGAGGAAGAACCGCCCTGAGCATCATCATCCGCCACGACCCCGCGACGCTCCGCGAGGAGATCGACGTCGACGCCGCCCAGGACCGCCTGGAGGAGATCGGCGCGCTGCGCTCCCTCGCCGCGCTCACCGAGAAGGCCGAGCTGCTGCGCCTGCTCGGCCGCCTCGACGAGGCCTGGGACATCGCCACCGAGGCCGTCCGCCGCACCCGGTTCTCCGGCGACCGCGCCGAGCTGCTCACCGCGCGCGTCCGCCGCGCGCGCCTGATGCAGCTGCGCGACCGCTCCGACGAGGCGCTCTCGGAGCTCACGCTCTGCGTCGAGGAGGCGCGCACGCACGAGTGGCACGTCGAGCACTCCTTCGCACTCAAGCACCGCGGGCTCGCGCTCTTCGAGAGCGGCGAGTACAGCCAGGCGGCGCGCGACTTCGACGCGGCGACCGCGCTCGGCGAGCGCGTCGGCGTGGAGGAGGAGGAGCTCGAGGTCGCGCGCCTCGGCTTCGCCGCCGCCTCCGAGTTCCAGGACGAGTCGACCCGCGGCCCCCGGGCGGACGGCGCCGTGCGCGGCCGCCGCCGCGCCGAGGGCGACGAGGCCTGAGCCCCGGAGCCGATCCGACCGATGGCTGAGCTCGACCAGGTCGCCCGCTGGGCGGACGCGCTGCTGCGCGAGCACCTGGACGCCTCGTGGAGCTTCGCCTTCGATCACGCCCGCACCCGCGGCGGCGCCTGCCACTGGAAGGACCGGCGCATCACCGTCTCGCGGCATCTCGCCGCCCGGTGGAGCGACGAGGAGGTGCACCAGACCCTGCTGCACGAGGTCGCGCACGCGCTCGCCGGCCCGAAGGCCGGCCACGGTCCGGCCTGGCGGCGGGCGGCGACGGCACTGGGCTACACTGGCGACCGCACGCACAGCAATCCGACCGCGGACGAGCTCGCGCCGTGGGTCGGCAGCTGCCCGAGCGGGCACCTCTTCTACCGGCACCGCCGGCCGAGCCGGCCGCTGGCCTGCGGGAGGTGTGCCCGGCGTTTCGAGGCCGCGAACGCGATCGAGTGGCGGCGCCGCGAGGTGCCGGCGCGACCGGTCGCGAGCGAGCGCTCGGCGTGAGCGAGGGCGCACCGCATCGCGTCGTCCGCGGCCGGGTGCCGAGCACCGGGCAGTGGCTGGTCGACGCGGGCGGGCTCCGCTGGTGGTTCGACTCCGGGAGCCTCGCGCTCGACTTCGCCTGCACCGGGCCGCTGCGCGGGATCCCCGGCGAGCGCCTCGACTCCGACGAGGCCCTGGCGGCCTGGCTCGCCGAGCGCTTCGACGCCGTCGACGCTTCCGCCCGCGACGCGCGGCTCGACGACGCGCTGATGCTCCGCGGCGCGGTCTCGCGGCTGGCCGTCGCCGCTGAACGCGGTGCCGCGGGCGACCCGGCGGACGTCGACGTCGTCAACCTCTTCGCCGCGATGCCGGACGTGCCGCCGTCGCTCTCCGGCGGCTCGCGCCAGGCGGGCCGCTCGCACGCGGCGGCGCGGCAGGCGCTCTCGACCCTCGCCCGCGAGGCGGTCGATCTGCTGGGCGGCGGCACTCCGGGGCGGCTGCGCCGCTGCGACGCGGAGGACTGCCGGATCCTCTACCTCGACACCTCCCGGGCCGGCTCGCGGCGCTGGTGCTCGATGCAGCGCTGCGGCAACCGGGCGAAGGTCCGCGCGCACCGGCGCCGGAGCGCCGAGCGCGCGGACCGCGCCGAGGGCTAGTCGACGACCTTCACGTCCTTCCAGAACGCGAGGTAGCCCGAGAAGTCCTTGCCGACGCGGTCGAACGCGGTCGGGTACGGCGTCGGGTAGGACCAGGCGCGGTCCTTGAGCATCCCGTCGTCGGACTTCACGTCGTAGTAC
The DNA here is from genome assembly GCF_004011135.1 of Rathayibacter festucae DSM 15932. Lineage (NCBI taxonomy): Bacteria > Bacillati > Actinomycetota > Actinomycetes > Micrococcales > Microbacteriaceae > Rathayibacter > Rathayibacter festucae. The sequence continues at coordinate 134,806 of NZ_CP028137.1, read as the reverse complement.
TGGGCCTCGCCCTTCCACGGGCAGGTGTACTGGGTGCTGCTCGGCACCAGGTAGTCGTTGTTCACGCTCGTGGGCGGGAAGTACCAGTTGCCCTCGATGGAGATGAGATCGGAGTCGGGGGCGTCGGCGATGACGACGTCGTTGAGGACGGCTTTCATTCGGGCCAGCTTTCCTGTCGCGGAGACGGTCGGCGGAGGCGGTCCTCCGCTCCCGGGGAACGCTACGCCGCCCCGCCCCCGCCGGTCGAGCGCGGCCGGGGCCCTTGCGGAGACGCTCAGGTCCGGTCCGTCAGCGCGGGGAGCGCAGGACCGTCACCGTGTCGACCGTGTCCACGCGGGCGGCGGCGGCGATCTCGGCCCCGCGGCCGCGCGCGGTGAGCAGGCGGCCCGTGGCGGAGGCGGTCAGCAGGTGGACGCAGGCGCGGCGGAGACCCTCGTAGGACGCGGACGCGACGGCCGCATCGGGTGAGACGTGGTCGATGCCGAGCCCGATCAGGGCGTCGATCAGCGCGCCGGCGGCCAGCTGGTCCTCAACGGCGAAGCGCGGCTCGCCCGCCGCGTCGACCTCGCCGACGGCGACGACGTTGACGCTGGTCCGGCCGCCGTTCTCGTGCTGGCGCTCGAGGATCCAGCGGGCGACGGCGGTGCGGTCGGCCAGGCCGGCGCGGACGACGTGGCCGTCGATCGCGTCGGGGTCGACGGCGTCGTCCGCTCCTCCCGGGAGCGCGTCGACCAGCACGGTGATGTGCGCCGGGGCGAGGGCCCGGAGACCGCGGGCGCCCCAGTCGAAGCGGATCTGGTACGAGCCCTGGTCGAGGGCGGCGGCCGGGGCGGCGGCGGTGCGGTCGGAGTCGGGGAGCGCGGCGTTCACGCCTCCACGGTACCGACCGCTCCGCCGCCGCCTACACGCCCGCGGCCCGGCGCGCACCCGGTTCCCGCCCGGGAGAACCCGGAGGAGGATGGACCCCGTGAAGGTGATGCTCAAGCACGTGCTCGACACCGACCCCGACTCCGCCTGGCGCGCCCTGCAGAGTCCGGCCGTGTTCCGCGAGGTGATGTCCCCGTTCCTGACCGCCGCGTCCCTGGACGAGGGCGGCTTCCGCCCGACCTGGGGCCTCGGGCCGCACGACGTCGCGATGGACGCCCTCGGGATCGTGCCGATGGGCGCGCAGGAGATCGACCTCTCCTACCGCCGCGTCCCGTCGATGCCCGACGTCCGGATCCTCCGCGACAACGGCGCTCCGCTCTCCGGCGCGCTGCGGCTGATCACCGCGTGGGACCACCGGATGGCCGTCGCCCCGCTCCCCGACGGGCGGACGCTCTTCCGCGACCGGCTGGAGTTCAGCGCCGGGCTCGCCTCGCCGGCTCTCTGGCCGTCGATGTGGGCGTTCTGGCAGTGGCGCGGGATCCGCATCCGCGCCCTGGCTCCGACCTGGCGCCACGACGTCGGCGCCGATACCCGCCCCCGAGGGGAGGACGCACCGTGAGCCCCGACGGATCCGCCGAGGAGGCCGTCGAGCTGTCCCGCGCGGACCTGCTGCGCTTCCGCTGGCCCACCGGCGAGGACGACGGCAGCGAGGACGAGGACGCCGTGTCGCCGCGGCGCCGGCTCGCCTCCGCCATCGAGGTCGCCGACTGGCGCCGCCACGTCCAGGCGATGTACGCCGAGGTCCGCAGGCTGTCGAACGTCGACCTGCTCGCCGCGCACGCGTCGTGGATCCGGGCCCGCAACGCGCTGTTCGATCGCCACCCCGCCACTCCCCTGCTGCCCGCCGACCGGGCGCACTTCCGCTCGCTGCCGATCGCGCCGTACGACGCGGCCTGGCGGTTCGAGCTCGAGGTCGCGCCGGCCGAGGAGGCGCGGCGGATGGACGTGGAGACGGGGACGGACGGCGTCGTGCCGTTCGAGCTGGTCGGGACCGTCGAGGTCCCCTCCGCAGGGACCCTGGACGTCTGGAAGCTCGGCTCCTACGGCGGCGGGCTCTTCGTGCCCGTCAAGGACGCGCTGGCCGGGACGCCGGGCGGCACCTACGGCGGCGGGCGCTACCTGCTCGACACCGTGAAGGGCGCCGACCTCGGCACCGGAGCGACGCCGTCGACGCTCGTGCTCGACTTCAACTTCGCCTACAACCCCTCCTGCGCGTACGACCCGGCCTGGGCCTGCCCGCTCGCGCAGGCCGGCAGCACTCTGCCGGTCGAGGTCCCGGTGGGCGAGCGCTACAAGGGCTGACGGCGCGGCGACATGCTGATCGAGCAGCCCTCGCAGAGGGCGCATCGAGATCCCGCCCGCCGATGCTGACCGTTCTCGGAGGCTCCGCCGATAGCCTCCGGGCGGCGCGCCCCCGCGCCGGAAAGCAGGAATCAGCATGCCCCGACCCGTCCTCCTCGTCACCGGAACCTCGACCGGCATCGGCCGCGCGACAGCGATCGAGGCCGCCCGCTCGGGCTGGCAGGTGGTCGCGACGGTCCGCGACGTGGAGCACGCCGACGGACTCCGCGAGGCGATCGGCGGGGCCGGGGTGGAGCTCGACGTGCAGCGGCTCGACGTCACCGACGCGGACTCCGTCACCGCCTGCCTCGAGCGGATCCAGTCCGTGCACGGCGGACTCGACGTCCTGGTGAACAACGCCGGGGCGGGCCACGTCGGCATCACCGAGCTCGAGGACCCGGCCGAGCTGCGTCGCGTCATGGAGGTCAACTTCTTCGGCACGGTCGCCGTGACCCGCGCCGCGCTGCCCCTTCTGCGCTCCTCGCGCGGGCGGATCGTGACCGTGTCGAGCGTCGGCGGCGCCGTCGGCCAGCCCTTCAACGAGGACTACTGCGCCGCGAAGTTCGCGATCGAGGGCTTCTTCGAGGCCCTCGCGCCGGTCGCCGCGGCCGTCGGCGTGCACGTCTCGCTGATCGAGCCGGGCGCCGTCCGCAGCAGCTTCGTCGAGAACGTCGGCATCGACGCCTCCGCCCTGATGGCCGAGGCCGGCCCCTACGCCGGCGCGCTCGGCGCCTACCTCGACCGCACGGCGTCCGCCTTCTCCTCCACCCACGCCCAGGAGCCGGCCGATGTGGCCGCGGTGATCCTGCAGACCCTGCGCGACCCGGAGCCGCCCTTCCGGGTGCAGACCTCGGACTGGGCGCGGGACTTCGTCGGTCTGAAGCTGGCCGACCTCGACGGCTCCCGCGTGCAGTCGACCATGCGGGGATGGATCGGCACCCACTAGGGTGGAAGGGTGCGAGCGCGACGACTGCGCTCCCCCGCGTCGTAGAACGCCCATTTTCCGTTGCGGATCCCTCTGGATCCCGACCATCTGGCGCACGTGCATGAGGCCCCCGGCCGCGCGCACCGCTTCGTACGGCGAACGGATGTGACCACCGTCACCTTCGCCCGAACAGCCGATCACCCGCGCCCGGCCACCGCCTGCGCTGTCAGATCGGCATGATGCCCCGAAAGGCACCATCCATGTCGACCATCCCCACCTTCGCCGCTCTCGGCGTCCCCGCACCCCTCGTCACCGCCCTGACCGCGAACGGCATCACCGAGCCGTTCCCGATCCAGGTGGACACGCTCCCCGACACCCTGAACGGCCGCGACGTGCTCGGCCGCGGCAAGACCGGCTCCGGCAAGACCCTCGCCTTCGCCATCCCGATGGTCGCCCGCCTCGGCGGCGCCCTCGCCGGCGGCCGCCGCCGCCCGGGTCGCCCGCTCGGCCTGATCCTCGCGCCGACCCGCGAGCTCGCCACGCAGATCACCGCGGCCATGCAGCCCCTCGCCGACGCCTACGGCATCGTCACCACCACGATCTTCGGCGGCGTCTCGCAGCAGCGCCAGGTCGCCGCGCTCAAGCAGGGCGTCGACATCGTCGTGGCCTGCCCCGGCCGCCTCGAGGACCTGATGAAGCAGGGCTTCGTCAACCTCGACGCCGTCGAGATCACCGTGCTCGACGAGGCCGACCACATGGCCGACCTGGGCTTCCTGCCCGTCGTCACGCGCATTCTCGACAAGACCCCCCGCGGCGGACAGCGCCTGCTGTTCTCGGCCACGCTCGACAACGGCGTGGACAAGCTCGTCAAGAAGTACCTGCAGAACGAGGTGCTGCACTCGGTCGACGAGGCGAACTCGCCCGTCGCGCTGATGACCCACCACGTCTTCGAGGTCGACAGCCTCGACGCCAAGAACGCCCTCGTGAAGACCCTGGCGTCCGGCACCGGCCGCCGCATCCTCTTCATGCGCACCAAGCACCACGCGAAGAAGCTCGCCAAGCAGCTCACCGGCCAGGGCATCCCCGCCGTCGACCTGCACGGCAACCTCTCGCAGGTCGCCCGCGACCGCAACCTCGCCGCCTTCGGCGCCGGCACCGTCAAGGTGCTCGTCGCCACCGACGTCGCCGCCCGCGGCGTGCACGTCGACGACGTCGAGCTGGTCATCCACGTCGACCCGCCGATGGAGCACAAGGCGTACCTGCACCGCTCGGGCCGCACCGCCCGCGCCGGCAGCGAGGGCGACGTCGTCACCGTCGTGCTGCCCAGCCAGCGCGGCGACGTGAAGACGCTCCTGCGCAAGGCCGCCATCCAGGTCACCCCGCAGCTCGTCACCGCCGACTCGGCCGCCGTGTCGAAGCTCGTCGGCGACGTCGCGGCGTACGTCACCCCGACCGCCGTCGTCGAGCCCGTCCGCGGCCAGTCGCAGGGCGGCCGCTCGCAGGGTGCCAACGCGCAGCGCAAGCGCGCCGCACGCACCGATGGCGGCACCGCCCCCCGCGGCGGACGCGGTGAGCGCTCGGCGGCTCCCGCCGGCGCCGGCTCCGACCGTCCCCGCCGCGGCACCGGCGGAAGCTCCGACGGCGCCGCTCGCGGCGGACAGCGCGGCGGCCGCGGCCGCTCCGCCGCCGCAGCGACCACCTCGGGCGGCTCGCGCTCGTACTACAGCACCGGCTCGGGCTCCAGCAGCTCCGCCCCGGCCGGCGCTGAGCGCCGCCCTGCGCGACGCGCACAGGGCTAATTCGCGCGCCGCGCAGCGGCGCGCCGCAGTCGGCTGGGTGGACGGTCGCGTTCCGCAGAGCGGGTTGCGAACGGCTACGGCGATTCGCTTGGCACGCGAATCGCCGCTCCGCCTCGTGAGGGGCGGCTGGTCCGGGGCGCAGCGTCTGACGACGTGCGCGTGCCGCGACGACTGCACGAAGAGACATGAAGAAGGCCGGGAGTCCTCCCGCGACGCAGTCGCGGGTCGGGCTCCCGGCCTTCGTCGTCTTCGGGAGAGGCTGCTTCTTCTGCTGCGGTGGCGAAGGAGGAACGGCAGCCGGCGCTGCCACAGCAGTCGTCAGTCGGCCGACTCTTCTTCCCAGTCGAGCGCTTCAGCGAGTCGCTCGGCGTCGGGCAGAACGGCTCGTTCCTCCGCCGGCAGAGCGTCGTACGAGTAGGTCGACACCGCGATCGGAGAATCGGCGCGTCCCAGCGAGTATCGGACGGTGTGCTCGTTGCGGCTGCCGCAGATGAGGATCCCTACCGTCGGAGCGTGCTCCGGTCGTCTGAGGCGGTCGTCGACGAGAGCGATGTAGAAGCCGAGCTTGCCCGCGTACTCGGGCTGGAATCGGCCGGTCTTGAGCTCGATGACCACGTAACGGAGCTGATCCACGTGGAAGAACAGCAGGTCGAGGTAGAAGTCGTCGCCGTCGACGTCGAAATGCACCTGGCGGCCGATGAATGCGAAGCCGGCGCCGAGCTCGCGGAGGGTGTCGACGATGCGATCCGTGAGGGCCTGCTCGAGGTCTCGCTCTGCGGCGTCCTCGGAGAGGTCGAGGAAGTCGAACACGTAGGGGTCCTTCGCGAGTTCCCGCGCGAGATCCGAGTCGGACAGGGTGAGTCGGTCCGTGAAGTTGGTCGGTGCCGCGCCGATCCGATCGCGGGTGCGGTTCATGATCTGGTTGGCCAGCATGTTCCGTGACCAGGCCCGCTTCACCGCCGTCTCGGCGTACCAGTCGCGTGCATCCCGTTCGTCGAGCCGGTCGAGGAGCACCGTGATATGGCCCCAGGGCAATCGTGCAACAGCCTGTTGCACGATTGCCGGCTCGGGCCAGCTGGCAGCGAAAGCGCGCATGTAGAGCAGGTTGCGACGAGAGAATCCCTTCATCGCCGGGAACTCCGCTCGCAGATCGTTCGCGAGACGCTCGACGACCCCGCTCCCCCACTGTTGAGTCTCCTGCTGACGCAGGATGGTCTGCCCGATCCGCCAGTACAGCTCGACCAGTTGAGTATTGACGACGCGCTGCGCTTGACGTCGCGCCTCATGGACCTGCTTCTTCAGCCCCTCGAGCGTGCTGGCGTAGTCGTCGGGCAGTGACAGTCCGGAGCGCGCCATCCCACGATCCTCCCGTGGACTCGCCCCGCCTCTCGGACGTGGCGCCTTTTCGCCCGTCTCGCACTCGAGACGGGCGGAGGACATGATCGTGCAGCCTCTGTCGCCCACGCGGCAGATGCGCAACTCCCGGTCTATCGGCGTGCCCGCGCGAAAGCGCGGCCGGCCCAGAGCGGACGGCTCTCCCCGAGAATCGCCGCGACCACGGAACCCTGAGGCACGAAGCCCTCTGGCGCCCGAGTCCCGGTGCGAGAGCGCGCTTCAAGCCGTGAGCGGAATTCGCGTGCCAGCGAATTCCGCCAGGCGGACGTCGGACGCTCTACGGGGCCCGACCACCTGCGAGAGCCGACTGCGGCGCGCGAGAAGGCACGCTGCGCGCTACCGAAGCTTCCCCACCGATGCGAGTGCGGCGCGCAGCAAGGCGCCGCGCCCACCCTCCATCTCGGCGGAGACGGCGTCGGAGCAGGCCTCGTCGGGGGTCATCCAGGTCAGCTCGAGGGCGTCCTGGCGGGGATCGCAGGTGCCGGTGACGGGGACGACGTAGGCGAGCGAGACGGCGTGCTGCCGGTCGTCGGTGAAGGGGCCCATGCCGGGCATGGGGAAGTACTCGGCGACGTGGAAGGGCAGCGGGCTGGCCGGCAGCAGCGGGAACGCCATCGGGCCGAGGTCCTTCTCGAGGTGGCGGAAGAGCGCGTCGCGGAGGGTCTCGCCGTACATCACCCGGCCGGAGACGATGGTGCGCGTGATCTGCCCCGAGGCGGTCGCCCGGAGCAGCACCCCGACCTCGGTCACCTGGCCGAGTCCGTCGACGCGGACGGGCACCGCCTCGACGTACAGCAGCGGGAGCCGACGGCGGATCTCGGCGAGTTCATCGTCGGACAGCCACCCGGAGTTGGGATCAGGGGTACGCACGCTCATAGGGCCATTCTTACCCGACGTTCATGTCAGTCCGGTTTCGGCTCGCACTCTGCAGACTCGGCGATGATGGTCGGATGGGAATCGACGCGAACGCGGTGCTGTGGTCCTCCTCCGCGAAGGACCGGGCCGGGCGGCCCCTCCTGGTGCTCCTGCACGGCTACGGCTCGCACGAGGGCGACCTGTTCTCGCTCGGCGCCTACCTGCCGCTGGAGCCGGTGCTCGCGTCGCTCCGGGCGCCGCTGGCCCTGGACGGCGGCGCGAACGCCTGGTGGCCGCTGCGGGTCCCGCTGGATCCGGATCAGCCGCGGGCCGACCCGGTCGCGGTCGAGGCGGCGGCGCAGGGCGTCCTCGACTGGCTGGACGCGCTCGAGCACGACGGTCCCGTCGGCGTGCTCGGCTTCTCGCAGGGCGCGGCGCTGGCCGTGCAGCTGCTGCGGCGGGCCCCGGGCCGCTTCGCGTTCGCGGTGGCCCTCTCTGGCTTCGTGGTGCCGCTGGCGGAGGGCGACGCGGCCGACGAGGTCCTCGCCGAGGAGCGTCCGCCGGTGTTCTGGGGGCGCGGCACGCTGGACGCCGTGATCCCGCCGGAGCTGGTCGCGGAGGCGGCGGAGTGGTTCCCGGCGCACACCGCGCTCGACGCGAGGGTCTACGAGGGCGTGGCCCACGGCGTGAGCCAGGCGGAGCTCGCCGACATCGGCACCTTCGTGCGGCTCGGCTTCGCCTGACTCCGGTGCCCCCGGACGATCACCGGCCGCCGCGGCCGCTCGTCAAGGGCTCGCCCGCGGGGCGCGCGCACGGCAATGTCGGTGGTGGCAGGGAGGATTCACGCATGCCGCACGTCCTCGATCGCTTCAGCCCCGCCACCCGGGCCTGGTTCGAGGGCGCCTTCCCCGCGCCGACGGCCGCCCAGGAGGGCGCGTGGTCGGCGATCTCGAGCGGCGCGCACGCCCTCGTCGTCGCTCCGACCGGCTCGGGCAAGACGCTCTCGGCGTTCCTCTGGGCGATCGACCGGCTCGTGCAGGGCCCGCCGCCGGAGGACCCGCAGCACCGAACCCGCGTGCTCTACGTCTCGCCGCTGAAGGCGCTCGGCGTCGACGTCGAGCGCAACCTCCGCTCGCCGCTGGTCGGCGTGACGCAGACCGCGCTCCGGCTGAGCGCCGAGGGCATCGGCAGCGCGCCGTCGACGGTGACGGTGGGCGTCCGCTCCGGCGACACCCCCGCGGCCGAGCGCCGGGTGCTCCAGAAGACGCCGCCGGACATCCTGATCACCACCCCCGAGTCGCTCTACCTGATGCTCACCTCGGCCGCGCGGGAGTCGCTGCGCGGGGTCGAGACGGTCATCGTCGACGAGGTGCACGCGGTCGCCTCCACCAAGCGCGGCGCGCACCTCGCGGTCTCGCTCGAGCGGCTGGACGCGCTGCTGCCCAAGCCCGTGCAGCGCATCGGGCTCTCGGCCACGGTCCGTCCGCGCGAGGAGGTCGCGCGCTTCCTGGCCGGCCGCTCGCCCGTCACGATCGTCGCCCCGGTCTCCGAGAAGCAGTGGGACCTCAGCGTCGTCGTCCCCGTCGAGGACATGTCCGAGCTCGGCTCCACCGCCTCGCAGGACGGCTCGACGATGGGCGCCACCGGCCCGCAGAGCGGCTCGATCTGGCCGCACGTGGAGGAGTCGATCGTCGACCGCGTGCTCGCGCACACCTCCTCGATCGTCTTCGCGAACTCGCGGCGGCTGGCCGAGCGACTGACGGCCCGGCTCAACGAGATCTACGCGGAGCGGCGCGAGGCCGAGGCCGAGCGCGCCCGCGAGGCCGGCGAGCCGGTCGCGGTCGGCGCGCTCCTCGGTGAGGCGGTCGGCGCCTCCGCCCGCCGCACTCCGGCCGCCACCATGGGCGCCGCCGGAGCGACCAGCGGAACCGGTCAGGCCGCTCCCGAGGACGAGCCGCTGCTCGCCCGCGCGCACCACGGCTCGGTCAGCAAGGAGCAGCGCGCGATCATCGAGGACGACCTCAAGTCGGGCCGGCTGCGCTGCGTGGTCGCCACCTCGAGCCTCGAGCTCGGGATCGACATGGGCGCCGTCGACCTCGTCGTGCAGGTCGAGACGCCGCCCTCGGTCGCCAGCGCGCTTCAGCGCGTCGGCCGGGCCGGCCACCAGGTGGGCGAGGTCTCCCGCGGCTCGTTCTATCCCAAGCACCGGGCCGACCTGCTGCACTCCGCCGTCACCACCGAGCGGATGCGCGCCGGCCTGATCGAGGCGATCATGGTGCCGGCCAACCCTCTCGACATCCTCGCGCAGCAGACGGTCGCCGCCACGGCACTGGAGTCGCTCGACGTCGACGAGTGGTTCGACACCGTCCGCCGCAGCGCCCCCTTCGTCGCCCTGCCGCGCTCGGCCTACGAGGCGACGCTCGACCTGCTCTCCGGCCGCTACCCCTCCGACCAGTTCGCGGAGCTGCGGCCCCGCGTCGTCTGGGACCGCGACGAGAACACCCTCACGGGCCGGCCCGGAGCGCAGCGCCTCGCGGTGACCAGCGGCGGGACGATCCCCGACCGCGGGCTGTTCGGCGTCTTCATGGTCGGCGAGCCCGGCTCGACCGGCAACCGGGTCGGCGAGCTCGACGAGGAGATGGTCTACGAGTCGCGCGTCGGCGACGTCTTCGCGCTCGGCGCGACCAGCTGGCGGATCCAGGAGATCACCTACGACCGCGTCATCGTCACGCCCGCCTTCGGCGAGCCGGGACGCCTGCCGTTCTGGAAGGGCGACTCGCAGGGCCGGCCGGCCGAGCTCGGCGAGGCGATCGGCGCCTTCACCCGCGAGATCGGCGGCGCCGCGGTCGAGACCGCCCGCGAGCGCTGCACCGCCGCGGGCCTGGACGAGTACGCGACCAACAACCTGCTCTCCTTCCTCGACGAGCAGCGCCTGGCCACCGGCCGCATCCCGGACGACCGCACGCTCGTGCTCGAGCGCTTCCGCGACGAGCTGGGCGACTGGCGGCTGGTGCTGCACTCGCCCTACGGGATGCAGGTGCACTCCCCCTGGGCCCTCGCCATCGGCGCGCGGGTCCGCGAGCGGCACGGGGTCGACGGCGCCGCGATGGCGGGCGACGACGGCATCGTCGTCCGGATCCCCGACACCGAGTCGGAGCCGCCCGGTGCCGAGCTCTTCCTCTTCGACCGCGACGAGCTCGAGCAGCTGGTGACCAGCGAGGTCGGCGGCTCGGCGCTCTTCGCCGCCCGGTTCCGCGAGTGCGCGGCGCGGGCGCTGCTGCTGCCCCGCTACAACCCGGGCAAGCGCTCGCCGCTCTGGCAGCAGCGCCAGCGCGCCGCCCAGCTGCTCGACGTGGCCCGCACCTACCCGACCTTCCCGATCATCCTCGAGACGGTGCGCGAGTGCCTCCAGGACGTCTACGACCTGCCCGCGCTGCTGCGCCTCGCCGCGCGGCTCGACGGCCGGGAGCTGCAGATCCTCGAGGTCGAGACGCCGACGGCCAGCCCGTTCGCCCGCTCGATGCTGTTCGGCTACGTCGCCGCCTTCATGTACGAGGGCGACAGCCCGCTCGCGGAGCGCCGCGCCGCCGCTCTCTCGGTCGACGCGACGCTCCTCGGCGAGCTGCTGGGCCGCGCCGAGCTGCGCGAGCTGCTCGACCCGCTCGTCCTCGCGCAGATCGAGCGCGAGCTGCAGCGCGTCGAGCCGGAGCGGCGCCTGCGCGGCCTCGAGGGCGCCGCGGACCTGCTCCGCCTGCTCGGCCCGCTGACGACCGACGAGCTCGGTGAGCGGCTCGTCGACGAGTCGGTGACGTCGGCCGACGTCGCTAAGGCCGCGCCGATCGCGCGCGAGACGCTCGACGCGATCGTCGCCGAGCTGGTCCGCGCCAAGCGCGTCCTGCCGGTCGGCCTCGCGGGCGAGCAGCGCTACGCCGCGATGGAGGACGCCTCGCGCCTGCGCGACGCCCTCGGCGTGCCGCTGCCCATCGGCGTCCCCGTCGCCTTCATCGACCCGGTGCGCGACCCGCTCGGCGACCTCGTCGCCCGCTACGCCCGCACCCACGGCCCGTTCACCGCCGTCGCGGTCGCCGAGCGGCTCGGGCTCGGTGTCGCGGTCGTCAACGACACCCTCCGCCGGCTCTCCGGCGAGCGACGCGTCTCCGAGGGCGAGTTCCGCCCGAACGGCACCGGCTCGGAGTGGTGCGACAGCGAGGTGCTGCGGCGCCTGCGCAGCCGCTCGCTCGCCGCGCTCCGCAAGGAGGTCGAGCCGGTCGACGCCGCCGCCTACGGCCGATTCCTGCCGGCCTGGCAGCACCTCGGCGGCTCGCTGCGCGGCATCGACGGCGTCGCCTCCGTCATCGACCAGCTCGCGGGTGCGCCCATCCCCGCCTCGGCCTGGGAGTCGCTGATCCTCCCCGCCCGGGTGCGCGACTACTCGCCCGCCATGCTCGACGAGCTGACCGCGACCGGCGAGGTCCTCTGGGCCGGCGCCGGCACCCTCCCCGGCAACGACGGCTGGGTGAGCCTGCACCTCGCCGACACCGCCGGTCTCACGCTGCCCGTCCCCGCGGCGGAGGCGGTGCCGCTCGGCGAGCTGCAGCAGGAGATCGTCGGCGTGCTCGGCTCCGGCGGCGGCTACTTCTTCCGGCAGCTCTCCGACGCGGTCGGCTCCACCGACGACAAGACCCTGGTCGAGGCGCTGTGGGAGCTGGTCTGGGCGGGCCTGCTCACGAACGACACGCTCGCTCCGCTGCGCACCCTCGTCGGCTCGACCGGCGGCGCGCACCGGCAGCCGCGCGCCCCCGCCCGCGCCAGGGCGCCCCGCGGCCGCATGACCGCCCGGCCCACGATGGCGACCCGCGTCGGTCCGCCCACGGCGGGCGGCCGCTGGTCGATCGTGCCGCTGGCCGAGTCGGACGCGACGATCCGCGGTCACGCCCTCGGCGAGACGCTGCTCGAGCGCTACGGCATCGTCACCCGCGGCTCGGTCCAGGCCGAGGGGGTGCTCGGCGGCTTCGCGCTCGCCTACAAGGTGCTCAGCGGCTTCGAGCAGCAGGGCCGCGCCCGCCGCGGCTACTTCATCGAGAAGCTCGGCGCCGCGCAGTTCGGCACGGCGGGCAGCGTCGACCGTCTCCGTACCTTCGCGCCGCAGGACGAGGCCCAGCAGCGCGCCCGGCCCGTCTTCGCGCTGGCCGCGACCGACCCGGCGAACCCCTTCGGCGCGGCACTGCCGTGGCCGCAGGGCGAGGGCCACCGGCCCGGTCGCAAGGCGGGCGCTCTGGTCGCCGTCGTCGACGGCGAGCTCGCCGTCTACCTCGAGCGCGGCGGCAAGACGGCGCTCACCTTCTCCTCCGACGAGACCGTCCTCGCGGACGCGGCCGGCGCGCTCGCGCAGCTGGTCCGCTCCCGCGGGGTCGAGAAGCTCACCGTCGAGAAGATCGACGGCGTCTTCGCCCTGGGCACGCCCTTCGGCGACGCCCTGACCGCCGCCGGGTTCGTCGCGAACCCACGCGGCCTGAGGCTGCGCGCGTGAGCGCCGGCCGCCACGAGAGGAGCGCCCGTGCCCGAGGGTGACACCGTCTACCGCTCCGCCCACAACCTCGCCGACGCCCTCGACGGCCAGGTGCTGACCCGCTGCGACGTCCGCGTCCCGAAGTTCGCGACGGTCGACCTCACCGGCGAGACCATCGACTCCGTCGTCCCGCGCGGCAAGCACCTGCTGATGCGCATCGGCGACGCGCTGATCCACTCCCACCTCAAGATGGAGGGCAGCTGGCACCTCTACTCGCTGAAGGGCGACCGTCCGAAGTGGCACCGGCCCGCCTTCCAGGCGCGCATCGTGCTCGAGACGGACGAGTGGCAGGCCGTCGGCTTCGAGCTCGGCCTGCTCGAGATCGTGCCGCGGTCCGCCGAGGAGGACGTGGTCGGCTACCTCGGCCCCGACCTGCTCGGTGCGGACTGGGACGCCGACGAGGCGCTGCGCCGCATAACCGCCGACCCGAAGCGGCCGATCGGCCTGGCGCTGCTCGACCAGCGGATCCTGGCCGGCCTCGGCAACGTCTACCGGGCCGAGCTCTGCTTCCTCCGCGGCGTGCTGCCCACGCGTCCCGTCGGCGAGAGCGGCGACCTCGTCCGCACCATCGCCCTCGCGAAGAAGCTGATCACCGTCAACCGCGAGCGCATCGAGCGCACGACGACCGGCAACCTCCGGCCCGGCCAGCAGCTCTGGGTCTACGGCCGCGACCGCAAGCCGTGCCGGCGCTGCGGCACCGCGATCCGCCGCGGCGAGCTCGGTGACGACGAGCTGCAGCTGCGGGTCACCTACTGGTGTCCGCGCTGCCAGACCTGATGCCCGGCGCTCCGGCGTCGAGCGGGCGCTACTCCTCGACGGCAGCCGAGCGGTGCCCGGGGACGTGCTTGACGTGCAGGGCGACGTCGCTGAGCCGCTCGATCCGGTCGACGTGGCGGGCGGCGCTCGCGTCCTCGGCGACGATCCAGCTGCCGACGAGCAGGTAGGGGTCGCGGCCGCCGGCGGTGAGCGGCCCGGTCACCGTGAAGGAGCCGATCGTCGGCGTCGAGAAGGTCACCCGCACCGGGTCTCCGTGCGCGAGCCCGTCGACGGAGCGGTCGCCGTCGGCGCCCGCCTCCGGCTCGGGCGCGAGCGCGATGCTCTGGATCTCGGTCCCCGTGTTGAGGAAGACGTCGGCGACGACGAGCTCCCCGCCGACCGCCTGCCGGACGACGCCCTCGATGCCGTAGAGCCCGTAGCGCGGCGAGCGGACGAGCACCCGCACCGAGTCGCCGATCGAGACCTCCGCGAGGGCCCCGCGGATCGACGCGACGTCCCGCCGGGCGGGAGCTGCGGACAGGGCCTCGAGGATCGCACTGGACATCCCGCCAGGCTAGCCGGTCGAAGCCGCTCGGAGCGGCTCGGGCCGCGCACGGCGAACGGGGGAAGAGGACGCCGTGTCGAGCTCTCGCTCGAACCCGCGGTGATCGGCGCAGTCACGGCGTGGAACGACACTGGTCGATCGAACGCGACACGATCGCGATGAAGAACGTCGGGGAGCCAGTGGGCTTGAAGAACACAGTGGGCTCTAAGAACACTGCGGAGACGGTGGGATTTGAACCCACGGAACCCAATAAAGGGTTCTCCACCTTAGCAGGGTGGTGCACTCGACCGGACTATGCGACGTCTCCTGAGCGCCCGCCAGGCGAACGCACGACGACCACTATAACCGCACCCGGGAGCCGGGCGTGACACCCGGCGCTGCGGCGCTACTGCTCGTCGAGGGTGCGGCCGACGGTGCAGGTCTGCTGGTCGGCGGTCTGGCCGGTGACGTCGCTCGGGAGGGCGACGGCGGTCTCGCCCGGAGCCGGTGTCGCCGGGTCCGCGGTCGCAGCGGGGTCCGACGTGGCCGGATCCGAGGGAGCCGCCGAGTCGGTCGCGGCGGGCGTCGAGCCGTCGGCCGACTCCGAGCCGCCGCCGGTGGTGCCGGTGAGGGCGATCGGCTGGTCGGCCAGGAGGGCGGCGTTCAGCGTCGCCGACGCCTCCTCGCTCGGGTAGACGCCGTCGCCGTCGATGTAGGTCGGGTACTGGACGAAGACGACGCTGGCGAGGTCCACGTCCTTCACCGCGAGGCCGATCGAGACCAGCGTGTTGACGTTCTCGAGCGACGTCGAGAGCTGCATGTTGGAGACGGCCGCCTTGCCGAGGCCGTAGAGGGCGACGGGGTTCGAGAGCGTCGAGGCGTCCTTCACCTTGCGCACCAGCGACGACAGGTACACCTGCTGGCTGGAGATGCGGGTGAGGTCGCTGCCGTCGCCGACGCCGTGCCGGGTGCGCAGGAAGGCGAGCGCCTCGGCGCCGACCAGCGTGTGCGTGCCGGCGGTGAGGTTCAGACCGGTGTACTCGTCCTCGATCGGGGTGGCGACGCAGACGTCGACCCCGCCCACCGCGTTCGACATCTCGATCACGCCGTCGAACTGGATCAGCGCGGCGTAGGGGATGTCGAGGCCGGTGAGCTGCTCGACGGTCTGCACGGTGCAGGCGAGCCCGCCGTAGCTCAGCGAGGTGTTGATCTTGGCGGAGCGCAGCGCGTCCGAGACCGCGCCGGTCGCCGGGTCGGTGCAGGACGGGATCGGCACGTACATGTCGCGGGGGAAGCTGATCACCTCGACCGTGGAGTGGTCCTCCGAGATGTGCATCAGCATCGTGACGTCGTTGAGGTTCTCGGAGCGGTCGCCGTACGCGCCCGCCGCGGAGCCCTCGGCGCTGTCGCTGCCGGCGAGCAGGATGTTGACGCCGCCCTCGATCGCGCCGATCTCCGGGATCGCAGAGCCGGCGTCGGTCGAGCCGATGCCGAGGTCGACGGAGGGCCGCGCGCTGCCCGCGATCATCGAGAGGGCGATCACCACGATCGAGATCGTGCTGAGCACGCCGACGCCGACGCAGGCCGCGAGGATCCGCCCGGCGAACCGGAGACCGCTGCGCGGTCGCAGCCGCCCGTGACGGGCCGCTGTCCGGCGCGAGACGACGGGGTCGGTCATCGGATCCGCCTCCGGCGTCAGCCGAAGAACCCGACCGAGCAGGTCTGCTGATCGGCGGGCTGGCCGGTGATGGCCTCGGGGAGCTCGACCGGTGCGCCGGCCGCGGGCGTGCCGGGAGCGGCGGTGGCGCCGGGAGTCGCCTCAGCGGTCGCGAGCGGGTCGGTCGTGGCGGGGCCGGCGGCGGGGGCCTCGGTCGCCGCGGGGGTCGCGGGTTCGCCGGTGGTCGTCGCGCCGGCACCGGTGCCGCCGGTGAGGGCGATCGGCTGGTCGGTCTGCAGGGCGGTGGCGAGCACGTCGCCGGCCGTGCGGTCGGGGACGACGCCGCCGGAGGTCGCGCCGGTCGGATACTGCGCGAACACGACGTTCGCGATGTCGACGTCCTTGAGCGCGAGGCCCATCTGCACGAGGGTGTTCACGTTGTTGAGCTCGGTCGAGAGCGTCATGTTGCCCAGGGCGGCCTTGGCGAGTCCGTAGAGCGCGACCGGGTTGAGCAGCGTGTCGGCGCTCTTGACCTGGCGGACCAGCGAGGACAGGAAGACCTGCTGGTTGCTGATCCGGGTCAGGTCGCTGCCGTCGCCGATGCCGTGCCGGCTGCGCAGGAACTGCAGCGCGGCCATGCCCTCGAGCGAGTGCACGCCCGGCTCGAGATAGGTGTTGGTGTACGGGTCGGCGATCTCGGTCGCGACGCAGACGTCGACTCCGCCGATCGCGTTCGACATCTCGATGACGCCGTTGAACTGCACCACCGCGCCGTAGTCGACCCGGACGCCGAGCAGCTCCTCGGCGACGCCGGCGACGCAGCCGAGGCTGACGTCCTTGCCCATCGCCTCGTTGATCTTGGTGTCGTAGCGGGCGGGGATGGTCTCCCCCGTCACCGCGTTCACGCAGGACGGGATGTCGACGTACATGTCGCGGGGGAAGCTGACGACGGTCGCGTTGCTGTGGTCGGCCGACACGTGCATCAGCATGTTCACGTCGTTGAGGACGCTGGTCTCCTCGTCCGGATCGCCGTAGGCGTCGCCCTGACCCTGGCGCGAATCGCTGCCCACGACGAGGACGTTGAAGCCGCCCTCGAGAGCGCCGATCTCGGGGACCGAGCCGGCCGCGACCTCGGAGCCGGCGGCGACCGGGTGCAGGCTGACCGACGGCTGGGCGGACTGCACGAGCAGGGTCGCGGCGATCGCGACGATCGAGATCGAGGCGACGAGGCCCACACCCGAGACGGTCGCAGCGGCCTTGACGAGGGTCCGCGGCAGGCTGTGGCGCTTCTGCCGTCCGTGCCGGACGTGGGGTCGCGGCGTGCGCGCCGACTCGTCCGCGGCGGAGTGGTCCGTCGAAGGGCGCGTCGTGCGCATCCGTCTCCCGTTCGTCTGTGGGCTGGGGCTGGTGTGGCTGGGGTGTGGAGCTGAGGGGCGGGTCAGGGACCCGCGGGCGCGGAGGAGGGGACTCCCACCGCGTCGGGACATAGTACCCAGAGCGCTCCGGAAAGCCATCCGTTGCCCGGAATCCGCGCCGGAGGGCAGGGGCGGCCGCGCCACACGGCCACCCGCCCCGCGCTCAGCCCAGCTGCTCGACGACGCTGATCGCCCAGACCACCCCGAAGCGGTCGGTGAGCATGCCGAAGCCGGCCGACCAGGCCGACGCCGCGAGCGGCTCGACGACGCTCGCTCCCTCGGCGAGCGCGTCCCAGTGGCCGGTCGCCTCCTCGAGGGTCTCGGCCTGCAGCGCCAGGAAGAAGGGACGGTCGGTGATCGTCGTGCCGTTCTCGCGGCGCGTGGCTCCGGCCTGCAGGTCCGCCTCGCTCGAGGGGACGTCGTACGCCATCACGGTGAAGCCGCCCGCGCCGACGACCTGGCCGTGGACGACGCGACCGGTGTCGGGCAGGCCCGCCGGCATCCCGAAGTCGCCGTAGGTCCGGACGACGGCCTGGCCGCCGAAGACGGCGGCGTAGTACTCGAGGGCGGCGCGGGCCTCTCCGCTGAAGTTGAGATGGGCGACGATTGCTGCGGTCATGGTGTGCTCCTTCGCTGCGCGGTGGTTGGGCCGCGGTTCTCCCCGTTCCTCCGGGGCTGAGAAACACGATCTCGTCGGTACCGGCCAGGGAACGTCCGCTTCGCGCGCGAGGATCGTTCCGTGCCCTCCTCCTCGTCGCCCTCCACCTCCAAGCGGCTGCTCGCCCTCCTGTCGCTGCTGCAGTCGAGCCGCGACTGGTCCGCTCCGGTGCTGGCGGAGCGGCTGGAGGTGAGCGAGCGCACCGTCCGGCGCGACGTCGAGCGGCTGCGCGAGCTCGACTACGTGATCGAGACCACGCGCGGCCCCGACGGCGGCTACCGCCTGGCCGCCGGCACGGAGCTGCCGCCGCTGCTCTTCGACGACGAGCAGGCCGTCGTGATCGCCCTGGCGCTGCGGACCGCCGGCACCCTCAGCACGGACCTCGACGCGGCGGCCGAGCGGGCGCTGCGGACGATCCGCCGACTGCTGCCGAGCCGCCTCGCGCACCGGATCGACGGGGTCGCGGCGAGCGCCGGCGCCGCGACCCGCCCGGCCGAGGCGCGCGCCGACGCCGGCGTGCTGCTGCGGATCGGCGACGCGATCCGCGACGCGCTGACCCTCCGCTTCGACTACGACTCCCCCGCAGGACCGACCGACGCCGCGCCCGCCGTGCGCGCCACCGAGCCGCACCACCTCGTCCTCGCCGGCGGCCGCTGGTACCTGATCGGCTGGACTCCCGAGCGCGACGACTGGCGCACCTACCGGGTCGACCGGATCCGGCTCCGCAGTCACACCGGCGCCGCCTTCACCCCGCGGACGGTGCCCGGCGGCGACCCCGCGGCGTTCCTCTCCGCCCGCTTCAAGGGCTCGACCGGAGCGGACACCTGGCCGTGCCGGGGCTCGGCGATCCTCGACGCCGACGCCGCGCGGATCGCCCCCTACCTCGGCGACGGGACGCTGACCGTCGAGCCGGACGGCCGCTGCCGGATCCGCATCGGGTCCTGGTCCTGGCCCGGCCTCGCCGCGTCGATCGCCCGCTTCGACGTGCCGATCAGCGGCGTCGAGCCCCGCGAGCTGCGGGAGGCGTTCGCGGACCTGGCCGCGCGAGCCGCGGCCGCTGCGCGAACGGCGGACGGGTGATCGTGGGCCTCCACGGGCGAGGCACGGCGGGCGAGAACGATGACCGGGCGCGGATCCCGGTCACCCGTTCATCGGAGGGGTGGGCTCGACGCTGACCGGCGCAGAGTCGGGGAGACGCCTCGGGGATCGACCCGGGCGCGACGCGCACAGAGTGAAGGAGAAGAGACCATGAACGAGAAGCACCTGACGGACGTCCGGGACCTGCCGATGACCGTGTTCGAGGTGGCGGACCAGGGCGGGGTGGTCGAGTCCCTCACCGCCGGTCACGGCATGAAGGAGCTCGCCGACTCCAACTGCGTCTGCTACATCTGCTGCGGCGGCCCCGCCGCCTGAGCGCCGAGTGCGCGCCGGTCGCCCCCTCGACGCGGCTCGTGAGCACGCGTCCCTCCGCGTGCCGCACCGGGCTCCCGTCCCGCTTCACGCAGGACGGGAGCCTTCTGCTGTCCGCGGCGTCGCCGGAGGAGCGGTCCACCGGCCCTCCGGCGAGACCGTCTCGGCGACCGCCGCCGCGTACTCGGCGTGCCGGTCGTGGGTCGGCTGCCCGAAGGACCGCTGCAGGACCGTGCCGAGGAGCCGGGCGCAGTCGCCGTTGCGATCCGCGTCGCCGGCGCCCTCGGGCCGCAGGACGAAGCCGCCGACGACCGCTCCGACGGCCAGCCGCCCGGACTCCGAGCGCGCGTCGCCGAGCACGAGGTGGTGCCGGCTGAGGGCGCCGAGGTAGCCCGGATCGGAGAGCCGGGAGACGAGCGAGAGCCCGAGCCGGTCGGGCGCTCCGGGCCGGGCGCCGCGCGAGCCGAGGACCGCGCTGTCCCCGCGATTGTAGGCGCCGAGCAGCGGCACCGCCATGGTCCCGTGGTAGAGCATCGCCGCGGTGAGGCCGAACGCGACCAGCTCCGGTCGGCGCAGGAGGGCCGCCCCGAGCTCGGCGTCGATCCGGCCCGCCTCGCGGACGAGGACGGCGTCGAGGAGCTCGTCCTTGCTGCTCCAGTGCAGGTAGAGCGTGCCCTTGCCGACGTGCGCGGCGTCGGCCACGTCCTGCATGCAGACCTTGCGGTAGCCCCAGCGGAGGACGAGATCGCGCATCGCGTCGAGGATGCGCTCGCGCCGCCGCGGGTCGGCGGTCTCGGGTCGGCGCGGGTGGGCGACCTCCGAGCCCCGGCGGAGACCCGGGTCGGTCGACGCGTCTGCTCCGCTCCCCAATGACGGCGTCACGGGAACGGGTGCGGGTCGGGGTTCAGCTCGTCCGGGCGCAGGTCGCGGTCGAGCCGGCCGAGCCGCCGTGGCAGCTCGAGGAGCCGGGGAAGCCCGTCGATCCTGCGGTTGCGGTGGCCGAACGTCATCGGCACGGCGCCCGGCACGAGCACCTTCACGCAGGCGAATCCGCCCGCACGGTGCTCCGGCGTGGTCTGGTCGACGACGAGCACCTCGCCGATCCGGTCCACCGCGGCGCGGAGGTCGACCGCCAGGTCCGCGGCGTCCGAGCGCACGCGGTCCGCTCCGCCGATGTCGTCGGCGCGGATCGTCGGACCGCCGCGGAGGAAGTCGAGGCGGTGGCGGGCGTCCGGATGCGCATACAGGGCCGAGTGATCGAGCATCGCGCGCACGGCGGAGGGGTCGCGCACCATCTCCGCGGCGTGCGCCTCCTCGCCCGGGTAGCGCCGGAGGAGGTCCGCCAGGATCGGGCCGAGCTCGTTCATCGCGCCGAGCAGGGCGCGCTCGGGGTCCAGGCCCGCCCCGGCGGTGCAGAGCGCGGCCGGTCCGGAGCCGCCCTGCCGCGTCGCCAGCAGCCACACCGCCGGGATGCCCCAGTCCGTCGTGACGTCGAAGGCGGCGACGTCGTAGCCGGTCGCCGCGGTGATCGCCGCCGCCTGCTCCGCGACGAGCGGGTCGCGGCAGCTGGTCAGGTCGATGCCGGCGGGCGTGCTGCGGGTGTACCAGGTGCAGAGGAACGCGTCGCGCTCGACCGTCTCCAGCAGGCCGTGCAGGGCGGCCTCCTCCCAGGAGGAGCCGAGCGCGCAGCCGTTCGAGACCTCGTAGTAGGACACCGGGTCGTCCCCGCGCAGTCGCTGCGAGAAGTAGTAGGCGAGGGCCTCGGGGACCAGGCGCGCGCGGCCCTCGGCGAAGGAGTGCGCCCAGACCCACTGGATCGGCACGTCCTCGCCGAAGCGCCGGTAGCGGAAGGCCGGATCGTCGTAGGACTCGTCCGGGTGGCGGCCGAAGACGTCGGGGTGCACGGCCTCGGCGGCGAGCTCACGGTAGCTCCCCCGCACCGTCGAGCGGCGCCCGCCCGGCGCGACTCCCCCGTAGCGCTCGAGCGCCTCCAGCACCGCGGTGACCTCGGCGGACCGGTAGTCGCGGCCGCGCCCGTAGCCCGGCTCGACGAGACCGTCGAGGCGCATCGGCATCGGCGCGGCCGCCATGACCAGCCCGCCCTCGTCCCCGCGCCGCGTGGCGGCGATCGTGCCGCAGAACGGGTCGATGTAGAGGGAGCGGAGGGCGTCTGCCTCGCCGACGACGTCGCGGATCCGCGCGCCGAACGGAGCGGTCTTGGGCTGCGGCGCGAGGACGTGCTGGGCAGCCGCGGCGGTGTCCTCCGGGAGGTCGCCGCAGAGCTCGCAGAGGGGCTCGGGGAGGAAGGCGTGGTGCTCCACCTCCAGGGTGTCGAGGCGGACCACCGCGACGCGGCGCTGGGCGCTCGCAGCCTCGTGCTCCTGCGCCAGGAGGCGCTCGAGCGCGATCGCCGCGACCTCGGCGGCCAGCTCGTCGAGCGCCTCGGGGCGGCGGCCCTCGAGCTGCTCCGCGTACTCCGCCCTCAGCCGCACCCGCCACGGCTCCGCGCCGCCGAGGCGTTCCCGCCGGAGCGCCAGGCACCGCGGGCAGCCCGGGAGTCCGGGGCGGACGAGGGGCCCGATCACGATGCGGTTCACCTCGACGTGGACGGGCAGCCAGGGGACGTCGGCCGCGGGACGGCTCGGGATCCGCCAGGTGTCGGACGCTCGGACGACGACCCCGCTCGCCGTGCCGATACCGGTCAGCGCGCGCTGGAGCAGTCCGTGCGCGGCGTCCGCAGCGTCGATCTCACCCGTGCTCACGGCAGGATCGCCACCTTCCGGACGACGAGCCCGAGTCGCGCGACGACGGGATCGTGGTCGAGGTCGACCACGACGGCCCGCGGATCGGAGACGGGAGCCGCTTCGACGGCGAGCCTCAGCGCCTCCTCCTTCGTGGCGGCGATCCCGAGGTCGCCGGTCGCCGGCTCGGCGTCCGAGCAGCGGAAGGCGAGGGAGACCGGCACCCGGACGGTCGCACTGTCGGCCAGGCGCCGGCCCGGCACGGTGCACTCCGCGGGTGCGGCGACGATGACGCGGACCGCCGCGCGCAGCTGCTCGAACGTCGCGGTCGGCGCGGCGACGGCACGTCCTGCGGCGTCGAGCACCCGGCGCGGATCGAGGACCGACTCCGCGCGGATCGCGAGTGCCCGGCGCACGGCGTCCGCCCGTGCCTCCGCGAAGTCGGCGCCCTCGCCGACGACCTCGACGTCCCGCCGCGCGACGACGGCGTCGCAGGCGACCAGGGCTCGGGAGTGGTGCCGCGGCACCTGCGGCAGGTCCGCCTCCTCGATCAGCCGGACGACCCCGAAGTCGGGATCGACGAGCGTCATCGCGCGCTCCTCGAACGGGCCGGTGGCCTCCGGCTGCCCGGCCTGCCACGGGTGCGGGCTGATCCGGGTGAGCACGGTTCCGTCCGCAGTGACCGTCCTGGCTCGCCACGGATCCGTGCGATCGGACGCGGCGCGGCGGACCAGCTGGGCGACGGCCAGCCGGAGCACGTCCTCGTCGGGCCTGCCCGCCGCGACCCCGCGCTCCGCCAAGGCCACGAGCACCGGGAGCAGCTCCGCCCCGGGCACCGGGCCGACGACGAGCGCCGCGCCGTCACGCAGGAGCACCGCCCCGCACGTCCGTTCCGGGTGCTCGCGGACCTCGTCGATCAGCCACCGCCCCTCGACCGGGCCGACGGCGAGCCAGGACTCGGGGAGCGCGCGGCCGCTCCGCGCCACCGCGCACTGCAGGAGTCCTGTCTCGCCGAGGAATCGGACGCGACCGGCGATGGGAGCCTCGCGGAGGAGGCCGAGGCTGAGCATCGCGCTCCGCACGCGCCGGACCTGATCCGCCCGGGCGAGATCGAGCGACCGAGCGCGCTCCTCGATGTCTTCCCCCGCGAGGATCCACGCCGCGATCACGTGCATCCAGCCCGCGACCTCGCCGGTGAGCTCGATGTCGCCGGCGGCGGTCATGCCGTAGGTGCGCCCCTCGTGGTCGATCACGCAGGCGCTGGTGTCCACGGTGAGGGTCATCGCGCCACCGCCGGCACCGGACGCGGGATCGAGCCGACGATGAACTGGCCCACGCTGCACTCGAGGAGCGGGTCGCGACCGGTCGCCTCGGCGAAGGCGACCGGGTCGTCGGTGCCGAGCGGGCAGCCCGCCAGTCCCATCGCGCTGCACGCCCCGGCGAGGGCCTGGTAGAGGACCCCGGTGTCCTTCAGGACGAGCTCGAGCGCCATCCTCTGGTACTTCCACATCACGCGGCCGACGCGAGCGGAGACGACGATCAGCACCTGCGGGGCGACCCCGGTCGCCGCGACCCCGCTCGCGACCTGGACCAGCCGGCGCACGGAGGGAGCGCCGATGCCGCACACCTCCTCCAGCTCGTGGCGGTGCGCGTCGTAGTGGTAGAAGGCCGGCTCGAGCCCGGCGCAGCGCGAGACGGCCAGGTACAGCTCGAGCTCCGCGAGCGAGCCGCCGGACGGACGCGGCGAGCTGACCACCTCCGTCCCGTGGTCGACGCGCAGCCCGCGGACCCGATCCGTCCGGAAGAGGAGCTCCCCGAGCTCGGCGACGTCGATCGGCGCGGCGTCGTCGTGGTCGCGCAGGGACGCCCGGCGCTCGACGACCTCGGCGTAGGGCGGGTCGCTCGCGCGCAGGGCGGCGAGATCGACCGCGGGGAGGGCGACCCGGCGGCCGCCGAACGGAACCGGGGCGGCGCCTTCCGGAGCGAAACTTGCCTTCCCACCCCACCAGGTGCCGCCGAAGTCGGCGGCCGGGCCGCGGTGGCCCTGCCGGCTGCGGTCGTGGAAGAGCAGCTCGTGGGGTGCCCACTGCCGGTAGCGGAACTCGGTGTCCTCCGGTCCGCCCGGCAGCGCGAGGAACCCGTGCCGCTGGAGCTCGCGGCGCAGGGCGGCGGCGAGACCGCCGGAGCCCGAGAGCGCGTCGGCGAGCAGCGACCGCCGGTGCAGCACGATCTCGGCGCTGGCCAGCGGGGATTCGACGAGCAGGTCGGGGCCGTGGCGGCGGATCACGGCGAACCTCGAGAGATCGAGGTCGGCGGACGGCTCAGGAGCGGGCTCGACCGCGGCCCTCAGCGGATTCACCACGAAGCCCGGACCGTCGTCGTCCCCGAACTCCTGGACGAGCCAGCCGTCCTCGCGCAGTCGCTCCGTGACGGGGTCGTCGGAACCGCCCGGCCCGCCCTCGACGAGCTGCCGGAGTCGCTCGTCGACGTCCGCGCCGTCGCCGAGCGCCAGTGCCCGCGGCCACGCCATCACGGTCGTGCCGCTGCCGTCCCGTGTCGCGTACACCCCCGGTCGCAGGCGCTCAGTGCGAGGTCCCGGCACGTTCTCGTCGCTCATGACGGCTCCTTCTCCATCGAGAGGCGGGCGGCCCGAAGCTCAGGAGGTGCGTCTCGGCGGAGGCGACCCGTCTCGAATATCGACAGAACGTCACTTTAGCCGTCGGGGCCCGACGACGAGATCGCTGCGCGCCAGGGACACACAGCAGGCCCTCCCTGCTGATCGAGCAGCCCGCGCAGCAGGCCCTCCCTGCTGATCGAGCAGCCCGCGCAGCAGGCCCTCCCTGCTGATCGAGCAGCCCGCGCAGCGGGCGTATCGAGATCCACCTACGTCAGGAGAGCGAGTCTGCAGACCCACCCTGCTGATGACGGAGGGTCTCGATACGCCCCTTCGGGGCTACTCGACCAGCATGAGGGGACGCCGCCGCGTCCTCTCCCTCACGACCAGCACGGCGGGACGCCGCCGCATCCGGTCTCTCACCACGGCCGGCGAGAAGGCTGGATCGCGTTCTCGTCCTCGTCGCCAGAGGGGCGGCTTCGCCGCTCGATCGCTGTGGCGGAGGGCTAGGGATTCGAACCCTAGAGACATCTCTGCCCACCAGTTTTCAAGACTGGCTCCATCGGCCGCTCGGACAGCCCTCCCTGTCGCTCCCCGCGGGGAGAGACAGTCGATGGTAACCGACGGCCCGCGCGGCGCGGGAGCGGCGGGCGCCGCGTCGGGTCAGCGCAGGGAGCGGCGGGCGCCGGGTCGGGTCAGCGCAGGTCGGCGAGGGCGACGGCGACGCCGTCCTCGTGCACCGTGGGGAGGATCGCGGAGGCGACCGCGAGGACCTCGTCGGGCGCCTGCCCCATCGCCAGGCCGGCGCCGTGCTCGGCGGCCCAGGTGAGCATCTCGATGTCGTTGCGGCCGTCGCCGAGCGCGACCACGTCGCTCCGCTCGATGCCGAGGCGGTTCCGGACCAGCTCGAGCGCGGTCGACTTGTTGACGCCGTGCGGGGCGATGTCGAGCCAGGCGGTCCAGCCGATGGCGTAGCTGACCTGGTGCAGGCCCATCCGCTCGACGAGCTCGGTGAACTCCTCGATGCCGGTGCCGGGCGAGATGACGACCACGCGGGTGGACTGCACGCCCAGCAGCTCCTCGAACGGCACGTGCACCGTCTCGGCGCCCATCACCGCTCCGCCGGGGAAGGCCTCGGTGTAGGAGAAGGCGCCGTCGGCGTCCTCGACGGCGTAGTGCGCGTCGGGCAGGTGCCGGCGGATGGTCTCCAGGACCTCGGTGGGGTCGAAGGTCTCGACGACGTCGGGGCGGTAGCCGCCGTCCGCCTCGGGGTCGCGGCGCAGGGTGACGGCGCCGTTGCAGCAGATGACGAACTCCGGAGCGATGCCCAGGCGCGCGACCACGGGCAGCGTGGTCGACGGCGAGCGACCGGTCGCGAGCATGACCTCGTCGCCCTGGGCGACCACCCGCGTGATCGCCTCGACGACCGCGTCGGTGATGGTGCCGTCCTCGTGCATGACGGTGCCGTCGATGTCGAGGGCGATGAGGCGGCGACCGGTGCTCATGCGGTGCGGACCGGCTCGAGGACCTCGAGGCCGCCCAGGTGCGGACGCAGCGCCTCGGGGACGAGCACCGAGCCGTCGGCCTGCTGGTGCGTCTCGAGCAGGGCGACGATCCAGCGGGTGGTCGCCAGCGTGCCGTTCAGGGTGGCGACGGGCGCCGTCTTCCCCGACTCGGTGCGGTAGCGGGTGTCGAGGCGGCGGGCCTGGAAGGTGGTGCAGTTCGAGGTCGAGGTCAGCTCGCGGTAGGCGTCCTGGGTGGGCACCCACGCCTCGACGTCGAACTTGCGCGCGGCGCTCTGGCCGAGGTCGCCCGCGGCGACGTCGATGACGCGGTAGTGCAGGCCGAGGCTCTGCAGCACGCCCTCCTGGTGGGCGAGCAGGCGCGCGTGCTCCGCCTCCGCGTCCTCGGGCAGCGTGTAGACGAACATCTCGAGCTTGTTGAACTGGTGCACCCGGATGATGCCGCGGGTGTCGCGCCCGCCCGAGCCGGCCTCGCGGCGGTAGCAGGTGCTCCAGCCGGCGTAGCGCTTCGGGCCGCCCGCGAGATCCAGGATCTCGTCGGCGTGGTAGCCGGCGAGCGCCACCTCGCTGGTGCCGGTGAGGTAGAGGTCGTCGTCGCGGAGGCGGTACACCTCGTCGTCGTGCTCGCCGAGGAAGCCGGTGCCGTCCATGATCTCGGGGCGCACCAGCGTCGGCGTGATCAGCGGGGTGAAGCCGGCCTCGAGGGCGCGCTCCAGGCCGAGGTTCATCAGCGCGATCTCGAGCCGGGCGACGAGGCCCTTGAGGAAGTAGAAGCGCGCGCCGCTGACCTTCGCGCCGCGCTGCATGTCGATGCCGTCGAGCAGCTCGCCGATCTCGAGGTGGTCGCGGGGCGCGAAGTCGAAGACCGGGCGCTCGCCGACGGTGCGCACGAGCTCGAACTTGTCCTCGCCACCGGCGGGAACGCCGTCGATGATCGGGTTGGCCAGCCGCTTCACGAGCGAGCCGAAGCGCTCGTCGGCCTCGGCGGCCTCCTGCTGCGCCTGCTTGGCCGCGGCGGCGAGGCGCTGCGCCTCGGCGACCAGGGCCGCCTTCTCGTCCTTCGGCGCCTTCGCGACGGTCTTGCCGAAGGCGTTCTGCTCGGCGCGGAGGCGCTCGGCCTCGGTGATCGCGGCCCGGCGTGCGCGGTCGGCCTCGAGGGCGTCGTCGACGAGCTCGACGGAGTCGCCGCGGGCCTCCTGCGAGCGCTTGAGGACGTCCGGGTTCTCGCGGAGAAGTACGGGATCAATCACCAGAGCAGTTTAGAGGGGCCGGGAGGCGCGCCTGAGGATCGGCCGGGCGGACCGAACCGGCGGGGCCGGGGCTGCGAACCACTTCTGCGCCACCTCCCCCGACGGAGGGCGCCGGCCCCCTCCGTTCCCCCGCGAGAGGGCCGCAGCTCTTCACCGCAGCTCCCCGACCTCACCCCGAGAGGCCCCGCCATGACTCCCCGACCCCCGACCGTGCGCGTCGAGCGCTCCGGCCCCGTCGCCCGCCTGATCCTCGACCGGCCGGACGCTCTCAACGCGCTCGACCTCGACACGGCCCTGCAGCTGGTCCGCGCCCTGATCGCGCTGAACGCCGACGCGGGCTGCACCGTCCTCGTCGTCGAGTCCGCGGGTCGCGCGTTCTGCACCGGCGGTGACGTCTCGGCGATCATGGGCGCCGACCGGCCCGACCAGTACCTCCGCGATCTGGCGACGACCGCGGGCGAGGCCTTCCGCCTGCTCGGCGAGAGCAGCGCCGTCGTCGTCTGCGCGATCGACGGCATCACCGCGGGAGCCGGGATCGCCTTCGCGCTCGCCGCCGACATCGTCGTCGCGACGCCCGCCGCGACCTTCGTCAGCGCCTACGGCGACGTCGGGCTCGTGCCGGACTGCGGCGTCACGGCGACCCTGCCCGCGACGATCGGCCGCCGCCGCGCCCTGGACTTCGTGCTCTCCGGCCGCTCGGTCCGCGCCGCCGAGGCGCTCGAGTGGCAGCTCGTCACCGAGGTCGTCCCCCGCGCCGAGCTCGCGGCCCGCGTCGACGAGCGCGTCCGGGCGCTCGCGGCCCGCCCGCCGCTGGTGGCCGCCGCCGCCAAGCGACTGCTGACCACCGAGCCGCTCGACCTGCGCGAGCGGATCGAGGAGGAGACCGACACCCTGGTCGAGCTGCTCGCCACCGAGCGCACCCGCGCGCTGCTCGAGGCCGAGCACGAGCGGCAGCAGCGCCGCCGCGCCCGCAGCAGCATCGCGGCCTGACGGCGACCTCCGTCAGGACCGGGCGACGAGCCCGCCGAGATCGCGGATCGACGCCGCTCCCGACTGCCGCAGCATGACCCGGAACTCGCGGTCGAGGAGCCCGAGCAGCCCGGCGACCTCGTCGGCGCCGCCCACGGCGAGCGCCCACATCAGCGGCCGCCCGACGAAGACCGCGCGGGCCCCGAGCGCGAGCGCCGCGAGCACGTGCCGGCCAGTGCGAACCCCGCTGTCGATGTAGACCTCGGCGTCGGCGCCGACCGCGTCGACCACCTCGGCGAGCGCCCCGACCGCGGTGATCGAGCCGTCCATCCGCCGGCCGCCGTGGGTCGAGACGACGACCCCGGAGGCGCCCGCGTCCACGGCGCGACGGGCGTCCTCGCCGCGCAGCACGCCCTTCACCAGGACCGGCAGTCCGCTCACCGAGCGCAAGCGGCCGATGTCGTCGAGTCCCGGGTTCGGCACGGGACGGCCGAGGACCAGGGCGCGCTCCTGCTCGGTCAGATTGCCGAGCCGCGCCTTCCCGGGGATCTCGGGCCAGGTGAGCGGCTCGATGCCGGGGCGCTCGCCGCGCAGCACCGGCATCTCGACCGTGAGCATCAGAGCGCGGGCGCCGTGCTCAGCGGCACGCTCGATCAGCGCGTGAGTCACGTCGCGGTCCGCGAGCAGGTAGACCTGGAACCACCACGGCGCACCCGCCGCGGCGATCCGCTCGAACGGCAGCGCCGTGTTCGTCGAGACGCCGAGCAGGGTGCCGGCGCGGGCCGCCGCCTCCGCCATCGCGATCTCGCCCCGCGGATCCGCCGCGTTCTGCTGCGCCATCGGCGCGATCAGCACGGGGCCCCGCACCTCGGTGCCGAGGACCGTGGTCGTGGTGTCGCCGTCGAGCTCGCCGCGCAGCGCCGCCGGCCGGAAGCGGATCGCGTCCCAGGCCGCGAGGTCGGCGTCGCGCTCCGAGCGGCCGCCCGCGACGGCGCCGTAGTAGTCGGCGACGAACCAGGGCAGCGCCTCGCGGGCGCGCTCCTCCAGCTCGGCGACGAGCCGGCGGGTCGGTGCGCTGTCGGCGGTCATGGGCGGCCTCCCCTTCGAGGGCGCCGGTGCGGCGCGGGGGCGGGCCGGGAGGGTCCGCCGCGGCTCGACTGTACCCGCGGGCACCGCCCCGCGATCGGAGGGGCGCCGCGCTGCCTTCTCGGCTACGGTGGTCCCTGCGAAGGGGAGTAGTTCCCACCGTCCGCCGAGCGGACGACGAGGCGCGTCGACATGCTGGTCCGGAGAGTCCCGGACCCGGCGCGCCACCCGGATCCTCGCGGAACCGGGCGAACGAGACCTTCGGCCAGTCGACACGTGTCCTGGCCGGTCCTCTCGCGCGGGTCGGCCGGGGTGCCGAAGCCCAGGAGATCCCATGGCGACCACCGCCCGAGACACCCCTTCCTCCCCCACTCCCGTGCAGATCCGCCGCTGGCGGCGCTACCTCGCCGACGAGCTCGCCGAGGCCGCGAGCTACCGCGATCTCGCCGAGCGCCGCTCCGGCGAGGAGCGCGAGATCCTGCTCGCCCTGGCCGCCGCCGAGGGCCGGCACGAGGAGCACTGGCGCGAGCTGCTCGGGCCGGCCGCCGAGCCGCAGCCGCGGCCGGATCTGCGCACACGACTGCTCGGCTTCCTGACCCGGCAGTTCGGCTCGGTCTTCGTCCTCGCGCTGATCCAGCGCGCCGAGGCCCGCTCGCCCTACGCCGACGACGACGACGCGACGGAGGCGATGGCCGCCGACGAGCGGATCCACGGCGAGGTCGTCCGCGGGCTCGCCGAGCGCGGCCGCAACCGGCTCTCGGGCACCTTCCGCGCCGCGGTCTTCGGCGCCAACGACGGCCTGGTCTCGAACCTGGCGCTCGTCCTCGGCGTCGGCGCGAGCGGAGTCGGCACCGGGGTCGTGCTGTTCACCGGCATCGCCGGGCTGCTCGCGGGCGCGCTCTCGATGGGCGCCGGCGAGTTCGTATCGGTGCGCTCGCAGCGCGAGCTGCTCTCCGCCTCCTCCCCCGACCTCGACACCAACCACGTCGTCCCCGACCTCGACGTCGACGCCAACGAGCTCTCGCTCGTCTACCGCGCCCGCGGGCTCTCGCAGGAGGACGCGGACGCCCGCGCCGCCCGGGTCTTCGCGGGACTGCGCGGCGGCGCGGCGCCGACCTCGCCGATCACCATCGGCGGAGTGAAGGCCGACCCGTCGGTCGACGAGTACGAGTCGATCGGCACCGGCATGGGCGCGGCGCTGTCGAGCTTCTGCTTCTTCGCCTCGGGCGCGATCATCCCGGTGCTGCCCTACCTGCTCGGGATGTCCGGGCTGGCCGCGGTGGTCCTCGCGTCCGTCCTCGTCGGCCTGGCGCTGCTCGCGACCGGCGCGATCGTCGGCCTGCTCTCCGGCGCGCCGCCCCTCGCCCGCGCCCTGCGCCAGCTCGGCATCGGCTACGGCGCGGCGCTCGTCACCTACCTGCTCGGGCTGCTGTTCGGCGCGTCGGGGGTGTAGAGAGGTCTGCACTGGAGGCGCCGGCGACGGTTGGTCTCGATACGCCCCTCCGGGGCTACTCGACCAGCATGACGGCGCGCGTCGGAATCGGTTCATGCTGATCGAGTAGCGCGCGCAGCGCGCGTATCGAGATCCACCCTCCGCCGGAGGCCTCGCCGTCAGAGGGTCGTCGCCTCGGCCTCGTCGTCGGAGGGCGCCTGCTTGGCGGGCCGGGCTCGCCAGCGCAGTGCCGCGACGCCCATCGCCAGCAGCAGCGCGAACGGCAGGCTGCCCAGCAGCGGGATCGACGCGTAGTAGGTGATCTGGCGCTGGATCCACTCCGGCGACGGGGTGTCGGAGTCGCCGTAGTACGACGCGGGCGGCGAGGAGTAGCCGCTGTAGAGCAGCGCGACGCCGAGCACGCTGCCGGCCAGCCCCGCGAGCAGCAGGGCGAGCAGCCAGGGGTTCCGCCAGAGCGGCGCCGACGGCTCCACGGCGACCTCGACTCGGCGGACGGCCGCCTCCTCGGGCGCGGGATCGGCGAACGGCTCCCGGGCGGGGGCCGCGTCCGAGGGCAGCCGGGCGGGTGCGCTGATCGGAGCGCCGCTCCCGGCCGCCCGCCGCGAGCGCCGGCTGTCGGCCGTGGTCGCGATGTCGGCGAGGGCGGGCGGCCGCCGGCGCGCGATCCCCTCCGGCGCCGTCCCCGGCCGGGCGAAGGCGCGCTCGTCGCCGCGCACCCGGTCCACTCCCCCGGCGAAACCCCGCTGGAAGGCGGCGTCGTACCGCGGATCGACGCGCTCGCGCTCGGCTCCGCCTCGTTCAGTCATCGTCGACCTCCGGTTCGCTGCCGAGGATCCCGCGCAGCCAGTCACGCGCCTCGATGAACACCTCGTCGTCGTAGCGTCGCACGTACGAGACCGGACGGCGATCCGCACGGGGATACGAGCCGAGGAAGATCACCCGCGGACTGAAGCGGCGAAGGCCCAGCAGGGCGTCGGCGACCCGCTCGTCGTGCACGTGGCCGTCGAGGTCGATCACGAAGCGGTAGCGGCCGAGGGCGTCGCCGATGGGCCGCGACTGGATCATGCTCAGGTTCACTCCGCGGGTCGCGAACTGCTCGAGCATGTCGAGCAGCGCTCCCGGGGCGTCGGAGGGCAGCTCGACGATCAGGCTGGTCTTGTCGGCGCCCGTCGGCTCCGGCAGCACCCGCGAGCGCGAGACGTGCACGAAGCGGGTCACCGCGTTCGGGTTGTCGCCGATCCGCTCCGCGAGTACCTCGACGTCGTGGTGGCGGACGATCCCGGGCGGCGCGATGGCGGCCTGGGCGGGCGAGCCCGCGAGCAGGTCGATCGTGGCCTGCACGTTGCTCGACGCCGGCAGGTGCTCGTGGCTCGGGATCGTCCGGTCGAGCCACCCGCGGCACTGGCCGTAGGCGACCGGGTGCGCGGCGACGACCCGCACGTCCTCGAGCCGCGCGCCCGGGCGGCCGACCAGGATGAAGGACACCGGCACGAGGTACTCGCCGACGATCCGCACGCCCGGGATCCTGGCCAGCGCGTCCTGCGCGGCGGTCACCCCGCCCTCGACCGAGTTCTCGATCGCGATCACCGCGCCGTCGCTGCGCCCCGAGACCAGGTCGTCGAGAGCCTCGCCGACGTTGCCGACGCTCCGCCAGACGTGCCCGCGCGCCTCGGGCACCTGCGCGAGCGCCGCCTCCGTGAACGTGCCGGAGGGCCCGAGATAGCTGTAGGTGCGGGGGGCGGAGGCGGTGTCGGGGACACCGTCGGAGGCGCGGTCGGGCATGGCGGACAGCCTAGCCAGCGCCTGTCCAGCCGGTATCGCGGCCCCGGCGCGACTGCCACTATGGACCCCATGACCGATCGCGCAGGGAAGCCGGCAGAGGCCTCCGATCTCATCGACGTCGAGGCCCTCGTGAGGGCGTACTACGAGAAGAAGCCGGACGTGTCCGACCCCTTGCAGAAGGTGGTCTTCGGCACCTCCGGGCATCGCGGCTCGTCGTTCGACACCGCCTTCAACGAGGACCACATCGCGGCGGTGACCCAGGCCATCGTCGAGTACCGCACTAACGAGGGGATCACCGGGCCGCTCTTCATCGGCGCCGACACCCACGGCCTCTCGCGCCCGGCGCTGACGACGGCGCTCGAGGTGCTGGTCGCCAACGAGGTGCGCGTGCTCGTCGACGAGTTCGACGACTACGTGCCGACGCCGGCGCTCAGCCACGCGATCCTCCGCTACAACAACGACCCGTCGCACACCGACCGGGCCGACGGCATCGTGGTCACCCCCTCGCACAACCCGCCCCGCGACGGCGGCTTCAAGTACAACCCGCCGCACGGCGGCCCCGCCGACTCCGACGCCACCTCCTGGATCGCGAACCGCGCCAACGAGCTGATCGCCGACGGCAACCGCGACGTGAAGTCGGCCGAGCCGAGCGCCGTCGAGACCTACGACTACCGCACCCACTACGTCGCGGACCTGAAGAACATCATCGACATCGACGCGATCAAGAAGGCCGGCGTGAAGATCGGAGCCGACCCGCTGGGCGGCGCCTCGGTGCACTACTGGCAGCTGATCGCCGAGATGTACGAGCTCGACCTGACGGTCGTCAACGGCGAGGTCGACCCGGCGTGGGGCTTCATGACCCTGGACTGGGACGAGAAGATCCGGATGGACCCGTCCTCCCCCAGCGCGATGGCCTCGGTCGTCGCCCGGGCCGGCGACTACGACATCCTCACCGGCAACGACGCCGACGCGGACCGCCACGGCATCGTCACGCCCGACGGCGGCCTGATGAACCCCAACCACTACCTCGCCGTCGCGATCGACTACCTCTACCGCCACCGCTCCGGCTGGCGCGAGGACGCGGCGATCGGCAAGACGCTGGTCTCCTCCTCGATCATCGACCGGGTCGCGGAGTCGCTCGGCCGCCGCCTCTGGGAGGTGCCGGTCGGCTTCAAGTGGTTCGTGCCCGGCCTGGTCGACGGCTCGGTCGGCTTCGGCGGCGAGGAGTCGGCGGGAGCGTCGTTCCTCCGCTTCGACGGCACCGTCTGGACGACCGACAAGGACGGCATCCTGCTGGCACTGCTCGCCTCGGAGATCGTCGCCGTCACGGGCAAGAGCCCCTCGGCGCTCTACCGCGAGCTGACCGAGCGCTTCGGCGACCCGGTCTACGAGCGCGTCGACGCGGTGGCCACGAAGGCTCAGAAGGCGGCACTGGGCAAGCTCGACGGCGACGCGATCTCGGCGACCACCCTCGCCGGCGAGGAGATCGTCGCCAAGCTCTCGAAGGCGCCGGGCAACGACGCGGCGGTCGGCGGCGTCAAGGTCGTCACCGAGAACGCGTGGTTCGCCGCGCGCCCCTCCGGCACCGAGGACGTCTACAAGATCTACGCCGAGTCCTTCCGCGGCCTCGACCACCTGCACGAGGTGCAGGCCGAGGCCCGCACCATCGTCGACGCCGCCCTGGGCTCCTAGCCCGCGCTGCCCCCGCCGAGTCGCCCGAGAAGGCTCGTTCTCCACCCCGAGAACGAGCCTTCTCGGGCGAGTCAGCGGGGCCTGTGGACAACTCCGCGCACGGGAAGGCCAAGGGCGCCAGCATGGCGCGGTGAGTGGCGACGGGCCGGAGGGCGTCTTCAGGGTGGCGGAGGGGAGCGCCGCGGGGCTGTCGCGGGCGCGGATGCGGTCGGCGGAGTTCTCGTCGCCGGCCTACGGAGTCAGATCGACGGCTCCGGCCGTCACGCTCGCGGATCGCTGCGCGGCGATGCTGCACCGGCTCGGCGACCACGTCTTCGTCTGCGGGCCGACCGCGGCTCTGCTCTGGGATGCGCCGCTCGACCGGCGCTGGGAGCAGCGGCTCGTCCTGGACGTCGCCGTCATCGCACCGGCTCGGGCGCCGCACGCGCGCGGTCTGGCAGGACGCAGCCTCTCCGTCGATCGCGACGTCGACATCGTCGTCGGCAGGCGAGGCGCGCTGACCTCCCCGGCCCGTACCTGGTGCGACCTCGGCGCCGTCCTCGAGCTCGCGGACCTCGTCGCTGTCGGCGACGATCTCCTCCACCGACGTCTCCTGACCGAGGAGTCACTGCGTGGCGCGCTCGACCGGTATCCGGGTCGACGCGGGATCGCGCGCCTGCGTCGAGCCCTCGTGCTGCTCGACGGCCGGGCGGAGTCCCGTCCCGAGTCGCAAGTCCGCGTGGCTCTGGTACTCGCGGGGATCACGGGTCTCGAGGCGAACGTCGAGATCCGTGACGAGGCGGGCGCCTTCCTCGGCCGAGTCGATCTCTGCATCGCTCGGGCCCGTGTGGTCATCGAGTACCACGGCGACTACCACCGCTCCGAGCCCGGGCAGTGGCGGAGGGACGTCGCCCGCGCCCGCCGCCTCCGCGCGGCCGGCTGGATCGTGATCGACCTCACCGGCGACGACCTCGCCGACCTCGCCTCGGTCGTCGCCCAGGTGCGCTCGGCGCTGCATCACTGACTCGCCCGAGAAGGCTCGTTCTCGGGGTGGAGAACGAGCCTTCTCGGGCGACTCAGCGGGTGTCGGCTACCAGCGGGGGTGGACCGTGGGGCGGAAGTGGGTGTCGTAGAGGGCGTTGACGGCCTCCATGAAGGCGGGGCCGAGGGGGGCGGCGTCCGCGGCGGTGGCGTTCGCCTTCGCCTGCTCGACGGAGCGGGCGCCGGGGATGACGGCGGTGACGCCGTCCTGCTGGATGATCCAGGCCAGCGCGGCCGCGGCGGGGGCGAGGCCGTGGTCGGCGGCCAGGAGGGAGAACTCCTGGGCGGCCTCGACGCCGGTCGCGAAGTCGACGCCCGAGAAGGTCTCGCCGACGTCGAAGGCGGAGCCGTCGCGGTTGTAGTTGCGGTGGTCGTCGGGTGCGAAGGTCGTCTCGGTCGTGTAGCGGCCGCTGAGGAGGCCGGACGCGAGCGGGACGCGCGCCAGGATCCCGACGCCGGCCTCGCGGGCCGCCGGCAGCACCGCGTCGAGCGGCTTGAGGCGGAACGCGTTCAAGATGATCTGGACGCTCGCGACGTTCGGCCGCGCGATGGCGGTGAGCGCCTCCTCCGTGCGCTCGACCGAGACGCCGTAGTGCGCGATGGCGCCCTCGTCGACCAGGGTGTCCAGCGCGTCGAAGACGGCGTCGTCGGAGTAGACGGAGGTCGGCGGGCAGTGCAGCTGCACGAGGTCGAGCGTGTCGACGCCGAGGTTCGAGCGCGAGCGGTCGGTCCAGGCGCGGAAGTTGTCCAGCACGTAGTTCGCGGGGATCTGCTCCACGCGGCGGCCCATCTTCGTCGCGACGAAGACGCCCGCGTCGGGGTGCGCGGCGCGCCAGGCGCCGATGGTCCGCTCGCTGCGGCCGTCGCCGTAGACGTCGGCGGTGTCGAAGAGGGTGACGCCCGACTCCGCCGCGGCGTCGAGGATGGCGAGGGCGTCGCTCTCCGCGACGTCCCCCCAGTCGGCACCGAGCTGCCAGGTTCCGAGGCCGACGACGGAGACGGGCGCACCGGTGCGGCCGAAGATTCGAGTTTCCATTCCTCCACCGTAGGTGCGGCCGGAGGATGCGAGCAGCCCCTTGCGCGTGCCCTACCGTCGGAGCATGAGCCTCGTCGTCCTCGGAAGCGCCAATCTCGATCACGTCCACCGGGTCGCCCGCATCCCCGCGCCCGGCGAGACCGTCCTCGCCCTCGACTCCCGCACCTTCCCCGGCGGCAAGGGGCTCAACCAGGCGGTCGCCGCCGCCCGCACGGTCGCGGGCAGCAGCTTCGTCACGAGCCTCGGCCGCGACGCCGCGGGCGACGAGCTCGCGGGGCTGCTGGCGGAGGAGCCGCTCGAGCTGCACGCGCGCCGCGGCGACGAGCGCACCGGCACGGCGCAGATCACGGTGGACGACGCGGGCGAGAACGCGATCGTCGTCGACTCCGGCGCCAATGCCGCCTTCACCGACCTCACCGCGGAGGAGGAGGGGCTGATCGCCGGCGCCTCGGCGCTCCTGCTGCAGCTCGAGATCCCGGTCCCGACCGTGCTGGCGGCCGCGCGGGCCGGCCGCACGGCGGGGACCACCACGATCCTCAACGCGGCGCCGATCGGCCCGCTGCCCGAGGAGCTGCTCGCCGAGCTGGACGTGCTGATCGTCAACGAGCACGAGGCGCGCGAGCTCGGCGCCGAGCGCGGCCTCTCAGCGGCGGACGACACGGCCCTCGCCGTCGCCCTCACCGCGCTCGTGCCGGTGGTGCTGGTCACCCTCGGTGCGGACGGCGTCGTGGTCGCCGTCCGCGACCGCGAGCCGGTGCGCGCGCCGGCCTTCCGCGTCTCCGTCGTCGACACCACCGGCGCCGGCGACACGTTCTGCGGCGTCTTCGCCGCCCGGCTCGCGAGCGGCGGCGAGAGGCTCGACGACCCGGCCGCGCTGGTCGAGCTCGTCCGCTGGGCGACCGCCGCCGCGGCGATCTCGGTCACCCGGGCGGGAGCGGCGGTCTCGACGCCGACGGCGGCCGAGACGGAGGCGTTCCTCGCCGAGCACGGCGCCTAGCGACGGCACCCTCGAGGACGGCGCGCTTCCGCGTCAGTCGACGGAGGCGATTCGGATCGCCACGCGCGCGCGGCGCCCGGGGTGCTCGCGCCGGCACCACTCGCGCACCGCGGAGCCGACCGCGCGGGCGATGTCCGGCGCCGAGGACTCGGCGGCGACGCAGACCTCCGCGGACACCGACACCTCGTCGCCGAGAACGCGCACGAGCACCGGCTCGGCGAAGGTGCCGCCGGAGACCGCACCGAGCGGGCCGTCGGCCGGATCGACGGTGGCGGGCGTCAGCGCGCCGGCCGCGTGCGCGAGGACGTCGCGCACCTGGCCGCGCGCCGGGACGAGCATCGCCACTCCCGCGAGGGCGCGGATCTCGGCGCTGAGCACGGCGGCCGCACTCGGCGCGGATCCACCGGGGGCGACCGCGGGGACCAGCACGGCCGGGGCGACGGGGATCGGCTCGGACCCGCTCACGACTCCTCCCCTCCCGGCACGTAGACGTCCTCGACGCGCACGTCGATCGTCGAGACGCGCAGCTCGGTCTGGGTGAGCAGACGGGAGTGGATCCGCTCGCGCACCTGCTGAGCCGCGTCGGCGATCGGGACGCCCCAGAAGACCGAGATCGTCACCTCGACCGCGATGTCGGCACCCGGATCGGCGACGTCGCCCTGCAGCCGGCAGCGGCCGACGAGGACTCCGGAGACGCTGTCGCCCGCCTCGCGGACGATGCCGCGGACGGCGCCCTCGGTGATCGTCAGCTCGACGTCGGGGTCGGTGCTCGCGAGCGGGATGTCGCGTCCGGCCCGCGCCTCGCGCCGCACCTGAGTGAGGATCGAGCCGAACCAGCTCTCGGTGGGCGCGGGCAGGTGCGCCGCGTCGTCGTCGATCAGCGCACCGGAGAGCGCGCGGACGCGCTCGAGGGCGCGCAGCGTGCGGCGGTGCTCCGGCGACTCCTCGATGGCGGGGTCGTAGGGCAGGCGGCCCCGGTCCAGGTAGTCGCCGAGCTCGTCGATGCCGATCGCGTCGGCGGAGCCGGCGTCCGGATCGGCGGCGGCGTCATCCGCGACCAGCGGCACGGTCAGCGGCAGCACGGCGTCCTCGCCGGTGCCGGGCAGACCGGGCGTCCCGCCGGGCGTCTCGTCCGGGGTCATCGCGCCGACTCCTTCATCGCGCCGACTCCTTCTCCGCGGGCCCTCATCGCCAGTCCTCCATCGCCACGACCAGCGACTCCCGTGCTCGGGCGAGCTTGCCGCGGACGGCGGTGGCGGTGATGCCGAGGTGCTCGGCGATCTCACTGTACGACTCGCCGCCGACCTCGCGGAGCAGCCAGCACTGCCGCTGGGTCTCGGGCAGCTCGGCCAGCGCCTGGGCGAGAGCGCGCATCGCGTCGCTCTGCTCGACCGACTCGAACGGCCCCGGCTCGCGCGCCGGCGGGTGCTCGACGGCGTCGACGTCGTCGACCGGCTTGCGCTGGCGGAGCAGGTCGACGCTGGAGCGGCTGACGATCCGCATCATCCAGCTCCGCACGCTCGCCGGCTCCTGGAGCTGCGGGAGCTGGGCCCAGACGGTGATCAGCGCGTTCTGCACCGCGTCGGAGGCGTCCGCCTGCGAGCCGGTCAGCCGCCAGGCGTAGGCGCGGAGGATCGACTGGTGCCGCTTGACCAGCACCTCGAACGCGCGGACGTCGCCCTCGGCGGAGCGCTCGGCGAGGAGCGCGTCGCTCGCCGTCTCCAGACCGGGCATGAGGCTCCTCCAGCGGGCACCGGCTCGAGCCGGCATCGACCATCAGGTGACTATCAGGAAAAACTCCGGATCGCACCGTGACGAATCCCCGTCGGGCTCCGTCTCACTCATGAAAGCACAGCCCGACGGGAAATCCGCCGGACTCCCCGACCCCGGCCGCGCACCACCAGCGGCCGACGACACGCACAGGAGTCACCATGAGCGACAGCACGCGCACCCCCGCCACCCCCGCCACTCCCACCGCCCCCCGCGTCGACAAGGCGTCGGTCGACACCGTCACCAGCCTCGGCAACAGCGCCGCCTCGGGCACGGCTCAGGGCCGCACCGTCATCGACGACGCCGTGATCGCCAAGGTCGCCGGCATCGCCGCGCGCCAGGTGCCCGGTGTCTTCGCCCTCGGCAACAACGCCGCCCGTGCCTTCGGCGCGATCCGCTCGGCCGTCGGCGGCAACGACCACGCCCAGGGCGTCAGCGTCGAGGTCGGCGAGACCCAGGTCGCCGCCGACGTCACCCTCGTCGTCGAGTACCCGGTGCCGATGCAGTCGGTCGCCGACCAGGTCCGCGCCGCGGTCTCCGAGGCCATCACCGAGCTCGTCGGCATGTCCGTCGCCGAGATCAACGTCGCCATCGTCGACGTGCACATCCCCGGCGAGGACAAGGGCGACACCGAGACCGAGAGCCGCGTCCGATGAGCGACCCCCGCACCCCCGCACCCGCCCCGGCCGGCCGCAGCACCACGCTGGGCCTCGTCGTCGGCGCGGTCCTCGCCTTCGCCGCCCTGCTCTTCGGCTTCTGGGGCTTCGTCCTCACCGCCGTCTTCATGGCGCTCGGCGTCCTGATCGCGCGGATGCTGGACGGCTCGCTCGACGTGCGCAGCCTCGTGGACGTGTTCCGCGGCCGCACCACCTCCCGCTAGGAGTCGCCGTGACCGCACTCGACCAGCGTCCCGGCGAGCGGACCGCTCCGTCGGAGCCGGGCACCGTCACCATCTCCGTCCGCTCCCTCGAGCGGATGGCCGTGGCGGTCGTCCACGAGGAGCTGGGCGTCGAGGTCTCCGCGATCCGCGTCCGGCTGTCGGACGACAGCGGCGGCCTCGCGCTCGCCGTCTCCGCCCCGGTCCTGACCGAGGGCGCTTCCACCGCCGAGGGGAGCCTGCTCGACCGCCTCCACCGCGACCGGACGGCCATCGCCTCCCGGATGGGCGCGCTCACCGGCCGCACCGTCAGCCGCGTGGACATCCGCGTGACCGGCACCCGCACCCCGACCCGAGCCACGAGGAGAGTCGCATGAGCCCCGCAGCCACACCGCGCGACGCGGCACCGGACGCGCGCTACCGCCGCTACCTGCGCCGCGAGACCCACAGCTCGCGCTCGGCCGCCCAGATCGTCGTGCTCGTGCTGATCATCCTGATCGCCGCGTACGTCGGAACGGAGGCGGTGCTCGCGATCTTCGGAGCCGCTCCGCTGCTGCTCGCCCCGTCCGCGCTCCTCGGAGCGATCGTGGGCGTGACCGATCTCGCCTCCGGCGCGATCATCGGCATCGCCGTCGGCACCGCGGTGCTGGCGCTGATCCTCCTGGTCCTCGCCCTCGCCCCGGGGGCCCGCGCCCGCCACACCGTGGCGGACGACCGGCTCGCCGTGGTGATCGACGACGGCGTGATCGCCTCCTCGCTCGCCCGCTCGGCCCGCTCGGCGGCCCGCTCGCGCCGCGAGGACACCCGCGCCTCGATCGGCCGCCGCACCGCCGTGATCGAGGTGACCCCCTCCTCGGGGATCACCGTCGACCGCGACTCCGTGCAGTCCGCGGTCGACGACGAGCTGAGCCGCATCGCGGCGACGCCCGCCACCCGCGCCACCGTCCGCATCTCCGAGTCCGGGAGGATCTGATGACCACGAGCAACCGGTTCGTGAACCGCCTGATCCTCTTCCTGCTCGGCCTCGTCCTCGCCGCCGTCACGGCAGGCCTGGTCCTGATCGCCGTCTCGCAGCCGGTCCGCGACGCGGTCGCCGACTTCGCGGACGGCCAGGGCGCGGCCCTCGTCTCCCGCATCTCGCCGGAGGACGGCACCGCCTGGTCCGACGCCGCCGTGCTGTGGCCGCTCTACGCGATCCTCGGGATCTGCCTGCTGGGCATCGTGCTCGCGATCGTCCTGATCTCCGCGCACGGCCACGGCCGCACGAGCACCGTCCTCACTGACGCGGGCTCGTCCAGCGGCGTCGCCGGAGAGGTCGAGATCGCCACCGGCTTCGCCGAGGACGTGCTCGAGAACGCGCTGGCCGGGCGCACCGACCTGATCGACGTCACTGTCTCGGCCTACCGCCACGGCTCGTCGACGGCGCTCAAGGTCCGGGTTCTGCCCCGCGGCGGGGTCTCGCCCCGCACGGTCGTGGACGCGGTGCACCAGGAGGTCCTGGAGCTCGATCGCCTGCTCGGCGCGCGACTGCCCGTCGTGCTCGAGGTCGCCTCGAGCGCCCGGGCCGGGTTCTCCAAGGAGGACCGGGTCGCCTGACCCGCGAGCGCCCGCGCTCGCCCACCACTTCCTCCGGCGGCCGTCGCCGGAGGACGAACCGAATCGAACGGAAGGAGCCCCTCATGGGTGCTGACGACAAGATCCGCAACGCGGCCGAGAACCTGCTCGGCAAGGCCAAGGAAGCGGCCGGCAAGCTGACCGACAACGAGAAGCTCGAGGCCGAGGGCCAGGCCGACCAGACCAAGGCGCACACCAAGAAGGTCGGCGAGGACGTCAAGGACGTCTTCAAGAACTGACGCCCGCGTCGAACGACGAAGAGGCCGCCTGTCGCTGATGCGACGGCGGCCTCTTTCGCTGTGTCCGGGCTCCCTGCGGAGTCCTGAACTCGCGGCTCCGGTTCCGGCTCAGACGCTCCAGAACATGATGCGTCCGGCGGAGGCCGAGTCGATGCTCTGGTCGAGGTTGTCGGCGGTGTGCGAGGAGTAGAGGATCGTGCTCCCCTTCACGCTCGTGACGACGCCGGTGTGGTCCCAGTCGCCCGAGCCGTCCCAGTCGAACTGCACGACGTCGCCGGGCTTCACGTCCGCGCGCTGCGCGTTCGTCAGGGGCGTCGCCCGCTCCGGGTGCGCGGCCAGATAGGAGTTGAAGGCGGTCGAGGACGCCCAGGCCGAGCTGTAGCCGCCGGTGCGCGAGTAGCTCCACTCGCCGTCCATCTCCCAGCCGCGGGCGATCAGCGACTGGGAGGTGAAGTTGACGCAGTCGTTGCCGCCGATGACGCCGTACTGCGCGGAGTTGTAGTCGGACCAGTAGGTCTGCAGATAGTCGAGCTGCGAGGCGAGGCGGCTGGCCTCGAGCGCGGCGGCGGCCTTCGCGGCCTCGATCGCCGGGTCGGGCGTGTAGGCGAAAGTGATCGCGGAGGCGACGACCTTGGTGGTCGCGAGCACGCCGGTCGCGGTCGGGCTGGGCGAGGCGGTCGCGGTGGGGGCGACGAGCTCGGCGGGCTGCGCCTCGGTCGCGGCGGCGGCCGGCGTCGCGGTCGGAGTGGCCGTCGGAGTGGCGGTCGCGTCGGCGGCCGCCGGAGTGGCCGTGGTCGCGGTCAGCGGCTCCTCGGTCGGAGTCGTGGTGTTCACGGCGGGCTGCACCGTCTCGACCGGTGTGCCGTCCACGGTCGCGGCGGCGACGGAGTCCGTGACGGCGTCGAAGGTGATCGGCGCTCCCCCGGCGTCGAAGAAGGCGACGGGGACGACGCCCTCGGTCTCGCCGTCGGCGGGCGGAGCGGTGACGGTGATCTGGTCGGGGTTGTCGACGGTGACGCTGCCCTCGGCGTCGCCGAAGCGGACCGTGGCGACGGAGTCGAGGTTCGAGCCGGCGATGGTGACGCTCGTGCCGCCGGCGACGGTGCCGGTGGTGGTCGAGACGCTGCTGAGCACCACGCGGGCGTCGGCCGTGATGGCCGGCAGCACGGTGACGGGCGCGGCCGTCGCCGTCGGGGCGGCGGTGGAGGCGGTCGCCGACTCGGCGTCGGCGGAGGCGCCGACGGTGAGGCTCACGCCGGAGGCGGCGGCCACGAGGACGAGCCCGCCCGACATCGCCAGCACGAGGTGCCGGCGCGAGGGGCGGAAGAAGGAGGAGCCGCGACGAGCGGGCTCGACGCGCTGGCGGTGCCCCTCGGCGGCGCGGCGGTCGCGGCGGGAGGGGAAGACGTCGCCGCTCGCGGGGTGCAGCGGGGCTCCGGCGGAGGGGCGGATGCCCTCGGCGGCCGGCGCGAGCGCGGCGGGAGCGAGGACGGCCGGGGCCGGGGCTCGACGGCGGGGGCGGCGGGAGCGGCGACCGGAGTCGCGCGGACGCGGCCCTCGCGCTCGCGCGCCTCACGGCGGGTCAGCGGCGGTGCGAGCTGAGCGTCGGCGGGGGCGACCTCGGCGGCAGCGGGCACGGTGGAACGGGTGGAACTGTGGGGCACAGGGGAACTCACGGGTCGGTGCGCACGGGGGCGGGGGCGTGCGGGATTTCAGGGGGAAGCGGCCATGTCACCACGCGGGAGTCGGAGTCCCCTAAGGGTGACCTCCGAAAGCACTCCGAGTAACGGTACGGTAACAACGCCCGTCTGTCACGTCCGCTTCTGATCGCGGCCGTCTCCGCAAGCCCTTGCGGACCGATTTCCGGACACATCCGGATGTCCGAACGGACACGCGTTCAGCCCCCGAGCCGCTCGATCCTCCGCACGGCCGCACGCCGCCGATTGTGCAGCCACCCCCAGCTGGAGAAGTTCCGGGCGTAGAAGATCCAGATTCCCGGGATGGTCGGCAGACCCTCCTCCGCCAGGCGCGCGTTGATCCGCTGCCCGTCCCTCCCACTGCCGTCGCTCTCGGCGAAGACCGATTGGAGGCGAACGAGCACGTCGGAGGAGAACGGATGTCCGGCGATCGCGGCGTCGATCACCTCCAGCTCGCGTTGCAGCTTCTCCCGCGTCGGTCTCCGGAGCACCGTGCTTCCCTTCCGCCTTTCGGCCACGCGGGCGGGAACCCCTCCCGCCCGCGTCTCAACAGGCTTGTCACCCCTCCAACGGATGCGCCGACAGCTCCCCAGTCCGTTCGAGCACTGGGCAGGCTCACCGACGGACGACGAGCGGGTTCAACCCCGCTGCCGCTCGATCCTCCGCACGGCCGCGCGCCGCCGGTTGTGCAGCCACCACCAGCTGAGCGAGTACCGCAGCGTGGAAGCTCCGATCGTCTGAAGTTCCGGCAGGCCCTGCTCACGGAGTCGCGCGCTGATCAGCTCCTTGTCCCCGTCGCCGTCCTCGATGACGGCGAAGGCGCGCGTGATCGGCTCGGACCTGAAGGGATGGGCTTCGATGGCGTCATCGATCGAGCGGAGCTCACGCGATAAGCGCTCAGGTGAGCGTCGGCGGAACACGCTCCGGCCCTACTTTCCCCTGAGGCAGACCATGATCGACACGGCCAGCCCTCCACCGATCGATCCCGGCCCGCCCGACGCCATGATCGACACGATCTGCGGTCCGTTGATTCCGAGTCCGATGAGGCACTTGAACACGAAGGGCGCCAGCCACGCCGGATCGGCTACGACCGGGTACGCCACTCCGGGCGCCGAGTGATCGACCGTCTGCGTGAGGGTCGAACCGGACACCGAGTAGTGCGTCGGGATCCGGTCCCCGTC
Source organism: Rathayibacter festucae DSM 15932 (assembly GCF_004011135.1). Lineage (NCBI taxonomy): Bacteria > Bacillati > Actinomycetota > Actinomycetes > Micrococcales > Microbacteriaceae > Rathayibacter > Rathayibacter festucae. The sequence goes on along the minus strand of NZ_CP028137.1, from coordinate 90,014 downwards.
CGCGTCGATCGCCCACGCTGCTCCGATGAGCAGCGCGATGCCGCCGTCGGCGTTGACGACCGCCGCTCCGTCGCCGAGCAGCTCGAGCCGCTGCCCCTCGGCGAGGGTCACGTCGTAGGAGTAGTCGGCCGGAGCCTGGGCATCCGCGATCGTCGTCAGCATCTGCACGCCTCGATCGCCGACCACGACGGAGGTCGCACTGTGAGCCGCGGGGTACACGACTCCCCCGTCCGCGAGGGCGGCAGCCGGACCAGAGCTCTCCGCGGCAGGGAGATCGACGATCACGGTCCGAGCGCCGTCGCCGATCCGGACACCGGCGGACGGATCGGACGGCACGACGACCGAGCCGGAGCCCAGGGCGGCCGTCCCGGCACCCTCGAGAACAGCGTCGTGGAGGAGAGTCGGATCGACCCTCTCGACGTTCTCGAGGGCCTCGGCGACCGTCGCCGACGCGAGCGTCGGCGGGGCCCGGATCCTCGGCGGCGATGGCGGCCGGGGCGAGGAGTGCGGAGACGGCCACGAGGGCCGTGAAGGACAGTGCGGACGAGCGCCTCGAGGAGGCGAGCAGCGGGAATGTCATGAGATCTCCTTCGATCGAAAGCGAGCCTGCCTCGCGTTCAAGGAGAGGTTAGGCAAGCGGTCGTTCGACGGGGAGACGTGGCGTGTGACGCCCGACAGAGCGCGCTGGAAGGCGCGAGGGGGTGCTCGCGAGCCCGCCGATCAACCGTCCGGAGACGCCGCTACGAGACCGTGCCCGGCGCGTAGTCGGGGGCGTCCGGCAGCCCGAACAGGCGCTCGAGCGTGGGGATGCCGGCGTCGTGCAGGTGCTGCGCGAGCTCCACGCCGATGTAGCGGAGGTGGTACGGCTCGGACTCGTAGCCGGTGATCGGCGTGGTGTCCGGCTTGTAGCGGACGAGGAAGCCGAAGCGGTGCGCGTTCGCGCCGACCCACTGGCCCTCGGGGGTGTCGCCCCAGCAGATCTCGAGGGCGCAGGTCCCCGAGGAGCCGACGACGTCGACGGCCCAGCCGGTCTGATGCTCGCTGTGCCCCGGGCGCGCGCTGGTCGCGTCCGCTCCGGCCTGGCCGCGCGAGGACACCCAGCCGGCGTAGACGCTGACCTGGGTGTCGTAGGAGCGGTAGGCGCTCTGCACCGCGAGCGTCAGGCCGGCCTCGCTCGAAGCCGCCGCGAACATCGGCACCAGCGCGTCCGCGGTCGCCTGCCGCATCGGCTGGCGGTTGACGTAGCGGACGTCCGGGTAGACGAGGTCGGCCGGCACGTAGTCGACCGGATTCAGGGTGCGCAGCTTGTTGACGACCACCCAGATGCTGGCCGGGTCGTCGTTCGAGTGGGCGGAGAGGTCGATCCCCGGCGTCGCGGTCGGCGTCGGCGTCTCGGTCGGCGTCTCGACCGGAGCGGCGCTCGCCGAGGCGGAGGTGCCGGCCGACGCGCCCGGGGTGGCACTCGGACTCGCGGACGCCGTCGGAGCGCTCGCGCGCCCCGCACCGAGGGCCGCATTGACGCCGACGGCGGCGATCCCGGCGGCCACGGCGACTCCCCCGATCACCAGGGCTCGGCGCCGTACGGGGCGCCCGTCGGGGGCCGGGTTCTCGTCCGAGGTCATGCTCCGAGCCTACGCGGGGGCCCGTTCGCGCCCGCGGAGAGCGCTGTCAAGCACCCAGGGGTGTCTCCGTTCAGCACTGCTCCTCCACGCGGGTGTCGAATATCCTCAAAGGATTCACATAAGCAGACCCCCTAGCTTGAGTGACAGCCTCGGCGACCGCGCGCATCCGCCCCCTCGGATGAGCCGCCCACCGGTCCCGAAGACGAGAGGACCCCATGCTGCGCCCCCTGCACGTCCGAGCAGTCCCCCTCCCCGCCCTCGCCCGCGCGATCGAGCTGCCCGACGGCGACGTCCCGCCCGTCGAGGTGACCGGGATCACGCTCACCGCCTCGGACGTCGAGCCGGGCGACCTCTTCGTCGCCCTCGCCGGCGTCCACCGCCACGGCTCCGACTTCGTCGCGGAGGCCGCCGAGCGCGGCGCCGTCGGCGTCCTCACCGATCCGGCCGGCGAGTCCGCCTCGCGCGCCACCGGTCTGCCCGTGCTGGTCGTCGACGACCCGCGCGCCCGCCTCGGCGCCGTCGCCGCCGTCGTCTACGCGACCACCGAGCGCGCTCCCCTGCTCCTCGGCGTGACCGGCACCAACGGCAAGACCTCGACGGTGCACATGCTCGAGGGGATGCTCCGCCAGCTCGGCGTCGTGCCGGGCCTGAGCTCCACGGCCGAGCGCCACATCGGCGACACCTCGGTGACGAGCGGGCTGACCACTCCCGAGGCCACCGAGCTGCACGCCCTCATCGCCCGGATGCAGGAGGAGGGCGTCGGCGCCGCGGCGATCGAGGTCAGTGCGCAGGCCCTCACCCGGCACCGCGTCGACGGTGTCGTCTTCGACGTCGCGGCGTTCACGAACCTCAGCCACGACCACCTCGACGACTACGGCGACATGGACACCTACTTCGCCCAGAAGGTGCAGCTGTTCCAGCCCGACCGCTCCCGCCGCGCGGTCGTCTCGCTCGACTCGCCCGCCGGGCAGCGGGTCGTGGCGGAGGCGGGCGTGCCCGTCACCACGATCACGTCGTTCCCCGACGTCGACGCCGACTGGCGGGTGAGCATCCTCGAGCAGGAGTTCGGCCGCACCCACTTCCGCGTCGAGAACCGCGAGAACCGGGCGATCACCACCTCCGTCCCGATCATCGGCTCGCACATGGCGGCCAACGCCGCCCTGGCGATCGTGATGCTGATCGAGGCGGGCCGCCCGATCGGCGAGATCCGCGCCGCCCTGCACCGCGACGGCGGCCTCGACGTCTCGCTCCCCGGCCGCACCGAGCGCGTCTCGGGCGAGCGCGGCCCCACCGTCTACGTCGACTTCGGTCACAGCGCCGACGCCTTCGCCCGCACGCTCGAGGCGGTCCGCGAGGTCACCCCCGGCCGCGTGATCATGGTCTTCGGCGCGGACGGCGACCGCGACGCCCTCAAGCGGCCCGCGATGGCCGAGGCGGCGGTCTCGGGTAGCGACGTGCTCGTGATCACCGACCACCACCCGCGCTTCGAGGACCCGGCGTCGATCCGCGCCACGCTGCTGGCGGCGGCCCGTGCGGCGCGTCCCGACGGCGAGATCCACGAGGTCGACGACCCCAAGCGCGCGATCCGCGTCGCGGTGTCGCTGGCGCACGAGGGCGACTCGATCCTCTGGGCGGGACCCGGGCACCAGAACTACCGCGACATCGAGGGCGTGCGGACGCCGTACTCGGCGCGGGCCGAGGCGCGGGCGGCGCTCCGCGAGGCCGGCTGGGCCGAGGCGGGGGTGCCGGCGCACAGCTGATCGGCGGCGCTTCGGACCCTCGGTCGCCGGCGCTCCGGGCGCTCGCTCGGGTGCGCTCCCGGGCCCGGATCGACGGCCTTCCCGGACCCTGACCGACGATCTCGGACCCCGGATCGGGCGGCGCCCTCTGAGATCCTCCACAGGCTCGCCGGAAGCAGTGCCGGTGAGCTCGCACGCGGTGTAACTTTGCGCAGCACGCAACGTTTGCGGCGGTCCGCCGTGCCCTGGCGGCGTCCGCCAGACAAGGGGACCCCCGTGACCGATTCCGCCCGCCCGCCCGCGACCGCCGCCTCCCCGTCGGGCGCGATCATGACGCACCGCCAGATCCTCTTCGTGATCTTCGGCCTGATGGCGGGGATGTTCCTGTCCTCGCTCGACCAGACCATCGTCGGCACCTCGATGCGCACCATCGCCGACGACCTCGACGGCCTCTCGCAGCAGGCCTGGGTCACCACCGCGTACCTGATCGTCTCGACGATCGCGACGCCGATCTACGGCAAGCTCTCCGACATCTTCGGCCGCCGCCCGCTCTACCTGATCGCCATCGTCCTGTTCCTGATCGGCTCGCTCCTGGCCGGCTTCGCGACCTCGATGCTCGGCCTCGCCGGCTTCCGCGCGGTGCAGGGCCTCGGCGCCGGCGGACTGATGTCGCTGGCCCTCACGGTGATGGGCGACATCCTCCCGCCGCGCGAGCGCGCCAAGTATCAGGGCTACTTCCTCGCCGTCTTCGGCATCTCGAGCGTCGTCGGTCCGCTGATCGGCGGGCTCCTCGCCGGCACCCCCGAGATCCTCTTCATCACCGGCTGGCGCTGGGTCTTCCTGATCAATCTGCCGATCGGCGCCGTCGCGCTCTTCATCGTGGTGCGCTTCCTGCACCTGCCCAAGCCCGCCGCCCGCCGCTCCGTCCGGATCGACTGGTGGGGCGCCGCGCTCGTCATCGTCGCCGCCGTTCCGCTCCTCCTCGTCGCCGAGCAGGGCCGCGAGTGGGGCTGGGGCTCGCCGATCGCCTGGGTCTGCTACGTCGTCGGCGTGCTCGGCATCGTCGGCTTCATCGCGGCCGAGCGGATGATGGGTGACGACGCGCTGATCCCGCTCAAGCTCTTCCGCTCGCCGACCTTCTCGATGGCGACCGTCCTGGGCGTCCTCGTCGGCTTCGGCATGTTCGGCGGCATGATGGCGCTCCCGCTCTACCTGCAGCTCGTCAACGGCGCGACGCCGACCGAGTCCGGCTTCCTGATGCTGCCGATGATCCTCGGCCTGATGATCGCCTCGATCGTCTCGGGCCAGATCATCTCCCGCACCGGCCGCTACCGCGCCTTCCCCATCCTCGGCACCTTCCTGATGTCGGCGGCGTTCTTCTACCTGTCCTTCGTCTCGATCGACAAGCCGGTGATCTTCGTGATGGGCGGCATGCTGCTGCTCGGCCTCGGCCTCGGCCAGATGATGCAGACGCTGACCCTCGCCTCGCAGAACTCGGTCGACACCGCGAACATGGGCGTCGCGACCAGCGCCTCGACGTTCTTCCGCCAGATCGGCGGCACGCTGGGCACCGCGGTCATCTTCTCGGTGCTGTTCAGCCGCATCCCGGAGACGATCGCCGCCGCGTTCAAGAACCCGACGATCGCTGCGAACCTGCAGGCCGCCGCCTCGGACCCGACCATCGCGGCCGACCCGGCCAACGCCGGCATCCTCAAGCTGCTGCAGTCGCAGGACACCGCCGCGATCGGCTCGGCGCTCGACGGCGACACCTCGTTCCTGAACACGGCGAACGACGCGCTCTCGGCGCCGTTCCTCACCGGCTTCAACGACGCGACGGTCACGGTCTTCCAGGTCGCGCTCGGCGTGGTGCTGCTCGCCTTCGTGCTCTCCTGGTTCCTGAAGACCCCGCCGCTGCGGGCGAAGTCGGCCATGCAGGAGGCGCACGACCTGGCGAACGAGGACGCCGCGGCCGAGCTGCGCCGCACCGACCCGCAGATGGCCGCCCGCGCCGGTGCCGATCTCGCCGCCGGGAGCATCGAGCCCGACGTGCGGACCGACTCCGTCGCCACGGCGCCCCGGCGCACGGAGGACGGCGACCGGCGCGGCTGAGCGCTGCGCCCGGTCGACTCCCCGCGACCCTCGACGGCCCGGACGCCTCGGCGTGCCGGGCCGTCGGCGTTCCCGGGGCCACGCCTCCGCCCGCCGTGCCGCCCGACCCACCGCCCACCCCGCCAGCGCGGTGAGAGAGCGCTCCACCGGGATGGTCGTAGGATGACGGGACAGCCGCCGAAGGAGTCCGCAGTGACCGTTCCCCCCTCCCCCGCCTCGCCGACCCTGCCGGAGCAGATCGCCCTGGCCGAGCGCCTCGCCGCGCGCGACTGGCCCGCCGGATTCCTCTGGGGCTCCGCCACCGCCGCCGCGCAGATCGAGGGCGCCGGCCACGAGGGCGGCAAGGAGGACAGCATCTGGGACGCCTTCTCCCGCGTCCCCGGTGCCGTCGCGAACGGTGACACCCCCGAGGTCGCCGTCGACCACTACCACCGCATGCCGGCCGACGTGCAGCTGATGAAGAGCCTCGGCCTCGACTCCTACCGCTTCTCGGTGAGCTGGTCGCGGGTGAAGCCCGGCGACCGCGCCGTCAACACCGAGGGACTCGACTTCTACTCCCGCCTCGTCGACGAGCTGCTCGGCGCCGGCGTCCTGCCCTGGCTGACCCTCTACCACTGGGACCTCCCGCAGGCCCTGGAGGAGACGGGCGGCTGGACGAACCGCGACACCGCCGAGCGCTTCCGGGACTACGCGGAGGCCGTTCACGCGCGCCTGGGCGACCGGGTAGCCCACTGGACCACCTTCAACGAGCCGTTCTGCTCGACCCTGCTCTCCTACGGCGCCGGGATCCACGCGCCCGGCGTGATCTCCCAGCAGGCCGCTCTCGCCGCCGTGCACCACACTCACCTCGCGCACGGGCTCGCCGTCTCGGCCCTGCGCGAGCTCGGCGCGCAGAACCTCGGCATCACGCTCAACCTCTCCAACGCCGTCCCCGACGACCCGGAGGACGAGGTCGACCTCGACGCCGCGCGCCGCTTCGACGCGCTGCAGAACCGCATCTTCCTCGACCCGCTGCTGCTCGGCGAGTACCCCGAGGACCTGCTCGAGGACGTCGCGGGCCTGGGCCTGGACGAGCTGATCCAGGACGGCGATCTCGCGACGATCGCGCAGCCGCTCGACTTCCTCGGCGTGAACCACTACCACGACGACAACGTCTCCGGGCATCCGCTGCCGGCCGGCGCGGAGGACTTCGCCCAGGCCACCGAGCGCGAGGTCGGCTCGCCGTGGGTCGGCTCGGAGTCGATCACCTTCCCCTCGCGCGGCCTCCCCCGGACCGCGATGGACTGGGAGGTGCACCCCGACGGGCTGCGCTACCTGCTCACCCGGCTGGGCCTGGAGTACGAGAACCTGCCGCCGCTCTACGTCACCGAGAACGGCGCCGCCTACGACGACGTCGTCGAGGACGGCCGCGTGCACGACGTCGACCGCACGCAGTACGTGCTCGACCACGTCGAGAAGGTCGCCGACGCGATCGATCAGGGCGCCGACGTCCGCGGCTACTTCGTCTGGTCGCTGCTCGACAACTACGAGTGGGCCTGGGGCTACGAGAAGCGCTTCGGTATCGTCCGCGTCGACTACTCGAGCCAGGAGCGGCTGATCAAGGACTCGGGACTCGTCTACTCGCGGCTCATCGGCGGCACCGCGGCCGAGGCGCTGGACTAGACCGTGTCCGAGGGGATCAGGGGAGGCGGGCGCTCGCCGACGCTCGAGGCCGTGGCCGCCCGGGCCGGGGTCTCGCGCGCGACGGTCTCGCGGGTCGTCAACAACGCCCCGCAGGTCGCCGCGGAGATCGTCGCCGCCGTGCAGAAGGCGATCGCCGAGCTCGATTACGTGCCCAACCGCGCGGCGCGGATGCTCGCCTCGCGGCGCACGCAGTCGATCGCGCTGATCGTGCCGGAGTCGACCGCGCGCGTCTTCGCCGACCCGTTCTTCGCCGCGATCGTGCAGGGCGCCGCGATGCGCCTCGCCGACACCGACTACACGCTCTCGATGCTGATCGCCTCGGAGACCAGCGGCGAGAAGACCCGGCGCTACCTCCTCGGCGGCAACGTCGACGGCGCCCTGGTCGTCTCGCACCACTCCGGCGACCACTCCTACGCCGCGCTGTCGAACTCGCTGCCGATCGTCTTCGGCGGCCGGCCGCTCTCGCCGGACGAGCGCGACTCCTACTTCGTCGACGTCGACAACGCCGACGGGGCCGCCGTCGCGACCGCGCACCTGATCGCGGGCGGCCGCCGCCGCATCGCGACCATCGCCGGCCCCGCCGACATGCCGCCGGGTGTCGACCGCCTGATCGGCTGGCGCAGCGCCCTGACCGACGCGGGGCTCGACGACTCCCTGGTCGAGTGGGGCGACTTCTCGCCCGAGAGCGGCACGGAGGCGATGCGCCGCCTCCTCGAGCGCGATCCCGCGATCGACGGGCTCTTCGCCGCGAACGACCAGATGGCCGTCGGCGCCTACGCCGCGCTGCGCGAGGCCGGCCGGCGCGTCCCCGAGGACGTCGCCGTCGTCGGCTTCGACGACGACATCTTCGCCCGCTCCGCGGTGCCCGCCCTCAGCACCGTCCGCCAGGTCCCCGTCGAGCTCGGCGCCCGCATGGCCGAGCTCCTGACCGCCCGCCTCGAGGGCGCCGACGTCGAGCACCGCACCCTGATGCCCACCGAGCTGATCGTCCGCGCGAGCTCCTGACCGCGCCCGGCGCACCTCCCCTCCCCGCGAGCCCCCGCCCGTCCTCGCCGCCCGTCCTCACCCGCCCGTCCTCCCCGCCCGTCCTCCCCCGCCCCCCCATTCCTCAAAAGTTGCGGTAGTCACACGCGAGTACCGCAACTTTCGAGGAGTCGCCGAGCCGGGAGCCGCGAGCAGCCGGCCCGGCCGTGGGGTGCGCGTGGCGGCGCCTCCCCACTCCTCAAAAGTTGCGGTAGTGGCGCGCGACTACCGCAACTTCTGGAGGATGACCGAGTCAGGAGCGGCGACCGGCCGAACCGGTGCGGGGCGTGCGGGGCGTGGGGGCGGCGGCGCGGAGGGCTGAGGCCTCCCCGACTCCTCAGAAGTTGCGGTAGCGGCGCGCGACTACCGCAACTTTTGGAGAGTGACCGAGTCGGGAGCGGCGATCAGCCGACGCCACTCCTCAGTAGTTGCGGTAGTGGCGCGCGACTACCGCAACTTCTGGAGAGTCGATGCGCGTCAGCCGACCCAGCCGTGGGCGCGGAGGGCGGCGCGGATCTCGGCGATCGTGCGCGCGCGTCCGCGGGCCAGGCCCTCGGCGCGGACGGGCACGGTGATCCAGCCCGCGAGCTGGAGGTCGAGCAGGCGCTGCCGGTCGCGGGCGAACTGGGCGTCTCCGGTGCGGTGATGAGCTCCGTCGTACTCGGCCAGCACCTTCCACTCCTCGAAGACGAGGTCGCCGATCGCGATGAGGCGACCGCCCGCCCTGATCGGGGCGTTCGCCCGCGGCGTGGGGAGGCCTGCTTCGACGACGGCGAGACGCAGGTCGGTCTCGGGTCGCGAGGCGGCGGCGTCCGACGCGACGGCCAGCGCCGCTCGAAGTGCCCGTGACCCTCGCCCGTGGTAGGCGTCGAGCACGAGCGCGAGCTGCTCCTTCGTCGCGAAGGGACGATCGATCGAGGCTGTCCGCGGGACGAACAGGAGGTTGTCGGTCGCCGTGACCAGCTCCTTGTGCGGCAGCTCCGCTCCGAGGAGCAGCCAGGTCGAGACGGCATCGGTGACGGGGAGCCCGAGTCGCTCGACCACGCTCACCCTGGTCGCCGAGATCACGTGCCCGATCACCCCGCGGCACCGGGGCGGACGAGCCGGATCGAAGACAGACACGTGGACGGGATCGTCCTCGGCGGCGCGCATCGGCACGGGGATCCCGAAGACGACCGCCGCAGTCAGGTGCGAGTAGAAGTGCCCGGCTCGCAGCCTCGGCACGTAGGCCTGCGCTCGCTGCAGGTGGGTCCTCGGCTCGACGAGCGTCCGCACCCCGTGGAACGGGCGGGCGAGAGCGCGAGTACGGACCCGGTCCTCCGACCAGCCGGCCTTGATCGCGGCACCACGCGTGAAGGCTCCGAGGGGACCGGCTGCTTCGCTCATCCCCCGATGGTGGCCCGCTCCTCGAGCCCGATCCCGTTCTCCACAGCTCCCGCCCCTCGCGACCCCCCTGTGGAGGAGCCCCGCCCCTCGAACGCGCCACCCACTCTCCAAAAGTTGCGGTAGTGGCGCGCGACTACCGCAACTTTTGAGGAATGGGACGGGGAGACCGCGGGGCCGGGCCACGAGGGGGCGGCGGGGCGTCAGAGGTACAGCGGCTCCGGGTCGTGGGCGGCGAAGCGGCGGCGCATCACGGCGATGGCGTCGGCGTGCTCGTCGACGAGGACGAAGCGGCGGCCCAGGGCGTGGGCGACGGCGCCGGTGGTGCCGGAGCCGGCGAAGAAGTCGAGGACGGCGTCGCCCTCGCGGCTGGAGGCCTGGACGATGCGACGGAGCACGCCCTCGGGCTTCTGGGTGGGGTAGCCGGTCTTCTCGCGGCCGGTGGGCGAGACGATGGTGTGCCACCAGACGTCGGTGGGGCGCTTGCCGCGCTCGGCCTTCTCGGGGGTGACGAGGCCGGGCGCCATGTACGGCTCGCGGTCGACGGCGGCGGAGTCGAAGTGGTAGCCGCGCGGGTCCTTGACGTAGACGAGGATCGTGTCGTGCTTGGTCGGCCAGCGCTTGGTGGCCTTGGCGCCGTAGTCGTAGGCCCAGATGATCTCGTTGAGGAAGCACTCGCGGCCGAACAGAGCGTCCAGCAGCACCTTGGCGTAGTGCGCCTCTCGGTAGTCGAGGTGCAGGTAGAGGGTCCCGTCGTCGGCGAGCAGGCGCCAGGCCTCGGCGAGGCGCGGCTCGAGGAAGGACCAGTAGTCGTCGAAGCGGTCGTCGTAGCGGAGGAGGTCGCCGCGGATCCGCTCGTAGCTGCGGCCCTTGAAGCCGGAGATGGTCCCGGTCGCCGAGCGGACGGAGGTGGTCGACGTCCGCACCTGCGCGCGCCCGGTGTTGAACGGCGGATCGAGGTACACCACGGTGAAGGACCCGTCCGCGAGCAGCGGCAGGACCTCGAGGTTCTCGGCGTGGATCACCGCGCTCCGGGTCTCCGGGACGCCGTCCGCGATCTGGATCGTCCTGGGCACTCCGCAATGGTGTCACGGGGGCGCGGGCCCCTCCGACACGGCGCGGGCCCCGCCGACACGCCTCGGCGGGCGGGTGCCCGGGCCGCCGTGGGCCCCGGCGTAGAGTGACGCGATGATCTCCGAGGTGCGCCACGACGAGGACCGGTCCCAGTACACGCTGTGGGTCGACGGCGAGAACGTCGGCCTCGCCGACTACGCGGTCCGCGGCGCGGACGTGGTCTTCCTGCACACCGAGATCGCGCCCGAGCACCGGCACGAGGGCCTCGGCGACCGCCTGGTCGGGGCGGCCCTGGACGACGCGCACGAGCGGGGAGCGCACGTCGTCCCGCTCTGCCCCTTCGTCGCCGACTTCATCGCCGAGCACCCGGACTACCAGGAGCTCCTCGCGAGCTGAGCGGAGCGGAGCCGGCGCCCCCGAGGGCGCCCCGCCTCACGGCACCCGGCGCAGCCATTCCGGCGTCGAGTACTTCGACGCCACGAGCTCCTCGGCCTCCGCGTACTCCTCGGCCGTCAGGTCGCCCGCGGTCCCGCCGTGCAGCTGGACGAACGTCGCCTTCATCCGCTCGATGATCTCGGCGCGGCTGAGCCCGGTCTGGCTGCGCAGCGGGTCGACGCGCTTCACGGCGGAGGCGATGCCCTTGTCGGAGAGCTTCTCGCGCCCGATCCGCAGCACCTGCACCATCTTCTCGGCGTCGATGTCGTAGCTCATGGTGACGTGGTGCAGGACGGCGCCGGAGCCGAGCCGCTTCTGCGCCGCTCCGCCGATCTTGCCGGAGGGCGAGGTGATGTCGTTGAGCGGCTGGTAGACCGCGTCGATGCCGAGCGACTGCAGGGCGCTGACGGCCCACTCGTCGAGGAAGGCGTAGGAGTCGGCGAAGGTGAGGCCCTGCACCAGGTCGCCGGGCACGTAGAGCGAGTAGGTGACGACGCTGCCGGCCTCCATGAACATCGCGCCGCCGCCGGAGATCCGGCGGACGACCTCGACGCCGTACTTCTCCGCGTTCTCGAGGTCGACCTCGTTGCGCAGCGACTGGAAGCTGCCGATCACCACGGCGGGCTGGTCCCACTCCCAGATCCGCAGCGTCGGCTCGCGGCGCCCCTCGCCCACGGCGGCGGTGAGCACCTCGTCGAGCGCGAGGTGCATCGACGGCGAGACCGCCTTCGCGTGCACGATCCGCCAGTCGTAGTCGCGCCAGCTGGTCGCCTGCTGCAGCGAGCGCCGGATCGCCACCGCGACGGCCTCGGGCGTGAAGCCGAGCAGCACGGCGTCGGCGGGGAGCGCCTGCCGGATGGCCGCGGCGATCGTCTTCGCGTCGCTCTCGGCCGGCAGCCCCACGACCGCGCGGTCGATGTCGTCGAGCGCCGTGTCGGGCTCGAGGAAGAAGTCGCCCGCGAGCCGGAAGCCGGCGAACCTCCCGTCGACCACGTCGAGGTCGACGACCACGAGCTTTCCACCGGGGACCTTGTACTCGCCATGCATGACGTCAGCCTAGGCCGGAGGAGCGACGTCCTCCCCTGCCGCCGGGAACCGGTCGTCGAGCCAGCCGACCAGGTCGGCCGTGACCTCGACGCGGTTGAGCTCCTGGAACAGCTCGTGCCGCGCTTCCGGGTACACCCGCACGCTGACGTCCGTGTAGCCGGCGCGGCGGCGGTACGCCTGCGCCAGCGCCCGTACCGAGCGCTCGCCGCCGAGGGTGTCGTCGGCGCCGACCACCAGCAGCAGCGGCAGCGGGTGCTCGGGCCGCCGGGCGGGCCGGCCGATCAGGCGGAGCGTCTCGCGCAGCCCGATCCGCTTCGCGAGCGGAGTGGTGAAAGTCAGCGGGTCGTCGTGGAAGAGCTGCCAGACCGCCGGGTCGCGCGAGAGCCACTCGAGCCCGAGCCCGCCGGGCACCCGGTGCCGGCGCGCCAGATCGCCCGCGTTCATGTAGCCGGGCAGCCGGTAGGCCGTGCCGCTGAGGATCAGGGCCGCGTAGTCGGCGGAGCGGTGGTCGACGATCCGCTGCGCCATCAGCGAGCCCCAGGAGTGGCCGAGCAGGACGATCGGGACGCCGCAGTTCTCCCCGGCGAGCTCGCGGGTGAGCCGGTTGATCGCCTCCTCCGCCGCGCGCAGACCGCCCGGCCCGAGCCGGCCGAGCTCGGCGACGTCGCCGCCGTGCTGCTCGAGGCCGGTGCGCCCGTGCCCGCGGTGGTCGTCGGCGGCGACGGCGTAGCCCGCGGCGACGAGCGCCTCGGCGAGCTCGACGTAGCGGCCGGAGTGCTCGCCGACGCCGTGCGCGATCTGCACGATCGCCCTCGGACGCGGGTGCGACCACCAGCGCCAGTGGATCGTCACGCCGTAGGCGTCCTGGAAGGTCCTGTCGACCGCGGTGCCGGGCATGGGACCAGTGTGGCCCTCCGGCCGCTGAGCGCGAAGACGAGCGGAAGAACTGAGAAGATACTCACGATCCGTCGGACAACGGTCCCACCCGCCCGCCTGATCGCTAGCGTTCTACCGCCGTGCGGAGCCCCCACGACCGTCCCCATCCCCCTTCTCGAGCGAGGCCAGCCCCCACATGACCGTGTCGCCCCTGATCTGGACCCTGACGATCGTCTTCATCGTCCTGCTCCTGCTCTTCGACTTCTTCTTCCACGTGCGCAAGGCGCACGAGCCGACCCTCAAGGAGTCCGCGCTCTGGTCGGCCCTCTACGTCGGCATCGCCGTGCTCTTCGGCGTCGGCGTCCTGGTCTTCGGCGGACCGACCCCCGGCTCCGAGTACTTCGCCGGCTACATCACGGAGAAGGCGCTGTCGGTCGACAACCTCTTCGTCTTCCTCATCATCATGGCGAGCTTCAAGGTGCCGCGCGCCGACCAGCAGAAGGTGCTGCTCTTCGGCATCGTCTTCGCGCTGATCGCCCGCACCGGCTTCATCTTCCTCGGCGCCGCGCTGATCAACTCCTTCGCCTGGATCTTCTACCTCTTCGGCCTGATCCTGCTGCTGACCGCGTTCAACCTGGTCAAGCCCGGCGACGAGCACGCCGGCGACAACGTGATGGTCCGCCTCGCCAAGCGCATCTTCAAGACGAGCGACCAGTACGACGGGGACAAGTTCTACACCCACATCGACGGCAAGAAGGTCCTCACGCCGATGATCCTGGTGATGGCGGCGATCGGCGGCACGGACATCCTGTTCGCCCTCGACAGCGTCCCCGCGATCTTCGGCCTCACCAGCGACGTCTTCCTGGTCTTCACCGCCACCGCGTTCTCACTGCTGGGCCTGCGCCAGCTCTACTTCCTGATCGACGGCCTGCTCGACCGCCTCGTCTACCTCAGCTACGGCCTCGCCGCGATCCTCGCCTTCATCGGCGTGAAGCTGATCCTGCACGCGCTGCACGAGAACAACCTGCCGTTCATCAACGGCGGCGAGCACGTCGAGGTCTTCGAGATCGGCACCGGCCTCTCGCTCACCGTGATCATCGGAGTGCTGGCCGTCACGGTCATCGCCTCGCTGGTCAGCCCGAAGGGCCGCCGCATGGCCGCCGAGGCCGCGGAGCGCAAGCGCGTGGCCGAAGCAGCGGGCGCGGACGTCGACGCGACTCACTGACCTGCAGAAGTAAGGCTGGGACGCCGGTCCGGGGAGGAATGCCCCGGATCGTGCGTCCCAGCCTTCGTCGTGCGGCTACTTCGCTCGGTACCGGTGCTCCGGGCGGCCGGTGGTCCCGTAGCTGAGGGTCATCTCGACCAGGCCGCGGCCCGCGAGGCCCGAGAGGTAGCGCTGCGCCGTCGCGCGGGAGATGCCGGCGCGCTCCGCGACCTCCAGGGCCGAGAGCTCGGCGCCGGACTCGGACAGCCGCGCCAGCACCAGCTGCTCCGTCGCGGAGCGGGACGGCTGGGTCGCCGCCGCATCGCCCGAGTGCAGGATGCGCAGCGCCCGCTCCACCGCCTCCTGGTCGGCGACCCGGTCCTCGCGCAGCACGTTGCGGAAGCGCACGTAGGCGTCGAGGCGCTCGCCGAGCAGCCGCGCGTCGAACGGCTTGATCAGGTAGCCGAGGGCCCCCGCATGCAGGGCCTTCCGCACCGTCGCCCCGTCGGAGGCGGCGCTCACGACGAACGCGTCCGTCTCCAGCTCGCGCAGCAGCGCGATCCCGCTCTGGTCCGGCAGGTGCACGTCGAGCAGCAGCAGGTCCGGCGCGTGCTCGAGCACCGCCGCGCGCGCCGCCCGCGCGGTGTGCACCGGCGGCAGCGCCCGCAGGCCCTGCCGAGTGTCGACCAGGTCGGCGTGCAGCTGCGCCACCCGGAAGTCGTCGTCGACGACGAGCACGGTGCGCTCCTGCTGATCCGGGGTCATCGGTCCTCCTCCTCGAGCGGCGACTCGTCGGGCAGCTCCTCCGGCGGCAGGACCGCGCCCGGCAGCCGCGCGCAGAGCACCGCCCCGGAGGACTCGCCACCGGCGTCCGCCAGCCAGACCTCGCCGCCGCGCCGCGCCGCGACCTCGCGGCAGAGCGGCAGCCCGAAGCCGCGGCCGTGCACGCGGTCGTCGTCCTCCTCCACCGCGCCCGGCCCGCGCGCGAAGAGCGACTCCGGATCGGCGACGCCGTCTCCCGAGTCCGCGACCGTCACGAAGAGCGCGTCCCCGTCGTCGAGCAGCTCGACCTCGACGAACCGGACGTCCCGGCTCCCCTCGACCGCCGCGCGCACCGCGTTGTCGACGAGGTTGCCGACCACCGTCGCGACGTCCTCCGGCTCGATCACCGTCCCGCGCACCAGCGTCTCCTCCCCCAGCGTCAGCAGCACGCCGCGCTCGGCCGCCTCGATCCCCTTCGCCCCGACCAGCGCCTGGAGGTAGGGCTCCTGCAGCCGGTCGGCGTGCTGCACCGGGTACTTCAGCGGTCCGCGGGTCAGCACCTCGTCGAGGTACTCGCGCGCCGAGCCGGTCCGGCCGGCGTCGAGCAGCCCGGCGACCACGTGAAGCCGGTTGGCGAACTCGTGCCGCTGCACCCGCAGGGCGTTGGTCATCGCGCCGACGGCGTCGAGCCGCCGGCTGAGGGCGGCGAGCGCCGTCCGGTCGCGCAGGACCACGACGACGCCGAGGTCGCGGTCGCCGCGGGTGACCCGCCGGATGTCGACGTAGACGATGCGGGAGCGCACGACGAAGCCCTCCTCGCCGGTCCCGCGGGAGGGCTCCGTCGAGGCGAGGGCCGCGGCGATCGCGTCGGCCAGCGGCTGCGGCAGCCCGAGGTCGCCCAGCGCGCGGCCGTGCAGCGCCCGCCCGCTCGGGTCCTCCGAGCCGAGGATCGCCGCGGCGCGCGCGTTGCAGACGCCGACCCGTCCGTCGCGGTCGAGGGCGAGCACCCCCTCGTCGACCCCGTCGAGCACCGCGGCCTGGTCCTGCACCAGAGCGGTGAGCTCCTCCGGAGCGAGCCCGAGGGTGAGCCGCAGCAGCCGGCGCCGGATGAAGACGGAGGCGACGGCCGCGAGCACGAGCCCGGCGAGCGCCGCCGCCAGCACGCCCAGCAGCGCGGTCGGCAGGTCGTCGAAGACGCTGGAGCGGGCGAAGCCGATGCTCACCTCGCCGACCACGCGCGCGCCGTCCGGCCCGTAGACCGGCACCTTCGCCCGCGCGGACTCCCCAAGCGTGCCGGTGCCCCAGGACACCGACTCCCGGCCGGCGAGCGCCTCCTCCGCACTCGTCGAGACCACCTCGCCGAGCCGCTCGGGGTCGGGGTGGGCCAGCCGGATGCCGCGGTCGTCGGTGATCACCACGAAGAGGGCGCCCGTGCGCTCCTCGATCGCCTCGGCGGCGGTCTCGAGCGTCCCGCCCTCCAGCTCGGCCCGGGAGGGCACGGCCGGGTCGGCGGAGGACGCGGCGACGGCGTCGCGCACGTCGGCGTCCTCGGCGACGGTGCGGGCGATGGCGAGCGCCGTCTCCTCCGCCTCGCCCTGCAGCTGCTGCACGCTCAGCGCGGTGACGAGGCCCGCGCAGACCAGGACGGCCGCCGTGACCGTCGCGAGCTGCAGCACGAGCACGTGGGTCGCGAAGCGCATCGAACTCCTCGTCGTCGAGACGGTCGGGCCGGTCGGGATGCGCAGAATGCGCAGAACCCACACTATGCGCAGATCCCGCGCTTATGAGCGATACCCGGGCCGGGCGCCGGTGGCTGCCTAGTGTGTCCACGACCTGGAGAGCCCGCCGCGGGATCCCGGACGCACGACGACGAAGGAGTCAGCAGTGTTGGTAGTACTCGGATTCACGATGATCCTGGCCTTCATGGCCCTGATCATGACCAAGCGGCTCACGCCCATGGTCGCCCTGATCGTCGTCCCGACGATCTTCGGGCTCTTCGCCGGCGCCGGTCTCGGCATCGGCGACATGGTCCTCGAGGCGATCGGCAGCCTCGCCCCCACGGCCGCCCTGCTGATGTTCGCGATCATGTACTTCGGCATCATGATCGACGTCGGCCTGTTCGACCCGCTGATCCGCTTCATCGTCCGCGCGCTCGGCGACGACCCGGCCAAGGTCGTCCTCGGCACCGCGCTGCTCGCCGGCGCGGTCTCGCTCGACGGTGACGGCTCGACCACCTTCATCGTGACCACCGCCGCGATGCTGCCGATCTACCTCCGCCTCGGGATGAACCCCGTCGTCCTCACCTGCGTCGCCGGCCTCGCCAACGGCACGCTCAACATCGTCCCCTGGGGCGGCCCCACGGTGCGCGCCGCCGCGGCGCTGCAGGTCTCGCCGAGCGAGATCTTCGTGCCGATGCTGCCCTCGCTCGCCGTCGGCCTCGCCGTCACCCTCGTCTTCGCCTGGTTCCTCGGACTCGGCGAGCGCCGCCGCCTCGGCTCGCTCGCCCTCGCCGAGCCGATGCTCGAGCAGGAGCTCGTCGGCGCCGGCTCGTCCCGCGGCGGCGCGGCCCGCTCCGGCTCCTCGCGCACCGGCGGCCTCGCCGCCCTCACCGGCGGCATCCGCACCGTCGCCCGCGAGCGCTTCTCCTTCCTCCGCGGTCCGGAGTCGCTGCGCGGCGCCCAGGTCGCCGTCGCGGCCCGTGTCCAGGCCGACGACGCAGACACCGCGATGGCCGACACCATGCTCGACCCCGAGCGCGAGACCCTCCGCCCGAAGCTGATCTGGGTCAACCTCGTGCTGACCCTCGCCGTGATGACCCTCCTCGTCGCCGACGTCCTCCCGCTCCCCTACGTCTTCATGGTCGGCTCCGCGGTCGCGCTGCTGATCAACTTCCCGAAGATGAAGGACCAGGCGTCCGAGATCGTCAAGCACGCGCCGAGCATCGTCGGCGTCGTCTCGATGGTCCTCGCGGCCGGCGTCCTGATCGGCGTCCTCAACGGCACCGGCATGGTCGACGCGATGGCCGAGTGGGTCGTCGACGTCATCCCGCCCGCGCTCGGCCCGTTCCTCGCCGTGATCACCGGCGTGCTGAGCATCCCGATGACCTTCTTCATGTCGAACGACGCCTTCTACTACGGCATCCTCCCGGTGCTCTCCGAGAGCGCCGCGCAGTACGGCATCGACCCGGTCGAGATGGCCCGCGCCTCGATCACCGGCCAGCCCGTCCACCTGCAGAGCCCGCTCGTGCCGGCGATCCTGCTGCTGGTCTCGCTCGCCGCGGTCAACCTGGGCGACCACCACCGCAAGGTGCTCTGGCGCGCGGTGATCGTCTCGCTGGTGATGCTGGCGGTCGGCGTCCTGGTCGGAGCGATCCCGTTCGGCTGATCCGCCGCCTTCTGAATGCAGAACATCAGCCAGGAAGGGCCGTCCTCCGCGATCAGCGATGACACCCCTTCCTGGCTGATGTTCTGTCGCCACCGCCCGCCGTCAGCCGAGCAGCGGCGCCAGGTTCTCCGTCCAGACGTCGAAGCCGAGCTTCACGATCAGCGCCCCGACGACCACGAGGAACGCGATCCGGATGAACCGGCTGCCCTTCGCCACCGCCATCCGCGAGCCGAGGTAGGCGCCCGCCACGTTCGCGAGCCCCATGAACAGCCCGAGCACCCAGATCACGTGGCCGCCCGGCACGAAGTACAGCAGCGCACCGAGGTTCGTCGCGACGTTGACGATCTTCGCCTTCGCACTCGCGAGCAGGAAGTCGTAGCCCAGCGCCGTGATCAGCGCGATGATCAGGAACGTCCCGGTCCCCGGCCCGATCAGCCCGTCGTAGAAGCCGATGACGAGCCCGAGCACCCCTGCCGTCACCAGGTGCCGCCGCCCCGCGTGCTTGAGCGCGGTGACAGCGCCCATCGCGGGCCGCGTGATCGTCACCACGGCCACGACGATCAGCGCGACGACGATGATCGGCTTGAACACCGAGGCGGGCAGCAGCCCCGCGAGGTTCGCTCCCCCGTAGCTGCCGGCCAGCGCCACCGCCGCCATCGGCAGCGCCGTCCGCAGGTCCGGCCTCGCCCGCCGGTAGAAGGTGATCGCGCTCGTCGTGGTCCCGAAGATCGAGGCGAGCTTGTTGGTCGCGAGCGCCTGCACGGGCGAGATGCCCGGCACGAGCAGCAGGGCGGGGAGTTGGAGCAGGCCGCCGCCGCCCACCACCGCGTCGATCCAGCCCGCGGCGAACGCGGCCAGGATCATCAGCAGGATGACCGGGAGGGCGAGGTCCTCGGTGAACGTCAGCATCGGTCGGAAGCGTATCCGGCCGCCGCCACCCCCTCGACCCGGGCGTCGCGCCACCCTAGGGTCGGCGGCATGCGATTCGGACTCTTCATCCCCCAGGGCTGGCGCCACGACCTCGTCGGCATCGATCCCGCCGACCAGTGGCGCACCATGCGCGACCTCGCCCAGCACGCCGACGCCGGCCCGTGGGAGTCGGTGTGGGTCTACGACCACTTCCACACCGTCCCGGTGGTGACGGAGGAGGCGACACACGAGGCGTGGACGCTGATGGCCGCGTTCGCCGCCGCCACCTCGCGGGTGCGGCTCGGCCAGATGTGCACCTGCATGAGCTACCGCAACCCCGCGCACCTCGCCAAGATCGCCACCACCGTCGACATCGTCTCCGGCGGCCGGGTCGAGATGGGCATCGGCGGCGGCTGGTACGAGCACGAGTGGCGCGCCTACGGCTACGGCTTCCCGCCGATCGCCGAGCGCCTCGGCCGCCTCGACGAGGGCGTCCAGATCATGCGCCAGGCCTGGACCGAGGGCGTCTCCACGCTCGACGGCCGCTACTACCAGGTGGACGGCGCGGTGAACCGCCCGCTCCCCTTACAGGACGGCGGGATCCCGCTCTGGGTGGCCGGCGGCGGCGAGAAGGTGACGCTGCGCATCGCGGCTCAGTACGCGCAGTACACCAACTTCGCGGGCGCTCCGGAGGCGTTCGAGTACAAGAGCGCCGTCCTCCGCGGCCACTGCGAGCGACTCGGCACCGACTACGCCGCGATCACCCGCAGCTCCAACTACAACGTGATGATCGCCGAGACGGAGGCGGAGGTCGAGAAGGGCCTGCAGCGCCTGGAGGAGCGCGTCACCCCCGCCCTCGGCGCCGAGGCGGCCGCGGCGTTCGTCGCCGAGTACCGCAGCCCCGACGCCCTCGCGGTCGGCACCCCCGCGCAGATCGTCGACCGCCTCGGCGACATGCGCGAGCGCGGCATGGACTACGCGATCACGTACTTCCCCGACGCCGCCTACGACCGCTCCGGCCTCGAGCTCTTCGAGCGCGACGTCGTCCCGCACCTGTCCTGACCCGCGCCGTCGATCCGTCGCGAACGGCTCTCGCCACACGGGCGGGACGACCGTTCCCGACGGATCGGCAGCGTGCCTACGCCTCGCTCGCGCGGTCCGCAAGTCCCTGCGTCGGGGCGGGCCTCCCACCTACGGTCGAGGCATGGACGCACAGGACATCCGCTGGAACGACGAAGCCCGCGACAAGATCCTCGAGGACTCGGACAGGGTCCTCCGCGAGGCGGTGCTCGACCTCGCGAAGACCAAGAAGGGCGAGCCCTGGGAGGACGTCTTCGCCGAGCTGAACGCACGCCTCAAGGACCGCTTCATCGACTTCGAGCCCGGACCGGACCTCCGCAAGTACGCCGAGGCGGTCTCCGCGGGCGAGATCGACTCGTGAGCGCCGACGACGGCGACACCGGCCGCGCCGTGGACCCGGCGCTCGCCGACGAGCTCGCCTCGATCCGCGCCGTCGGCGAGGGCCGCCGCGGCGACGCCGCCGACGAGTCGGACGTCGAGCACGGCGACCCCCAGACCGTCGAGCAGGTCGAGCAGGAGCTCAAGGGCGGCCTCGACCTCGACTGATCGGTCGCAGAACGCAGAAGGCCCGCTCCCCCGATGAGGGAGCGGGCCTTCTTGCGTTTGCGGGCGACTACGCCGAGAGGCGCTCGTAGTCGGTGTAGCCCTCGGCGCCGCCGCCGTAGACGGTCTCCTGGACGAGCTCGTTCTCGGGGTGGCCGCCCTGCCAGCGCTCGACGAGGTCGGGGTTGGCCATGACCGGACGGCCCACCGCGACGGCGTCGGCGTGGCCGTCGCTGATCAGCGCGGTCGCCTCCTCGCGGGAGGTCGGGCTGCCGAAGCCGCTGTTCGCGACGAAGACGCCGCCGAAGCGGGTGCGCAGGTCCTGGACCAGCTCGCCGGCGGGCTCGGCGTGCAGGACGCTGAGGTAGGCGAGGCCCAGCGGCGCGAGGCCGTCGACGACCGCCTCGTAGGTCGCGCGCACGTCGGCCTCGTCGGTCTCGACGACGTCCTGGATGTTGTGCGCGGGCGAGAGGCGGATGCCGACCCGGCCGGCGCCGATCTCCTCGGCGACCGCGCGGGTGACCTCGATCACGAAAGCGGCGCGGGCGGCGGGGGTTCCGCCGTAGGCGTCGGTGCGGACGTTGGACACCGGCGAGAGGAACTCGTGCAGCAGGTAGCCGTTGGCTCCGTGCACCTCGACGCCGTCGAAGCCGGCGTCGACGGCGCGGCGGGCACCGGCGACGAACTCGTCGCGGACGGTGGCGAGCTCCTCGGTGGTCAGCGCGTGCGGGACCGGGAACGGCTTCTTCTCGCCGCTCGGGACGCGGACCTCGCCGTCGATCGCGACGGCGCTCGGCGCGACGATGCGGTCGGTGCCGGTGACGTCGGTGTGCGTGACGCGCCCGCCGTTCATGACCTGCATGACGATGCGGCCGCCGGCGGCGTGCACGGCGTCGGCGACGCCCTTCCAGCCCTCGGCCTGCTCGGCGGTGACGATGCCGGGCTGGCCCGGGTACGCCTTCGACTCGGCGCTCGGGAAGACGCCCTCGCTGATGATCAGGCCGAGGGAGGCGCGCTGGGCGTAGTGCTCGGCGATGAGGGCGCCGGGGACGCCCTGCTCGTCGGCGCGCAGGCGCGTCATCGGCGCCATCACGAGGCGGTTCGGCAGCTCGAGGTCGCCGGCGGTGAGGGGGGAGAAGGGATCCATGGATCGCCTTTCGATCGGAGAGCGGGGGGAGGACACGTCACCGTTCCCGGGACGCACCCCGGAGGCAACGGCGCCCGCCCCGCGCGCATTCCGCTTCCCGGCGTTCTCCCACTCACGGTGCGCCGGGACGGGCGCGAACATGCTGGTCGAGTAGCCGCGGAGCGGCGTATCGAGACCTGCCGACGCCGACAGGGCGGTCTGCAGACTCGCCCTGTGACGCTGGTGGATCTCGATACGCCCGCTGCGCGGGCTACTCGATCAGCATGGCCAGGAGCACGACGCGACAGCACGTCGCGCCTTCCGGGACGGCCGCTCGTCGCCCGGCCTACAGTCCTGCTGTTCCCTGCGCCGGATGAAGGAGACGAGCAGATGTCCGCAGAGCTCACCGAGTTCACGATCGGCATCCTGGCCGATGACGAGACCGTCGAGAGGATGCGTCTCGCTCTGCTCGCGGTACTCGAGAACGGCGAGTTCCGCGACCTGCCCTGGACGTTCTCCGTCTCGCCCGACCCGGACCGGCGCGGCCGGTAGGGTCACCTGCTCGTCGAGGCGGCGGTCAGATCCGCCGACACGAACGGCCCCCGCTCGAATCGAGTGATCGCGCGATTCATGCCGGTCGAGTAGCCGCGGAGCGGCGTATCGAGACCCGCCGTCCTCAGCAGGGTGGCCTGCAGACCCGCCTGCTGGCGCCGGTGGATCTCGATGCGCCCGCTGCGCGGGCTACTCGATCAGCACGGGCCCTCCGTCACGCACTCCCTCTCCTCCCCCTCACGGACAGCCCTCGCTCGGGTGACACCCGGGCTGTCTACACTCGGGAGGCGAACGACGAGGGAGTGCGCGATGCCGAACGATTCATCCCCGACGAGGGCCGCGGGCCGCCGGGGCGCCCGCCGATCGCCGATCGCAGCGCTCCTCGCCCTGCTCGCCGCCGCCGCACTCGCGCTCGTCCCTGCCGCCGGCGCCGCGGCCGAGCCGCCTGCGACGCTCGGCTCCTCCGTCGTCCTCGACTCGGCCGGAGTCCTCAGCTCAGCGGAGATCGGCGACATCGAGGCCGCCTCCGCCCAGCTCTACCAGGAGCACAGCGTCCAGCTCTTCGTCGCCTACGTCGACACCTTCACCGGCACCACCGGCGACGAGCGCTGGTCGGACGCGACCGCCGAGCTCAACGGACTCGGCACGAACGACGTCCTCCTCGCCGTCGCGGTCGAGTCCCGGCAGTACCAGGTGTCCGTCGACAACGGCTTCGCCCTCGACGCCGGCCAGGTGTCCGCACTGGAGACCGACGACATCGAGCCCCAGCTCGTCGACGGCGACTGGGCGGGCGCCGCGGTCGCCGCCGCTCAGGGCATCGGCACCCGCCTCGACGCCCCGAGCGCGGGCGAGTCGCTCGGCTCCGGCCTCCTGGTCGTCCTCGCCGTGCTCGCCGGACTGGTCGTCGTCGGCGTGATCGTGTGGCTCCTCGTCCGCCGCGCGCGCCGCCGGAAGGCCGCCGAGGCCGTGGAGGCGTCGATCGACGAGCTCGCCACCCGCGCCGGCTCCGCCCTCGTGCAGGCGGACGACGCCGTCCGCACCAGCGAGCAGGAGGTCGGCTTCGCGGAGGCGCAGTTCGGCTCGGACGCGACCGGCCCCTTCCGCGAGGCGCTCACGACCGCGAAGCGGCTTCTCGGCGAGGCCTTCGCCCTCCAGCAGCGGCTCGACGACGCGGAGCCGGAGACCGACCAGGAGCGCCGCGACGGCTACGGCCGGATCCTGCAGCTCTGCGCCGACGCCGAGCAGGTTCTCGATGAGAAGGCCGAGGCCTTCGAGGAGCTCCGCGCCCTCGAGAAGAACGCCCCGGAGGTGGCCGCCCGCCTGACCGCGCGCGCAGCGGAGGTCCGGACCCGCCTCTCCCCGACCCGCGCACTGCTGACCGACCTCTCCACCCGCTACGCCCCGACGGCGATCGACGACGTGGAGGACGACGCCGACCAGGCCGAGGACCGCCTCCGCTTCGCCGACGACCAGGTGACCGAGGCGCGGACGGCGCTCACCGCCGGCGACTCGGGCCGCGCGGCCGTGCTCCTGCGCGCCGGCCAGCAGGCGGCCGAGCAGGCCTCGGGCCTCCTCGACGCCGTCGCCACCCGCTCCACCGATCTGCAGGACGCCGAGCGCACCCTCGCGGGGCGGGTGGCCGAGATCCGCGCCGACGTCGCCCAGGGCCGCACGATCGTGGCGGCGGGCGACTCCGCCGACGCCGCGAGCGCACCCCTCGTCGCGAACGTGCAGTCCGCGGTCGCCACGACGGAGGCCGCCCTCGACTCCGTGGAGCGCGACGCCGCCGCGAGCCCGCGCGACCCGCTCGCGCTCCTGGAGCGCCTCACCGCGGCCGACGCCACCATCGACGCCGCGGTCGGCGGCTACCGCGACGCCCAGGCGCAGCGCGAGCGCCAGCGGGCCGCCCTCGCCGCCGAGATCGGCGCCGCCCGCAGCCGTGTGTCCGCCGCGGAGGACTTCATCGCCGCCCGGCGCGGAGCGGTCGGCTCGCAGGCGCGCACCCGCGTCGCCGAGGCCGCGCGCTCGGCGGAGTACGCCGCGCAGATCGCGGCCACCGACCCGGCCGAGGCGCTCGCCTCCGCCCAGCGCGCCTCCGCCCTCGCGCAGCAGGCGCTCCAGGCCGCCCGCTCCGACGCGAGCGCCTACTCCGCCCCCGGCCTCGGCGGCGGCTACGGCGGCAACACCACCGGCGCCTTCCTCGGCGGCATCCTCGTCGAGTCGCTCCTCGGCGGCGGCGGCGGCCGGCGCTCCGGCTACCGCTCCGGCGGCTTCGGCGGCGGTGGCTTCGGGGGCGGTGGCGGCTTCGGCGGCGGCGGCTCCCGTCGCTCCTCCGGAGGCGGCTTCGGCGGCGGCGGCGGTGGAGGCCGTCGCGGCGGCGGCGGACGCTTCTGACCCGCTCCGGACCACCCGCTCGATCCGACGACCCCCGCTCACAGACCCCGGGCCCGCATCCGCTCGGCCCCCGCCCGCAAGCACCTCACCCAAGGAGAGACAGCATGGCCCAGAAACAGTCGATCTTCGGCCGCATCGCGCAGCTCGCGAAGGCCAACATCAACGCGCTCCTCGATCAGGCCGAGGACCCGCAGAAGATGCTCGACCAGATGGTGCGCGACTACACCGACAGCATCCGCGACGCCGAGGCCGCCATCGCGCAGACCATCGGCAACCTGCGCCTGCTCGAGGACGACTACCGCGAGGACGTCCAGAACGCCGACGAGTGGGGCGGCAAGGCGCTCGCCGCGAGCCGCAAGGCCGACGAGCTGCGCAGCTCCGGCAACGCCGGCGACGCCGACAAGTTCGACGCGCTCGCCAAGGTCGCCCTGACCCGCCAGATCCAGTCGGAGAAGGAGGCGAAGGACGCCGAGCCGACCATCGCCTCGCAGACCGAGGTCGTCGACAAGCTCAAGTCGGGCCTCAACCAGATGCGCGAGAAGCTCAACCAGCTCTCGTCCAAGCGCGACGAGCTGATCGCGCGCTCGAAGACCGTCGAGGCCCAGTCGCAGGTCCAGGACGCGATCAAGAGCATCGACATCATGGACCCGACCAGCGAGGTCAGCCGGTTCGAGCAGAAGATCCGCCGTGAGGAGGCCCGCGTCCGCGGCGCCGAGGAGCTCGCCTCCTCGAGCCTGGACGCGCAGTTCGAATCGCTCGAGGACCTCGGCGAGATGACCGAGGTCGAGGCGCGCCTCGCCGCCCTCAAGTCGGGCCGTCCGCAGGACTCGATCGGCTCCTGACCGGGCGGAGAGCTCCGGGCCGACGATCGCCTGGTCGGCCCGGAGTTCTCCTCATCGCATACCCCCTCCGGCATGCCTCTCGAAGACTGGCAATCGCCCTGATGCGGGGCCGCGCGGCACCCCATAGTGTTGACCTCGGTCGCCCCGGAACCCGGTTGGCCGCAGCCTCGTCCGGCCCCTACCGACGCGGTGAACACCATGAGCGGACCCGGACCTCCCGGGGATCGCTCACCGAGCGGCCGTCGACGAGGACGGCCACCCCGAACGAGCGAGGCGCCGATGAGCACCCCCACCGCACTGACCGACGGAAACGTCCCCACCGCCCCCCGGGTCGAGACCTCCCCCCGGGTCCAGGCCTCCCCCCGCGTGATCCGCACCCGCCCCCGCGGCGAGGGCAACACGAACCCGACGACCGAGTACTCCGGTCTGCTGAGCACCGTGCGCGACGCCGGGCTCCTCCGCCGCCGCCGCGGCTTCTACTACATCCTCTTCTCCGTGCTGACGCTCGCCCTCGGCGGCATCGTCACCGGCTTCGTCCTGCTGGGCGACTCCTGGTTCCAGCTGCTGCTCGCCGCCGCGCTGGGCATCGTCCTCACCCAGTTCGCCTTCCTCGCGCACGAGGCCTCGCACCGCCAGGTGTTCGAGTCCGGCAAGGCCAACGACGTCGCCGGCCGCACGCTCGCGAATCTCGTCGTCGGCATCAGCTACTCCTGGTGGATGAACAAGCACAGCCGCCACCACGCCAACCCGAACGTGCTCGGCAAGGACCCGGACATCGTCCGCGACGTCGTGTCGTTCACCCCGGAGGACGCGGCCCGCTCGCGCGGCGCCTACGCCTGGCTCACCCGCCGTCAGGGCTACGCCTTCTTCCCGCTGCTGCTGCTCGAGGGCATCAACCTGCACCTGCACGGCTTCCGCACCGTGTTCGGCAAGGGCAAGGTCGACAAGCGCTGGGTCGAGATCTCGATGCTCGTCGCCCGCGTCGGCCTGTACCTCGCCGTCGTCTTCTGGGCGCTGCCGCTCGGGATGGCCTTCGCCTTCGTCGGCGTGCAGATGGCCGTCTTCGGCCTCTACATGGGCGCCTCGTTCGCCCCGAACCACAAGGGCATGCCGATCCTGCCCAAGGAGGCGCGCGTCGACTTCCTGCGCCGCCAGGTCCTCACCTCGCGCAGCATCCGCGGCAACTGGTTCAACGACTACTTCATGGGCGGCCTGAACTACCAGGTCGAGCACCACCTCTTCCCGAACATGCCCCGCCCCGCCCTGCGCGAGGCCCAGGTCATCGCCAAGGAGTACTGCGCGACGCACCAGATCCCCTACACCGAGACCTCGCTGCTCGAGTCGTACGGCATCGTCGTCCGCTACCTCAACCGCGTGGGCCTCTCGGCCGGCGGCGACCCGTTCGACTGCCCCGCCGCGGGCGCCTACGGGCGCTGAGCCGCCGCTCCGCACCGCACGAACGACGAAGGCCCTCCCCTCCGAGAAGGAGGAGGAGGGCCTTCGCCGTTCCGCGCGTCAGTTCGCGGAGCAGAGGATGAGCGTGCTCGACACGTTCGCCGCCGTCTTCGAGCCGGTCCCGCTGTAGCCGGAGGGCAGCGTCGAGACGGCGTTCAGCTGGAAGGCGACGCTGATCGAGAGCGTCGTGCGGACGGCGATGGTCGCTCCTGCTGCCAGCGGGGCGGTCAGGGTGATCTGACGGGACGTGTTGCTCAGCACGGCCACGGAGGCCGTGCCTCCCGAGACCGAGAAGACGCCGATGTTGGCGACCCCGGAGCCGGTGATGATGATGGTCGTGCCGGTCGGCAGCGGCTCCGTGGGGCCCGCCTGCAGCAGGAAGCCGGGGCCGAGCAGACCGAGGGTGCCGCAGGTGCCGCGGAGCGCGTACGCGCCGAGATCGACGATCGACGCCGCAGCGGACGGGGTGGCGACGGCGACGGCGACGACCGGCACGGTCCACGCGGCGGCGGCGGTGACGGAGCGGCGGGTGACCAGGCGGTCGGAATCGGAGCGGGGCGAGGAGTCGTGGGTCACGGTGTGGCCTTCCGGTCGAGGTGCGCGGGCTTCGGCGCCACACCGGCGACGGTGACGGGTGGTCCGGCTCGATGCTCGCGAGAGGCGCAGGACCGCGCCAGCGCCCGGAGCCTGTCCCCCGTCAGTGGGACGGCGTCCGGTCGGCAGCCGCTTCCGGGCGAGACGCAAGGGGCTTCCGGGCGCGGAGGAGGCGTCCTAGCGTTGACCCATGAGCAGCTCCGAGAACGACATCGAGACCACCCCCGTCGACCCCGAGGAGACCACCGGCACGGCCGGCACCGGGAACCCCGCCGGACTCGACGAGGTCGGCAGCCCGTCCCCCGATGGACCCGACGGCGTCGACGCCGCGGGCGAGGAGCAGAACCCGCCCCTGCCCGACTGGGGACCCACCGACGGCGTCCACGGCACCGACGCGGAGACCGCCGACGGCACCGACGCGTCGGGCACCGCCGGTCACTGACCGCCCCTCCGCAGGGCCCTCGCACCTCCCCTCCGGCACCGCGCCGGCCGGGAAGCGCGGGGGCCCTGCGCCGTCCCTCCGTGTTCGCCGGAACGTCGCCGGAGGCCCCCGCCGGCGGCCCTACACTGGCGCAATGCAGCCGAACGAACGCGCTCTCCGCGTGATCTCCTACAACCTCCGGGAGCACCGGGCGCACGGCGAGATCGCCCCTCTCGCCGCCCGGCACGACGTCGACGTCCTCTGCCTCCAGGAGTGCGACACCACGAAGCTCCCCCAGGAGCTCGGCGATCTGCGGCTCGCCTCGGTGACCGCGCGCAACCGCCTCGGGCTCGCCGTCTACTACTCGCACGCCCGCTTCGAGCTCCTCGGCAGCGCCGCGTTCGAGCTCAGCAAGTCGATGCACGACCGGGTGATGTCCCCCGCTCACGAGCGTCTGCTCGCCGTCCGGCTCGAGGACCGCGAGGGCGGATCGATCGCCGTCTCGTCCTTCCACGCGGCCCCGCTCTCGGCCGGCAACGCGCTGCGCCGGAAGCAGATCGGCGAGGCGCTCGACCGCCTCCGCGACTACGCCCCGGACACCCCGTCGCTGATGGTCGGCGACTACAACTACCCTTGGTTCTTCCGCGGACTCGACCGCAAGATGACGCGGAACGGCTACCTCGTGTCGCGCAGTGATTCCCCGACCTACGCGCGCTACCGCTACTTCAGCGGGCACTTCGACTTCGCGATCAGCGACTCGGTGCGGATCGAGCGGGTCTCGACCCTGCCGCAGGGCGTCTCCGACCACCTCCCGGTGCTGGTCGACGCGCACTACGACGTGCGCGCCGCATGACCGGTCGGGCTCCCAGGGGCCGCCTCGGTAGGCTCGTCGAGTGACGACCCTGATCCTCGCCCGGCACGGAGAGACCGTCTGGCACGCCGAGAACCGCTACGCGGGCTCCTCCGACATCGCGCTGACCCCGCTCGGCCAGGACCAGGCGGCGACGCTCGCCTCCTGGGCCGTCGACGCCGAGCTCGACGCGGTGTACTCCTCCACCCTCGTCCGCGCCGTGCGCACCGCCGTGCCCGCCGCCCGGGCCGCCCACCTCGAGGTCCAGCTCGACCCGGCCCTCGTCGAGGTCGACTTCGGCCAGGGCGAGGGGCTGACGAACGCCGAGATGGAGAAGCGCTTCCCCGACGAGTACCGCGCCTGGGTCGCCGCGCCCGCGATCCAGCCGATGCCCGGCGGCGAGTCCGGCCTCGACGCCGTCGCCCGCGCCAACACGGCGCTCGCCCGCATCCACCGCGACCACCCGGACGGCCGCGTGCTCGTCGTCGCGCACGGCACCCTCATCCGGCTGCTGCTCTGCGCCTACCTCGGCATCAATCCCGAGACCTACCGGCACACCTTCCCCTCGGTCGACAACGTCTCGCTGACGACCCTGCTCTGGGACGAGACCGGCGTCGGCCTGCTCGGCTACAACGTCCCTCCCGTGCAGAAGCAGCGGCGCTCGAGCTGAACGCCGTCCCGCCCGCCCGGGCGAGCGCGGGATCGATCGGACTCGTGCTCGGCTCGATCGCGAGCGTGCAGCTCGGCGCGTCCTTCGCCGTCCTGCTCTTCCCCACCGCCGGGCCGATCGGCACGGTGACCCTGCGCCTGGTCTTCTCCGCGCTGGTGCTGCTCGTCGTCTGCCGGCCGCGGATCCGCGGCTACTCGCGCTCGGACTGGGCCACCGTCGGCGCCTACGGCCTCGCGCTCGGCGGGATGAACGCCTGCTACTACGAGGCGATCGCCCGGATCCCGCAGGGCGCGGCGGTGACGCTCGAGGTGCTCGGTCCGCTGGTGCTGTCGGTGATCGCCGGGCGGAGCCTCGTCAGCCTGCTCTGGGCGGCCCTCGCCCTCGGCGGCGTGGTCGTGCTCTCGCAGGGCGGCTTCTCCTCGCTCGATCCCGTCGGCGTCGCCTTCGCGCTCGGCGCGGCGGCGCTCTGGGCCACCTACATCGTCTTCGCCGGGCGCACCGGCGGGCGCTTCCCGCGGCTCGACGGCCTCGCGCTCGCGCTGACCGCCGGCGCGATCGTGTCGCTGCCGTTCGGCATCGCCACCGCCGGGCCCGCGCTCGTGCTGCCGCCGGTGCTGCTGCTCGGACTCGCGGTCGCCGTGCTGTCGTCCGCACTGCCCTACGCACTGGAGCTTCTCGCGCTGCGGCGCCTGCGCTCGTCGACCTTCTCGATCCTGATGGCGCTGGCGCCCGGCGCCGCCGCGCTCTCGGGGTTCCTGGTGCTGGGCCAGCGGCTGACCGCGATCGAGGCGGTCGGCATCGCCCTCGTCGTCGCGGCGAGCGTCGGCGCGGTGCGCACCGCCCGTCGGACCTGACCCGCCCGTCCCGCTGCCGTCGCGGAACGACGGGAGGCGGAGGCCAGGCCGGGGCGCGGGAGCCGCCCTTTCGGGTCGGGCGGCCGATCGGACCAGGTCACCGTACGCGTCGTGTCCCCGGCCTGGTCTGCCTCCGACGGTACTGAGCGCCGCCCGTCCCGCCAAGCTGTCGCGATCGGTGTGGCCACAACGGGGGGGATCGGCGGACCCGGGGTCTCGATACGCCGCTGCGCGGCTACTCGACCAGCAGGCTCCTCATCGGCTGCCCGCACTCATGCCCGTCGATCCCGGATGCACGCACTCATTCCGGTCGATCCCGGCGCGCGCATTCATGCTGGTCGAGTAGCCCCGCAGGGGCGTATCGAGACCCACCGTCACCAGCAGGTGGGGTCTGCAGACCCGCGCTCTGACGATGGTGGATCTCGATACGCCCGCTGCGCGGGCTACTCGATCAGCATGGGGGGCGCCCGCTGCGCGGTCCACTCCATCACCATGAGGGCGCCCGCTGCGCGGGCTGCTCGATCAGCATGCAGCGGGCCAACTCTTTTGTTAGGCTAACTATGTGACTACCGCCGACACCGATCTCCCCGCCCTCGCCGGCGAGACGCGCATCGCCGTGGGCCGGCTCGGCCGCCGCCTGCGCCAGGAGAAGGCGGAGCACGAGCTCAGCGACGCGCAGTTCGGCGTCCTCGCCCTCCTGCACCGGGAGGGACCGCGCACCCTCGGCGAGCTGGCCGAGGCGGAGCGCGTCCGTCCGCCCTCGATGACCCGCACCGTCGGCTGCCTCGCCGACGACGGACTCGTCGAGCGCCTCGCCGATCCGGCCGACGGCCGCGTCACCCGCATCCGCGCGACCGCGCGCGGCTCCGAGCTGGTCCTCGACGTCCGGCGCAGCCGCGACGCCTGGCTCATCGCCCGCCTCCGCGAGCTCGACCCCGACCAGCGCCGGCTGCTGCACGACGCCGCTGCGCTCCTGCGCGAGGTGGCGGACCGATGAGCGCGATGTTCCGCTCGCTCGCGGTGCCGAACTACCGCATCTGGTTCGCCGGTGCGATGGTCTCCAACATCGGCACCTGGATGCAGCGCACGGCCCAGGACTGGATCGTCATCAACGATCTGACCGACCACGACGCGACCGCGCTCGGCGTGACGATGGCACTGCAGTTCGGCCCGCAGCTGCTGATGGTCCCCTTCTCCGGCTTCATCGCCGACCGCTTCGACCGCCGGAAGCTCCTGATGGCGACGCAGGCCGCGATGGCCGTCCTCGGCCTCGCGCTCGGCCTGATCGTCGTGACCGGGATCGTCCAGCTCTGGATGGTCTACGTCTTCGCGCTGCTCCTGGGCTTCGCCGCCGCGATCGACGCTCCGGTGCGCCAGACCTTCGTCTCCGCGCTGGTCGAGGAGCGCGACCTCTCCAACGCGGTGTCGCTGAACTCGGCCTCCTTCAACTCCGCGCGGATGATCGGCCCGGCCCTCGCGGGCGTGCTGATCGCGGCGGTCGGCTCCGGCTGGGTCTTCCTCCTCAACGCGGCGAGCTTCATCGCGGTGCTGGTCTCGCTGCGCTTCCTGCACCGGGAGCAGCTGCGCTCCGCCCCGCGCGCGACCCGCGGCCCCGGCGCGCTGCTCGAGGGCTTCCGCTACGTCTCGCGGCGGCCGGACATCCTGGTCGTGCTCTCGATCGTCTTCCTGATCGGCACCTTCGGCCTCAACTTCCCGATCTTCGCGTCGACGATGGCGACGGTCGAGTTCGACATGGGTGCCAGCGAGTTCGGCCTGCTCTCCTCCGCCATCGCCGTCGGCTCGGTCGTCGGCGCCCTGCTCTCGGCCCGTCGCGACCGCCCGCGACTGCGCCTGATCGTCGGCGCCGCCGCTGCCTTCGGTGTCGCGCTCGCCCTCGCCGGCCTGATGCCGACCGTCTGGGCCTTCGCGATCCTGCTGCCCTTCGTCGGCATCGCCGCGCAGACGCTGATGACCTCGGCCAACGGCTACGTCCAGCTCTCGACCACGCCGGAGATGCGCGGCCGGGTGATGGCGCTCTACATGGCGATCTTCATGGGCGGCACCCCGATCGGCGCCCCGCTGATCGGCTGGGTCGCGAACGCCTACGGCCCGCGCTGGGCGATGCTGGTCGGCGCCGCCTCCGGAGCCCTCGCCTTCGGCGTCGGCCTCGGCTGGTACCTGCGCACCCGCCGCCGCGCCCGCGCCGGCGAGCCCGCCGCCCAGGAGGAGGTCGCCCTCGTGACGACCCCCGCCCTCACGCCTCGCGCGTGATCTCCACCCGGACGAACAGCTTCGAGGAGTGCGGCCCGGCGTAGACGCCGCGGAGAGGCGCGATGTCGTTGTAGTCGCGGCCTCGGCCGACGATCACGTGGCGGTCGCCGATGTCGATCAGGTTGGTCGGGTCGTAGCCGCGCCAGGCGCCGCCGCAGAACCACTCGACCCAGGCGTGCGACTCGCCGACGACGGTCTCGCCGATCGCCGCGTTCGGCTTGGGGTGCAGGTAGCCGGAGACGTAGCGCGCGGGGATGCCCGTCGAGCGCAGCGCGCCCAGGACGATGTGGGTGATGTCCTGGCAGACGCCCTCGCGGGCGGTCCACGACTCGGTCGCCGTCGAGTGCACGCCGGTGACGCCCTGGCGGTAGGTCATCTCCCGGCCGATGGTCTCGGCGATCGACAGGGCCGCGTCGCACGGACCCTCCGCCGCGTCGGCCAGCCGGCGGGCGAGCTCGACCAGGTCCTCGGGCGGCGCCGTGCGGTTGGTCTGCTTGAGCTGCTCGACGTACTCGGTGAGCGTCTGGACCTGGTCGTCCAGCTGCTCCCAGCCGACGGGGTGGTCGGGGTGCGCCTTCGGGCGGATCTCGACGAGTGAGGTCGCCGTGAGCGAGAGCTCCTGGTGCGGGTCGAGCACGTCGAACGACGAGACCCGGGTGCCCCAGTAGTCGGTGTAGGTGTGCGCGGAGGTGACCGGGCGGATGACCAGGTTCGAGGAGAGCACGAGCTGACCGTCCGAGGACGCCGGGAGCATCCTCGCCTCGTTGTAGGAGGCGACGACGTCGCCCCGGTAGGTGAACCCTGTCGTGTGCGTGATGCGCAGCCTGCTCACAGCGCCTCCCCGATCCAGCTCGGCATGACGTTGGTGGGGAAGTAGCGCTGGCGGATCGCCTCGGAGGCCGACGAGGTCGCCTCCTGCACGCTGTCCATGTGCCGCGGCAGGTCCTCGAGGATCTCGGCGATCGGCCGGTACTCCAGCTCGCTGCGGATCTGGCCGAGCACCCGCTGGGCGTCGCCGGTGTGGCCGACGCGGCCGGTGCGCGGCTCGATGTCGCGCATGCACATCTCGGCACGCGAGACCGAGAAGAGGATCGAGCGCGGGAAGAGGCGGTCGAGCAGGAGGAACTCCGCCGCGTTCCGCGCACTCGGCACGCCGCGGTAGGTGCGGAGGTACGCCTCGTAGGCCCCGCAGGAGCGCAGGATCGTCGTCCAGGACGGGCCGCTCGCCTCGGTCAGCGACCGCGTGGCCAGCAGCCGGGCCGTCATGTCGGCCCGCTCTATCGAGCGGCCGAGGGTGAAGAACTGCCAGGCCTCGTCGCGCGAGGTGGCGGACTCGATGATGCCGACGGCGAGCGCCGAGCGCTCGCGCACCCAGCCGAAGAACTCCGACACCCGCTCCCCCGTCACCCGGCGGGGCATCCGGGTGCGCGTGGTGTTCAGGCACTCCCACAGCTCGGTCGAGACGATCTCGCGGGCACGGCGGGCGTTCTCGCGGGCGGCACCGAGCGAGTAGGCGATCGAGGCGGGGTTCGTGCGGTCGATCGCGAGGATGGTCAGCACGTCGGCGCGGGTGACCTCCTTCATGTCGTCCGGGGCGGTGGAGCCCATCACCGACAGCAGCGAGCGGCAGGCGGTGTCCTCGTCGATCCACGGGTCCTCGAGCAGGAGCTGCAGGTGGACGTCGAGGATGCGGGCGGTGCCGTCGGACCGCTCGATGTAGCGGCCGATCCAGAACAGCGACTCGGCGATCCGGGAGAGCATCAGGCGTCCTCCCCTGCGGCGAGCGTCTGCTGCTGCTGCTGCTGGTCCTGGTCGTGGTTGGCCGCGTCCTGCGGCGACTGGTCGGGCGTGTGGTTCAGCGGATAGACGATCGGGATCGAGGTGGTCACCGCGGCCTGGTCCTCGACGAGCCCGGAGATGTCGTGGGCGTCCGGCTCGGTGAGCGGCGCGCCCTCGAGGCCGACGACCCAGGTGTCCTTCGACCCGCCGCCCTGCGACGAGTTGACGACCAGCTGGCCCTCGGGCAGCGCGACCCGGGTGAGTCCGCCGGGCAGCACCCAGATGTCCTTGCCGTCGTTGACCGCGAAGGGACGGAGGTCCGCGTGCCGGGGCCGCATCCCGTCGTCGACCAGGGTCGGGATGGTCGAGAGCTGCACCACCGGCTGGGCGATCCAGCCGCGCGGGTCGGCCTGCAGCCGCG
This sequence comes from Rathayibacter festucae DSM 15932, assembly GCF_004011135.1. Classification (NCBI taxonomy): domain Bacteria; kingdom Bacillati; phylum Actinomycetota; class Actinomycetes; order Micrococcales; family Microbacteriaceae; genus Rathayibacter; species Rathayibacter festucae. Next base: position 54,912 of record NZ_CP028137.1, on the reverse strand, counting down.
AGCGCAGCTCGGCCAGCTCCTTCGCCGAGGCGGCCGGCCCGACGACGAGGCCCTTGCCGCCGGAGCCGTCGACCGGCTTCACGACGAGCTCGTCGAGGCGGTCGAGCACCTCCTCGAGCGCGCCCGGATCCTCCAGGCGCCAGGTGTCGACGTTCTTGATCACCGGCTCCTCCGAGAGGTAGTAGCGGATCAGGTCGGGCAGGTAGGTGTAGACGAGCTTGTCGTCGGCGACGCCGTTGCCGACCGCGTTCGCGATCGTGACGTTCCCCAGGCGCGCGGCGAGCATGAGCCCGGGCGAGCCGAGCATCGAGTCAGCGCGGAACTGCAGCGGGTCGAGGAACTCGTCGTCGACGCGGCGGTAGATCACGTCGACGCGGGTCGGCCCGGAGGTGGTGCGCATGAACACCTTGCCGCCGGTGCAGAAGAGGTCGCGGCCCTCGACCAGCTCGACGCCCATCAGGCGGGCGAGCAGGGTGTGCTCGAAGTAGGCCGAGTTGTAGACGCCGGGGGTGAGCACGACGACGGTGGGGTCGTCGACGCCCTCGGGGGCGGAGGCGCGCAGGGCCTGGAGCAGGCGGTTGGGGTAGTCGCCGACCGGCCGCACCCGCATCGACACGAACAGCTCGGGCAGCGTCTGCGCCATCACCCGACGGTTCGAGATGACGTAGGAGACGCCGGAGGGGACGCGGACGTTGTCCTCGAGCACCCGCCAGTCGCCGACCTCGTCGCGGATGAGGTCGATGCCGGAGACCTGGATCCGCACGCCGTTGGCCGGCTCGATCCCGGCGGCCTGGCGGTGGAAGTGGCTGGAGCTGGAGAGCAGGGCGGCGGGGATCACGCCGTCCTTCACCGCGTTCTGCGGGCCGTAGACGTCGGCGAGGAAGGCCTCGAGTGCGCGGACGCGCTGCTTGATGCCGCTCTGCACCTCGTTCCACTCGGCGCTCTCGATCACGCGCGGGACGGCGTCGAGCGGGAAGGGCCGCTCCTCGCCTGCGAAGTCGAAGGTCACGCCCTGCGCGAGGTAGGAGGAGGCGAGCGCATCGGTGCGACCGCGCAGCTCCTCCTGCGTCATCCGCGCGAGCGAGGAGTAGATGTCGCGGTAGGAGTCGCGGACGCCGGCCGGGCCGCTGGTCGCCGCGACATCGGCGAACATCTCGTCCCAGGGTGAGGCGCCCGTGCGGGGCCGCTCGACCTTCTGGGACCCGTATCCGTCGAAGAGGTCACCCATGGCACGACTCTAGTGCGGGGCAGATTGCGGGGATGTTTCGGGCGGCCGGAGGGCGAGGAGACCCCCCGTCACTCGAGGGTCAGGGCCTGCTGCCCGACCGTCACACTGAGCCGCCGGCGCCGAGGATCGCGTCGATGCGGGCCCGTGCCGTCTCGCTGCGGTAGGGGTCGGTCGCCTGGACGAGGGAGTCCGCGATGCCGAGCGCCCCGAGGACCGCGACGACGGAGTCGAGGCGGGCCGAGCCGTCCCCCGCCTCCAGGCGGCGCAGCGTCTCGCGGGTGACGCCCGCCCGCTCGGCGAGCGAGGACGCGGTCATCCCGTTCACGGCTCGCCACCGCCGGATGTTGGCGCCGATCTCGGCCAGCTGGAGGGAGCGGCGAGGCGATCGTCGTGCGACCATTCGATCCTCCTGAGCTCTGTAGCGCCCATTTTAGCGCTTCGTGGCACTTACAGCTTTCAGCCAATCTGCCGCCGGCCGTGCCGAAGAAGCCCTCGAAGCTCTCGGTCGTCTCCGTCTCGGCACGAGCGGTTACATCACGGGCAGTACCTGAAGGGTTACACTTCGAGATGTAGCCGTACGGTTACACCGCGGAGGAGGCGATCGATGTTCAGTGGAGTGAACGATCTGAGGCAGCTGGTGGTCTCACTGCGCGAGAACGCGGGCCTCAGCCAGGCCGAGCTCGCCCAGCGCGCGGGACTCTCCAGGAAGTGGGTGAACGAGTTCGAGCGCGGCAACCCCAACGCCCGCATCGGTGCGGTCCTCGACGTACTCCGAGCGCTGGGTTACGGGCTCGAAGAAAGGGCGCTCGATGGCCGTCCCACGTGAGCTCGTCGCGTACCTCGACGGCAGAAGAGCAGGAACGTTCCTGCAGGAGAACACGGGCGACACCGTCTTCGTCTATGACGACGAGTACAGGCGCGATCCGCTGAGTACGCCCCTCTCGCTATCGATGAGCAAAGCAGTCAAGCGCCACGGCAAGCGGCAGGTCCTGCCCTGGCTCAACGGGCTCCTCCCCGACAACGACGCAGCGCGAAGCGCCATTGCTCAACGCTTCGACGTCAATCCCAGGAATCCCTTCGCCATCCTCGAGCACACAGGGTCGGACGCCCCCGGCGCCGTTCAGCTCCTTCCTCCCGGCGAGGAATCCACTGACGCGGACAGCGACCGAACCGCGATCGAGACCCTGGCGGACGAGGACGTCGCCGAACAGCTCCGCCTCGTCATCGACGAGTACCGAGACGGGACTGCGGACGCGCGCCTCGATCAGCGCTTCTCTCTTCCCGGAGCGCAACCCAAGATCGCGCTCGTTCACGACCGACGCGGATGGGCACGTGCGCTGCGCGCGACGCCGACGACACACATCCTCAAGCCCGTCGCGCCGGACGGGTTCAGGCGCGTCGACGTCGTCGAATACGTGACGCTGACCGCGGCGAACACGCTCGGTCTCGCGACCGCCGAGTTCTGGATCCAGCAGATCGGGCCGCACCGGGTCTTCGTCTCGAAACGCTACGATCGCGCGCCGGGAGCAGACGGAATCATCCGGCGGTTGCATCAGGAGGACCTCGGACAGGCCCTGTCGACGGATCCGGCGAAGAAGTACCAGCGACGGGACGGGGGACCGGGGATCGGCGCCGTCGCGACCCTCATCCGCGCTCTCGCACTTAGCGACAGCCAGAGAGTGCGGATCGGATGGGAGTTCTTCCGCGGAGTCGCCTTCAACAGCGTCGCGTACTGCACCGACGCGCACATCAAGAACTACTCGATGATGCTCGACGGCGCCCACACCCGGCTCGCGCCTCTCTACGACCTGAACACCATCGCCCCCTATCTCGACGATCGGTCCCGTTTCGGCGCCAGGGGTGAAGCGCCACAGGCAGCGATGTCGATCGACGGGGAATATCGCTTCGATGCGATGTCCGAAGCAGGCTTCGCGAAAGAAGCGAAGAAGCTCGGGGTGGACGGTGGCCGAGCCGTCGACGAGATCCGTCGGCTTCGCCGCGATCTGGTGGGAGCCTTCGAGAGCGCCCGAGACTCCCTCGTGGCTCTCGATGACGACACGACGAGCTTCGCCCAGGAGGTCGTGGACGGGGTGGCCCGGATCCCTTCCCTGAATCGCTCCTGAGCGGTCGAGCAGGTGGCGGGAATGAATCCAGCCGCACGTGGTTGGATGAGGATGTACATGCGAACGCATGAATCAGGTCTCGCCAGGACGGGGCCACGGAGAGAAGGAGCGCCTGATGCAGTTCGGCATCTTCACGGTCAGCGACATCACGACCGACCCCACGACCGGCCGCACCCCGACCGAGTCCGAGAAGATCGCGGCCACCGTCGCGATCGCCCAGAAGGCGGAGGAGATCGGCCTCGACGTCTTCGCGCTCGGCGAGCACCACAACCCGCCGTTCTGGTCCTCCTCCCCCACGACGACCCTCGCCTACATCGCCGCGAAGACCGAGCGGCTCCAGCTCAGCACCGCGATGGCGCTGATCACCACGAACGACCCGGTGAAGCTCGCCGAGGACTACGCGATGCTCCAGCACCTCGCCGGCGGTCGCGTCGACCTGATGCTCGGCCGCGGCAACACCGGCCCGGTCTACCCGTGGTTCGGCAAGGACATCCGCCGCGGCATCGAACTCACCATCGAGAACTACGACCTGCTGCACCGCCTCTGGACCGAGGAGTTCGTCGACTGGGAGGGCCAGTTCCGCACGCCCCTCCAGGGCTTCCAGTCGACCCCGCGCCCGCTCGACGGCGTCGCCCCGTTCGTCTGGCACGGCTCCATCCGCTCGCCGCAGATCGCCGAGCAGGCCGCCTACTACGGTGACGGCTTCTTCGCGAACCACATCTTCTGGCCCGCCTCGCACACCGCGAAGATGGTGCAGCTCTACCGCCAGCGCTTCGAGCACTACGGCCACGGCAGCGCCGACCAGGCGATCGTCGGACTCGGCGGCCAGATCTTCCTCGCGAAGAACTCGCAGGACGCGGTCTCGCAGTTCCGCCCCTACTTCGACAACGCCCCGGTCTACGGCCACGGCCCCTCGCTGGAGGACTTCACCGAGCAGACCCCGCTCACCGTGGGCTCGCCGCAGGAGATCATCGACCGCACCCTCGGCTTCCGCGAGTACGTCGGCGACTACCAGCGCCAGCTGTTCCTGATGGACCACGCGGGCCTGCCGCTGAAGACCGTCCTCGAGCAGATGGACATGCTCGGCGAGATCCTGCCCGCTCTGCGCGCCGGCTTCGCCGAGGGCCGCCCGGCGCACGTGCCGGACGCGCCCACCCACTCCTCGCTCGTCGCCGCCCGCGCCGAGCAGCCCGTCCCCGTCAGCGCCTAGGAGGCCCCGCCCATGGACACCCGCAGGATCACCGTCCTCTCGGCCGGCCTCAGCACGCCGTCCTCCACCCGCCTGCTCGCCGACCGCCTGGCCGACGCGGCCGAGGCCTCGCTCACCGAGCAGGGCTTCGCCGTCGAGCGCAGCGTCGTCGAGCTGCGCGACCTCGCGCACGACGTCACGAACAACCTGCTCACCGGCTTCGCCAGCCCGGCGCTGCAGACCGCGCTCGACGCGGTGGCCGGCGCGGACGGCCTGATCGCCGTGACGCCGATCTTCACCACCAGCTACAGCGGGCTCTTCAAGTCGTTCGTCGACGTGCTCGACACCGAGGCGCTGCGCGGGCTGCCCGTGCTGCTCGCGGCGACCGGCGGCTCGCCCCGCCACTCGCTCGCAGTCGACTACGCCATGCGCCCGCTCTTCAGCTACCTGCACGCCGCTCCGCTGTCGACGACGGTCTTCGCCGCGACCGAGGACTGGGGCGGAGCCACCGAGGACGGCCGCGCGCTGCCCTCGCGGATCGAGCGGGCGGGCCGCGAGCTCGCGACCGAGGCGGCGCGCACTTCCCGCGCTCCCGCCGACCCGTGGGCGCTCGACGGCTCGTTCGAGGGGATGCTCGGCCGCCGCAGCTGAGCACCGCTTCTCTCACAGGAGCGCGGATCCGTCCAGTAGCGGCGCACGCCGATGCCCGCAGCTAGCCTCCCCTCGGAGGGCCCGCCGGTGGCCCCCGAGGGGAGGCCATGATGGCTCTGGACACGACTTCGCTCCGCAGGGGCGCCTTCGATCGGGTGACGCTGGACCGCCGCCGCTTCCTCAGCGCCCTGGGCGTCGCCGCCTCGGTCCCGGTGCTCGCGGGCTGCGGCTTCGCGCCGGCCCGCCCGGCGGCGAGCGCCGACAGCGGCACGCTGACCTTCACCACCTGGGGCACGGACGCCGAGCTCGCCGGCTTCCAGCGGGCGATCGACCGCTTCCAGGAGGCGAACCCCGGCTCGACCGTGGCGCTGAACTCGGTGCCGTACGAGCAGATGTTCACCAACATCGACGCGCAGCTGCAGGCGGGCAACCCGCCGGACGTCTTCCGCGTGCCGTACTACACCTTCGGCAGCTACGCGGGTCGCGACCAGCTGCTCGACCTCACTCCGCACCTCGAGGCCGACGTGGCCGACCGCTTCACCGACCCGGCCTGGGCCGCGGTGCAGAGCGGCGGCAGCCCGTTCGGCGTGCCGCACCACACCGACACCTCGCTGATCCTCTACAACACCGAAGCGCTCGCCACCGCGGGCATCACCGACTTCCCGGCCTCGCCGGAGGAGGCCTGGACCTGGGAGGAGTTCACCGAGGTCGGCCGGACGCTGCGCGCCTCGCTCCCCGCCGAGCGCTACCCCTTCGCCTACAACTGGCAGGGCAACGGCGTCACCCGCTGGCTGAGCCTGCTCTTCCAGGCCGACGGCCGCTTCCTCACCGAGGACCTCTCCGCTCCGGCCATCGACTCCGACGCGGGTCGCGCGGCGATCGACTTCAGCCGCAGCTTCTTCACCGACGGCCTCGTGCCGCCGAGCAGCTCGATCCAGGCGACGACCTACGCGAGCGACCTCTGGTACTCGCAGACGACCGCGATGACCTTCGGCGGCGCCTTCCTCATCCCGGACGCGGAGTCGACGCTCGACTTCGAGTGGGGCGCGACCTACTCGCCGCGGAACGTGCGCGGCGGCGGCGACTTCGGCGGCAACGCCCTCGTCGCGACCAAGGCGACCGCGAACCCCGAGCTCGCGGCGGCGTTCCTCGCCTTCGTGACCGAGGAGGAGTCGATGCGCGACTTCTGCGCCGGCGCCTCGCTCCTGCCCACCCGCCGCGACCTGACCGAGTCGGGCATCGAGTTCGAGGTGCGCCCCGAGCTCGCGGAGGTCTTCCTCGGGCAGGCGGGCACCGTGCAGGCCGAGGACGCGGCGCAGGTCGCCTCGCCGGACATGGCGGCGATCATCGCGGTGCTGAAGGAGCAGCTCGAGCAGGCGTTCGTCGGCGGTCAGAGCACCGAGGACACGATCGCGAAGCTCAGCTCCGGCATCGCCACCGCCGTGCAGTGAGCGGCGCGACCCCGTGACCTCCACCCTCCCCGCCCCCGAGGAGGTGACGGCGCGACCGCGCCGCGCCTCCCGGGCGCCCGCCGCCCGCGAGACCGTCGCCGCCTACGGGTTCCTCGCGCCGAACCTGCTGATGCTGGCGCTGTTCGTCTTCGTGCCGCTGGTCGGTGCGTTCCTGCTCAGCTTCCAGCGCACCAACGGCTTCGGCGACGGCGTCTTCATCGGCCTGGACAACTACGCCCGGCTGCTCGGCGACCCGCTGTTCTGGCGCTCGACCCTCAACACCGCGCTGTTCACGCTGATCGTCACGCCGCTCTCGATGGCGCTCGGCCTGGGCGCCGCGGTGCTGCTGAACTCGGTGCTGCCGGCCCGGCCCGTCTTCCGCTCGATCCTGATCCTGCCGATGGCCGTCTCGGGCGTCGCGACGGCGCTGATGGGCGTGCTGATCTTCGACGAGAACAGCGGTGTGCTCGACGGCCTTCTGCAGACGATCGGCCTGCCGCGGATCGCCTGGCAGTCCGGCGGAGCCGCAGCCTTCGCCTCCGTGATCCTCGTCACCCTGTGGTGGCGGGTCGGCTTCAACATGCTGATCTACCTGGCCGGGCTGCAGGGCGTGAACCCCGCCCTCTACGAGGCCGCGCGGCTGGACGGCGCGAACGGCTGGCAGCAGTTCCGGCACGTGACGGTGCCGCTGGTCGGCCCGTCGACGTTCTTCCTGCTCATCCTCAACGTCATCTACTCGTTCCAGGTCTTCGACATCGTCTTCGTCCTCACCGGCGGCGGGCCGCAGAACTCCACCTCGGTGCTGGTGACCTACGCCTACGACACCGGCTTCGTCACCCGCGATCAGGGCTACGCGGCGGCGATCGGCATCGTCCTGCTGATCCTGACGATGATCTTCACCGCCGTGCAGTGGCGCACGAACCGCTCGAGGGACCTCGTCGAATGAACCGCGTCTCCCGCTCGACGACCGCGCTCCGGCTCGTCCTGGCGATCCTCGTCTCCCTCGTCATCCTCTTCCCGCTCTACTGGATGCTCGTCGTCGCGTTCTCCTCGCGCGCCGAGCTGCTCGGCGGCACGCTGCGCCTGTGGCCGCGCGAGTTCACGCTGGCCAACTTCGAGCGCGTCTTCGACTCGTTCCCGGTCGCGACCTGGTTCGGCAACTCGCTCGCGATCAGCCTCACCACCGCGCTGATCACCGTGGCGATCAACCTGCTCGGCGGCTACGCCTTCGCGCAGCTGCGCTTCCGCGGCTCGGGGGTGCTCTTCCTGCTGGCGCTGTCGACGCTGACCCTGCCCGTGCAGGTGATCATGGTGTCGCTCTTCCGGCTCGTCACCGACCTCGGCCTCTACGGCAGCTACTGGGCGGTGATCCTGCCGACGGCGGCCTCGGCCTTCGGGCTCTTCCTGGCGCGGCAGTTCATCCTCGCCATCCCGCGGGACCTGATCGAGGCGGCCCGGATCGACGGGGCCGGTCACTTCCGCGTCTTCACCCGGATCGTACTCCCGCTCTCGAAGCCGCTGATCGCGGTGCTGTTCTTCATGTCGCTCCTCGGCTCCTGGAACGACTTCGCCTGGCCGCTGATCGCCCTCAAGGAGAACGTCCTCTTCACCCTCCCGATCGGGCTGCTCTACCTGCAGGGGCAGTTCGGCAGCGACTACGGCGGGACGATGGCCTTCGCGCTGGTGAACGTGCTGCCGATGGTCGTGCTGTTCCTGATCTTCCAGCGCTACTTCGTGCAGGGCTTCGCCCGCAGCGGACTGCGCTGAGCGGTCCCGCTCGGTGCCGGATCGACTGCTTCTATCACGGCCGTATGTCAATCCCGGCTATTGCGCTCCCCGTTGTCGCGGCACCGCGGTACCGTCTACCCAGGTGCTCGTCCTGAGCGCCACGGAGCACTCCGCTCCAGCGGAAGGCGGGTCGTCGTGAGCACCATCGCCGCCAATGCCGCCCAGCAGCGGGTGGCCGGTCGCTACTACCTGATCGAGCGGATCGGCTCCGGCGGGATGGGCTCGGTGTACCGGGCCCGCGACGAGACCGTGCAGCGCGAAGTGGCCGTGAAGGTCTTCCGCGCCGAGGCCTCCAACCCCGAGGACGTCGCCCGCCAGGAGCGCGAGGTGCGGATGCTCAGCTCCTTCGCGCACCCCGGGATCGTCAACCTCTTCGACGCCGGCCTGCACAACTTCGGCGGCGAGGTGCGCCGCTACGTCGTGATGGAGCTCGTCGCCGACCCGACCCTCGAGGCGCGGCTCGAGCCCGGCCCGATGGCACCGGACGAGGTCGCCGCGATCGGCACCCAGCTGGCCGAGGCGCTCGCGTACCTGCACGAGCGCGGCGTCGTGCACCGCGACGTGAAGCCCGCGAACATCCTGGTCAGCGAGGTCGCCTCCAGCGGCTACGCCCGCACCGCCAAGCTCACCGACTTCGGCGTCGCCCACTTCATGGACGGCTCGCGCCTCACCAGCGACGGCATCGTGATCGGCACCGCCAGCTTCGTCAGCCCCGAGCAGGTCGCGGGCGAGCCGATCAGCGGCGCCAGCGACGTCTTCTCGCTCGGCCTCGTGCTGCTGGAGGCGATCACCGGGCACCGCGAGTACTCCGGGACCGTCCTCGAGGCGGCCATCGCGCGCCTCAACCGCTCCCCCGTCGTCCCGGCGACGCTGCCCGCGCCCTGGCGCGCGCTGCTCACCTCGATGACCGAGCGCGACCCGGCGAAGCGGCCCACCGCCGACCAGGTCGCGCACCGACTGCGCGCGGGCATGACCGCGTCGTCCCCCTCCGGGCTGGATGCGGCGTCCGCTCCCGACGGCCGCGCCGTCCGCCTCCGCCGCGCCGTCATCATCGGCTCGAGCGTCGTCGGCGTCGGCGCCGTCGCCGCCCTCTCCTGGATGCTCGGGATGCTCGCCGGCCGCTGAGCGGATCCCCCGCCGGCCGAGCAGCCGCCACCGCACATGCCGGTGGAGCAGCCGCGCAGCGGCCGCCTTGCATGCTGGTCGAGCAGCCACGCAGCGCGGCGTATCGAGACCCGCCCCTCCCTGACATGAGCCCAGCGGCTCAGGTCTCGGTGACGGCGGATCTACTGGGAAGAGACGCCAGCATGCTGGTCGAGTAGCCCCGCAGGGGCGTATCGAGACCCACCACCGCATGGACGTCGGTCTCTTCCCCGCCCTGCGCTGGCGCCGAAGGCGTCCCCTCCGCTCGATACGCACGCTTCGCGTGCTGCTCGATCAGCATGCAGGGGCCCGCTTCGCGGGCTCCTCGATCAGTAGGCGGGCTCCCGCTCCGCGGGCTCCTCGGCGGCGTCGATCGGCAGGGGGTCAGGCCTCGCCCGGGAGGGCCTGGCGGAGGACGATGCGGGTCCAGGCGCCGACGTAGACGCGGTCGCCCTCCTCGATCTCGCGGCGCTGGCCGGTGGGGATCGGCGTCTGCGGGAGCGGGGCGCCGGCCGCGGCGAGGTAGGTGCCGTTCGCGGACTGCAGGTCCTCGACCCACCAGCGGTAGCCGTCGGTGTTGAGCTGGCAGTGGCGGCGGGAGACGCCGGAGTCGGTGCCGCAGTCGATCTGCGGCGAGATGCCGCGCGAGACGGAGGGCCGGCCGACGAGCACGCTGCGCTCGCGCAGCACGACGATCGTCGGCGGGCCGGCGGAGGGCATCGGGTCCTCGGCCCGCTGCTCGGCGTACCAGTCGGGGTCGACCCAGATCTCGGCGATCCAGGGGTCGTCCTCCTCCGCGGCCGCGGGCACGGCGGGCGCGGTCGTCGGCGTGCTCCCGGTGACCTCGGCGAGGACCTCCGTGGCAGGCGCGGCGGGCGGCGCGGTGGCGACGGGCACGTCGAAGCCGGCCTCCTCCTCCGGAACGAGCGCGGGCGGCGCACCGGGAGCGGCCGGCGCGGGCGCCTCGCCCAGGTGGGCGGCCGGATCACCGGCCGGCGTGGCGGAGCCGCCGACCTCGCCCGGCGCTCGAACCGCGCCCGACTCGGTGAACGGGTCGGCCTCGGGCAGTGAGCCGGTGGTGAAGTCGTAGCCGCAGTTCTCGCAGAACAGCGCGCCGGCCTCGTTGGGGTAGGAGCAGTTCGGGCAGACGGCGGGACCGGTCGGGATCGCCGTGGTCGGGTCGGCGGCACGGGGCGCGGGGGCGGACGGCGCGGCGGGCGCGATCGGCGCACCGCAGACGTCGCAGTAGTCGCCGGACTGGGAGGTGTGCCCCTCCGGGCAGCGGTAGCTCACTTGCGCACCCGCGTGGTCTTCGTCGAGGCGGTGTCGAGCGCCATCTCGTCCAGGCGGGCGACGCCGCGCTTCAGCCGCACCGTCCCCTCGTTGGGGTCGTCGATCTCGACGACCTTGCGCAGCTTCGCGGTCGCCTCGTCGTTGCCCGTCGCGGCGGCGAGCTGCACGGCGCGGCCGAGCTTGACGGTCGCGGTGGCGTCGTCGCCGACGGCCTTCGCGGCGAGGCCGTCCTGGATCGCCGAGGCGAGCTCGGTCTGGCCGGTGTAGTGCGCGACGGCGGGATCGATCCGCGCGGTGAGCGCCGAGTCGTCGGTCCAGCGGGCCTTCACCAGCGCGGAGGCGACGACCTCGTCGCGCACGCTGAGCTGCACGCGGGCGGCGAGCTGCTCGGCGCCGACCGGCTTCGACGCGACGCGGACGGCCACGTGGTACTCCCGTGACTCGTCGCCCCAGGCGCCGGTCGGGTAGGAGCCGGTCAGCGGGTTCACCGAGGTGCGGCGCGAGCTGAGGTCCTCGAGGTTCGGCGCGACCTGGCGGACGAAGAGCAGCTGCGAGCCCTGCGGGGTCCAGACGCGCAGCTCGCCGTCGGCGACGCCGCGGCCCATCGATGCCTGGATCAGCTGCTCGAAGTCGGCGGCCATGTCGGCCGGGTTCGCGATCAGTCCGACGGTGCCGAGCAGCGCGCTGGCGATGGTGCGCGCCTCCTCGACGACCCAGCGGGAGCCGACGCCGCGGACGTCGCACTGGAAGACGCCCCCGGCCGCGCGGATCGCCGCGTCGAGCTGCATTCGCGACTCGTGCTCGTTCTTGCCGTCGGTGAGCAGGATCGCGTGCCGCTGCTTCGCCTCGGGGACGCTGGAGAAGAGCTGGCGGGCGAGGGTCAGCCAGGTGCCCATCGCGGTGCCGCCGTCGGCCTGGAGGAAGCCGATGGCCTCCTTCGCGGCCGCCCGGGCGCCCGGCTCCATCCGCACCATCGACACGGAGGCGTTGGGGTACGGGAAGGCGCGGTCGGCCCGCTCGGAGCCGGCGACGACGGCGAAGAAGGTGCCGTCGAGGATCTGGTCGACCGCCACGGCGGCGGCGCGCTTGGCCGCGGTCATGTTCTCGCCGGTCATCGACCCCGAGCAGTCGACGATGATGATCTCGGCGGCCGCTCCGTCGCTGCCGGCCGCGCCGGTGCCCGAGGCGGTCACCGTCACGATCGCGTGCACATCCGTCGCGCCGTCCGAGAGGAACTCGTTCTGAAAGACACTCGCGCTGAACTCCGCCATTCGGCCAGTTTATTGTGCTGCCTGGCCGCGACGGCCCTCCTCCTCGCCGGATGCGCAGCAACCGTCGGACAGCCGGCCCCTCCCCCGGCGGGCGCGGGCTTCGACTACCAGCTCGGCGGCAGCTACCCGCCGGCCGACGGCGTCGACCTCGTCGTCCGCGACCGCGAGGCCGAGCCCGCGCCCGGCGTGTACTCGGTCTGCTACGTCAACGCCTTCCAGACGCAGCCCGGCGAGGAGGCGGCGTGGGCGTCGCGCCCGGAGCTGCTGCTGCGGGACGCCGCGGGCGAGCCGGTCACCGATCCGGACTGGCCGGACGAGACGCTCCTCGATGTGTCGACGGAGGCGAAGCGGGAGGCGCTGCTCGAGGTGGTCGGGCCGTGGCTCGAGGGCTGCGCCGAGAGCGGCTTCGACGCCGTCGAGGCCGACAACCTCGACTCCGCCACCCGCTCGGAGGGGCTGCTCACCGACGACGACACGGCGGCGTTCGCGCGTGATCTCGTCGACGCCGCGCACCGGGCCGGGCTCGCGATCGGCCAGAAGAACGCGGCCGAGCGAGCGGAGGAGATGCGCGGGCTCGGCTTCGACTTCGCGATCACCGAGGAGTGCGAGGTGTTCACCGAGTGCGACGCCTACACCGACGTCTACGGCGAGCGCGTGTACGAGGTGGAGTACACGGACGTGGACGACGCGGACGCGGTGTTCGCGCGGGCGTGCGCGCGCGGCGACGGCGTCGGCGTGCTGCTGCGCGACCGCGACCTGCTGACGCCCGGCGACGAGGGGTACGTCTCGGAGCGGTGCTGAGGGCGGGGTCCCTAGCGGGTGCCGTAGATGTCGGCGCGATGCCCGATCCTCAGGACGGACACCACTCGCGCCTCCTCGTCGATGGCGACCAGCACGCGATACGCCACGCCGACGTAGCCGGAGCGCAGACCCGCGAGCTCCGCGCTCAGCGGCTTCGTGACGCGCAGGGGGTTCTCGGCGAGGGGCTCGGCGCAGAAGCGGAGCACCGCCTCGGCCAGCTTCGGCGGCAGGCGGTGCAGGGCTCGAACGGCGGGACTGGTGAACCGGACCTCGAAGGGCGGTTCCGGACTCACGCCCGTCGACTCGCCAGCTGCGCGCGGACCTCGTCGAGGCTCAGCGTTCGACCCGCTGCGACCTCCGACTCCGCCTCGCCGATCTCTCCCCGGTGCGCCGGATCGGAGAGCCAGGCGATGGTCTCGGTCAGCGAGTCGAGGTCGTCCGGCGAGATGAGGACCGCCGCCGCCTTGCCGTGGCGCGTGATCACGACGGCGTCGTGGGTCGCCTCCACCGAGTCGACGAGGGACGAGAGGTGGTTCTTCGCTTCACTGACCGAGAGAGTCTGCATGACGGGAATTGTAGCCCGACTTCGGGCCATTTCGGCAGGTCGGACGGACGGGAAGGCCGGGACCGCGGAGGCTGGGCGCGCTGATCCGCTCGGAGCGACGGGCGCGCAGGTCAACCCCGGTCCGCGGCCCGCGTCCGCCTGACAGGCTGGGCGCCGTGTCTCCCTGGTCCCTCGCGCTGCTCAGCGGCGCCATCGGCGGAGCGACCCTCCTCGTCGGAGCGGCGCTCGCCTGGTTCGTCCGCGTCCCGCCCAAGCTGACCGCCGCGATCTCGGCGTTCGGCGCGGGCGTGCTCATCTCTGCACTCGCCTACGAGCTGGTGCAGGAGGCGGCCGACGACGGCGGACTCCTGCCGACGATCCTCGGCACGCTCGCCGGCGCCGTGGTCTTCGTCGGCGCGGACGCGCTGCTCACCCGCGCCGGCGCGGGGAACCGCAAGAGCGCGAAGGGCTCCGGCTCCGCGGGCGGCGGCACCGCCATCGCCGCGGGCGCGCTGATCGACGGGATCCCCGAGTCGATCGTGCTCGGCCTCTCGGTGGCGCAAGGCGGCGCGGGAGCGGCGATCAGCGTGCCGATCGTGGCCGCGGTGGCGATCTCGAACCTGCCCGAGGGGCTCTCCTCGACCGTCGGGATGAAGTCCGACGGCCGCTCCGCCCGCTACGTCTTCACCGTCTGGGGCGGCATCGCCGCACTCTCCGCGATCGCCGCGCTCGTCGGCTTCCTCGTCTTCGCGAGCGCGCCCGGAGCGGTCGTGGCGTTCGTCACCACGGTCGCGGCCGGCGCGATCCTCGCGATGATCTCGAACACGATGATCCCGGAGGCGTTCGACCGGGACGATGTGCTGACCGGGCTGTACGCCGTCCTCGGATTCATCACGGCGTTCGCGCTGCATTCCATTTCCTGAGACGCCGCGGAGCGGCGTCTCGCGGTCGGCGGAGTGCCGCACGCGTTCCATGGAGCGTCTCGCGTTCGCCGACGGGAATCCGCTGGCACGCGGATTCCCGGATACGGCTCGTGCGTGGCCGGGTGGCTCGGAGGACCGCCGGCCGATGGTCGGGGAGAGATGCATGGTGGTCGAGCAGCCCCGGAGGGGCGTATCGAGACCCGGCCTCTGCAGGACGGCGGATCTCGATACGCCCGCTCCGCGGGCTACTCGATCAGCATGGGGGCCCGCCGCGCGGGCGGCTCGATCAGCAGGGGGAGCCGGTCAGCCGCTGAAGGCGGTCAGGGCGTCGTCGAGCAGGGCGAGGCCGCGGGCGACCTCGGCGGGGGTGACCACGGCGGGCGGGACGACGTGGATGCGGTTGTCGGCGGTGAAGGGCAGGAGGCCCCGGGAGAGCAGGTCCGCCTTCAGGCGGCCGACGGCGGCGGCGGGCAGCGGCTCGCGGGTGGCGCGGTCGGTGACCAGCTCGAGCGCCCAGAAGACGCCGGAGCCGCGGACCTCGCCGATCAGGTCGTGCTTCGCCTCGAGGGCGGCCAGGCCGGGGGCGAGGTGCTCGGAGCCGATGGTCTTCGCGTTGTCGACGATGCCCTCCTCCGCCATGGCCTCGAGGGTCGCGACGACGCTCGCCGCGGCGAGCGGGTGGCCGGAGTAGGTGAGCCCGCCGGGGAAGACGCGCTCGTCGAAGTGGTGCGCGATCGGGTCGTCGATGAGGACGCCGCCGATCGGCACGTAGCCCGAGTTGACGCCCTTGGCGAAGGTGATCAGGTCGGGCCGGACGTCGAAGGCGTCGAAGGCGAACCACTCGCCGGTGCGGCCGAAGCCGGCCATCACCTCGTCGAGGATCAGCAGGATGCCGTAGCGGTCGGCGAGCGCCCGCACGCCGGCGAGGTAACCGGGCGGCGGCGTGAGGATGCCGGCCGTCCCGGGGATGGTCTCGAGCAGCAGCGCCGCGATCGACTCGGGGCCCTCGGCCTGCACGACGCGCTCGAGGTGGTGCAGCGCGCGCTCGCACTCCTGCTCGGGCGTCTCGGCCCAGAACTCGGAGCGGTAGAGGTAGGGACCGAAGGCGTGGACGTGCCCGCGGGCGTACTCGTTGGGGATGCGGCGCCAGTCTCCGGTGGAGACGATCGCGGCCCCGGTGTTGCCGTGGTACGAGCGGTAGAAGGAGACGATCTTGTCGCGACCGGTGTAGAGGCGCGCCATCCTGATCGCGTTCTCGTTGGCGTCCGCGCCGCCGTTGGTGAAGAAGATCTTCTCGAAGCCCTCGGGCGCGCGCTCGGTGATCAGACGCGCCGCCTCGGCCCGGGTCTCGTTCGCGAAGGCCGGGCCGACGGTGGTGAGGACCGCCGCCTGCGCCTGGATCGCGGCGACGACCTTGGGGTGCTGGTAGCCGATGTTGACGTTCACGAGCTGGCTGGAGAAGTCGAGGTAGCGGGTGCCGTCGACGTCCCAGACCTCGGCGCCCAGGCCGCCGGCGATCGGCAGCGGGTTGAGCGCGCCCTGCGCGGACCAGGAGTGGAAGACCCGCGAGCGGTCGGCGGCGGTGACGGAGGCGTTGGTGCTGCCGGTGGGAGTCGTGTCCGAGGAGGTCGTGTCCGAGAGCGTCATGCCTCCATGGTGCCGCGCGGGGGCCATTCGCGGGCGGCCCGCTTTGTCGAAGCGTCAGTCCTACGATGGACAGAACGTCGAATCCGATCCCGAGTGGAGCCGCCCGTGCCCGCGACCGTCCGCGATCTGCTCGCCGAGCCCGCCTTCCGCCTCCACGTCCTCGCGGGCGTGCACGACGAGGCGGCCCTCGACGCCCCGCTGGTCTGGGCGCACTCCTCCGACCTCGTCGATCCGACGCCGTGGCTCGAATCGGGGCAGCTGCTGCTCACCGACGGGGTGCACTTCGAGCAGGCTCCCGGGACGCAGGGCGCCGACTTCTCCGAGGCGTACGTGGCCCGCCTGCGCGGCCGGGGCATCCGCGCCCTCGGCTTCGCGACCGGCATCGTGCACGACGAGGTGCCCGCTCCGCTCATCGCGGCCTGCGCCCGGCAGGGGCTGCCGCTGCTCGAGGTCGCCGATCTGACGCCGTTCATGGGGATCATCCGCTTCGTCGCCGACGTCATCTCGCGCGAGCAGCGCGAGCGCCTGGAGTGGTCGCTGGAGGCGCAGCGCCGGGTCGCGCGGGCGGCGCTGCGCCCGGACGGCCTCGCGGCGATCCTCTCGGAGCTGGAGCGCCAGCTGGACTGCTGGGTCGCGCTCTACGACGCGGTCGGCCAGCGGGTGCACCTGCCGACCCGGCTCGACGTGCCGGAGGCGGCGGAGCGCTCGGTCGCGGCGGCCGTGCGCCAGGCGCTCGCCCGGGGCAGCCGCGCGGGGCTCCGGCTCGACGACGGCGGCGGCGTCACCCTGCAGACGCTCGGGCAGCGCGACCACCTGCGCGGGGTGCTCGCGGTCGGCACCGGCACTCCCCTGGATCCGGCCGGCAACGACCTGGTGGCGAGCGTGATCGGGCTCGCGAGCATCGCGCTCGAGCAGCGGCGTGCCCTCGACACCTCGCGGCGGCAGCTGCGCTCGGGTCTGCTCGAGCTGCTCGTCGCCGGGGCCTTCGACGTCGCGGCCCGCACGGCGCGGCAGCTCTGGGGCACGCTGCCCGCCGAGCCGGTCCGCGTGAGCGTGCTGAGCGAGCCGGTGCGCGGCGACTCGCTGCTCGACGAGCTGGAGGTGTTCGCGGAGGAGAACGGGGCGCGGCTGTTCTTCGCCGAGCGCGACGGGGCCCTCGTCGTCATCACGGGTGCGGACGACCTGGCGCTGATCGCGGGAGTGCTGGAGCGGCACGGTGCGCAGGCGGGGGCCTCGGCGCCGGTCGCCTGGGCCGAGCTGGACCGGGGGCTGGTGGAGGCGCGGCGCGCGGCCGATCGGGCGACGGCCGAGCATCCGCTGCTCCGCTTCGAGGACGTGTCGGCGCAGGGGATGCGCGGCCTGCTCACCGCGGCCGGCGCCGAGCCGCTCGCGCGGCGGCTGCTCGCGCCACTGCTCACCCCCGAGGGCGGCGTGCTGCTCGAGAGCGCCCGCGTCTGGCTCCGCTGCAACGGGGCGTGGGAGCCGGCCGCCCGCGAGCTCGGCGTGCACCGGCACACGCTGCGCAACCGCGTCACGGCGGTCGAGCGGGCGCTGGGTGTCGACCTGGACGACGTCGATGCTCGGACGGAGCTCTGGCTGGCGCTGAGCGTGGTCTGAGGGCGGCGTCCACCGCGCCTGCGGTGGGCGGGTCTCGATACGCCGCCTGCGGCGGCTACTCGACCAGCATGCGACGGCAGCCGCTCGGCAGCCAGGCCGGCCGCGGACGGGCCGACGCCTCATGCTGATCGAGTAGGACGCGCAGCGTCCGCATCGAGATCCACCCCTCCGGGGGCGTGCCTCAGTTTTGAGGGAAGCCAAGGTTGATGCCGCCGTGGCTAGGGTCAAGCCAGCGGCTCGTGATCGCCTTCTGCTGCGTGAAGAAGCGGACGCCCTCCGCGCCGTGGGCCTTGGTGTCGCCGAAGAGGGACGACTTCCAGCCGCCGAAGGAGAAGGTCGCGACCGGCACGGGGATCGGCACGTTGATGCCGATCATCCCGACCTCGACCTCGTTCTGGAATCGGCGGGCCGCCCCGCCGTCGTTGGTGAAGATCGCGGTGCCGTTGCCGAAGGCGCCGTTGTTGATCAGGGCGACGCCCTCCTCGTAGGACTGCACCCGGACGATGGAGAGGACCGGTCCGAAGATCTCCTCGGTGTAGGCCTTCGAGGTGATCGGGACGTCGTCCAGCAGCGTCGGGCCGAGCCAGAAGCCGTTCTCGTCGCCGTCGACCTCGATGCCGCGGCCGTCGACGACGACCTTCGCGCCGTCCTCCTCCGCGATCGCGATGTAGGAGGCGACCTTGTCGCGGTGCGCCTCGGTCACCAGCGGTCCCATGTCGCAGCCGCGGCGCCCGTCGCCGATGCGCAGGGTCGCGGCGCGCTCCTGGATCTTCGCGATCAGCTCGTCGGCGACCGGCTCGACGGCGACGACGACCGAGATCGCCATGCAGCGCTCGCCGGCCGAGCCGAAGCCCGCGTTGATGGCGGAGTCGGCGACGAGGTCGAGGTCCGCGTCGGGCAGCACGAGCATGTGGTTCTTCGCCCCGCCGAGGGCCTGGACGCGCTTGCCGTGGCGGGTGCCGGTCTCGTAGACGTACTGGGCGATCGGGGTGGAGCCGACGAAGGAGATCGACTTGACGTCGGGGTGCTCGAGGAGGCCGTCGACCGCGACCTTGTCGCCGTTGAGCACGGTGAAGACGCCGTCGGGGAGACCGGCCTCCTTCCAGAGGGCGCCGAGCCAGATCGCCGACGACGGGTCCTTCTCGGACGGCTTCACGACCACCGTGTTGCCGGCGGCGATCGCGATGGGGAAGAACCACATCGGCACCATCGCCGGGAAGTTGAAGGGGCTGATGATGCCGACGACGCCGAGCGGCTGCTTCACGGAGTAGACGTCGACGCCGGTCGACACCTGCTCCGAGTACTCGCCCTTGAGGTGGTGCGCGAGGCCGGTCGCGAACTCGACGACCTCCTGGCCGCGGGTGATCTCGCCCATCGCGTCGGAGAGGACCTTGCCGTGCTCGGAGGTGATGATCTCGGCGAGCTCGCCCTTCTTCGCCTCGAGCAGCTCGCGGAACTTGAACACGATCTGCTGGCGCTTGGCGAGCGAGGTGTCGCGCCAAGCGGGGAACGCGGCCTTGGCGGAGGCGACGGCCGCATCGATCTCGGCGGCGTCGGCCAGCGCGACCTCCTTGGTCGCGACGCCGAGCGCCGGGTCGTAGACCGGCGCGGTGCGGCCGGATGACGAGGGCGAGGCTGCGCCGTCGATCCAGTGGCCGACGGTGGACAGCGAGGTGGCGGGCGACTCGGCGATGCTCATGGGGACGAGGGTAGGCGGCGACGGCGCGGACGCGGGGAGCGGATGTGTCCAGGCACCGGTGCCTCGGATGGACGGAGCGGCACGGCGGGGGGATCTCGATACGGCCGCTGCGCGGCCTACTCGATCAGCATGGGGCGCCGCAGGCTCGGCCTACTCGGTCGGCGGCGCCGCCTCCGCCGCCGGGGCGAAGCGTGCCAGGGCCGCCGTGATGTTGTCCTGGCCGCCGCGCTCGTTGGCCCAGGCGACGAGCGCCTCCGCCAGCGCGACGGGGTCGTCGCCGACGCGGGCGACGGCGTCGTGCAGGACGGCCGCGAGCTCGTCGGCGGGCGAGGCGTAGTTCCAGAGGCCGTCGGAGCAGACGAGCACCCAGCCGGGCTCGTCGAGCACGGTGGAGGCGAGGGTCGGCGACTCGTCGTGCGCGTCGGCGCCCAGCCACTTGGTGATCGCGTGCGCGTCGGGCGCCGACTCGGCCTCGGCGCGGGGCACGCCCGAGGCGATCTGCTCCTGTGCCCAGGAGTCGTCGACGGTCAGCTGCCGGGCGGGGCCCGCGTCGGGGATCCAGTAGCTGCGGCTGTCGCCGACGTTGCCGGTGACCAGCAGTGCGCCGTCGAGGATCGCGGCGGTGAAGGTGCAGGAGGGCGGGTTGTCGCGCTTCTCGGGCACCGCGGCGTCGATCGCTCCGGAGGCGCGCGCGACCGCCATCTGCAGCAGCGCGCCCCAGCGCTCGGCGCCGTGCACCTCGCCGCCGACCTCGCTGCGCAGGGCGCTCAGCGCGGCTCGGGCCGCGGCGAGGGAGGCGGTGTCGGAGTCGGGGGTCGAGGAGACGCCGTCGCAGACCACCAGCAGCGCCGTCCGCAGGCCGCCGTCCTCGCCGGCCGTCGCGCCGAGCGCCATCGCGTCCTCGTTGGCCGCGTGCCGGATCCCGCGGTCGCAGACCCCGCCGACCAGCGGGTGCGGCGCCTCCGCCCAGTGCTCGCGCTCGGTCGGCGCGCGCTGACCGCACTGCTCGCAGTAGCCGTCGTCGGCGATCGCTCCCCCGCAGTGCAGGCAGGCGGTCGGGCCCTCCGAGCCGGCGGCGGGCGGGGCGGCCGCGGCGGCCGGGACGATCAGCGTCGTCCCGCAGGCCTCGCAGAAGGCGTCGCCGGTCGAGACCGGCTCGCCGCAGTTCGGGCAGGGCGTCGACAGCTCGGCGCTCACAGCGCTCTCCCCGCTCACGTCGCTCTCCCCGCTCACGTCAGCGTCCAGCGGCGCACGGCGTTCGCCCGGTCGACGAGGCGCAGGCGCTCCTCCTTCTCGCGGGTGGCGGCCGCGAGCGAGCGGTAGGAGGTCTCGAGGCCGTCCCGGAGGGCGGGCTCGGTGGCGTCGATCCCGCCGATCGTCGCGCCCTCGGCGGGGCCGTCGCGGCGGACCAGGTCGAGCGCCGACTCCAGCACCCCCGTCGTCAGCTCGAGCCGGGTCCGCGAGTCGATCGCCACCGTGTCGACACTGGCGAGCGCGGCGGAGAGCGACGGAAGTCCGCGGCCGGAGCCGGCCAGCAGCTCGGCGCGGCGGCGGCGGGCGTCGACGTAGGAGGAGCGGGTCGGCGTGACGATGTCGAGCGCGTCGAGCGCGCCGTCCAGGTCGGCCCGGTGCTGCCGGACCCGGGCGAGGCCGAAGGCGGCCGGCGCGGTGTAGTTGGCGTCGGCGCGGGCGCAGATCACGTAGAGCGACTCCGCCACCTCGGGCTCGCCGCTCGACTCGCAGGCCGCGGCGAGCGCGAGCTTGGGGGCGAGCTCGCCCGGCACCTGGCCGTAGACGGTGTTGAACGAGGCGCGGGCGCCGATGTCGTCGTGGCGGGCGAGCTGGGCCAGCCCGCTCATCCAGACCGCGCGCCACTCCCACGGGTCCTCGGTGAGGATCTCGCCGGTCGCGCGGGCGACGTCCTCCCAGCGCTCGGCCTCGATCGCCGCGCGGGCGCGGGCGAGCCGCACCTCGACGGTGACGGTCGGCGCGAGCGCGAGGGCGCGCAGCCGGACGATCGGGTCGGCGACGTTGACGCCGGCCAGCCAGGCGCGGGCCGGGTCGGACTCGTCGGTCTTCAGCCCGGGCAGCGCGTCCCAGGGCAGCGGACGGTCGACCACGTCGGCGACGGGCGCCTCGAAGAGCGCCGACTCGGTCGAGTGCAGCGCCGGGTGCCCCGGCCCGCGGTCGGTCGCGACGACCTCGCGCAGCACGCCGAGCAGCTGCCCGCGCATCTCGTCGACGGTGGCGAAGCGGTCCTGAGGATCGGGCGCGCAGGCCTTCGCGACCAGGCGGTAGAACGAGTCGTACTTCTGGAACAGCGGCGTCTCGGACACCGGCGGCAGCGAGGCGACGTAGGTGGTCTGGTTGCCGCGGAAGTCGAGGACGAGCGAGGCGATCGTCCGCCCGATGGTGTAGACGTCGGAGGCGATCGACGGCCCCAGCTCGGGCACCTCGGGCGCCTGGTACCCGACGGTGCCGTAGATCGCCGACTCCTCGTCGTCGGCCCGGCGCACCCCGCCGAGGTCGATCAGCTTGACCTGGTCGCCGACCTGGATCATGTTGTCCGGCTTGAAGTCGCAGTAGAGCAGCCCGTGGTCGTGCAGGTAGGCGAAGGCGGGCATCACCTCGAGGACGAAGGCGAGCGCCTGGTCGACGGGCAGCGGATCCGCGGAGCCGCCGTTCGCGTCGCGGCGCTCCTGGAGGATCTGCTTGAGGCTCGGACCGCCGACGTACTCCATCACGATGTAGCCGGCGCCCTCGTGCAGGACGAAGTTGTAGATCTCGACGATCAGCGGGTGCTCGACCTCGGCGAGGTACTGCCGCTCCGTCACCGCCGCGGCGTAGGCGTCCGGGTCGCCGGAGTTCAGCAGGCCCTTGAGCACGACCCAGCGGCCGGAGACGTTGCGGTCGCGGGCGAGGTAGATCCAGCCGAGCCCGCCGTAGGCGAGGCAGCCGACGACCTCGTACTGGCCGCCGACGACGTCGCCCTTCGCGAGCTGTGGCGTGAAGCTGAACGGGGTGCGGCAGTTGGGGCAGAAGCCCTCGGTGCGGCCGGGCTTGCCGTCGCGGCCGCGGCCGACCGCGGTGCCGCAGTTCGAGCAGAAGCGCTTGCGCTCGGGGAGCACCGCCTCCTTCATCAGCGCGGCCATCGGGTCGGCGGCGGGGCGCGAGGGGACGGTCGTCAGCCCGGCGCCGAGCCGCGGTCCGCGCAGGCGGGTGGAGGTGGTGCCGACGCGGCGGGTGGTCTTCGAGCCGGTCTGCGCGGTGCGTGCCGAGCCGAGCGCGGCGGTCGCGAGGCGGGCGGAGGAGGTGCGGCCGCTGCGGGCGGTCGCCGCCTCCTCGGTGCTGGAGCCGACGGGGGCCTGCGCGTTCGGCGCGCCCTCGGCGAAGCCGGTGCCGAAGGCGGCGGAGGCGGTGGCGGGCGCGGGGCCGGCCGCGGGAGCGGGGCGGCGCGCGGTGGGAGCGGACACCGCGACGGCCGGCGCCTCCGCCGGCAGCCCGCAGACGTTGCAGTAGCCGTCCTCGATCACGCCGGTGCAGCCCGGGGTCGAGGTGCAGGGGTCGCCGTTCATGAGCTGGCCTTCCGGTGGTGCGAGGGAGACGGGGCTGTGGGCAGGTCGCGGGTGACCACGTCGTACTGCTCGACCAGGTGGCGGGCGAGCGGCACCGAGCAGGGCACCGCGTCGAGCGCGGCGCGGACCTCGGCGTCGGCCGCGACGCCGACGGCGGAGGCGGCCCGGCCGTTGGCGGCGGCGCGCTCGCGCAGGGCCCGCAGCCGGAAGCCGAGGGCGGCCCGCTCGCGCAGCGGCGAGGTGTAGGCGGCCTCGACGGCGTCGAACGCCCGGCCGACGGCGGTGAGGCGGGCGAGGTGCGCGTCGAGCGCCTCGCGGCCGGTCGGCGGCTCGCCGAGGCGCGAGACGTCGGGCACCGCGAGGCGGGGCGGATCCGCGATCTCGCGGCGGCAGCGGGCGACGAGCTCGCGCAGCGGCGCCTCGCGCAGCTCCGCGGCGGCGGCCAGCTCGCGGGCGCGGACCCGGTCGTGCTCGAGGCCGCGGCGCTCGGAGGCGGCGATGATCAGGTCGCGCTCCAGCCGGGCGGAGTCGCTCTCGAGCTGGCCGAGCGGCCCGGAGACGTCGGCGCCGCGGCCGGCCTTCTCGGCGAGGGCGTCCAGCCGCGAGCGGAGCACGGCGACGCGCTGGGCGGCGGCCTGGTCGACGGTGCCGCGCGCATCGCGGGTGAGGTCGCGGCAGCGCTCGATCTCGGCGCGCACCCCGACGATCCGGCCGGCGACGTCGGTGCCGCTCGGGTCGAGCTCGAGGCGCGACTTCAGCTGGCCGATGACGGCGTCGCAGAGCCGGACGGCCTCGACCAGCGAGACGGCGGCACTGCCGCCCGAGCCGGAGGAGTCGAGGCGTCCCCAGATCAGCTGCGACATCCGCTCGCGGGCCACGGCGTCCACGCGGCCGGAGTCCCAGACGACCTCGAGCTCGGCCAGCCGGCGGGTGACGGACTCGCGCAGCGACTGCGCGAGGACGACGTCGGCGGTGTAGCTGTCGGCCTGCGGCGAGGCGAGCGCGGCGGCGTCGAGCCGCGAGAGCTCGCGGGTCGTCCGCTCCAGCCAGCGGCCGAGCTGAGCGAGGTAGTCGAAGAGCGCGCGCTGCGGGATCGCCTCGCCCAGGCGCCCCGGAGCGACGGGCGTCCCCTCCGAGACGCCCGCCTGCGCTCCCGTCACTGCCGCCATCAGCGCCCGTACACGGCGGCGGGCGGCGTCGCCGTGCCGAGATCGCCGAGCCAGCGGTCGTAGATGCTCTGCCAGCGGCCGTCCGCGCGGATGCTCTCGAGCGCCGCGTTGACGAAGCGCACGTAGTCGGTGTCGCCGGCGGGCATCCCGAGGCCGTAGGGCTCGGAGCTGAGCTGGTCGCCGATGACCTTGGCGTACGGGTCCTGCGCGACGAAGCCGGCGAGGATCGTGTCGTCGCCCGCGATCGCGTCGACGGATCCCTCCTGGAACTCCGCGAGGCACTCGGTGTGCGTGTCCGCGGCGACCGCCTTCACGTCGGGGTAGTCGCTCTCGAGCCGGCTGAGCGTGGTGGTGCTCCGCGGTGCGCAGACGTTCTGCCCGGCCAGCTCGTCGATGCCGTCCGCGTCGTTGCTCTCGGAGACGAGCACCTTCAGCCCCGCGGCGTAGTACTCGGAGGAGAACGCGATGCTGCTCCAGCGGTCGCAGGTCATCGTCAGCGTGCGGGCGACCAGGTCGACCTGCGGCGTCGCGGCGTCGCCGCTGAGGGCGGGCAGGCGCTGAGCCGAGGTGATCACGACGAACTCGATCGCGGTCGGGTCGCCGAAGATCGCGCGGGCGATCTCGCGGGCGATGTCGATGTCGAAGCCCTCGATCTCGCCGGTCAGCGGGTTGCGGGAGGACATCAGAAGGGTGTCGGCCGAGACGCCGACGCGGAGCTTCCCGTAGTCCCGGATCTGGGCGAGCCGGGTGCTGTCGGTGACGCCGGTGGGCGCGTAGGAGGTGACCGCCGAGGGCGAGCACTCGGCCGTGGCCGGAGCGGCGGTCGACGGCGCGGACGCCGTGGGGGTCGGCGTGGTCGCCTCGGTGATGGTGCCGAGGTCGCTCGCGCCGCTGGTGCAGCCGGAGACGGCGAGCACGGTGCCGAGCAGGAGCGCGACGGCGCCCGTGCGCAGGGTGCTGAGGCGGGTCATCGGTACTCCTCCAGTCGCTGCGCGACGCCGCGCCAGGCGAGCAGGGCGCCCACCAGGCCGGCGGCGAGCAGGATCCAGGAGGCGACCGAGGCGGTCGCGCTCCCGTCGTCGAGCTCGGTGCGGGTCGCGTTCGTGTCGTCGACGATCGCCAGCCGCGCGTCATCGGCGAAGGCGTCGAATGCGACGTTGGCGGACTCGGGCTCCGTCGAGGTGGCGAGCAGGACCGCCCGGTCCCAGTTCCCGCCGTCGTCCTCGGCGCGAATCGCCGCGTGCAGATCGAGCCACGCGTTCAGCTCCGTCAGCAGCGCCCCGTCGACGATGCCGTCGTCGACCCCGGCCTGCAGCCGGTCCCCCGCGTCCTTCGCCGCCGCCTGGAACTCCGCCTCGAGGGCCGCTCCCGAGCCGCGCTTGATCAGCGTGAAGCTCTCCAGCGACTTCGCGTCGCTCGCCGCGGTGAGCGCCTGCGAGACGACGAGGGTCGCCTGGTAGGGCTCGGCGCGGACCGCCGCCGCACGCCCCGCGATCGAGCCGAGCAGGAGCGCGCCGCCGATCCCGACCAGCAGCAGCAGCCCGGTGGCGGTGGCGAGCGGGCGGTTGAGGTAGCGGTGCGTCCGCCGCGCCAGCCAGACCTGCGCCGCGATCAGCAGGAGCAGCATCGCGAGCGAGCCGATCAGCAGCAGCACGCTGAAGCGCACGGTGTCGTAGGCGGCGGCGACGCGGTCCGCCCCGCGGGTGACCAGCCCGTTGAGATCCGTGAGGATCCCCTTCTCGGAATCGGTCAGCTGCGCCGAGGCCTGGTCGAGGTACGCGGAGCCGACCGGGAAGCCCTGCCGGTTGTTCGCTCGCGCCTGCTCGATCAGCCCGCTGTAGGTGGTCAGCTTGGTGGCGACCTTCGCGAGGGTCTCGGCGTCGTCGGGCTGCGTCGCGGCGAGCTGGGCGATCCGCGAGGACGCGTCGGCGAGGTTGTCCACGTAGGTCTGGCGCTGCTCCGCGGGCTCGAGTCCGCCGACCAGGAAGGTGTTCGCCGCGATCGCATTGGCGTCGACGAGCTGGTTCCGCACGTCCTGCACGCCGATCAGCTGGGCGGCCTGCTCGCGGGCCTCCTGCGCGGCGCGCGCCTGCAGCGACGCGGCCTGCTGGGCGAAGACGCCGAACAGCACGGCGGCGAGCGCCGTCAGCACCAGCAGCAGGCGGAGGGTGCGCGGAGTGGTCGACGTCGCACGGGCGAGGAGGCTCGGCCGCCGAGCGGCCGGCGCGGTCTGCGCGGCTGCGGGCGGAGCCGGCGGCGCGGCAGTGGCGATGCTCATGCGATCTCCTCGGTCGATGCGTCGGTCTCGGACTCCGCTGCCGGGGACTCCGCTGCCGGGGACTCCGCGTCCGGCAGCTCCGCCTCCACGACGTCCTCCGCCTCCAGGGTCCGCAGCTCGTCGAGCGTCGGCTCCTCGGTGTCGCGCAGGCGCCAGGCGTGGCGCGCGATGGCCGCGTCGAGCACGTTGCGCACCCAGCGCCCGTTGCCGAACGCCTCGGTGCGCTCCTGCGCGGCGGCGACGTCGGCGAAGGCGGCGACCGCCTCCTCGGTCGGGGTGAAGTCGGCGGCGGCGGCGAGGCGCGCGAAGATCGCGGACAGCTCCTCGTCGCTGTAGTCCGCGAAGTCGATGGTGGTGGAGAAGCGGCTCGCGAGCCCGGGGTTGGTGTCGAGGAAGCCCTGCATCGGCCCGGAGTAGCCCGCCACGATGACGACCAGGTCGCCGCGGTGGTCCTCCATGTCCTTGACCAGGGTGGTCACCGCCTCCGCGCCGTACTGGTCGAGCGCGAGCGCGTAGGCCTCGTCGATGAAGAGCACGCCGCCGCGGGCCGAGGCGATCACCTCGGCGGTCTTCATCGAGGTCTGGCCGAGGTAGCCGGCCACCAGCTCCGAGCGGTCGACCTCGACGAGCACGCCCTTCGAGAGGATGCCGAGCGAGCGGTAGATGCGCGAGACGAGACGCGCGACGGTGGTCTTGCCGGTGCCCGGATTGCCGGTGAAGACGAGGTGCCGGGTGAGCGTCGGCGTGGTGAGACCGGCGGCCTGGCGCAGGGTGTCGATCCGGAGCAGCTGGGTCTGCCGCTTGATCTCGCTCTTCACCCGGTCGAGGCCGATCAGCGCGTCGAGCTCGGCGAGCAGGTCCTCGATCGCCTCGGGCGGCTCGAGCGGCTCGGGCTCGGCTTCCGGCGCGGGAGAGGCGGGCGGCGCGGCGGCGGCCGGGCCCGGCTCGTCCTGCGGCCCGTCGTGCTCGGTCCGCCGCAGCCGCGCGAGGATCTCGTCGACCCCGGGGACTCCGGCGGGAAGATCGCGCGGGAGTTCGGGCGCGGAGGATCCGGCCGGCGAAGCCGCCGCTCCCTGCACAGCCCCCAGCTGCGCCGCCGCCGTCGCCGACGCCGCCGCGATCCCGCCGATCCCCGGCTGCCCGAGCGAGCTCGCCGCGGACACGACCTCGGTCAGCGCCCGCGCGTACGCGCCGGCCTGCTCCGAGTGCGCCGCGACCAGCCCGGCGAGCAGATCGGTCGGCGAGCTGCGCCAGCGCCGGGCGCTCGACGCCGCGGTGAAGAACGCCTCGAGGCCGCCGGTCGTCCCGGTCTCGGCGAGCCAGTCCTGCCCCGCCCCGGTGATCGACTCCGCGACCGCCGCCGCGAGCCGGGCGCCCTCGGCGCGCACGGCGGCGCCGTCGAGCCCGGCCGCGGCTCCGACCAGGACGAGCGCGTCGAGTGACGCCGGCAGCGTGCTCACGAGGCGCTCGGCGGGGTCAGCGAGCCGGGAGCGGTCGGCGTCGTCGGAGCGGCCGGCGCGTCGAGCCCGCTCGACAGCGACGACTCCGTGAACTTCTCGGCGAGGAACTGCCCGTGCGCGATCAGCGCCGAGGCGTCCTGCCGCGAGACGGCGTCGGAGATCCGGTCGAGGGTGCCCCCGAGCAGGTCGAGCTGGTCGCAGAGGATCATCAGCGAGGTCTTCCCCTTGTAGACGGCGCGGCGGTCGGCGAAGTCGCGCGGCAGGCGCAGGTAGCCCTCGACCGCCTCGGGCAGGTAGCTGGTGGCCGTCGCGACGACGGTGTGGCCCTGCCGGCTCATCCCGCCGAGGCGGTCCAGGCGCGGCACCATCTCGCGCACGGTCTCGTCGACCCGGCGGATGCGGGCCGCGACGATCGCCGGGACCTTGCCCGCGGTCTCCGCCGCGACCCGGTCGAGCGCCGCGAGGATGTCGTCGCTGGACGGCACGCGCGGGAGTGCGGGCGCGGTCTCCTCCGGCACCGAGTCGGTGCCGCCGAACAGGCGGGAGAGCCAGCCCATCGGCTAGCGGCCGAGATCGAGCGAGGAGGCCGCGTCGATGTCGGAGTTGCTGCGGCGGGCCCGCTCGACGTACTCGCCGGCCTTCGCGGTCTCGACCTGAAGGACGCCGACGGTCTGCGCCATGCTGTCGAGCGCCTTGATCTTGAAGTCCGAGATCGAGTCCATGGTCTGGTAGATGTTCGCGAACGCCGCCTGCAGCTGCGGGAGCCCGACCGTCGCCGACGCCGCCTGCGACTGGATGCTCGCGGACTGCTCGGCGAGCATCCGCGAGGTGGCCTCGATCATGTTCGAGGTCGTCGTGTTCAGCGCGGTGATCTGGTCGAGCACGAGGCGCTGGTTGGCGAGCGCCTGCGCGACGATGACCGCCGTGCGCAGCGCCGACACGGTCGTGGTGGTCGCGCGGTCGACGCCCTTGATCAGCTCGACGTTGTTCTTGATCACGACGTCGATCGCCAGGTAGCCCTGGATCGAGACGGCCAGCTGGGTCAGCAGGTCCTGGTGCTTCTGCCGCGCGTAGAAGAGGACGTCCTCGCGCAGCGCCCGGGCGCGGTCCGGGTCGGTCGCGTCGAGCTCGGCGATCTTCGCGGACAGCTTCACGTCGAGGCGCTCGGCGACGTAGATGTACTCGTTGAGGCGCGTCATCGTGTCCCAGAGGTTCTGCTTCTCCAGGTTGAGCGCCGCGTTGTCCTTCCGGAGCTCGTCCTGGCCGTCGTAGAGCGCCTGGATGATCGCGTTGAGGTGCGACTGCGCGCTCTCGTAGCGGCGGAAGTAGTCGGTGATCTTGTTGCCGAACGGGATGAAGCCGAGGATCTTCTTCTGGATGTTGTCCTCGGAGGGGTCGAGGTCCTCGACGGTCCGGCGCAGCTCCAGCAGCGTCTTGCCGATGTTCGAGCCCTCGGAGAGCCCGCCCTCCTGCAGCGCCCGGACGGGCGTCTTCAGCAGCCGGTTCGAGGAGTCGGCGGCCGAGCGGATGTCGGCGTCGCCCATCGTGCGGATGTCGTTGGCCTTCGCCGCGAACTCGGGGCTGCGGGCCTCCGCGGACATCAGCGACGCGAGGTAGCCGTCGACCTTCGCCTCGAGCCCGGGCAGCGCCTGCTCGGGGACCTTCGGCGCGATCGACGGCGCCGAGGTGGTCGCGACGGCGGCGACGGGCTCGGGCGGCGTGAGCGAGAGAGCGTTCTGGGGCGGCTGCAGGGCCTCGGTCATCGGGGGATCCTCACCGTAACGGGCGCGCACCGTGACCGGCGCTCGGCGCCGACTGGACGAACGTGGCCCCAGCATATCGCCGGGGAGTGAGCGCTCCCTCAGACTCCCGCGGGCCGCCGCCGGAGCGTGGCGACCGCGACTCCGCCCAGCGCGATCGCGCCGCCGATCAGCGCCGCGGCCGGCGGGGTCTCGGCGAGCAGGAGCCAGGACAGCAGCACCACGACGGCCGGGACCGCGTAGGTGGTGGCCGCCGTGCGCCCGGCGCTGGAGCGGGAGAGGACGTAGCCCCAGGTGGTGAAGGCGACGGCCGTCGGGAACACGCCGAGGTAGACGACGGCGGCGATCGAGGAGGCGGGCGCGGCCTGCAGCGAGGCGACCAGCTCCGGGGCGAACGGCAGGCAGGCGACGGTCGCCGCCAGGCAGCCGATCCAGGTCATCGTCATCGCGTCGACGTGCCCGAGCAGACGCTTCTGCAGCGTCGCGGCGCTGCCGTAGAGGACCGCTGCGGCGAGGCCGAGGACGACGCCGATCACGTCGAACTGCCCCGAGGAGGTCGAGAAGGCGATGACCGCGACTCCGGCGAGCGCCACCGCCATGCCGCCGAGCAGACGCCGCGGGAAGCCCTCGCCGAGGAGGAGGCCCGCGAGGACCGCGGTGATCATCGGCGCGATGTTGACCAGGAGCGCCGCGGTGCCGGCGTCGACGTGCCGCTCGGCCGCGTTGAGCGCGAGGTTGTAGACGCCGAACCAGGCGACGCCCCAGACGAGCACGAGCAGGAGGATCCGGCCGCGCGGCACCCGGCTGCGCTCCGGACGATCACCGCGGCGGCGCGCCGTGATCACCAGGCGCACGACCGTCAGGGCGATCGAGCCGACCACGATGCGGCCCAGGGTGAGGGCGCCCGGGCCGAAGTCGTCCGCGGCGAAGCGGATCCCGACGAAGGCCGAGGCCCAGAGCAGCACCGTCACCGCGATCGCCGACCAGAGCAGGGCCGCGTCGCGGCGGCTCGGGACGGCGGTGGTGCGGGAGGGCGCGGTGCTGGTCATGGACTCATCGTGGCGGGGCGGCGGGCGTCAGCACCAGTCCACGGTTCTACCGGATCGTGCAGTGCGGCTTCATGATCGCTAGGGTCGGCGCATGCTCGACGTCCAGCGCCTCCGCGTCCTCCGCGCCGTCGTCGCGGCCGGCTCGATCGTCGGCGCCGCGTCGTCGCTCGGCTACACGCCCTCGGCGATCAGCCAGCACCTCGCCGCCCTGCAGCGCGAGACCGGGCTGACGCTGCTCGAGCGGGTCGGGCGCGGCGTCCGGCCGACCGCCGCGGGCCGCACCCTCGCCGAGCAGGCCGACCGCGTGCTGGAGCGGCTCGGCGAGGCGGAGGCGGTCGTCGCCGACCTGCGCGCGGGGCGGGCCGGGCGGCTCTCGATGACCTACTTCGCCTCCGTCGGCAGCGCGTGGATGCCCGAGGTCGCTCGGCGGCTGATCGCCGGCTTCCCGCAGCTGGCACTCGATCTGCGCCTGGGCGAGGAGGTGGCGGAGGACCCGGCGGCGCGGCCGGACGTGCAGCTGCTGGTCGCGGAGCCGGGTGGGACGGCGGACTCACCCGGCTTCACGGCGCACCACCTCATCGACGATCCGTATCTGGCCGTCCTGACCCGGTCGCACCCGCTCGCCGGGCGCGCCGAGATCGAGCTGGCCGAGATCGCGGGCGACCGGTGGATCGACAACGACCTGCCGACCGGCTGGTGCCGCCGGACCCTCGTCGACGCCTGCGCAGCGGCGGGGTTCACGCCGCGCTTCCACGTGCAGGCGAACGATCACGTGACGGCGGTCGCCTTCGTGGCGGCGGGGATGGGACTCACGGTGCTGCCGGCGCTGGCCGCCCAGCCCCTGCCGGCCGGGCTCGTGGCGGTGCCGCTGGTGCGGCCGCGCCCGCTGCGGTCGATCCACGCGGTGGTGCGCGGGTCGGTGGCGTCGTCGGCGCCGGTGCGGGTCGCCGTCTCGGCGCTGGTGGAGCTCGCGGGAGCCGGCTCCGGGCGGTGAATCGCGCCGCGGAGGCCGCGGGGCGCGCCGATACTGCGCTGCACAGGCCGGTTCGCAGCAGCGGGGAGCACGATGGCGGCGTGACCTCCGTCGAATCCGTGACCCGCTCCGCGCCCGCGCTCGGCGGGCCGCGCATCCTCCGCCAGCGCTGGACCGAGGCCGCCTTCCTGCACTGGCGCGTCGACCCGGCGCTGGTCGCGCCGCACCTGCCGCCCGGAGTGCGCCCGGACGAGCACGACGGCGCCTCCTGGGTGGGCCTCATCCCGTTCCGGCTGTCGCGGACGGCGTTCCTCGGCGGGCCGCGCGTGCCGTGGCTGGGCACCTTCCCCGAGGTGAACGTGCGGCTCTACTCGATCGACCGGCACGGGCGCCGCGGAGTCGTCTTCGTCTCGCTCGAGGCGTCGCACCTTCTGCCGGTGCTCACCGCGCAGGCCGTCTTCGGCCTGCCCTACCGCTGGGCGCGGATGGGGATCGAGCACCGCCACGGTGCGGTCATCTACACGACCGAGCGGATCGGCGATCCCGCTGCGCGCTCGCGGATCGTGGTGCGGCCGACCCCGGGCACCGACGCCTCCGAGGACCCGCTGGCCGGCTTCCTCACCTCGCGCTGGGCCTACCACGAGCGCCACCTGGGCTCGACCTGGTACGGCCGCAATCTGCACCGGCCGTGGCCGCTGCAGCGCGCGGAGCTGCTCGCGCTCGACGACGGGCTGCTCGAGGTCGCGGGCTTCCCGGGGCTGGCGACGCGGGCTCCGGACTCGGTGCTGTACTCGCCGGGCGTGGAGACGGTGTTCACGGTGCCGCGGCGGGTGTGACACCCACGGTCCCCCAGAGCTGAGGTGATGGCTCCTCCACAGGGACGACTTCGGCGAGTTCTCCGACGATCCGTCGGAAGGGGCAACCGGAAGTCGGTGGTCTCTGGAACCATTCTCGTATGGTTCAGAACGAGGACGGGGAGCGATCCCGCGAAGGGCGCGCGGGCGCCAATGCCGCGCTCGCCTCCGCGGTCGATGCGGTGTGCGCGGCCGATCCGCTTCGGGCGCGAGCGGAGGCGCAGCGTGCCGAGCTGGTCGAGCGCGCCCGGCTCGCGGCGACGGCCTCGTACGAGGTGCTCGTCGATCCGCTGGTGCGCAGCCGAGCGGAGCGGAGGGAGGCGGCCGAGCGGGCGCTCGTCGCCGAGCTCGCGACCGCCCTGCGGATGTCGGAGGCGTACGTCACCGGGTTGATCGAGGAGAGCAGGCTGCTCGTCAACGAGCTCCCGCAGACCCTCGCCGCGCTCCGTGAGGGGCGGATCTCGCCCGAGCACGCGCGGGTGATCCTCCGTGCGGCCGTCGAGCTGCCGCCCGAGGTGCGCGGGCGCCTCGACGAGGAGGCCGCCGTGGTCGCGGCCGACCGCACTCCCCCGCAGCTGCAGCGCCGCCTCCGGACTCTGCGGGAGCGACTGCATCCCGAGTCGACGACCGAGCGCCACCGGCGCTGCGCCGCGCGGCGCGCGGTCTGGCTCGACGGCGGGAGCGACGGCATGGCCACCCTGCTCCTGCACCTTCCCGCTCCCCAGGCGCAGGGCGCCTTCGACCGCATCGACCGCGCGGCGCGCTCCCTGCGCGAGCTGCCCGGCGAGAAGCGGACGATCGGGCAGCTGCGGGCGGACGTCGGAGCGGCGCTCCTGATCGACGGCGAGACCGACGGCGCGGAGCGGCGCTCGACCGGTACCGCCGTCCCCGTCGGGATCCGTCCGCGGGTCGCGGTCACCGTCCCCGTCCTCACGCTCCTCGGCCGCTCGGACGAGCCGGGCACCCTCGACGGCTACGGGCCGATCGACCCCGAGACCGCCCGCCGCCTCGCGGCCGATGCGCCCTCCTTCACGCGGATCCTCACCCATCCGGAGACCGGCGCCGTGCTCTCCGTGGGCCGGACGTCGTACCGGGTGCCCGCCGACCTGCGGCGCCACCTGCTGCACCGCGACGAGACCTGCCGCTTCCCCGGCTGCACCCGGGCGGCCTCCGCGGGCGACGTCGACCACGGCGTCGAGTGGCAGCACGGCGGCCGCACCGACGCCGACAACCTCGCCCACCTCTGCCGCCACCACCACCGGCTCCGGCACACCAGCACCTGGCAGGTCGAGCACCGGGCCGCCGGAGTCCTGCACTGGACGAGCCCGACCGGCAGGCGGCACGTCACCCACCCGGCGCGCATCGGGCCGCCGAGAGGCCGCGCGGCACCGGACAGGGAACCGGGCGCCGTGAAGGACGAGCCACCGCCGTTCTGAGGTCGGGAGGGTGTCGATGGGAGGATCGGAAGGGGGACCTCTTCAGCGAGAGAACGGGAGCGGGGGCCAGGAATGATCGATGCTTCGCCGCGCCTGATCGAAGTCGTCCGAGCGGGCTGGGAGATGGACTGCTGCGGCGCGCCGTTCGCGGTAGGTGACCGTGTCACGTGGTCGCTTCTGAGCTACCCGGCTCGACCGACCGGTCCGGCCCGCTACGCGGAGGAGCACCACCAGGCCCTGTCCGACGCACTCACGGTGTCCGGGGTCGTGCGCGGGATCGTCGGCGAGACGGTGCTCGGCAGCATCCCGGCGATCGGCGAGGGTGGTGTCCTCGTCCCCGACCCCTCCCGACGGAGGCTGCAGCGACTCGCGTCCTGGGACCGCTCCACCGGCGGCGCGACCCTCCGCGTCGCCCTCGAGATCGACGCGGACGCCGAGCTCCCGCCGCCGTGGGAGCCGCCGGAGTCCACCCCCGACACTCGGACGCCGGACCCGGAGGTCGTCGCCGCTCTGCACGCGCTGCTCGTCCGCCTCCACGACGCGTGGCGCGGCCGGATCGGCATCCGGTCCGCCGACCGCGGCAGGAAGGCGAGCATCGTCCCGCACACCGCGGGCGCCGGCGAACTGCACTGGGCACTCGGAACCGAGCACCTCGTCGTGAACCTCGGCTACGACCGCGTGATCCTGCCCGGCGATCTCGAGGGCGTCGCCCGGCTCGAGGTCATCGCCGACGAGGTCGCCCGCGGCGTCGTCCGTCAGGACCCGCCGATCACGAGTCAAGGGGTCCTGCTGATGCCCGTGCGCAGGCGTAGGGTTCCCACTTCGGCCTGGTGAGAACCGGCTCCCGCACTCGGCTCACGCATCCAGCTCCCGCATCCAGCAGAGGACGAACCACATGCCCACGACACCGACCGCCGTGCTCTTCGACATCGACGGCACGCTCGCCGACACCAACTTCCTGCACGTGGAGGCCTGGTCGCGCGCGTTCTGGCAGGCGGACCTCGACGTCGCGACCTGGCGGATCCAGCGGGCGATCGGCGCCGACTCGTCGGAGCTGCTCGACCTGCTCCTCGAGGACGACGTCGACGACGACGCGCGCACCTTGGTGAAGGGCCTGCACGCGAAGAACTACGCCGAGGCGTCCGCTCGGATCGCGCTCCTGCCCGGAGCGCGCGAGCTGATCCGGGCGCTCGCCGGGCGGGGCGTCCGCATCGTGCTGGCGACGTCCGCGCCGCAGAACGAGCTGGAGATCCTGCTCGACGTCCTCGACCTCGGCGACGCGGTGCACGCGGTGACGAGCGGCGAGGACGTCGAGACAGCGAAGCCGTCGCCCGATGTGATCAGCATCGCGCTCGAGCGCGCCGGCGTCTCGACCGATCGCGCGATCATGATCGGCGACGCCACCTGGGACGTCCTCGCCGCCGAGCGGGCCGGCCTCGCGACCGTCGCGGTGCAGTCCGGCGGCACCGGCGAGCACGAGCTGCGCGAGGCCGGCGCCGTCGCGGTCTACGAGGACGCCGCGGCGATCCTCGCGGATCTCGAGGGCGGACCGCTGGCGAGCCTCCTGCGCTGACCCCGGGAGGAGAGCAGGAGGCCCGCCCCGCGGTCAGCTCTGCGGACGCCTCCGCAGCACGAGCAGCGTGATGCCGATCGCCGCGACGACGGCCACGAGAGCGCCGCCGATCCACAGCACGTCGCCCAGCAGCGCCGGGTCCGACCCCGTCGCCGCCTCCGCCCCGTCCGCGGACGGCGCCGAGGCGTCGGACACCGCGACGGTGCCGTTGCAGTCGGGGACCGACTCCGAGCCCTCGGCGAGGGCGACGTCCGCCCCCGGCTGCCAGTCGAAGCCGTACTGCCCGGAGACGGGGTGCCCGTCGGTCGAGACGACCTGCCAGGTCACCTCGTAGGCACCGGCCGCGCCCAGCTCGAGCGGCATCGACGCCTCCGGTCCGACGACGCTGACGCAGCCGTCGCCGTAGTAGAGCCCGTCCGGCCCGACGACGCGCAGGGCCGCCGCGGCGCCGTCGTTGCCGAGGACCAGCAGGTCGTCGTTGGTCGTCAGAGCGAGCGTGCCGGGCTGCTCGGTCACCGTCGAGTCGACGGCGGGTGTCGTCGAGACGAGGTAGTTGTGCGCGCTGGCGGGCGCCGCCACCGCGACCGAGCCGATCAGCCCGATCGCGGCGGCGGCGAGGACGAGGCGTCCGCCCTTCCGGTGATCGAGCGTCACGCGGACGCCTTCGGGCTGCGGCGACGCGACGCGAGACCGAAGGCGACGCCGACGGCACCCAGGACGAGTCCGCCGACGCCGAGGACGCGCGCGAGCACGTCGTCGCTCTGGCCGGCGGCGGTGGTGGCGGAGGCGGTCGTCGCGACCGCGTCGTCACCGTCGCCGTCGTCGTCAGCGGCCCCGGCGTCGTGGTGGCCGGAGCCCTCCATCGCTGCGGTCACGGCGACGGTCGGCGCGGGCAGCTCCGGCTCGTCCTCGCCCTCGACGGTGGGCTGGTCCCAGGCGGTCGAGCCGGTCTCGCAGGTCTGCAGCACCGGGAACTCGAGGGTCGAGCCGGCCGCGTCCTCCGGCAGCTGCAGCTGCAGCGAGACGGTGTCGCGGTAGCCGTCCGCGAGCGCGGTCTTCGCGGTGTAGACGACGTCGGAGACGCGCTGGGTCGCGGTGTTGCCGTGCGAGTCGGTCACCGGGTCGGCGATCTCGACCTCGTTCTTCACGACGTCCCAGTTGGGGTTCACGGTCGGGCTGACCGAGTTGATCCCCTCGGGGATGGTGATGCTGAGCCCGGTCGTCGGCGAGCCCTCGCAGCCGTGGGCGAGCGAGAAGGTGACGACCGTGTACGAGCCGGCGGCCGTGCTCGACGCCGCGGCGGTGACGTGCGCGCTCGCGGCCGTCGGAGCGGCCAGCGCGAGGGCGACGGAGCCCGCGGCGACGAGCGCGCCGCCGCCGACGAGGCGGACGCGGGAGGAGAAGGCGGAGGCAGAGGAGGAGGTGCGGGTGGTGGTCATGATCGTGAGGAGTCCTAGCGGGAGTCGGCGCAGCCGCGAGCGGGCGGCACCGAGAAGGGTGAGGGCGCAGCGCGGGATCGCGGTGCGCGCGGGCTCACCGGCCGGCACGGCCCACTCGAGCGGGCAGGACGTCAGGCGGCGAGCAGGGCGCGCGCGGGCGGGCCGCGGTGCCGCAGGACCCGCAGGACCGCGTCGAGGGCGCGAGGGGCGCTCGGCTCGACGGAGCCGAGGACGGCCACCGAGGCGCCGAGCGGTGCCAACAGCGCCGAGGCCCGGGCGACCAGGCGCACGACGACGCGCAGCACGGCGGTGCCGAGGGTCCAGAAGACGCGCTCGCCGTGGCGGAGCGCCGCGACGGTGACGACGGCGGCCACCAGGTGCGAGAGGAGCATCAGCGGGGTGTGCGCGGCATGACCCGACGCCCCCGCGATCAGCTCGACCGTGCCGCCGCCGTGGAAGTGGCCGCCGGCGGTGGCGCCCACGACGCTGACGTCGCCGCCACCGCCGGTCACCAGGAAGAGGGAGTGGTAGGCCAGCTGGCTGAGCAGCACCGCGACCTCGAGGCGCGCGAGCGAGAGCGTGCGACCGGCGAGCAGGACGCAGACGACGGCCGCGAAGGCGGTGGCGAGCGCGAGGATCGCCGCAGCGGGAGCCTCGGCGCCGGCGAGGGTGTGCGAGGCGGCGGCGGTCGCGGTCGCGGCGACGGCGGCGACGACTCCGCGTGCCGTCCGTGCCCTGCGCGTCTGCACCTGCTCGACTCCTGGTCTCTCGTGTGGCTGGTCTCTCGTGCCGCACAGCGTGCGCGGACCGACATCCAGGGTAATCGCCCTGCCTCCGCCGTTATGAACCCGTGACCCGATTACTCCGATCGATTCCAAACCCCCTCGGGGAGGGCTCCGAAGACTGTTCAACGGCCGCGAAACGGTCCACACACAGCCAGGTCCTCCGCATCCCGTGGGGGCCGTATCACGAAGGAGCATCCCCATGCGATCCACCAAGCGCACCACCCTCGCCGCGTTCGCCCTGCTCGGCACCGCCGCCCTCGGCCTCACCGCCTGCTCGTCCGGCGCCGGCACCACCGACGCCGCCAGCGACACCGCTTCCGAGATGTCGACCCCGATGATGACCGAGTCCGCCACCCCCATGGCGACCATGGACCCGGCCGCCAACCTCGTCGGCTCCGGCTGCGCCGCGTACGCCGAGCAGGTCCCGGACGGCGCCGGCTCGGTCGGCGGAATGGCCCTCGACCCGGTGGCCACCGCCGCGTCGAACAACCCGCTGCTCACCACCCTGA
The DNA here is from genome assembly GCF_004011135.1 of Rathayibacter festucae DSM 15932. Taxonomy (NCBI): domain Bacteria; kingdom Bacillati; phylum Actinomycetota; class Actinomycetes; order Micrococcales; family Microbacteriaceae; genus Rathayibacter; species Rathayibacter festucae. The sequence continues at coordinate 16,684 of NZ_CP028137.1, read as the reverse complement.
CCGCTGCGGTCTCGGGTCAGCTCAACCCCGACGTCAACCTCGTCGACACGCTGAACAGCGCCGAGTTCACCGTCTTCGCCCCCGTCGACGACGCGTTCGCCAAGCTCGACGCCGCGACGCTCGAGACGCTGAAGACCCCCGAGGGAGCGGCCACGCTCTCCTCGATCCTGACCTACCACGTCGTCCCCGGCCAGATCGCCCCTGACGACATCGACGGCACGCACGCCACCGTCCAGGGCGGCGACGTCACCGTCACCGGTTCCGGCGACGACATCATGGTCAACGACTCCAAGGTCATCTGCGGCGGCGTCCAGACCGCCAACGCGACCGTGTACCTCATCGACACCGTTCTGACCCCCCCGGCCTCCTGAGCCGGCGCGATCCTCGGATCGCACCCCTGAAACGCCGAAGGGCGGGCACCCACCGGGTGTCCGCCCTTCGGCGTTCCTGCGCGAGCAGGGAGACGGCGACTACTCGCCGGCGCTGATCTCGGCCAGCACCCGGTCGCCCGGGTAGGCCTGGATCATGTCGGCGCGGATCTCGGCGCGCTCGAGCAGCTCCTCCATGCGGTGACGGCGGTTGCGCGTGATCAGCGTGACGACCGTGCCCTTCTTGCCCGCACGGCCGGTGCGGCCGGAGCGGTGCAGGTAGGTCTTGTACTCGTCGGGGGCGTCGGCCTGGATCACCAGGTCGATGTCGTCGACGTGGATTCCGCGCGCGGCGACGTCGGTCGCGACGAGGACGTCGACCCGGCCGCTGGTCAGCAGCGCGAGGTTGCGGGTGCGGCGGGACTGGTTGAGGTCGCCATGCAGGCTGGTCGCCGGGATGTCGGCGTGCTCGAGCTGCTCCGCGAGCTGCTCCGCGAACGCGCGGGTGCGGGCGAAGATCAGCGTCTTGCCGGCGCGCGCCGCGAGCTCCTCGATGATCGCGCCCTTGTCGCGGTGCTCGATCAGCAGGACGCGGTGGTCGATGCTCGAGGACGCCTGGTCCTCGCCCGCGACCTCGTGCACACTCGGCTCGACGAGGAACTCGTCGACGAGCGTCGCGACGCCCTTGTCCAGGGTGGCCGAGAAGAGCAGGCGCTGGCCGCCGCGCTTGGTCTGGCGGAGGATGCGCTGCACCGGCTCGAGGAAGCCGAGGTCGCACATGTGGTCGGCCTCGTCGAGGACGGTCACCGTGATGGTCGAGAGGTCGAGGCGACCCTGCTCGATCAGGTCCTCGAGGCGGCCCGGCGTGGCGATGATGATGTCCACGCCGCGCTGGAGGGCGCCGACCTGCTTGTACTGCGGCACGCCGCCGAAGATCGTCGCGGTGAACAGGCCCACGGAGCGGGCGATCGGCTGAATGGTGCGGTCGATCTGCATCGCCAGCTCGCGGGTCGGCGCGAGGATGAGGGCACGCGGGGCGCGGCCGGGCTTGCGGCCCTTGGCTCCGTCGTTCTCCATCAGGCGCTCGACGACGGGGGCGCCGAACGCGATCGTCTTGCCGGAGCCCGTCTTGCCGCGGCCGAGGACGTCCTTGCCGGCGAGGACCTCGGGGATCGTCGCGGCCTGGATCGGGAACGGCGAGGCCGCACCCATCTGGGTCAGCTGGCGGACGATGTTCGCGCCGAGACCGAGGTCGCCGAAGCTGACGCCCTCGACGTCGACGGCGAGCGTCGCGGTCGCCTCGAGGCGCTCGAGCACGACGTCGTCGGCCTGGTGCGAGGCGCGGCCGTCGCGCTTGGGGTAGAAGTCCGAGCCGGAGTCGCGGCGCGGGCCGCGGTCGGTGCGGTCGTAGCCGCCGCGGGCGGGGCGCTCGGTGCCGCGGTCGAAGCCGCGCGACGGGCGCTCGGTGCGGTCGGAGCTGCGGGCGGGGCGGTCGGCGCGGTCAGTGCGGTCGAACGAGCGGGCCGGGCGGGCGTCGCGGTCGTTCGAGCGGGCCGGGCGGGCGTCGCGGTCGAAGGAGCGCGCGGGGCGGTCCGTGCGGTCGAAGCTGCGCGCGGGACGGTCGCTGCGGTCGTAGGAACGAGCCGGACGGTCGTCGCGGTCGTTCGAGCGGGCCGGACGCGCGTCACGGTCGAAGGAGCGGGCCGGGCGGTCCGTGCGGTCGAAGCTGCGCGCAGGGCGGTCGGAGCGGTCGTACGAACGCGCCGGACGGTCGTCGCGGTCGTTCGAACGGGCCGGACGGTCGGTCCGGTCGTAGGAGCGGGCCGGACGGTCGTCGCGGTCGAAGTTGCGCGCGGGACGGTCCGTGCCGCGGTCGTACGAGCGGGCCGGACGGTCGTCGCGGTCGTTCGAGCGCGCGGGACGGTCGGTCCGGTCGTACGAGCGGGCGGGGCGGTCGTCGCGGTCGTAGCTGCGGGACTCTCCGCGGTTCTCTCCCCGCTCCGTCAGCTTGGCGGCGCGCTCCTCGGCGTTCCAGCGCGCCTTCTTGGGCGCGTTCTCGTCGACGGGGCGGTAGCCGCGGTGGCCCTCGCTGCGGGAGCCGGTCTTCGGCGCGGCGAAGCGCGGGCGACCGCCGAGCTGGGACTTGCCGCTCGAGGCGCCGAAGCGGTTGGGCTCGAAGTTCTTGGCGGGGCGTCCGCCGGCGGGCTTCTTGTTCTTGGGCATGGCTGCTTCCTGGGTTCAGGTCTTGCGCGAGCAGGCACACGCCGATCGATCACCCTCGTGGGGTGCGAACGGACAGGGCGCTGCGGGAACCCGGGTGAGTCGCTGCTCTGAGACGCTGACCGGGGCCGATTCACACATGTGATTCATCTCGCGACGACTGTCGGAGATCCGGCCCGCTTGACTGACAAACCCATCCGCGCGGCGACGCACGGAGTCAAGAGCCGACCCAGGGAGTTTACACGCGACCCCGGGCGCTGGCTAGGGCACCGGCAGCCCGCCCCCTCAGCTCGACGCGCGCCGCGCCCGGTACGCCGCGACGTTCGCGCGGTTGCCGCAGTTGCCGGTGTCGCAGTAGCGCTTCGAGCGGTTGCGGGAGAAGTCGACGAGCACCGCCTCGCAGTCGTCCGCCGCGCAGATCCGGATGCGGTCGCGCTCGTCGCCGCGGATCACGTCGACGAAGCCCATCGCCGCCTCCACCACGATGCGGGTGGCCAGCGGGCTCTCGTCGCGGGTCGCGTGCAGGTGCCAGCCGAAGATCCCGTGCCGCACCAGCTGCGGCAGCGCGCGTCCCTCCTCGAGCATCCCGTTGACGACGGCGACCAGGTCCTCCTCCGCGCGGCTGCGCCAGAGCGAGCGGAGCGGAGCGCGCACCGAGCGCACCGCCTCCAGCTCGGCGGCCGAGCCGTCGCGGCTGCCGGTGTAGCGGTTGTCCAGCAGGAACTCGTCGAGCTGCTCGATCGACGCCATCTCGTCCTCGCCGGACTGCGACAGCTCGGGGAGGGTGTTGACCAGGACGGCCGTCGAGGTGAGGGCCGCTTCCACGTCATAGGCGAAGACCATGTTGACTCCTGACACGTTCGCTCAGTACTGTCACGAGCATAACGACTTTGACTCCTGAAAGAGGCAGACGTGACTCCCACTGCGCCACCGCGGCAGCTCAGCTCCGGCCTGCTCCTGGCCCTCGCCGCCGCCGCCGCGTTCGGCCTGGGCGGGCCCTTCGTGAAGCCGCTGCTCGAGGCGGGCTGGAGTCCCTCCGCCGCCGTGCTCTGGCGGGCCGGCGGCGCGGCGCTGATCCTCGCGATTCCGGCCGTGCTGTCGCTGCGCGGCCGCTGGCACGTGCTGCGCCGCAACCTCGGCACGGTCGGCCTCTACGGCGTCTTCGCCGTGATCGCCGCGCAGCTCTGCTTCTACAGTGCGATCGAGCACATGTCGGTCGGCGTCGCGCTCCTGATCGAGTACCTCGCTCCCGTGTTCCTCGTCCTCTTCGCCTGGGCGCGCACCCGCCGGCATCCCGGCCGCTTCACCCTCGCCGGCTCGGCGCTGGCGCTGGCGGGCCTGGTGCTGGTGCTCGACCTCTCGGGCGAGTCCACGCCGGAGCTCGTCGGCGTCGCCTGGGCGCTGACCGCGTCGCTCGGCCTCTGCGTCTACTACGTGATCGCCGGCCGGATCGATCAGGAGCTGCCGCCGATCGCGCTCACCGCGGGCGCGATGACGGTCGGCGCGGGGCTCCTGCTGATCCTCGGCGTCACCGGACTCGTGCCGCTGCGGGCGACCTTCGGCGACGTCGTGTTCGTCGGGAACGACGTGCCCTGGTTCCTGCCCGCGGCGGTCATCCTCAGCATGTCCACGGTGCTCGCCTACCTGCTCGGGATCGAGGGCGGCTCGCGGCTCGGCACCCGGATCGCCTCCTTCGTCGGCCTGACCGAGGTGCTGTTCTCGATCGTCGCCGCCTGGGCCCTGCTCGGCGAGCTGCCGGCGCCGATCCAGTTCGGCGGCGGGGCGCTGATCCTGGTCGGCGTGGTGCTCGTGCGCCTGCAGGCGGAGGCGCCGGATCCCGTCGCACCGGAGCCGCTGGAGTCGGACGAACGGCCGCCGGTCCCGCTGTCCACCCCCTGATCGCGGGGTCGCTCTAGGCGGGCGCCGCCTTCTCCCTTATGCTCGCCTCACCCATGCGCGAGCCCAGCCGACCCACGCGACCGATCGCCCTCTCGTCGGCGATCCTGACGCTGCTCGCGGTCGGCCTCGCCGGTTGCTCGAGCGCTCCCGTCTCGCAGCCGGTCGCGCAGGCGGCCGGCGTCGCCGCGGTCACCGCCTACGACGACGTCCCCGTCACCGCCGACCTCGTCTACGACCAGGCGACCGGCCAGGCGCTCGACGTCTGCTCGCCCGTCGACGCGGCCGCCGGCGCCGCCCTCCCCGCGGTGCTCGTCGTGCACGGCGGCAGCTGGACCCGCGGCGACAAGTCCGACCCGAACTGGCGCCCGCTCTGCCAGTGGCTCGCGTCCGAGGGCTTCGTCGCCGTCTCGGTGAACTACCGCCTCGCCCCGGCCGACGTCTTCCCCGCGCAGATCGAGGACGTCTCGGCCGCCCTCGACTGGATCCTCGAGCCCGCGCAGACCGAGCGCTTCGGCATCGATCCGTCCCGGGTCGCCGCGTTCGGCGGCTCGGCCGGCGGCAACCTCGTCTCGCTGCTCGGCACCGACGACGCGCTGACGGCCGACGACGCCGGCACCTCGCGCCTCGCCGCGGTCGTCGACCTCAGCGGCCCCGCGGATCTCACGGCGGCGGGCCTGGCGGACGACGACCCGATCGTCGGAGTCGGCGCGGCGGTCCGCGGCTACCTCGACTGCGCCGACCTCGAGGACTGCGCCGTCGCCGAGCAGGCCTCGCCGATCGCTCACGTCGACGGCACCGAGCCGCCCTTCCTCATCGCCCACTCGGCCGGCGAGCGCGTGGCGCTCAGCCAGTCGCAGGACTTCGCCGAGGCGCTGGACGCGGCCGGCGCGAGCGTCGACTTCGTCCTCGTGCCCGGCACCCGGCACTCGATCGCGATGCTCGACGACTCGCTCCGCCGCACCGTCGTCGACTTCCTGCACGAGCAGCTCGACGCGCCGGCCGAGCAGACGCTCTCGCTCGAGCCCGCCACGCAGACCGAGCCGGCCGCGGCGCCCGCGTCGTGACCACCGGGGTCGTCGTCCGGCTGGAGCGGCCGGAGCCGGCAGCGCTCGCCTCGCTGCTCACCGCCGACCTTCCACCGCACGCCCGGCTCCTCGTCGCCCGCGACGGCGCGACGCAGCAGCCGATCGGCGTGCTGGCGCTGACGCCCGGGCCCGACGACTTCGCCGAGCTGCTCGCCCTCGAAGTGGCCCCGGAGTCGCGGCGGAGCGGAGTCGCCCGCCGGCTCGTCGCCGCCGCGCTCTCCTACGCGAGCGTGCAGCGCATCCGCACGCTCCGCTTCCGCGTGCCGGTCGAGGCGGAGGCGGCCCTCGCCGCCGCCCGCGCGCTCGGCTTCACCGAGATCGACGGCTTCGGCGCACACGTGGGCGACGACTCGGGCGTCTGCTTCGCGCGCTCGGTGCGATGACCGACGCCGTCTCACCCCGCGACCTGGTCGCCTCCGCCCTGCGCCGCGAGCGCGGGCGCCTCGGCCTGAGCATCTCCGAGATCGCCCGCCGCGCCGGGATCGCGAAGTCGACGCTCTCGCAGCTCGAGGCCGGCGAGGGCAACCCGAGCCTCGAGACGCTCTGGGCGCTCGGCGGCGCGCTCGGGGTGCCGTTCTCGCATCTGGTCGAGCCGCCGCGGCGGTCCGTCCAGCTGATCCGCGCCGGGGAGGGGCCGCGCATCGCCTCGGCGACCGCCGACTACGCCGCCACCCTGCTCAGCGTCTGCCCGCCGGGAGCCCGCCGCGACGTCTACCGCCTCACCGCCGAGCCCGGAGCCGCACGGAACTCGGAGCCGCACGCCCGCGGCACCGTCGAGCACCTGATCCTGTCCACCGGACGCGCCCTGGCCGGTCCGGCCGACGCCCCGGTCGAGCTCGCGCCCGGCGACTGCCTGTCCTACCCGGGCGACGAGCCGCACGTCTTCGACGCCCTCGAGCCGGGGACGAGCGCCGTGCTCGTCTCGGAGCAGGTCTGAGAAGGCGCTGGCCCTCAGTCGAAGGCGCCGGCGCTCAGTCGAAGGCGCAGGCCGTCTCGTCGGACAGCGCGCGGCTGATCCGCTCGCGGTGATCGGCGCTCATCGGCGGCAGCGCGTCCGGCGCGAACCAGCCGACCTCGCTCGACTCGTCGTCGGCGACGTGCGCCTCGCCCGAGAGGTAGCGGGCGCGCAGCACGTGGTCGAGGTACTGCGCCCGGTCGCCGTTCGGGTACTCCATCGGCGGCAGGGTGTGCAGCCAGACGACGCGCTCGACCTCGATCTCGACGCCCGCCTCCTCCAGCGCCTCGCGGCGGGCAGTGCCGGTGACCGTCTCGCCCGGGTCGATCACGCCGGTGACCGCGGTCCAGGCGCCGGTGTCCGCGCGGCGGACCAGGAGGACCTGGCGGACCGGCTCCTCGCGGACGATCACCGCCGTGACACCGGTCAGCCAGAGCAGCTCGGTGCCCACCCGCTCGCGCAGGCGGAGGATGAAGTCGGGGGTCGCCACGTCGTCCGGCTCCCGAGCCCTAGCCGGCGAGCGCGCCGGCGTCGAACGGCTCGGGACGGAAGTCGAAGGCGACCACCCCGGCCGTGTCGAGCAGCGGCCCGACGAGGCCCTTGAAGGCGTCGTGCGCCGGATCGAACAGGCCGGGGCCGTCGACCGCCGGGCGGCCGATGTAGTAGTTCAGGTCGCCCTCGGACGCGAAGGTCAGCAGGAACGCGCGGTCGAAGCCCTCGCCCGCGCCCTCGGTGCTGAGCTGCGGGCCGTTCTCGATCGAGACGATGTACGGGCGGCCGTCGCGGAGGCACTCCTCGCCGAGCGCGAGGAAGGACGCGATCACGCCGTCCACCTCGGCGACGAGCGCCGTCGGCCTGAAGCGGAACAGGACGATGTGCCGGATGGTGCCCGGGCGGTAGTCCGCGGCGACGAAGCGCTCGGGGCCGACCTCGGCGATCGCGCGGGCGGCGCGGTCGGGGCCGCTCGTCCAGCGGGAGCCGATCGTCTCGGGGGCCGCGGCGACGACCTCCGCTGCCGTGGTCTCCACTGCCGGGGTGCTGAATCCTGTGTCGCTCATGCCGACGCCTCTCCGGCGCGGGCGGCACGCCGCCGCTCACGATACCCCTCGACCAGGTTGTAGACGACCGGCAGCACGACCAGGGTGAGCACGGTCGAGGACACCAGGCCGCCGATCACGACGATCGCCAGCGGCTGCGAGATGAAGCCGCCGTGGCCGGTGATGCCGAGCGCCATCGGCAGCAGCGCGAAGATCGTCGCGAGCGCCGTCATCAGGATCGGGCGCAGCCGCCGCTCGGTGCCGTGCAGCAGCGCCTCGCGCACGGGCATCCCCCGCTCGCGGTACTGGTTCACCAGGTCGATCAGCACGATCGCGTTGGTGACCACGATGCCGATCAGCATCAGCACGCCGATCAGCGAGGGCACGCCGAGCGGCACGCCGGTGAGCACCTGCAGCAGGATCGCGCCGGTCGCCGCGAACGGCACCGACACCAGCAGCAGCAGCGGCTGCAGGAGCGAGCGGAACGTGGCGACCATCACGACGTAGACGATCAGGATCGCCACCAGCAGCGCGATCCCGAGCTGCGAGAACGCGTCGCTCTGATCGGCCGTGACGCCGCCGAGCGAGGCGGAGACGCCGGCCGGCAGCTCGGTGTCGTCGATCGCGCTCTGCACCGCGACGTTCGCCGAGGCGAGGTCGTCGCCCTCCGGGGTCACAGTGATCGTGGCGGTGCGCTGCCCGCGCTCGGTGGTGATGCTCGCGGGCCCGTCGGTCCGCTCGACGACGGCGAGCGAGGAGAGCGGCACCGTCCCGGTGCGCGTCGGGATCTCGAGGGCCGACAGCTCGTCGAGGGTGGCCGGCGGCTGCGCGTCGGCGAGGTAGACGGAGAGGGTGCGGTCGTCGATCACGACACTGCCCGTCTGCGTCGGCTGCAGCGCCTGGCTGACGAGCGTGCCGACCGCGACCTCGGTGAGCCCGGCGTCGGCGGCCGCCGCGCGGTCGACCCGCACGGCGATGTAGGGCAGCGAGGAGGAGAGGTTGCTCTCGGCCTGGCTGATGCCGTCGGTGCCGCGCAGCGCCGTGAGCAGCGCGTCGTTCGCGCTCTGCAGGTCGCTCTGCGAGGCGGTGGAGAGGTCGACCTCGATGTTCGAGGAGGCGCCGAAGCCGGAGGACGCGGCGACGCTGATGTCGTCGGCCGAGGCGACCGAGCCGAGCGCCGTGCGGACGTCGGCCTGCACGGTCTCCTGGTCGGCCGACTCGTCGGTGGTGACGGAGTAGCGGATCGAGGTGCCGCCGCCTCCGCCGCCGAACGCGCTCTGCAGCCCGCCGCCCGCCGAGCCGATCGAGAGCTGCACGGTCTGCACGCCGCCGACCTCGAGGATCGCCGCACTGGCCTGCTGCGCGGTCGCGTCCTGCGCGTCCAGGCTCTGCCCGTCGGGCACGGTCTGGGTGACGGTGAAGGTGTTCTGCCCGCTCGCACCGAGGAAGTTGGTCTTCATCAGCGGGTAGAGCGCGCCGGTGCCGACGAGCACGAGCAGCGCGAGCAGGACGGTCGCGACCGAGTGCTGGAGGGTCCAGGCGATCACGGGGCCGTAGACCCGCTGCAGGCCGGCCGCGCGGCGGGGAGTGGCGCGGGCGCTGTGGCGGGCGTGCTCGGGCTCGGCCTCGGGAGCCGGGACCACGGTCTCGCCGGCTGCGCCGCGCTCCTCGGCGAGCGCCGCCTGCGCCGCCTCGCGGACACCGGGGCGCTTGGAGGGCCGGAGGAACCAGTACGCCAGCACCGGCACGATCGTCAGCGCGACGAGCAGCGAGGCGAGCAGCGCGATCGACACCGTCAGCGCGAACGGCCGGAACAGCTCGCCGGTCGTGCCGCCGACGAACGAGATCGGCAGGAACACCGCGACGGTGGTGATCGTCGAGGCGGTGATCGCGCCCGCGACCTCGCGCACCGCGACCGCGATGGTCGCCGCGCGCTCCTCCCCCGCGTCGAGGTGCCGCTTGATGTTCTCGATCACGACGATGGAGTCGTCGACCACCCGGCCGATCGCGATCGTCAGCGCGCCCAGGGTGAGGATGTTCAGCGTGTAACCCGCGGTCTGCAGGCCGATGAAGGTGATCAGCACCGAGGTCGGGATCGAGATCGCCGTGACCAGCGTCGAGCGCACCGAGAGCAGGAACAGCAGGATCACGAGCACCGCGAAGACGAGGCCGAGCGCCCCCTCCTGCGCGAGCGACTCGATCGAGTCCTGGATGTAGGGGGCCTGGTCGAAGACCGAGGTGAAGGTCGCGTTCTCGCCGAGCGACGCCTCGAGATCCGGCAGCAGCGCCGTGACGCCGGTGGAGACCTCGACCGTGTTCGCCGCGGGGAGCTTGGTGATCGAGAGGGTCAGCGCCGGCTGGCCGTTCACCCGCGAGATCGAGGTGATCGGGGCGTCGGTGACGGCCACGGTGGCGACGGAGCCGAGGGTGGGGGCGGGCGTGGGCGCGAGGGCACCGCCGACCTGGATGCCGGCGGCCGCAGAGGCTCCGGCGGACCGGATCAGCGGCAGCGCCGCGATCGCGTCGGTCGAGTCGAGCTTGACGCCGGACTGCACCGAGAAGGTGCTGCCGTCCTGGGTGATCTCGCCGCCGGCGACCAGCACGCCGTTCTGCTGCAGCGCGGTGCGGATGTCGGCGGTCGAGAGGCCGGCGGCGTTGAGCGCTGCGTCGTCCGGGGTGATCGTGACGCGCTGCGCGCTCTCGCCGACCAGGGCGACCTCGCGGACGCCGTCCACCTTCTCCAGGTCCGGGATGACGCTCGTGCGCAGGCGGTCGGCGAGCGCCTTCGCGTCACCGTCGCTCGAGACGGCGAGCTGCAGCACCGGCAGGTCGTCGAACGAGCCGGTCACCACCTGCGGGTCGACGCCGTCCGGGAGCGTGCTCTTGATCCGGTTGATCGCCTGCAGGATCTTCTGCTCGGCGGTCGCCAGGTCGGTGCCGTAGGCGAAGGAGGCGGAGATCAGCGACGAGTTCGTGGACGAGGTCGCGCTGGTCGTCTCGAGCCCGGGAACGCCCTGGATGGCGGTCTCGATCGGCGTCGAGACGTCGTCGTTGACCACCTCCGGAGCGGCGCCCGGGTAGCTCGAGATCACCGCCAGCTGCGGGAAGGAGATCGACGGCGCGAGCTCCTGCTTCAGCCCGGTGAGGGCGACGCCGCCGAAGACGGCGATGACGACGGTGACGAGCGCGATGAGCGCCCGGTTCTTCATGCTGAGGACCGCGAGGAGATGCACGCCGTGAGTCTTCCATCAGCTGGCTGAGTATTCGTCCCCCTCCGGGAGGACCTGGAGGATCAGACGACGTCGGCGAGGTAGCCGGTGTCGGCCGCCGGGTGGCGCGCGACCTGGCTCCAGGCGACGGCGAGCGCGTCCACGGCCCGGTCGGTGATCTCCGGCGAGTAGCCGATCGGGATGCGCAGGAAGCGCTCGAAGGCGCCGTCGATCCCGAAGCGCGGGCCGGCCGTGATCAGCAGACCCGAGGTGCGGGCGGCGAGAGCGAGCTGCGAGCTGGCCGGGCGGCCGAGGCCGACCCAGGTGGAGAGGCCGCCGGAGACCCGCGGCACACTCCACTCCGGGATCGCGCGGGCGAGCGCCGCCTCGAGGTGGTCGCGGCCGGCGCGCAGCTGCTCGCGGCGCAGCTCCAGCACGCCGTCCATCCGGCCGAGCATGTCGGCGACCAGGAGCTGCTCGACGATCGGGCTGCCGAGGTCGCCGGCCGAGCGCGCGGCGACGAGCTTGCGGACGACGCTCCGCTCGGCGCGGATCCAGCCGATCCGGATGCCGCCCCAGAGCGTCTTGCCGACCGAGCCGATCGAGATCACCGTGCCCTCGGGCCCGTAGGAGGCGAAGGGCAGCGGCGACATCCGCCGGTCGATGTCGAGCTCGGCGGTGGTCTCGTCGGCGATGATCAGCGTGCCCTGGCGGGCCGCGGCGGCGATGGCCCGCTCGCGCAGGTCGACGGCCATCGAGCGGCCGGTCGGGTTGTGGAAGTCGGGCATCAGGTAGGCGAGCGTCGGGCTGGTGCCGCGGATCGCCGCGATCAGGCCCTCGCCGTCCCAGCCGTCGGCGCCGTCCACGTTGACCGGCACCAGCCGGGCGCCGGCGAGCCGGAGCGCCTCGTAGGCGTGCGGGTAGGTCGGCGCCTCGATCAGGGCGCGGTCGCCGCGGGCGAGCAGGGTGCGCGCGACGAGCGCGATCGCGTGCTGCGCGCCGATCGTCACCATGATCTGGCCGGGCTCGGTGCGCAGGCCGCGGCGGGTGTAGCGCTCGGCGATCGCGCGGCGCAGCAGCGGCAGGCCGACGGTGTCGTAGGAGCCGTCCTCGAAGTACTCCGGCGCGAGGCGCGCGGCGCGGGCGTAGGCCTCGGCGAGCTCGGGCACGGCGGGCAGCGCCGCCTTGGTGAAGTCGACGAAGTCGGGCGCGAGGGTCGGCACGGCGTGCACCGCGGCGCCGGGCAGGCGGGTCGCGCTGCCGGAGCCGCGGACGCTGACGAGGTAGCCGCTGTCGCGCAGCTCGCGGTAGGCAGCGGCCACGGTGGTGCGGCTCACGCCGAGCCGCGCCGACAGCTCGCGCTCGGCGGGGAGCCGGCTGTCCGTCGGGATGCGGCCGTCGATGCTGAGCAGGCGGATGCGGTCGGCGAGGGCGAGGTACGCGGGCGGGTGCCGCGCTGCTCGCGCCAGTCGCCGAGGAGGGTCTGCAGGGCGCGCACGCCGAAGTGGACATCAGCCATGCGTCCAAGATAGCCGGATTGGACCGCGCGAAGAAGGCCACTCCTGCGATGGGATTCTCGGCATGACGATCACCGCGCCCCTCGCCGTCCCCGCTCCCCCGGTGAGCCAGTGGCGGCTGCGACCCGTGCCGCGGCTGCTGGTCGGGCTCGTGCTCTACGGCTTCGCCGACGCGATGATGATCCGCGCGTCGATCGGCGTGGACCCGTGGACCGTCTTCGCCCTCGGCGCCGCCCGCCAGACCGGACTGGGGATCGGACTGCTCACCAACGTGATCGGACTGCTCGTCCTGCTGCTGTGGATCCCGCTGCGGCAGCGGCCCGGCCTCGGCACGGTGCTGAACGTGCTGGTGGTCGGCACCACGATCGGCGTCGGGATCGAGCTGCTCGCCGTCCCCGCCGAGTGGTGGGGGAAGGCGCTGCTGTTCGCCGGGGCCTGGTGCTGCTGGCCGTCGCGAGCGGGATCTACATCGGCGCCCGCCTCGGCGCCGGCCCGCGCGACGGCCTGATGACCGGACTCCACAACCGCTTCGGCGTGCCGATCTGGGCGGCCCGCGGCGGCGTCGAGCTCATCGTGCTCCTGATCGGCTGGGCCCTCGGCGGCGACGTCGGCCTCGGCACCCTCGCCTTCGCCCTGCTGATCGGCCCCCTCTGCGCGGTGACCCTGCCACTGCTGGGCGTCCGCCGCCACTGACGCCACCTGCTGATCGCGCGGCCTGCCCCGTCATGCTGAGCAGCCCGCGCAGCGGGCCCCGTTTCATGCTGATCGAGTAGCCCGCGAAGCGGGCGTATCGAGATCCACCACCGCCGGCGAAACGAGTCTGCAGACCGCCCTGCTGAGGACGGTGGGTCTCGATACGCCGCTGCGCGGCTACTCGACCAGCATGTGGCCGCACAACATCAGCTGAGACGAGGGTCCCTCCCCTGACAGCGGAGGCCCACCCTTCTCAGCTGATGTTGTGCGGCGCCCGGCCGCCCAGCGCTCCTCCTAGCGCTTCGCGCTCAGCTCCGCGCGGGTGCGCTCGGCCTCGTCCGAGTCCTGGATGGAGGCGATGCCCTCGGTGATCGAGGTGCCGGACGCCGGGGCCTCGTGCTCGTCCGCGCCGAGGGTGGCCTCGTCGAAGGGGGCGCGGCCACCGAGCACCTCGCGGACCTGCACCATGTCGATCTGCTTGGTCCAGGTGCCGACGAGGAGGGTGGCGACCGCGTTGCCGGTGAAGTTGGTGACCGCGCGGGCCTCCGACATGAAGCGGTCGATGCCGACGATGACGCCGACGCCGTTGACCAGGTCGGGGCGGAAGGACTGCAGGCCGCCGGCCAGCGTGGCGAGGCCGGCGCCGGTGACGCCCGCGGCGCCCTTGGAGGCGACCATCATGAAGAGCAGGAGCCCGATCTGCTCCGGGATCGACATCGGGGCGCCGGTCGCCGAGGCGATGAAGAGCGAGGCCATCGTGAGGTAGATCGCTGTGCCGTCGAGGTTGAAGGAGTAGCCGGTCGGGACGGTGATGCCGACGACGGGCTTGGAGACGCCCAGGTGCTCCATCTTGGCGATCAAGCGGGGCAGAGCGGCCTCGGAGGAGGAGGTGCCGACGATGAGCAGGTACTCGCGGGCCAGGTACTTCATCAGCGAGAAGATGCTGACGCCGGTGACCAGGCGCAGCAGCAGGCCGAGGATGACGACCACGAAGATCGCGCAGGTGAGGTAGAAGCCGATCATCAGGGTGGCGAGGGCGACGACCGCGCCCCAGCCGGTCTTGCCGACCACCGCGGCGATCGCGCCGAATGCGCCGATCGGCGCGACCCAGAGCACCATCGAGAGGATGCGGAAGACCAGCACCTGGAGCTGCTTGATCGCGCCGAGGATCGGCTGGCCCTTGGCGCCCATCTTCTGCAGTGCGAAGCCGACCAGGAGGGCGACGAAGAGCGTCTGCAGGATGCTGCCGTCCACGAGCGAGGAGAACAGCGAGACCGGGATGATCCCGAGGATGAAGTCGCTGGTCGACTCCGCCTTGAGGTCCGTGGTGTCGTAGGTGGCGCTCGAGATGTCGAGGCCCTCACCCGGGTGCAGGATGTTGCCGACGACCAGGCCGATGGCCAGCGCGAAGGTCGACATCACGATGAAGTAGCCGAGGGCGAGACCGCCGACCTTGCCGACCGTCGCGGCCTTGGCGATCGAGCCGATGCCGATCACGATCGTGCAGAAGATGATCGGCGCGATCATCATCTTGATCAGTCCCACGAACGCCTTGCCGACGGGCTCGAGCGTCGCGGCGAACGCGGGGCGACCAGGCCGACGATCACGCCGGCGACGACCGCGATGATCACGGCGATGTAGAGCCAGTGGTTGCGGTCGATCCGCCGGCGGGTCTTCGCGGGGTGACCGCGGGGCTGAGCCTGTCGGTGCGGGGCCGGTCGGCGGGCTGCCGGGCGTCTTCGCCATGAGCGTGTCCTGTCTCTTCATCGAGCTGGGAGGGGTGAGACGATGCTGACCCCCGCGGGTCGCCCGGCCGATGTTGCGTTCATACTGTTCACGGACATCGAGCTGTTCACGGACATCGAGGTCCAGGTCGCGGACGAGGAGGTCGGATGCCCGGAGCGAGCCCCCGCGGCAGCATCGCCGCCCGGCTGTTCGCGGTGCAGCTGGTCTGCATCCTCGTGATCGGCGCGGTGGCGGTGCTGGTCCTCGCGTTCGACGCCCGCGGGCGCGCCGGCGACGACGCGGCCCAGCGGAGCCTCGTGGTCGCGCGCACCGTCGCCGACAACCCGTTCGTCCTCGACGCGGCGCAGGGCGCGGACCCGTCCGCCTCGCTCCAGCCCTACGCGGAGGAGATCATGGCCGACACCGGCGTCGACTTCCTCACGATCATGAACCCCGACCGCACCCGCTACACCCACCGCGACCGCGCGCAGATCGGCCTGCCGTTCATCGGCCACCATCGCGCCTGCGCTCGAGGGCCGCACCTTCACCGAGACCTACACCGGCACCCTCGGCCCTCGGTGCGCGCCGTCGCCCCGATCGAGAGCGCCGACGGCACCGTCGTCGCGCTGGTCTCGGCGGGCGTGACCCTCAGCCGCGTGGACGCCTCCTTCCTCCCCCGCCTGCAGGTCGTCGCGGGAGGCGTGCTCGCGCGGTGGCGCTCGGCGGCATCGGCTCCTGGCTGCTCGCCCGCTACCTCCGCCGGGTCACGGGCGGCCGGGGGCCCGAGCAGATGAGCCAGGTCTTCGCCTACTACGAGTCGGTGCTGCACTCGGTGCGCGAGGGGCTGCTCCTCGTCGACGACCGCGGGCGGCTGGTGCTCGCGAACGACCACGCGCTCGAGCTGCTCGGGCTCGAGGCGTGTCGATCCCGGTTTCCCGTCGCCGAGCTCGACCTCCCCGACGCCCTGCGCGCGGTGCTGCTCGCCGACGAGCCGGTCGCCGACCGCCTGGTCGTCGCGCACGAGCGGATCCTGGTGGTCAACGAGCGACCGGCCGCCTCCCCCGGTGCCCGGCCGCTCGGCACCGTCACGACGCTCCGCGACCGCACCGAGCTGCAGCGAGTGTCCGGCGAGCTGGAGTCGATGCGCACACTCTCGGACGCGCTGCGCTCGCAGACCCACGAGTTCTCCAACCGCCTGCACACCATCGCCTCGCTGATCGAGCTCGGCCGGCCGGAGGAGGCGCTCGCCTTCGCGGCCGGCGAGCTGAACCTCAGCCAGCGGCTCGCGGACCGGGTGCTCGGCTCGGTGCAGGAGCCGGTGATCGCCGCGCTGCTGCTCGGCAAGGCCGCTCAGGCCCGCGAGCGCGGGGTCGAACTGCACCTCGAGACGCACTCGAGCCGGCGCGCAGGGCTTCGAGCCCGGCGACCTGGTGACCGTGCTCGGCAACCTGATCGACAACGCGCTCGACGCGGCCGCCTCCTCCGCCGCCGACCGCGAGCCGTGGTCGAGGTCTACCTCGGCCTGGCCGAGGCGTCGGGAGCCGAGGGCGCCGAGCTGGTGCTGCAGGTCTCCGACAGCGGACCCGGCGTCGCCGAGGCGGCCGACGTCTTCGCCCGCGGCTACTCGACGAAGGAGTCCGATGCGTTCGGCCGCGGCATCGGCCTCGCGCTGGTGCAGCAGGTGGTGCAGCGGCTCGGCGGGAGCATCGAGGTCACCCGGCACGTCGGCGCGGTGTTCACGGTGCAGCTGCCGCTGCGGGACCCGGCGGGGCGACGCGATGAGCACGCCCGCGACCGCCGCGCCGATCCGCGTCCTCGTCGTCGAGGACGAGCCGCTGACCGCGAGCGCGCACGCCGACTACGTCCGCCGCGTCGAGGGCTTCGAGGTCGCGGCCGTCGCCGGCAGCGGGGCCGAGGCGATCCGGGCCCTGCGCGCCGATCCCGCGATCGCGCTGATCCTGCTCGACATGAACCTG